>LDXR01000040.1 GCA_001443495.1 candidate division NC10 bacterium CSP1-5 | reverse complement strand
CGAGAATGCCTAGCTATCTGATGCGCCGATTCTCAGTGCTTTCGCAGACCTTGTCAAGGTCCTCCGGAGCCTGCCGTTGCCAACAAGCACCGGTCACCACGGTCCGAGTATTGCTGCGACGGACTGAGCGCCAAGGTCAATGCATCCCCCGGAATAAATGTAATGTTCTTTCGAGACAATATAACATAACCCATTGAAATAAATGATTGAAGTAGACGGGTATTGGTTGGGGGTGGCTCACTGGAGGAGGATCGCGGCGACCTCTCCTATTCCTCCAAAGCCATTCCGTCCTGGAGTTCGCGCCCTGCCCAGGGGATGCCGGGCAACGACAAGGGGCCAAGGCCGCCGATACGTATCATTTTCTCCGTCTCCATATCGCTACCGTCATACCCTGTGCTGCGACTTATCTCGTTCAAGGCCTTATAGACAGACCCGATACGAACTGACTTTCCCCCGACCGATGTGGGGCAGGAAGCGTCCAGTCCGTTCCATGTACCGCCGATAGGCGTCACCAAATCTGGCAAGCAAGACTTCTTCTTCCTTTCGCGTTCGGATCACGATGAGGACTTCGTAACTATTTCGGTCACTATCAACGGTGGGCGTACTGGCCTTGAGAGTCGGAAAACGTATTGGGCGCGCGCCAAGGCGGTTCTGCTTCAGCGGCGGCGCCTCACAGAACACAATTAGCGATGAACGACGATCACCTGTTTCGAGTCATCCTCATCGTCGGCTCTATCGTGCTCCTTCCGATCGTCGCGTACCATCGCCTCAAGTCCCAGGCGACGGGCGAGAAACTCGACAGGCGCCAAGAGGGCCTCTTCATTTTGTGTACGTTACGACCTGTCGGCGTCGTTGGCATGCTGGGACTCGTCGCCTACATGGTCAATCCGTCGTGGATGGTGTGGTCCTCGGTGCCCCTGCCAGCAACGCTCCGGTGGACGGGAGTGGGTGTGGGCGTCATTGCCGGAGCATTGCTCATCTGGACCCTCCGCAGCCTGGGGAAGAACCTGACGGACACGGTGGTCACGAGGAGGGAGCACACCCTGGTGACAACCGGCCCGTATCGCTGGGTCCGCCACCCCTTCTATGTGTCGCTCGCCCTGTGCGTAGCTGCCAACTCGCTCGCGACCGCCAACTGGTTCATC
>LDXR01000039.1 GCA_001443495.1 candidate division NC10 bacterium CSP1-5 | reverse complement strand
ACACCCGATCCCATCCCGAACTCGGCCGTTAAGCCCTCCAGCGCCGATGGTACTATAGGGTCGCTCTATGGAAGAGTAGGACGCTGCCGGATTTAATTTAAAGGGGCCCGTGAGTCTCACCACTCCGGGCCTCTTTCGTTTACAGCGATTTCGTAAAACACTGCATCCTTTTCCCCTGCAAGCGTCGCCTCGGAATCACGGCTCAAGGTTTGGTCTGTTGCAAACGCATGAAGGAGAATTTCGCATGATCGGAAGAAGCATATATCTGAAGATTTTAATGATCGCGACAGGCATTTGTTTAGGGTTCAACGCGATGGCGGTAGAGACTCCCACGGCGCAGCTTCGAAAAACCATGAAGCGCGTCTTGGCCGTGACGGCGACCTTTCGGAGCGAAAAAGATTTTGTCGACAACAAAGCACGGCTGAAACAAATTATTTTACCGCGCTTTGATTTTTTTGAGTATTCCGATGAAATCGGCATCGATTCCGAAGCAAAGTGGCACTTGATCCGACGCAAAGCGGCAGTGCGAGAAGTCGGAGCGAAGCGACGCTGGGAATTTGTACATAGCCTAAGGGTTGTGTTGGTTGCAAGTCAGTTAATCATTTCTTGGTTTTTCTGATCGAGTCTCCTTTCAGTTCGATTTTGTAAGCGTGGTGCAGCAAGCGGTCCAGGATGCCGTCGGCGACCGTGGGCTCGCCGATGATGGCATGCCAGTCTTTGATCGGGCACTGGCTGGTGATGATGGTGGGATTTTTCTGATAGCGGTCCTCGACGATTTCCAGCAGATCGTTTCTTTGCGAATCGTCGAGCGGGGTTAGGAAGAGATCATCCAAGATCAGCAGCTGAACCTTGGCCAAGCGGGTGAGCATTTTGAGATGGGAGCCGTCGGCTTTGGATTGGAGTAGCATTTCGAACAGCCGCGGAGCGCGCAGATAGAGGACGGTATGACCTTGGCGGGCGGCGAAGTTGCCCAACGCACAGGCAAGATAACTTTTCCCGACCCCCGTGGGGCCGCTCAGGAGCACGGGGTCATGACGGCTAATCCAATCGGTAGAGGAGAGTTCTAAGATCGTCTGTTTGTTCAGACCGCGGGGATGTTTGTAATCGATGTCTTCAAGACAGGCCGGCTGGGGGAGCTTGGCGTTAAGGAGGAGCCGTTTAAGACGGAGATTATCGCGGTAGGTTTTTTCGTCCTGGACAATTAGTCCGAAGAACTCCGGGTGGGAGAGATCGGCGGCAGCGGGATGGGCGATCTTGTCGCCGAAGCTTCTGGCCATGCCGAAGAGTTTCAGGGCGTTGAGCGTTTGCAGGGTTTGTTCGTTGAGCATCGGAGAGTTTCCTTTCTCGGTTTGGTTATTGTCGTAGGGGGTGGTCTACCCCTTGCTCCCATCGCTAGCCTGAATATCTCACCAAAGTAGAAGACTAAGGCCGCTCTTCGTGGCATAAAAGTTGTGCCAACAAACAGTTACGCGCAAGGAGAAGAGCGGCCTTATGAAGACACAGTGTATACAAGAACAGATGGTATTTCAGCAACTGGGACGGCGCGAAGTGATCGGGCGATTTGACGGCGGGATGATCAGTTCGGATGGCGGCGGGATGCTGTTGCGCGAGGTGGAGCGGTGTTTGGGTATTCTCAAGCGGTTTGCCGGGTGTTTTCGAGACTACCGCGATCCGCAACGGACCGAGCACAGTTTGCAGACCCTGATCCGTCAGCGGGTCTATGGGATTGCGCTGGGGTACGAAGATCTCAACGACCATGACCGCCTGCGCCAAGACGTGATGATGGGAGTGCTGTGCGAGAAGAGCGATCCCCGTGGGATGGAGCGGGCGCGGAAACGTGACCAAGGAAAGGGGGTAGCGGGCAAGAGCACACTGAATCGATTAGAACTAACGCCCGAGCAGGCCAATGAGAAAAGCCGCTACAAGAAGATTGTGGCCCACGGGGATCAGATCGACGATCTGATGGTGGAGGTTTGTATCCAAGCGCAGCCTATCGCACCCCAGGAAGTGGTTCTTGATGTCGATGCCACCGATGATCTTATCTATGGGAATCAAGAGGGGCGGTTTTTTCATGGGTACTATGGGGATTACTGTTACTTGCCGCTGTATATATTTTGGGGGGAATATCTGCTGTGTGCGCGGTTGCGAGTGGCCAGCGAGGACCCGGCCAGCGGAGTGCGCCAGGAGCTGGAACGGATCGTCAAGAAGTTAAGGGCGGCGTGGCCCGAGGTGAGAATCGTCCTACGGGGGGACTCGGGGTTTTGTCGCGAGGAGATCATGAGCTACTGCGAGCAAAATGAGAAGGTGGACTATGTGTTGGGATTGGCCAAGAACGACCGCTTGAACAAGGGGATCGAAGCCGAGATGGCCCAAGCGCAGCAGCTCCAGCAGCAAACCCAGAAGGCATCGCGGGTGTTTAAAGATTTTCGTTATCGCACGCGCAAAAGCTGGTCGTGCGAGCGGCGGGTAGTGGGCAAGGCGGAATACTTGGCTAAAGGAGCCAACCCGCGATTCATCGTGACCTCGATTGCCAGCGAAGAGAAAGACGCGCGTACTCTCTATGAGGATTTCTACTGCGCGCGGGGAGATATGGAGAACCGGATCAAAGAGCAGCAACTGGGGCTGTTTGCCGATCGGACCTCGACGGCGTGGATGCGTTCGAATCAGCTGCGACTTTACTTCTCGTCGTTCGCCTACATCCTGATGCAGACGTTACGGCGGTTGGGACTTCAGGGGACCGAGTTGGCCCAAGCGCAATGCGATACGATACGGCTCAAGCTGTTTAAGATTGGCGCTCAGATCGAAGTGACGGTGCGCAAGGTGTGGATCTCGTTTTCGGAGAGCTACCCTTACCTGGGTTTGTTCCAAAGAGTGTTTGCGCGACTGCAACAGATCCCCAGCGGGGGGTAACCCCGCCCGCCGCTGTTTGGTGGACTCGGTGATGGAATCACCACGCAGGGATAGGTGTGCCAACGAGGCGGGTCGATGGCGTGTCGAATGCTCAGAGTGCAGCTCTGCGGGCGAATGCGGCCCGCAAATCTATGAGAACAGGCGCGGCATCCTGGAAAAAATCACGCCGCGTGTTAATTAACTGCGCTCGGATGCTCTCATGCATTGGTTTTCAATTCTTGGTGAGAAATAGCGGCTAGGGTTCGTTAAAGGGGCTTTAAACGCGTCGTTTTTTCTGCGGTCCTGTAATTTCACCGGTCAGTGGTAATACTGGCCGCCGCGGATGTTGTCGTGGGCCGGCAGTGTTGTGGTCGACGAGTCTTTTTCTTCCAAGCGGTCCAGACCGTTCTCCAGGATTTTGCGCAGTGCTTTGAGCGAGAGATTGGAGTAACGCAGCGCCCGAGCGGCGGCGTTTTCCAGACGCTGTTTGGGGTAATGTTTCTCCAGGTGCAAAATCCCCAGACAAGACCGATAACCTTGTTCGGGGTGAGCGCGGCTGTCAATGATGGTTTTTACCAGACGAGCGGTGTGGGGACCGGTCTTCTCGCCCCAGCGGACAAACCGGGAAGGACTCCATTCAGAGTATTTGCGATGGGCCGGCGGCATATGTTCTTTGAGGGTGGTGTGCCGATGGGGCAGATAGCTCCGGACATGGCAGGCCACCCGCTGTCCCTTTCGGAAGACCTCCACGATGTGAGCAGTAAACCGGACGTGGAGCTTTTGCCCCTTCAGTTCATAGGGCACGCTGTAGTAGTGATCGTCGACATCGATATGGTAATCGATGTGGACGGTAGCGATCTTCCACTCGGCGTATTCGTAGGATTTTTGTACCAGGGGCAAAGCGTTGGGCTGATCGAACAGAACAAACAGCTCGCGGCGCGATTGCTTGAGTTTGCGCAGGGTTCGGTTATTTAAACGCTCCAGCAATTCACCAATGGCCGCATTGAGATCGGCCAAGGCGTAGAACCTGCGGTGGCGTAGCACCGATAAAATCCAGCGCTTGGCAATGAGGACTCCACTCTCGACTTTAGCCTTGTCCTTTGGGCGCGCCGGCCGGGCTGGGATAACACAGATGCCATAGTGAGAGGCCATGTCAGCGTAGGTCGGATTAATGTCGGGCTCATAGCGACAGGCGCGGCTGACCGCACTCTTCAGGCAATCGGGGACCACCACTTTGGGAGCGCAGCCGAAGTACTCGAAGGCTCGGACATGGGAGCCGATCCAGTCAGGCAGTTGCTGGGTCAGACTAGCTTCGGCAAAGGTGTAAGTCGAAGCGCCCCAGACCGCGACAAACAGCTCGGTCTTGATCAGATCGCCGGTCTGCGGATCGATCAACGAGAGCCCTTCGCCGTAATCGACAAACAGTTTCTCGCCGCCCTTGTGGTCCTGGCGCATGGAATAATCGAGTTTAGAGCGGTAAGCGCGATAGAGCTGGCAGTACTGCGAGTACTGGTAGCCGTCGGGATGCTGTTCCCGATACTCGCGCCAGAGCTGATCGAGGGTGAGATTGAACTTCTTGTGGGTCTTAAGCTCGCGGTAGATGTAATCGAAATCCGGCAGCGCTTTGCCCGGCGCTTCGATACAGACCAATGGCGGAAACAGTTTCTGCTCCAGCGCCTCTTCGGTCAAGTCTTCGGGCAAGGGCCAGGATAACCCAGCCTTCTCGGCCCGCTGTTGATAGTTGGTGACGGTGCTGCGGCTGATGTTTAAGCTTAGCGCCACCTGCCGCGTGTTCAGATGCGCGTCGTGGGTCAGACGCAGAACATCTCTGATCTTACGCATGGATAACCTCGTGTTGGCCATTAAACCTCCTGGTTTTTGACCAGCGAGAATAACAGCCCTGTTATCCAGCGTCGCTTCGTTTAGCTTACCCCAAACAGGGGTGCCGATTTGCTTCGGAACCAGTGCCGATTTCGATCGGAACAAGTGTCGTTTTGCCAGCGGAATGAGTGCCGTTTTCGGCCGGAATACGCACGTGTGTCCTAGCGGACAGATTGTAAAGAGTGTTATGCCAGACCAAATCTACTCTCGGGGCGACGCCAGAATCCAGACTCAGATCCCGGCGACTGATGGCCACCCATACGCCCACGCATCGACCGGGCTTGAACGGCAGGATAGGGCCCGGCGGCGAGCGTCAGCATCGCTGCACGAAAGCATGCTCTCGACCCGGGGCGGTCAATGTCTGGAAACCA
>LDXR01000038.1 GCA_001443495.1 candidate division NC10 bacterium CSP1-5 | reverse complement strand
AACCATCCTCGACCAGCAAGCCGGTGTCGAGCACAAGGCCATTGGTACCATTGTTCACCAACGTCACGCCGCTGATCGCCGGGTTCGACTCCAGGTCCATGCTCACCGCGGCGCCCGTGTTCGCCTGGAACGTGGTCCAGGTCACCGCGGGGTCGCTCGCGGCGATGCGCAGGCCAGCCGAACTCGAATTCCCCAGCACGCTGTTCGACAGCGTCAGTTCGCCGCCGTTCACGAACACCTGGCCCAGCGAATTGGCCCCGCCGTACCGCACCTCGACGTGGTCCAGCACACTTCCCGTACTCGTACCCGTGAACTCGATCCGTTCCCAACTGCTGTTGAACGGAGCGCTCCCCGCCGCGTTGTTGTTCGTGTCGCCCCCCGCCGTGTCGTCCCGGTCTGACGTGAACACGATCGGATCGGCTGTACCCCCTATGCAATTCTTGCAACTTTTCGCGGTTTAATAGGTGGAGTAATTCTCCTCCCGGTGAACGACAACAAGCCGTGCGCGACGAGCGTACGGCGAACAGCAACACGATCGATGAGTGCCTTGTCATAGTGGTTTGTGGGGACGAACCCCGAGGGGTCGGGGCCTGCGCGAGCAGGCCGCGGCCCCTCGGCGTTTGAGTTCGGTTGCTCCTGCCTTGAAAGACTCTCGATGACCTTACGCTCGAGGTCGGCCTGATGTTCAGCGCGGGCTTCGACGCGGAAGGCGTCGAGAGTCTGGCGGAACAGGAGTCGGTCTTCCGGGGAGACTGGCGAGTGGTGCTTCCAGGCGACCTGGGGTGTGGGAGCGTTGAATCCCCAGGGTCGGGCGGTGGCGTTGGCCAGCAGTCGAGCGGTTTCGACGTCGTCACAAGTCCACTCTCCGGGACGGCCATGGCGGGCGGCGTGGTGATGGGCGTGTGTCTTGAGCGAACCGATGCCCGCCTCGCAGGCGCCATTGTAGCCAGGGGTGCACGGCGGGGAGAAGAGTGAGGACACCTGCGAGTCGCAGAGGAGCTGTTCGGTTTGTTCCGAGATGAAAGCGGAGCCATTGTCAGACTTGAGGACGAGGGGCCGGCCGTGTTGGCGGAACAGTGCGGTGAGTGCGTCGCAGGTGGTTTGGGCGGATTGGTCGGGGGCGGGGAGAGCGAGCAGTTGGAAGCCGCTGGCGAGGTCTCGCACGGCGAGGATGTGGGGATAGAGGCGGTCGATAGGTGTGGGCGGGTCGGTGTAGTCGATGGCCCAGACGGTCCCAGGCCGATGCCAGTGTAGGATGTGCACGAGCACCTGGTGTTTTTCTTGATAAACGCGCCGGAAGCGGGCGAGCAGGTTCTCCAGTTGTCTGCGCGGTTCCAAGGGGAAGAAGTGTTCGAGTGTAGGGACTCCGATCCAGGGTCCGAGGCTGTGGATGGTGTCGATGACGGAGTTTCGGATGAGTCGGTCGGAGCGTTCGAGGGGTCTGCCGCGAGGGATGACCCGGATGCGGTCGGTGTTCCAGTGATGTTCCCAGTAGGCGAGAGTGCGGGTGGAGAGGCCGAGGTGGTTGGCGGCAGATTGGCGTGGCAGTCCGAGCCGTTTGGTCCAGCGTCGGAAGGCGATGACGGCGATGCGCAGGTTGCGTTCGACGGTTCGGTGGGTTCGCTGGGTGGCCAGCCCTGGTCGTACCAAGCGGTAGGGGCGCGGTTCGACTTCGAGCTTCCAGATGTGGCGTAGACGGTTCACGTGTCGCATCTCCTGTCGCTGGAGAGGGGTGGCGGAGTAAGGGGTTCGTGCCGGCGTCGGCGTTTGGCCGGGCGGGTCCGAGGTGGAGTTTTTTTTAGCGTGGAATCACGAGGGCGGAGCAAGTGGGGCATGGCCAGGGCGATCTCCTCGCGGAGCTGAGCGGCGTGCAAATGGATGCGGAGGTCCTGCACTTGGCGTTCGAGTTCGGCGATGCGTTGGGTGGTCTGGTCGGGGACGGCAGCGGGTCGCCCGGCGGGCCGCGGTTCGAGGTTGGCCAGGGCCGCCTGAAGCATGGAGTTGCGTAGTTCGTGGAAGCGGGCCTGGCTGATGCCGAGCCTTTCACAGGCGTCCTGGACGGAGCACTGGCCGGCCAGTGTCTGGAGCAGGGTCTCGAGCCGGCCTCTGGTCTCGGCCGGTCCGTCGAGGTGCTGAACGATCTTGGGTCCCAGCGAAGGGCGACCTCGGTTCATGGATGCGTCCTCGTAGTTTGCAGAACCATCCCTGGCCCGATTTCGCGCGCATCCCTGCTCGCGACCAGGGTGCTCATTGCCGCCCCTGGACCCAGGCTAGCCCCTTCTGTGTTCGAGGTGCGTTCGGGTACGATCCAGCGTACCGAGCCGGATGGTACATCGCAGCTCTTTGGTTTTCTTTTTTGCCAAGCACGCTTTGCTTCTCCGCCAGTGGCCTGGCCCGTCGTCGGCCGGGGCAAGGGTCGGCTGGTTGCGATGCCCCCCAGCGCCACGGGCCGCTCATGCGTTGCCAGGTCCGATCCCAGTGGAATCGGCTGAAACTGTGCGCGCGACCGCGTAGGATCGATCAGGACGCGATTGGATGAACCTGGCCGACTCATGGTACCTGCCTTTTTCTGGGTTCTCCTGGCCATTCCCGGCTGGCGAGTGCCGGGTCCTGGGACGTCCGAGGCACCGGCACCCGCCCCGTTCCCCCACTCTGCGGGGGGAACGGAACGGGAAGGCAAACTACGGCATATCGCCGTTCAAGAACTCCAAGCCTTCGGAATTCGCCAAGGGTTCCGACGATCCTGCGGATCGTGCTCCTTGTTGCGATGCATCCGCCGCTGGGGCGGCCGGGCCAGCCGGATCGGCAGGGGCCTCGGCCAGGGCTGAGCGAAGGGATCGAACGGCCTTGAGCGCCCGGGCTGTGGGACGACGCAGCCGTTTGGGCTTGCCGTTCGGCCCGGTCTTGCTCGTCTTCACCGGCTTCTCCGGTGCCGATAGCCCGAGGGTCCGCTGGGCGGCTCGCACCAGCGTCTGGTGGCGGGCATGATCCCGCTTCAGGCGTTCCAACTCCCGCCGCAGAGTGATCACCTGCCGGTCGGGGGTACTGTGCCGTCCGTGCGGCAGCGGCTCGCAGGCGGCGACCAGTCCCTGGAACGCCCGGCCCTCGAGCTGGTAGTACCGCGGCAGGGATACCTCGAGGGACGCGGCCGCCTCCGCCGGGGTGCGCGTCCCGGCCAGCACTTCCAGCACCAAGGCCGCAATCCGCTTGGCCTCCAGACTGGCTACCGGGCTCTTCAGTCCCAAAGGCGGCTTGCCGTTGCGGCACGCAACCTGTGGCGACGCCGGGCTACCGCCCGGCGGTGCTACTCTTGGACTGGCACGGTGACTCGATTTGCCCCGCTCGGTAGGAACCTGGTTCATAGGGCACCTCCTTCGGTACCTGCGTTCCCGCCGATCGATTGGCCGATCTGCCGCATCGCCTCATCGAGCGGCGAGACCCCAGGCGCCGGCGGCTCGGCACTGGAACTCTCGGTCAATCCTTCCGGCGGTGAGCCGTCCGGACACAACACCTGCGGCCACTCGGCGGACACGTCCGGCTCCGTGGGTGTAGCCAGAGGCTCGGCGACCACCGCCGCTTCCTGCTGCGGCGCTGCATTTCCCCGTGGTGCAGGCGGCTCGCCTGCGCTGCCGGTCGCAGACCCGCTCGTTGCCTGGTTCGGCCCCGCCAGGTCGATCTCCTGCTGGTTCCCACTGCCGTCTGTCAGGATGACCCGCTCACCCGCCGCGTGGATGCTGAACGATTTACCACCCACCTGACCGGTCAGATAGAACGGCCGCTTCGGCACCCCGCTGCGCGCCAGCTCCAGCGCGTTCTCTGCCACCCGAGCCTCGAGCGTGCGCAGCACGTCGGGGGCCGCGCCGAAGAACCGG
Source organism: candidate division NC10 bacterium CSP1-5 (assembly GCA_001443495.1). Taxonomy (GTDB): domain Bacteria; phylum Methylomirabilota; class Methylomirabilia; order Methylomirabilales; family CSP1-5; genus CSP1-5. The sequence goes on along the minus strand of LDXR01000038.1, from coordinate 1,393 downwards.
TCGGCAGGCACCAGCCCCTCTATCCCTTCATGCGTTCGGCGAAAATTGTAATAGTCCATGAACCAACCGACCCTCCGCCGCGCATCCTCCAGGTCCAGGAAGATGGCCGTCTCCAGAAACTCACGCCACAGCGTTCCCCAGAATCGTTCGATCTTGCCCAGCGTCTGGGGACGGCGTGGACTGGCCACGATCTGGCGGATGCCACGCTTCTCCAACTCCTTGGTGAACGCACTCTTGCCCCGCCAGGTGACATACTGCGCACCGTTGTCGGTCAGGATCTCCTGGGGAACACCATAAGCCGTAATGCCGGCTCGCAATACCTCGATCACCAGTGCGGCCGACTGGGTGGCATGGAGCCCATAGCTGGTGATGAACCGCGAGTGGTCGTCCATGAAGGCGACCAGGTAGACGCGGCGGTTCTGCCGTTTGAGCAGGAAGGTGAATAGGTCGGTCTGCCAGAGCTCGTTGGGCTTGGCCCGTTCGAAGCGGCGGACGGTGGGAGGGTGCGGCCGGGTGGGAGTCTCTTCCAGCTCATAACCCGCTTCGTGCAGCACACGGGCGACCGCCGAAGGACTGGCGGGTAACGCCGGTCCTCGCCAGAGCATGTCACTGATTCGTTCACAACCCCAGTCCGGATGCGAAGACTTGAGCATCAGGATGGTTCGCTGGGTGAGGTCCGGGAGTTTACTCCCCTTCGGCCCGCCCCGGCGGTGTTCCACCAATCCTGCGGGACCTTCGGCCAGGAACCGGCGGTGCCAGCCATACAGGGTGTGCTTGGAGATTCCGACCAGAGCAGCGAAGTCGCCGGCCGGTAGGCCGCTGCGCCGCCAGGTATCGAGTAATAAGAGGCGCTGTTCGGGACCAATCCACGGTTGCTTCTTCTGGTCCTCGGTCTTGCGTACCAGGCGACGCTGTTTGCTTCTCCCCGCCAGCGGGGGCACACGGATCGGTTCCCCTTCCGGGTCCCGTCCAGCCCCAGCCTCCTCGCCTGTCTCCTGCGCCTGGCTAGGCTGGGTCGCCCCACCTGGACTCAGGTTCGAGACGGTTGTCCGGGCGGAAACCGGTGCGGCGACTGGTTGACCTGCCGGCTCGGCGGGTGTACCGCCCGCCGGCTGGGCCACCCCCTGGGTCCCGTAGCGCGCTTCAGGCGGCGACCGCCCGTCCAGAGCATCCCGAGTTGCGCTGCCACCAGCCTCCTGCGACGATTCCTGTGTTACCACTCTGTCCAACATACTTCCTCCCTCCAGGCGGGGTCTCCGCCAGTTGGGGAGGAGGATTTCCTCTACCTATTTCAGCGATTTTCGATGCAAGAATTACGGGGAGGATTACAGGAGTCAAAGCGATGCGGGAACTGGGGTTGGTACTTGAGGGTCTTGAACTGGCTTTCGGAAAA
>LDXR01000037.1 GCA_001443495.1 candidate division NC10 bacterium CSP1-5 | reverse complement strand
GGATGAAAGGGATCAAGATTCAAGACCCAACCCCGATTCCGTTGCTTTCTTTCACGCCAGTTTCGTACAATCCGTGGACAATTTGAGACCTGAACGGAGTCCATTTGAGACTATACTGCGACATGAATGTCTATAATCGATGCTTCGATGATCAGAATCAGTTTAGGATCAGGCTGGAAACCGCTGCCATTGAGGGCATCTTTGCCTTAGCCGAGGCTAAAAGGCTGGCGTTATTATGGTCTTTCATGTTGGATTATGAGAACAGTTTAAACCCTCACGAGGACAGAAAAGAAGGAGTGGAGTTGTTATCGCGCCTTTGTACGGATACAATTGTCCCATCGCCAAAAATAATGAGTCTAGCTAGAAGCTTACTGAAAAGGAGCAAGGTGAAGGCGAGAGATGCCGTGCACCTAGCCTGCGCTGAAACTGCGGAATGCGATTATTTCGTCACATGCGATGATGCCCTGATTACGGCCTTCGAAAGGCATAGACGGCGGCGCAAGCTGAAGATGAAGGCTATCAATCCTGTGGAGTTCATAAGAGGCGAGGGTGAGAAATATGGCCAAGGTTAAGAGCGACCGCGATCTGGTGGATAGCGGGATTAAGGCGCTAATTAGCGCTCTGGGGTATAGCGGGGCGGTCAGGTTCCTGCGCCATTTTTCTAAGGGAGAAGGCGACTATCTCGTTATCCAGGAAAAAATCTTCAAAGGGATGGACGTGGAGCAAATTTACAAGAAAGCGAAAGAGCACCACGAGAGCGCTAAGCGGTAGCCCCAATATCACCTCATTTCGGCCTTTCGACAATTGTCGAAACGTGGAAGTGTTCCATTTTTGAATTCCCTCACGCCTAAATAAGTCCTTGTCAGGACCTGCAATTCAGACAGTAGAAAAAGAGGCTCCTGATCCCGCACCACAGTAGGTTCTCATCAAGCTTCCACAAACATTTTAGCTGAGGTCTTGGATTTTTTGTCTTGACTTGCGATGATCTGTATGTGATATAATATCACTGCATGCAGAAGAAAGACCAACTCCAAGACCTCAGCCGCCTGCGCTTGGCCTTACGGCGTCTTCTGACAGACCTGCAAAGATCTCTGCAAGTGGTCTTCGGGCGTACCCCGCTGGTCAAGGGCAATGTCTATGAGATGGCCCGAAAGTGCGGCAAGCCCTCCTGTGCCTGTACACAAGGCAAGCTGCATCGCAGTATGGTCCTCAGCTGGAGTGAGCTTGGCAAGACCCGGCTGCTATCGATCCCTCCTGACAGACTGGCCGAACTGCGTGAGAAGAGCCAAGAGTATTTGCGTTTTCGCCGAGCCCGGGCTCGGGTGTCGGAGATTTGCAGGGAGATGTTGGTTTTGCTGGATCGTATCGAGAAGCTGCGCCGAGAGGCACCCTGATATGGCAGAGTCTACTGAACAAACCTCAGCGGCGATGCTCTTTGAGCGTAACGATGCCTTGGTGGTGGAGGCGTTTCGCCGGGGCGAGTTTGATTATGTTGAAGGGGTGGGGGAAGTGTCCGAGGCGGACTTCTTTCGTGCCATTACCGATAGAAAGGTGCTGCAGAAATTGGCGGATACTTACCCTTCCCCGTGCAAGAAACACGATGTTCCCCTGTGGGTTTACATTGCCAGTGATATCTCCCTGCGCTTTCACGGAGTCCATCGTTTCCACGCCTTTCCCTATGTAGTGCGCTCGGGTGGGATGATCCATGCCTTTGGCCCTCAGATGGGACATAAGGTCACGCACCCGCAGACGGGAGACGTGTCGTTGCGCTGTGAGGGTTTCAATGACAAGAACGAGTACGATCGCCAGACTCCTTGCGATCAGGACTATCTACGCAAGATGGCCCGGAGAACCGATGCCAAGTTGCTGCAGAGGTGGTTCAACCGAGACGTGGTGGGCATCTTCAAACAGCACCATGCCTTTGATTCCGAGGGGATTTTCATTGGGGATGCCACTTATCTGTTTGTCCCCGACAACAGCCACTACGAGGGTTCGTCGGTTCTACTGTTTGACGAACACAACCACCCCGTCGATGGCCGGAACTTAACAGCTCAACAGCGGGCCCGTTGCGTCTTGCGCCGCTGCTACAAGCTGGTCAGCCTGATCCACACTAATCGGGCCGCCGAGTTCTTTTTCTACGCTGGCCTGGAAGTCACGGCCGGCAAGGACCACGAGAGCCCCATTCTTTACAGCCTGGTCGAGCAGTTCGTCCAGTTCCATGGCCAGGGAGTCCTCAAGCGGCTGATTGTGGACCGCGGTTTCCTGGATGGCCCCGAGATCGGCCGCTGCAAACAGGAGTGGGGAATCGATGTGCTGATTCCGGCGCGCCGCAATATGGATATCTATCAGGATGTCGTGAGTCTGGCCGCAGGCGGTGTGTTAGATTTCCAGCCCTGGGTGCCGCCACCACCCCATCCCAGACCGCTTCCTATGCATCGACCCGAGCGCATTCGAAAGCGCGAGGAGGCCAGACAGCAGACCCTGCTCCGGCGTAAAGCCAAGGCTCAGGCGCAGACTCCAGCGGCCTCTACCACTCTGATTCGTTCCGAAGTCGCGACGGTCACAGGGCTGGAGACGTTTTCGACATGTCCCGTTCCCCTGAACGCCATCGTCAACCGCGAAGTCTACGCCGATGGTCATCAGGATTACTGGGTGCTGCTGGATACCGCACCTATTAATGATCCGACAGGGGGCCGTCAGAACTACGCCCTACGCACCACCATTGAAGAGCGCCATCGCCAACTGAAGTGCTTCTCTGACCTAGAGGCTTTCTCTTCGTGCGCCTTTCGCCTGATTGTCAATCAGGTCGTCTTCGTGTTGCTCACCTACAGCCTGTTGCAGTGGTACTTGCTGCGGGCCGGCCGCAAGGAACTCAATCCCAAAACCCGCACTCGCACCCTGGAACTCCTGCGTCCCACCACCACTGTCATTCTGATCTATTACCAGCACTACGTGGCCTGTCTGAGCCCACTCCAGCACCAGGAACTAGTGCTTACCCTCAACGAGCAGGCTCGCAAGAAAATACTGGCAAAGACACGTAGACTCCGCCGCAGTTTGGCCCATCAACTCGATAACGCACGACCGCCCTAGTGGTCGTGCGTCGGCCAGAAACCGGTAAAACCAGCCGAGTCTGCTGATTCTTAAAGTAAGCCTAGGTACTACTGCCCCCACAACGCTCCCTAACAACTGAGAACCCGCTGGGAAAAATCCCCTTCGTCCCCATCACAACCCCGCTCGGTTGAAACCCGTTCCTTGCTGCTCATTCTACACGTGCGCTTTTCCCCCACTGTCTGAATTGCAGGCCCAGTAAATTGGAGCTTCTCATTTTCCTACCGGGGTGATAAAATAAGTTGGTTGAGTCGAACCGCACCATGGAAAAGGCACGAACGCTCGAAGCCCCTGTCGCTCTTCCCCGGCCCGAGGGGATCTTCGAGGTCTCCAGAAAATCCACGGTCATCGGGCTTCGCTGGCCCGTGGTCATCGTCTGCGCGTACCTGCTGCTTTACTCCCCGAGCCCGTGGCTCAGCCCCACGACGTCGCATTTCCTTTTACTTCTTTACGTCCTATCTAACGCCGTTCTTCATCGGCTCGACGAGCGACTATTCGACTCCTCCTATTTTTACATTCCGCTAGTCCTGTTCGACACGCTTTTCCTGACCACCTCGTTGATCCTCACCCAACGAGCCGGAACAGATTTTTATCTCGCCTACTTCCTCATCATTATCCTTTGCAGCCTGTGGCAAGACCTTCGCTGGTCCATCCTCGCCGCCCTGTTTGTCAGCATTCTTTACGGATACGTGTTTTTTAAGACCACTGAAATCTATGATTGGAGCGTTTACATCCGGTTTCCCTTCCTGTTTGTGGCGTCGCTCTTCTACGGTTATTTCGCCCAGGTGGTGCGAACCGGAAAAGTCATGCGGGAGCAAGCTGAAGGTGAAAGGTGGAAAACAGTGGCCAATCTGGCCGCGGGTGTGGCCCACGAGGTCAAAAATCCGCTGGCCATACTCCTTCAGGGAGTGGAATATCTTTCTAAGAAGGCGGATGGCGAGAACCCCGATCTCGCTCTGGTGGTCAAGGAGATGGAAGAGGCCGTCCATAGGGCGGATACCGTAATCCGGGGAATGATGGATTTTGCCAGCATTGCGCAGTTGGATATAGTTCCGGAAGATCTCAATGTAATCATTGAGAGATCCTTGTTGCTTCTCAAGAACCAGTTCGATCGCGCGCATGTCGAGGTAATCAAAGATCTCGGAAAGGACCTGCCCCAGGTTCGAGGGGACCGGCCCCGGTTGGAGCAGGTTTTCGTCAATCTCTTTATGAACGCGGTCGAAGCCCAACCTACTGGGGGCCGACTTAGGGTACGAACATACAGGGAAAAGACCTCGGGGGAAAATGGAGTTGTCGTCGCTGAAGTCGAAAATGACGGGAAAGTTATTCCCGAACAGAACTTAGCGCGGGTTTTTGATCCCTTTTTTACCACCAAGCGGAACATCGGCGGCACGGGCTTGGGCTTATCTATTGTCAAAAATATCCTGGACATGCATAATGCCAGAATTAGGATTCGCAACCGGGAGCATGGAGGGGTTATCGTCACCCTTCAGTTCCACGCGTAAGGGGGGACCATGGCAGCAAAAAAAATCCTGGTGGTTGACGACGAAGCGGGTTTTGCTCGCTTGCTCAAGCTGAATCTTGAAGGGACCGGAAAATTCGAGGTCCAAACCGAGACCAAAGGATCTCAAACCGTCAACGCCGCGCGGTCTTTTGAACCTGACCTCATCCTGCTGGATATCATCATGCCGGACATGGACGGCTCCGAAGTAGCCAACTGCTTAAAGAACGATCCCGTCACGCGAAACACTCCAGTACTCTTCCTGACAGCCCTGGTAAAAAACAAGGAAGTCGCGACCGCCTCCGGCACAATCGGCGGCCACATCTTTCTTTCCAAACCCATCACCGCGGATGAGCTTATTAAGAGTATTGAGCAGGTTTTGGGGGAGCCGTCCGGAAAGTCGGAACAGAAATTGACTTGAAATTTTCCACTGAGAATCCCCGGTAGAAAATAGCGGGCGTTACGTCACCAGGGTTACGGCGTGAACTTGACAATGGACGTCACCCCGCCCGTATCGGTAAATGTAACCGTGAACGGCGTGCCCCTCATGGTAAGGTGTCAGGCTTTGGTTATTTAATATTGTCTCTTTCTACCTTTTTTCAGAATCATACATAGATGCCTTACGCGTTGCCGAAGTCTTGTATCTTGTTGCATCCTCTGTTCAAGCCTTTTTATCCCAACCGAGAGTGTGGCGAGAAAAACAACTGTTCCGCCCAGAAGGAAGAGCGACATAAGAAGCTCTACCCTTCCAGAAATATAGGTGACGGCCTCCGTATGAATGGGATGGACAGCGAAGAGAAGAGACCCGACGCATGCGGTAAGCGGGGAGGTATAGAACCCCATCAGGGAGTAGACGAGGAGGGAGTTCAAGACATGGAGCAAAAGATTGCTGAGATGGTAGCCCCAGGGATTCAGGCCCCAGAGCAAAAAGTCTGCCGTAAAGCTCAGCAAGACGAGAGGCCGGTAGATTTGAGGAGGCTCTCCCAAGAGAGGCTTCCAAAAAGCACTGGTAAAGATCTCCGGCAGGTTGCTCCAGTCTTTAACTAGATAATTCTCGATAATTAGAGTCCAGTCGTTCCAGACGAAGAAATTACCGAAACTGTTGCTATAGAAGAGAAATGCGAAACACGCAATCAACAATAGATGAAATAGTCTTTCTCTCATCTTTTGCGAAATTCGGGAGCCTTTTTCTTGTTGCTGTCGGACGCCTCCCCGTGCTATAAACTTTTTTATGGCCGGTGCCACTATTGCTACTGTCCAGAAGATCCTTCAAGGGATGATCCTCCCTGAGATGCAGGCTGTCAAGGACAGGCTCGCCTCTATAGAGGGCGAGATCAAAAGCCTCCGGAGCGAAATAAAGAGAATTGACGATAAGATCGACAACGGGCTAGCCCGGCTGGAAAACAAGATTGATACCGGCATGGCTCGACTCGACAACAAGATTGATACCGGTATGGCTCGTTTAGAGGAGAGAATCGCCCACCTTGATGAAAAGCTCACCGCGCAGGTGGCCCACCTTGATGAAAAGCTCACCTTTACCAACAAACGCTTGGACGAGGCCTTGGAAATCCGTGAGAGGCTTGCCGCCCTAGAGGCAAAAGTCGGGCGCTAGACCTAAGGGATCTGTCGGATAGCAATGTTGTTCCCCTCGTTGGACTCACAGTTGTTGTTCTCCGAGTCGATATGGGCAATGAGGTACTGGTGATTCATTTTGTGTCAGAAGGCTTTGATTATTTCCGTTTTATATTGTCTTTTCCGGCCTCCTCTCAGCCCTTT
>LDXR01000036.1 GCA_001443495.1 candidate division NC10 bacterium CSP1-5 | reverse complement strand
GAGGCTGCGTTTGATGAAAGTAGCACTCGGTGTCATGGTTCTCTCTCTGATGGTCGTCCTTGGAGGATCTCCAGCGTGGGGGGGAGAGGGTACCCTCCTCAATGATACCCAACTAGCCGAGGTGTACGGTGGTGAGCCCTCTGAAGACTACAACGGCGGCGTGATTGTCACCAATGTTTGTGGGACATGCACTTTGGACATCAGTGGGACTCAAAGCGCCAACTCGGCGATCCTGATTAACGCCGTTGGCAGCACTGTGAGTGCGCAGTTGAACATCAGCGTCAATAGTGGCAGCCAGACGAATATTGGCTTCACCAGCGGACCATGACAGGGAGGTGAGACCAAGGGAAAGCGAAGAAGACACAAATGACAGGCGTCCTGCCATCAAAGCCTGGGGGGTCAACTGTGACAAGAAAAAGACGATGGGTCGATAGGTCCCTACTGGCAGGAGCGGTTTTGGCCCTCACCCTTCTTCATCATTTTTTTATTCTTCCGATCTGGGCTAGCCGGGGGCGGGTCCTGAGCGACCAGGAACTGGATGCCACCTACGCCCAGGGGCTCGCGATTGTCAATGTCTCTTTCGGCTTTACACACGGCGGCGGCAGCTTCAGCTTTGACGCGGTAACGACAATCAACACCCCGAATAACCCCGGTTCCGGCGCCACGGTCGGATTCCTGGGCGGAGCGGTCTCGCTTTCCACCGGCTCTAATGCGCTACCGAACGGGACCTCCAGCACCTCGGGGAATCCGGGATCGAACGTCGTCTTTAGCGGCTCGATTACCCCGGCCAATGGCGGCACGACCGGTGTCCCACCCGTGAGCGTGACCTTTGGTACGGCCACGGGGACCGGCGGCGGCAGCATCCTAAATATCACGGCGAATGGAGGGGTCACGGTGGATTCGGTGGTGAGCATCCGCCTGGGCGTCGTCAGGCAGATCCGAAATCTCTTTGGTCGCATCTGAGAGCGGCGGATGTGCGTCCTGTTCGAAACGAGGTGCGGATGACGATATTCGGAAAAATGACGCGGCTTCTTGTTGCCCTTCTTTTCATTCCATTACTGTACGACGTCGCCGCCGGGGCGGAGATACAGCTCGACTCCAGCGGGCTTCGCGTGACCAAAAATAATATCACCACCCTTCGAGAGCTGAAGAGCCGCTACGTCACCTTTCAGCAGTACGATTATAGCTGCGGGGCGGCCGTCATCTCGACGCTGCTCACCTACTATTTCGGGGACCCGGCGACCGAGCAAGAGGTCGTCCTTGGAATCGCCCAGAGGGCCGATGTAGAAAAGGTCGTCAAGCGCCGGGCCTTCTCTCTGTTGGATATGAAGCGGTTTGCCCAGTCGCGGGGCTACAAGGCGGTCGGGTACGAGATGGACTTTGACTTCCTGGTAGATCTGAACCAGCCGGTCATCGTCCCGGTGGAGATCCGGGGCTATAAGCATTTCGTGGTCTTCAAGGGGCTCGTAGGCGACCGGGTGGTGATCGCCGACCCGGCCTTCGGAAACTATACGATGAAATTCACACGCTTCCTTTCCATCTGGACCGATGGGATCGGCTTTATCCTGGAGCGCGACAAACCCAAGGGGCCTTTTACCGAGGAGGATCTCGCCCGCCAGGCCCGCTTCATGGCGCCTCAAAACCTCAGAGTGGTAGCCATCGCTTCCGGGACCCCTGCAATCACGCCGATCCCCGGCCAGGTCCAGTCGATCAGGGGACCCAGCCCGCCCGGAGGGAGTTTCCTGGAGTTCTTCAATATTCAGGTTACCCCACCGGTGTCGCTCCCCGTGACCCCTTCCCCATAGTCTTACCGGGCTGTTCCTCTCTTGGACACCGAGACACCCCTCAGATACATTGGCCATCGGGGTGTCCACGATAGAGGTTTGACGGGGGGTTGTAAAAAAGACTTGACAAGGAATATGAGGGTTGCTAGCGTAAGCGCCCCCAACAGGGGGTTTACGATCATGAGACTTTCGCACCGAATCTCTCTTGGTCTTCTGAGGGGCGCGGGTCATATCGCGATCATCCTCACGATCGCCCTCTGCCTCCCCCAGCAAGCCTATCCATCGCCTGAATCTCAAGGCCAAGGCGAAGTGATTGCGCAGGCTGGTGGCCCATTGGCCCAGGCCAGGATCCTTCCGATTCGGGTGATCGGGGTCGAAGTCCAGGAAGCGGCCCCTGGCTCGGCCATCATCCGGATCCAGGCGGATCAAGCGGTAGGCGCCTATGAAACCTCCGTGCTCCCTCAGCCGCACCGGGTCGTCATTGACATCGCAGAGGCCGAGTTATCCGAACGTGTGCCGAAGAAGCAGGCGGGCAGGGGTTCGGTCAGGGAGATTCGTGCCTCTCAGTATCGTCTCAAGCCCAAGCCGGTGGTGCGGGTCGTCGTCGAACTCGTGTCCGTGCTTCCTTCCCAGGTCGAGGTGACCCAGGAGACCTTGCGGGTCCTGATCGGCCAGGCGACGGTGAAAGCTCCGCCCAAGCCTGCACCCGAAGTAGCGAAACCTGCCCCCAAGCCGGCGCCACCCCCTCCACCGCCCGCGGCCGTCGAGCCCGAACCGGCCAAGCCCCCAGCCGCGGAACCCGCCAAGCCCGAGCCGCCGTCCGAGGAGCCGCCGCCGGTCAGCCTCGAGCTGGCCCTCATTGAACGGGGAGGTCTCCTCCTTCCCCCGGGTCGGTTGGAGATTGTTCCGGCATTCGACTACTTCTTTATCGATACCCGCCGGATCAGTGTGTCGGGCTTCTCCATCCTCCCCACCCTCATCATCGGGGTCTTGGAGACCGAAAAGGTCCAGCGGAACATCATCGAACCCTCCCTCACCGCGCGCCTGGGGGTCTTCCGAGATTTCCAGGCCGAGGTCCGGGTGCCATTTCGTTACATCGAAGATACCAGGTCAACCGAGACCATGGAGACCTCGACTTCTGACGCCGGCATAGGCGACGTCGAGGCGGCCATCTTCTACCAGCCTCTCAGGGAACGGGGGTGGGTGCCCGACGTGATCGTGGGAGTCCGCGGGAAGAGCATCACGGGGCAGGATCCCTTCGGCGGGTCGGCGACGGACCTTCCCCTCGGAACGGGTTTCTACAGCATTACCGGCACGATCACCGCCGTGAAATCGGCCGATCCGGCCGTCATCTTTGCCTCCATCATCTATACCCACAACCTCGACCGCACGGTCAGGCTGCTGGGGTCGCATGAATTCGAGACCGAGATCGACCCCGGCAACTCGATCGGCTATAACCTGGGGGTCGCCCTTGCCCTCAGTATCGACCTGGCCATCAGTTTCCGCTTTGAACAGCGATTTGTTTCCTCGACCGAGACTCGCTCCCTGCAACCCGGTGTCATCAACGGAGAAGTGCCGGGCTCCAGGCTCAACGTGGCCACCGCCTACGCAGGGGTCACCTGGGCCATCGCCCGCAACGTGTCAATGGACCTGTCGGTGGGCGTCGGCTTGACCGAGGACACCCCCGACGTGTCGGTCCATCTCGCCTTCCCCATCCGCTTCGACATCTATTAATTCCTCCGCTCCTCCCGCTGGCCTTCTTGCCCCGCGCTTCGTGACCATTAGAACATTAGACCGCAATGGAGTCTTGTTATTCCAAATTCATTGCTCTATTTTTCCACTGCTCCATTGCTCCAAAGTAAACGCACTTACTGCGTTTACTTTAGCAGTGTGGGGAGACCTTACGAACGAATCGGTGATCCACCATGCCGGCGATGCTGGGAGCCTCGGAAATGATCCCCACGTGCTTCAGCACCAACGCGCTGTATTCGACATCGAGGGAGTCTCTGTCGTTCCAGGCACATCGATCATATCGCGCCAGGTTGACATACGTGCGGACGGCGTCCGCGGGAACGTTCACACCCTGCCGTTCGTAGAACGTCTTCAAGAGGTGCGATGCCTGCGCCACGTTTTTGGTCGAAAAGAACAGGGCCTGAGTCCACGCCCGCACGAATCGCTCCACCACCTGAGGACGGGCATCTAGGAATGCTTTGCGGACAACGAGAGCGGAGGGGTTCACCCCCTTCGTGACGTTCGAAAATTCCTCGTGACTCACCAGCCGTCTCGCAATTTTTCCGTCGACCAATCCTTGGCTGACATGTCTCGGGACAACGGCCGCCTCGACACGGCGGCGCTTGAAGGTTTCCTCCAGCTCCGCGTGGTCCACGTGAACGATCCGGAACCACGCATAGTCCATTCTCGAGATCGCGAGATACCGGAGGAAGTGGGGATAGGCCTCGGACTCCAGGTCAATCCCGATCGCTTTCCCCTTGAGATCGTTGAGGGACTGCACCCTCTTCCCCGAGGTGGTGACAAGGATTTCGGCGCTCAGGCCCTCGCCGCTCAGGGCAACGATCCGGACCGGGAGTCGGCTCTGGGCGATGAGGATGAGCCCTCGGGCGGGGACCGTGGCGAAGTCTATCGCCCCGGTTTTCAGGGATTCAATCGTGGTTGGTATGGAAACGACGGGAACGGCACTGACGTTGAGGCCCTCCCGGAAGAAGAAACCCCCCTCGATCGCTGCCAATGCGGGCAGGGCTTCACGACCGAAACTGTAAGAGAACCGCACAGTCTCGAAGGTCTGGGCGAAGGCCGCCCCGCCTACCGCACCAGTCAAAGCCAGGGCACAACCCAGGGCCTTGAGGCAGAGATCGCTCACCCAAACCATTCCATCCCTCCTGGCGCAGCACCCCGACCTCGCATCTGCGGCACACGCCTCGCCAGTATATGCGAGAAGCACGATTCCTCACTCAGATTCTTGTGGGGAGGGGCTTTTTGGGGTAGCATCTAGCTGCTGAAGCCGTCCGGGTTCGATGCCGTCGGGAGAGAACGATGAAGCGGGCGCTGTTGCTGGTGGACCACGGAAGCCGGCGGGGAGAGGCCAATGCCGTCTTGGTCCAGGTGGCAGACATCATCCGCCGCCAGTCCGATTTTGCGGTGGTCCACTATGCCCATATGGAGATCGCGGAGCCGACCATCGCCCAGGGGTTTGGGGCCTGCGTAGCCGATGGGGCACGCGAGGTGATCGTCCACCCCTATTTTCTGGCGCCGGGATCGCACTATAACGAGGATATCCCGCGGTTGGTGGCAGAGGCGGCGGCCAACCATCCGGGGGTCCGTTGGACGATCACCGAGCCGCTCGGGATCCATCACAAGCTCTGCGAGGTTGTCCTGGAGCGGGTGGAGGCGGCGATCGAGCGCGCCGCCGGACCCCGTGCCCGCCGCCCCTAGAGACTTCAGGCTCCGCCAGCCGGATGTGCCAGTCCCCCCGAGAGATCCGTGTGGTCTCCGGGCTCGAACAGTCACCGCCCTGATGAGGGATGGTCGCATGAGCGCTGACCCTGCGACGGCAAAGCGGGAAGAGGTGCGGCGCATGTTCGCCTCGATCGTGGGGCGCTACGACCTCCTCAACCGCCTGCTGAGCCTCCGTCGCGACGTCTACTGGCGCCGGGTTGCGGTTGCCCTGGGCCAGATTCCCAGGGGTGGAGATGTCCTGGACCTCTGTGCCGGGACGGCCGATGTGGCGCTCGAGATCGTTCGGCAGGGGTCGGGGGCGCGGGTCATCGCGGTGGATAACTGTGAGCCGATGCTGGTCCGCGGCCTGCACAAGGCCAGGAGGGCGAACGCGGCGGGTCAGATCCGCTTTGCGGTTGCCCCGGCCGAGGAGCTCCCTTTTGCCGACGCGACCTTCGACCGGGCCTTTGTGGCCTTCGGCGTTCGGAACATCGCCGATCGGCGACGGGGACTCGGGGAGATGGCGAGGGTCCTGAAACCGGATGGACGGGCGATCATCCTGGAATTCTCCACCCCCTCGTCTCCCCTCTTTGGGTCACTTTACCGGTTCTACTCCCATCGGATGCTGCCCTGGATCGGCGGGCACTTGTCGGGGAACCGGGCCGCCTACGAGTATCTTCCGGCCTCGGTGGACGGCTTCCTCGCACCGGAGGGGTTGCAGGCCCTCATGGAGGACGCGGGATTCATCGATGTCTCGGTGGTTCATCTCACCTTCCGGATCGTGACCGTGCACCAGGGGAGGAAGGCCGCCCGGCATGGGTGAAGAGCGCAAACCCCTCGGCCTCTTCGCACAGCTCGGTCTGTTTCTCGAGCTGATCAAGTTCCCGCATACGATCTTTGCCCTCCCCTTCGCCCTGACAGGTGCGGTCCTGGCCGCCCAGGGGTGGCCGGATGGTGAGCAGGTGTTCTGGATCCTGGTGGCGATGGTGGGCGCCAGGACCGGCGCCATGGGGGTCAACCGGCTGGCAGACATGGACCTGGATGCCCTGAACCCGCGGACCGCCCGTCGTCCCCTTCCCGTGGGTCTGATCCGCCCCCTGACGGTCCTGGTGATTGTGATCGTGTCCTTTGGCCTTCTGGTCTTTGCAGCGGCCCACCTGAATCGCCTGTGTCTGTACCTCTCACCCGTCGCCA
>LDXR01000035.1 GCA_001443495.1 candidate division NC10 bacterium CSP1-5 | reverse complement strand
ACCCAGGTGATGTAGACTCCAGCTTCTTGAATCATTAGCCTAACTTTTGCGCAATTAGCGCCGAGTTCGTCTCGGCGGGCTGAAAACTCGAACTTTGACAACGGAACCGGCGAGAGCCCTCCCGACAGTGGCAGAATCTAGGTTCCCCAACCCATTCTGTCACCGTTCAGGAGAGCTCCGCCATGATTGTAACGCACCCAACGCCTTCGCAACTTGTGCCGGTTCCCAGCCTCCAGGCGTGGCTGGGCGACGGCGAGACCTACCGGGTCTGCGCGTCCGATGACTTCCGTTCCCGAGCGGATGCGCACCAACTGGTCATCCGGGCGGGTCCCCGCTATGAAGCGGAACAAGTGCTCGCTCTGGTCGGGGAGCGGGACTGGCGGGAAGAGTTGGACGTGACGACAGACCATGCCCTGCTGGTGTTGCTGGGGCAGTATGCCCGACACTTGGGGTTGATTGAGCAACTGGAAGCGGTGCCGCTGGACCAGCGCACCCGCGACCATACGCCCCAGACCAAGTTGATCCAGTTTTGGGTCGGCGTGCTGGCCGGATTGGAGCATTTGCAAGACTTCAACGACGCGCCGCAGCCCTTGGTCAAGGATCAGGCCGTCATTGCCAGTTGGGGGCAGCCGGCCTTTGCGCACTATTCGGGCGTGAGCCGGACATTGGACGCCGCTGATGACCAGACCCTGCAAGCCGTGCTGGACGTGTTGCAGCGGGTCTCGCAACCCTTCCTGGATGCGGAAGTCATGGCGTTGCTCCGCCGGGGTGGCCCGCTGGTGGTCGATGTGGATTTGACCGGGCGGCGGGTTAGTCCCACCAGCACGACCTATCCTGACGCGGATTTTGGCTGGATGGACGACGAAGTGGCCAACGGCTACCAAGCGGCGATCACCTCCCTGAGTGGCGGGCCCTGTGAGCGGTTGCTGTTGAGTAGCCAACGCTATTCGGGTCGGGCGCAATCGGCGGCGTGCTTGCAGGCGGCGGTGCGCCAGATGGAAAGCACGCTGGGATTGCACCCCCGGCGGCGCACCGAGTTGGTCCAGGCGCAGCTGCACGCCCTGGGGGTCAACATCGAAGCGGTGCAGACGGCCCTGGACAGCGCGCGGGCGCAGCGCCGGGCATTGTTTGACCAGTTGCAGACGGCCCGGAACGATGAACGCCTGGCTCAGGCCGAGGCCACGCGCTTGACGGCGGCGTTTGAAGCGCGGGGCCGCCCGGAGCGTCCCCACAGTTATTTGGCGAAAGCCCGCCAGCGGTTGGAAAGCGCCCAGAAACGCCAACAGCGGGCCGGGCGGGGTTTGCGGGCGAATGCCGCGCGCCTGACGAAACTGGAGCAGGAGGGGCTGGCCCTGCAGGCGCAGCAAACGCGCTTGCTGGACTGGCTGGCCACCCTGGAGAATGAGAATGCCACACAACCCAATCCGCCGCCAATGGTGTTGCGGATCGATGCCGGCTTCAGCACCGACGATAATCTGACTTGGCTGATCGAGATGGGCTATGTCGTGTACACCAAAGCCCATAACGGGCAGACCACCGCCCGGCTGCACCGGCAAGTCGCCCCGACCACGGCTTGGACGCGTGTCGGCCGCAACGCGGAAGCCGTCGCGTTGCCTCAGCAACACATCGCCGAGTGCCCGTATCGGCTGCAGGCGCTGCTGGTGCGCTATCACTTGCCGGCCGGCTTGAGCTACACCACCTTGCTCTACTACGGCGACCGCCCGCCGCCCACGGACCTGAAAGCCTGGTTCGGCGATTACAACGCCCGGCAAACGATTGAAGCCGGCATCAAAGAAGGCAAAAGCGTCTTTCCCATGCGCCGCCCGTGGGTGCGCTCGCCCCTCGGCTTGCAGTTGCAAGAGCATTTCAGCCGCTTTGCCGCCAACTTTGTGCGTTGGGCCGCGAGCTGGGCCCAACAGATCGTCCGCGACGCCAACTGGGCGCTGCGGCAAGCACTGACCGAAGTGAAAACACTGGTGCAGATCGTGGCCCACTGCCGGGTGCGTCTGGTGCATCACGCCGTCGGGCGCGTCATGATTTTCGATGAACATGGCCCGTTTGCGGGTTCGATGTTTCTCTTGGCAGGGCAAGCGACTTACCAGTACGTCCTGCCCCTGTTCAAAAGTTTGAGTTTCGAGCCTCACAGAACGATGTGAGGCCCGGTTGCGCAAAAGCTACGTTAGGCGTTGGAGAAACCTGGTTTCTTCAAGAAACCGGGTTTCTGGCCCGCCTGGTGATAGGAGGATCTAGTAAGGACGGTTAGAGGCGGGGCGTCGGGAGCACGGTTTGCGGCCAGCATCTCATCGCCAACCATGCACGCCAGCGAAAGGAGGTAGTATCGGGCGCAAGAATCTTCGATGAACGGCTGAGCCTCACCGGGTATTGGCCCGGGCTGAGGTTGCGCTCCAGACCAATACCATACCAGGAGGAAGGAATATGCGCACAAAAGTCAAGTCTGTCCTTCGCGTGGCAGGGCCAGCGTTTCTATCCATTTCGTTGTTGGTAGTTCCCCTAGCCTTCGCCGACACCCAGGGCGGGACGCAGGGTAACCACATCCTCGACGACGACGTTGCCGATACCCCACGCGAGATAGAAACGTTGCGTCGGCAGCAGCACGGCGGCGTGGGAGGACACCTGCCCGGCTCATCGCAGAACGTCGAGCTCGTCGGGAAGGTCAGGGTCCACGACGCCGAACCCGGACGCATCTCCGACGTGGCGGGCTTCGGCAACTTTGCTTACTTGGGGGCCTTCGACGACGGCGACTGCACGAACGGCGGGGTCTATGTCATTGACATCTCCGACCCCAGCCGGCCGAACGAGGTTGGGTTCATCCGCGCCGCCGTTGGCTCCTACGTCGGGGAGGGCGTGCAGGTGCTGCACGTTGATACGCCCTCCTTCAATGGGGACCTCCTCGTGCACAACAATGAGATCTGTAATGAGACGCACGGCGTCGGAGGCATCTCCCTCGTGGACGTTACGAACCCCCAAAGGCCGGTGATCCTTGCGGAGGGAGTGGGGGACTTCACCGATGACGGGGTGACCAGCGCCGTCGCCAACCAGGTCCACAGCGCCTTCGCCTGGAGCGCGGGGGACCGGGCCTACGTGATCCTTGTTGACGACGAGGAAGCCCTCGACGTTGACATCATGGAGATCACAGACCCACGCAACCCCGTGCTCCTCAAGGAAACCGGGCTGCCGGACTGGGGGGCTGCCCAGAATGCGCAGTCCGGTGGGACGGGTGCGTTCGCCGCCTCTTTCTTCCACGACCTGCAAGTGCGGCAGTTTGGCGCGCAATGGCTGGCGCTCCTGTCCTACTGGGATGTGGGTTGGGTCATCCTCGACGTCACCGACCCGACCAATCCGATATTCCTCGACGACACCGACTACTTCCCCGTAGACCCAGTCACGGGGTTCCGCCCGGCTGAAGGCAATGCGCATCAGGCGTGGTGGAGCGCGGACGGGAAGTTCTTCATCGGAACCGACGAGGACTTCGACGCGTTCCGCGTGTCCACAGAGATCACATCTGGCCCGTTCCGACGCGAGACGTTCAACGCGACGCAGGGGAGCAACGTCCCGCAGATCACCGACGAGATCTCTCTGGTAGGCCCCACCGTGTTTGTCGGGCGGGCATGCAACGCCCACGGCCCCGGCGCGGTTCCGGTGCCGCCGGCGCCGTCGCCCGATGCCATCGCCATTGTGGAGCGCGGCGTCTGCACGTTCACGGAGAAAGCCGGCAACGTCTCGGCCGCCGGATATGTGGGCGGGATCGTCTTCAACAGTGAGACAGGCGACCCACCTTGCGAAGCGCTGGTATCCATGCTCGTTGCCGGTGACATCCCATTCCTGTTCGTGGCCCGCTCGACCGGGTTCAAGATCCTGGGCATCGCGGGCTACGACCCGGCCAACTGCCCCGGCGGCTCGAATCCGGCTCTGCCAGCGGTCGGCACGGCCGGATCGGACCTGAGCATCACGGCGCAGTTTGACGGGTTGGGATACGCCCACCTCTTCGACGCAGAGACGCTTCGCGAAGTGGACACCTTCACGATACCGGAGACGTTTGCCCGACCCTTCGCGATCGGATTCGGCGATCTGAGTGTTCACGAGGTGGAGACCGACGACACCCAGAACCTCGCCTACTTCTCCTGGTACGCCGGCGGGTTCCGCGTGGCGAGGTTCGGCCGCGACGGCATCGAGGAGGTTGGCCACTACATAGACGCGAACGGGAATAACTTCTGGGGCATTGATCCACACGTGGATCCCCGGGACGGCAGCACGATCATCCTGGCCAGCGATCGGGACAGCGGGCTGTGGATCTTCAAATACACCGGGCCGTAAAATGAAAATCGTGAGATGACTCAGGCCTAAAGGCATTTCCGATCCATCCCAACGCGCGTAGTAAGCGAGGCCAGCGGGTTATCCTGCTGGCCTCACTGTTTTACGAACCTGTCGGCGGTGATATGGAAGGCAGGTTCCGCTCCGCGGGCAGGGGCGAGCCGGTTTCTCGCCAAACCCGGAGGAGAGGAAACTTGCGCCGGTTAGAGGCAGGTAAAAATTGAAGATTAGACGCGCGCCCGCAGTGGGTATATGATGAAGCGGCCATCCTATTACCTAGAAAACCTCATGAAGCATATTGTTGATATCGTCTCTGACTGGTTGCTCAGCCCGCACTCGCGCGTCACCAACCGGGAAAGTATTCAACGCGCCCGGCTACTTTCCGCCATCCTGCTCGTGCTGATGGTATTGGACAGCATGATTATCGCGCTGGTCCTGCACGCCGACCCGGATGACATCACCGAGCCCACCGTCGGGGGGGCGATCGGGCTTCTGGGTGTTTGCGCCGTCATGTACGCCCTCAACAAGGCAGGGTACACCCGCATCGCGGCCATCGGGCTGATCCTGCCCATCACGGGGATTTTCATCTACATCCCGTTCTTCTCCGGCGAGTCGCCGATCTTCCTGGCCTTCATGTTAATCCCCGTCGTTCTCACGGCGCTTTTCTTCTCTATGCGCTGGACAACCAGCGCAGCGTTCGCGCTGCTGACGGTGCTGTACCTGCTCATTGCCCAGCAAGATCATACTCCTGAGAATTTGGTTTACTGGAACATGCGCAACCTGTGGTATTTCCTGACCATCGCCACGGGACTGATATTGACGTTCATGTGGCACGGCAACACCCTGGAGAATATCCGCCAGCAAGACCTGAAACGGATCAACGAAGAGTTGCAGGAAAGCGAAGCCCGCCTGCGTGCGCTGGTGGAGAACACCCCCGACTTTATTGTGGAAGTCAACCGCCCGGGCGATATTCTCTTCATCAACCAATATCCGGAACTGTATCTCGGCAAGAATATACGCGATGTGCTGCATCCCGAACAACTTGACCACGCCTTTGAAGTGATCGAGAAAGCATTCAGCAGCGGCGAACCCCAGGCCATTGAACTCCAGACCATCGCGCCTACAGGCCAAATGACCTGGAATTCGGTCCGTATCGGGCCGGTCAAACAGGGGGATGCCGTCACCAGCCTGACGGTCATCCTGACCAATATTACCGCCCAGAAAGAGGCGCAGGAAAAAATCCGCCAGATCAATGTCGAGTTGGAACAGCGCGTGGCCGACCGCACCGAAGAATTGCGCGTGGCGAATGAGGCGCTCGCCAAAGCCGCGCGGCTCAAGGACGAATTTCTCGCCAGCATGAGCCACGAACTGCGCACGCCGCTCACCGGCATCCTCGCCTTCGCCCAGAGCTTGCAAAAGCAGAATGTCTACGGCGCGCTCACCGAAAAGCAACTCAAAGCGGTCCGTTCGATTGAAGACAGCGGCAAGCACCTGCTCGAACTCATCAACGACATCCTCGACCTCTCCAAGATTGAAGCCGGAAAGATGGAGCTGGAACTGGGACTGGTGTTGGCGGACGAAATCGCTCAGGCCAGCCTGCGGCTGGTCAAGCAAATGGCGGTGGCCAGGCGCCAGAACGTCGGCTACAGCCTGCAACCGCTGGACCTGCGCCTGCGGGCGGACGGCCGGCGGCTCAAGCAGATGCTCGTCAACCTGCTTAGCAACGCCGCCAAGTTCACGCCCGAAGGCGGCGAGTTGGGGCTGGAAATCGCGGGCGATAGCGCGCAACACGTCGTGCGCTTCACGGTGTGGGACAAGGGCATCGGCGTCGCGCCTGAGAACATCACGCGCCTTTTCCGGGTCTTCGCCCAGCTCGACAGCAGTCTCGCCCGGCAATATGTCGGCACGGGCCTCGGGTTGGCGCTCGTGCGCCGCATGGCCGAGATGCACGGCGGCAGCGTGAACGTCGAGAGCGCGCTGGGCGCAGGCAGCCGCTTCACCATCGTCCTGCCCTGGGACACATCGGTGCTGGAAGACCGGGGGCGGGCGGCGCAAGCCGAGGCCCCCAACGCCCACCCCGTGCTGGTCGTGGCGCCTCCGCCGTCGTGTCCGCGCCTCCTGCTGGCGGAGGACAACGAGGTCAATATTCAAGTGCTGAGCGACTACCTGAAGGCCAGCGGCTATTCCCTGCTGGTGGCGCGGAATGGCAGCGAAGCGGTGCAGCAAGCGCGCGACGAGAAACCGCAGTTGATCTTGATGGACATCCAAATGCCGGGCATGGACGGGTTGGAAGCCACACGCCGCATCCGGCAGGAACCGACGCTGGTCAACATCCCCATCATCGCGCTCACCGCGCTGGCGATGCCGGGCGACCGCGAGCGCTGTCTGGCGGCCGGGGCTGACGACTACCTGACCAAGCCGGTCAATCTGGAGTTGCTGATTCAAAAAATCCGGGAACAGATTAAGCCATAGCGCCAGGCGCAGACGACGCGCTTGGGCAGAGGCCAATAAGCACGCGCCAGTTCGCCTCACGCTGCCGCACAAGTCAGGAGCAGAAACAGATGGATTGGCAAAAGCTGATCTTTCTATCCCCGTATTTGATTTCTCTGGCCGTTGCCATCAGCCTCGGCCTCTACACGTGGCGGCGCCGGGGCGTGACCGGGGCGACCACGTATACGATCATCGCGCTGGCGCAAGCCTCGTGGACACTGGGCTTTATCCTGGAGTTGCTCAGTCCGACGATAGAAGCCAAGATTTTTTGGGACGACTTCCAGTTCGGGGCCGGGTTTCTCCTGCTGACGGGATACGCTGTCTTCGCCGCTGAGTACACGGGCCGCCTCAAGCATCCCCGGCGGACGTGGGTTCTGCTCTCCATCGCGCCGCTCATCTCGATGGGGGTGATTTTTACGGATCAATGGCACCAGCTCATCCGGCCTGTGGCTTGGTTGGAACCACGCTGGCCATTCCCTGAATTACTGTATGAGTTCACCCCGGCAGTTCTGGCTATTTCCGCTTACGGTTATGGCCTGCTGCTAATCAGCGTT
>LDXR01000034.1 GCA_001443495.1 candidate division NC10 bacterium CSP1-5 | reverse complement strand
GGTGGCAGCGGCGGGGATCGGGCTTGCCTATGTCTCGTACCTCCAGTGGTGGGAGCTGCCGTTTCGCTCGTCGACGCTCTATGTGGTCCTCTTTCGTCGGTACTTCCTGGACGAGATCTACTCCGCGGTCTTCCTGGTGAGATTCCGTTGGGTCTGCCACCTCCTCTGGAGGATGGATGGCAGATTGATCGATGGGGCGGTCAATCAGGTCGCCTCGTTCATCGGGGGTGCAGGGCGTGCCTCGTCCCGGATCGACGAGCGGGTGATCGATGGGACCGTGAACCAGGTCGCGCATTTCGTCGGCGGCACGGCGATGGCCTCGACCGAGGTCGATGAAGAGGCGATCGATGCGAGGGTCGATTGGGTGGCTGAGCTGAACCAGACCGTGTCCGATATCATGCGACGCCTACAGACCGGGTTGATTCAGAATTATTTGCTGGCCATGGCCTTGGGGATCTTTGTGCTCGCGTGCTTATATATCATCTTTCGATAGTGTGCTCTGCGGGCCTGCTGGCTGAGGCCGCCCTCCAGCGGTTTTTCCATGGGAGAGAGCGAGGCAGAGGCAGTGGAGCAGGACAATCAACAGCGGTTCCGGTGGCTTGATTTTCTTCGTGGGCCCGAGGGCAGGAAAGGGCCGGTCGGCGAGGAACGAGAGCGTCTCCGATCGCAGGTGGCTCGCGCGCGCACGGTCTTACCTCCCAAGGGACCCATTCATGGCTTTGTCGCGCAGAATCCCTTGCAAGGGCTTGAGTATCTCCCCTTTGACCGCGCGGTCACCCAGGCCCAGCGTCTCTTGGGAGGCCAGGGGTACCTCTCGAACGAGGCGTTCCGCCATATCTACGCCAGCGGTCGTATTACCAGAGAGGACCTCGGGCGGGCTGTGGAGACCGCGGCCCCTCACCTGACCATGCGGCCCCCGATAGAGGTGCGCGG
This sequence comes from candidate division NC10 bacterium CSP1-5, assembly GCA_001443495.1. Classification (GTDB taxonomy): domain Bacteria; phylum Methylomirabilota; class Methylomirabilia; order Methylomirabilales; family CSP1-5; genus CSP1-5. The sequence continues at coordinate 7,435 of LDXR01000034.1, read as the reverse complement.
GCGGCAGGTGGAGGCGCGCGATGTCTGTCTCGCCCAGCTCCTGCATGAAGTGACCCCCCTCCCGCACGGCACCCTCCGCTGGCAGGTATTTCATGCGAAGGCGACCAGGCGCTTCCGCCAGGATGTGCCGCCAGAGACCCGTACGACGCTCCTACAGCAGGCTGCGCACGATCTCGAGACCACGCTCGCGCGGCTCGGAGAGGAGTGGACCCTGGCGGAGTGGGTCCATGCCCACACGACCCTCGATCTCGAGGGCCACATCCGTGAGCGCATCGGTGAGGCGCTGCGCACCACCGGCGCCGCTAGGATGATGCAGATCTCGCGCACGCCCCGGGACCACAGCTATCGTTGCCTGGAGGATCTAGAGATCCCGCAATCCCAGCAGGCGAGCTACCTGTACTCTATCGAGAAGCACTACAGCATGCTGTGGGAGACTGATCGGAACGCCCCGGTCACGCGCGAAGAATTCGCAGCCCTGTGGCTCCACGAGGAACGACAGCTCCTCCGGAGCCTGCCACGCCGATCGCTCGGGAGTGGAGGGACCCTGCCGGCCATCGCGCGTCACTGTCGGCAGGATCTCGAGCGCTATGCGGTCTCGGCCCTCTGGGCTGCGGTCCTGATGAAGCTCGGCCTCGCAGACCCGGTGGCCTTTCAGGATCAGGAAGCGCGCGTGGCGGAGGCCAGGCTGCACCAGGTCCTCGCGGTGGCGCGCGATGGATTGCCGCAGCGCGGCCTCCGCGCTGACCTTGTGCGGAGCGCCCGGGAAGCCCTGGAGCGGGACATCGAGCGGATTGGTCCGGAATGGACGGTGGGGGGGTTGTGTCACAGACTCACCGGGACACACATCACCGGGGCGATCAATGACCAGATGATCCGATGGTGTGCCGCCTTCCTCGATGAGGGGTTGGCCGGGTGGCCGATGCCCGACCGGGAGCGGGGATTTTACGGGGCGTGGCGGAAGGTGGCCGAGCGGGATCTGACCTGCTGGTTCCTGGGGGTCAAAGGCTCCAGCAAAAAAATTCGCCAGCTCCCTTCTCATCCGGAAGATGCCGTGATCCAAAGCCTCCGGACCCTGGGGGTCCCGGAGAGGTACTGGACCGAGTATCTCACCCTCCACCTCGCCGCCCTCCCCGGCTGGGCCGGCATCATCGGGTGGCGCGAGACCCATCCGATCTACGAAATGCAGCAGCATCATCCGATCGATCTCACCCAGTATCTGGCCGTGCGGCTCTTCTATGAGGTGGAGCTCGTGTTCACCCTCTGCCGCGAGGAATGGGATATTGAGGGGACAGTCCCGGCGCTCACCGCCTACTTCCTGGCCCACCCGGGCGAGTACGTTGCCCGATCCCAGGCTGTGGCAGGGGGCTTGCCGGACCTCATGGCGGGCGGGATCGTGCGAACGGCCCAGGGGAGGATCGCCCTCAACTGGGACGCCTTCACCCATCGGGGCTACGGGGATATGCGGAGGGCGAGGGGCCTGAGTCGCGAGGACCAGTGGTTCCGGTTTGCGGAGATGCTCTACGCCGACCGCGAGGGCGGAGGGGAAGAGCACCACGCGATCGAGAGGGTCTACCACGATGCCTGGCGGCTCTTTCGCCTCGGCCAGATCTTGGGGCTGTCGGCCGAGGACATCCGAGCGCTTCCGCCCGAGGCGCCGAATACGCTCCTTGGTCTCCTCGATGAGCTGCCGCCAGCCACCCATGGGCCCATCTGGCTTGAGGCGTTTGAATCCCACTACCGGGACCAGCTCTTGACGCTGCTCAGCCGTCATCGGCAGATACCCGAGCGAAAAGGCCGGCCGCGGGCCCAGCTGATCTTTTGCCTCGATATGCGGGAAGAGGGCATCCGACGCCATGTGGAGGCCCAGAGCGAGGAATACGAGACCTTAGGGACCGCCGGCTTTTTCACCATGCCGATGATCCTGCGCCCCCTCGCGACCGGGATCGCGAAGCCATCGTGCCCCATCCCCATCGACCCTAGGCACACGGTGGTCGAAGGGCTCCACGCGGGCCAGGGCACTCGGGAGGCGCGCCACACATACCGGAAGAAGTGGAAAGAGGCGCTGCACGGGATCTACCATCGCCTCGAAACCAACTTTGCGACGGCCTACTCCCTGATCGATCTCTTGGGAGTTCCCTTCGGAATCACCGTCATGGGCAGAACCCTGCTCCCCCGGTCCTCGCGCGTCCTGACGGCGACCCTCCGTGACACGCTCATCCCCCCCGTGCGGACCTCTCTCCGCGTCGATAGGCCGACGGAGGACGAAACGCGAGAGGAGCTGGCCCTGATTGACGAGCTGCGAGCAAACGGCCTGGATGCTCGCCACCATGCCGCTCGACTCGCGGAGTTCGGCGCCCTGGGCTTTTCGCTCAAAGAGCAGGTCGATCTGGTCGAGGCGCAATTGCGGATGATCGGGCTGACTGACAACTTCGCGCGCCTGATTCTCTTCTGCGGGCACGGGTCAACCACGGAAAATAATCCGTACGCGGCCGCGTATCACTGCGGGGCCTGCGGGGGCAGCCGGGGAGGGCCCAACGGTCGCGCGATCGCCGCCATGCTGAATAGTCCTCAGGTACGAGCCGTGCTGGCCGAGCGCGGGATACGCATCCAGGAGGACACCTATTTCCTTGGGGCGGAACATGACACGGCGGCCGACCGCTTTACGTATTTCGATACCGAAGAGCTCCCGCCCACCCATCGGGAGGAGTTTCGGCGCCTGGCGCACGATTGCATTCAGGCCTGCGGAGGGCACGCTCAGGAGCGTTGCCGGCACCTCCCCCTTGCGCCAGAAAATCCGACCCCGGAAGAGGCGCTCCGCCACGTGCACACTCGAAGCGTGGACTGGGCCCAGGTGTATCCCGAGTGGGGTCACGCCAGATGTGCGGTGATGCTGATCGGCCGAAGGGGCTGGACCCGGGGGCTCTCCCTTGACCGGCGCGTCTACCTCCAGTCCTATAATCCAAACCAAGATCCCGATGGGTCCATCCTGGCGGAGATCATGGCCGCGTTTGTCCCGGTGGTGCGCGGGATCGCTTTGGACTACTACTTTTCCTACGTGGACAGCGGGATCAACGGTGTCTTCGGGGCGGGGACGAAGGCGATCCACAACGTGGTAGGCCTCATCGGGGTGATGCAGGGGGCCGGGAGTGATCTCCGACCGGGGTTACCCGCTCAAGGCGTGGCGCCCCTGCATGAGCCGATGCGGGCCCATCTGGTTATCGAAGCAGACCCGGCGCGGGTAAGGTCCATCATCGCGCAGTACAAAGTCCTGAAGGACTTGTTTGAAAATCAGTGGGCGCATTTGATCGCCTGGAATCCGCAGACCGGGGACTTCCTGGGTTATACGCGGGATGGGGTCTGGCAGAGTCTTGAGCCGAGAGAGGGCGCAGGCGCCTGCGGTCTCGTTTAGCCCTTTTTCGTTCCCTGCTTCCTGCGGTCCAGCTCCTGTGCGTACCCCCTCAGCTCCTCATCGAGCCGGGCGTTCTCGATGGCGATGGCGGCCTGGGCGGCGAAGATCTTGAGGAGCTGGATCGTTTCTGGGGGGATGGCCTTTTGGCTGACTTTGTTGTCGGCGCCCAGGACCCCGATCGCCACCCCTCTGACGATGAGGGGCACGATCACGAAGCGGCGCGAGCGGAACGCCTTGATCTCGGAGTAGGGAGGGGCGAGGCGCCACTCCTCGGGCACCGCACCGGAGCCGTCCCACGCGATGTCCTTCCGCTCCAGGAAGGCCTTCACGATTCCCCCTCCCTCCGGTCCAACGGGAACGGAGATCTGTTCAAGCGGCTCGTCGGTGCCCAGGCTCGCCACGGCCGTGAGCCGCTTGCCTTCGGGGTCGGCCAGCAGGACGTTCATCCGGTCAAAGCCGAGCACCGTCTGCGCGCCCTTCAAGATGAGGTCGAGATTTGCCTGGAGCGACCGGCGCTCCTGCATGGCTAGGCCCAGGCTGTAGAGCTCCTCGAGCCGCCCCTTCGAGTTCGCCAGGTCGGAGAAGAGCCGGGCGTTCTCGATGGCGATGGCGGCCTGGGCGGCGAAGAGGGCGAGGAGATCGCGGTCCTCATCCGTAAAATAATGCCAGGTCCCCTCGTTGTTGATGGTGAGCACGCCCACCAGCCGGTCGTGGTAGAGCAGGGGCTCGGCGAGCGCGGCGGTGAACCGGCCCCGCTCCACGATAAGGGAACTGGCGTATGGCGAGGTGTCATAGTCGCTCACCATCACCCCCTGGCGGCGCTGGGCCACTGCCCCCACGAGCTCCTCTCCCAGCCTGAGGGATTTCCCTCGCGTCCACTCCCCGAGGCTGTACACGGCCTCCGCCGAGAGGACCTGTGCCGTGTCGTCCCAGAGATAGACCGCACCCGACACGACTCCCACCAGCGTTGCCGCCCGCCGCGTGATGAGGCCCAGGAGGGTCTTACAGTCCAGCTCCCTGGTGATTTCCAAGGTCATGGCCCGGAGCGCCTGCACCTGCTTCGTTCGCTTTCCCAGCTCTCTCTCCGCCCGCATGCGCTCCGTGACATCGAGGGCGACGACGCGCACGATCGGCTCCGCCAGGTCTTCGGTCCGGAGAGAATTGCGGTACTCCAGGACCCTTTCCTCCCCGCCCCGGGTCAGGACCTTCATGAACCCCTCGGCATACCCTTCCTTCAGGGCCTTGTCGAGGTAGGCATCGAACAGACCGACCACATCCGAGCCGAGGAAATCACTGAGCCGGCGCCCGAGCAATTCTTCCGCCTGCTCATAGCCCAAGTGCCGGACCATGGCCCGGTTGACCGTCAGCAATTTCCCCTCCGGATCATGGGTACAGATCAGAATCTCGCTGTGTTCCACCAGGTCCCGATAGCGTTCCTCGCTTTGCCGCACCGCCTCCTCTGCCCGCTTGTGCTCGGAGATGTCCCGGGCAATCGTGGAGGCGCCCGTAATCTGGCCGGTGGCGTCCCTGATGGGGGAGACGGAAAGGGAGACATGGATGCGCGTGCCGTCTTTCCTCATTCGCACGGTTTCAAAATGCTCGACCCGCTTCCCCCGCTTGACCTTCTCGAGAATCTGCGTGGCCTCATCGGGACGCTCGGGCGGGACCAGGAGAGAGACCCGCTGCCCGATCACCTCCTCTTCCGCGTAGCCGTAGATCCTCTCGGCACCCGGGTTCCAGCTGACGATGACGCCGTCGGGCGTCTTGCCGATGATCGCGTCATCCGAGGACTCCACGATCGCCACCAATCGCGAGAGTGTCTCCCCCGCCCGTTTCAATTCGACGATTTTGTCGTGCAGGTCTCGGTTGGCCGCCACCGCCTCCTTGGCAATGCGCCGGGCCGTCCGAACGACGAACACCATGAAGGCGATCAACCCCACCACGAGAAATACGGCGATCATCTCTGCCTCGCGGACCAGTGGTTCCGCGAGGCTGGCCGTCTGGAGTCCGGGGGGAAGGGGGGGTCGGCTCTCCGCGGCGAAGGCCGCGGGAGCAGTCGCCAGCAGAAGGCAGCATAGAACAGCACCGCGAGTGAACGCCTGAGGCATCGATGAGCCCTCCTGGTTGGCACGACAGAACGCAGTGATCACCCTGTGAATCTCCCCGCTCGCACGCCATCGACCACGAGCCGTATTAGCCGCATTGAATGAGCCTGGCAGGCCTTGACCGTCACAAGTATAAAGCCTTGCCGTGGAAGGGTAAAGAGTTTTTGTCAGAGCATTTTCTCGCTTGCCAAGCCGGGACCCCCGGGGTATAATCCGCCCGACATTACCCCCCTGTTTTGCCCATATCGAGCTTTGCCCTGTCACGAGTCGTGTGTCGTCCTCCTTCCCCGCCTCGACCGAGGAGGAAGATCATGGACCCATCCCAGGCGGATCTCAAGAAAACCCCGTTGAATGCGGTCCACCGGCAGATGGGAGCCCGCATGGTTCCCTTCGGCGGGTGGGACATGCCGGTGCAGTACTCGGGCATCCTGGACGAGCACCGCGCCGTGCGGGGGTCTGCCGGCCTCTTCGACATCAGCCACATGGGCGAGATCGAACTCACGGGCCCGTCCGCCCTGGCCGCGGTGCAGTCCCTCGTGACGAGCGATGCCTCGAAGCTTCAGGTGGGCCAGGTCCAGTATGCGGCGCTGTGTTACGACAACGGGACGTTCGTGGACGACCTGACGGTGTATAAGCTGGCCGACGACCACTATATGCTCACCGTCAACGCCTCCAATATCGAGAAGGACCATGCCTGGATTGCGGAGCGGGTCAAGGGGCGGGCGGAGGTCAGGAATATGAGTGACGAAACGGCCCTCGTCGCTGTGCAGGGCCCCAGGGCACCCGAGATCCTCCAGAAGCTCACCCGGGGCGATCTCGGCCAGATCCGATATTACTGGTTCCAGCGGGGGAAGGTGCTGGACGTGGACGCGATCATCTCCCGGACCGGGTACACGGGAGAAGATGGGTTCGAGATCTATCTCGATCCCCGTCACGCAGAGACCCTCTGGTGGCGCCTCCTGGAGGTGGGGAAACCGTACGGGGTGATCCCGGCAGGTCTCGGGGCCAGGGATACCCTCCGCCTCGAGGCCAAGATGGCGCTGTACGGCAATGATATCGACGACAAACACACGGTCCTGGAGGCGGATCTCGGCTGGATCGTCAAGTTCGAGAAGGGGGAGTTCGTCGGCCGGGCGGCACTCCAGAAACAGCAGGCGGCGGGGCTCAAACGGAAACTCGTGGGGTTCGAGATGGTGGGCCGCGGAATCGCCCGCTCTCATTATAAGGTCGTCAAGGACGGCCAAGAGATCGGGGAAGTCACCAGCGGTGGCCCCTCTCCGACCCTGGGTAGAAACATCGGGCTGGGGTACGTCGCCGTCGCGCATGCCAAGATCGGGACCGAAGTCGACATCCTGGTTCGGGCCGAGCCGGTCCGGGCCAGGATCGTTCCTACCCCCTTCTACAAACGAAAGAGATAGCAGTTCATGGTTGAGGGTTCATGGTTCATGGACCCTGAGCCTTTGACCCTGAACTCTGAACCCTGAACTCTGAACCAATCGGAGGGCATTATGAGCGTACCGGAGGGGCTCAAGTACACCCGGGAACACGAATGGGTCAAGGTCGAGGGGGATAAAGGACGCGTCGGGATCACCCACTATGCTCAGGATCAGCTGGGGGATGTGGTGTTCGTCGAGCTGCCGAAGAAGGCACGGAAGCTACGCCAGATGGAAACCTTCGGGGTGGTGGAATCGGTGAAGGCGGTCTCCGATCTCTTCTCTCCGGTCGGCGGGGAGGTGGTAGAGGTCAATGGTGAGCTCGAGCGGAAGCCGGAGCTCGTCAACGCCGACCCCTACAGCGGAGGCTGGATGATCCTGGTGAAGATCGCCAACTCCAAGGAACTGAACAATCTCCTCTCCGCTTCGGAGTACACCGCGTACCTGAAGAAAGCTGGAGGAGGGCACTGATGCGATACATTCCCAAT
>LDXR01000033.1 GCA_001443495.1 candidate division NC10 bacterium CSP1-5 | reverse complement strand
CACACGCATCTCACCTTGTGACAATCGAGCAATAGAACATTGGACCGCCCCTCGATCTTCCTCGGGGTGGTGAGCGGTTCGGCTGAGCTCACCGTCGAAGCCCTGTCGAACCACAGGCGCCATCCGCGAGACCTTGGACGTTGGACTTTGGACTATCGGGGCGGCTTCAGCTTTCGGCGAGGAGGAGGAAGGCCAGAAGGCTGGAGATGAGAAAGACGGAGACCCACGAGGTGACCTCGAGGCCATCCCTCCACCGGTTGATGATGGCCACGGCGTCAACGGCGCCGATGCCAAAGGCGAGCGGCTCTCGCCATGACAGCGGGATCCTTCCCTCTTTATAGCCTTGAATGAGTCGCAGAAAGGGGATCATCCCGGGGACCACCACCCCCACCACGAGCAGCGTGATCCCCCATCCCCAGTTTCCGCGGAGGAGCTGTGCGGAGGCCAGCACGAGATTAAACCCGGTGACCGCCGTAAGGAACAGGCGAATCAAGAATTGGGGGCGGTCCTCCTCCAGCCTGACCGCACCTCGGATCTCCTTCTCGCCCATAGGATCGCTCCCTCTGGAGGAAGACACGGTGGTCGCAGTTTAGCACGCACCTGTGCGAAACAGAAGCCCAACCTGCTGAGTCCCCCCCGGCTCCCCTGAGCCCCAGGGTCGGTCTCTGCCCTTTCCGCCCTTGACATTTCGCTCACGCCAGTGCTACGTAGAAGGCCCAACCTGCACGTCATCCTGTCTCGACGCTCCCCCCAGGAGGGGCCGTCCATGCCTCTGCTGCGCCACGTGGAAGAGCGCGTGTACCAAACGTGGGAAGCGAGCCGCCGCCGTCAATCTTCCATCCTATCTCGCTTTGTGGCCGAGGCGGAGCGCGCCGGGGGAGTCGTCCGTCAAGCAGTCGATCCGCAGGCGGTGGGATTCTCCATTGCCGCGCTGGCCAAGGCCCAGGGAATTACCCTCTGTCAGGCGACCGACGGTGACCTTGCCCGAGAACTGAATCTGGAGGCTGCCCTGATCGAGGCAGGCGTCAGTCTGGTGACTGGGCCGAGTCCCGACGGGATCGGTCATGCTGAAATCGGGGTGACTCGGGCGACGGCAGGCGTAGCCGAGACCGGCTCGATCGTTGTCCATCTGGATGAGGTGGACGCGCGTCTGCTCACCATGCTTCCGGAAATCCATGTGGCCCTCCTACACCAGGATACGGTGGTGGACTCGCTGGAAGAGGGTCTGCTCCTGACCCGCTACCTGATCCTGAGATCCTGCCTTCAGGGCCGGCCGTCCTATCTCTCGTGGGTGACGGGGCCGAGTCGCACCGCGGATATCGAGCGGGTGCTCACCATCGGTGTCCACGGACCCCGGCAGCTCCACATCTTTCTCCTGCCCCCGGCGGGGAAGGGAATCGGATCATCATGACACGCCAAGAAGAGTTTCGCCGTCGCGCGGCCGCGGCGTTGGCGAACCCCCGGATTCGAGACAACCTGGGCCGGTTCGGCATCGCCTACGGGACTGCACGACGGAATGCCCTTGCCGTCGTCGACTACGAGAAGGAGCGGGCCCGGCTTCGGCGAATGAAAGAGGACGCCATCGAGCGGCTCCCGGAACTGGCTCGGCAATTCGTGGAGGCGGCCCGGCGGGTTGGAGTCATCGTGTATGAAGCCAAGAACGCCGAAGAGGCCAACCGGTATATCGGCGACCTCGCCAGGGCAAAGGGGGTGGAGCTGGTCGTCAAGTCCAAGTCGATGGTCTCCGAAGAGATCGGACTCAACCATCACCTGGAGCGGCTGGGAATCACCCCGGTCGAGGCGGACCTGGGGGAATGGATCATCCAGCAGGCGGGGGCGCATCCCTCCCACAGCGTCATGCCCTGTATCCACATGAGCAAGGAGGAGGTGGCCGGCGTCTTTTCGAAGGCCCTGGGGCGCGAGGTTTCGCCGGACGTCAGCCTCATGGTCCGTCTGGCCCGGGAAGAGCTTCGGGAGAAGTTCCTGAGTGCCGGTATGGGGATCTCTGGGGCCAACATCGCCGTGGCCGAGACCGGAAGCGTCATTATCGTGACGAATGAGGGCAATGGCCGCCTGGTCACCAGCCTCCCTCCCATTCACGTCGCCCTGTTAGGGTACGACAAGATCGTGCCGACCATCGAGGACGCCGCCGCGCACCTCAAGCTGCTCGCCAAGACAGCCACCGCCCAGCATCTCACAGTTTACACGACCTTCATCACGGGGAAGACCGGGGCGGCTGCAGTCGCCAGGCCTCGCGAGTTCCGAGGGGCCGCCACCGGCGAGATGCACATCGTTTTGCTCGATAACGGCCGGTGGGCGATGCGGGATGATGCAGAGTTCAGGGAGGCCCTGTACTGTGTCCGCTGTGCCTCTTGCGCCAACGTCTGTCCGACGTACCGGGTCGTGGGGGGGCATGTATTCGGCCATATCTACACCGGGGTGATCGGGGCCGTGATCACGCCGTTTCACCACGGCTGGGAGGCGGCGGCCGTTCCGCAGGAGGCGTGTCTCCTCTGTCGGGCCTGTGTCGATGCCTGCCCGGCTGAGATCGATCTCCCCCGGATGATCGTCGCCATGCGAGGCCGGATCGTGGAGCAGGAAGAGCAGCAGAAGAAGGCCAAGGGGATTCGGCGCCTCTTTCTCGATGCGATCCTCCCGAGCCCAAGCCTCTTCCATCTGGCCCTCCGGCTGGCGGCGGTGATGCAGCTTCCCCTCACTCGGGGGCGGACAATCCTCCGCGAGTTGCCGGGGCCGCTGAAACGCCTCACCAGGATCCGGGCGATGCCCGCAGTCGCCGCCCGCCCCCTGCGGAGCCGGGTGGCGGAAGTCCTCCCGGCTCGCCGGGACTCAAGTCGGAGCGTAACCTTCTTTGCGAGCTGCCTTATCGATCAGTTCTACCCCGAGATCGGCGAGGCGGTGATCAAGGTCCTGAATCACTGCGGGGTCACGGTGCACTTCCCGAAGGCCCAGAGTTGCTGCGGCCTGCCGGCCTATTATGAGGGGCACAAGGAGACGGCGGGGCGGATGGCGAAAGGCCTGATCGTCGCCCTCGAGCCAAGTCCGGGGGAGCACGTCGTGACCGCCACACCCCCCTGCGGGATCACCCTGAAGCAGTACATCCCCAAGCTGGTCAAGGGAGATCCACGTTGGGAAGGGCGGGGACAAGCTCTCGCGGCCCGGACGCTCGATTTCTCAGAGTATCTGGTCGGAGTCTTGGGTCTTGGGGAGGGGACGTTCGGAGAGCCCACTCCTCACAAGGTCCCGCTGACCTACCACGATTCGTGTAGTGGCCTCAGGGGCCTGCGGCTCGCTGAGCCCCAGCGGCGCCTCCTGCGGATGCTCACGCGGTATGAACTCAGGGAGCTCGACGAGATCGGCGAGTGCTGCGGCTTTGGCGGTCACTTTTCGATGGACTATCCCGATGTGGCCGGCGAGGTGCTCACGCGCAAACTCGCGGCCATCGAGCGGACAGGGGCGCAAGTCGTGGCGGTAGACAGCCCCGGCTGTCTCCTCCAGATCCGGGGCGGCCTCCTCAAGCGGCACAGCCCCGTCCAGGTCCGGCACATCGCCGAGCTGCTCGCCGAGGCGCTCGCCTGAGGAAGAGAATCGCCTTTCCGCATAGCGAAAAGTCCGCAGTTTTTTATTGTCAGGATGGTCCTGAATCACGACGACCCCCTCGTTCGGGGGGGAGGAGGGAAGCAATGACGCAGGTGGGTGAAATGATCCGGCAGATGTATATCAACGGGAAGTGGGTTGAGGCCAAGAGTGGGAAGACGTTCAAGGTGATCAACCCTGCCACAGGTGAGACGGTGGCGGAACTTCCTGATGGAGGGGCAGAGGACGCTCGTTTGGCCATCAACACCGCCCACGAGGCCTTCAAATCCTGGTCCCGCGTCTCGCCCGTCGAGCGGTCTCGCTCTCTGGAAAAGGCCTTCAAGCTGATGACCGAGCGGCGGGACGAGCTGGCCAAGCTGATTACGTTGGAGAACGGGAAACCCTTTGAGGAGGCGAAAAAGGAGGTAGCGTTTGGCGCCGGGTACTTTGACTGGTTCGCCGGCGAGGCCCGGCGGGTCTATGGTGACGTGATCCCCTCCCCGGCTGGGTCGAGACGATTCTGGATGATCCGGCAGCCGGTGGGGGTGGTCGCCGCTATCACCCCGTGGAACTTTCCCGCCACCATGATCACGCGCAAGATCGCCCCCGCGCTGGCCGCCGGCTGCACCGTGGTCCTGAAGCCTGCCGAGCAGACCCCCTTGACCGCCTTGGCGATCACCAAGATCCTCCACGACGTCGGACTGCCACCCGGAGTCCTGAATGTCGTGACGACCCTCTACCCTGAAGAGATCGGCAAAGAATTCCTGAGGAATCCCCTGGTCCGCAAGATCGGTTTCACCGGCTCGACCGAGGTGGGGAAGCTCCTCATGCGCGGCGCGGCGGATCAGTTGAAACGCGTCTCCTTTGAACTGGGGGGCAATGCTCCCTTCATCATTTTCGAAGACGCCGACTTTGACGCCGCCGTGGATGGGGCGGTGGGGATGAAGTATCTCCGGGTAGCGGGTCAGTCCTGCATCTGTGCGAACCGGATCTACGTCCAGGAGAGCATCGCTGAGCGGTTCACCAAGGCCTACGTGGAGAAGGTGAAAGGGATCAAGGTCGGACATGGATTCGAGCCTGGCGTGGTCATCGGGCCGCTGATCAATAAAGACACCCTGGAAAAGGTCGATCGCCTGGTGCAGGACGCGGTGAAGAAAGGGGCCAAGGTGGCGACCGGTGGTGGACGGCTCAAGGAAGCGGCTTTTGCGAAGGGCTACTTCTACGCCCCCACGGTCCTCACGAACGTGACTGAAGAGATGGGGGTGACGCGCGAGGAGATCTTTGGTCCGGTCGCGCCCATCCTGACCTTTCGAACCGAAGGGGAAGTCATCGAACGGGCGAACAACACCAACTATGGGCTGGCCAGCTACGTCTTCACCAAGGATCTGGGCCGCGTCTTCCGCATCACTGAGGCGTTAGAGTATGGGCTGGTCGGGGTGAACGATGCGGCCGGATACGGCCATGAGACCCCCTTTGGCGGGTTCAAAGAGTCGGGCCTCGGCCGTGAAGGCGGCAAGCAAGGCATCGAGGAGTACACCGAGGCCAAGTCCATCGTCGTCAACCTCCCCCAGTAGCCTTCGCAGGGGAGGGATCTCGAAGGGCCAGCGCTTCGGCGTTGGCCCTTTCTTTGTGACGACATCGCCTTGACATGACCAGACGATTTGCCTAGAGTGGGTCGGAAATTGCTCGGGTGGAGGAGGGGCGACTGCGGCTTCAGGGGAGGGACCGGGGATGGCGATGATGGCAGCGCCCGTGTTGGTGACGGGTGCTACGGGCTTTATCGGCAAGGCGCTCTGCACAGCCCTCAAGGAGCGGGGACAGCCCTATACGGCGCTCAGCCGCCGTCCGGAGCGGGCCAAGACGCTCGTGCCGGGGGTGAAAGAGGCGTGGCGGTGGAGGCCGCGGTTGGAGCACCCCCCCTTGAGCGCCGTCCAGGGGGCGGGTGCGGTCGTGCACCTGGCGGGCGAAAGCGTGGCCGGGCGATGGAATAAGGAGAAGAAGCGGGCGATCCGGGAGAGCCGGGTCATCGGCACGCGGCACCTGGTCGCGGCCATCGGCGAGGCCAAGTCAAAACCCGGCGTGCTGGTGTGCGGCTCGGCCGTCGGCTACTACGGGAATCGGGGGGACGAGGAGCTGACCGAAGAGGCCGGCCCGGGCAGTGACTTTCTGGCTGAGGTCTGCCAGGCGTGGGAGGCCGAGGCCAGGCGGGCGGAGGAGCACGGGGTTCGGGTGGTGATGCTTCGCACCGGAGTCGTGCTGGGTCGGGGAGGCGGGGCGCTCAAGCAGATGCTCCTTCCCTTCAAACTGGGCCTCGGGGGACCGGTGGGGAACGGGAAGCAGTGGATGCCCTGGGTGCATGTCGATGACGTCGTGGGAATCATCCTCCATGCCGTTCAGCATGCGACCGTCAGGGGCCCGGTGAATGCCACCGCGCCGACTCCCGTCCGAAACCGGGAGTTCACCCAAACGCTGGCGCGGCTGCTGCGTCGTCCCGCCCTGCTGCCCGCTCCGGCTTTTGGCCTCAAGATCCTCCTCGGCGAGTTCGCCGATGTCCTGCTCGCCAGCCAGCGGGTGCTGCCCAAGCGAATCCAGGGCGCGGGCTACACCTTTCGCCATCCCGCCCTAGACGCGGCCCTCGCCGCGATCGTGCGTTGAAATCGGAGGCGCAGATGCCGTTACACCGGAGCGACGTCGATCACGGACAGATCGAGGGGCTGGTGAAGAAACAGTTCGGGGAGGATTTCACGTGTCTGCTCACGCGCGATCACCCGTCGGGCCGGTACGTCAAGAGCGAGCGGCCCGACGTGATCGGCCGGCCGCGGAAGGTCGGGTTTCTCACCCTGGGCTATGAAGTGATCGGCCAGTTCAAGGACGAGAATGGCGATGTCTTTGAATTTTACCGGGAGTGGGAGGCGGACCGGGCTCGCGCCTTTGTCGAGGAGTACAAGCGGGCCCTGGGGCATGATCTGCGGTTACAACTGATCGGCTGAGGCAAGTCGATGGGCCTCGTTCACATGACCGCCCGCCCCCCGTCGGAATGAACCTCTTCCTCGCCTCCTACCGGTTCGGCCGTCCCCTCCCCGAGGTGGTCCGGGCCGTGGGGCCGCCACTGCTCAGCCGGCCGCGACGGCCGCGGCCAGCCAGCGGGCCGTGCGCAGAAGGCGCGCATCCCCGTCGCGCGGGCCGACGAGCTGCACACCGAGCGGCAGGCCGTTCGTGCCCTGCAGGAGTGGCAGGCTCACCGCGGGCATTCCGCACAGCGTCCACAGCGTGCAGAACGAGGGGTCCCCGGTCGAGGCAAGATCTTTCGGCGCGGTGCCCGGAGCCGCCGGCGTCAGGATCGCGTCGTAGCGCTGCTCGAACAGCTCCACGAAGCTCTCATGGATCGGCCGGATCCGGGCGACGGCGCGCTGATAGTCAACCGCGCGCACCTCCCGGCCGCGCTCGAGCTGCGCCCGCAGCGAATCCGACAAGCGGTCGCGGCCCTCTTTCCACTCCCGCTCGAGATTCGCCGCCATCTCGGCCTCCATGATCGTCTCGTGCCACTGCCATGCCTCGGCCGCCGACGGGAACAACTCGACCTCCTCGACGCGGTCGCCCAGGTGCTCGATGAGCTCTCCGAACGCCTCCTTCGTCTCCTCGTCCGCGCGCTCCCAGTGCGGTGTCTTCACGAACGCGAACATCGGCGGCAACGGCGGCTCTTCGGCTGCCACCTCTGCAAAGGGGATGCGCGCACGCGGCCGCGTGTCGGGATCTCGCTCGTCGTACCCGACGAGCTGCCCGGCGAGGAGCGCGAGATCATGGACCGTGCGCGCGAACACCCCGACCTGGTCGAGCGTGCGCGAGAGGGTGAGCATCCCGTGGCGCGGAATGAGCCCGTGGGTCGGCTTGAAGCCGAGAACGCCGCAGAACGCCGCCGGGCGGATGACCGAGCCGTTCGTCTGGCTGCCGATCGCGAGCGGCACCATCCCGGCGGCGACCGCCGCCGCTGATCCGCTGGAGGACCCGCCGGGCGTGTGGTCGGGGTCGTGCGGGTTGCGCGTCTTGCCCGGCGCCTGGGTGGCGAACTCGGTCGTCACTGTCTTTCCGATGATGACGGCGCCCGCGGCCCGCAGCATCGCGACCGCGGCGGCATCGCGGGAGGGCGTGCGACCGGCGTAGAGCACAGAACCGTACTCGGTCGGCATGTCGGCGGTGTCGAAGATGTCCTTGACCCCGACCGGGACGCCGTGGAGCGGCCCGATGGGTAGCCCCTGCCGCTTGAGGTCGTCCGCGGCGCGCGCCTGTGCGAGCGCGTGATCGGGATCGAGGAACGCCCAGGCCTGGACCTGCGTGTCCGTCTCGCGCACCCGCGCCAGGCACGCCTCGACCAGCTGCGCCGAGTCGATGGCGCCCTGGCGGATCAGATGCACCGCGTCCGACGCTGAGAGTGAGTGAAGATTTGTCAGGTCCATCGTGCGGACGTCACTGTGGGGCCTCCAGAGGTAGGCGGAAGCGGGCCCTCAGTTGCCGTACAAGAACTCCGGGAGCCAGAGCGTCATGCCCGGCCAGATGTACATGAACACGAGGCACAGGATGACGATCAGCATGTAGGGCATCATCCCGGCAAAAATCTGGTTGAGGGTCACGTGTGGGGGCGACACGCCCTTGAGGTAGAACGCCGACATCGCCACCGGCGGCGACAGGAACGCCGCCTGGAGATTGACCGCCACCATGGTGCCGAAGAGGATAGGGTCGACCTGGAAGTGGCTTAGCAGCGGAATGAAGATCGGGCAGAAGATCACGATGATCTCGGTCCATTCGAGCGGCCACCCAAGAAAGAAGATGATCGCCTGCGACACGAACAGGAACCCGACCGGCGACAGGTTCATGCTCAGCACCCACCGCTCGATCAACGACTGGCCGCCATGCAGCGCGAATACGCCGGAGAAGAGGGCCGAGCCGATGA
>LDXR01000032.1 GCA_001443495.1 candidate division NC10 bacterium CSP1-5 | reverse complement strand
CGGTGGGAGGTGGCGGAGGGACCCAGGTAACCTTTACTCCCGTGGCGGATACATACGTAAACACTAATAGCCCCAATACTAATTATGGATCTCGCACGACGCTTCAGGTAGACAGCTCACCCACCAAGATTGCGTACCTGCGGTTCAACGTGACCGGACTCAGTGGGGCTGTGCAGTCTGCCCGCCTCAGGCTGGAGGTGGTCGATGCGAGCGTATTTGGGGGGACGATTCACTCGATATCCAACAATAGCTGGGGCGAGAAGACGGTGACCTATAATACCCGCCCGGCCATTGATGGGCCAGCTCTGGCTGCGTTGGGGGCAGTGGCTGTGGGCAATATTGTCGAACTCGATGTGACCGCGGCGATTCCTGGCAATGGAACCTACAGCTTTGCCATCGATTCGAATAATAGCAATGGCGTCTATTATCGCTCCCGCGAAGACGTGATTAATCCGCCACTACTGATTATTACTACAAATTGAGGAAGACCTCCGAGCACGACACTCCGGGAATGGTAACCCCCAGAATCGCGGGCCCCCATGTCTAGACGTATTCTTTCCAAGGTAGTTGCCGGGTTCTGCACCTCGTTCTGTGCTTTGTTTTTTAGCTTCTCTGCAAGTGGTCTGACAGTTACTCGGGGGCCATATTTACAGATTAGTACTCCCAGCAGCATTGTTGTGAGGTGGCGGACGGACGTGGCTACCGATAGCCGGGTCAGCTACGGCCCGGCGCAGGGCAAGCTGACCTCCCAAGTCGATCAGGCCACGTTGAGGACGGAACACGAGGTTCAGCTCACGGGGCTCACACCCGATACGACATACTATTATGCCATCGGCTCCACCACTGCAACCTCAGCGGGCGGTGATGCCGAACATTTTTTTGTTACCCCACCGAGACCCGGGGTAGACAAACCAGTGCGAGTATGGGTGATTGGAGACTCTGGCACCGCGAATAGAAACGCAAAAGCTGTGCGGGATGGGTACTTAGCGGCGAAGGGTGACACGTATACACATGTGTGGTTGATGCTGGGTGATAACGCGTATCGCGACGGTACTGATCGTGAATATCAGAATGCTGTATTCGAAATGTACCCATCCCTATTGAGGCAAACAGTTCTTTGGCCCACTCTGGGGAATCACGATGGACACAGCGCCGACTCTGGTACGCAAAGCGGGCCCTATTATGACATCTTCACCTTGCCCAGGCGGGGGGAGGCAGGAGGTGTGCCTTCCGGTACCGAGGCGTATTATTCATTTGATTACGCAAACGTTCATTTCATTTGCCTGGATTCGCACGATAGTGATCGCTCTCCGGGGGGGTCGATGCTGACGTGGCTGCAGAAGGATTTGGCGGCGACCACCCAAAAATGGATCATCGCCTACTGGCATCACCCACCGTACTCAAAAGGTTCTCATGACTCCGATCGTGAGCGCGGCCTTATGGTGATGAGAAAAAATGTTTTGCCGATTTTGGAATCATATGGGGTAGACCTCGTTCTGAGCGGGCATAGTCACTCCTACGAGCGGTCGTTCCAACTGCATGGGCATTACGGCACCTCCGATACCTTGACCAAGGGCATGCTTCTAGACAATGGCGACGGGCGTGGAAACGGCGATAAGCCCTATATGAAGAGATCCAAGGGTGCCGTATACGTAGTGGCGGGTAGTTCTGGTAAGACCGGCGGGGGTTCTTTGGACCACCCGGTCATGTATATTTCGTTCAGCGAGCTGGGATCGTTGGCGCTGCATATCGTTGGAGACAAGCTGGAGGCCTCCTTTATTGATAATAGCGGGCGTATCAAGGACTACTTTACGATCCTGAAAACTCAATAGCATGTTTTATATTCTCTCCCCTCTGTATCGACTGTACGAGCGGCGCCTCCTCCGAGAGGTGAGACGGGGACCCATGCCCCGTCATATCGGTCTTATCCTTGACGGGAATCGTCGGTATGCACGAGAGCGTGGGTTGGACGATCCATTAGCCGGACACCGCATCGGCGCTGATAAGCTCGAGGAGGTAATGGATTGGCTGGAAGAACTCGAGATCCGAATCACGACCCTGTTTGCCCTCTCGACGGAAAATCTTACGCGACCCCCGGGCGAACTCAACGGACTCCTCGCACTCATCGAGGCCAAGATCCTGGCGGTAGCCGTCGATCCGAAGATCCACGAGAAAGAGGTCCACATCCGAGCAGTCGGGCGACTCGATCTTCTTCCGGCCCCACTTCAGGAAGCCATCAGCATTGCTGAAGAAGCGACACGGGAGCACGATCGTTTTTATCTCAATCTGGCGCTGGGATACGGGGGCCGGCAGGAGATCACGGATGCCGTCCGCCTACTCTTGCGCGAGCGAGGCAAATGCGGCATGTCGCTTAGCCGTATCGCCGAAGAGATCACTCCCGAGGACATTGGCAAGTACCTCTACACATATGACTTGCCGGATCCCGACTTGATCATTCGCACGAGCGGAGAGCTCCGCTGCTCTGGTTTTCTCCTCTGGCAGAGTGCCTATAGCGAGTTCTATTTCTGCGACGCCTACTGGCCCGCCTTTCGCAAGATCGATCTCCTCCGCGCCATCCGCAGCTATCAGCAGCGGAAGCGTCGCTTTGGCACCTAGGGGTGCGAGGTCGTGACGTCAAACTTGGTCGGTCCGTTTGGAGGGTGAGACATGGATCCCCGACAACCTTTGTTCTTTCCCGAGCAATCCGTCGAAGAGCCGCTCGAAGTCCCGGATTACTACGAGGCGATGCGAATGGAGTGGTTGGCTCCGGACATGGATGAGGCGGAACAACAAGCCTACATCTCCCCGGACCCTGAAGGGAATAGCGGCGACTCCTTGGTTGCTATCCCCGCGGCTGTCGGCGTATTGTTGCCGCGAAACCCTGAAAGGAGCTGAGCGGAAGCGCGCTCGCACCTGCTAAGGTCGCAGACCCGAGGGATGCCGTTCGCAGCAAATTGATTTCGGGGCCTGCTACCCGAACGTCCTTTGAGGGGCACAGGGTCCCCCTGGATGAGTGTGTTGACTCGTGCTATTATCTTCGGTGGGGCTGGCTTCGATTTCGTGGAGAACTTCGATGAGCAAGTATCTTAAAGAAATCAGCCTTTTCACGGTCTTGGCCTTGGTTCTTGGGCTCACTTTCACTTTTGCTGCCGAGGAGTTGATTCCGCCCACTCGAACCCTCGAGGGGCGTGTGGAGCTGCCGGGAAGTCTGACGGTGGTGAGCGAGCCACCTGATCTTGAGGTTTCCCTTGATGGGTCTTCGATTGGGCGAACGCCGGTCTGGTTCAAAGAGGTGAAACCAGGTCCGCATACGGTCCGGATCGGCCAGGAAAAGACGGAGGTCCACGTCCAGCCCGGCAAAAAGATGGCCCTCAGTTTCTTCAAAGACTCCTTCATTGATATCACGAAGGAGGAAGCAGTGGTGGAAGCACCGGTCCCTGAAGTGGAGAAACCGCGGGAAAAGGAGGGGGCAGTCAGACCGCCTAGACCAGAAGAGCGAGAGGACATTATCCGCTTCGAGCAATTCATAAATCGGAATTTCGATTTCTTCTGAAATCCGGCAATTCTTCACCGCACTCCTTATTTACCCGCCAGGATGCCAAATGTCCGGTGTGAGAAGGCCGTTGTCCAACAGCAAACGGACTTGCGGAGAGTCCTCAACCCGTGAGACGGAAGTTGAACGGCCGGCGGGAGACAGCCGGGAGGGAGGTCGCCATGGGAAGAACGCATGATGCGCTTGAGTGGGCTGAGAGAATGTATCACCAGAGGGAATGGGAGCGTTACCGGACGGAGTTTTTGATGGAGAAGCTCCACAAACTGGCGGTGGCTCCTCTGTCCCTGATCGACCGGTTGCAAGAAC
This sequence comes from candidate division NC10 bacterium CSP1-5, assembly GCA_001443495.1. Lineage (GTDB taxonomy): Bacteria > Methylomirabilota > Methylomirabilia > Methylomirabilales > CSP1-5 > CSP1-5. The sequence goes on along the minus strand of LDXR01000032.1, from coordinate 5,104 downwards.
TGCGGGAAATCTTGGAAGATCCCACCATTCCTATGGATCACCTGATGAATCATATCGCGGAATTTCACCAGGAGATGTCTGCGCAAGGTGGGGCTCAGTTCGAACAATTTATGAAGGAGGCTGAGCCCGTGGAGCAGGAGCTTCTGAGGCGGTTGGAGCAGCTCCGCGGCATCCGCGACCTGGCCCAACTCGTCTCTACCTTCATCGCGTCGATGTTCCGCCCGGTATTGATGAGCTCGGATGGCCGTTTACCAAGAAACGATTCCTGGCGGCAGTCCACCGAGGAGGAGAAGGATCGGGTCGCAGGGGAGCTTTTGCTGACCTTGAGGGCAAATGAGGAGGGAGATGCGGCCGGATAGAAGACGACGAGAGTGAAAGGCATGACCGGCCGCCACCTATTTTAGGCTTTGGTTTCAAAGAAGGTGCGAATACGCTGCAAGAGGCTCCAGCAGCAAATGAAGAGCCCGGGGGACCCCCCCCGGGCTTTCTCGTTTACAGAGCATTGGAGCATTCGTAGATCTCCTACCGTGGACCTACGCCTTTCGAAGGGGATCGCTTAGTACCAAATCTGACGACCGTGTAAGTCCAAATCCGACATTGTAAAAAAGGAAAACAAGTGCAAAATTAATTAATAAGTGGCAACGAAAAGAGGAGTTGACGTGGGTAGTGTCAGAGCATGCCAGGGCCATAGCCCCGATGGCGTTCGCGCCGCCTCAATCAGGCCGTCCAGATTTGCTGCAAATTGTACAGAAACTGGTCGGCAGATTGAGCGGAATTCGAGCTTTGTTCTGAAAACGGACACCCCTCGGGGCGGTGGTCCCCAGACAGCCCTTGAAATTAGGGTAATTAGGAGAGAAACGGTCTTGGTCCGAATCTTGCGAGGTAGGGACAGAAAGGCGTTCGATGGGTCATGATCCGTTGCCCGATGTGGAATATTTCGGAATTTTCGCGCGGCTCCCGGAGGGACTCCTGATCACTGAAGCGATGAATACCATCCGTTGGGCCAACGATGAAATGGCAGAGATCTCCGGATGGACGGCAGAGGAGCTTCAGGGGATGCGACTCGACCAGTTGATCGCTCGGGAGGAGCTCACGGCGATTGCGAAGGCACGGGGAGTGGACCCGTGGGCCCTCAGGCGGTATCACTGCCTCGTGCGGACCAAGTCGGGCGAACGGCGAGAGGTCTCGGTCTCGGTAGGCCAGACGGGCGAGCCTGGCGCCCAGGCCACGACGATCTTCCTCCTCCGCGATATCCGGAGGCAGCGCGAGATGGAGCGCCGGCTGTTGGAGCAGCTCGGGGAGAAGCAGGAGATGGCCGCTTTTGGGCACGTGGCCTCGTTGGTGGCCCATGATCTCAGAAACCTCAGCAATACCCTTTCCCTCACCATCCGGAATTTCAGAGGGCACCTCGACGATCCGGCCTTCCGGCAGGACGCGGTGCGGGCCCTGGAGGACGTGGCCGGCAAGATGAAGTACCTGATCGAAAAATTGTCCGGGGTCCCACCCCGGATCACCCTGCACCGGCAGCCTGCTGCCCTGGGGGAACTGATCGATTCCGCTCTGGACCTGCTGGCCAGGGCGGGTCGGCGCGCCGAGGTCGAGGCAACCGAAGTCCGGGGGCTGGAAGGGGTTCTCCACGTCGAGGTGGATATCGCGGAGATGCAGCGGGTGTTCTTTAACCTGTTGCTCAACGCCTACGAGGCCATCGAGACGCGGGGGCACGTCTCTGTGATTGGCCAACGCGGCCCCGGCAAGGGGCAGATCTGCCTGGTCATTGAGGATACGGGGCCCGGCATTCCTCAAGACTACCTCGAGAGATCCCTGTTCCGGCCGTTCCGGACGACCAAAGCCCGCGGTCTGGGGCTCGGGCTGTATCACGCGAAAGTCATCGTCGAGGCCCACGGGGGCAGCATCCAGGTGACGAACCGGGGAGATGGAGAGGGCACCAGGGTGACCATTATCCTTCCCGAACCGCAGGGAGGGGTACAGGTCCTCCCGGGACCCGAAAGGGGGTGAAGTATGGCTCGGCCCAAGGTCCTCCTCATTGAAAATGACGACGTGACCCGCACGCAGCTCGAGTGGGCACTGAAGGATGAGTTCAGCCTGCTGCCCGCCGGGGACGCAACAACCGCGCACACCATCGCCCGCGCGGAACATCCCGCCCTTGTCCTCCTGGATCTGGGCCTGCCGCCACACCCGAACGACCCCGAAGGGGGGCTCCGGTGGCTGCAGGACTTCCGGAAGGAGGGCGGCACCGGCAAGGTCATTGTCTGCACCGGCTACGGGGACCGGCAATACGCCGTCCGGGCCGTGGGCTACGGGGCATACGACTTCCTCAGCAAGCCCGTGGACCTCGACCTCCTCAGACTCGTCATGCGGCGGGCCTGCTGGATCGCCGAGCTGGAGCACGAGCGGCGGACCCTCGCCGCAGGGACCGAGGCCGAGGAGGAGGAGATGATCGGGACGAGTGAGGGGATCCGGCGGGTCTTCGAGGCCATCCGCAAGGTGGCCACCACCGACGTCCCTGTCCTGGTCATCGGCGAAAGTGGCACCGGGAAGGAACTCACGGCGAAGGCCATCCACGAGCGGAGTCTCAGAAAGGCGGGCCCCTTCGTCACCATCAACTGCGGGGCGATCCCCGAGACCCTCCTCGAGTCCGAGCTGTTCGGCCACGAGCGGGGGGCCTTTACCGGTGCCATCCAGCAAAAGAAAGGGAAGGTAGAGTACGCCCAGGGGGGGACGCTCTTCCTGGACGAGGTCGGGGAACTCCCTCTCGCGCTCCAGGTCAAGCTCCTCCGATTCCTCGAGGACCAAACGCTCGAGCGGGTCGGGGGGCGGCAGCAGATCCAGGTCGATGCCCGCATCATCGCCGCGACGAACATGGACCTCAAAGAGGCGATTGCGCACGGCAGGTTCCGGGAGGACCTCTACTACCGGCTCGGCGTGGTCATGATCCACATCCCGCCGCTCAGGGAGCGGGGCGAAGACATCCTCCTCATGGCCCAGCTCTTCTTGAAGTGGGTGAGCGAGCAGATGCGGAAGCAGATCCTGGGGTTTACGAAGGAGGCGATCCAGGCGATCCAGGCCTATCCCTGGCCCGGCAATGTTCGGGAGCTGTCGAACAAGATCCGCCGGGCCGTCGTGATGGCCGAGGCGCCCTACATCGCCCCCGAGGACCTGGATCTCCCCGGGACCGAAGAGGACCAGATCCAGACCCCCTTCTCGCTCAAAGATGCCCGGGGGCGGATAGAGGCGGATCTCATCGCCCAGGCCCTCACCTTCCACCACGGCAATCTCAGCCGCGTGGCTGAAGAGGTGGGGATCAGCCGCACCACCCTGTACGGCCTGCTAAAAAAGTACGGCATCCGCCCACGGCGGCGCACCGGGCGGCCCGGTCGCGGACGGAGTGTCCAGTTTCCTGAAAATCTTGCAGGTTGATCCCTCCCATCTCACCCTTCTAACTCTCTGTTAAAGCTCTCAAGAGTATGCGTGCTCAACGAGCAGTTCCTTCCGTGTGTCCAGAGACTGAACGATGGGCCATGCAAAAAGATCTCTGTCATCACACCGTCTTTAACAATATCAATAGCTTGTCGCGAATTTCTCCTCGTGGCACGCCCGTTGCTAGCTGTATCTGACAACCATTCCTTGCTTTGTCGCATCTCACGCGCCTCAAACCAGCCAAAAATAGAGGAAATTGAACGTCGTGCAAAGGGAAGCTGCCATGAAAGCAAAATCCCTGACATGTGCGATAGCCGTCGTGTTGTTTGCCTGGGCGACGGTCACTCCTGCCTTTGGGGCAGCGCTCACCTCATCGGAACAGGCGACGGAGAGGACCCCGGCGGGCAAGGGGGTCCGCCTGACGGATACAGAGCTTGACGCCGTCACGGGCGGAGAGGCAGAGATCTGCCGCTCGGCGGAGGCCGAGTGCCTGTCCCCCACGAACGAAGGCCCCCGCATGACGATCAGGCTATGGGACGATTGGGTGAAAAGGACACAGGTTGAGGGGGGTGGCACATCCCCCGCAGGGGTCGTCCAGTCCAATACGACCGGGACCGTGCAGTTCAATTCGACCATGAGTCAGTAGGCGTTTCACCCCGTAAAGGGAGAAGGGAGGTGAGGCTGGAAAATAAGCTGTCTGGTCAGGGGGAAAATGGGGAGTCGAGAAGTTGACCTACAGCGGTCACAATTTCAAGGAGGAGACGGTATGAAAAGATTTTTGATGATCACGCTGATGGCGATCACAGCCGTGGCGGTCGTGGCTGCCCCAGGTTGGGCCGCCGGTGGCCGGAAGCTGTCCGACCGTCAGCTCGATAACGTCCATGCGGGAAACCATGTGAGTGACGCATCCAATGCAGATTCTACCGCCTCTGCTGAGTTCGCTGGCGACCTCTTTATCGCAGGGGCGGCGTCGTCTGCGGCCGCGGCTACGGCCTCGGATGTGGCGTCAGCGCTGGCGGTCAAGATCAACAATAAGTGCGCCGCTGGCTTCTGCAAGCTGAAAGTGGAAACAGAAGCTGAAGACTCCGGGAGTTCGGTTACGACAAACGCGCAGTCGATCCTCAACACGTTGGCCAGCGTGAACGCGGTCCAGGTCAACGTGGTCGGCGGCACCGGCGGCACCCAGACGAACACAGCCTACTCCGCTGAGGGCGCGATCGGCGAGATTGACAGCGCCGAGAACGGCGCGGCCGCCGCCTCGGCTGACACCCTGGTTGACACTACCAGCACCCCGCCCTGGGCGTCTGCGGATTCCTCAGCCAGCGCGGCGACCAGCGCGTCGAGCACCCTTGCCTTCGCGACCCCGAGGGTGGAGATCAAGAATCGGTGCGCCGCTGGCTTCTGCAAGCTGCAAGTGGAAACAGAAGCTGAAAATGGTGGCACCGTCACGACGAACGCGCAGTCGATCCTCAACACGGTCGCCAGCGTGAACGCGGTCCAGATCAACGTGGCGGCGTCGGGAAGCACCTTGCAGAGCAATACCGCGTACTCCACTAAGTAAGGCCGTACGCGAAACGGCAGGTTCGAGTGACAGCAAGAAGTAAGTTTCTGGTAAGAAGTAAGAAGTTTGGAGTAAGGAGGTAGGTGTAGGCAAGTGTAATGAGGT
>LDXR01000031.1 GCA_001443495.1 candidate division NC10 bacterium CSP1-5 | reverse complement strand
AAACGACAGTCGGGTAAGGTAGACCTGGACCGCAGAGCGGTATTGATGCTGGGTCTCGCGGGCGCGTCGGCGCTCGTCCTGAGCAAGGGTGGCAACGTATTGGGGGCTGAAGCGAAAGGGGTAGACATAAAAGTCCTCAAGGAAGCTGAGTCAATGGTTCCGGGCTTCCCAAAGGTACGCCTGCGTGAGTTCACATTCGAACCTGGGGGAAGAACCGAAGGACGCAAGATGCCGAACGCTATGATCTGTGAATGTAGCCTCGGTGCATTGGAAGTGACACAGGAAGGCAAAACGTGGACAGTGAAAAAGGGTGATATCTGGACATGTAAAGAAGGTATAACGGAGTTGGCCGTCAATAAAGGAAACGCCAAAGCGATCATGCGCGTCTTCGACTTGCTGCCAGCGTAGCCTGAGCACGATGTAAAAAGAGACCAGACGCGGCATTCGGGGCCGGAAAAGGGGTCGGGAGTCTTTTCTTGACTCTTCGTACCGCGGACGAGGCAGCGAGCGAGCCATCACGATGGGGACATTGCCGGGCACAGGATACCTCATTAAGACGGGCGACTAATGCAGTATACTGTCCCCGTTAATCTTGGAAAGCGGAAGAGTCTGTAGGCCGTAAGGCCGAATAACAGAAGGAGGGAATTATGGCGACGAAACGACAGTCGGGTAAGGTAGACCTGGACCGCAGAGCGGTATTGATGCTGGGTCTCGCGGGCGCGTCGGCGCTCGTCCTGAGCAAGGGTGGCAACGTATTGGGGGCTGAAGCGAAAGGGGTAGACATAAAAGTCCTCAAGGAAGCTGAGTCAATGGTTCCGGGCTTCCCAAAGGTACGCCTGCGTGAGTTCACATTCGAACCTGGGGGAAGAACCGAAGGACGCAAGATGCCGAACGCTATGATCTGTGAATGTAGCCTCGGTGCATTGGAAGTGACACAGGAAGGCAAAACGTGGACAGTGAAAAAGGGTGATATCTGGACATGTAAAGAAGGTATAACGGAGTTGGCCGTCAATAAAGGAAACGCCAAAGCGATCATGCGCGTCTTCGACTTGCTGCCAGCGTAGCCTGAGCACGATGTAAAAAGAGACCAGACGCGGCATTCGGGGCCGGAAAAGGGGTCGGGAGTCTTTTCTTGACTCTTCGTACCGCGGACGAGGCAGCGAGCGAGCCATCACGATGGGGACATTCCGGGCACAGGATACCTCATTAAGACGGGCGACTAATGCAGTATACTGTCCCCCGTTAATCTTTCCCCAAGAAAATTTATCCCGCGCACGGCGATGCGATCCGCATCGTGCCGCTGCATGCGCCCGACACCGTGCGCACGCCGACTGCGGAGGCCGCCGCCACATAAAGAAACTGCCAAGCCTCAATGCGAGGCTTGGCAGTTGTCAGTGCAAACTATTTTCTAGACGGCTGCGTTACTTCTTGTAGCCGACGTAGTAAATGCCGATGACTTTCCCCGACGCGTCCTTGATCGGGTCGTAACCCGTAATGTAAGGCACGTCCAGAATGGTCACCTCGCCGTAAAAGGCCTCACCTTTATTGATAGCCACGATCGCTTTACCCTTGGGGTCCAGAATGGTCCCAGTCGCCCGTCCGCTGCCATCGGGCTTTGGCACGTTCGTGGAAACGCGAACGTATTCGTCGCCGGTCTTCACGAACAGCGTGGCGGTCCCACCATTTTCTTTCACGACAGCGTCAACGACATCAAAATTGTTGTTAATTTTGGTCGTGCCGAAATACAAGGCAGCGGCATTCTTCCCGCTAACGGCCTCCATTCCTTCGACCTTAGGTGGTCCTAGTTTCGCAGTCCCGGCCTTTAAAGCCGCCATTGACTTCTGCACCTTTGGATCCGCTTGTGCATTTCCGACGCTCGGCATCAGCATTGACGTTGCGATAAAGCATCCGGCCGCAAGGATGCTGACGATAAAGCTCTTCCGATTCATGTGAGTAGTCTCCTCCACAGAGAGATACTGTTAAGAACTCCCTTTTGCGTGAGAGCAATCTAACGAGACAAGCGCTTCGTGTCAAGGAAAAAGAGACTGAAAGCTAAAGGTACCGGACACCTTTGGGGAGCGCGTCAAGGATGAGATCGAAGCTCTGCTCTCGCGGCGGGTGCGGCCTGCGAAGGCGGGTCGGCCAAGAGCAAAGGCGGGGGGGACGCGATTCCGCTGTTGCCACAGTCCCCTTCACCGCGACCAGGCCTCCTCTTCAAGCCTTGCGCCGTCTAAGTGAAAATAGGGCGACAGCGTCATCAGCCGCGGGTCGTCGACCGGACCACCAACGGTAAAGTGGTACAGGCTTTGAAAGTGATCTCCGCGCAGGCTGAACACGTTATGAAAGGCCTCGTCGAAGTAACATCCGATCCCAGTGCCGCGGACACCGGCGGCCTCTGCTTCTAGGTACAGCACCTGCCCCAGCAGGCCGGATTCCCAAAACAGTTTTCGATACCACCATGCACCTGTTGCACGGATACTTTCGCCAAAGTCGGCAATCATACCGAGGCTGAAGGCGCCGGCGGCGGCAATCTCCTGATGGCAGCTCACCACCTCTGCTTGCTCGCGGAAGTTTCCCTCAACCAGTGTGAACAGTGGCAGGTACTCCGGGCAGCCTTCTGGACGTTTCCAGAGGAAGTCGACACCGAGGGCGGACCGGAGGCGTTCGTGGACCGTCGGACTTCGCTCGAAGAGGTATAGGCCTGACGGTAAGCCCCGGACCCGGTGCACAAAGATGCCGCAATGCAGATGCGGCGGCCAAGGCCAGACGTCCCAGGGCGGCACCCCGGGCCGTGGCAGCAGCCGGTCAAGCATGGCATAAAATGTCTCGGCCGAGATGGAGGTGATGCCGTCGAGAGCAAGACAGCTGCGGCGCTGCTTGATAAGCCGAGCAGCGTTCACGTGCGAAGAGACAGCCGGGCGATCTGGCCACGCCGCACACTTGTCTACAATAACCGCGTCACCACGTCTCCATGTCCCCGTGGCACTGTCCTCCTGCCAGGTCGCCTCGGCGGCGGCATCAATTGCTGGCCAGTGGACATGAGCGGGGCTGAGTGAGTTGGCCCGACCCGCCCAAGCACCAGCCTCGAGCACATCCCGCAGCTTCGCAATGTCAACCCCCTCTGATGCCTCACCATTCCCGGGAGGATGGAAAGGGCCGACGAGCAGGATGGCGTCGGGATGTTCGCGGTCCTCCTCGGCAATGGCCGAGAAGCTCTCTGGCTGGGCCAGCCCCAGCACGGCGGCAATGGCCGTATCTGAAACATCTGCGATCAGCCTGGCCGACCATCCCAGCGCCGCGGCCGCATATCGCACGGTGGCGATGGCATGGCCGGCATCGTGCTGGCAGTAGCGAAAGGCGCGCTCGCCGTACTTCCAGGCCTCGCGCCAATGAATCGAAGACAGGCCCACGAGAAAGGAAGCTGGCGGGAGCGACCCCGCGAGCTGCTGCGCCGCTCGACCTTCCAGAACGCAGCGCCGCTCCAGGGTGTGGTCCCGGCTGACGTAGTGATAGACACCGGCATTCAGGCCGGGCATCTCCGGAAGGATTGCATAGCCTTCTGTGGGGTGAAGGTTGCCGCTGGACGGGTTGCAACGCAAGGCCCAGCGACTACCCTTGTACTGCTTCCAGGCAGACAGTCCCAGGGCCAGCTCGAACAGCATAGCCACGCTGTTTCGCTCCAGCGGCATGGGAGGGACGGCGCCGGGAAAATACAGGTCGGGATAGGCCGCGTCGAGCCGGTCAGCGAGAAGGGGAAGTTCGACCCTTTCCGCGCCAACGAAGGTGCGAAAGGGATCAGGCTGAGTGGCCCAGTCCAGGTATCCCAGCGACGCGGCGTACTGGTGCAAGTGATGCTTGGTGCGGCGATGGTAGGCCAGCACGGCTTCAACCGAGTTCTGTTCTTTGGTCATATTCCGAACCTCTACCCCTCGCTCACCTGCACCCGCTCCATCCGATCACCCTGCCGAATGGCCTCCACGACCTCCTGGCCCTTCACGACCTTCCCGAACACTGTGTGTTTCCCATTCAAGTGTGGCTGCGCCGAAAGCGTGATGAAGAATTGGCTCCCGTTCGTGTTCGAGCCAGCGTTCGCCATCGAGATCACTCCCCCCTCGTGTACCAGTGGATTCCCCTCCAATTCATCTTCAAACCTGTAGCCAGGACCATCTCGACCTGAACCCGTTGGATCTCCCCCCTGGATCATGAAATTGCTGATCACGCGATGGAACGATACGCCGTCGTAAAACCCCTCGCGGGCCAGGAAAACGAAGTTGTTGACCGTTTTCGGTGCATGGTGCGGAGAGAGTTCCAATTCAATGACGCCTCTCTTGGTCTCAATCATTGCTCGATACGTCTTGCTTGGATCAATCTGCATTTCGGGTTGACTACCCCACTGCTTCTGAGCCATAGGTGATTCCTCCTTAACGAGAACGCGCAAAGACTGTGACCACCGTTCAAGGGAGTCGCTCTTTTCTGGGCGCGTTTTATCCTTACATTATAGCACTGCCCTCCAATCCCTTGAACTCACAACGGCAGCATGCTACGATTAGAACGGAGCTTTGCTGGAAGCTGGCAGGGAATTGTCCCTGAGAACCAACGCTGGAGGTAGTAGTGGAAGGACAGGCAGCGGTACACGCGCAGGCGCACCGGAAAGAACTCAAAATGAGAGAGGATGTCCGCAACCTCGCCATCATTGCCCATGTGGACCACGGCAAGACGACGCTCGTGGATGCCATGCTCTGGCAGAGCGGTATCTTCCGCGACAACGAGTCGGTCGTGGAGCGGGTCATGGACTCCATCGACCTGGAGCGGGAAAAGGGCATCACCATCATGGCCAAGAACACCGCCATCGTCTACCGCACGACCCACATCAACATCGTGGACACTCCGGGCCACGCCGACTTTGGAGGCGAGGTCGAGCGCACCCTCAAGATGGTGGATGGGGTACTACTGCTGGTGGATGCCAGCGAGGGACCCCTGCCCCAGACTCGCTTCGTGCTCCGCAAAGCCCTGGAGGCCAGGCTGATCCCCATCGTGGTGATTAACAAGATCGACCGCGGCGACGCCCGGCCGTCAGAGGTGCTGGACGAGATCTACGACCTCTTCATTGATCTCGACGCCACGGAGGAGCAGTTGGAGTTCCCCGTCTACTACTGCAATGCCCGCAAGGGCACATGCCGCACCAGTCCCGACGGCACGGATGCCCCCCTCACCCCTCTCTTCGACGAGATCCTGCGTACCGTGCCGGCCCCCACCTACGAGCCCGACAGCCCACTGCAGTTTCTGATTACCACCCTGGGCTACGATGATTACGTGGGCCGCCTGGCCGTGGGCCGGATCTTCAACGGCCGCCTCTCGAAGGGGCAAGAAGTAGCCCTCTGCCGCCTCGACGGCCAGGTGGTGTTCTCCAAAGTCACCGGGCTCTATGGGTACGAGGGCCTGCGCCGGATCGAGATTGCAGAGGCCGGACCCGGCGACATCGTGGCCGTGACCGGCATCGAGGGGGTGAACATCGGTGAGACTCTGTCGGCGGTGGAAGACCCGAGGCCCCTGCCGCCGATCCATGTTGATGAGCCGACGATCGCCATGCTCTTTTACGTCAACAACTCACCGATGGCGGGCCGCCAGGGAGGGTACGCCACCGCGAGCAAGCTCCGGGAGCGGTTGGACAAGGAGATGCTGTACAATGTCGCGATCCGGGTCGAGGAGACCGAATCGCCCGACGTCTTCACAGTCTCGGGTCGGGGTGAGCTGCAGATGGCCATCCTTATTGAGATGATGCGGCGGGAGGGTCACGAAATGGCGGTAGGCAAGCCGCATGTCCTCACGCGTTCCATCGACGGCATCCTCCACGAGCCCATGGAGCAACTGGTCATTGATGCTCCCGAGGAATTCATCGGTATCCTGACCCAGAAGCTAGGTCACCGCAAGGGACACATGATCCAGATGGTCAACCACGGCAGCGGCCGGGTGCGCCTCGAGTTCCGCGTCCCCTCCCGGGGCCTGCTCGGCTTTCGCACCGAGTTCATGACCGAGACCAGGGGCAGCGGCATCATGAACCACCTCTTCGACGGCTACGAGCCCTGGCAGGGGACCATCGCCCATCGCTTCACCGGCGCCCTGGTGGCAGACCGACCTGGGCGTGCCACCGCATACGCCATCGAACACCTCCAGCCTCGGGGGACTTTCTTCATCGCCCCCGGCGAGGAAGTCTACGAGGGCATGATCGTCGGGGAACATTCCCGGCCCAACGATCTGGACGTGAACATCACCAAGGAGAAAAAGCTCACGAACATGCGCTCGTCCACCGCCGACGAGGCGGCACGCCTCGCCCCGCCGAGGCTGCTCAGCCTCGAGCAGGCCCTCGAGTTCATCCGCGAGGACGAGCTCGTGGAGGCCACACCCCACGCCTTCCGATTGCGCAAAAAGATCTTGCAGGCCGGCCAGCGTAAGGCGAAGGCCTGATTGCGCATCATTCCGAGACTCAGCCTTGTTAACACCGGGGGCAGAAGCAGGTGCTCCGCCCGTCAATCCGAGAATTTGAGGGGCTCAAGTCGCTGGTTGGCGGGTTTGGTCTACCGCGAATAATTTCGGCTCCCGTTTTCTCTGCGATGCCCCCCTAGACACGCTGTTAGAGAGACCATATGGATGGTCGGTGAGACGCCGCCTACCAGCTTCCGCTTTTCAACACTCGCCGCACAGGTCTACGGATTCCCCGCGTATATGGTGCTGGTGGGCGTTATTCCGATCGTGAACGCTTTCTTTTATTCGTCGCACGGCGGTATCGGCTGGCTCGTACTTCCGTTCACGTTTCCCTATGTGCTGGTGCGCCTGGGGATCGCCCTTTGGCGCAGCCACCCCTCGAACCGTCGCCGGCTTGGTCGATTCGCTACCTTATCCATCCCCGGCTACATCGCCCTGACAGCGCCTCTCTCCTGGGCTGCCACATATTCGATCAACAGCTGGCTCGGGACATCGCTTCACTGGACGCAGTTCTGGGCCCTGATGTTGCTGCCCGTGAGCCTTCTCGGATTACTGTTCCAATGAACCTCTCTAACGAGGCCGCTCTAGCGGACCGGCTGTGCCGGTCGGAAGTCCGAGCTGCCTGCACACTCCCCACACGAAGATTTTGCTTGACAAGGATTCGGGCGGTTCGATATGGTCTGACCAACAGACCTGTAGACCTTCAGACCTCAACTGCAGGAGCCAACCTGTGATCCTAAAAGCAGTAACAAAAACAAGGGTGTATCAAGATATAGTCACGCAATTCAAGGATTTGATCGCAGACGGGAAACTCCGTCCGGGCGATCAGCTACCCTCAGAGCGGGAACTGTCCGAGACCTTCCAGGTGAGCCGCGCCTCGGTCCGTGAGGCGATCCGTACCCTGGAGTCCATGGGGTTCATCGAGACCAGACAAGGGGAAGGCACGTACATCGCCCCGAGCGTCGAAACCCTCCTCGCCTCCGTCACCTCCGCCCTCGACCATCGCAGGGACTTTTTCCTCCAGGTCTTCGAGGCCAGAAAGACCCTCGAGCCGGCCATCGCCGCCCTCGCCGCCGAGCGGGCCTCCCCCGACTTGGTGGAACAGCTCGAGACCATACTCACGGATCAGGCGCGACAGGTTGCCGAAGGCGAGACGGGCGTGGACGCCGATACGCGGTTTCACGCGGCCCTCGCCGAAGCCGCAGAGAACCGCGTGCTGCTCCGGCTCAATGAGGCGATCATGGACAGCCTCCGGGAGACGCGCGAGCGGTCGCTCCAGACCGACGGCCGCCCCGCCCGGTCGCTCGCTGGTCACCGCCAGATCCTGGCGGCGATCCGGGAGCAAGACCCCGAAAGTGCCCGGAAGGCCATGCTGCACCATCTTGAAACGATCGAGCACAACGTGCTGCAGTTGCCCGCCGAGGCCGCAGGCACGCTCGCACGTCCTCATTCGAGTCCGAAACTCTCACCCGGCTCGACAGTCCACCTCAGCGGTCGGTTGAGCCCTCATTCCACAGAGGAGGAACGCGCATGACAGGGTCGGTCGAAGTCGTCTACCGCGGGATCTTCCAGAAACACCTGGGGCAGCGGATCACCCGCGGAATCGTCCTCGCCGCCGTGAAGGAAGGCAAGGTCGGCATCTCGTTCGGGCGCTACGGGGATTCGCCGGAACGAAACGGAATCCCCGCCAAGAGCTTTGCCGTGGTGGCGGACAATGAGGAGGAACTGCAAGCGCACCTTGCGCGATACGAGCCGAGCAACAACGACGTCACCGTGGCGGTGGATGATACGCTTTGCAAGGGAGTCGAATCCTGGGCCTGGTACGGGCTCCAACCGATCAACAAGCTCACCCGGGCGGGCGGCACGGTCCTGGCCACGTCGATGCAAAGTCCCGAGGAACTGCTCAAAGACTGTCACCGCAAGGATGCCGAGTGGAATCTTGCCGTGATCAAGGCGATTCCCAGCTTCTCCGGCCTCTGGGTCTACAAGGATGACCACACCGACGTCCGGATCCTGGGGGCCATCGCCCGGCTCGCCCCCCACGTCGTGAAGCTCGAATCGATCGAGGCGGCCATCCGGCAGGAGTGGGGGGACGAGCTGAAGGTCACCTCCGCCCGGAAGGCCTACGAGCGGGTCGAAGCCCGCAAGGTCCGCCCGGACGAGGGCAATTCCGAGAAGCCCTACGAATTCCAGCTCCCGAAGTGGTGGGAGATGAAGGAAGGGCTGGTGATCCCGGGGATCCCGGTGCAGCAGGAAGTCGAAGGCTGGAACGGGGGATACCGCCCGGGCCGCAATCCCACCTTCAAGAAGTTCTCGACCCGCACGATGCGCCCCGTCGTCGACTTCGAAATCTGCACCAAGTGCACCCTCTGTTGGCTCCAGTGTCCCGACTCTTGCTTCGACGTCACCCCGAGCGGCCACTACGACGCCAACATGGAAGCCTGCTGCGGCTGTGGCGTTTGCGAGGCGGTCTGCCCGGTGGAGAACTGCATCACGATGGTGAACGAGGCGGCCTTCGACGACAACGCCAGCCAGTTCGAGATGTACGAGAAGGAAAAGGACACGTACAAGACCTGGCTCAAGGGGAAGATCGAGGACAAGGTCGTGACGTTCCGATCCCACGGGTTCCGGTACCGGGGACAGTACGAGGAGGAGCTAGCTCAAATGGCGGCCGGCGGTCAGTTGCATAGCGGGGTGCAATCGATCAATGAGGAGCCGGGAGCGGGGCCAGGGTAAAGTGGACGCACGACGGGCGTCCACTTTAGAGCAATGGAGCAATGGAACAATTGAGCAATGAATTGAGGAATCACGCTGCTCCATTGCGGTCTAATGTTCTAATGTTCCACTGTCGCGAGTTGAAAGACGTTTCCAGAGACGCGCACATGCAATGATGACAATGGAGGTAACGGAATGAGTGTAGCAACCAAACCCGCACCCGCGGCCGACCAGGAGATGCTGATCAGCGGCTGCGGAGCCATCGCCCAGGCCCTGCGCCTGGCAGACATTGATGTCGTCACGGCCTATCCCATCCGGCCCTACGACACCGTGATGCAGGCAGTCGCCAAGCTGATCTCCAACGGCGAGCTCGACGCGGAATACATCGTCGCGTCAAGCGAGCACGACCAATTCGAGATCGTCAAGCACGCCTCGGCGGTGGGCGCCCGGGTCTTCTGCGGATCGAGCGGCGTGGGCTGGATGTACGCCATGGAGGCCATCGCGGTGACCCCGGCCCTACGGCTGCCGATGGTAGCGCTCGTCGGCAACCGGGCGCTGGACGACCCCGGGGCCTTCGGCTGTGAGCATAACGACGCCCTCTGCGTCCGGGACCTGGGCTGGATGCTGACCTGGGTCGATACGGCCCAGGAGGCCCTGGATACCGCCCTGATCGCCTATCGCGTGGCGGAAGACCGGCGGGTCTTCCTCCCCTGCGCCATCGGGGCCGA
>LDXR01000030.1 GCA_001443495.1 candidate division NC10 bacterium CSP1-5 | reverse complement strand
CTCGACCGTCGGATCGTAGAACTCGGTCTGCTTCGGGTAGGGACCGGTCGTCCGCTCTGCCTGCGCGTAGAGCACGTAGTCGATGATTTCCTCGACGTTGATCGCCATGCCCAATGCCTTCCGCACCCGCACGTCCTGGAAGATCGGGCGTCGCATGTTATACCCG
The DNA here is from genome assembly GCA_001443495.1 of candidate division NC10 bacterium CSP1-5. Taxonomy (GTDB): domain Bacteria; phylum Methylomirabilota; class Methylomirabilia; order Methylomirabilales; family CSP1-5; genus CSP1-5. The sequence continues at coordinate 13,032 of LDXR01000030.1, read as the reverse complement.
ATGTACGTGTAGCCTAACCCGAGCCGTGAGAAGCTCTGGAAGCGCGGGTCGTGTCGCAACCGCTCGACCTGGTGCGGCTGTGCACCGTAGGCATCGCTGGTCCCGGCATAGAAGGTCACCTCGGCGGTCAGCAGGTCGGGGATGATGCGGAACAGAAACTCGCGGAGGTTCGGCGCCCCCTCCCAGTAGCGGTCAAACCGCGTGAGACGAATGAACTGGTCCGTCTTCCACGCGTCGAACTGAAAGGGGCCGCTGCCGATGGGCGACCGGTTGAACTGGGAATGGCGCAGGGAAAAGTCCTTGGGATCACGGCCAGCGCGGATCGCCTCCGCCCGCAGGGCGTCCCGGTTGAGGAGGTGTTCGGGCAGGATCCCCATGGTCCAGCTCCCGAAGCCCGGTTCGAAGAGGCGCTTGTAGGTGATCTTGACCGCATACCGGCCGAGGGGCTCGACCGCCTTGACCGGCTCAAAGTCGGGGACGCGGGGCGAGAGATTCTCGGGTGCCATGATCGCCTCGTACGTGAACTTGACATCGCCCGAGTCGAACTCATGCCCGTCGTGAAAGAGGATCCCCTTCCGCAGCCGGAAGAGGACGACGGGATTGTGCTCGGTTGGCGGGACGAGTTCCGCGGCCCGCTCCCGGGTGACGATGGGGTCAGCCGCCTGCACAAAGCGCGAGGGATCGATCCGGTCCCCGTACCCACCGAGGAGGCGGTCGATCTTTGTAAAGAAGTCCTGATCGACCTCGCGGAGGGTGAACTTGATTCGAGGGGGCTGGCGCACCGTCACCGCGATCTGACGCTTGACGGGGTTGCGCCGCTCCGGGCCCGGTTCGGTCACCTCGATCTGCTCAACGCTCGACCGGCCGGGCAGCAAGTCGATCCGCCGGACGAGCTTGAGCGCGGGTTCGCCCGCCGCTCGCGCCCGCTCAAGGTATCGGAGCAGCTCGTCGGCGGTGGCCGCAGAGCCGTCGGGCAGGCGCTGGGTCTCATCCACGGTGAGATACGCTTCTTCAAAGATCTCCCACGCCTCGGCCAGTCGCCCGCGGAAGGAGAGGTCGAGGTCGCGATCGATCAACCCTTCGAAGACGAGGGTGTGAATCGCCGCGCTGGCTGAATCGGCGGCGAGGGTGGGATTCAAGATGGATGCATCGCCAATGGAGGTCTCGATATACCGGGTGAGCCGGCCCGGATCCCCTTTCACCTGATCTTCAAAGGTGGGGACCCAGAAATAGGACTGCAGCAGAAAAAGACCGACGAGGGTCGGAGCCAGGATCAGGATCCGCTTTACCCGCATGGAGAACCCGGAGTGGACGCCACCGGCCTTCTGGTCATACCCCGGACCCTCGCTATTGTTGTCCCGAAACGGGCCCGGCCGGCGCCGTTTTCGGTGGCTCGTCCGGGATGACCGAGGCGGGCCCTCGTCTGGTGGCGTAGATCGTGAGGATGACCGAGGTGACCATGAAGAGGGCAGCAATGGCGGCGGTCAACCGGTGGAGAAAGGTGGTCGGCCCGCGACCGCCGAAGACGGTCTGAGAGGACCCCCCACCAAAGGCTGCGCCGATGTCTGAACCCTTCCCGGTCTGGACCAGAATCACCCCGATCAGGGCCAACGCCAGCAGGATATGGACAGCGACCAGGACTGCGTGCATGTTCTCCTCCACTCAGGGTCCAAAGTCCGAAGTCCAATGTCAAGACCCCAGCGAGGTTCTTTCGGATTGACTTTGGACGTTGGACTATGGACGCTTCGACGCTTTGAAGTGGACAATACGGGCAAAGGCATCAGCCTTGAGGCTTGCCCCTCCGACGAGCGCCCCATCGATCTCCGGCGCGGCCATCAACGCATCGATATTATCGGGTTTGACGCTCCCCCCATAGAGGATTCGGACTGCCCTGCCCGCTGCCTCCCCCCAGAGCTCCCCCAGCTGCTTCCGGATAAAGGCGTGAACCGTTGCCGCCTGTTCCGGGGTGGCGGTGTGCCCGGTTCCGATCGCCCAGACCGGCTCATACGCCACGACGATCCCTTCCCCCGCCTGCGGAGGGATGTCGCTCAGCCCTCCGCGGAGCTGCCCCTCGACCACCGGAAACGTGCGACCTTCCTCGCGCTCCCCAAATGTCTCTCCGACACAGAGGATGGGAGCAAGGTGGTGCCGGAGGGCTGCCCTGACCTTCCGGTTGACGTTGAGGTCGGTCTCACCGAAGTGCTGTCTTCGCTCGGAGTGCCCCAAGATGACGTAGCGGCAGCCGAGGTCCGTCAGCATCACCGGCGAGACTTCGCCGGTATACGCCCCCTCCCCTTCCCAGTGCATATTCTGCGCCCCGAGACCGATCCGAGAGCCCTTCAGCGCCTCGGCCACCGCCTGCATTGCGGTGAAGGGGGGGCAAACCACTACGTCGACCCCGGCGATCTCTGCCAGCAGCGCCCGCAGCCGCTCGACGAGGGCCACGGCCTGACCCGTGGTCTGGTACATCTTCCAGTTGCCGGCAATCAACGGCTTCCGCATCTCTCGCAAACCGACGACCGATCACCGATGACCGCACGGGACCCAAGGGGCTTTTTTCGGTCAACTGTCATCGTCTATCGGTGAGGGCGGCGATCCCGGGCAGCTCCTTCCCTTCCAGAAACTCGAGCGAGGCCCCGCCTCCCGTCGAGATATGGGTCATCTTGTCCGCCACCCCTGCCCGGGTGACAGCCGCCGCAGTATCCCCCCCGCCGATGATCGAGGTAGCCCCACTGGACGCGATGGCCGCCGCGACGGCCCAGGTCCCCTCATGAAAGGGAGGAACCTCAAAGACCCCCATGGGTCCGTTCCAGAGGACCGTGCGCGCGCCCCGGATGACGACGGCAAAGGCCTCCCGCGTCTTGGGGCCGATGTCGAGCGCCATCCACCCCTCGGGGATCTCGGGACCGTCCACCACGCGGGTCGGGGGATTTGGTTGAATCCGCTCCGCAACGACATGGTCGGACGCAGGCAGGAAGGCGACCTTTGCCGCCCGGGCCGCCTTCATCGTCTCGCGGGCAACCACCAGCTTGTCCTCCTCCACCAGGGAACTTCCCACCGAACACCCGACCGCCTTCAAGAAGGTGTACGCCATCCCCCCGCCCAGGAGGAACGCATCCACCTTCCCGATAAGATTCCGGAGGACCCCGATCTTGTCCGAGACCTTGGCCCCTCCCAGCACCGCCACGAAGGGATGCTCCGGCGCGGTGAGGAGTTTGCCGAGGTGTTCGACCTCCCTTCTCAGGAGGAAGCCGGCCGCGGCCACGGGGACAACACGAGTGATGCCAGCCGTCGAGGCATGGGCGCGGTGCGCAGCACCAAAGGCGTCGTTGACATACACGTCGCACAGCCCCGCGAGCGCCCGGGAGAACTCCGCTCCATTCTGCTCCTCCTCCGGATGGAAGCGCAGGTTCTCCAAGAGGAGGACCTCGCCCGCGCTGAGCTTTGCGACCGCTTCGTGCACTGTCTCCCCAACACAGTCCTCGGCCATCCCAACGGGCTCCCCGAGCAGCTCCGACAGACGTACCGCGACCGGTCTAAGGGACAGCTCGGGAGAGGGTTTGCCCTTGGGCCGACCGAGGTGGGAGCAGAGGATCACCCGCGCCTTCTGATGGCGTGCGTACCGGATCGTGGGCAGACTCTCGCGGATCCGGGTATCATCGGTCACGCGGCCCTGCTCCAACGGGACGTTGAAGTCTACCCGGATCAGCACCCGTTTGCCCTTCAGCTCAACCTCATCGATACACACCTTATTAAACATCGCAGGCACCCGTCGGTGCGCTCTGCCTTTCCGTGAACCATGAACCGTGAACTGTGAACAGTCCTAGCGGGACGCCATGTACTTGATCAGATCGCGCAGCCGGCAGGAGTATCCCCACTCGTTGTCATACCAGGCCAAGACCTTCACCAGGGTGCCGTCGATCACCGAGGTGGAGGCGCCATCCACGATGGCAGAATGCGGGTCATGGATGAAATCAACGGAGACCAGGGGTTCCTCCGTATACTCCATGAGCCCCTGGAGTTCCCCCGCGGCCGCCTTCCTAAAGGCCTGGTTCACCTCCCCCTCCGACGTCACCCGTTCGACCTCAGCCACGAGATCGATCAGCGATACATTTGCGGTGGGGACACGGATGGCGATCCCATGGAGTTTCCCCTGCAGTTCAGGCAAGACCAACCCGACGGCTTTGGCCGCCCCCGTCGTGGTCGGGATCTGAGAGAGGGCTGCCGCCCGGGCCCGCCTGAGATCCTTGTGGGGCAAGTCGAGGAGCTGCTGATCATTGGTGTAGGAGTGAATGGTCGTCATGAACCCGTGCTTGATGCGGAAGTGCTCGTGCAGGACCTTGGCCACCGGTGCAATGCAGTTGGTCGTGCAGGAGGCATTAGAGATGACGTGGTGCTTCTGGCGGTCGTACATCTTCTCGTTCACCCCGAGGACGATGGTGATGTCAGGGCTTTTGGCCGGCGCAGAGATGATCACCTTCTTCGCGCCGGCCTGCAGGTGCTTCGAGGCACTCTCCCGATCGGTGAAGCGCCCCGTGGACTCCACGACGTACTCCACCCCTAGCTCCTTCCACGGCAGACCGGCCGGATCCTTGATGGACAGGACCTTGATCGCCTTGCCGTTCACCAGGATGGCGTCATCTCTGGCCTCGACCTGGGCGGTGAGCCTCCCGAGGATCGAGTCGTACTTCAGCAGGTGGGCGAGGGTCTTGGCATCGGTGATGTCGTTCACCGCGACAAATTCCAACGCCGCGTCCCGAAAGGATGCCCGGTACAGGTTCCGCCCGATCCGCCCGAAGCCGTTGATTCCAACGCGAATGGCCACCATCGTCCTCCTTATTCTCCTTCCCGCGCGAGCGCGGCATGCCACTTGGAACGATCTGAAAAAGCCTCATCCATGATAGGGGCCGCGCGCTGCGAAGTCAACCTCACAGCGCCCGCGCCAGCGTGTAGACGAGGACCGTGCGGGCCCCGGCCTTCATCAAGACCTTGGCGCACTCATTGACCGTCGCGCCGGTCGTGAGGACATCATCCACGAGGAGGAGGGATCGGCCGTCGATCCTTACCGGATCCCGGACGGCGAAGGCCCCGCGGACATTCCGCGCGCGGTCCCGCGCCTTCCCAGCCTGCGGCGGGGTGGGGCGGACGCGCTCTACGGTCCTCCGGAGGACTGGCCGATGGAGACGCTTGCCGACGACCCTGGCCAGGATATCGGCCTGGTTGAACCCTCGCTCTCGCTCTCGTCCTCGATGGAGGGGAACCGGCACGACCGCGTCGATGGCGCGCCCATCAAAGAGATCGGCGACTCGCGTCGCCATGAGGCGCCCCAGATGGGCCCCCAGGGCGATTCGTCGACCGTGTTTGAACAGGAGGAGGATCTCCCGGAGGGGGTTGTCCCGGTCATAGAGAACGGCGGAGCGGGCGAGAAGGAACTGGGGCGCCCGGGTCCGGCACGCCTGGCAACGGTGCGAGGGGGGATGGGCGAGGGCGCTGCCCCAAAAGGGGCGCCCGCACCGGGGACAGAAGGGGGCGTCGAGAATCCGGATCCCTCCCCAGCAGGCGCCGCAGACGACCGATCGGGATCCAATGCCGAGCGGGCCCTGACAGACGGCACACCAGGCCGGGAGCAGGAGCTGGAGGAGGGCAAAGTAGAGTTCCGAGCCCCAGCGCTTGAAGCGGCCGCGCGTCTCAACGACTCGACTGAGCGGTTCGACGTTTCCCACCGTCCTGAGCGCGTCGAAGGGCTGGTCGAAGGGCTTGCCGAAGGACGCTGGCGACGACGACCTCACACCGAAGGGGGAAGATGGCCGGAGAAAAGCGCCTTACCGACGTTCCTCCTCCTCCTGGCACGCAATGCAGAACTCAGCAAAGGGAAGGGCTTCCAGGCGTCTGATGGCGATCTCTTCCCCGCACTTCTCGCACGTGCCGTACGTCCGGAGGCGGATCTTCTCCAGAGCGGCGTCCACCTGGCGCAAGAGCCGCCGTTCCGCATCACCCAGGGAAAGCAGGAACTCCTTGGTGTACGCGCTCGCCGCCTGGTCAGCCAGGTCCAACGTCCCTCCCTCCGTCTCGAACCTGGTGGCATTGCGCGAACGGACCCCGCTCACGAGCCCCTTCCGCTTTTCCAGGAGCCATTTCTCCAGTTCCTTGAGCTTGGACGCCCTCATCTAGCCTCGGTACTCCCGCTGGGGCGCATCACCCCAGAGCCACTCCAGATTGTAGTAACGCCGCGTTTCTGCGTCGAAAATATGGATGATGAGGTCATGGTAGTCAAGCAAAATCCACCGCGCCTCTGGATACCCTTCCCGGTGATGCATCCGGACCTGCGCCTTCTCGAGGCACTCCCCGATGTGATCGGCAATGGCACGGACGTGCCGGTCGGAATCGGCACTGCAGATCAGAAAATGATCCGCAAGGCTCGAGATCCCCCGGAGGTCCAAGATGACAGGATTGTGCGCCTTGACCTCCCAGGCTGCCTGCGCTGCTAGATCGACCAGTCGCTCCGGCTCTATTCTTCCCATCCTCCAAGCAAGCTCCCCTGGACCCCCTCTCCGGCAGCCTCCCGCCGCCCTTGATAGAGTCTGTTCTTGCTCATGTACGCGGCCACGGTGTCGGGGACCAGGAACCGGATGCTTCGCCCCTCCTCCACAAGCTGTCGGATCTCGGTGGAGGAGATGTCCAGCGACACCACCTCCACCAGTAGAACCAGTCCCGGGACCGGCCCCCGGCGACTCGGGTCCGGAGTCACCTCTGCAATCTTCAGGTACTTGAACTGGGGGCTGCCGAGCTGTCGGCGCTGCCGAGGCGTCAGGGTCTTCTCTACCTCGTCGAGACGCCAGCCGGGTCGGGCGGTCACGACGACTTGGGCCAGGCGCAGGATCTGCGCCGCCTCCTTCCAGGTGCTCATCTCCAGAAAGGTGTCCACCCCCATGATGAACCACAGGTGGGTCTCAGGACCGTACAGCTTGAGCAGCTCTCGCAGGGTCTCCACCGAGTAGGATCGGCCAGGTCGACTGATTTCGATGGGGGAGACGCTGAAGTACGGGGAAAAGACTGTGGCCAACGAGACCATCTCGTACCGATGGATGGGCGCTGCCACGTCCTGGTCCGCCTTGTGGGGGGGACGGGCCGCCGGGACAAAGATGATGTGATCCAGTGCGAACGCCCAGTAGATCTCCTCGGCAGCCCGCAGATGACCGAGGTGGATCGGATCAAACGTTCCCCCCATCACGCCGATGCGCATCGCTCCTGCTCCGTTCAGGGTTCAGGGTTCAGGGTTCAGCGACAGGGAGAGCACATGCCGGCCCTCCCGAATTCTCATGCCATGAACCATGAACTATGAACCCTCAACCCGCTCCGGGGCGGGAGTCACGGACCTGGCCCTCCCCGAGCACGATGAATTTCGTACAGGTAAGTTCCTTGAGCCCCATCGGGCCTCTGGCGTGAAGCTTTTGCGTGCTGATGCCGATCTCCGCCCCCAACCCGAATTCCCCCCCGTCGGCAAACCGGGTCGAGGCGTTGACGAACACCACCCCGGCATCCACCTCGCGCAGGAAGCGCTGCGCGCGACCATGGTCGCTCGTCACGATCCCCTCCGCCAGGCCAGAGCCGTACCGGCCGATGTGCGCCACCGCCTCCTCAAAGGAGTCCACGACCTTGATAGACAGGATCAGGTCGAGATACTCGGTCTCCCAGTCGGTCTCGGTGGCCTCGCCGATATGGGGCAGGACCGCCCGCGTTCTTGGGCAGCCCTTGAGCTCGACCCCCGCCGCCGCGAGGCGCTGAGCCACCTTGGGGAGAAACGCGCGCGCCACTTCCCCGTGCACCAGCAGGGTCTCGACGGCGTTACAGACCCCCGGCCGCTCCACCTTGGCGTTACAGACCACGTCCTCGGCCATAGGGAGATCGGCCCTCGCGTCCACGTAGATATGACAGAGCCCCTTCTCGTGGGCGATCACAGGGATGGTCGACGCCTCCTTGACCGTCCGGACCAGCTCCTCCCCGCCCCGGGGGATCACCAGATCGATGAATCGATCCAGCTTGAGGAGGGCGTGCACCGCCGCCCGATCAGTCGTCGCCACGATCCCGACGGCCCCTTTCGCGAGGCCCGCGGTCTCGGCACAGCTCGTGAGCACCGCCGCGATGGCCGTATTGGACCGGATCGCCTCCGAGCCGCCGCGTAGGAGGACCGCGTTGCCGGCCTTGAGGCACAGTCCGGCCACATCGGCGGTCACATTGGGCCGGGACTCGTAGATGACGGCGATCACGCCTAGGGGCACTCGCATGCGACCCACCCAGAGGCCGTTGGGGCGGCGCTCCATGCCGGTCACCTCCCCCACGGGATCGGGAAGGACTGCTACCTCCTGGAGCCCTTGCGCCATCGCCCGGACCCGCTCGGTGTTCAGTCTGAGTCGATCGAGAAAGGCGGGCGGGTGTCCCCGGCCCTCCGCGGCGGCGCGGTCAGCCGCGTTCGCCGTGAGGATCTCGGCCTGGCGATCGAGCAGCCCCTGAGCCATCGCCTTCAGAGCCCGATTTTTGACCTCCGTCGAGGCGAGCGCCATGGCCCGCGCCGCCTCCCGCGCCTGACGGGCTAACGCCTCCACCTCCCTCAACTGCGCCCCTCCACAATGACCAGGTTGTCCCGATGAATGACCTCGTCAGAGTGCTTGTACCCCAGGATCCGCTCTATCTCGCTACTCTTCCGCCCCTTGATCCGTTCTACCTCTTCCGCGCTGTAGTTGACCAGGCCCCGGGCGAACTCTTCCCCTTCGGCCCCCAGGATCGATACCACATCGCCGGCGGCAAACGCCTTGATCGTCCCCTGGACTCCTGAGGGGAGGAGGCTCCGCCCCTGCTCCGTGAGAGCCCGTTTCGCCCCCGCATCCACCCGGATTTCTCCTTTGGGACGGGTGGCGAAGGCCAGCCATCGCTTCCGGCTCCCCATCCTGGCCGCCTGGGGCAGGAAGAGGGTTCCCAGGGACTCGCCGGCCAGGAGGCGCAGGAGGATATCCGCCGTGAGACCGTTCGCCACCAGCGCCGGAATGTGGGCACCGGTCGCCACGCGGGCCGCCTCCACTTTGGAGGCCATTCCCCCGATCCCAACGGTTGTCCGGGCTGGGCCAGCCCAAAAGGTGTCCGAGGGGAAGGGACTCGAGAGGACCGGGATCAACCGCGCGCCTGGGTCAGAGCGGGGATCGGCGGTATACAGCCCTTCCTGGTCCGTGAGCATCACAAGAAGATCCGCATCCACCAACGAGGCGACCAAAGCCGAGAGGATGTCGTTGTCCCCGAACTTGATCTCCTCGACGGCCACGGTGTCATTTTCGTTGACGATGGGAAGGACCCCGAGGTCAAAAAGCGTGAAGAGCGTGTGCCGGGCGTTCAGGTATCGGACCCGGTCCCGGAGATCTTCCTGGGTGAGGAGGATCTGGGCCACCTTGATCCCGAAGGGCCGAAAGGCCTCCTCGTAGGTCGCCATGAGCACACTCTGGCCGACGGCGGCCGCCGCCTGCTTCAGGGGGATGCTGCGCGGCCTCTCCGTCCGCTCGAGCCGTTCTAGCCCAGCCATCACCGCCCCCGAGGAGACCAAAATGATCTGCGCCCCTCGGGCCGTCGCGGAGGCGATCTGTTTCGCGAGGCTCTGGATGGCCTCCGCCTGCAGGCACAGGGTCCCCCCGGACAGGACCCCCGAGCCCACCTTGACGACCAGGCGCCGCACCTGCTTACAGAGCTCTCTGCGCTCCACCGCTCTCCCTCTGGCCTAGCGCTCGCCTGAGGCTCTGCCGGAGTCCTTCCTTGAGGGCGGAAACACCTGCTCCCGTTAAGGCCGAGACGGGGTACAGGGGGATTCCCCGGCCGGCAAAATAGCGCTGGCAGCGCGCCAGATTCTTCTTATGGGGCAGATCGATCTTATTGGCCGCCACCAGTCGCGGGAGCTCGGTGAGGGGACGACGGTACGCTCGAAGCTCCTCCTCCACCACCTCGAACGCCTTGAGGGGATCGTGAGCCTCCGAGACATCGAGGACGTGCACGACCAAGCGGACCCGCTCGATGTGTCGGAGAAAGTCGAGACCAAGACCCGCACCTCCCGAGGCGCCAGCGATGAGCCCCGGGATGTCAGCCACCGTCATGCGCTCGTTCAGGGAGAGATCAAGGACCCCCAGATTGGGGACGAGAGTGGTGAAAGGATAATCGGCGATCTTCGGCTGCGCCGCAGTCAGGGCCCGCAGAAGGGTGGACTTACCGGCATTGGGAACCCCCACCAGCCCGACGTCGGCCAGGAGCTTCAGCTCCAAGAGGAGCGTTCGCTCCTCGCCCGCCCGTCCCTCCTCGGCGATCCGCGGCGCGCGGCGCGTGGACGTAGCAAAGGCCGCGTTGCCCCGGCCCCCTCGCCCGCCGCGGGCCACCAAGACCTGCTGCCGGTCTTCCGTGAGGTCCCCGAGGAGCCGCCCCGTCTTTTGGTCCGTAATCACCGTACCAAGGGGAACCCGGATGATGACATCCGCCCCGTCACGACCGCGCTTCTTCTTCCCCTGTCCATGGCCCCCGTGTGGTGCCCGATACTCCTGTTGGTATTTCGGATCGAGGAGGGTCCCCACCGATCGGGAGGCTTCCATATACATGCTGCCTCCCCGTCCGCCGTCCCCTCCGTCCGGCCCGCCCCGGGGGACGTACTTTTCACGCCGAAAGCTGATGCAGCCTTTTCCGCCTTGGCCCGCTCTAACCTTGATCCGGGCAACATCAATGAACACAGTGTTCACCCGATGACTGACCACCGGCGACCGTGTATCGAAAACCGATCACCGACGACCGACGACATAGAACCGGGAACGCCTTCCCCGGCCTACGGTCATCGGACATCGGTCAACGGTCATCGGGTGGGTCAAAGGTTTGCGGTCATCGGTCATCGGAAGCGGTTGCCCCTGCAGAAACCGGCGTGACGTTCACAAAACGACCTCGGCCTCCCCGCTCTACGACGGAAACGGTCCCACTCACCTTCGCGTACAGCGTATCGTCGCGACCAATCCCGACGTTCCAGCCGGGCTTGAATCGGGTGCCGCGTTGCCGAACCAGGATGCTCCCGCCCGTGACTGTCTGCCCAGAGAAGGCCTTCATCCCGAGCCGCTGCGAGTGGCTATCGCGGCCGTTTCTCGAACTCCCCATCCCCTTCTTATGCGCCATCTCTTCCTCCGCTTCGCTACCGTGCTATCAGACGCTGGGATGCTGGTATGCTAGGAGGCTAGGAAGCGAAAGCCTTCCGTCGTTCGAGCCTACTAGCTTCCTAGCGTTCTAGCTGCCTTGCTCAGGCAACGATCTCCTCGACCCGGAGACGGGTCAGCGCCTGGCGGTGTCCGGTCTTGCGCCGGTACTTTCGCCGCCGCTTGAACTTGAAAACCATGATCTTGGGGCCCCGCGCCTGCGCCACAATAGTCGCGCGCACCTTCGCCCCTGCGACGATGGGGGCCCCGACCTTGACCTCTTCCCCCTCGCCGACCAGCAAGACCCGGGAAAGCTCGACGACATCCCCCACGCTCCCGGGGAGACGCTCCACGGCGATCACCCCTCCCGGGGCCACCCGGTATTGTTTTCCTCCGGTCTCTATGACGGCGTACATCTCGATGCCTCCAGATGCCTCGCTGGCTGGACCGAAATTCCTATGTATCAGGAATATTTGCGCCTGTCAAGAAGGGGCCCCCGTTGCTCAGGTGCGGGGGTGGGGCTCAGCGGGAACCGGGATCGGGGGCAACGGGGGCGGATGAATGGCCGGGGTGTCACCCTTCGGAGACCTGGAACTTTGCGGTGCCCCATCCTTCCTCAGGCACGAGAGAGATCTCCGTCCCGAACTTCTGCCGCAAGGCCTCGATCGCCTCCGCCTCCTCGGCCCGGAGCCACGCGATCACGTCGGCATGGGCGCGGATCTTGAGGTGCGCCGGCTTACGCTTGACCATCAGCCACTCCGCCTCCCGCAGAACCTGATGGGCGATCGAGGGGATGGCCCGGAGCAGGCCGGTTCCCCCGCAGTTGGGACAGCTCACGCTGAGGGAGCGAATGAGACCCTGCTTGACCCGCTTGCGGGTCATCTCGACCAGGCCCAATTCCGAGAGGAGAGCGACGTTGGTGGGAGAGCGGTCGGATTTGAGGTACTCCTTGAGGTCGGCGACCACCCGGTCCCGGTGATCCTGCTTTGCCATGTCGATGAAGTCGATGATGACAATCCCCCCCAGGTCCCTGAGGCGCACCTGACGGGCAATCTCCCGCGCCGCTTCCAGATTGGTCTTGAAGACGGTCTCCTCGAAGTCGTGTTTGCCGACATAGCGACCGGTGTTGATATCGATCGAGACCAACGCCTCGGTCTCCTCGATGACGAGATACCCCCCCGATTTCAGCCAGACCTTGGGCCGCAGGGCTTTTTCGATCTCGCGCTCGACCCCGAAGGACCGAAAGATGGACTCCTCCTCGGTGTAGAGGAAGAGGTGAGAGCGCAGATCGGGGAACAGCGACTCGACAAACTCTACACACCGTTCATACTCCCCTTCGTTGTCCACCACCAGCCGCGTGACATCGCGGGTGAAGAGGTCGCGGAAGATCCGAAAGACGAGATCGAGATCCCGTTGGACCAGGGCAGGCGCCGTGACCGTCTCGGCCCGCGCCCTGATCTGTCGCCAGAGAGAGCGGAGAAACTGCAGATCGGCGGCGATCTCATCGCGTTTTCTTCCCATCCCCGCGGTGCGGACGATCACCCCCTCGGTCCCCGTGGTCAATTCCTGCACGATCTGGCGGAGGCGGGCCCGCTCCCCTTCACTCTCGATCTTCCGAGAGATGCCGATGTGCTGCTCGGTGGGCATGTAGACCAGATAGCGGCCCGGGAGGGTGATGTGTGAGGTGATCCGGGCCCCCTTCGTGCCCAAAGGCTCTCGGGCCACCTGGACCAGCACCTCCTGGCCCTCCTGGAGCAGTTCGTCGATCGAGGGCTGTCCCTGGCGGGGGGGTCGTTTGGGGGGCGAGGGCGGCGGCAGGCGCTCCTCCCCTTCG
>LDXR01000029.1 GCA_001443495.1 candidate division NC10 bacterium CSP1-5 | reverse complement strand
CGCGGTGGGGGGCGGGACCCTCGAGCTCGCCAAGGCCCTCAAAGAAGGAGAGCAGGCGAGCCAGACCCAGCTCCTCGCCCGGCTCTACCAGGATCTCGAGCGGCTGGAGCGGGAGATGGCGCTGAGAGCCGAGAGCCTGCAGGCGGTGACCGAGTACCTCACGAAACAGAAAGACCGCCTCGCCGCCACCCCGGCGCTGTGGCCCACCGAGGGCTACGTCGCCTCCCGCTTCGGCCCCCGGACGTCCCCCTTCACCGGCCAGCCCCAGCAGCACACCGGCATCGATATCGCCGCCCCCTCCGGCACCCCCATCCGCGCCCCGGCCGATGGGGTGGTGACCTTCGCCGGCACCCTCCCGGGCTACGGCCACGCCCTGGTCCTCACCCACGGCTTCGGCTTCAAGACCTTCTATGGCCACAACCAGCGGAACCAGGTCAGCAAGGGCCAGACGGTCAAGCGCGGCCAGGTCATCGCCCTCGTCGGCAACACCGGCTACAGCACCGGCGCCCACCTCCACTATGAAGTCCTCCTCAACGACCAGCCCCACGACCCCCTGAAGTACATCGTCGATGAGGGGCAGCGGGCGAAGCTTTAGGCATCGGGCCTCTCGCTGCTCATTTTTCGGCAGTCGTCGAAAATACATCACCCCCCAAAAGATTCTTTGGTCCAGAGACCCCTGAAATTGTGGCCACTTACGGACACGCGCATCTTGGTACGAAGATTGCCGAAGAAGATCCTCAGGGCCTAATCGTAGACAGAATGTGTCCTATTGCGCTCCAGCCCTGATGGTAACTCGCTGTAGCACGGAGAGTCCGCCAACCTCGCATGGTGGTAAGTCTGATCTGCACAGACATGAGCGTCCTTTGGGAGATCTGATCGTAGGTCTCCTGCCTTGGACCTAGGCCTTTCGGGCGGGATCGCCTAGTGCTAAATCCGATGGCCGCATAGGTCCAAATCCGACGTTACAAAGAGAAAGAACGAAATATATTACGTGGAGGTCGTGAAATTGACCGTCGTGCCGAGTTGCTCGCGTTCCCAATCATCCGGTAGAAGCGCTCAGGGGAATCGATGACCGGGGAACTCCTCCGCACCGTCGACATCGTCATCAGTTGGCTTGCCGTCCTACTCGGTGTGGGTTTCTCGGTCATCCCCCGTGCCCCACTCCGATGCCGGCAGATCGCAGTGCTCTTGAGTATCGGGTTGGCCCTCCGCTACATTCTCTGGCGAGCTGTGTTTACGCTGAATCAGGCGACGGTCCTCGAGGCCGTCCTGAGCTACACACTGCTCTTGGCGGAGGTGTACGGCCTCAGCTACCTGCTGGTCTTTTATATGCAATCCTGGAGCAGACCCGACCGGGCCGAGTCTCCGCCGGTCCCGGAACGCACCCCGTCAGTCGACGTTTTTATCACCGTGTGCAGCGAGCCGATCGAGATCCTCTTCCGGACCGCTTTCTGCTGCACCCGCCTCGACTACCCCTCCAAGCGCGTCTATATCCTTGACGACGATGGACGCCAGGAGGTGCGGGAACTGGCAGCCCGACTCGGCTGTACCTACCTCCACCGGCCCAACCGCCTTGGGGCCAAGGCCGGGAACCTGAATTACGGTCTTGCCCACTCGAGCGGCGACCTCGTGGCATGCTTCGATGTGGATCATGTTCCGGTGAATTCCTTCCTCCGGGAGACCGTCGGCTATTTTCGCGACCCCAAGGTCGCGCTGGTCCAGACGCCGCACACCTTCATCAATCCGGATCCCTTCCAGCGGAACCTGCTCCTCTCGCGCCACATCGTCAATGAGCAAGATCTGTTCTTCCATATCGCCATGCCGGGCCGGGACCGCTGGAACGCCGCTTTCTTCTGCGGATCTGCCGCCGTGTTGCGGCGGAGCGCCCTGGTCGAGGTCGGTGGCTTCCGGACAGAGACGGTCACGGAGGATCTCCACACGTCGGTCCACCTGCACTCCAGGGGGTATCGATCCGTTTACGTCGATCGCCCCCTGAGCCGCGGGTTGGCACCGGAGAGCTTTGCCGGCTACCTCAGCCAGCGCCTGCGGTGGGCCCGAGGCGCCGTACAGGGGCTGCGACTCGACAACCCGCTGCTCTTGCCCGGGCTCACGTGGCGACAGCGGGTGCTCTACTTCTTCGCCGTCTATTACTTTCTCTTTCCCTTGCCACGCCTGATTTACACCGTGGCCCCTCTCTGGTTCCTCCTGCTGGGGCTCAAGCCGCTCGTCGCGGATATTCCGGATCTCGTCAACTACTTCATTCCCCAGTTCCTTCTGGCGGTAGTCGTCTTTGACGCCTTTGCCGCGGGTCATCGCAGCAGTTTCGTGTCGAACGCTTACGAGCTGGCTTTGAGCGGTTGGCAGCTCCCGGTGATCGTGCATGCTTTCTTCTTCCCCCGGAGGGGCCAGTTCACCGTCACCCCCAAAGGGGAAACCCGGATGGCGAGCCGTTTTCGCTGGGTGCTGGCCCTGCCGTCACTGGTCCTCGGTTCTCTCCTGGTCTGCGGCATCCTCTGGGGACTCGTTCCCCTGATCTTCGGCCAATGGTTGTCCTCGTACACGGTGGTGAATCTTCTGTGGGCCGCGTTTCACGCCATCACCTGTGCCTGGGCCATTGCGGTCGCGTATGAGCGGCCGCAGCGAAGAGAGGCACACCGGGTCCTGGTGTCCCTCCCGGCGCATCTCGAGGCCGGCGGCGACGCTATTGCGGCCACGATCACGGAGCTCAGTGAGACCGGATCGCTCGTGAAGACCCCACAGGTACCGATCCCGGACCTCGTCGAGCTCACGCTGGAGGTCCCCCTCCATGGGACCAGGACGGTCCCGGCGCGCGTGGTGGGCCGGGAGATCTTGGGGTCTCACGAGCTTAAGGTGCGGCTCGCCTTCGACTTACCTTCCCTCCCCCATCGGGAAGCCGTGATCCTAGCGATGTACGCGCACCCCGAGTTTGTCGCGGGTGTGTCCCGGCAAGGGATGGGGAGAAACCTCCTCACGTTTCTCTGCGCTCCCTTGCGGGTGTTCCTCCTGGAGCGTGCCTTCCTTCGCCGGCATCCCCGGTTCATCAAGCACTGGCCCTGTGTTCTCACATGGGACGAGGGGGAGCTATCGGGATTGACGCGCGATGTGAGCGAGGCCGGCGTACGGGCTGTCTTCCGCCGACGGCTTCGTACCTATCCGCCCGGGATCCAGCTTCAGCTGAAGGTGA
Organism: candidate division NC10 bacterium CSP1-5; assembly: GCA_001443495.1. Taxonomy (GTDB): domain Bacteria; phylum Methylomirabilota; class Methylomirabilia; order Methylomirabilales; family CSP1-5; genus CSP1-5. The sequence goes on along the minus strand of LDXR01000029.1, from coordinate 11,920 downwards.
ATGGCGGTGAGATCACTGTTCCAGCCAGCATCCGGTACTGGCGCAAGAGTCTCCGGGGCTGGACTGCGGGAATCGCCATTGAAAAATACCTGCCGCAGGATCTTGACCGGGTACGTGAGGAGCTGTATGGTTTGGCCCGGCCATCTCCCGAAGTTGCCTCGGTGTAGCGCGGGGAGTCACGCCTTGGCTCGACATGGCATGAGACCCTGGTGGTGCGCTGTCCTCCTCGGTGCGGTCTGTTTCGCCGCCTCGCCCGCCGCGGCGCTCGATTGGGAGGCGCTCGGGGGCTATGCCAGCGATTTCGGCAACTCCGGTTACGCGTACGCGGGGGTGGGAATTATCCAGCCGGTTTCCGACCGGATCGCCCTCCGTGCCCGGCTCTTGTCCAGTTACTCGACTTATGAGTTCCAGCAGGCGGGAAGGACCGTCGAGGCGGAGGCCTGGGCCGTCACCCCTCTTGTGGGGTTCAGGTATCAGTTGAGGCCGGATATGTCCGTGTCCCTCTTCGGAGGTGGCCAGATCAAGAGGACGGACTTGGAGGGTCAAGAGCCGTCTACGCGCAACGATGATGGGGGGGCGGCCCAATTCGAGTACCACTACCAGATGTCCCCCCAGGCCGATATCCTGGTGCTCTATCAGTACGCTTCAGGGGATGGTTCGAACTGGGGACGGGTGGCCTTCAAGCGGGAGGTTCTGAGCTTCGGATCGCAGGAGGAATTCGCTCTAGGCTTGGGCCTGGAGGGGATCGGCATGGGGAATGAAGACTTCATGGCGTTCCAGGGTGGCCCCCTGCTCGAGATCCGTCATCGCCCCACCAATGGGAGCTTCCTGATTGGCGTGGGCCCCAAATACTTCTCTGCGGAAGGCATCCAAGACGTTCGACCCTACCTGAGTCTCGGTATCTATTTTCCCTTCTAGAACCCAGCCACGGGCATACCCTTCCGAGTGGACTCGGCCGCCATGGTGCGCGAGTCCAGCGCCTCTGCAGAGTCGGAGCTATCGCTTGGCCGCCTCTTCCCAGGGGACACACTCCATCCCATGGGCCTTGGCGACGGCCGGGTAGGTGACGTGGCCGTGGACCAGGTTGAGCCCCTTGACGATTTCAGGCTTCGCACGGGCGGCCCGCCGCCATCCCCTTTCGGCGATTTCGAGGATGTAGGGAAGGGTGACGTTGGTGAGGGCAAAGGTAGATGTCCGGCCGAAGGCCCCGGGCATGTTGGCAACGCAGTAGTGGATGACGCCATCCACCTGGTATATCGGGTTGCTGTGGGTCGTCGGGCGGGTCGTCTCCACGCATCCCCCTTGATCCACCGAGACATCCACGACGACCGAGCCGGGCTTCATGAGCTTGATCATCTCCCGGGTAACGAGCCGGGGCGCCTTGGCCCCGGGGATGAGCACGGCGCCGACGAGAACATCAGCGCGCTTGACACATTCCTCGATGGTGATGGGGTTGGACATGAGGGTCGTCACGTTCGGCGGGAGGAGCGCTGCCAACGAGCGCATCCTCGAGACGTCTACGTCCAGGAGATAGGCCCAGGCTCCCATGCCTGCCGCCATCTTGGCGGCGTGAAAGCCGACGATGCCACCGCCGAGGATGGTCACGGTGGCCGGTGGCACTCCGGCAATACCGCTCAGGAGCACGCCGCGGCCTCCGCCGGGGCTGGAGAGGTAGGTGGCGGCGATGGGGATCGCCATGCGGCCGGCGATCTCGCTCATCGGCTCCAGCAGCGGTTTGCGACCATCGTCTGTCTCCACCGTTTCGTAGGCGATCCCCACGACCTGTCGCTCGAGGAGGCTGCGGGTCAGCTCGAATTCGGGGGCGAGATGGAGGAAGGCAAAGAGAATCTGGCCGGCCCGGAGAGACGTGTACTCGCTCGGTTGAGGCTCCTTCACCTTGCAGATCATTTCGGCCCTGGCGTAGAGGTCGGCCGCACGGGGGACAACCTCTGCGCCCACCGCGGCGTACTCCTCGTCCCCCATGCCGGCGCCCTGTCCCGCGCCCCGCTCGATGAGCACCTGATGCCCGCGGGCGGTCAGGCCCTGGACCCCAGCGGGGGTCATCGCCACACGGTGCTCCTGGTCTTTGATCTCCTTCGGCACCCCAATGATCATGGTTTGCACGTCCATGGTTCAGGGGTGATGGTTCATGGAAAGCAATGGCTTCCCGTGCTGAACGCTCTACCCTGAACCCTCAACTCTCCACTCTGAACTGATCAGAGGCCCCAATCCCGCGGGTAGCGGAAGTCGCGATCGATCGTCCGGGCCGAGAGCTTGGCAATGATCGGCGGCCGCCGCTTGTACTGGGACGATTGGACTCGCCGAAAGACCTTCTGAACAAAAGCGGCGTCGAAGCCGAGTTCAATCAATGCGGGCAGTTCGTACCGCCGGTCCACCATGTAATACAGGAGCCGGTCCACCGCTTCGTAGGTGAAGCCCAGCTCACCCTCATCGGTCTGTCCCGCCCACAGGTCACCGCTCGGCGCCTTTCCGATGATCTCGGGTGGGACATCGAGATGCGCGGCGAGGCCCCGGACCTGGGTCTTGTAGAGGTCGCCGATGGGGTTCAGCGCCGAGGCCATATCGCCGTAGAGGGTGCCGTAGCCCAGGAGGAGCTCCGTTTTGTTGCTCGTGCCCAGGACCAGCGCCCCCAGGCGGGCGGAGTGATCGTACAGGACCGTCATCCGTTCCCGGGCCATCTTGTTCCCCCGTCGGATGTGATCGACGTCCGGGTATGCGGCGAAGTACGCGTCGATCTGCGGCGTGATTGGGATCTCAAGGAAATGGATCCCAAGGCGATCGGCGATGAGTCGGGCGTGGCTCGCGCTCTCGGGGCTCGAGGACTTATAGGGCATGCTGACCCCCCAGACGTTTTCGGGCCCCATCGCCAACGCGGCCAAGGTGACGGCTAAGGACGAGTCCACGCCGCCGGAAATCCCGACGATCACCCGCGGGAAGCCGGGCCGCCGCACTTCGCTCTGGATGAATCCGGTCAAAACCTTGGTGCAGAGGTTCCAGTCCAGGGTGAGTTCCGGCATGATGATGGGTGGTTTCATGGGGTCTCTTCACCCCGAGCCCGGCGGATGCGCTCGAGATCCCGGGTGATCCGCTTGAGTTCCCGGAGGGTGAAGTCCAGCCGCTCGTCTCGGAGGAGGGGATTGGCGATCCGCTCCCGTCGGACCTCGCGACGGTCAATACCCACGTGCAGGAACGCTTCCTCGAGCTGAGGGCCCTTGAGCAAGACATCCCCCGTGGGGGCGATGACCTCAGACCCTCCCCAAAAGCAGGCGCCGTCCTCGTACCCGACCCGGTTACAATAGCAGAGGAAGCAGGTAAAGAGCTGGGCGTAGGCGCGGTTCAGGTGCTCCCAGGCCGCGGCATTGGCAAAGGTGCCGTCTGGCCGAAGACCCCGCCCGGGGCTGGCGGAGATACAGAGAATGATCTGGGCGCCGTCCAGCGCAGCGAGGTACGCCGTTGCCGGATGCCAGAGATCCTCGCAGATGGTGAGGGCCATGCGGCCCAGTCGCGTGTCGAATGCCCGCAGGCTCTCCCCTTGGGCGAAATACCGGTGTTCGTCGAACAGGCCATAGGTGGGAAGGTAGAGCTTTCGGTGGAGATGGCGGAGCTTGCCGTCCTCGAAATACGCCGCGGCGTTGAAGAAGCGACGATCCGAAGACTCCTCGACGAGCCCGACGACGATGGCCATCCTTCGGCTCGCGTGCTTGAAGAGATCGAGCCGGGGATCGCGGGGGGTGAGGGCCACTGAGGGGACGAGGTCCTTGAGGAAGTAGCCGGTCAGTGAGAGTTCCGGAAAAAGGAGGAGATCCACACCCTGACCCTCGGCCTCGCGGAGGATCTTGTCGTGAAGGGCGAGGTTTGCGTCCAGATTCCCGAGGGCCGGTGCTAGCTGGGCGATCCCGAGGGTGAACTTCTCCATCGGTCCTATCCTTCCCTTTCTTGACAGGCTGACGGGGATTGTGTAAGGTTCCCGCACCGTGCACGCGGATCGGAGGCGGCCATGGAAGAGACCCTCATGCGCATCCGACTGGCCCTGACCCTTGCCCTCCGGGATCCAGTGGCTGGTGTCCAGGTCCAAGCGGCGCGGGCGCTAGAGCGGATCGAAGGCGTATCCGCGCTGCAGCATCTGGCGGTCACCGCTGACTCCCCCGATACGGCCGGTGCGCTCCGGTCGCTCTACGCCGTCGCGGACATTGGCGGGGAGAATGCATTCGCGATCTTGTGTCACGCCTTACAGGCTCCCCACGCTGAGGTCCGTGCGACGGCGGTCAAACTGCTCGCGCGGACGAAAGATCCGAGGGTCGCGAATCACTTTATCGAAGCCCTGGAAGATCCCAACCCTGACGTCAAGGTCCTCATCCTGGAGGTCCTGGGCGATTTTCAGGAGCCGAGACTGCTGGAGGTCCTCCTGCCACAGCTTCAGCAGGGATCCGGCCCGATCCGAGAAGCGGCGATCACCGCCCTCGGGAATCTGGGAGACCTTCGAGCGGTCGATGCCCTTCTCCCCCTCGTGACCGATCTGACGCCGGCGGTTCGGGAGCGGATCGCGGAGGCCCTGGGTCGTTTGGGCGTGCGCGCGGCAGAAGAGGGAAAACTCAAGGAGATCACCCCGCCAGCTTAGCCTCGTTGTCTTGGAGTACCTTCGCCACATCGATCCGGCGGATCGTCGGGTCAAGCGCGATCACTATGGTCCTGGCGTAGTCTTCCCCCTGCGGATCCCACTCCATCAGGTTGACCTCTTCTCCCTCCACCGCCTTTCCCTCGCGATCCTGCACGATGCGGACCCAGGGCCGAGCAGCATCCTCCCCGCCCGGACGGGTCACCACGCCGATCTCTCCCGTTGTCAGACGCACCGCGGTTCCCGGGGGATAGATGCCGAGCATATCGACGAAGCTATCGAGAGTCAGCGGGTTCAGGGCGGTTCCGGCCAGCTTCTTCATCCGCGAGATCGCCTGGTTCGGGTCGGCAGGTCCCGAGTACACTCGAACCGTGGTCATGGCATCATACGTGTCGGCGACGTGGACGATCATGCTATAGGGGTGGGGCTGCTCGTCAGGCCCCAACCGGGGGTACCCTCTCCCGTCGAAGTCGATGTGGTGTTCCTTCGTCACCCGGAGGGCGATCTCTGATTGCACCCCCATCTGCTCCAGGATCTTCACCCCATCCACCGGGTGCCGTTTGATGATTTCCCATTCCTCATCGGTCAGCTTTCGGGGCGCACGGATGATCGTTTCGGGGATGTTGATCTTCCCCAGATCATGGAGCAGCGCGCCCAGCCCCAGTTCCTTGAGGGCCGCCACGTCAAGGCCCATCGTCTCTCCCAAGGCCATGGTGAGGATCCCCACGTTCACCGAGTGATTGAACAGATACTCGTCGTAGCTCTTGATCATGGTCAGGGCCATGAGCGAGTGTTTCCCCTTTAAGATGCCCCCCACCATGTCCTCCACCGTGCGTTGTACGTCCCCCACGGAGGGGACCTTCCCGAACCGCACCTCTTGGAAGACCTTGCGGATGGTCTGCAGCGCGCGGCTGTAGATAGCTCCCGCCCCGACCCGTTCCTCCACCACCTCGACCTTTCGGGGTGGCTCTGCCCCGTCCTGACTGAGTTGCACGATGAGGATGTGGGAGACTCCGCGTCTCTTGAACTCCTGCTCGAGCTCGTCACGCTTGACATTCCGCCCCAGAAGCTCTACCAGGTGCCGAAGCTCCTCCAACGTACAGCCCTTCAGGAGGGCCAGCCCCTGGATTTCCCCCTTCTCGAGCCGCGTCATGAAGTTCTGGTAGAGCTCAGGCTTGGTCGTCAGGGGCACCCCATCTATGACCAAGGTATCGTGGAGGAGGCCCAGGGTGATCTGCTCCCGGGCTCCCAGCAGCTTCTCGAAGGCGCTTCTCAGGTTCTGCAAGGCGGTGGTCGCGGCCGGATGGGTGGGGGAGTAGAGGCCGAGATTCTTCCAGGCGGCGTTGAGACTCAAGAGGAACTGTTCCGCGTCTCTGAACTCAGAACTCATCGGGCTCCCTCGGTTTCCTTCTCAGAGGAGCGGCCACCCCTGAGGGCGGCCTCGCAAGCCTGCTTCAACGCTGCAGGCGCCGATCGGGCCGCCGCCTGCAAGGCCTCCATGGCCTCCGGCATCCTCAGGGCGCCCAGGGCGTATGCGGCGGCGATCCGGAGCTCCTCCGTCCTGCGCCGGGACAGCCACCGCCTTCGGTGCAACAGGGCGATGAGGGTGGGCAGGACCTGGGGGTCCCCGATGGCCCCGAGCGCAGCGATGGCTTTCTTCTGTTCCTCGAGGTCCCGGGTGCCCGGATGCGCCTCCGCGAGTTGGCGGAGGGGCGGAACGGCGGTCTTCACCTTGAGTCCTCCCAGCGCAGCGATGGCCGCCTGTCGCACCGACGTGTCGGCATCCCCTAACGCGCCGAGCAGCGGCTCGTCGCCCTGCTCCGCGCCCAACTGCCCGTAGAGCCGGATGCTCTCGCGGCGGATCCTGGGATCGGAATGCCGGAACAGCCGCTTCAGGCTCTCTGCGACCTCAGGCACCGCGAGCCGCGGCAGCAGAGGGAACAGGCGCCTGGCCGCTTCCCAGGACGGCGCCGTGAGCGCCGATTGAACCGCCGGCAGGGCGGCAGCCCCCATCTGGACGAGGATATCCGCCAGCCTTTGGCGGGCTCCCATCTCCCTTTCGATCAGGAGCTGCTTCACCACTGCGGGAGCGGTCTCCTCCTTCACCGTAAGCAAGAGATGGACCAATTGATGCTCCGGGACCGGCCCGCGCCGGCAGAAGCCATCAACCAAAAGCTGCGGGCCGGTTTCATCCAGCATCGACCGCAGGGTCCAGCGGGCGTAGCGCGTGATCCTCTCTTCCTTGGAGCTCGACGGGTGGAGCTCCATGGCAAGGGCAGCCATGATCCGCAGGCAGGTATTTCCCTCGCCCTGGGCCAATGTCTCGCGCCCCCGGCGCGACAGCTCCTCCGTGAGATACTCGTACCGAGCTGGCCCATCGGTCTTCTGGAGTTCGATGATGAGGACCTCCAGGTCAGGTGGGACTGCATCTTCTGCCTTCGCTCCCTCTGCTGCCTCCGCTCCCCCAGCTTCTTCAGAACTGCCCGTCGGCGTGGCCGATTCCCCGCCAGTTTCGCCCGCGGGCATTTGAGCCGCCTCTCGGGCGGCGACCTCGGTCGGAGCCGGTTGCGCGGCCTGCTGGACCGGTTCTGACCCGCTCTCTCCTCCGCTCACACGCTCGACCCGGGGGGAGAGGGTCTCAAATTTCACGTCGAGCTCCTCGACCTCAACCATGCTCACTCCGCGCCCCTGGAGGAAGGCCCGGCCGCCCCCCTGCCGGGACAGCGTCGCGGCGTCGGTGATCAGCAGGTCGGTGATGTGCTGGAGGTCCTCGGGACGAACCCCGGGGAGAAAACGGATGGCCTGAATCCCCCGGCGGGTGAACTCGAGGACAAAGCCCTGCAAGAGGGGATGATTCCGTCCCACGGGGACATCGGCGCAGGCGAAACCGCCGCCCCTGATCTGGAGGGAAAGCGGGGCCTGCTGCGAGAGGAGTTGTGCAATCTGTTTGTGGGTGCGCTCGAGGGCCTGAGCCCTGGCAGGGTGCTTTCCCGGATAGGCCAGAAAGATCTTGGTGGCCTTCTTGATGCCGACGAGAATCTCAGCCAACTCGCGGGAAAAACCGGCATCCGTCTGACGGTCTCTACTGTCGTCCCTCACCATGCACCGGCTTTCCGCCTGCGTCTTGCCTCCACGGTCTCGCCGACCGGTGTTCACCTGAACCTTATAGCAAAAGACGGACCAAGTCAATTGAGGAGCTCTGACGGGTGAGCCTCACAGGGTATCCACTGGGTCCACGTCGATCTCGAGATGAATCGATCCTCCGCGGGGGACCGTAAAGGCTTCGAGCGCGTGGGCCACCTTCGAGCGGAGAGGGGTCTCCGGCGGGCCCTTGACGAACAGGTGCCACCGGAATCGACCGCGGAGCCGGGAGAGGGGAGCAGGGGCGGGACCGTCGATCTCCAGTGCCATCGGATCCTGCCGCAGCAGCGTCCCAAGCTGTTCAGCCGTCTCGGCCGCCCTCTTCTCCTGCGGGCTGGAAATGAGCAGACGAATGAGGCGGGTGAAAGGGGGAAGGTTCCGCTCTTGGCGGCGCGTCAGCTCCTCCCGGGCGAAGGAGAGAAAGTCTTGATTCAGGGCCGCCTGGATGCAGTAATGATCGGGGTTATACGTCTGAATCACGGCGTCCCCGAGGCGCGAGCCCCTGCCGGAGCGGCCCACCATCTGGGTGAGCAGCGCAAAGGTCCGCTCACCCGCACGGAAGTCGGGGAGGTTCAGGCCGATGTCCGCCGAGAGGACTCCCACGACCGTCACGTTCGGGTAGTCGTGTCCCTTGGCGATCATCTGCGTCCCCGCCAGGATATCGAGATCCCCGCGTTCCAGTCGCTGTAAGACAAGGTGATGTCCCTGACGGCCGGCCGTCGTATCCCGGTCCATCCGGGCAATCCGGGCGTGGGGGAAGAGGGTTTGCAGTTCCCGTTCCACCTGCTCGGTCCCCAGTCCGAGCTGCCGCAGGTTCGAGCCGCGGCAGTCGGGGCAGCAATCCGGAGGCCGGCGCTGATACTCACAGTAGTGACACCGCACGACACCGGCGCCCCGGTGGAGAGTGAGGGAGACGTGACAGGAGGGGCAGCGGAGGAGATAGCCGCAGTCGCGGCAGAGGACGGAGGTGGCATACCCGCGCCGGTTCAGGAGCAGCAGGACCTGCTCTCGGCGATCGAGTCCTGCGCGGATTCCGGCCTCCAGGATTCTGGACAGGATGAGGCGTCGCCCCGGCTCCTTCGGCTCCCGGCGAAGATCGACCACCGTGACCTTCGGCAGCAGGCTTGCGCCAATGCGCTCGGGCAGCGAGGCCAACCGGTACTGGCCCAGTTGCGCCCGGTGAAAGCTTTCGAGGGAAGGGGTGGCCGACCCCAGCACCACCGGGCACGACGTGAGTTCCCCCCGGATGAGCGCTACGTCCCGTCCGTGGTATCGGGGAGAGTCCTCTTGTTTATAGGCGGGATCGTGCTCCTCATCCACCACCACGATCCCCAGGCGGGGCAGCGGCGCGAAGACCGCCGATCGGACCCCGACCACGATGTCGGCTTCTCCCCTTCGGATGCGAAGCCACTGGTCAAGTCGCTCGCCCGGGGCGAGGGCGCTGTGGAGCAGTGCGACGCGCTCCCCGAAGCGGGCCCGGAATCTTTCCGCCGTCCGGGGGGTGAGGGCGATCTCCGGCACCAGGACCAAGGCCTGCCTTCCCTGTTTCATGACCCCCTCGATCGCCTGAAGGTAGATCTCGGTCTTGCCGCTGCCGGTCACGCCGAAGAGGAGGAAGGGGATGTAGCGCTCTGCGGCGGCCGCCTCTTCGATCTGACGGAGGGCCTCCCGCTGCGGCGAGGAGAGAGGGAGGGGATCCGTGCGGGTGACCGGAAGGTCCCTGAAGGGGTCGCGGGAAACGGCGCTGAGCACAGGTTCGATGAATCCTCTGTTCATGAGGGCAAAGATGACCGAGGGAGACCCCGCGATGGTCCTCATCTCACGCGCCGGTAAGGTCCCTCCCACGCGAAGGAGGTGAGAGAGGAGTTCTGCCTGACGGGGGGCCCGAGTCTTGAGCAGCGCGATGGCCGCCTCAACCTCCTCCTCGGAACGGATGAGGCGGAACGATCGCTCGTGTCTCACCCGGACTCGAGGGGGGAGGCGAGACGTCTCCACCGACAGGAGTCGTTTGGCCCGAAGCCGCTGAAGGAGGGAGGGGGTCATCCTTCCAAGCTGTCGGGTCAAACGACTGACAGGGACCGCGATGTCGGGGGCGAGGAGGCGGAGCAGCTCCAGTTCCCGGGTTCCGAGGTCATGGGTCCCTTGCGCCGGGGCCTGGCGTCCCTCTTCGGTGAGACGAACGAGGCGGCGGGTCGAGGCATCAATCCCTGGGGGCAAGGCAGCCTTGATCACCGTTCCCCAGGGGGCGCCGTAGTAGTCGGCGACCCGGCGGGTCAGTTCCAGCAGGGGCTCATCGAGCAGAGGTTCAGGATCGAGGATGTCTTGAATCTCTTTGAGCCGTGTGATCTCGACGCGCTCCCGGAGGCGCACCAGGTACCCGGAGACGACGCGCGGCCCCAGAGGGACGAGGACGCGCTTGCCTGGAGCGGCCGCCTGGCGGAGGTGGCACGGGACGGCATAGGTGAGGGTCTTGTCAATGGCTGTAGGCAGGGCGACTTCGGCGTAGGCGGGACGATCTGCTGGAGCCATCATCTCTCTGCCGCTCTTCTCGCTTCGGGCATTCTCAGGGCTTGTCCCCGCATCTTTGTCTAGGGTACAATGCGGCGGTCGTCGGGGTCTATCGCATTTTTCTCGCCACCCCCTTTACCTGGCGATGCGGGCGTCTACCCAGGCGACTTGGTCCGTTATCAAGGGAAGCATCGACGGGATCGAGGACGACGTTGGGGCGATGAAAGCAGCGTTCGAGGCGGTGGTCGCCGGGGTGAAGCGCTCAAACATGGATCGCGGACGGGCGTTCCTCCTCGACTTTGACCATACCCTCTTTGATACCGATCGATTCTTCTGGGTGGACGTCCGCGCCGCATTTGCCCGATTTGCTATCGATGCCAAGATCTGGGAGGAGAGCTACGGGGTGGTGTGGCCCACGGGATACTCGCTCGACAAGCACTTGGAACATCTGGTCCGGCAAGGGCGGGTGGCGGATTCCGTCGCGGCCGAACTCAAGGGCGTGCTTCGTGAACGCTTTGCCGATCTCCGTTCGTATCTCTTTCCGGACTCGGAGCCCTTTCTCAAGCGACTGCAGAGGGAAGGGGTATCCTGCTTTCTCCTCTCTTTTGGTGATCCGGCCTGGCAGGCCTACAAGGTCACCCGGGCACGGATCAGCGGTTTCTTCCAGGAGGTCTTCTTCACCGGCCGGGAACAGGCCAAGGCGGAGGTCGTCGAGGCGCTGGCCGGACGTTTCGCGCGCCTCGACATGGTGGATAATGACCCGCGCGAGCTCGATCGGGTCAAGGCCCGCCTCACCCAGATCAACACCTTCTGGATCAGTCGGGTTCCGGCTGAGGCGCTCGAGAGTCCGGATTCCGCGGTCCGGGAGCGCTTCCGGGAAGCGCGGGGCTATGCGACACTCACCCCCGAGTTCTCCCACCGACGCTGCACAATCCTGGATGAGGTGACCTGGTGAGCCGTTCCATCGTCGCGTCCGCTCCCACCCGGATCGACTTCGCCGGTGGGACCCTCGACATTCCTCCCCTGTATCTCTTTCATGAACCTGCCGTCACCGTCAACGTGGCCATCGACCTCTGTGCCACGGTCGCCGTGCGGGAGACCAAAGAGCGGGGGATCCACCTCGTCGCCCGGGACCGAGACATGCAGGCCTTCTGGGCCTCAGCAGATCAGATCGATTGGCGGCAGAACCGCTTCCTCGAACTGACGGCCCGCCTCCTCCGATCGTTCGTTCCCCTGTCAGCCGTTGAGGTAACCACCGACTGTCAGGCGCCTGCGGGGGCGGGAACCGGAGGCTCCTCTGCGCTGGCCGTCGCCGCAACAGCGGCGTTGGCCCGCCTCGGGAAGCGCCGGATGTCGAAGAGCGAGCTCATCGAATATGCGCGGGCCGTTGAGACCCAGACCATCCGAGTGCCGACGGGATACCAAGACTACTACGCGGCTGTCTTCGGAGGAGCCAGCGCGATCGAGTTCGGACGCACCGGGATCGTCCGCCGGTCGCTGGTTGTAGGGGAGTTTCTGGACGAGCTGGAGCGGCACCTGCTCCTGGTCTATACGGGAGAGCCCCGGTTCTCTGGAGCAAACAATTGGCAGCTTTTCAAGGGACACATGAGTGGCGATCCCACGGTTTTTCGCTTC
>LDXR01000028.1 GCA_001443495.1 candidate division NC10 bacterium CSP1-5 | reverse complement strand
AGGCAAAGCGACTCGGGGCCAGCGGCGCTCACATCGCCACAGTGTTAGCGTTCACCCTCTTCACCGCCTTCCCCTTTTACTGGATGCTCATCACCACCTTCAAGCAGACCTCTGACCTCATGAAGCGGGAGAATAATCCCTTCCTCCTGAATCAGCCTCCAACCCTGGAGCACTTGAGGGTGCTGTTCTACGACACCCTGTACGGGCGCTGGCTTTGGAATACCGCCTGGGTCGGCGTGATCGTGGTGGTGATCACGCTGCTGCTCGCGGTCCCCGCGGGGTACGCCCTGGCCAGACTGACGGGCCGATGGGGAGAGCAGCTCGGCATCGGCATCTTCCTGACGTATCTGGTTCCGCCGACCCTGCTATTCATCCCCCTGTCGCGGGTCATCGCGGACCTGGGGTTGCAGGATTCGCTCTGGTCTCTGGTGCTGGTCTACCCAAGCTTCACCATCCCGTTCTGCACGTGGCTCCTGATGGGGTTCTTCAAGGCCATCCCTCCCGACCTCGAGGAGGCGGCCATGATCGACGGCTGCAGCCGGCTCGGGGCGTTCGTGAAGATCGTGATCCCCATCTCCGTCGCCGGCATCCTCACGGTCGTCATCTTCACCTTCACCCTGGTGACGCAGGAATTCGTCTACGCCCTTACTTTCATCACGACGGCATCCCAGTATACGGTCAGCGTGGGGGTGCCGACCTTCCTGGTTCACGGTGACGTCTATTTCTGGGGCTCGCTCATGGCCGGCTGTTTCATCGCCAGCGTTCCCATCGCCATCCTCTATAATTTCTTTGTCGATCGGTTCATCGCCGGCTTCACGGTTGGGGCAGTCAAGTAACACGGGGAGTGGTGAGAGAAACGACACAAGGGCCCAAGGAAGCGGGATAAGGTTGAAGGAGAGTGCCATGGGAGAGAAGACGATTCAGTGCGGTAATCTCATCGGGGGCAAGTGGGAGCAGCGCGGGGCGAACGGCATCACGCGACTCAATCCCGCCAACATCCGCGATGTGGTGGCCACCGCGCCGGACTCCTCAGCCGAGGATGCCCGCCGCGCCATTGAGGCGGCAGCAGAGGCGTTCCAGCGCTGGCGGCGGACCATCCCCCCCGAGCGTGGCAAGATCGTGCTCCGGGCGGCTCAGCTCCTCGAATCGCGGCTGGAGGAGGTCGCCCAGCTTCTCACCCGGGAAGAGGGGAAGATCGTCAGCGAGTCGCGGGGTGAGGTCAAGCGCGCCATCGATATCATGGAGTACGCCGCGGGCATGGGGCGCCGGTTGGGCGGGCAGACCCTGCCAACCGAGGTGCCGAACGTCTTCTGCTTTACGACGCGGCAGCCCATCGGCCCGGTGGCTGCTATCAGCCCCTGGAACTTTCCGGTCGCCATCCCCTGCTGGAAGATCGCGCCGGCCCTGGTCTGCGGCAACACCGTGGTCTGCAAGCCCTCCCCCCTGACACCCGCCACAGCGACTCGGGTGGTCGAGATCTTCGAAGAGGCGGGGCTCCCTCCGGGCGTGTTGAACCTGGTGCATGGCGGGGCCCAGGTCGGCGGCGAACTCGTCAACCACCCGCTGATCCGAGGCATCTCTTTCACCGGCTCGACGAAGGTGGGCATGGCCATCCACATGGCAGCGGCCCGGCGTCTCGCCAAGGTCCAGTTGGAGATGGGGGGAAAGAACCCCCAGATCATCCTGAGAGATGCGGATCTCGACAGCGCCGTGAAGTCCCTGCTCACCGCGGCGTTCGGCGCCACCGGACAGCGGTGCTCAGCCACCAGCCGAGCCATCGTGGAACGGAAAGTCGCCGCGCAGGTCGCCGAGCGTTTGGTGGCGGGGACGAAAGCCATCCGCGTGGGTCCCGGTGACCGCCCCGAAATCACGATGGGTCCGCTCGTGGACGAATTGCGGCTGCGCGAGGTCAAGGGCTTTGTGGACCGCGCGCGGGCGCAGGGCGCAACGGTGGTCATCGGGGGGTGCGAGCCCGAGGGGCTTCGGGACGGCCACTACTACGCGCCCACCGTCGTCGACGTGCGGCCCGAGCACGAGATCGCCCGGGAGGAGGTCTTCGGGCCCGTCCTGAGCTTTATCGAGGTGGACGACATCGAAGAGGCCCTCACGGTCGCCAACGCGGTGGACTACGGCCTGTGCGCCTCAATCTTCACCAGGGATATCGGTCGGGCCTTCACCTTTATCGACAAGATTGATGCCGGCATGATCCATGTGAACCGGCCGGGACTCGGAGGCTTCTCCCATATGCCCTTCGGCGGATTCAAGTATTCGAGCTACGGCGCCCGAGAGGTCGGCGACGACACGATCAATTTCTATACCGATATCAAGAGCGTGCACATCCAGGAGGCCTGAGGGAAGGGCGATAGCTCACCCGATTCCCTCGCGCAGCACACCTGACGCTGCATCCCACCTGTCCCAGTCGCCCGCAAGAGCATTGTCCAATTCTTGTCCCTTCATAAGCCCGGCTCCCTTGTGCCCAGCTGCCGCTGACGCCATAATAGGATCGTAGAAGGATTCCCCTTCATGTGAGAGGGCAGGATGGACAACGGGGAAGTCGCACGCATCTTGAATACCATGGCCGACATGCTCGAAATCAAGGGTGATAATCCCTTCCGGATCCGGGCGTACCGCCTGGCCGCGCAAAACATCGAGGGGCTGGCAGAAGACGTTTCGACCCTCATCGTCCAACAAACGCTCGAAGAGATCCCGGGAATCGGCAAGGACCTGGCGTCCAAGATTCGCGAGATCGTCACCACCGGTACGTTTCAGGAGTACGAAAGACTCAAGGCACAGATTCCTTCGGGCGTGGTTGAGCTCCTCAAGATCCCGGGGGTAGGCCCCAAGACTGCGCAGCTCCTCTATGAGAGGAAGGGGATCGATAGCATCGCGAGACTCGAGGCGGCCGCCCGCGCCAATGAACTTCGGGGCCTTCCTGGGATCAAGGCCAAGACCGAAGAGAATATCCTTCGAGGCATTGAGATGCTCAAGCGTGCCTCGGGGCGCATGCCGCTCGGCCTCGCCCTCCCCCTGGTCCGGGAGATCATCGCCCGCCTCAGGCAGGTCAAGGGAGTGACGCGGATCGAATGCGCGGGTAGTGTCCGGCGGATGAAGGACACTGTCGGAGACATCGACATCCTGGCCGTCTCGGCCGCTCCGGGCAAGGTCATGGACGCCTTCGTCGCCCTTCCCCTGGTCCGCGAGGTTCTCGCCCATGGGGAGACGAAGTCGAGTGTGATGACCCGGCAGGGCATCCAAGCGGATGTTCTGGTCGTCGATCCCAAGGCCTTCGGGGCGGCCTGGGTGTACTTCACCGGGTCCAAAGCCCACAATATCCACCTGCGGGACATGGCAAAGAAGAAGGGGTTGAAGATCAGCGAGTACGGCGTCTTTGCGGAGCGAACCGGCAAGCGGATCGCCGGCAGAGAGGAGGAAGAGATCTATGAGGCCCTCGGCCTCCCGTACATCGCCCCGGAGCTCCGCGAGGACACCGGTGAGGTCGAGGCGGCTCTGAAGGGGCAACTGCCGGACCTGATCACGGCGGACGATATCCGGGGGGATCTCCATGTCCACAGCACATGGAGCGATGGGGCCCATACCATCAAAGAGGTGGTGGAAGCCGCCCGGAGGCGAGGCTATCGCTACATCGCCATCACCGATCACTCGAAGGGCCTAGGGATTGTCCGCGGCCTCGCAGCGGAGGATCTGACAAAGCAATCGGAAGAGATCAACCGGCTGAATCAGGGCCTCAGGGACTTTCGGATTCTCACCGGCATCGAGGCGAATATCCGGGCCGACGGGACTCTGGATCTCCCCAATGGCGTCTTGGCGAAACTGGACTTTGTAATCGCCTCGGTCCATTCCGCCTTCCGTCAGGACCAACAGACGATGACCGAGCGGATCGTGCGTGCCGTCAGTAACCCGTATGTGCGGGTGCTCGGCCATCCCACCGGTAGACTCCTGGGTGAGCGCGAGCCCTACGACCTCGATTTCGATCGGCTGCTGGACGCCGCACGGCAACATCAGCTCGCCATGGAAATCAACGCCTCTCCGTTACGCCTCGATCTCAACGACGCGCACGCTCGCCGGGCCAAGGAGGCCGGGGTCCCCCTCGTCATCAATACCGACACCCATGCCCTCGCAGAGTTCGATCACATCCATCTCGGCGTCGCCACCGCCCGTCGCGCCTGGATCGAGAAAAAAGACGTCCTGAACACCCTCCCGCTGAAACAGCTCCTGAAGCGTCTCGCCCGCTGAACCGCGGGGTCTGCATACCTCCTATGGTCAGCCCAAGGCCCAGGGCGGGAGGAGTTCGGCGGCCTTTGTACCGGCCGAGGCCGGGAAACCCATCGCCAGGAGTTGATGATAATTCTTCTCGATAGGGTTTTGGATTGTGATGATCTCGAGATACTCCTCGAAGGTCAGATTCCTGACCAAGACGGGTGGCATATCGTTGACAGGAACGGGATAGTCGCTTCCGAGCACCATCCGGTGAGGAGGAATCTTTTCCAGCACCTGCCCAACAGTGCCGACACGGCATAGCACGCACATCGCGGAGATATCTGCATAGAGTTTCCACTGCCCATTCCGATCCGCCTCCTGCATCATTGCTGCCAGCTCATCCAAATAGTGATACGGCTCAAGGGGGAAGAATCGTGTGGCCGCATGCGCTACGATGACCGTCACCCCGACCTCGAGTGCCAGCCTGAGTTTCCTCGGGTCGCCCAGCCGTTGATGATCTGCCTGGGGATTCGGGAGGGGAATCGCATACTCCGGACCGGCGTGGGATAAGAGCGGCACTCCGAGCTCCGCTAACCTTTCATAGAACCAGGTGTGTCGGCGATCACTGGGATCTATGACTTGGGAATTGGGGATCCATTTGAAGAGGACAGTGCGGGGATCCTGTTGGAGACATCGATTGATTTCATCCAGACCGGCTTTGCGCCCCCGATTGGGATGCACCGAGGCACCGAAAAGGACCTTGGCATGAGTAGCCGCCAGCTCGCGGACATAATCATTGGACACAATAAGATGACTCTCTTCCTCGAGCCGCCTCCCGTCCTCGCTGTAGATGGCATCGAGGGCCAAGAGAACCCCTTTCTGGACCGTAGCGGAGGTGTTCAACACGCCCAGGATATGCTCTCGAATGGTCTGGTCAAAACGCTGCGCGAGGTCGAGAGGATTAATTCCATTCGCCACCACCATATAGGCGAAGGCGGGCAAACTGAGCATCGCGTTCGAGATCTTGCAGTCAGGCCGCTCCTTGGATGCAATATGGATGTGCATATCGATGATGAGGCTCACCTTCGCACCTCGTCATCCACGCCGACAGCCTGGCCAACCTGGGTCAGATCCACCTCATTGTCGCCACCACGTCGTCTCTGGGTCGAGAAGAAAGAGGTCAGGGTCCGGTGTCAGAGTCCGCGAGGGCGAGGACCTGAAGCATGGCGTGATGGATCAGGCCGTTGGAGGCGACGATCTCTGCCCGAAAGAGATCGAGGGGTCCTCCCCTGAAGTCGGTGACGGTGCCCCCCGCCTCGCTGACCAGCAGGACCCCAGCGGCGATATCCCACGGCTTGAGCTTGAACTCCCAAAACCCGTCGAGCCGACCGGCCGCCACATAGGCCAGGTCTATAGAAGCGACGCCGGGGCGCCGCACCGCTTGCGCCCGCACCATGAAGTTTTGAAAGTGGTTCAGGTTGTTTTCGGGAGATTCTTTCACGTCATACGGAAAGCCGGTTGCCAAAAGGGCCTCGGTCATCCGGTCGGTATCCGAGACGTGAATCGGCTCTTCATTCAGCCAGGCTCCCCCTCCCCGCAGCGCGGTGAACCACTCCTCTCTGAGTGGATCGTACACGACCGCGCAGCGGATCTCGCCTCGCTGCTCCAGGGCGATGCTGACCGAGAAGATGGGGAAGCCGTGGGCGTAGTTCGTCGTCCCGTCCAGGGGATCGACGATCCAGCGGGCTTCACCCTTTCCTGTATGGCCCTGACCCTCCTCGGAGAGAATGGTGTGGTCGGGGAACCGCCGATGAAGGAAGTCGACGATGGCGGCCTCCGAGCGGCGGTCCACGTCGGTCACCAGATTGATCCGCCCCTTGTAGTACACCTGGGGACGGCGCCCGAACCCCTCCATCAGGATCCGGCCCGCCTCCTTCGCCGCGACCCGTGCCGCCTCACAGTGTTCCCGGTCCGCCGAGATCATTTGTCGTCTCTCGCCGGCTGACTGTACCACAGGGGGCAAGCCCCCTCAAGGGTCGCCCCGGGTGAGGCGCTCGCGTTGCCGTGAACCCCAACAGATCCAACAAACCGGAGACCCAACAGGCTAGGCGGGTACGGCCCGGCCACTGGCCCACGCGCGGAGCGCCGCGACCTCCTCCTGCCGGGTGACCGAGAGGGGCCTGGTCGCCTTGATCTCGTCGAGGACCAAGGGGGTATCGAGGTCGGCACCATGAGCAAAGGCGGTGTAGAGAGCGGAAACGACCGCCTGCTCGATCTCGGCGCCGCTGAATCCCTCCGAGGCGTGAGCGAGCCCGTCAAGGTCAAAAGCGGCCGGTTCGCGCTTCCGCTTTCTGAGGTGGGCCCTGAAGATCTCCTTCCGCTCATCCTGCCTCGGAAGATCAATAAAGAAAATCTCGTCAAAGCGCCCTTTCCGTATCAACTCCGGCGGCAGCGCCTCAATTTGGTTACAGGTGGCAACGACAAACACAGAGGTCTTGCGCTCTTGGAGCCACCCCAGGAGCCGGCCGAAGATCCGTTTGGAGAGCCCGGCATCGGCCTCCGAGCTGCCCCCGTAGGCAAAGCCCTTCTCGATCTCATCGATCATCAGCACACACGGGGCCATCCGCTCGGCCTGCGTCAGGGCCTTCTCGAGGTTCTTATCCGACTCGCCCACATACTTGTCGTAAAGTCGTCCGGGCTCCATCGTGAGTAAGGGCAGCCCCCACTCCCTGGCGATGGCCTTGGCGGCCATGCTCTTGCCGCAGCCCTGGACTCCCAAGAGGATGATCCCCTTGGGGGCCGGGATGCCGAACCGCTTGGCCTCCGGGGTGAAGGCCTTCTTTCGCTTGGCCAGCCACCGCTTCAAATTCTCGAGTCCCCCGATCTCGCCCATCCCCTCTTCAGCGGGAAAGTACTCCAGGACCCCGTCCTTTTCGAGGAGCGCCCTCTTAGTTTCGAGGATGCTGTCCAGGTCTTTCAGTGTCAGCGCCAGATCCTCGATGACAGCCTTGGTCAGGGCTCGCTCCGCTTCGAAAAGGGTGAGTCCCTTCATGCCTTCCACCAGCCGGTCGAACTCATCCGACGAAAGCGCCACCTTGATCTTGTGAGATTGGGAGAGGTTCTTGACGACGTTCTTGGCAAGAATCTTCAGCTCATGCTCCGTGGGGAGGTCAAGCCTGAAGAAGGCTGTGATTTTTTCCAGCTCGGGTGGAAGCGTGATTTGTGGTGCCGCGAGGACGAGGGCCCTGCGATCCTTGGCGAAGGGCCTGGCGAGGTCCTGAAGCCTGCGGACCACGTCGGCCTCCCCCAGATACCGGTGGAGATCTTTGAAGAGGTAGATCCCCTCGTCCGGGATGGCGGCCAGATTGCCCAGGGCCTTCAGGGGATGCTGGCTGTCGTAGATCGGGTTCCCCGCCCCGACCCGCTCGAGCCCTCTGGTGACGGTCCACATGAAGAGGGGGATCCCCAGTTTGGCCGCAATGCGCCTCAGGATCTCCTCGATGCGCTCCTCTTCGTAGGTCTCGACGGCGATGATCGAATAGCGGGAGAGGACGAGCAGTTCGAGATCCTTCAGGACTTCCATGCCAGCGTGAGCCCCTCAGATTCTCCGCTTCCCCGGAGTGGTTTCTGCTGGGGGAGGGTGGTGGAGGACGGTCGGCCCTTCAACGGCCCTCTACGCCAGGTTCGAAGGCGGCCCGCGTCAGCCGAGGACGATGGCGAAGAGACCCACCTGGAATTTGGAGAGAGCCACGATGGCATACCCGAGAAGAACACAGAGGGCGGCTGCGCCAAGCCCAACCAGAAGGGCCTCCGCGTGCTCGTTCTTTCCGGCTGCCTCCAAGGCCCTCTCGATGATACCGGCGACGGTAGAGACTGGACGTGCCCTCATCCGACTCGCACCCCTAGCTCTCCTACGCCCCGGGAATACGGTCCGCCCGCCCATCACGACGCCACGTCTTGCCACACTACCCATGGACCTCTTCTCCTTTCCGAACCCGCAGTTCACCAGTGCCGCTCGAGGCACCCCGTATCGAACCATGGTGGAGGCAGGAATCACACGAACGTACAGCAGTACTCCTCTTGAGCCTGCATCTCGTCACACCCCGTGAGGCAGCGGGGATTCACATTGTTCCGCAGGGAATCGAGGAAACTGGCCAGGTGGTACGGAGTGATTCCCGATTTCTCAAGCTGCCGTAGGTCCTGTTCATCGAATTCCTTCAGATCCTGCACCGCAAGCTTAGGATTGTGCTCGGTCCTCGCCATCGACTGCTCCTGTATAATCTCCCTTTACCCCTGTCGGTCGGCTCGAGTCATTGTCCTTATCCTATTTCGCTGCAAGCCGTATGCCAGACGCGCGAGATACCATACCTGTCCCCAACGCTGCAAAAACAGGCCCTTGCGCCATGACAGGGGGAGACCGCTGCGGGGGGGGTGCCCGGAATCTTCACCGGTGTGGGGATTCTAACCAACGAGACGAGAAAGGAGTGTGGGCGGAATTCCGCAAGGGTGGGGTGAGGAGAAACCCTAGGAGTTGACGGCCTTTCCGTGCCAGAGGTAGGACCGAGGAACTCGCTTGCTAATATTGCATAACACCTCATAGGAAATCGTCCCGAGCCGCACCGCCCACTCATCAGCGAGGAGCGTCTCGTCCCCCTGGCGTCCGAGGAGCACCGCCTCCTCCCCCTCCCTCACCCCGACCAGATCGGTCACGTCCACCATGATCATGTCCATACACACCTGGCCGATCAGCGGGGCCCGGCGTCCCCGGATGAGCACCTGTCCCCGGTTGGAGAGGAGGCGATTGTAGCCGTCCGCGTATCCCACGGGGAGCGTGGCGGCGAGGATATCCCGTGGGGCTTCGTACGTACAGCCGTAGCTCACGGTGCCGCCCTTCGGCACCTTCTTGATCTGGGCAATGCAGGTCTTGAGGGTCAGCGCATGCTCCCAGCCCCCATCGCGCGCACCCGACGGGGACGGCGGATAGCCGTAGAGGACAATCCCCGGCCGCACCATGTCCAGGTGGGCCTCGCGAAGGTCCAGGACGGCCGCGCTGTTGGCGGCATGCCGCAGCGGGACTGAAATCCCTGCCGCCTCTATTTCCCGGATCGCCTCGAGAAACCGCCGAAGCTGCTCGCGGGCATGGCCCTTATCGGCCGCATCGGCTGCGGCAAAATGGGTCATCACCCCTCCGAATTCCAGTGTGGGCAGCCGGGTAATCGCCTTCGCCGCAACGGGTGCCTCGGAGGGATGAATGCCCAATCGCCCCATCCCGGTGTCGATCTTGAGATGAACCCTGACCCGGGCGCTCGAGCCTTCGGCGCTCGACGCAAGGGCACGGCCATGAAGCGTATGGTAGATGACCTGATCCAGATGGTATTCAGAGAGGATGGGACCCTGATCGGCGGGGGTGGGGCCCATCACCAGTATGGGCACCTGCAGGCCTTGCCTCCTGAGTTCCACCCCCTCCTCGGGGAGGGCCACACCCAACCACCCTGCGCCGGCCTCCACGAGCGCTCGCGCAACAGGCAAGGCGCCGTGGCCATAGGCGTCGGCCTTGACTACCGCCATGATCTCCGTCTCTTTCCCCGTGCAAGCCCGGACCCGGTCAAGGTTCCGGACGATAGCATCGAGGGAGACCTCGGCGTACGTCGCTCTCTGTCTCATGGGACACCTTCTTGGGGATGATACCAGGACCGCCTCTATCTCGCAACGGGCTATCTTGAATGGCAATTTATCGAGATAAACAACGATTTCGTAAGAATTTCGTAGAAAAAAGAACGTATGTTTTATTTTCGTCGTTTCCATGCGAAACATTTCAGGAATCAGGCCAAGATACACCTTGCATAAGGATTGGCGGTCGATTAACGTACAGGCTGTTAGCACTCACGTTAGTTGAGTGCTAACAGGCGCTAAGAAGGGACCTCAACCGCAGAAGGAGGGGGGAAGGGATGGCCGTGAGGATTCAACCGCTGCACGATTATATCCTGGTCAGGCGTTTCGAAGAGAAGGAGGTCAAGAAGGGCGGAATCATCATTCCCGACACGGCGAAAGAGAGGCCCCAGGAAGGGGAGGTGATCGCCGTCGGGCCCGGCAAGGTCACCGATGAGGGGAAGCGCATCCCCATCGATGTAAAGGTCGGAAGCAAGATCCTCTTTGGAAAATACTCCGGCAGCGAGGTTCGCATCGACGACGAAGAATATCTCTTCGTGCGAGACAGCGAAATCCTCGCAATTCTCAAGTGAACAGAGGTCCCGGGAGAGGAGGGAGGCATCAATGCCGGCAAAACAGATTTTGTACGATGAAGAGGCGCGACGGGCGACGATGAAAGGCATAGACAAGCTGGCCAAGGCCGTCAAGGCGACCCTGGGCCCCAAGGGGCGCAATGTCGTCCTGGATAAGAAGTGGGGCGCACCGACCATTACCAAGGACGGGGTCACGGTGGCCAAAGAGATCGAGCTGGAGGACCCCTTCGAGAACATGGGGGCCCAGATGGTGAAAGAGGTGGCCTCCAAGACCTCGGACGTGGCGGGGGATGGAACCACCACCGCCACGGTGCTCGCCGAAGCCATCTATCGGGAGGGGCACAAGAACGTGACCGCCGGGGCCAATCCGATGGCCCTGAAGCGGGGGATTGACAAGGCGGTCGAGGTGGTGGTGGCCGAACTCAAGAAGCTCAGTATCGCGACCAAGGGGAAGAAAGAGATCTCCCAGGTGGCGACCATCTCGGCCAACAACGATGCGACCATTGGGAACCTCATCGCCGAGGCCATGGAGAAGGTCGGCAAGGACGGGGTCATCACCGTCGAAGAGGCCAAGGTGATGGAGACCAACCTGGAGGTGGTCGAGGGGATGCAGTTCGATCGGGGCTACCTCAGCCCCTACTTCGTCACGGACCCCGAGCGGATGGAGTGCGTCCTCGAAAACCCCTACCTCCTGATTCATGAGAAGAAGATCTCGAACATGCGAGATCTCCTCCCGGTGCTGGAACAGATCGCCAAGCTGAGCAGACCTCTCGTGATCATCGCCGAGGACGTCGAGGGGGAGGCCCTGGCGACGTTGGTCGTCAATAAGCTGCGGGGAACGTTGAGCGCCTCGGCGGTCAAGGCCCCGGGGTTTGGCGAGCGCCGAAAGGAGATGCTCAAAGACATCGCCGTCCTGACCCGCGGCGAGTTGATCGCCGAGGAGCTCGGAATCAAGCTGGAGAACATCCGTCTGGAGGATCTCGGGCGTTGTAAGAAGGTGATCATCGACAAGGAGAACACCACCATCATCGAGGGGGCGGGCGACCCCAAGGTCATCGAGGGGCGCATCAAGCAGCTCCGGACCCAGATCGAGGACACCACCTCGGACTACGACCGCGAAAAGCTCCAGGAGCGGTTGGCCAAGCTGGCCGGCGGCGTGGCCGTCATCAAGGTGGGGGCGGCGACCGAGGTCGAAATGAAAGAGAGGAAGGCTCGAGTCGAGGATGCCCTGAATGCCACGCGCGCGGCGGTCGAGGAAGGGATCGTCGCCGGTGGGGGCGTGGCCTATCTCAGAGCCCGGAAGGCCTTGGATACCCTCAAGCTGCACGGGGACGAGAAGGTTGGCGTCGACATCATCCGGCGCGCCCTCGAGGAGCCGATCCGACAGATTGCCGAGAACGCCGGGGCCGAAGGCTCCATTGTCGTCCAGAAGGTTCTCGAAAAGAGCGGCGCCTACGGCTTCAATGCGGAGACCGAGCAATACGAGGATCTCGTGGAGGCGGGGATCATCGATCCGACCAAGGTCACCAGGATTGCCCTGCAGAACGCCTCGAGCATTGCGGGGTTGATGGTGACGACGGAGGCCCTCGTCACTGAGATTCCAGAGAAGAAGGAGAAGGCGCCGATGCCCGGCCCCGGCGGCGGAATGGGTGACATGTATTAATCGGCGCGAATACCGCTCTGCCGACCCGATCCTTTTCGCCAAAAACCCCCAGGACGCCCCCTGGGGGTTTTTGCATCTCTACGGGCGGCTCTGGACGCGCGCGTGGGCCTTCCGGCGGTTTTGCCGCAGGGCCCCCAGGACCATCAGGCCCACGAGGGACCACGGGAAGAGCAGAATGCTCCAGATCACTTTATAGTACAAACCTTCCATCCTTCCTTCTTCCTTCCCCCCCTCCCAGCTTGTTTATGCTTGAGACCGCCTAAGGGTTCGTAGGCTTCTGTGGCAAGGAGCGTGCCAGGATGATGTTCCTTTTGAATCAATGCCTTATGCAGATAGAGGACCGGATGGATCACGAAGACCCGACCGAGTGACCGGAAAAACTGCACCAGAACGGAGATGGTGAAGGCCTTTCGAGGCACTCCGGAGACGAGGGCATATTTCCGTTGACAGTGAAGGGGGGACTGCTACTGTATGGTCCGAAAGGGGAAGGTGTGATCCAAGAGATTCAGACGCTCACGTGGCTGCCCGAGGGGGGAGTCCGGCTCCTCGACCAGACCCGCCTCCCCCGCGAAGAGGTCTACGTCGAGTGCCGCGACGCAGAGGCGGTGGCGGAGGCAATCAGAAATCTCCGCATCCGAGGGGCCCCGGCGCTTGGGGTGGCCGCAGCGATGGGACTGGCCCTGGGGGCTCAGAGACTCCAGGCTACCGATGTCGCTTCCTTCCTCCGCGACCTCAAAGAGGTTGCTGCTATGCTGGCCCGAACGCGTCCGACGGCGAGAAACCTCTTCTGGGGGTTGGAGCGGATCCTGACCGTGGCCGAGAAGCACCGTGACCTCTCTCTGCCCGCCCTGAAACGGTGCCTGGTCGAGGAAGCCATCACGATGCATCAGGAGGATCTCGCCTGTAACCGCGCGATGGGGGCGCACGGCCAGCAGCTCATCAAAGACGGCGACACCATTCTCACCCACTGCAACACGGGCGCGCTGGCAACGGTCGGCTACGGGACGGCGCTGGGAGTCATCCGCGCTGCCTGGGAACGGGGGAAACAGATTCAGGTCCTCGTGGATGAAACGCGGCCGGTGCTGCAGGGGGCCCGCCTCACCGCCTGGGAGCTCACCCGATTGGGAATCCCCTCCCGCCTCATCACCGACAGCATGGCCGGCGATTTCATGCGGCGCGGCGAGGTGCAGGCGGTGATCGTGGGGGCCGATCGGATCGCCATGAACGGGGATGTGGCGAACAAGATCGGGACGTACACGCTGGCGATCCTCTGCCGGTACCATCAGGTGCCGTTCTACGTCGCGGCCCCCTTTTCCACCGTGGATCTCGCTTTGGCCACCGGCGACCAGATTCCTATTGAAGAGCGGGCTCCCCAGGAGATCACAACCATCGCAGGGATTCCGATTGCTCCCGAGGGCTTCCCGGCGTCCAACCCTGCCTTCGACGTCACGCCGGCAGCACTGGTGAGTGCCCTCATCACCGACCGAGGGGTGCTCTATCCCCCGCTCGCCCGGGCCATCGAGACCCTCCGCGGATCTTCTCCGCCCGGCGATAGCAGCGAGCCATGAGAAAACGGGCAACAGTGCGGGCAGGCCGCTGGAAGGTCTGCCTTGTCCTCATTGGCTTCTTCCCCGGGCCCGTGCACGCATCCACCGCCGATCTTCCACCCGGCTTCAGCCAGGCCCTGATGACCCTGGAAGCGAACGGCTGCCCTGCGGCGCTCGGGGCACTGCAAGCGATTCCACAGCCGCCGCCCGACGCGATCCGGCATCGCGTGAGCTTCATCACCGGGTTCTGCCTTCTCAAGACCCAACAACCGGCCGAGGCCCTTGCCCTGCTCGAGCAGGCGGCGGCAGAGTACGACCTCCTGGCCGACTACGCGACCTTTTACGCCGCCAAGGCGGCCCACGCCCTCCAAGACCCGGACAAAAGTACTGCCCTCCTGTCCCGCCTCCTTGCCCGGTACCCGAATAGCCGCCTCGCCGAAGAGGCCCACTTCCAACTCGGCATGACCTATCTAGAGATACAGCAGCCCGAGGACGCCAGAAGAACCTTGCTCGCCTTTCTGGATCGGTATCCGGCATCGCCCCTGGCCTCTCAGGCCTCCCTGCTTCTCGGCAAGCTGCTCTTGACACTCGAGCGTCCGCAGGAGGCTGTGCCCCTCCTCAAGCGCCTGTATATCAGCTTCCCGGCCGACCCCATGGCCGTCGAGGCAGAGCGCCTCCTCCTGGCGAATCCGGATCTCGTCACCATCACTGCCGAAGACCGCCTGCTCCGGGCGAGGGCCCTCTTCCAGGCAGACAGGTACCGCGACGCAGTCGCGGCCCTGACCCCACTCCTCAAGGGTCACCCTGAGAACGGAGAGGTGCGTCTCCTTCTGGGGCGAAGCCAGTTCGCCCTCAAGGAGTATGCCCAGGCCATCACCACGCTCCATCCGCTCACCGAATCGACCGAACCCTCTGCCCTTCAGGCAGAGGCGCTGCTCCTGGTGGGAAGGGCTTTCTTCCGATCGGGCGACACGTTCCAGGCGATCGCCACTTTGGAGCGCATCCCTGCTCTATTCCCCGGGAGCCATCTGGCCGCTGACGCCCTGCATCTGATCGGCCTAAACTACGAAGAGCGGCGGGAGGAGGACCCGGCGCTGGAGGCCTACGCCCGCCTGCTTCGCCTGTATCCCAATGAGAATCTCGGCGACACCGCACGCTGGCAGCGCGCGTGGCTGCTCTATCGCCAGGGAAAGCTCCCGCCGGCCGTTCATGAACTGTCGCACCTCCTGGAGAAGTACCCCCAATCGCCCCTCAAGGCCCAGGCGCTCTACTGGCGCGGGCGCATGCTGGAGGAGCTCGGGGATAAGACCCTCGCCACCAAGACGTACCACCGACTGCTCAAGGAGGCGGGCGACGACCCGTACTACCTCCAGGCCGCCCGTCAGCGCCTCGCCCTGAAGCCCGCGAGATTATCTGTTAACTCTCTTCTGCCCCCCGACAATTCCGCGTCCCCGGTCGTGGCCAAGGCTCGAGAGCTCTCCTTCTTGAGACTCTGGGACGAGGCCGCTCACGAGTACTGGGAGATTGCCAGGGCGCACCCCCGTGAGCTGCCGCTCCAACGGGAGGCCTGCGAGGCGCTCAGCCGGGCGAGCCAGTTCGAGCGCTGCATCAGCCTCGCACGGCGTGCCGCTCGCGGCCCGCTCAAGACGGCCGGACAGGACGGGGTCCTGTCCTCCTTCTGGACGTTTCTTTACCCTCGGGCCTTCTGGGCATGGGTCGATCACTATGCAGGCGAGAGCCGTCTCGACCCGTATCTGGTGATCGCCGTCATCCGCGAAGAGAGTGCCTTTGCTCCCAAGGCCCTCTCCAGGGCGGGAGCGAGGGGACTCATGCAGCTCTTACCGGCCACCGCGGCGCAGGTGGCCAAGGAGAACAATCTTCGGAACCTCCCGGACCTCGACACCCCCGCTCCCAACATCGCGCTCGGAACCCGCTACCTGGCCAAGCTCCATGAGGAGTTCGGAGGAAATCTGGTCCTGACCCTTGCCTCCTACAACGCCGGACCGCACGTCGTCCGACGCTGGCTCGATACGCTTCAGCCATCCCAGGACCCAGAGATATTCATCGAAGAGATCCCCTATCCTGAAACGCGCCGCTACGTGAAACGGGTCCTGGGGAGCTATGACCGTTACCGCACCCTCTACGGCCGGCCGTAGGAGGCGCGGAATCCGCCCTCGTCGTACGGTGGCCACAAGGCTTGCGCGCAGTTCAGTCGTCGGGCATAATGGTGCTGAGATACGGAGAGGCGCGATGCGACGGGCCATCACCATTGCCGGCTCCGACTCTGGCGGAGGGGCGGGGATCCAGGCGGATCTCAAGACCTTCAGTGCCTTCGGGGTGTATGGCCTGTCCGTCCTGACCGCCATCACCGCGCAGAACACCCTCGGGGTGCAGGGCGTCCAGGTCCTTGCCCCCGACTTCGTCACGCTCCAGATCCGGTCTGTCCTCTCGGATATCGGCGCCGACGCGGGCAAGACCGGCATGCTAGCTACGAAGGAGATCGTCGGGGCCGTCGCCCGCGAGGTGGGGGCGTTTCGGCTCCGGAATCTCGTGGTGGACCCGGTCATGGTGTCGGCCACCAGCCATCGCCTCCTCGACGAGGATGCGGTTGAGGCGGTGAAGACGCTCCTCATTCCCTTGGCCACGGTCGTGACCCCCAATCTCGACGAAGCCGCGATCCTCTGGGGCGAGAAGATCGAGGATCTCGACGGGATGAAGGAGGCCGCGCGCGCCGTCAAGGCCCTGGGGCCCCAGTACGTGCTGGTGAAGGGAGGGCACCTCGCCGGTCCGAGGGTCTTCGATGTCCTGTACGACGGAAAACGCTTTGAGGTCCGGGATGCCCCAAAGATCTTGACCGAGAACACCCATGGCAGCGGCTGCACTCTTTCCGCGGCCATCGCGGCAGGATTGGCCAAGGCCTATGGGGTCAAGGAGGCCGTTGAAACGGCCCAGCGATACATCCACGCGGCAATTGCGTCAGGGATCAAGATCGGGAAAGGCAAGGGTCCGGTGAACCATCTCGTGAAGGTCCGAGGGCTGAGGACTGAGGACTGAGTCATATGGAGCGGAGCTTGGAAGGGAAAGAGATCATTCTGGGGGTGACCGGGAGCATCGCCGCGTACAAGGCGGTGGAGATTCTGCGGGAGCTCACGAGGCGAGGGGCGGCCGTCACGGTGGTGATGACCGAGAGCGCGCAGCGGTTTGTCGCCCCCCTCACCTTCGAGACGCTGTCCCGGCGCCCCCTCCTGACCGACCTCTTCACTCTTGAGTACGACAAACAGATCGGCCATGTGGCCTCGGCTGGGCGGGCCGACCTCCTCCTGGTCGCCCCCGCAACCGCCAACACCATCGCCAAATTCGCCCATGGCCTGGCCGACGACTTCCTCTCCAACATCTATCTCAGCAGCACCTGTCCCGTCGTGCTCGCCCCCGCCATGGATCTGGAGATGTACGCGCATCCCGCGGTCCAGGGAAACCTGGGCACCCTGAAGGCCCGAGGGGTCTCCATTGTGGAGCCGGAGTTCGGAGAGCTCGCATCGGGGATGATCGGCCGGGGACGGCTGGCCGAGCTTTCGGCCATTCTCCAGGCGGTGGAAGATCTCCTCCACCGCCAAGGGGATCTCAAAGGTGAGACGGTCTTGGTGACCGCTGGGCCGACCCAGGAGCCGCTCGACCCCGTTCGATACCTGTCCAACCGCTCCTCCGGCAAGATGGGCTTTGCCATCGCCGA
>LDXR01000027.1 GCA_001443495.1 candidate division NC10 bacterium CSP1-5 | reverse complement strand
GATGCGATCCCCGCAGCCGGCAAGCCGAAGACGCCCGCCACGTTGCTCAACCCGAGCGGCGTGGGATCATCGTCCGTGCCCAGAAAGATCGCATTGCCAGCGGGGGCGCTGTTCCCTGTGCGAATGGTCCCACCCGGACCCAGGTTGTCCGCCAGCTTGATGGCTTTGTCGAACTCGTCCACCCAGATGTCGATACCGCCAAGCCCGCCGCCATACTCAGTGTTGTGGGCAACACCCAGGTAACCATTGGCCTTATCGTCGAACGGATCGTCATCCCCGGAGACGACCATCACGCCCGCGCCTATCGTCAACGGGGTGTTGGGGATCGGCCAGGCGAGGTTGGCAAACGCGTAGAAGGCAGCAATGTCCGCCTTCCGGAGCGAGCCGGTGGCGGGGTTCACAGAGTTGATGCCGGTATTGTCATCGCCCCATTGATAGGCCCCGGCGAGGACAGAATCAATCTGCCAGATCTTGCCCGCGATGGTAGCCCCCGCAGTATAGATATGGAGGTCCCCATCGCAGGTGATCCCGCAGGCTGCCCCAGCCGCTGGTCCAGCCGGGCCGAGCACACCGAGGCCCCTCTGGAACCGCTTGTCATCCTGATAGACGAAGAAGGGGGCGAAGGAGAGGGTGCCGGCCCCCATCGGATTCGCGAAGGCGAACTCAAGCGTGGCCGCAATAATATCGTTATCGTTGCCGATGCCTGTTTGGCTGGTCAGGGCGCCGCCGGGCGGCGCGCCACCGCCTTGGCCGCCATCGACTTCCGAATCGGCATCCTGCCGCTTGCTGTAGTAGATGCTCCAGGCAACGGTGCCGTAGTCCTTGTAGAGTCGAAGCACGGGATCGTCATCGGTCCAGACCATCGCGCCTGGCTCGATCCCCACGATCTGGTTCCCGATCCGGATGTTGAAATACCCGAAATCGTAATCTCCCCACCACCGCTCGACGTGGAGGTTAGAGTCGGCCCCTTCCCGGTCGGCGATGCTGTCATTCGCCTCCATCACGGTATGGACCGCCCACCGGTCACCCGAGGCGTCGAAGCCAAACCGCAGGTCCTCGTACTCGAAGAACTCGCCTTTCCTGCCAGGCGTCTTGGGACCGGCAGCGCCTCCGCCAAAAGTGGTCGTGGGCAGCAATGCGGAGTCGGCCTGCTCGCTATCAAAGTCGAAGTTTCTGTTGGACTGGAAGTCAAAGTCGGCGCGGGCACGGAAGTTGACCGTCACGTCGCCGATCTTCTGGGGAAGCTTAAACGACCGGGTAAAATCTCCCGGGGCAGTCGGCTGCGCCGCCCAGTCCCCCCCTTTGGTCTGGGTCTTCACCTGCGCGAAGGCCAGACCCGGGAGGGCGAGCAGGAGCGCCCCTGTCAGCGCAATGAACTTTCTCATCGCCTCTCTCCTTTTCACGGAAATCCCATCTGGGTCAATCAAGCGACCGTTGAAAGGATCGAGCTGCCGACGCACTTACGTATGTTCCATCCATCACCCCCTTCCAATTTGGATGACCGTTAACCGATGTCCGAGGTGTAAGACCGCTCCTGGCTCCTTCGATAAAAAATTTGACCGACTATATGCGAGCCTTCCCCCCTTGTCAAGAATAAAACGATGGTTCGCTATTTGTGACTACTGGGGTCGCTCCATCGGCCGGGCCTCCCCGCCCTCGGGCTCGATCAGGCGAAAGACCTCGAGGGTGCCCTCGGTCTCGCGTAGAAACTTCTTCTCGAGCCCCAGGACGACCAGCGCCCGCGACCCCCCGAGACGGGCGAGGCCGTAGTCGGCCAGATAATTGTTCCGCGCGAGCGGGCTGCCCCACTGCCTCGTCAGCGCCCCCTGATCCCAGGCGAGGTGAATGACCTGCGCCGCGCCGCTCGTGATCTGGAGCGAAGACGCCAGCGCCCCCGTGATGCCGTCCGGAAAGTTGGCCCCCACGAGGATCCCCGGCTTGCCCCCGGGCGCCAGGTCGGTCACCTCGAGCCGCCGCTGGATATAGCGCTCTTCCGCATACTCCGTAGGGCGGATGTCCCTGCCGGTGAACGAGCGCCCGGGTTCGCGCGGCAACTGGCGAAACTTGATGTGATTGGTGATGCCGAAGTTCTCACTGGTCTCTGCCAGCCTCTTGCCCTCCTGGCTCCAGACCCGAACCTGCCCATCGTAGCCGATGACGACGAATTCCTCCCGGCCATCCCCGTTCAAGTCCACCAGGGTGAAGGTGTCGAGCTCGAGACCGCTGGGAAACTCCCAGGCTGGGTCGGGGACGTAGGCTGTGCCGTTCGAGACGTAGCGCCGGACCGGATCCTGAAAGGCTTTATGCTTTCCCAGGGGCTGCGTCACCAGGATGCCTTCTGGATGGCCGGGGTATCTGATGACGCGGAAATAGAGGGGAACATCCTCCCAGATCGGGACCAAACTCTCGCCCTTGAGTTCGAGGACAAAGGACCTGAGGGCGACATGATAGAGCCCCACGGTCCCCGGCCGCTCGTCCACGTCGGTGACAAAGATCTCGGCCCGGCCGTTGCCGTTGATATCGGCCGCATCGACCAGCAGGAAGTTCGCACCCTGCGGCTTCGCGTACCGGCGGTAGAGCTTGAAATGATCTTCGGTCCACTGAAAGGTCACGACCTCATTATCGGTGATCCCGACCATCTCATCCTGCCCATCCCCGTCGAGATCGGCGAACGCGATCCGCTTGAGTCCCGCCGGGACCGGCTGGATGTAGTAGGTCCGCGGGCCCGACGTCCTGCGCGGACTCTGCAAGAGGGGATTCGCGGTGAAGTGAGGATTGGGCGCCCCCTCCGACGTCGGCGGTCCGATCCACGCCGGACCACCCGGAGTGGGAGCGGGCTTGGGTGCTTGGGTCGCTGGCTTGGCCGGTAGAGGTTCCGTGGGCGCCTGCGCAACGCCCACGGGCACGTCCGTGCTCACCACCGTCAGCGGGGATCCCGTCCTCGTGGACACCAGCTCGACATCCACCACCTGGCCTCCCGCACCGCCAGCGCCAAGCTTCGCCAAACAGACGGCTGAGAGCCTGAGGTCCCGCCGGAGGACCTCGAGGGCGGCGGGATCGGTGATGCGGGTCCCTTCTTTCAATCCCCCTTTCACCACCGTCGAGCGCGTCATGCGGTCATCGAACACCTCAAACCGGCCGGTCTTCTGGAGCGCCAGTTCCAGTTCCCGCGTGAAGGCCCTCGCCGCCGTATCGGCCCCCGGCGGTGCCTCGACCTTGGCCAATCCGAGGAGGATCCGTGCCCCGGTCACGCGCACCCCATCTCCCGCCTTCACCGATCCTTCCTGTTCGAGCAGTTGCCCGACGGAGAACCGATCTCGGACCTCCACCACCCTAATGAGGCCCACGGTCTTCTCCATCCGGCCCATGACTTCACCGCTCACCGGGTGCTTGAAGGCCTCCCCTTCCCGGAAGACCTCCATCTCCATCCCGGGATAAATCCCATCCTGTGCGGTGAGATCCAGGACGAGCTTGCCCTGCTGCTCCACCGAGACGATCAGCCCCCGCACCTTGGGAAAGGCCTGGAGAAGCTTCTCGGCCACGCGGGAGGCGGCGAGGGAGTAATCTGCCACCTGGGCCTGGGCGGAGGTCAGCCCGACGAGAAGCAGGGCCAGCACGACGGCGAGCCAGGACCGTCTCTCCCTCACCCGTCACACCTCCGATGGGCCTCGCTACAAAATTCAAACAATGTTAGGAAAATCCGACGCAAAGTAGGGACTTTCTATCATTCCATGTGACAGATTGTCAAGGAATTTCTTCGCGGGAGACCACACGGCACGGGGGCTTTCAGAAATGTATTATTCGACACTTACAGCGGCTTCGGTCACTCCGGCCAGCCCCCGCGGGTTCAGGGTTCAGAGGCATGGTTTAGGGCAGGTCCCTCGACTAATTCAATGAGGATGCCATGGGCTCCTTTGGGATGGATAAATGCGACCCGGGTTCCATCTGCCCCCGGACGGGGAGTCTCGTCGAGGAGGGGAACCCCGGCCGCTCGGAGCCGGCCCATCGTTTCGTCCAGGTTCGCTACCTCGAGGCAGACATGGTGGATGCCTTCCCCCCTCTTCTCCAGGAAGCGCTCCAGGGGGTTGCCCGGCTCTGTCCCCTCTACGAGTTCGATCTCGGTCCCCCCGACGGGGAAGAAGGCGACCTTTGCCCTCTCTGTCTCGACCACCTCGGTCCGCTCCCGGCGAAGGCCGAGGACCTGTTCAAAGAACCGGGACGCCTCATCCACGCTCCGCACGGCGATAGCGATGTGCGCTACACGCTTAATCATGGCTACACGGTGATGATCTCGCGATGTTCCCCGAAGACCCGTCGCAGCCGCGTGCAGATCTCGCCGATCGTCGCATAGGCCTTGACCGCCGCCAGAATGGGGGGGAGAAGATTGGCGTCGCCTCGGGCCGACGCCTCGAGCTCGGCTAACGTCCGCTCCACCGCGCCGTTATCCCGCCGCCGGCGCAGCTCTTGGAGATGTCGCCGCCGCTCTTCCTCGATCCGCGGGTCCACCCGGAAGACCGGGATCTTGACCTCCTGCACCGTCGCGTATTCATTGAGGCCGACCACGATCTTCGCCTTGCTCTCCACCTGCGCCTGCTCCCGATAGGCGGCCTCCTGGATCTCTTTCTGGACGTAGCCGATCTCGATCGCCCTCAGCATCCCTCCCAGCGCGTCGATCCTGGCCAGATACCGGCGCGCCTCCTCCTCCAGTCGATTGGTCAGGCTCTCGATAAAGTACGAGCCCCCCAGGGGATCGACCGCATCGCCGGCCCCGCTCTCGTACGCGATGACCTGCTGGGTCCGGAGTGCAATCCGGGCCGACTCCTCGGTGGGTAACCCGAGCGCCTCGTCCCGGGAATTGGTGTGAAGCGACTGCGTCCCTCCGAGGACCGCGGCGAGGGCCTGCAGGGCCACCCGGATAATATTGTTCTCCGGCTGCTGGGCGGTCAGCGTGACGCCGGCCGTCTGGGTATGAAACCGGAGCATCCAGGATTGGGGATTCTTGGCGCCGAAGCGCTCTCGCATCAGGGAGGCCCAGAGGCGCCGGGCGGCTCGGAACTTGGCTACCTCCTCAAAGAAGTTGTTGTGGCAGGCAAAGAAGAAGGAGAGCTGAGAGGCGAAAGCGTCTACATCGAGACCGGCCTTCACCGCGGCCTCGACGTAGGCGACCCCATCGGCGAGCGTGAAGCTCAGCTCCTGCGCCGCCGTGGCCCCCGCCTCCCGGATGTGATAGCCGCTGATACTGATCGGGTGCCATCGGGGCATGCGCTCTGCGCAGAAGGCAAAGAGGTCGGTGATGAGGCGCATGGAGGGCCCCGGAGGGAAGATATAGGTCCCGCGCGCGATGTACTCCTTCAGGATGTCGTTCTGCACGGTCCCGCTGACCTTGTCCGGCGGAACCCCCTGCTTCTCTGCGACCGCCGCATACATGCAGAGCAGAACCGTGGCGGTGGCGTTGATGGTCATCGACGTACTCACCCGGTCCAGCGGGATACCGTCCAGGAGGCGCTCCATGTCCTCGAGCGAATCGATGGCGACCCCCACCTTGCCCGCCTCTCCATGCGCCTCGGGGGCATCGGAGTCGTAGCCGATCTGGGTGGGTAGGTCGAAGGCGACGCTGAGGCCGGTTTGGCCCTGTTCCAGAAGATAACGGAACCGGCGATTGGTCTCCTCCGCCGTCCCGAAGCCTGCGTATTGCCGCATCGTCCAAACCCGGCCTCGATACATGGTGGGCTGGATGCCCCGGGTGAACGGATACTCTCCGGGAAAGCCGACCTTTGCCCGGTAGTCCCACTCGGCGAGATCAAGGGGGGTGTAGAGGCGCCCGACCGGAATCCGCGAATGGGTCTGAAAGTCCGCCTGCCGCTCGGCGGCCCTGGCCAAGGCCTTCTTCAGCGTCTCTTCTTCCCACTCCCTCAACGCTTGTTCGAGTCGTTCCCGATCTTCATCAGACATCATCCTACTCCTCGATGACCGACGAAAAGGTTCACGGTTCACAGTTGACAGTTCACAGATGGAGAGCTGGACCTTACCGTGAACGACTCGACTGAGCTCGTCGAAGTCCATGAACCATGAACTGTGAACCAGGCCGTCGCCTTATTCGATGATGACGAGGGGATGGCCGCCGACCACCGCCTCCCCCTCCTTGACGCGAATCTCTCGCACGGTGCCCGCTCCCGTGGACCGCAGCTCGTTCTCCATCTTCATCGCCTCGACCACGATGACCCCGTTGCCCGGGTTCACCTGCTCTCCGACAGCTACCAGGAGGCGCACCACCTTGCTCGGCATCGGGGCGGTGATCACTTGCCGTCCCTCCTGAGCCGCTGCCGCTTTGCGGGTGACCGCCTTCAGGCGCTTCTCCCGCTCGGTAAGGACCTCCACATCGTGGACCTCCCCTTTCACCCACACCGCGTAGGGATTCACACCCCTGATGATGTCCACCTCATAGGAGGTGCCATCCAGAATCAGGGAGTAGCAGCTCTCCGAGATCCTGACGCAGTCCACGTCCCGGGCCACCCCGTCCACGGAGAGCCGGTAGTGTGAGCCTTCCAGGTCGGTCACCTCGATGCGGTGCTCTTTGTCTCCGATCCGAGCAAAGAACTCCACGGTCAACTCCCGAGTTGGTTCATAGTGCAGGGTTCATGGTTCAGGGTTGAGAGCCTTCAAAACGCCAAGATCGGCTACCCGGTGATTCGTCAGTCGCCAGCGGATGGAAGATCGTCTCAAAACTCATCATCCATCCTATCGCCATGCACCATGAACTCTGAACCCTGAACCCGCCTAGCGGCGTCGCAGGGCGTTGTGACGGGCTGCCAGTGCCCACGGGGAGACCGCGCCGGCGGCAGCCGCCGGGGCCGGAGGCCTCCGCTCCTTCTCCATGAGGTACGCATGAATCGCCGCCGCGACAAGCCCCACCTCGCGGTGCCTCGGCTCGTCCATCTTCTTCCGCTTCACAAAGGCTTCGATGAAGGTGGTGTCCACATCTCCCTTGATGAAGGCGGGGTCCGCCATCACCTCGACGAGAAAGGGGATCGAAGTCTTGATGCCGGCAACGAGGTAATCCTGGAGGGCCTGCCGCATCCGACCAATCGCTTCATGCCGATCTCTCCCCCAGGCAATCAGCTTGGAGAGCATGGGATCATAGTAGATCGGCACCTCGAAGCCCTCGTAGACCCCGCTATCGTTCCGAATGCCTGGTCCGGAAGGAGGTCGATAGAGGATGAGCTTTCCGGGGAACGGAGCGAAGTTGTTCGCCGGGTCCTCGGCGTAGATGCGACACTCGATCGCGTGGCCCCGCCACTCCACCTCCTCCTGACGGAGGGCAAGGGGCTCCCCGGCGGCGATCCGGATCTGGCTCTTGACCAGGTCGATCCCCGTGGTGAGCTCGGTCACCGGATGTTCCACCTGGAGCCGGGCGTTGATCTCCAGGAAGTAAAAGTTCCGGTCGGCATCGACCAGGAACTCGGCGGTTCCCGCGTTCCGGTAGCGGCATCCGCGAGCGAGCGCCACGGCGGCTTCTCCCATCCGCTGGCGGAGCTCCGCGGTCATGACGGGAGACGGGGCCTCTTCCACCACCTTCTGATGGCGGCGCTGCAGCGAACACTCGCGTTCGCCCAGATACAGGGTGTGGCCGGTCGCATCGGCCAGGATCTGCATCTCGATGTGGCGCGGACGAATCAAATATTTCTCGATGAAGACGGCGGGGTCACCGAATGAGGATTGCCCCTCCGAGCGGGAGGCCCGAATGGCCGAAGCCAGCTCGGCCGACTCTCGGACGACCCGCATACCTTTACCCCCGCCGCCCGCCGCCGCCTTGATGAGGATGGGAAAGCCGATCTCGGGTGCCCGGCGGAGGATCTCTTCATCGGTCAGATCCTGGTCGATCCCGGGAACGGTCGGCACGCCCACCTGCTTGGCAAGACGCCGCGAGGCGGTCTTCGACCCGCACAGTTTCATGGTTTCCGAGGAGGGACCGATGAAGACGATGCCTGCCTTTTCACAGGCCTCGGCAAAGGCGGGATTCTCCGAGAGGAAGCCGTAGCCAGGGTGAATGGCGTCTGCCCGGCTCTGCCGGGCCACCTCGAGGATGCGATCCGCGCGAAGATAGCTCTGGGCCGAGGGGGCAGGCCCGACGCAGTACGCCTCATCCGCCTTCCGCACGTGGAGCGCCGAGCGGTCGGCCTCGGAGTAGATCGCCACGGTCCGGACCCCCATCTCCCGGCAGGCCCGAATGACCCGCAGCGCGATCTCGCCCCGATTCGCGATCAGAATCTTGCTAAACATGGTTCAGGGTTCACGGTTCGCAGACCGGATCGCCCTCTCCTGAGATCCAAGACCAGAACCATCACAGGTCGCTGCCACCCCCAATCCGAACGCGCGCCGCTGCTCTGCCATGAACGGTGAACCAGGAACTGTGAACGAGCGCGCGGAGCGCGCTAGAGGGGGATGTTCCCGTGCTTTTTCGGAGGGTTCGTGTCCCGCTTGTTGGCCAGAATCTTCAACGCCCTGATGAGCTTGGGTCGCGTTTCTTTCGGCTCGATCACCTCGTCGATGTAGCCTTTCTCGGCCGCCACATAGGGGTTGGCGAACTTGTCCTTGAATTCTTTGACCCGCTCGGCCCGGAAGGCCTCCAAGTCGGTCGCCTTGACGAGCTCCCGACGATAGAGGATATTCACCGCCCCCTCGGGCCCCATCACGGCGATCTCCGCTGTCGGATAGGCCAGATTGTAATCGGCCCGCATGTGCTTGGACCCCATGACGCAGTAGGCGCCGCCGTAGGACTTGCGGGTAATCACCGTGAGCTTCGGGACCGTGGCCTCGCCGTAGGCAAAGAGGAGTTTGGCCCCATGCTTGATAATCCCGCCGTGTTCCTGGGCCGTCCCGGGGAGATACCCCGGGACATCTTGCAGGGTGATAATCGGGAGATTGAAGCAGTCGCAGAAGCGGATGAACCGGGCCGCCTTGATCGAGGAGTTGATGTCGAGGCATCCTGCGAGCACCATCGGCTGGTTGGCCACGATGCCCACCGGATGGCCATCGAGCCGGGCAAAGCCGACGATGATGTTCTGGGCGAGATGCTCTTGCACCTCGAAGAAGTACCCATCATCCACGACCAACCGAATCAGCTCCTTCATGTCGTACGGCTTGTTGGGATTCTCGGGGACCAGCGTGTTGAGGCCCTCTTCCATCCGCTGGGGATCGTCGGTCGGCTGCCGCCAGGGCGGGCTTTCCACGTTATTTTGGGGGAGGAAGCTCAGGAGCTCCCGAATGGTGAGCAGGCCCTCCTCCTCCGAATCCGCGGCGAAGTGGGCCACCCCCGACGCGGAATTGTGCGTCATCGCCCCTCCGAGCTCCTCAAGGGTGACCTCTTCTTGCAGGACCGTCTTGACCACATCGGGGCCGGTGACGAACATGTAGCTCGTCCCCTTCACCATGACGACGAAGTCCATCAGGGCCGGCGAATAGACCGCCCCCCCGGCGCAGGGTCCCATGACCGCCGTGACCTGGGGGATGACCCCCGAGGCCAGGACGTTCCGCAAGAAGATATCGGCATAGCCGGCGAGGGAGTCCACCCCCTCCTGAATCCTGGCGCCCCCCGAATCGTTGAGGCTGACGAGGGGAACACCCATCTTGACCGCCAGGTCCATGACCTTGCAGATCTTCTGTGCGTTGGTCACGCTGAGCGATCCACCGAGGCTGGTGAAATCATAGGCGAAGATGTACACCGGCCGCCCCTCGATCGTGCCATGCCCGATCACGACGCCATCGCCGGGGAGCTTCTGCTTCTCCATCCCGAAATCGGTACAGCGGTGGGTGACCAGCATGTCCATTTCCGTGAAGCTTCCCGGATCGAGCAGCACATTGAGCCGTTCCCGCGCGGTGAGTTTGCCCGCCTGATGCTGCTTTTCGATCCGTTCGGGACCTCCACCCGCGAGCGCTGCTTCCTTTCGTCGATGAAGCTCCTTGAGTTTCTCTTCGTGGGACATCGCCCCAGGCTCCTTTCACGCATTCCAAAACGGAGTTTTTTTCATATCAGCGCCTCGGATAAATGTCAATCACATATTTGATCAGGGATCCGGCCCCAGAGGGCCCCAGAGAAGGACCTCCCCTGGCATAAGGGTTGCAAGCCGCAGGGTCGCACCCCAGGGAGGACCCATGAGGACGATCCTGATCGTGGAAGACAACCCCATGAATATGGAGCTGGCCCGGGATGTCCTCGAAGCCAACGGATACCGGGTCCGAGGGACGACCTCGGCGGGAGAGGCGCTACAGGCCCTGCAAGAAAGCCTGCCGGATCTCATCCTTATGGACATCCAGCTCCCTGGGCTCGACGGACTCGAGCTCACCCGGACCTTGAAGCAGGACCCGGGCACGAAGGACATCATCGTCGTCGCCATGACCGCCCACGCCATGAAAGGGGATCGCGAGCGGATCCTCGAGGCCGGCTGCAGCGGTTACATCGCGAAGCCGATCGACACCCGGGCGCTGACCCGGGAGGTGGCCCGACTCCTGCCGGCGGTGCAGGAAGAGGCCCAAGCGAAAGTCTTGTAGCTGTGAGCTATCGGCAATCAGCAGTCAGCAAAGTTCCGGGTCTCAGCCCCTAGTTGTCAGCTTTCCCCGGGAGGATGCGAACAATCGTTGGTCGGCTACTGCTGGCAGCTGACGGCTGGCTGCTGGTCGCTGGAATTGTGCTGACAGCGGACGGCTGATGGCTGGCGGGCGATCGCGCGCCAATTTTCCCGTTGACATCCCGACTTCCCAGCCTACAATTATTATATTATTATATGTGCCTTGAAAATCCGCGAGGACGTGCCGAAGTGGCGGAACTGGTAGACGCGCACGTTTGAGGGGCGTGTGGGGTAACCCGTGGGGGTTCGAGTCCCCCCTTCGGCACCACAGTTCCCTCGGGACGCCGGATTCGAAAGAGCCCAGGACCAGCCGCTGAAAGGATACCTTCGCGCGGAATAAAGCCGGCGTACACCCGTCAAAATGGGTAAGCGAACAGCGGCCAGCCCGTCGCGAAGATCCGATGGGGGAAGCCTACGGAGTCCTTCGGGACTTGGCCACGACCGGTGCCAAGGACAAGAAGGAGAAATAATATGGAGGGGAACCTGATGCGAAGACTCACCGTTGTCATCGCTGCCGTCGCCCTGCTCAGCGCCTGTGCCCAGCGACCTCTCACCACCCAGGAGAAGGGGGCCGTGACCGGCGCCGCCCTGGGGGCAGGGACAGGCGCCATTATCGGAGGCGCCACCGGCAGCGCCGGGGCCGGCGCCGCCATCGGGGCCGGCCTTGGCCTCCTGACCGGTGCAATCATCGGTGGGGCCATCGAGAATGAGCGCGCGGAAGCAGCCCCCCTGCCTCCTGCACCTCCTGTGGCATCCACCCCGTATCCCGCCCCGACGCAGCCGCAGGCAGGGTACCCCACCGCAACGGCGCCCACCGTCGACCCGACCTCGGGACAGCTCCTCAACAGCACACGATGGCGCCTGGAGGTCTTTGTCGACGCCGACCCTCAGGTCACGCCCAGCAGAACCGCCATTCTGCTCAATCCTCAAGAGTCCCGGCAGTACTCCCTGGACCTGGGCCCCCATCGCGTGGTCGCCAGGGCCCTGGTAGATACCCAGTTCGGCACGCGAACGGTGGGACACTACGACCGGACCATCCAAGTGGATCCCCGCGGCAGTGGGTGGGCCCTGCGATTCACCGAGGCCGATTTCCGGTAAACGCCAGGCGCATAGCGCCTGGCGCTCCCCCAAGGGGCTGTGAGGGGTCCGATCAGCGCCATCGCCGTGAAGTGAAATATGGTATCGTGGCACGATTTTCGCGAGCCCACGAGCGGAGGTGCCAAGCCTGCGGTCCCTCGTCACACTCGCCATGATGACTATCCTCGCGTCAGGCTGCGGCCCGGTCCTGAAACAGGTCACCGTGGCCTCCGCGACGGAGATCTTTCGCGACGGCATGGCCGCCTTCTACCGCGAGGAGGACCTCATCCTCGCGGAACAGGCCCTGGCGTCGAACCTCAAGCTCCTCGAGGTTTTCCTCGAGGCCTCGCCCGACAACCCGGACCTGCTGCTCCAGGCCTCCCAGGGGTTCGGTGCCTACACCTTTGCCTTCGTCGAGGATAAGATCACGCGGCACCACCGCGATCCGCATCGAATCGAGGTGCATCGGGAGCGCGCCCGCCGCCTGTACCTCAGGGGCCGCGAGTACGGGCTGCGCCTCCTCGCGCTCCGCCACAACGCCCTTGCGGCCTCCCTGAACGCGGATCTGCCCGCGCTTCGCACGAGCCTCGCCCGCCTCCGACGAGAGGATGTCCCCGCCCTCTTCTGGACGGCCTACGGATGGGCCGGATCTATCCACTGGAGCCTCGACCGGCCGGAGATGCTGGCGGATCTCCCCCGCGTCCTGGTGATGATGGACCGGGTCTTGGAGCTAGACGAGCCGTACTTTTTTGC
Source organism: candidate division NC10 bacterium CSP1-5 (assembly GCA_001443495.1). Lineage (GTDB taxonomy): Bacteria > Methylomirabilota > Methylomirabilia > Methylomirabilales > CSP1-5 > CSP1-5. Next base: position 7,868 of record LDXR01000027.1, on the reverse strand, counting down.
CGGGGCCCACCTCTTCTTCGGCGCCTACTACGCGTCGAGATCGCGGGCCCTCGGCGGGGATCCGGAGCGCGCCAGGTTACATCTCGACCGGGTCCTGGAGCTGGCGGGACCAACCATCCTCATGGGGCGACTGTTCCTCGCGGATCCGTATGCGATCCAGGTCCAGGACCGCACACTCTTCGAGACCCAACTCCGGCTGATCCTCGATGCTCCAGAAGACCTCTCCCCCGATTATCGGCTGCTCAACCAAGTGGCCAAGGCCCGCGCGCGACTGCTGCTGGAGAGGATTGATGAGCTGTTCCTGTAAGTCGAAGACCGATCACGGCTCGACTGAGCTCGCCGAAGTCCGACCACCGATGACCGAAGGATTCCGGACTGCCTTTACTGCCTTTGCGGTCGTCGGTTATCCGTTGTCGGTCGTCGCATTCTTGCTGTCATCGATCGTCGGTCATCGGTCATTGAAAATCCCTCGACAAATCGTAGCCGCCATGATCTGGCTACTCCTACTGATCACGCCACACCGGCTTGAACCTGCAGAGGCGATCCCCGTAAAGTTTGCGACGCTGGCGCCCGAAGGCTCGACCTGGATGCGGCTCCTCCGGGAGATGGATGCGGAGGTGCAAAAGCGGAGCAACAGCCGCATCCGTTTCCTCTTCTATCCCGGCGGCGTCCTCGGGGACGAGATCGACGTGCTCCGCAAGATCCGGGTGGGGCAACTTCACGCCGGCGCCTTCTCGGGCGTCGGGCTGGGGTCTGTGGTCCCGTCGATCCGGGTCCTCGAACTTCCCCTCCTCTTCCGGGACACCGGCGAGATCGAGTTCGTCACCGGACGGCTCGAAGCGCAATACGCCCGTGCCTTCGAGGAGCGAGGGTTCGTCCTCTTGGCCCTCGCCGAAGCCGGCGCCGTCCACATCTTTTCCAAAAAGCCGATCCGGCGCCGCGAAGACCTGGAAGGGGTCAAGATCTGGGCCTGGCAGGGGGACCCGCTGGCTGCCGCTCTCTTCGAGCGGTATCAGGTTGCCCCTGTCCCACTCGGCCTGCCCGAGGTCCTGCCCTCCCTCCAGACCGGTCTCATCAACGCCTTCTACGCCCCACCGGCGGCTGCCATCGCGCTCCAGTGGTTCAACCAGGTGTCGCACATGTCCACGCCGGAGCTGACCTATGCAATCGGTGGGGTGCTCGTCTCGCGCTCCCGCTGGGAGACGATCCCCGCCGATCTCCATGCCGTCCTCAGGGAGACGGCCCAGAAATACGCGCGACAGGTGGTGCTGAAGACCCGCCAGGAGAACCAGGAAGCCCTCCAGGTCCTCAAGCGATCCGGCATCCAGACCGTGAGCCTCGACCAGGCGGAACAGAGCCGCCTGACGGAGCTCAGTCGCCAGCTGTGGGAGCGAGAGGCGGGGAAGCTCTACCCGCGCGCGCTCCTCGACGAGGTCCTCTCGCTCCTCCAGCAGCACCGGGGGCGCCGGCCGTGAGGGGCCTTCGGCGGATCGACGCGTTCTTCGCAAAAGCAGAACAGGTCCTGATCGTCATCGTCCTCACCGCCATGCTCCTGCTCGCCTTCCTTCAGGTCCTGCTCCGGAACGCCTGGGACTTCGGCCTGCCCTGGGTCGACATCCTCCTGAGGCACCTGGTGTTGTGGCTCGGGATCATGGGGGCCTCCCTCGCGACGCGGATGAACCGGCACATCCGGATCGAGGCCCTCACGCGCTTCCTGCCTGCGCGGCATCAACGGCTCGTGGAGCGAGGCGTCCTGCTCTTCGCGGCGGCCGTCTCCACCTTCCTCGGAGTGGCGGCCGTGGACCTGGTTCGGCAGGAGCAGGGCACGGGGTCGATGGCGTTCGGCCCCGTCCCCACCTGGATGCTTCAGCTCGTCCTCCCCGTTGGTTTCGCCATCGTCGCCTTCCGCTTCGGGCTCCAGACGATCCTCCCGAATGAGCCGGCGGGGGGGACCGGAGGCGGAGGAACAGACCGGTGATCTGGATTATCGTGGGTCTCGGCGCATTCACGATCCTCCTGGGCACGCCGCTCTTTGTCGGTGTCGGAGGGATGGCCCTGGCCCTCTTCGCAGCGGCCGGCATCTCCCTCACCGCCGTCATGCTCGAGATGTATCGCCTCGTGAGCTCCCCCGCCCTCATCGCCCTGCCGCTCTTCGCCTTTGCCGGCTCGCTCCTCGCCGAGAGCCGGAGCGCCACCCGGCTGGTAGCGCTGAGCCAGGCCTGGTTCGGGTGGCTCCCGGGGGGACTCGCCATCGTCGCTCTGACCGCCTCAGCCCTCTTCACCGCGCTGAGCGGCGGCTCGGGCATCACGATCCTCGCGCTGGGGGGCTTGCTCTACCCGATGCTGCTCAGTGATCACTACTCGGACCGCTTTGCCCTGGGGCTTGTTACCACCTCCGGGAGCCTCGGGATCCTCTTTCCTCCGAGCCTGCCGCTCATCGTGTACGGGCTCGTGTCGCAGGCCCGCATCGACCACCTCTTCATCGCGGGGATCCTCCCCGGATTGTTGCTCATGTTGCTCTTGGCGCTCTACGCCTCGATCGTCGGCGCCCGCGCCCGACTGCCCCAGCGACCCTGGGATCCGCGCGTCGCCTGGACGACCCTGTGGGAGGCCAAATGGGAGATCCTCCTTCTCCCCCTGATCCTCATTGGCATCTATGGCGGCTTCTTTACGGCCGGAGAGGTCGCCGCCATCGTCGCCGCCTACGTCCTCGTCGTGGAGGTTTTCATCTACCGGGACCTCAGCCTGACCCGCGATGTCCCCCGCATCATGGTGGAGAGCACGGTGCTCGTCGGCGGGATCCTCATCATCCTGGGGACCGCCCTGGGACTCACCAGCTTCCTGATCGATCAGCAGGTGCCGATGCGCCTGCTCGGGATGTTTGAGCAGACGATCACCAGCCGGACGGTCTTTCTGATCCTATTGAATCTCTTCCTCCTCGTCGTCGGCTGCCTGATGGACATCCTCTCCGCCACCATCGTCTTCGTCCCCTTGATCCTGCCGGTGGCCAAGGTGTTCGACGTGGACCCGATCCATCTCGGCATCATCTTCCTCGCCAACCTGGAGATCGGTTACTCCACCCCGCCGATCGGGGTGAACCTCTTCCTGAGCAGCCTGCGCTTCAACAAGCCGATCATCACCCTGTACCGGGCGTCGGTTCCCTTCCTCGTCATCTATCTCATCGCCCTGATGATCATCACCTACGTGCCGGATCTCAGCCTGATCCTGCTCCGGTGAGGAGAGCTCCAGTGACGCGTCCGGCGAGCATCGTCCTGAGCCTGCTGATCGTCGCTACCGCCCCGGCACCGGCCGGCGCCGCCGAACGATTCCCCCTCCCGCTCGAGGAGTTCGGAGCAGGGGCCAGGGAAAAGGTCGAGGCCTTGCTGAACGATTACACCCTCAAGCGATCACCGCGGCTTGACCACCCGATCCTGAATTCCCCCCTCCACCAGTTCCTCCTGGACCGCCCGGATGTGGGAGCGGCCCTCGCCCGGATCCTCAGGATCGGCACGTACACCGTCACCGGGACAGGAAAGGACCGTTTTCGCGCCAGTGACCCCGAAGGCCTTGATGGCGAGATGGAGATCCTCTACCGGGATGGTGCGCATCGGGTCTACTTCGCGGAGGGGATAGCAAAGGGGGGGTTGCTCACCGTGCGAGGCAAGGCGCTCGTGGTCCACGAGTTCGAATACCGGATCGCCGATCAGGGGCAGCCGTGGGTCGCCACGCAGCTTACTGTCTACGGTAAGATCAAAAACCCCTTGCTCGCGCTGTTCCTCCAGATCTTTTCGCCCCTCATCGGCGGATTGGTCGATGCCAAGATCAGCAAGGCGCAGGGCGTGGTCCGACAGGTGAGTGAGCTGATGGTGCACGATCCGCAGGGGACCTTTGCGCGGATTGAGGCGTCCGACCAACTGACCCGTGATGACCTGACGAAGCTCCGAGAATTGATGGCGCTCTCCGAACCCTTTCCTGTCAAGACGTGATAGGGGGACCGGGGCAGCCCCTCCGGTGCTTTTTGCTCTTGTTGACAAGGTCGGAGGGCGTATAACGCTCGTCCGAGACGGGTCAGGCCGGCTCAAATGTACCACTAGCTCTATGAGCGATTCTCTCCCGATCAGCGGGTGTATTTGCCGATGAGGTCGGCCTGGACGAGGATGTGGCCGCGCATCGTGTCCTCGAGGACACTCTTGGTGGTCTCGGGCGGCAGGTTAAGCGTTGTATCGAGGGCGTAGAGCTTGAAGAAATACCGGTGGGTCCCGGAGGGGGGGCACGGTCCGCCATAGCCGATCCGTTTGAAGTCGTTGGTTCCCTGCCTTGCGCCGTTCGGGAGTGACGCCGTCTTGGGGATGTTCTCTTCCAGGGCGCGAGTGGTCGCCGGAATATTCCAGATGACCCAATGGACCCAGGTGCCCACCGGCGCATCGGGATCATCCATGATCAGGGCAAAGCTCTTCGTCCCGGCTGGTGGATCTGGCAAAGTGAGCGGCGGCGAAATGTCCGCTCCGTCACAGGTGTACTTGGCCGGAATCATGCCCCCCGGCCGAAAGGCTTGACTGTTTAGATCCATCTCCGCCCCCTGTGCGACGAGCACGGACAACAACCCCGCACTCACCAAAACTAACCTACGCATCAGATAGCTCCTGCCCCTAAACGCGGCGCCTCTCTCTCCTTCCTGTGAACAGTGAACTGTGAACCAGCTACACCCCGCGGCGGAGGCCCCAGAGCAGCCGGTGAAGCTGGGGCAGGACGCGATAGGGGTAGCCGCGATCGCGGACGAATTCGGCGACACTGCGAAGGATGGTCTCATAGTCGGCTGCCAAGCCGTCAGGCTGTAGGATCACCTTGCCGCTCGGCAGGCCACGGCTCTCAATAAACTCCTGGATCTCAGGCAGATCGGTGGCCGGATCGCAGATGACGAACTTTAGATAATAATTCTGCGTCTTCGCGAGCCAGTCGAGTGGCCCCCACTTAATATCCATCCCTGCATTCTTGAGCTTTGGCGAGACAGCCCAGTAGCGGACCAGTTCGCGTAGCGTCTGCTCCGGCCTATGCAGACCATTGGTCTCCACCACCACTTGATAGCCTCGCGTATCAAGCGCGGCGACGAGCGGGAGCAGCGGCTGAAGCATTGGTTCGCCGCCGGTGAGGGTCACGAGAGGAGCGCGAGGTTCCTTCCGAAGCCACCCCAAGATCTCTTCCGCGCTCATGGAAGTATAATCCTTTCGCTCAACCGCCTGATCTTGCCGGAGCCAGGTGTACTTGGAATCGCACCAGGAGCAGGTGAGGTCGCACCGATAGAGGCGGATGAAGTGGGAAGGCATCCCGATGACCTCTCCCTCACCCTGGATAGAGGTAAACAGCTCACTGACTTGAAAGGTCATCTCCATCGCATCCATCGCAGGAAACTCTACGCCGGCATCCCGACGATGTCAACGGCTCCCCGGGTATGGCTGTCAGCAGTCAGCCGTCAGCATCGAGCAACATACCGGCTATCGGCAGCCAGCATACAACCGCTAAACGCTCCCTGCCTTGACACTTCCGACCTCCCATTGCTAGCTTGGACAAGAGAGGTGAGACGCGATGTATCGGCTCGATCCGCGTCGCGATGCGGTCATCGTGGTGGACGTGCAAAACGATTTCTGTCCGGGCGGCGCCCTGCCGATCCCGGAGGGTGATCGGGTGATTCCGCCGCTCAACGCGCTCGTGCGTCGCGGCACATGCCTCAACATCGCCACGAGGGACTGGCATCCGAGAGACCACTGCTCCTTCACAAACCAGGGGGGGATATGGCCGGTCCATTGTGTGGCCGAGACCTGGGGCGCCGAGTTTCATCCCGCCCTGGACCATTCCCGACTACAGCTGATCGTGTCCAAGGCCACGACACCCAATCAAGAGGCCTACTCTGGATTTCAGGGAACCTCGCTGGCCACCCTCCTGCGCGAACGTGGGGTGGAGCGGCTCCTGATCGGCGGGCTGGCGACTGACTATTGCGTCAAGGCTACCGCCCTCGACGCCCGACAGGCCGGCTTCGAGGTCGTCGTCCTCGAGGATGCGATCCGGGGGGTCGAAGTGAACCATGGCGACTGCGCGCGAGCGATCGAGGAGATGAGGCGCGCCGGCTGTATCTCTTTCCGGACCGACCAACTTGTCTAGCGCATGAGAGCGAAGGGCGCCTACGGGAGATCGGCCCAATGGCGCCGGACGAACACCATGATCCGATCGCGGTAGAAATAACCCATCAGAACGAGGAAGACACCGATGGCGACGAGAAGGACCAAACTGTACGACTCCCCGGCCTGAAACTTCGCCCCCTGGAGCGAGAGGAGCCAGGTCCCGGGCATCCGCCCAATGGTCATGGTCACGAAAAAAGCCCACACGGGGATGGGGGTTACCCCCAGGATGTACGAAAGCGTATCCTTCGGAAAGCCCGGGATGAGAAAGAAGACGAAGACGACGATGATCCCCCGGGGCTCTTGCAGAAAGGCGAATTTCTGATACAGCTCCGGACGAACGATGCGTCGGACAAAACGCATTCCGAGCCACCGGGAGAGCCCAAAGGCGATCAGGGACCCGAGGCTCAACCCGATGCAGGAGTAGACAAAGCCCTGCAAGACTCCGAAGAAGAATCCGCCCAAGAACCCTGTGGCCTCGCCCGGGATAAACGAGATGACCACCTGCGAGATCTGGAGCCCAATAAAGACGACAGGGGCGAGATCCCCGTAGCTGAGAACCAGGGCACGAAGTTGCTTCCGGTCGGCAAAGAGTCCAACCAGATTCCGATACGTTCCGTAGGGATCGGAAAGGGCATCCACGGACCAAAGGATACATCCCGCCACAAGCAGCAGGAGGACGCCCAAGCCGACATACAGGCTCACCCTAGGGGAGTAACCCATCACCGGACAGCCCCCTGCAGCCGCATCCTTTCCCCCTCTCTACCCCCGCTCCGGCTCGGACGCCGCCAGCGCAGGACCCTACAGCTGCCGCAGCCGCGGGTTAAAGGCTTCCCTTAAACCCTCGCCGAAGAGGTTGAAGGCGAGCACGATGACCAGGATCGCCGTGCCCGGGATAATAGTCAACCACCACGCATCAAAGAGGTAATTCTTCCCATCCGAGAGGATGTTCCCCCACGTGGCGTCCGGCGGCGGGACGCCGAACCCGAGGAAGGAGAGGGCGGACTCGGTCAGAATGGCCCCGGCGATCCCGAGGGTCGCCGAGACCAGGACCGGGGCAACGGCGTTCGGGAGCAGGTGACGGAGGATCACCCGTGGCCCGGACACGCCCAGCGCCCGCGCCGCCTGGACAAAGTCCTGCTCGCGCAGCGCCAGGATCTCTGCACGGACAAAGCGCGCCGTCCCCTCCCAACTGGTGAGACCGATCACCACCATGATGTTCCAGATCGAGGGCCTCAAAATGGCCACGACCGTCAGGATGAGAAAGAAGGCGGGGAAGGAGAGCGCCACGTCAATCAACCCGGTGATCAGGGTATCGACGGTCATGAGCCCGAGGCTCGCGCGACCGTAATACCCGGCGATGCCCCCGAAGATGATCCCAATGGCCACCGCAATCCCGACCGCGACGAACCCGACCGAGAGAGAGACAAAGGCCCCCTCCAGCATGCGAGCAAAGACATCCCGTCCCAACTCATCGGTCCCAAGCAGGTAGATGCCGAGGCGCGGCAGAGCGTCGGCTGCGACTGCCTGACGATTGGGAAGCGACAGGGGAGGCCTGAACTTGTCCGCCAGTCGCACCTGGCGGGGGTCGAGGACTGGCTGATCTCCTTTGGTCACAAGCAGGCCGAAGAGGGCCACGATGAAGAAGAGGGTGCAGGCCATCATGCCTGCCACGGCGATCCGGTCCCGGAGGAA
>LDXR01000026.1 GCA_001443495.1 candidate division NC10 bacterium CSP1-5 | reverse complement strand
AGCGCAGGGCCAAGGAGCGCGAGGGGCACAAGGCTAAAGAAGATTCCAACCTCGCGCCAGACGGCGGACAGATGCGGACACCAACCCGCCCCCGCGCAGTGGAGCAAACAGTGTCTATGCCAGTGTCACAGCCGAGGGGCTCGGCTCGTTAAGAGCGTAAGGACGACGGTCTGAACTGGGCGCGTGAGGAGATTATGGAGAGTTTCAACCGTCAGGTTAGACTCAACATGACCCCCGACGAGTGGGACGACATAGAGGGTGGCCGAAAGTTGCCGATCAAAACCTCGGCAATGATTCAGACAGGAAAGGGTAAGGCGAATGTCAACTACGAAAGCAGCTAAGGTGAACAAGCCGGATACGAAGGCCATAGCCGCGAGGGCTGTCGAGGAGATCATGAGCGGTGAGGTCCAGACTGTAGCGGTGGACGATCAAATCGGTCGCTCGCCCGATAGGGACGCCACCAAAGTCCCAGCGCAGCGTGACTATATCTCAGGCACCCGGCGCCCCGACATGACGCATGTACCCGAGTTTGCCTATGACCAGGATATTGACGTTGAGCGTAGGGTCAAGATGCCCGACGACTATGCCTATTGTTGGGTATCTGACGCGCACGTAAGCAAATACAGGGTCCTGGGCTATAAGTTCTGCCTGTATAACGGTGGAAATCAGTCAGGATTCTCTGAGCGCGGACTCAAGGGTACTGGACTCTACGAATGCACAGTCACCGGGCATGTTCGCAACGGCGATTGTGTTCTTATGTTCGCGCCGAAACGGCTCTGGGAGGAACTTGTAGCCCAGGACGTAGAGCGCGTAGCCAAATGGAACATGGCGCCGAAGGGCCAATTCCACGACCTCGGGTACAGTCAAGGCGTTCGTACCTTTGAGGAAGAGGACGGCCAGATTAAGTACAACTAGTTTTCACTAACGGAGGTTTAACTGAATGGCTACTCAATACACTGTTGAGTGGGTCAGGAACGAGCACGCAAGTCCGAAGACCATCAGGTCGTATGCCGAGGAGGCTTCGCAGACCTTCAAAAAGGGTGCTGCGGTGGTTCTCGACTCGACCTCGAAGGAAGTTGAGGAGCTGGCTACAACGGCCGGTGTCCCCAACTCTGTCATTCTCCTGGGCTTTGCCCTAGAGGATGCGACGGGGACGGCGGGATCAGAGATTGATGTTTTGATCCCCCAGCCTGGTGATGTCTTCACTGCTGCTGTACTGACTGATCAGGACACGACTGTCGCGCCGGATTACGATACCGACGTGGCGGAGAATTACGCCTTGATCAAGATGTCGGCTACAGCGGGAGACGGAGATGAGTGGGGCCTCGAAAGGGCAGCCGGTGAGGCTTCCCCCTTTGTTGAGGTCATCGGACTCGACCCACGTGATGCAACCCGGCGCGGAGTTGACCCTAACGCGGTCGCCTCGGCGCTTAATGCTGGTGACAGGCTCCTGTTCAAGGTCCTGGCCACAGTGCTCGATGACGAGCCCCAGCAGTAGTTTTTAAATTTAACTGGAGGTAGTTTCCAATGGCGATGCGATCTTCTGATTTCCCTGAGTTGCTCGATACGCCCTTGCGGAAAATCTTCTTCCTTTCTCTCGAAAATTCTCGCCCCGAATACCAGCGCTGGATCAACATCGTTGAGACCAAGCGGGCATTCGAGGATGATTTGCGGATGGCAGAGTTCGGTTCGATTCCTCAGCACACTGAGGGCTCGACCCCCCTGTTTGAAGACGCAATCGAGGGCACAACGAAGAGGTACGCTCCGCTGGAGTATGTGGGTGGTTACATTATCACCCAGGTGCTCCGAGAGGACGAGCTTCACGGGATTATGGGCCGGATGACTGAGGGCCTTCGGGAGTCCCAGCGAAACCTGTTCGAGGTTCAGGCATATAACATCCTGAACAACTCGACCACAGCCACGACCACGCGGCTACAGGGTTTTGACGGGCTGGCGCTTCTGAGTGCGGTCCACCCGAATCTGGGCAACCCGGATACACAAGCAAACAAACCAACGACCGATGTGACGCTTTCCCAGCTCGCAGTAGAAAACGCGGTTAACACCATGACCGCGTGGACTAACGAGAAGGGCTTCCCGGTCTTCCACACCCCAAGTCTGGCGATTGTTGATACCAGTGACCAGTTCATCGCGGCTAAGATCTTCAAGAACGCGATGCGCTACGACACAGCGAATCATGAGGAAAACTGGGTAAAGCAGGGTCCGGACATGAACGGGATTAGCGAGTTTATCGCGTCTCGTTACTTCACTGCCACCAACCAGTGGTTCTTGCTCTCTGAGAAGCGGAAGCACGACCTGAATATGTTCATTCGTGTTCACCCGCAGTTTGAGACGAGCATTGACTTCCCGACCGGGAATTTGATCGTAAAGACCCGTTCGCGGCTGTTCACATCGTTCGGTCGGTGGCCTGGCGTTTATGGCTCTAAGGGATTCTAGGGGGAGGTGACGAATGCCTTTCACTAACTTTCAGAATGGCGCCACCTCCTTCGGGATTCCCCAGTTTGGCGGCGGACCGTGGTTGGGTGTTCCCAATCCAGCCACCCCCGGTAAGGTTCTCTTCGTAGACGGCACGAATGGGTCAGATGAGTTTGACGGCACTGCCGAGCACCCAGTCCAGACGATTCAGCAAGCAGTGGATCTCTCGACCAGCGGAGCGGGCGATGTCATTCTCGTCTATCCTGGCACCTACGTCGAAACTGTCACCGTTACGTCTAAGGACTACGTGACCATCATGGGCGTTCGCTCGGGTTACGGTAGGCCGGACGTGGAGCCCGCTAGTGGCCGTGCCCTGTTTGTGGATAACTCACAGGGCGTGGTCGTTAGGAGTCTTAGGTTCCGGGCTCGGGCAAGTGCTGTGGCTGTGCGGCAGGAAGGAAACGGGTTCTTGTACGAGGACTGCGTTTTCGACGGTCGTACTGGCGATAGCGGTCTGCTCCAACTTGTTGGCGATGCGACTGACGATAGTTTCACAGCGTCAGAAGGTGCGGTTGTGAATTGCCTCTTCAGGGACGGCAATACGGATGCGCTGATTATGCAGCATGCGGATGCCCCAAATGGAGTTGGCACGACTCACAATCAAATCCTCTACAATCGCTTCATCGACAACACCGGTGACGATATTGCTACTGCGGCTGGAGCGTCGGGGGGCGGGGCTGGTATTTGCCAGGATGTTGTAATCTATGGCAACCAGTTCGTCTCAATCGACAAGGCGGTCTATCTCGATATGGACCAGGCTAGTTTCTCGGGCGGGGATGAGGCTACGAATAGTGGCTTAATCTCTGGCAATTACTTCGGAGACGATGCGGCGCTCGACGCGACTAAGATTGACATCTCGGGCACGAGCTTCCGTTTCGTTGGCAACTACAACGCGATTGGGGTGGTTGACGGTTCCACGTTCGATAACTAATCCAGGGGGGTATCTCTAATGCCAAAAGACATTAAGGCCAACCCTTGGGTCTTCGATGCCGAAGGTCAAGGCGAGGGGTTTGGCCCTAACGAGGACGGCGTAGCTGTCAACTTTAGCGAGGTCAAGCCCTACGTCTCTCGCATCAAAATCATGGGAGGCGACGGCGGAACGGTTGAGATCTTGTCGCGCCAGAACACATCTAGCGGCGACCACGCACGCTACGAGATTTTGCCCATAGTCACGGCGGCTGCAAACGCGGTCACGGATCATGTGGTGAATCAAGTAGTGGACGGGATTTATATCAACGATCTCCCACTAAACGCCAAAGTCTACGTCTACCACGGGCACGAAGCAAGCGGACTGTAGGGGAGGGCTAATATGGCCTACCCGAACATCGGCCGGGGGTGGGGGCCCTTTGGCAGGGTTCCCGCCCTATGGCTGTAACGCTTGATGGCACGAGCGAATACTATCTAAGGTCGGACGGGCTCAAAAGCGCGGCCGACGCGAAGGTGGGGACGTTTGCCTGCTGGTTTAGGCGAGCGGCGATTGGATCCATACAGACGCTGTTCTCTATAAGCCAGGGGGCCAGCGAGCGTTTCTCCGTCACGCTCGACGCTGCGAATCTGGTGCAAGTGGCCGGGTCGAATTCGGCCGGTGTTAGTATTCTCGCCTACCCCGCTGACGTAGCAATCACCAACCTCACCAACTACCACCACCTCGTCACGAGCTGGGATTTAGCTAACGCCGAGTTCCACCTCTATCTGGACAGGGTCGAGGCTCGCGGGACGGTCGTTACGCAGACTGACGCGAATATTGACTACACGGGGACTACGGCAGCGGCCGGTGCGCGGAGTCATGATGCTGCGAGGCTCTGGAACGGCGATATTGCGGAGGTATTTTTCGACCCTACGACCTTCGTTGACCTGAGCGATTCGGACGAGCTTGGTAAATTTGTTTCACAGGACAACTCTAGTAATAGCCAGGGGGAGTTTCTCAAGTCAGAGCCGGGAGTTCAATATAAGCCCGTAGGCTACGGACACGACGCGAGTTTCGCTACTGGCGCGAGGCCCTCGGTATTTCTGCATGGCTATGGGCCCGCCTTTGGCCAGAACAAGGGTATTGGTGGGTCTTTTAATATGGTCGGTACACCGGCTAACGACTCGGATCTTAGCCCCTATCGCCATCATGCCAAGTGGCCTACGCCGGGGCTCAGGTGGTTCATGTCGGAACGGTCGGGATTCCTGTACCCGCGCGGGGACACCTTCGTAGAAAAGCGGGAGGGGATACCAGGCTACGGGCAGCGCATGGGCCAGGACGAGCTGGACGACACAACTAGAGAAGAGCAGCCCCACACCGACTTCCTCTCGATGATCTTCCAAGACCGTGAGGACGACAAGGAAGAGAAGGACAGATAATGGCGGTACTTTCTGACATCCTAGCGCGGGTCAAGTTTCGCTCGGGGTCCAAGACGGGCGCGGACTCGCAGGTCACGGCGAATATTAACGAGGCCACGCGACATACGATTTTACGCGCTCGCCCGCAAGAGATGCAAACCACGGCCACGTTCGCTACGTCTAGCGGGACCTCTAGCTATGCGTTCTCGACCATCGCTACGGACTTGTTAGCGGTTCTATACGTCCGGGATAACACGGACGATGTTCCCCTGCTCCGAGGCGACATCGAGCACTTCAATAGGCTGCAACAGGATACTTCAGACACGTCCAATCTGGGGGATCCTCGGCGCTGGACCCGACAGGGCAATAACTTGATCCTATACTCGAAAATCCCCGATGGTACTAGCCGAACAATAAAGCTCACGTATCTGAAAGACTTCACCGACCTAGTGAATAGCGGAGATACGTTCCCGCTGAACGAGGAATGGCTCCTGCCGGTGGAACAATATGCCTCAGCTTTGACTATGTTAGACCTCAATGCCGAGGCCAAAGCAAGCGCCAAGTTTGCAGTTTACGAGCAAATGATCTCCTCCCGCGAGAGCCCCAAGGGAATTGAGGACGAGTCCTCGTGGTCCCAGATGTACCCGATCTCTAACACTGGTATCAATAGCGATTTCTAATGCCCTTTACACAGCTAACTCCGCTCGATGACCAGGGCCTCAGATCAAGTCGGCCCGCTAACGAAGTCAAGTGGCGGACGCTCACGAATGTAATAGCGCGCGATGGTGCGCTCAGGCGCAGGCCGGGGTTTGTCAATCCCAAGGGCGTACGGAACGAGAATCTCCCAGACAATACACAAGTAGGAACTACGGTAGTTATCGCGGAGATTAACAATCCTGGCTCGTCTGCCGAAGGCCGGTCGGGTTACTCATACGTGGCGGAGACGATTCGTCCCGACGCGACGGGGACTAATAACGGGTGGTTCAGGAATGACGGGGTTACTACGACCAACCTCCACTTAGATATAGACGAGACGGGCACGCTCGATGCGGCGGTTATTAGGACGCCCACGCTCGGCGCGGATGTGGCTATAGGATTTGTGGATCCTGTCAACTCCCCAGACATCACCGTGGGCCGAGTGCTACGGGGCCGCGCCAGACTGTTAGCCATTAACGGCACGCGGGCGGTTCTGAACTTCTACGCTGGCAGCATATCTGATGATAACCTCATTGGCACAGCGACCATATCGGTCTCCGCTACGGACTCCGGTACTTCTGAGTGGGATAACATTCAACTTCAGGGCGTCTGGAGCGACGATGAGATAATCATCCAGTACGTGGACGGGGACATAAGCGGCGTGGATATGTTGTTGCCTAACGGTAATGGCGACGATACTGCATGGCGTGATGCCGAGGACCTGTCCACTGCCAGCTTTGCAGATTTTAATGAATCCCCTTGGGTCCTGTGGGACGCTCCCCCGGCTCACCAGTTGAATGGTGTACAGCCGGATCCAGGGCCGGGCGGACTAAACGACAAGCAGGGATTCACGTTTCCCGCACCCAATAGCACCTTTAGCACCATAAATGAGCTTGTGTTACTCGTGGGCGGGAATAAAGTGCAACTAGCCGAGCCCAAGCTAGATATTATCTATAAGGTGGGCGGCGTTGAATACACACTTGGGTCAAATGTTGAAATCTCCAACTTTGATAGCGTGTACAGGGCTTTCGATATTCTAGCCGCATCCCCGCTCAATCCGGCTACGTCTCTGGCATGGACCACAGCGGACATAACCAGCGGGCAGTTTATTTTCAAGTACGTGGGCGGCGGGCAGAATTTTGTAATCGACCAGACTGGGTTGTTTATCGGGGGGAAGCTCTCCTCGGCCCCCCAAGTAGGCATAGACTATCTTGCGATCGATATTCTGCAAGCCACCGCAGATAACAACGCTGACGACAACGTGCTAGGCAAGTCGGCAATTTACGTTACGACTAATAACTACTTCAAACTCGGGACCGATGCCTTCGGTCAAGCCATACTTGATGTGGCTGGAGGCACAGCTAATATAACCACTGGTCCAGTACCTCTAGACCATACGATCCTCTATGGCCAGCTTTATGTGGTCAACGGTATAGACGATACCCGGCGCTATCCTACGGCTGGAGGCGTGTTCGAGGCGCTTTCGACAAACCTGGATGGCGCCAACCCCATAACAGGCCGGTGCGTGGAGGCTTTCGCGGATCGCATATTCTACGGATGGGTCAATGAGGACGGTACGCAGACCCCCGAGCGTATTGCGTGGTCTGTGTTTCAAAACGGGGGAACCCACAATGGAGCCTCGGCTGGCGATGCGGACCTGTTAGATACTCCTGGGGGGATTCTAGCACTAGGCGTCATAACTGAAGACACCTGCACGGCGGTCAAGGAGCAGGGGGTTTACTTGCTCCGGCGCACAGGTAACAGCGTCATCCCATTTATTCGCGACGTGATTGATTTTCATTCAGGCATTGTGGCCCCCCGCACCTTTCAAACTGTTATTACGCCCGATGGCAATACTATTCAGCTATGGCTAGGCTTTAGCCCCGCCAAGGGCCTTAACGTGTTCATGTTCGACGGGTCGCAGGTACGAGCGGTGGGGGATGAGATCCATAAGGAATTGCGTGACGACTCTAACCCCATGACCATCGCCTCGAACTCATTTGCAGAGATTGACCCGCAGGGGGCTGGCTATTGGTTATTTGTGCCCGAGGGTGAAGAAATCCTCCCCACTAACGGCTTTTTCTACAGCCTTCGACAGGGCCAGTGGTATAGGGTCACCTTACCCTACTTTGCCTCATGCGCGGGTCGATGGACCATCCGTGACGACTCGGTAACTACGTCCCTTGCGCTTCGTGGCAATGACAACATGATGATTGGGACCGGGCAGGGGATTCCATTCAAAACTGACTATGATGTGACGTTTGACGTGATCTCGCCTGGCGAAGCGGATGATGATTCAATTCTACCTACTGACCCCGCCGAGGATGGCATTGTTGGTAGGTTCAAAGAATTTATCACGTCCACGATTGAGACCGGGGACCTGGCGTTTGCCGGGCCTGACGGTTTCCCACTGCATGTCATAGTCCACCGTATATACATTGGCTATATAGACCGCGGCCCGTTCAGTGTGAATGTCAGCGCATCGCAGGATGGAGGGCTCACATTCAACACGGCCAACTCGTTCGTTCTGGGGGGCAACGCAGACGGATCCTATGACCAGTTCGCGCTAGACGTAGGCCCGCTTAACGGGAGGCGGATTAGGTTCAAGCTAGAGTTCGAGCACGTTGAGACAGACGGCGCTAGTCCGGTTAATGAGCCGTTCGAGCTGACTGAAGCCTGGGTCGAGTGGGAACCCGCTGGGGAGGCGCCCTAGTGCCGGTACTTAGAAGTCCGCTCGGGCTCAAAGAGTGGTTCGGGAATGTTCGGAACTGGCTCACCACGAGTACGGGTGCGGATATACAGCAGCTTGGCGAGGCTGATGGCACTGACCGCTCGCAGCTTATTCTTCACGATGGCACCGTGCAGAGAAGGTGGCTAAGTGAGACGGACGGTAAGGCTACGGCCTCGTTATACGGAAAAGCCTCCGGTGCTAGTACAGCCATCAAGGTGGAAACCACTGGCGAGCAGGACGTAGTCAATCATGGGAAGGACTCGGCGGGCAACATTGATCCGTTTCGGACGAACGATGATCAGCAAGTTCAAGTCCAGCTCCAAGGGGCGGACGAAGCAGGAGTCTCGGATTCGTTCAGAACGGATCCTTTTAGGATCCCGTGGCAACGGGACTTTCCCGCCTGGCAGGACGTGGATCCTGTAGAGATCCCAGTGGTTGAGGGGGTATTATGGGATCCTGGGACTTCAGCTCTTAGGCAATTTGAAGTGATGTTCTACGTCGTCAATAACGATGCAGGGGCCATGTCGGTAACGGTATCGGTCGGGCTGGACTTGGGGTCGGGAGGGTCTCTCGCGGCCCCTGAATACTGGATGTTCAATGAAGTGATCCCCTACCCAGGAACCTCTGGATGGAGGGGTCCCTTCATTCTCCATGCCGATGATGCTATTCGTGGGGTGGCTTCGGCGGCCAACGACGCTTCTATCCACTTTAGGATTCGGCGAACGGATCTCCAGGGACTTTAAATGCCACGCGACCCAAACGATTTTCGCGCGGATGCCCAGACGGCGGGCAAGGGAGGAACTACTAACTTCCTCCGTGCTGATGGGGAGTGGGCTGTTCCGCCCGGCGCTGGGGTGGCAGACGACTCGATTACGAATGCCAAACTGGCCGAGATGCCAGCCAACACTATCAAAGCCAACGCAACTGCAGGGACCGCCAATCCCACCGATCTGGCGGTTCCGACAAATGCTCTGGTGGGACGGGCGGGGGGAAACATAATCTCCGCGACCATCCCCATTAATAGTGTAGTGGGCCGAGTGGCCGGGGACCTGACAGCCGCTGCTGTAGTCACGGATCAGATTTCCAATGACTCGGTGACTTACGCTAAGATGCAGGACGTCTCGGCGGCCTCCCGTCTATTGGGCCGAGGAAGCGCAGCGGGCGCCGGGGATCCTGAAGAGATAATTCTCGGCACCAACCTCTCGATGGCCGGAACTACGATAAACGCCACGGGAGGGGGCGGCGACTCCATAACAGTAAACACCACCGCTGTCGTGGATGCTGACCTTGACGACGCCACGCCAGCGGCACCTGCGGGCGGCGTTAACGTCAAATGGCAACAAGACGGCGGCTCCCCCGCAAACATTAGCGCTCATCTGGCGGCTAATGACGTGAGCAACACCGTGCTTAGAGATTCTTCTGGCTTCTCTGTTATCGGAAAAGCCACGACTGGCTCCGGGGATCCAGCAGACATTGTGGCCGCCGATGAGACTGTCTTAGGTCGTACCGGGGCGGGTAATTTGGCCTTCGCACAGCTTGCTACTGGACAAATCACAAACTCCGCAGTTACCTACGCCAAGATACAGAATGTCTCCGCCACGGATAGGTTTTTGGGACGTGATACGGCGGGGGCTGGGGTTGTAGAGGAAATCAGTGTTGTTTCGGCCTTAGCTATGCTGGGAGCATTCTCAGGAGTGACTCTCCAAGCCTTCACTACTCCCGGCGCGAACACCTACACCCCTACAACAGGGATGAAGCATTGCATAGTTATCTCCACAGGAGGTGGAGGTGGCGGGGGCGGAGGAGACGCCACGACAGCCGCCGGATCAACATCCGCAGGTGGGGGCGGTGGGGCCGCGGGCACCTGTATCGAAGCATTCTCTGCAGCCACTATTGGTGTTAATCAGACCGTTACCATAGGGGATGTAGGAACCGCGGGAAGCGTTACCGGAGGGACCGGAGGAACGGGGGGTAACACGACCTTCGGTGCTCTGCACACGGCCAATGGCGGAGTCGGCGGGACAGGTTCCGGCAGTGCGAACGCAGCAACCGCCACATCCTTTGCTGGCGGGGCTGGTGGAGTACCCACCGGTGGCCTCTTGAATATCACAGGTGGCGCCGGATGGAATGGCTTTGCGGGCAGCGCGGACGGAACCGTGGACCTGACGTTCGCAAGCGGTGGGCAGGGTGGAGGCTCCTTCTGGGGAACCGGTGGGCGCGGGGCAGTAAACTCTCAAGTTTCGTTGACCACGGATAATACACAAACAGGTAGCAATGGTCTAGTGTACGGTGCCGGAGGTGGGGGAGGGACGGGCCAGAATAACGCAACAGGTGGGGCGGGCGGGACCGGAATGTCGGGGGTCTGTCTAGTCATAGAATTTACGTAGGAGGGCCGAGAATTGAAAATCCAGGAGTTATCACTAGAGCTTTACAGCCAGCTAAAGGAAGCGTGGGCGGGTAATGCAGAGCGGATGCAGGACGCGGACAGGGATGTTGCCGTGCTGGACTATCTGCTATTCCAAGACGGTGGGGACTCGCAGTGGTATCAGGTAGAAGGGCACAGGACGTGGTTGTTTGTACGCAACGTAGTGCCGGGACTAAGCGCCTCGCTCTGGGCACTGAACATGGACGGCCCTGCCGCGCTTCCGAGTGCAAAGATCACACTCGACGAGATAATGTCCGAGTTCCAACTACAGCGCCTGACCGTGTCCATACCGAGCCCGCTAGTAAAAGTCGCGCACGCGGCTCAGCAATTAGGCTTCCGGCACGAGGGCAGACTCCGCTCGGCTATGGTCTACAACGGACGAGTTGTGGATGCGGACATTTTCGGACTTACCTTAAATGAGGGTAATACAACCCCTTCTCAAGGTACTAATGAAACTCCTAAGCGCAGGCGTAGGCGAAGGAGATCGCGCAGACGAAAGGGTCATGCTAATCAAGCGCAGACAAGCGAAACAAAGGCGTAAGGGATGGCAAGAAAAAGGAAACTAAGGGGCGTAGAGAAAGCGCGGAAGCTCGTAAGGGGCTACCAGGCCGGAGGACAGGTCCCACTCAGCGATAAGGTTTTTGATGTAGTTAACAAGGCCCGCCTTAGCGCGCGAGAGACCGCGTTAGGTCTGTTGGGCATAAACCCTGAAACCTTTAGCCCGGGCATGGGCGGTCCTGGCGATCCCCGCGCTCTCGCGCAACATGAGCAGACCAGCAAGCTCCTAACCAAGAAGCTAGTAAGCCTTGGGGTTCCCAAACCGGTGGCCGGGACGCTTGTTAGCGGCGCGGGGAACATCAACGAGACTCTATCCGGCGTCATTAATGTTGCCACTGGCGGGCAGTTCTTTGACCCACAGGGCTTTGATATGGCGGATCTCATAGCTAACGAAAGGGGGATAGCGGCCGTGCGGCCCGCTATTCCTCAAATAGGCTTCCAACGAGGTGGTCAAGTGGCAGGCAAGACAAGAGCAACCATTAGGGTCCCAGCGCGGGCCCTGTTACAGAGATTCCAGGCTGGCGGCGAGGTCTCGAACGTCATACCGAACCTGTTTACCGGGTTTGGTGGGCTCCAGGCTAACACGGGCGCGCAGCGGGGTATTACTCGACAACTGCGCCAGTTTGACCCGTTCGGTGGGCCGGTCGGGGGCGCAGCGCAAGGCACGCTAACTGGGCTACTGCAAACCGGGCTACCTACGGATGTGGGCGCGCTCACGGATGTGGCGCAGGCTCGCGCCGGGCGAACTTTCCAGGACCTAACGGGCGGTATTAATGAGCAGCTTGGCGCACTGGGGCTGGGCTCTAGCTCGGCTCGCACGTCAGCGCTAGCTCGTGCCGCCGGGAACTTATCCGCACAAGTGGGGGAGACGGGTATCCTCGGAGGACTACAGGCCCGCGAGGCGGCCACAGGCCGTCAACTGTCGGCTCTAGGCCCAGGACTGGATGCCTCAGGCCAGCGCCTGAGCGCGCTCGGAACCGCTGGGGGCGTTGCGGGACAAGCGGCTGGGCAGGAACTTCAGGCTCGGTCCACGGGGCTAGGTGGGCAATCCGGCCTCGCGCAGAGTTTGCTTCCGACGCTAGGCAACGAGATGAACCTTGGGCCCGCTGGGGGCGGCTTTATGGGTGGGGGTGGGTCTGGGGCTATCCGAAGAGGTATAGGTAGCCCAGGTATCAACACTTTCTCTGTAGGTAGCCCTAGGTTTCAGGCCGGGGGTCGCGTGGGCAGCGCAGGGCGTGGGGACCTAGGGGATTTCCTGAGCAACTTGCTGTTCGGGCGGCAGTTTACAAGGAGGGCTCCATTACCGCAGGCCCAATTCCCAGTCCCTAGGGGGGGTTTCGCAGGTAGTGACGACTTCATGCGCTCAATTCGAGCTGCTGAGGAGGAACGACAGCGCAGATTGACTGAGGCAGAATTAGCGCGAAGGCGGCAACCAGTTGGTAGGCGAGACGTTTTCGATCCACTAGCTTTTGTTGAGAGGCTTGGTCAAGCCACTAGAGGGCCTTTCGGCGCGATGGGTACGGGAATTGGGCAACCTACAGACTTCCAGCGCGGGGCGCTACAGTTAGGGGGGGGCTTAGGGGACTTTCTTAGAACTAGTGTTCCTCGCATGAACGTCGGGGGCAAAATAAGGGGCCCTAGCGTCCCGCCCGACTCAGTGCCAATTCTGGCCCAGGGTGGCGAGGGCGTGTTGCACGTCAACCTGATGAGCGAGCTTGAGAAGTCCAAGAGCAGGGACCCGCTTGTCAAGAAGATGAAAAAGCTAATGGGTTTCCAGGCCGGTGGGCAGGTCCCGACATTCACCAACGAAGATCTGTTGAGTGCTAAGGGGAACGTCTCAGAGTTGGGAGTACCTTCGCAGTCCATGGACCCTCGCGAGTTCATTACCCGTGCAGCACAGGACGCCAGACGTAGGGCTGATCTGACAAGGGCTGCGGCCCTGTTTGGTCCTCGTGGTGCAGCTATTAACGCCCAAGTAGATCCTACCGAGGCGGCGGCCCTCCAAGCTGCTAGTGAGGTGGCGGGCCTAGCCCAGCGCGAGACCCCTATCAAACAGGAAGTCACTAGTAGGAGGGTTGTGTCGCGGGAGGAAGAGGAGGAGGCTCAACAAAAGGCGGCGCAAGATGAGGCCAAGAGAATCAGGGGCGAGGCCGATTCCGTGCTCAAAGCAGCAAGAGCTTCACAAGACAAGGGCGGTCAACTAAACTTCGCCCAGGCCCGCGAGGACCTCGAAATTCGTGGTATCGACCCGGCATCTGTGTTCCCTGGCTTCGAGACAGCGGAGCGTAGACAACAGGAGCAAATCGCGAGAGCACAGAGAGAGCAGGCTGAAGGTCTCACCGGCCAGCTCCAGCCCGAATTCGTCCCACAGCTCCAGGCGTTAGAAGTGGCGCTTGAGCAGGGAGGTAACATCCCGCCAGACCAGACACAGGGCGTAGCCCAAATGTTGCTTCAGTTTGTAGAGCTTCACAAGTCTGCCGGAAGGTCGGACGATGAGATTCGCGAGTTGGTAGCTAGACTATTCCCTAACGTTAGCTCGGTACTCCAATAATGCCGCCAAGCCCTCTTGAGCAATTGCGGATCTTCTTTCAACGGGCAGAGGACCGTCCACAAGCCACCACCTTAGCGGATATCATACAGGGCGGGCTTCGCGCAGCGGCTCCGCCGGAGTCACTAGCCGAGGCTGCTACGCCATTCGTCGGGCCCGAGCCCGCTGCACAAGACCTAACAGGCTTTGGTGCTGGGCTGGTAGAGGCGGGGGAAATATCTCGGCAGGCTATTAGGTCCAGGCTAGGACTGACTGGGCTCGCGCCCGGCCCCCAACAAGTCGTAGAACCCGCCGCCGTTCCACGAGAGGAGACCGGTGAGGGTCTCCTGTCCGCGCGAACGGCGGGAGCGTTAGCACCGTTCCTTCTCGGTGCGGCGCCCGCAGCGGCAGGGACGCTCCTCCCGAGAGCCGCGCTCGGCGCGACCGAGGCTATTGCCGCCACATTCGAGCCCGGCGAGACCACGCTAGGTGAGGCTGTGCTTATGGGAGGTGCGGGGGCGATAGGGGGCGCATTACTAGGGCCCAGAAGTCCAATTAGCCCCACGATAGCTAAAGGACTACGTGAAGTCTCAGATGACGTAGGTGCAGCGAACCTAGTCTCAAAATTCCCCAAACTCACGCTCAAGAAGGGACTCGTGGAGGAGTTGCCGAGCGGTGCGCGGGCGGCAGACGTGGGGACTCAGCCGTTTAGGCGCCTCATTGGTGACCCCCAATTTCAGTACGACACTATCGTCAAGAAGCACTTCACCAAAGACTACGGCTTCGACGATAAGACCACGCGCAGGTTTATGGAGCGGCTCACGCCAGAAGAGCGCCAGGCGATGGCGACGGAGGTTGAACAGAGCGGGATGAGAGCCATATCGGCGATTAATAGGGCTTTGGGTAATGAGCCTAAACTAGCGCAAGAGGCTCAGAAAGTCCTGCTTGATCTCCCCGCTCCTCGCACGGCCATCTCTGACGAAGCAGGCTTCTTTCAACTTGACCGCCTAATCTCCAGCTCACCCGATGCCCCAGGCGTAGTGAGGAGAGCCGTTGACCGCGCTCAAAAGGCCACACGCAAGCTCCCCGCGCAGTCCCTTATCCTAAACGCCTATATGAGTTCCCCGTTTGGCCGAGTCCGTGACTTTCTAGGCACAATGGGCAATACCGTAGCGCAAGGGGTTTCCTCTGGAGCTAAAGCACGAAACTTTCACGTCTACGCTGGAATGAAGAATGCCATATTCGATGGATGGCGTAGTGCGGCAGAGGGCTGGAGAACTGGAATAAATAGGGAATTACGAGAAGTCATAGCAGAAGGTAGGCTACCTAAAGAATATATTGATGAACTCCAGCGCATAGGCCGAGTCACGCCTGAAATAGCCCAACAGCTCAAGCAGGGTGGAGCACAGATACCCGAGGAGCTACTTGAGGGCGTCGTAATGCTAAGGCAGGGTAACGGCTTGCGGGACATATTGAGTCGTATTCCCTTCACGCCGGGAAGGTTTAACTCTGCACAGGATGATTTTTTTACTACCATAGCGTTCAATCTCCAAGCCAATTTACGTGCATCTCAGAAGACGGCTGCTGAGGGTGTGTCTAGCGCAAAGTTCGGGAAGCGGTTTGTAGAGAACCTTTCTAACCTCAATGATGGAGAAATTGCCGATGCCTGGGACACCGCACGGCGGGTATCGTTCCGCGAGCACAACATTTCCGGCGCGACACAGAAAGTAATAGATGCTGGCAGACTATTCCGACAAATACCATTTTTCGGTCCTTACGTCCTGGCGCCATTTGTCAGGACCCCTTCTGTCATTGCACAGCGGACTCTTGAGTACAATCCCGCCAACATTCTCCTGGGTGGGCTACGTATGCTTGCCAAAGACTCCCCTACGAGGGAGATGGGTAAGCTCAGTTTCCAACGGGGGATGGTAGGGCTAACCGGTGTGGCCGCTGCTGGTACTCTGGCCGACGCCGGGGTAATCACTGGCGCCGGGGAACACCTTACCGACAGCGAGAAAGATGCTGCTATCCGCGCTGGGCGATGGGCCCCATATTCCGTGAAACTTGGCGACCGTTGGGTAAGTTACAGGGGATGGGGACCCCCAGCGGGCCTTCTGTCTTTAGCCTCCAACATGGTGGAGAAACACAAGGCTGGCAAAATTCAAACGCCCGGAGACTTCGCCGAACAGTTTTCAATCTCTTCCCTGCACAGCGCTATGGACGCGACCTTCCTTCCCAACATGGCCCAGTTTATCACCAATCTCATGGAGGGGAGACGGGCTAAAGAGTCGTTTAGCGATTCGGTTTTACGAGTATTCCAGCCCATCGGGCTAGTTAGCGAAGTTGCCAGGGCCCTAGATCCTAGGCTTACTGGAGGGGTCGGAGTGGAGAGGATTTCCGAGCGCATACCAGGCGAGCGAGCCGGAGTCCCAGAACGCGGTGCTCAGACCTTTGGGGAATCACCAGAGGTTCCAGGTGGATTTATTGAACGGATCTTTGGTCCGCGCCAGGTCCAACGCTCGCAGGATCCGCTAGTTAACTATCTAGCCGACAGGGGCGTGCTTCCCGGCCGCCCAAGCCTCCCAGTATTCGCGAGAGAAGAGGGCATCAAGTTAACAGAGAGGGAGAAGAATACCATCCTCTTGGCTAAAGGCAAAGCAGAGCGAAGGGCCGCGCAGAAAGCCATAAACAATACCTTGGGCTTTGCTACTCTCTCGATAGAAACGCAACGTGACATTATAAACAGCGCTATAAACAGAGCGCGAACAGATATGAACACGGCCGTAAAGGAGCGCAAACGCCGGGGCTTACCCCTCGACTTGCGAATCCTACTATTACAGACGGGTTAGCGGGGTCCGAGTTCGGCCCTCGGAAAACGATGGGGGTGTTTCTCCTGGTACGCCCCCTCCCCCGCGCCCTCCAGTTATGATAAGAGCGATGTTAGCCTTTTCGGTTGTGCTACTTTTAGCCTTTTGTGGCGACGGAGTTGTGACTGCACCAGACATTCCGATTGTTCCCCCGCCGCCCACACAAGAACCTGATTTTGATGCGGGGCCCATGTTCTCGCTGACGGATGTTCACGGCTTTAGCGCCTTCGCGCTGCCCACACAGCACGAGAATATCCAACGGATGGTCCTGCGCCAGGCCCGGCGCCATGGATATAACACGGCCAGGATATGTGCCGAGACCCAGAGCTGGCCGGGGGGCTTGCTACCTAAAGGTAGGGGGATCGAAGACGGTGCGCTGGATGACCTGAAACAGACCCTCCATATCCTAGCCGAAGAGGACATGTACGGGCTGATTATAGTCGCCTGTACAGTAAAGGAGGACCGGACCCCCTTTCGCAAGGTTGAGTCTTGGGCGCTCAATGTAGCCACGGCCACTCGGGACTACCACAACCTGGCGCTAGAGGCTGTAAACGAATACGACCACCCCCGCTCCAGTATCGACCATAGCGAGGTCACGCACCTTATTGGGCTCCTTAAGCGCCGCTCAGGCCACCTCGTGAGCACTGATCTGAGCCTAGGCTGGCCCTCTGGCAAATACCGCTACGATGGGGGCTTGGGCTCAGACTTCCCGGACTTCCACCCCTGGCGCACTTCTGGCAACTCGCCACAGGACCCCACGCCGTCTCAAATTGAGGACATTGTGGGGCAAAATGGGGGTCTCGCCGTTCTCAGCGAGACTACGGCCTACGGTAGCGCGGCAGACGTGGAGACGTTCGGGTGGCATCTAGTAACAGAGAGCCAAGCTCGAATCCAGCGCTATGCGGACTCATGCCGACCCGAGCGGGGCTGCATATTCTTTTTCCATTCAGTCGAGGGGCTTGGGGCCGGGGGCTTTAGCTGGATGGCCCAGAGGTAACTAAGTTGCGTTCTTATGGGGACTTGTATATACTGGCGGAGGTAGTAGCGGGATGGGTGTAGCCAACGGGAATGGATTGTGGAAGTGGGTAGCCGGGCTTATCGCCTCGTTCGCACTGGGTGGGGGGATTTCCACTTTTGTAGGAAACTCCCAATACGCCAGCGTGCGCGCTGAGGTGGCGGTCATGAAGGCCGTGCAGACGAGCCAGTTGGATCTAATTAAAAGCGAGCTAACGGCCATCAAAGTACAGCTCGCGGAGATCGGCACGAAGCTAGATGAGCGGACGAGACCTTCTGCGGGAAGAGGTCAGTGACTCTCCGAGAGAAACAGAGCCTCTTCGCCAAGCTAGTTGGTATACTTATCTGTTATGCCACCGCTCGTGGCTGGGATCTTACATTCTCGGATTTCTACCGAGGGGATCTAGACGGGCATATGCCCGGCTCACTCCACTACGATAGGCTAGCAGCAGACATGAATCTATTTGTGGGGGGGAGATGGATGCAAAGTGATTGCCCCGAGTGGCAAACATTGGGCTCTGTATGGAAATCCCTAGATCCTTTGTGCGCTTGGGGAGGAGATTTTGGCGACTTCAACCATATTAGCCTAGCTGATAGGGGGAGAAAATGAAACGACTTATCCTTGCCCTTGCCTTTCTCGCCGCCTGTGCCAAGCCCCTTACCGTAACCGAAGGTCCCTTTCGCCTAACCATCGATCTAGCCCGGCCCGAGGCTGTTGTGGGAAGGGAGTTTTTCTTCACCCTCGTGATGGGTGGGAAGCTACCGCCGCTGGGCTCGCAGAGTAAGATCGAGATGCGACTAGACGATGATCTGTTAAATGTCCAAGAAGGCACCTTCGCGCCGCCCTCGCGCTATTTGCTTTGGAGCATCAACTACACCGTCACCTACTGGTGCGAGCGCGTGGGGATTATTAAGGAAGACGTTATCGGCTTGCCCCCAATTGATGAGATCTATAGCGAAGAGTTTCCCACGACTGTTAGATCAACACTAAGCGTGAGGTTCTTTACCAAAGACCCGTCAGAGGACAAATGGAGGATGGAGGCCGAAGCCTCGCGCATTATAAGCGTAGCGTGCATGGAGTGTATTCCATCTAGTTGCTCAAGATCTACAGTCTAACCTGGAAGGAGGACTGCTTGGAGCTGAGAGAGTTTGAGCCCAGGGTTATAGCCAGAGAGGACTTCTCGGAGGAGATGTCCGAGTTCACCATCGCGCCGATTGGGGATTTGCAATTGATTGACCCTGACGTGGAAGGGTTCCGTGCGGTGGCCGTCAATGCCTTCAAGCGCCACATGGCGTTTGTTGAGGATAATTTCCCTAACGTCCATTATATCGGGATGGGTGACTATATCGACTTCATGTCGCCCTCGAACCGGGATTCTGTTGGCAAGGCCAAAATGTATCAGCCCACAGAGAGCTTTATCAGTGTAGCGGCGCGGAGGCTGGCAGACGATTTTCTCGAAATCGTCCAGCACACGACCGGGCGATGGATGGGGCTCTTATCGGGTCATCACTACTACGAGTTCAAGGACGGCACGAACACGGATCAGTATATAGCTAATGCGCTTGAGGCCCCCTATCTCAATAAGTGCGGCTATCTCACGATGCGCTTCCAGCGCCCGGATGACAAAAATCGTGGTACGATCAACATATGGGCCCACCACGGCGTTGGCTCGCGAAAGTTTCCCGTGGGCAAGCTAGTCGATAACGTAGTGCCCTACTGGCCCGAGGCAGATGTCTATCTGATGGGTCACATGCACGAGTGCGATTACAAGAAGATTGAGCGAATGATAGCGCGTGGGGGCCAGATAGTCGAGAACAAGGCTATTGCGGTAGTGACGGGGGGGTGGTTAAAGGGGTACGTAGAAGATACCGAGACCTATATCGAGGAGAAGATGCTAAGCCCCAGGGCCATCGGCGCGCCGGTCATCCTGGTCAAGACGTTCCAGAAGAACGGGCTGTTCAGGAGGAAGTTCCAGTATGTCGATGCTACGTAAGTCCCGCCCCAACAACATCTTGTAGCTGCTCCTTGCGACCCCCCAGATAGTGTGTTAGACTCCACGGTGGAAGGTGGAGAATGAATATCAAAGCCATCGCGACTGTCCTCAATGTACTGATCCCGGCCATTCAAACTGCTGAGAAGTATTTTCGGGGGTCGGGCCGCGGCGAAGAGAAAAAGGAAGCCGTTCTCACTAATGTGGTCGAGGAGATCCGCGAGACAGATGCGGAGCTGAGAAAGTCTGGCGCGGCTCTAGCATTCCTATCTATCATAACCGACCCCATGGGACGAGAAAAACTTGGTACTTTGATTAACGCTGTTGTGGATTTTCTGAACTACGTTAAACTGGCCGAAAACAGGCCAAAACTAATTAACTAGGGAGTGTAAATGCTACAGCTACTGAAGGCTTTTCTCACATCAAAGAAAGCCGCCGCGCTAATTGGGGGTATCCTCACTGTCCTCCTGCGCGAGTTTGCGGGCCTAGACGATGCCACTATCGAGCTGATCGTGAATCTGATCTTAGGTTACTTCGTGAGCCAGGGCGCAGTGGATGTTGCGCTGGCGTTGAAGGGACTCAAGACGAAGTAATCCGACCGGTCCCGAAGCACGACCGCATAAACTGCTTCCTCTCCTCCTTCCACAGAGAAAGGGGCTCTTCGGTTCCCAGCCGAGGGGCCCCTTTTTAGTTAGAACTCGCGGTCGCAGTCCTTCTCGTCTCCGCGCACGACCTCGTTGGCGTCGAATACTGGGCCTATTTCGTGGGCCTCGATAGAGAGTTGGCGCATGTAAGGGTCTCGGAGCGAGCCTGGGGTGTGAAAGTGGATACGGACGCGCGATATTTCGTCCTCCAGGTGGACCTTGTAACAAGTGTAGCCTTCACACTGTGTGGCGGTAATCACAGCTCCTCCTCCTTCCTCACCAGCCTATAGCCGTACTCGCTGCTCTCCCACGGTGTGGCCTTGATACGTTCTATTATATTATGGCGGGTCAGGGTAGTCAAGTGCTCATCTAGCAGCCGGGCCGACATCCTCCCGCTCATCTTGCGCCCGAGTTCGCTCCCTCCCACGTAGCCGCCTCGGTTACGGATAAATGTGATTATCCGCTGGGTCTCTCTGCCATACCCAGTCACGTCCACGTAGGCGTAGACACGAGGGAGATATTTGAGAACCCAGGCGAGCACCGCCTCGGCCTGAATTAGGTGAGTTTCCGTTATCTCTACGCTCTCGCGTTGATCTGGGTTGTCGGATACGGAGAACAACATTCCCAGGCGCAGTAGGTGGTCCGGTATCCGCTGCCAAAACGCGGCCAAACGCTCATTCACTGGGCGTCGGTCCTTGCGCCCCCGATACCACGCCTCATACCACTTGTCGGCCTCCGCGTCTGTGTGTGCTGGACCTTTTACAAACCCCACTCGTGTGAGATCCCCCACCAGACTCTCATATTCCTTGGGGTCCGCAAGGATAGGTCGGGGGAACTCCCTATCCGTATCCTCCTGATACCAGGTTAAGAATCGAGACATCATGCCCCCGGCCAGCGCGGAGGGGGGAACGGACTCAACTAGAAACTCCTCGTTCGTGCCGAGTAAGCACGAGACGGCTATGTTATCGAGAATCTCCTTGCCGCTTGACTTGGTCTGTTTCTCTTTTCGATCCGCATCGTCGAAGAGGTCGGTAAGGAGCTGCACGAGGCTGATGTTGTAGTCGGACTTGTTGATAAGCGTGGACATCTCGGAGACGTACACGAGGCCCGTAGATTCGCCTTGCATTTTGCACAGCTTGGCGAGCTGAGATAGAAGGGCCTCGCCCGAGCCCGTGTTCATCAGGTTATTGTAGCAACCCGCCGCACGGCCCACTTTAACGGCGTAGCCTGATGCTGTAGACTTCTTTACGGTGCCCGAGGGCCCCACCAACATTGTACGCATGGCTGGGTATATTTTATAATAGCCCTGATCCACGAATACTCTACGACGGAGGCTCGCCCCGAGCACGGTAAGAGCCGAGGCGAAGTGAAATGCGGTGGGGGCCTCCATATTGCGCGTGTGCTCGACGAATCGCCGGAGCCAGCCTCCCATGTTCACTTCGTCAAGAAGGGGACTAAAGTCGTCCTTGTAGTTCGTAACGCGCGTGAACGAGGGACGCTTTAGTTCCTGGCTAAGCTGCTCGGGGCCAGAGAATTTGTATGCCTTTATAAGAGCCGCCTGGACCTTTTCCCAGTCGTCCTCGCTAATGTCGTTACGAGAGGCTAACCAGGCGCTTAGGTCACGCAAGTCCGGGCGCGAGCCGGATTCGAGGGAGGTGATGAGTTTGAGGAGTTCGGAGTTGCTCAACTAAAGTTCCTCCTCCCCCCACGTCCACTCCCCTGTTCGCGCACTCGTCGGTTCCAAGCTGTGCACCAGTGGCAGGGACATGCCACATATGTGATACCAACAAGAGGGTTGGAGAAGTCGAGCCGCGTCCCAGAAGCCTGCGAGATGGAGTGTGTAGTTTCCTCCAATGTCCACGGGCAAAGCAAAGGCGTCGAATTCACCGGAGACAAGGACTCGAAGGAAACTTTCTGACTCTTTCCTGTTGCTCCGCCCGACCGCGACCATGACTTTGTGTTCAGGAAATTTATCCCTCGCGACTGCGGCACATCGGGCGGTGAAGTTTTGGTCCGATTCGTGTGGAGGCAAAAGCGCCGCAGGCTTGGAAACCAGTTTTCCAACCTCGTCCACAATGAGGGAAATATCAGAATAAGGAAGACGCAAAATAAATCGGCCCGTTGCTCCACTACGATCCTCCCAGGGTACTAGCTTAAATTTTTCCACCCTAACCTCTTGGCCTTTACATATTTCTCTTCCTCGGTCAGACATATGTGAAGACTGCCCAAGATAAATTTGTTCATCTTTACGAGTTTATCACACCACTTACACCACATGTAAACACCATTACCCACAATTAGTTTTTCGTTATAATCTGGCACCACAGTTCCTGCCCTCCTTACGGCTTCCATTTTACTCCCCAATAGACAGCAAGAACGGAGGGGAAGGACGCAGGGTATTTTGTGGGTTTTCTGTTCAAATTAAATCGGATTCTATTGGGGATCCACACTAGAGTAGCCACACCTTCCACAAAGACCTGCCACCAACGGGTCGAGGGATCACCCTTGATCAAAGCTACTGTTGTTACGCCCCTTACCGCCTCGTCCGCAGCTTTAGCGAGAAAGGGCCCAGGATTCGAGTATGGGGGATTCAACCATACCACCCCTCCCCTCGCGACTTCCTTCCAGTCCGTGTCTAGAGAGTCAGACCATAGCGTACACTTATTATTACCCGCGCTGGCCGCCGCATCAAACGAGAAGTTAAATACTGACTTCAACTGTTTGAACAGCCAATCTGGCGTTTCTAGCTTGTCGGTATCCACGGATTCTTGCCCTCCCTTTCCATCCCCACCACCTCGCTATATTTACGCAAGGCGCCCCAGTTCGGCCCTATCTCACAGTCTACATTGAACTTGAGCCCCCCGGCCATGCCCAGCACAGGCGCGGGCATCTCGGGCACCTCGGCGCGGAGGTTGGACAAGGCGCAGTCTCGCACGGCCTCGCGCAGGTTCTTAGGATACACTATGAGCACCTCATCGTGAACCTGCATCCACAGGCGCGCGGGCTTGGGGAGCTGGCGATACATTCGGAGCATGGCCTTGCCGATGACAGTTGGTGGGATGTTCTGGATGGGGGCGTTGCAGGCTTGGTTAGCCGCGCGCCCGGTACTCCGGTCGAGCCGAATGTATCGCCTGAAGCCAAACGGGGATTCGACATAGCCACGTCTTTTACAGGATTCTATCACGGATGTCCGGTAGTCGTCAACACCGGGGAGCATCTTGAAGTAGGCGTCACGGGCGGCGTGGATTTCGTCAAGTGAGCGGTGCAGGCGGGCGGCGGTAGTACGCTCTTGTTCGCCAAACAGGATAGCAAAGGTAGTAGTCTTGAAGTCGTCCCGCTCAGGCTTGCTCGCGTCCCTCCCTAATATCTGATTCGCCACGGCTTGATGCGCGTCAAGACCCTCGTGAAGTACCTTTTTCAGAATCCCCCACTCCTCCGCGAGGTAGAGAAAGCCCACAATCTCCGCCTGCGCCAGGTCAACCGACATCACTTCCCAGTCGGGCTGGTCTGGGATAAATATGTATCTAGCGCCTCTGCAGTCCAAGTTAGTTCCGTAACACTTTTTTGAACATCGGCAATCAGGGATCTGCTGTGCATTAGGGTCTGTGCATGAGAATCTAAAAGAGGCGGTCCCCCTACCGCTTTCATGTTTACCTTTCGCAGATCCTCCAAGACTGAGAGCAGGGTGAACGAAACTTCCAGATAGCCTGTAGCGGAGAAAAGAAGTCTGTAACTTCGACATATCTCGCAGTTCCAGGATTCTGTTGATGAATGAGATTCCGTCATCTGTATCCTCCTCATTGACGTGTTTAACCGACTTATGCCCGGTCTGTAAGCGAGATCGGAGTTCCTCTAAAGCCTCGGCGTTGGCGGTCGGCCTTCCCGTACCGCGTTTCTTTTGGGTCGGTAGCTTGAGCGTCTCGTACAGACACTCCTGAACCCGCGCGTGTTGGTTCTCGGTTCTAGTGCCCCCCCAATCTGGCAGGAAAGCCCGCTCCTCAACTAGTGTCTTCTCAATCGCCGCCGAGGCGTCTTTCATCCGCGACTTGTCTATCTTCATGCCCGCCGCACGCATCTCAAACGTCACGCGGGAAAGCGGGATGATGTAGTTTTCCATAAGCGAGAGCTGACCAGTCCATTTCAAATAATCCCGCTGCCCCTGCGCGACCCTCAGTGTAGCGTCAACGTCAATGCAAGCGACGCGCGGTTTGTGGTGACGGTAATTTTGCGTGGTCTTCCAATAACCTCTAATCGGAGGGTTGGCGAACTCTCCGGTAAGGTATACGAGGTCATTAGGGGTGTCTGGGTTGCAAAGCTTCCCAGCGTACCGAGTATCCCATATCTTGGTCGTCTCAGGGATATGGTGGCCCTTGTTGTACAGCCACCACTGATCATAAAGAACGAAGTTCTGCCCAACAATTTCGTCGCCACTAAGCACTCTTGCGACTCGCTCATCGTCAGGATCGAATACATAGCCTGTACCGATACGGTCAGTAGCTCCGACACAGACAATATCGCCTTCGGATGGGTCCAGACCCCCAGAAGTTTCAATATCAACACTGAAGCTACGAGCCTGAAGCATCTCAAGTGTGGCCCCGGCGGGGGGAAACTCATGGATAGTGGTTGCGTTTGAGATGTGAAGCTCATTCTCAAGAGTTGCCATGCGAGAGAAATCGCGGGCCACGACAGGCCACATAGTCGGCTCTCGCATAAGCATGGCGGGGTGGTAGGTGGGGAATAAGAGTTGACCAGGCTTGAGCTGTTCACAGACGTAGACATTATCGGGGTCCTTTGATGTACGCCCAGCGCCGTCACATTCGAGGCAGTTTTTAGTCTTGCCGGGGACGGAGGCAGTACCTTTGCACTCAAGACACTGAGTAAAATTACTAGCTCCGCATTTCTTTCCGTGCTTCGTCCACTTGGCGCAGGTCGGACACTTGAGCGTCCCGTGACCCTTGCACTCTTTACACTTTACGGTCCGACCCGAGACCTTACCCGAGCCATTACATGTTACACAGGGAACTAGCTCCCCAGGCTCGAAGATGGTTCCCCTCAGTTTGGATATAGAGTAGGGATGCCCAGTCATAGCGTGTATGGGCGTCTTACCAAGACCAATAATGTACTTGCCCTGAAAGGCTTCTAGGAGGGGCTTCCCGTAACGGGTCCAACACTCCCTAATCTGCCCAGCGGAAGGCTTGGCATTAACCATGTCCCCGCTCCACTCTTGCCTCACAGTACGCTGGCCCCCTTTGTCATCGCTTTCCCATTCTACGGGGCGACAGCACACCACGTTCGCGACCACCTGCTCGGAACGCAGAATAGGCGTATTCTCGTGTAGGAGCTTGTTAAATATTCCCCCCGTAGGGCCCACAGCAGGTGCCCCGGCCTCTACTTCATCCGCGCCTAGAGCCTCTAGCAAAAACAGGAATGTGGATGTGTCGCAATTCCCGCTATATGGCGCGTAGCCGAAAGAAGTGGCGCGATAGGGACACTCTGGGTGCACTACGCCACTTATCTCGTCCGTATAGGCCCCACAGCGCGGGCCCGTTGGAAATCTCGGAGTTGGGGGGCCGTGGCGCCTAGGGTAGGCCATTGGCAGCGCGGTATGGGTTTTGGGACTTTCGCTTTTTATTCGCCCACGTGGTCATTGAGATACCCTACCGCCATGTAGATCAGAATTACACCAATTACCAGTATGATGTTTTTGATGGCCCATATGAACAGCATAAAAACGCCAGCCAGAAACATGAGAGAGTATAGAGCCTTTATCATATACCACCGCACTTACATCCCTCGCGCATGAGGGATTGGAGGGGGCAGGTACAAGGAGCTGGATCCTCTGGGCCGAAAATTGTTACCCACGGGGGCGAGGGCTCGTTTCCTGTAGCGGTATGTACCTCTAACTCAGCAAAGGGGAGTTCCTGTTGGGCGGCATGAGCCGTGGATATAATTCTTAACCACTTCTCGTATTCAGGTTCAGGCAGTATTGAGTTCTCTATCCAGTCCTCCCTCATCTTACCCTCCCCAATTGCCACCGCACATCATCCACCACTGCCGCGTGCGTATAGACCCGTCTGATCCCTCTCAGGTCCATCGAGTTGTTCCACGGACGGTCCATCAGGTAGAGAAACAGGCGGTCCTGACCGGGCAGATCAAGCATTCTAGTAATAGTCTTGAGCTTGTCTTCCAGTACGAACACGAAACCGTCTAACATGAGACGGTGACGCACGACATCCACCTTTTTGTCCGAGTCCACCGAGTGCCACTGTAACAGGCACAAGTCCGCGAGATCACGCTTCGCGGCTTCTAGGGATTGCGTCGAGGGCCGATCCGTGAGCCCCACCACCTCAACCATCGCATTCAGCTCTCCCAGCATGTCTTGTACTCCAGGGTAGGGGGGTAGGGGCCGTGTCCATACCTCGCTCATGGCGCTGGCCACAACAGACGGAGGCAGGCCAAGGGCCTCCTCAATATAGAACGTGCTCACGTCGTCTTCTAGGACATCGCAGGGGATTTCCCTGCGCTCTTTTAGCACGTCCAGGAGAGTCGGGATAAACTGTAACAACACGCCGTCAATGTCTGTGTAGAGAATGTGGCTCATTTTGGCCTCCCTAAGAGTCAGAGTCGATCCACCCATATTCCCTCTGGACTTCTTTCGACATAACAAGATCAGGGTAATCGCAGTCCGTTAGTATCTCCTGCCTTAAATGTGGCCACCGCTTTATTGCCTTATTATAGACAGCCTTGTATATGCACACTTGATAGGGCACGAGGATCCACTCAAACGCCCTCCAAAGAAAGTGCGAGATATCGCTCCGGTCGATCTTCGCAACCCAGTCCGGCCACCGGTAGTACACCCATCCCGGATACACGAACCAGAATAGGGCCTCGCAGCCGAAGTGGCAGTATACACGAACGGTTCCCCACTTCTCCTTGTAACCTGTGACCTGGATTCGGCCCCACCGTCTGAGATTCAGCGCGATATAGCTAGCCGCATCGTCGATGCCCTTCCAGTCTACACCTTCTTCGCCCCAGACGTGCATAAAGTCTCCTAGTGAGGATACTCGAACTTCTCGTGTCGCGGGTCGTATATTCCGAGGCTAAAAGTAATAGCGTGCATGGACTCGTGGATTAGAATGCGGTCCTCGTCAATGTATCTCACAACACGGTCGTGTGGGGTAAAACAGCCCTGCACGTATTTGCCTCCACAGTAGAAGCGCCGGTCCACCATGTGAAACTTGAAGTTCTCAGGACGCGCGCGGGCTAGATCCATAGCGCTGAGGCCCTGGTCTTGAAGATTGCGCTGTG
Source organism: candidate division NC10 bacterium CSP1-5 (assembly GCA_001443495.1). GTDB lineage: Bacteria > Methylomirabilota > Methylomirabilia > Methylomirabilales > CSP1-5 > CSP1-5. The sequence goes on along the minus strand of LDXR01000026.1, from coordinate 313 downwards.
CTTTTAGCCAGGCTTCGCGGACTTTGGTATTCACTCCATCGCCCAGATACACTGGCATCGGATCGATGGTCTTGAAGCAGCAGCCCACGCTAAGACCCATGAAGAGCCCATACAATAAGCCCACCACAAGACTACTGTAGATTCGCCAGCTCATTTCGCCTCCGCAAACGGGCACGCCGCGCACTTCTCTAGATGCTTGATTCTCACTAGCAACTCTGGCATCCCTTCACTAAACGAGAACTGCCCAGAGGTATGTTCAGCCCAGGCATCTAAGGTCCTCTGCATGGTCTTAACGCGCTCCTCTAGTTCAATG
>LDXR01000025.1 GCA_001443495.1 candidate division NC10 bacterium CSP1-5 | reverse complement strand
CGGCGAGCGACGGCCTGGGAAACCGAGGCGCGATCCGTGCTTCTGGGCTCTGCACGGAGCGTGAACACGGAGGGACCCAGGCCGTAAGCCGCCGCGCAGGGTCGCCGCGGGAGGCCCGGAGCGAGGGTCGTGGAGGTGCTGCCTTTTCGTTCCCATCCGACCGCAGGAGAATCTCGCCACCGCAATCTGGCTCGTGATGAAATGGTGCGTGGAGTCTCCGAGGACGGATGGGTCGGCCGACGACAGGACCCGCGGGCCGCACGGATCGGATGCTAGTAGGCTGGAATGCTGGTACGCTCGGAAAGATCAAGCGTTCTAGCCTCCTAGCGTCGTAGCCTTCTAGCATCCTAAAAGGGAAGTGATGCGAATGCGCGGAGGTAGCGGCCCAGAAATTCGCCAAGAAAAACCGTGATGACTGCTACGTAATAAAAACCGGTGGCCGCCTGGACGTTGGGGAGGCGTAAACAATTCAAGATCACCAGCGCAACCCCTAAGGAGGCGCCGATCCCGACGATCATCCGGCCAAAGAGGAGGGCCCAGTGCTCGCCCAAGAGGCGCAACCACTCCCCCACCAAGTTTGACCCCCCAAAACTATAGACCAGGAGCGTGAAGAGCGCCGGCAGGGCCCCCTGGAGTAGAATAACCATACAGAAGACATCGGAGAGGCGCTTGATCAGAGAAACGGGCAGATGCGGTTCGTTCAGATATCGGTGCCCGAGGAGAAGCCCAACCAGCGCCGTCCCGAGCAGGAGGGCCGAGGTGAGCGCATTAGTCGCGCCCATGACGATCCCCAACGGCCCCGCCCCGGCAATCGGATAGCGCAGGACATCGGCCACCAGGAGAAATACCCCCGCAACAATGCCGAAGCGATGCAGGACCGTCGCGCCCGGAGTACCGGGGACGAACCAAATCACGGTGAACGCCAGTAGGAGCGCGACAAAGAGGGCACCGGACCACCCCTGAATCCATCCCTCTCCTCCGGTCCGCCAGAGGGCCAGTCCTTCTACCGTGAGGAGGATCAGACCAGCGATCCGAAAGAACTGGCGGCTGATGGCCTCAAAGGGGATCAAGAGCAGCGCCACCATGCCGCCAACCGCGACCTGGTGAAGGAAAGAGACGAAGGCCCGGCCGAGATCGTCCATCGCCCCTAATTCGCCTGGATCTTCATCGGTTTCTCCTCCATGGCCTCGACCGGCAGGGTCTGCCCCATGGAGCAAGCTCTCGTCCGCGCATCGAGCAGGAATGGAGGGGGGATTCGTGGTCTCGATCAAGCTTTCTGGTAGATTTCGCCGCCACTTTTCACAAACTCCGCTGCCTTGGCCTGCATCCCCTTCTCCAGGCTTCGGATTCGGGGATCCCGTGACTGGCGGCGTAATCCCGCACATCCTGCGTGATCTTCATGGAGCAGAAGTGCGGGCCGCACATGGAGCAGAAGTGCGCCACCTTGGCCCCCTCCGCGGGCAGCGTCTCGTCGTGGAGTGCCCGGGCGCGATCAGGGTCCAATCCGAGGTTGAACTGATCCACCCAGCGGAATTCGAAGCGCGCCTTTGACAGGGCGTTATCGCGAATCTGCGCGCCAGGATGGCCCTTGGCCAGATCGGCGGCGTGCGCCGCGATCTTGTAAGCGATGATGCCGTCCTTCACGTCATCCTTGTCCGGCAACCCCAGATGCTCCTTGGGGGTGACGTAGCAGAGCATGGCACAGCCGTACCAGCCGATCATTGCCGCCCCGATCGCCGAGGTGATGTGGTCATAGCCGGGCGCAATGTCCGTGGTGAGGGGGCCCAGGGTATAGAAGGGGGCTTCGCCGCATTCCTCCAGCTGCTTTTCCATGTTGATTTTGATCAAATGCATCGGGATGTGACCGGGGCCTTCGATCATGGTCTGCACGTCGTGCTTCCACGCGACCTGCGTCAGTTCGCCCAGGGTTTGGAGTTCCGCGAACTGGGCTTCGTCATTGGCGTCGTAGATGGAGCCGGGACGCAGGCCGTCGCCGAGGGAGAAGCTGACGTCGTAGGCCTTCATGATCTCGCAGATCTCCTCGAAGTGGGTGTACAGAAAGCTCTCCCGGTGATGGGCCAGACACCACTTGGCCATGATGGAACCGCCGCGCGACACGATGCCGGTCATACGCCTCGCGGTGAGCGGGATATATGCCAGGCGCACCCCGGCGTGAATGGTGAAATAATCCACGCCCTGCTCGGCCTGCTCGATCAGGGTGTCGCGGAAGATCTCCCACGTCAACTCCTCGGCCTTGCCGCCGACCTTCTCCAACGCCTGGTAGATGGGGACCGTGCCGATGGGGACTGGGGAGTTTCGGATGATCCATTCGCGGGTCTCATGGATGTGCTTGCCGGTCGAGAGATCCATCACCGTGTCCCCGCCCCAGCGGATTGCCCAGGTCATTTTCTCGACCTCCTCCTGAATCGAGGAGGTCACCGCCGAATTGCCGATATTGGCGTTGATTTTGACCAGGAAGTTCCGCCCGATGATCATCGGCTCGCTCTCGGGGTGATTGATGTTGGCCGGGATAATCGCGCGGCCCCGCGCCACCTCCGAGCGGACAAATTCCGGCGTGATGACGGGGGGGATACCGGCACCGAAACCCTCGCCCGGGTGCTGCTGCGTCAAGAGCTCTCCCAGATCTTCCCGCCGCTGGTTTTCCCGAATGGAGATGAACTCCATTTCTGGGGTGATGACACCGCGTCGAGCATAGTGCATCTGGGTCACGTTCATTCCCCTCTTGGCACGGCGCGGCTTCCGTGTGAGCTGAAACCGCAGCGCGGCCAATGCGGGATCGGTCAGGCGCGTGCGGCCGTACTCCGAGCTGGGACCGGGAAGCCCTTCGGTATCGTTGCGCTCGAGAATCCACGGTTCGCGCAGTGGGGGCAGACCAGAGCGAACATCGATCTTGCAGGTAGGGTCGGTGTACGGTCCCGAGGTGTCATAGACATAGATGGGCGGGTTCTTCTCCGTGGGACCAAGACTGGCAGGCATCTCGGACTGGGTGATCTCCCGCATCGGCACCTGGATGTCGGGCCGTGAACCCTCCGCATAGACTTTTGTCGAATTCGGGAATGGCTGCGTAACGGCGCGATCAACTTGGGCGACCGCGCCGACAAACTCGGCATTCATCTTCATGCTTCACCCCTCGGAAAGGCATCTCTCGGGCGTGGCACGGCGTACGCGGGCCACGGAGAGATGTCCACGTGGATGCCTCGGACTCTCATCGCGGTCCGACCGGGAGCCCGCGTCACGCTACGGGAGCTCGACGAGGACATCCGCCCCCTCGACCTTCACGTTGAAGCTCGCGACCTTGACCGCCGGGTTCCTGACATTGGCCCCGGTGGCCACATCGTACTGCCAGCCGTGCCAGGGACAGGTGACGGTGGTTTCGTCCAACTCACCCTCCCCGAGCGGGCCGCCCCGGTGGAGACAGGTGTTGTGGATCGCGTAAAACCTCCCACCCACGTTAAACAGCGCGATCTGCTCGCCATCTGCCTGAACGATTTTCCCCTCTCCGGGCGCGACGTCACTCACTTGAGCCACCTTGATCTTCCTAGGCATTGCCCTCCCCTTCAGTGAGATGCGAACAGACGCCGTTCTCAAAAAAGAAGGCGCCAGGGGTACCTCCGGCGCCTCAACTCTACGCATTTCCCGGGTTCTCCCTTCGCTGGTATTATCCAGATCAGGTTCGACGGTCGTCCCGCGATTACCGGGACCTCTCAGCTCGCCTCCGCGAGCTCCCGTAGTGCTTTCAATTGTAGGTCTTTTCTAGCAGCTTGTCCTGAGCTTGTCAACTCCCCCCTCTCCTTCTCGGGCCCCCCAGGCACCAGCCCATACTCTCACGGAACTCCAAAGACTGCGGAAGGTCCGTGCCCTCGCTCCGGAGGGTCGGTGCGTGTCCGGTGGATGTATTCTGGGGCTACCGGGATTTACGCTACGGCCTTAGGCCCGTCAGGCTTTCGGACGGTACGAGAGTTCACGCGGACGATCCAGACAACCGGGACCGGCTCAGAAATCGGTGACTGATTCTCGGTCTCTGCCTCCTCCGTTTGGAGGCAATCGGGGCACTCCAGGCCTTGATAGAGGCCATGGGAGCTACAGAAACCCTCGGGAATTTCGAGGACCGGACTCATGTGCGTACGTCCCTGGTGAACAATCAACTCAGCGGCGACCGGGGTCGCACTGGTCATTCGTATCTATGTTCTGATGCAAGGAGGATGCCGACGCGGCGGCGAGAGCGCGAGGAGGGAGGAAGAGGGAAAGGGCAAAAAAAGCAAGGGCCCTCGTGAACGAGGGCCCCGGTTGAAAGCACCCTAACGGCGCAGAAACTCTACGGCTTGACCACCCACCAGCGATTCCCTACTGCCTGGCCTGTAGTGTCGCCCGCCTTCTTGTCTTTGGCATAGTAGTACAACGGCTTCCCCTTGTACGCGTACTGCTTGGAGCCGTCATCCCGCGTGATGACACTGAGGGGGGCGACGGGGGCCGGGTCCCCCGCCTCGGGGGCAAAGGGCGGCCAGGCCTTTGCGCAGCCTTCGTTACACGTGCTCTTACCGGGCTCCTTGTCGTTGTCGAAGACATACAACGTCATCCCCTTGGCCTCGACGAGAAAGGTGCCCAGCTCTTTCGCCGTGGCCGTCTTGAGAGGGGCAGGAGGGGCTTGCTGAGCCAGGGCGGAACCCACCGCCATGGCCGAGAGGCCGAAGGCGAGCGCCGTGAGCAGCCCAAGAAACGGTCTGCGTATCGCGAACATCGAGTCACCTCCTGACGGTGTGCAAAACCGGGTTGCCGTATCCCCATGTGTCGCGTGTACAACCAGGCACCCCTGCCGGGTACCTCAAGCGTGAGCCTCGTTGGGTCTCACCTCCTCTCCGGAAAGCCCCTCAGACCACACGGCCACCGACTACCCTCTTTGACGGACCAGTGGCCGAAACTGTTCCCGAGTTCCAGAAGGTACGCTCAAGAGGGATGAGGTCGGTGGCGCCGCCTTCTCCGGTCACCGCGCTCAGGAGCCCGGGACGGAGGGGCGGTCTTGAGGAAGAGTTCTTCCGCAGGCCACTCCACGGGGATCTTGTGACCGATCAGGGTCTCGATGTCCGGCAGGGCAAGGACGAACCCCTCGTCGGCCAAGGTGATGGCCTTCCCCGACGCCCCCGCCCTGGCGGTCCGGCCGATTCGATGAACATAGTCCTCCGGGTCCTGGGGCACGTCGTAGTTGATGACATGCGTCACCCCCTCGACATGGAGACCACGCGAGGCAACATCGGTCGCCACCAGGATCGGAAGTTCCCCTTCCTTGAAGGCCTTCATGACCTTGAGTCGTTTCCGCTGGTCGAGGTCGCCGGTGATGGCCTGGCTCTGGTAGCCATAGAGGGTCAGTCGATCAGCGAGCCACTGCGCAGCCCGCCTGGTATTGGCGAAGATGAGAATCCGCTCTCCCCGCTCCCGCTTCAGAAGCCCTAGGAGCAGAGGGAGCTTCTCCTCCCGGGCCACATGGTAAAGAATCTCTTCCACCTGGGCAACGGTGAGCTGTTCCGGAGTGGCAGAGACCTTGACGGGATTGTTCATGAACTCGTAGGCCAGCTCCATCTCCCGATAGCCCAAGGTCGCCGAGAAGAGGAAGGACTGGCGGGCGTGGTACGGGGGAAGGCGGCGCAGGATGTACCGGATATCCTTGATGAAGCCCATGTCGAACATCCGGTCCGCCTCGTCGATCACCAGCACCTGAACGGCTTTGAGGCTGAACACGCGCTGTCTCAAATAATCGATGAGGCGGCCTGGGGTCCCCACGACAATGTCCACCTTCTGCCGTAGGGCATCCCGCTGCCTGTGGTAGTCGATCCCCCCGTAGACCGCGAGGATACTCAGGGGGGTAAACTGTCCGAGAAGCCGAGCATCCTCATGAATCTGTACCGTGAGCTCTCTGGTCGGCGCGACGATGAGGGCCCTCGGGGTACCCGGTGAGGTCATCCGGTCAGTGCGCAGGAGGCGGGTGAAGCAGCCGATGAGGAAGGCCGCCGTCTTCCCGGTCCCGGTCTGGGCCTGTCCTGCGACATCTTTCCCCTGGAGAATCAGGGGAAGGGTCAGCTCCTGGATGGGAGTGCAGTGGGTGAAACCGGCTGCCTCGATTCCCTGCAGAACCGGCTCGGGAAGATCGAGAGTCCGGAATGCAACCGGCATAGCGATTCCGTGTTTCCCCGCCTCAGACATCCGAACTACATGCCTCTGCGGACCTTCAGAAAGAGATCAGCCAGCTCCTGGTCACTCGCCTGGGCCACCAGGAAACAGGCCATCTCCTCCTGCTTCCAGACCAAGACCTGGAGAGAATCGACCTGGGTGTGGTAGGGGTGGAAGGCTTCAACCTGCAGCCGGTTCCTCTTGGGAACCTCGATCTCTGGGGCAGAGACACACTGGAGAGAGCTCACCCACCCATAGTGATCGGCATAGACGATGACGACCCCTTTTCGGTCCCCCGCGACCAGCGGGCGGGCACCCATAAAAACCAGATCGGAATCGCCCAAGAAAAGGGATGTAACAGGAAGGCCAAGCTGCTCCGAGACGAGACGGGGAAGCTCCGCCGATCCCTCCGGACCGACATCGGGGAAGGCGAAGAGTTCATGCTGCACCACCATCTCGCGATGCTTGCGTGTCGCTTCAGGGATAAAGGTACGGAGAGGGTCTCGCCGGATGAGCATCAGGGGTGAAATTGCCAACGCCAAAAGCAAAACTGCGGCGGCCGCCAGCCAACGCCATGTGACCCAGGTCGGGATCCCCATCCAGGTCTTCCCCTCAAGCTGCCCTTCTATCTGAGCACGGAGATCCGCCGACAATCGGTAGTGGGCCACCTCCCGGAGCCGGCGGGAGAGGGCCTGCTCCTCGGCCAACTCCGTCTGACAGGCCTCACAGCCTGCCAGATGACTCCCCAGCTCGGCGACCAGGGCCGGAGAGAGGACCCCCTGAAGGAGTCCTGGAATGTGCTCTCGACATGTGTGACAGGTTACCACTATTCCCCACCCTTGTCTTCGGGCGCGTAGTCCTTCAGGAGCTGTCGCAGCACTCTGCGGGCCCGGAATATGCGAGACTGAACCGTGCCCAACGGGCAGTCCATGACCTCGGCGACCTCCTCCCAGGTGAGCCCCTCCACCTCCGCCAGCAGGACGGTGGTCCGCCACTGCTCCGGAAGGGCCTTCAGGGCCCGGTTGATGTCTGCCGCCACCAGAGGCCGGAGGTGCTCGATCTCGGTCTCCTCAAGCGCCTGCTCCAGTTCTCTCAGAACCCCGGGGAGGTCGTCGTCCTGACCCGAAGGCTCCCGTTGCCGCTTCCAGTACCTGTCGATGAAGCTATTCCTCAATATTCTATACAGCCAGGCCGTCAGGGTTGTTCCCCCCCGAAACTGATCTCGGGCCTTCAGGGCCTTGAGCGCCGTCTCCTGGACCAGGTCCTGCGCCTCGTCCATGTTCCGGGTCAGCCACCGAGCGAGATTATAGAGGCCGTCGAGATGCTCGAGGACCAGCCGCTCGAACTCTGGCTCGGGGGTGATCATTGCAGGCCTAACCAAGGAAGAGCGCCCGAAGCGTGCGAAGGCTCTCCCCGATTCTGGGGCCGTACCAGGAGAGGAGTTTGCCGTCGACGAAGTGGACACGGCCGGTCGCCAGGGCCGGGATGAATCCCTCGAAGGGCTGGAGATCCGCGAGGTGTCTCGGATGGAAGGGGTACGGCTCATCGGGGAGGAGGATGATCTCGGGCTTGAGATCCGCGACCTCCGCCAACGAGATCTTGGGGTAGCGCTGGCCACTGGCGGCAAAGATGTTCTCCCCACCGCATGTCCGGAGGACGTCGTGGATGTACGTATCTTGATTAATAGACATGTACGGCCTGCGCCAGATGGGACAGAAGACCCGCAGCCGTCCTTGCCCGCTGACCTCCTGCGAGACGTCCCGGTAGACCGCCTCCAGGGAGGCCGCGATGGCGCTGGCCCGCCCCTCGGTTCCCGTCAGGGAGCCGAGCTCACCGACCATCGCGATGCCCTGCTCCACCGTCCGGGGGTACGTCGTGTAGACGGCAATCGCCATCGCGTCCAAGGCGTCAACGTCCTCACGGCGATTCTCCTCCATATTGGCGATAACCAGGTCAGGCTGGAGGGATTGAATCTTCTTGAGATCTGGATCCTTCTGTCCACCGACCCTCGCCTTGGCCGCCACGCCAGCCGATGGCTCGGTGCAGAAACGGGTCACAGCGACGAGACGCTCCTCGAGGCCCAACGCGAAGAGGGTCTCGGTGATGCTCGGGACAAGGGAGATGATGCGGGAAGGCAAAGCGGGGAGACGCACGCGCCTCCCCGCCGCATCCACGACCTCACATCCCATCAACCGCCACCCCGCGGGGCACCTCGACGGATCTGGAGGGCATGCTGGGAGACGATTACTGGTAACGGTGAAAAGAGGTGAGGGCCCTCCGGGCAAAAGACGTCGTCAGGAACAGATCCTTGAAGAACGCGACCGTGAGTAGCCACGGGCGGATATTCCAGAATCGCCAACCGCGGAGGTGCTCCCGAGTCCTCGCCCATACTCTTTGCAAGTCCTGCCGGGAGTAGACGAGCTGGTTCTTCAAGGGATCGAACTTGACATACCGGAGCTTGACCCCTGACGGAGGTTTCTCCCTGAAGCTCGAGTAGGCCTCCCGCCACTCCTGAAGGTTCAGGCCCTGCCAGGCTTGTGTGTGCACATCGTACAGGTGGTCCAGCCATCTCGCCGGCCCATCTTCCGTTACGAGGTGCCGACGGAGCTTGAGGATCCGCGCCTGGAGACCCCCCCATTTGTGCAGGAAGGCATCCAGATCCTTGCGACTGATCAGGATCTTCGAGGCAAGATCATCAAACGGATCGAGCAACGCCCTGGCCTTGGCCGGCAGGGCCGCCTTGGCATTGGCGTACGCCTTGTGCCATTCCGCGATCCGCAACGCTTGCCATATCTCTCCTTGAATGCGTTGAATCTCCCCGGAAAAACGTTTTTCCGCGTCACTTCGCGGACGCGTCTGCAGCCAGATCTCCTCCATCTCCTTCAGAAAGCGGGCCCACGACACGAAGAGACGGAACACCTCCTTCGTTCGCTTCCAGAGGTGGATGGGCAACGGATCGATGGCGAATCCGGGTCTGCGGGACCGCCGCTCTTTCAGACGGAAAAAGCCGGCGACCATCGGGTGCTGCTTCTCGATCAGGGACGCGTTCTTGTACCAGATCAGGTTGATCATCAGGTTCCAGTAGGTGGTCGGGTCATGGCTCCACCGGGAGAGGATCCTCGTGATATTCTCCTGGCTGAAAAAGGCTTTCCACGCGTTCTCGTAAGCCTCGGTCCATTCCTCGGCCGTCATATGCGGATGATGGACCGTCGCATGAAAAGAATCCCGCTTGTTGAAATCCGGATCCATCCACTCGCCCCGCTTCTTCATTTCCAGATGATCGTGCGATCCCGGCAACGGCGTCAGCATAAAGAACGACGCGACGTCGGGCTGGATCATATCCGTCAGATACTGGATGTCCTGGGGAAGCTGCTCCTTGGTATCAAAGGGCAGGCCGATGATGTATCCGACATGAACTACTACCTTCGCTTCGTGCCACTCGCGGATGATGTCCACGTACTCCTCGACCTTGTTCTGCCCCTTGCCCTCGGCCTTCAGGTTTTCCGGATTGACGCTCTCCATGCCGATAAAAACCTGGGTGCACCCGGCCTCAGCAGCCAGGCGGACAAAGTCCTTCGGCTTGCGCGCCAGGTCCACCTGCATCATGAAGGTGATCTTGAGGCCTTCCTGACGGAGCCGGATCAGGGCCTCGAAGGTCTCGCGCCACAGTTTCTTCCGGGCAAAGTTGTCGTCGGTGAAAAAGTAGAAGTCGATGTCGTGCTTGCGATAATTGTGCCGGAGCAGCTCCGCGATCTCTTCGGGGCTTCGCTCCCGCATCTTTCGTCCCTGCACGTTGATGATGGTGCAGAAGGTGCAGGCGAACGGGCAGCCCCGGGAGGTGTCCACGGTCCCGAAGGTCGTCCGCGCGAAGTGCTGCATCGATTTCGGGCTGATCACAGGCCACGGCGCCTTCTCGATGTCCACGAGACTCTTGAGATCCTGGGCAAAGGAGTAGAGCGGCTTGGGCTGTCCGTTGAGGATGTCTGCGAGGATGCCCTCCCATTTCCCCTCTACCTCGCCCGACACGACAATGATGGATTCTCGGAAAAGCTCCTGGATGTCCGGTTCATCGGAACTCAACATGTTGACGGTGCCACTGGTATGGAACCCACCGATGACCACGTCGATCCCGTGAGCCCGGAACTTCCGTCCCAGCTCGAGGGCCCGCGGAAACTGGTTCGTCTGCACGCCGACCAGGCACACGATCAGCTTGGTGTCGGGGCGACGACTCCAACGGATGATCCTTTTGACGGGGATCTTTTCGGCCGTCTCGTCAAAGGCATCCACCTGGATATCCATATCCCCGAAGACCCGCCGTTGCTTGACGTCTTCAGTCAGCCCGCGCAAGACGTTGAGCGTGTTACTCGGGAGCACCCCCTTCCAAAACCGAATCACATACCCGTCGTCGTCGTACTTCGAGGGCTTGACGAGGACTACGTGGAATGTTCTGTACCTTCGGGCCTCGGGCAGGAGATCGACACACGCCGAGCTCGAAGGCTCGCGAGAAAGGTCCGTGACGGCCAGTGTGGTGCCCATGCCCTACCTCCTCTCTGATGCTCGTCGTTCTCCCCGCCAGACTCAGGCGGATTATCTCAGGATCTCGTACCGTGTATTCCGGACGCGGGGGGTATAGCCAGCGTCCGCAATGACTCGTTCAATCTCCTCCCGAGAGGCCATGAATTTGGTCCCCCCGGCGGAGACCACGCGCTCCTCGAAGATGGTGCTGCCCAGGTCGTTCACCCCATAGTGGAGGGCGATTTGAGCCACCTTCGGCCCCTGGGTCAGCCACGACGCCTGGATATTGCCAAAATTGTCGAGCATCAGCCTGGCCACGGCCACGGTCCGCAGATAATCGAAGGCCGAGGCCCGCTTCCCCTTCAGGTCGGTCCCATCGGGCTGGAAGTTCCAGGCCACGAAGGCGGTGAACCCGCCTGTTTCATCTTGAAGGGACCGGAGCCGGAGGAGATGCTCCACGCGCTGCGCCGCCGTCTCCACCGACCCGAACATCATGGTGGCGCTCGACGGGATCCCGACCTGATGGGCCGTCCGCATGCAGTCGAGCCATTCTTCCACCGTGTCCTTTAAAGGGGAGATGGCCTGCCGGACATCGTCCACCAGGATCTCCGCTCCCCCTCCCGGGATGGTGCCGAGCCCCGCCGACTTCAGTCGCAGGAGGGTTTCTCTGAGCGAAAGCCGCGAAATCTTGGCCAGATAGATGAGCTCCGCGGGTGAGAGGCCGTGGATATGAACGGGGAAGCGCCTTCTGATGGCCCGGAAGATCTCTTCGAAGTAGTCGATCTTCAGCGCCGGGTTCAGGCCCCCCTGGAACAGGACCTCGGTGCCGCCGTGGTCAACGGCGTCTTGGATCTTCTGGAAGATCTCCTCTCGCGAGAGGACGTAGCCCTCCTGGTGGCCGGGCAGGCGGTAAAAGGCGCAGAAGGTGCATTTCACCCAGCAGACATTGGTATAGTTGATGATGCGGCCCACGACATACGTCACCTCCCGTTCCGGACGCTTCCGTCGCCGCACCGTATCGGCGAGGAAGCCTAACCACGGGAGGTTGGTCACCTGAAGGAGGGCCAGGCCATCCTCGCCGCTCAGCCGCCCTTCGGCCAGCACCTTCGCCTCAATCTCTTGCAAGCGACTGGCCCCGTTCCCTGACATCGGTCACCTCAAGGAGAAAGAGCGCCTCAACTGCTCGACGACAACACCCGCAGGCTCACGGAACCCTTCGCCGACTGCTGACCGCCGACAGCTAACTGCTCCGGTATCACGTTGTAGAGCGCATCGCGTTCGACCGGGACCCGACCCGCTTCGCTGATCAGATCCAGAAGCTCCTGATGGCTCAAGGCCTGGTGATGAGAGGCGGTTCCCAGGGCGTGCGTGATCTCGTAATGACTGACGGTCCCGTCCAGGTCATCCGCCCCGTACCAGAGGGCCAGCTGGGCGATCTGTGGCGTGATCATGATCCAGAAGGCCTTGATGTGGGGGAAGTTATCCAGGAGCAGGCGGGCGATGGCGATCTCCCGCAGATTCTGCTGCCCCGTGGTCACCGGAATATGCTCGAGCTCGGTCCGGGCGGGGTCGAAGGCCAAGGGCACGAAGCACTGAAACCCTTTCGTCTCGTCCTGGAGCTCCCGGATGTGGAGGAGATGCTTGACCTTCTCCTCGACCGTCTCGATGTGACCGTAGAGCATGGTGGCGTTCGACCTGAGCCCTGCCCGGTGGACCTCGCGGGCCACCTGGAACCATCCCTCGTTATCCAGCTTGGCGCGAAAGAGCTCCTCATGCACCCGGTCACTGAAGACCTCGGCCCCGCCCCCGGGAACGCAGGCAAGACCCGCGCCCTTGAGATCCTCGAGAACGTCCCCCAGCGGCTTTTTCGCCGCCCGGGCGATCTGGGCCAGCTCAATCATGGTAAAGGCCTTGATCTGCGCTTCGGGCCGGGCCGCGCGGACCGACCGGAGGATGTCCAGATAGTACTGATAAGGGAGTTTCGGGTTGATCCCCGCGACCATATGGATCTCGCGGATGACGTGATCGCGATGTTCCGCGAGACGGGCGACGATATCGTCTGGCGTGAGCACGTAGCCCCTGGGGTCGCCGGGCGGGGCGTAGAAGGAGCAGAATTTGCACAGCTTGTTGCAGATGTTGGTGTAGTTGATGTGGAGGTTGCGGACGTAGTAGGTGGCATCCCCGTTCATGCGCTCCCGGACCACATTGGCCAGCGCACCCACCGCGGTCAGCTCTGGGGTCCGGTAGAGACGCAGACCGTCGTCGTAGCTCAGGCGCTCGCCCTGGACGACCTTCTCATAGAGATCAGCCAGCCCCGTACGGGCGAATAGCGCTTCCACCGCTACCTCCGTTTTAGGGTCGGCCGTTCACGGCGTGGATGAGGCTGCCCATCCGTAGAACTCTCGGTGAACCGTGAACGGTGAACTGTGAACGATCCTACTCGCCGAGGATCTGGAACTGAATGCTTCGCTCCTGGGGACCATCGAGCTCCGCAAAGATGATGCTCTGCCAGCGACCGAGGACCATCTCTCCTGCCCGAACGGGAAGGGCCAGCGTCCGAGACATCAACATGGCCCGCAGGTGGGAGCTGGCGTTCGCCCGCGTACAGTCAGAGTGCTGGGGATCATTGTGCCGATAGTACCGCTGATCCTCAATGAGGTGGGCGAGGAGCTCTTTCATGTCCTCGATGAGGGCAGCCTGAAACTCATTGGTGAACAGGACAGCAGTGGTGTGCAGGGTGTTCAGGAGCAAGACCCCATTGCGAATCGCGTGCTTGCCCAGGAAGTCCCGGACCGTCTGGGTGATGTCCAAGAGCTGGAGCGGCTCCTTCGTCTTGACCGAAATGGTCTCAAAGGCGATCCTCACAGAACCCTCCTCCGCTCACTAGGCCTCCTCACGATCCCATGCGACCCATTCGGAGGCCCAGATACACGATGGCAGCGCCCAAAGCGATCGCCACAAGGCTCCACCACTGGAGGCGCTGCATCAGCTGCATGCCTACCCTGCACGCGTCTCCCCCGGGCTTTTCTCCCTCAGCCGGGAGCGCCCTGAGGAGCCGCGGGCCCAGGGCAAAGAATTGATAACTGCTCACCAGGATCAGGACAAATACCAAGAGGAGCTTCAGCGCCAGTACCCCGAAGAGGCGCGGCACATACTCTGGCCCCAGGGTCTCTTTCATCGGCGTCAGCGCACCCGCTCCCGTCAGGACCAACACCCCCAGGCTCGCGAGGCTCAACGGATGAAAGACCCGAATTGCCGCCGCCACGATGCGGAGCCCTTCCGCTTCGGGCCCTCGGCGCCGAACAACCGGGATGAGGACTGCCCCGAGGAATACAGTCCCCCCCAGGTAGACCACGACCGCCAACGTGTGCAGCAATGCAAGCACCACCCTGGCCCACCTGGGCGTTTAACTATACCCAGTTTCACCGCTGCCGTCAACTATCTTCTACCGGGCGCTCGTCTCGTGAATGAACGCCCCCATCAAACGGGCGATCTCCTCCGGCTGATCCTCAGGGAGGAAATGTCCCGCGTCTTTCAGAACTACCAGCCGGGACGCATCCAGCCGATCCGCCAGGCGCTGACCGTACTCGACGTCCTGATAGTCATCGGCCTCTCCCCAGAGGATGAGCACGGGCAGCGAGAGTCGCTCGATCTCCGCAGCCCGGATCAGGAGGTCCCGGTTATTGAGGGCCCGGGCGCACCGGAGATAGGCTCGCCTTCCTTCCACACCATCAAACGGACGAACGTATTCCTCCACGAGAGCGTCGGTGACGCGGTCCTTGTGGAAGACGCCGCGCAGCAACGCCCTCTTGAAGCCCTTGCGCAAGTCAATGGTCTCGATGATCTGATCCCAGGCCGGGTCCTTGAGACGGTCGATCTCCGGCACAGGCCACGAATCGTACGCCACCGTATCCAGCAGGACGAGGCGCTTGACCAATTCCGGTCGGCCCAGGGCCAGAAGTTGGGCCACGCCACCGCCGATATCGTGGCCCGCCACGGTGGCATGTGTTAATCCCACACGCATCATGAACTCCGCCACGTAGGCCGCCTGGGCCCGGACCGAGAGATCTGCCTTGGGCGGCTTGTCAGAATCACCGTATCCGTGAAGGTCCAGGGCACAGACGGCGAACTCCCGACTGAGCGGCGGAATCACGTCCCGCCAGAGATACACGGATGTGGGAATGCCATGGATCAGAACGACCGGCTCACCCTCCCCCTCGAGGACGTAGGCGATCTTGCCCTCTCTGATGGCCACCCGTGACTTCTCCATGATCCCCCGTGCCTCCACGAGACACCATACTATAGTGAAGACGAGCCTGCTCGACAAGCGCCATTTGTCATTCTCACCCGAAGAGGCCGATCATGACCAGCCCGGTCGCGACGAAAGCCGAGGCCACAAGCTTGTGCCCTGGCCGTCCCTCCCGTAACCGCCACGCCCCCAGCATTGCTCCAATGATCACGTTCACCTCGCGCGTGGCGACCACGTAACTCACATTGGCGAGGGTCATGGCGGTGAGCACCAGACCGTAGGACAGGTTCTGGAATGCTCCCGCCATCAGGACCCGCCCGCGCTGCCTCGAGAGATCCACCAGGAGTCTCTGGCCCCGCGTGAGGAGAATCCACGGAGCCAAGAGGACGAAGCTCGTCAGGTGGAAGTACACAACGAAGGTGAGCGGGTGCACGACGCCGACTCCTAACTTGTCCACGGTGGAATAGGTTGCAATGGTCGCGCCGGTGCAGAGCGCCCGAGGGACGTGGGCGCCCCGCAAGAGATCGAGACGACCTCCGGGGGACTGGTGCAACAGCAGGAGACCGAAGACAATGCTCCCGATCCCCAACAGCCCCAGGCCGGACGGCCGCTCGCCGATCACGAGGGCTGCCGGGACCACCACCAAGAGGGCGCCGGATCCCCGGGAGAGGGGATAGACGAGGGAGAGGTCCCCCCGGTCATAGGCCTGGGCAAGGAACGAATAGTAGCACGCGTGAATTACACCGGAGGCCAGGATATAACCCCAGCCCTCGCGGGGCAGCGCCGGCCAGGGACCGAGGAGGAGAATCGGAAGGAAGACGAGACCGCCCGCTCCCAGCACGCACCAGAGAAACAGGAGCTTGTCCTCGCTCTCCTTGGCGAACAGGTTCCAGGTGGCGTGGAAGAAGGCAGAGCCAATGACCAGGCCCAGGGCCAGCGCACTCACGCGCCTACCCGTGCAAGGATCAGCACGGCCGCGATCCCGGCCGCCATGCCGAGCAACGCGTTCTTCGTGCGGACCGCCACCAGGATCGTCAGGCCCAGCGCGATGACCCGAAAGCCCATCATGCCTGCCGGCGAGGCGCCTTTCGTGAAGCCAAACCACACGAAGCTCGCGATGACGGCGTACGAGACGAACTGAAACCACCGGAGGATGCGCGGACCGAGGGAGAGTCGGTGGGCGAAGAGGAGCGGGAAGACCCGCAACAGATACGTCCCCAGCCCCATCGTTAGGATGATGGCGACGCGCTCTCCCACCACGCCTCCGCCCCAATGGCCGCCGTAGCCACCCCGATGGCGTTCAGGATGAGCCCCCACCCCGGCACGAGCGCCTCGACGACCGGGGTGGCGAGAAAGGCCACACCCACGACCGCAATCGACCGCCGCTCCCTCAGTTCCGCCCCCAGGAGCGCGGCGAGATAGGCCGGAAAGATAAAGGAGATCCCCTCTTCGAATCCCGCGGGGATTCGAGCCCCGAAGTAGTATCCGACCACGGTTCCTGCCAGGTAGCAGATGTAGCTCGGAATCGCCACTCCGAGAAAATAGATGAAGTTGTCGTGATTCGATCTCCGCTGAAAGCGCAGAAAGGAGACGGCAAAGGTGCTCATCGTGATGAGCTGCGCCCCTGCCACCAATCCAGCCGTCCGAACGCGTTTGAGGTGAGGCACGAGGGCAAAGCTCATCACCGCAAAGCGGAAGTTGATGAAAAGGGTGCTCAGCAGGATCTGCATTGCCTGTCCACTCAGGGGGAGCAGCTCGATGGCGGGAAACTGGGCCGGGCCGGCGAAGACCACCGCCGACATGAGCAACACCTCACCCGCCGCGAGGCCGGCGGCGTGCGCGGCGATCCCGAAGGTAACGGTGATGGCAAAGAAAGCCACGCACACAGGGATGGCTGCCAGGGCCCCTTCCGTGAAACTCGAAAGCTGGTCACGGTTCATCGGCTATCGACGGCAGGGCACGGCTGGAACCGGAGCCCTTCCCTCTCCCTCTGGCCTGGGACCCCCACACCCGCCAACGCTCCCGGGTATCCCAGGAAAGGCACTCGATATGATGGTGGCTTTCGAAAGAGGGGATCACCGGTGGACCCCCGGGACCAGCACGGCGATGCCGTGGGGATGCTTGTCAACCCTGATCGTACCCAGGACCTTCCGGCTTGGCCCGTCGATGACTGACACGGTCCCAGAATGGTGATTGGCCACGTAGAGGACGCCGTCCGGGGTCACGGTCACGTGAAAGGGCTCGGCTCCGACGTTCACGGTCGCCACGACCTGGCGGCTCCGCAGGTCCACCGCCAGGAGCTGCTTCAGACCGTGATCGCTGAACCACATCTCCCTGGCGTTGAACGGAACGTAGTTTCCGTCCCGACCCCGCTTCGGGCTGTGGAAGGGATACTTCCCGATCTTGGGGGTGGCCAGCAACTCACGCCTCTGGACGTCGATCACGTTCACCACATCGCTCGGGACGGTGAGAAAGCCCGAGTTGGTGATCCAGGCCTCTTTCCCATCTGGACTGAAGATGACGTCGTGGGCGTCGTGCCCTGTGTCGATCATCTGGGCAAGCTTCGCCGATCGGAGATCGACCACCCCGACCCGCCTCAGCCCCGGTTTGAAGCGGGAACCGGTCACGGTGAACCAGAGCTCCGTATGGTCCTGAGTCACGGAGATATCGTGCTGTGCGGTCCCCACGGAGATGTGGTCCAGCTCTTTCCAGCTGCCCACTTCAAACCTGGCGATATACGGATCGAGCTCGTGGCCGATGTAGAGGAGGGAGCTGTCCGGGCTGAAGACCATGTCGTGGGGCTGGCGTCCGGTCTTGAGCCGGATGACCTCTCGCAACGCGGTGGTGTCGATCATCGACACCTCGTCTGAACGCCGGTTGTCAACGGCCACCCACCTCCCATCGGGTGAGAGGGCCAGGTTGTGAGGGTCTTTCCCCACTGGGATCGTCGCCACCTTCTTGAGGTCCGCCCCGATCCCTCGGTACACCCCTATCGTGTTCGTCGCTTCAGAGGTGACAAACAGGGTGGCCTCCGGCTTCTCTGCCGCGGTCACAGGCATTCCAGAAGCCAGCAATGCCGACCCCAGGAACAGCCCGGTGGCCAGCCTCTCCCATCGTAATCTCGTCGCCATCTCTCTTCCTTTTCGCGCTTCCTTTTCACGTGATGAGCGAGGGATATGACATGAACAGTGAAAAACTGGCTAACAATAGGGTAAAGTTCCTGGAAAAGCAAGGTTTCCCGAAAGAAAAAGGGCATCATAGTATCGTATCTTTGATGCCCTTGCGCCTTCCACCAAGGGGACTATGAGCCGCGCTGGAGCGCCATGGCCTGTGCCATCTCGGCTTCGGCCTCGGGGATCATCCCCTTTTTGCGGTATAAGACTGAAAGGCTGGTGTGGTAGAGGGGCTCTTTGGGGTTCAGGGCAATCGCCCTTTTGATCGTGGTGATGGCGTCATCGATCATGCCCTTCTGATCGTAGCTCTGAGCCAAGGCCAAATACGCATCGGCGTAGCTCTCATCCAGTTCGATCGCCCTTGTGAAGGCGGCAATCGCCTGATCACTCTCCCGCCTGGCAAAATGGGCGAGGCCCTGATGGTAATACTGGTCTCGTGTGCTCATCGCCCCCTCCGCTCATGGCAAAGACAGGACCGCCTCCGGACTGCTCCGCCATCGCACAGCGCAGTCGAAGACGAGCGCGAACTGCACGGCGACCGCCTCGGCCACTGTCTGGACCGGCACCTGTCGCTTGAGGAGGGCCGCCATAGAGGTCATTCGAATCCCGCTGAGGCCACAGGGCATGATGAGATCGAATGCGCTGAGATCGGGGCTCACGTTCAAGGCGAAACCGTGCCGGCTCACCCAGCGACTGACGTGCACCCCGATGGAGGCGATCTTGGCCCCATGAACCCAGACCCCTGTCTGGCCGGCACTCCGCTCTCCTTGAATACCGTACCGATGCAGGGTCCGAATCAGCACTTCTTCAAGTCTTCGCATGTAGTGGTGGAGGTCCTTCCCGTGGCGCGTGAGATCAAGAATAGGGTACCCGACGAGCTGCCCTGGTCCGTGGAAGGTGACATCGCCCCCCCGCTCGATCTCCCACACCTCGATGCCCTGAGCTCGCAGGAGATCCTCGCCCGCGAGGAGATGCCTCCGCTTCGCTCCCCGCCCCAGGGTGATCACCGGCGGATGCTCGAGGAGGAGAAGGCAATCCTCCGCCAGCCCCTGTGTCCGCGCGGACGCCCACTGCCGCTGCAACGCGAGGACCTCGCCGTACTCTACGCGCCCGAGCCACTCTACGATGCATTCGCTCTGGGACCTCGGACTTCGGACGTCGGACATCGGACCTCCGTTACATATGGATGGGGCGGCCCAGGGCGGCCAGGCAGGCTTCGGCCACGGTCTCGGAAAGGGTCGGGTGGGCGTGGATCGAGTGGTGCACTTCGTCGAGCCCCGCCTCGAGGGTCCGGGCCATCGTGGCCTCGGCGATCATCTCGGTCGCCTCGGGTCCGATGATGTGGAGGCCCAGGATCTCGCCGTACTCTGCATCCGCTACCACCTTGACAAACCCTTCGGTATCGCCCAGCGCCACCGCCTTGCCGCTGGCCTGAAAGGAGAAGCGGCCCACCTTGATCTGGCGTCCCTTTTCCTTTGCCTGCTCCTCGGTGAGCCCGACGCTGGCCACCTGGGGGGAGCAGTAGGTGCAGTTCGGGATTTTTGAGGGATCGATCCGTCTCCCGCTCTGTCCAGCCATTGCCTCAACCGCCACGACTGCCTCCGCCATCGCCTTATGGGCAAGGAGAGGACCGCCGATCACATCGCCGATGGCGTAGATGCCCGGAACCGACGTCTCGAACCGCTCGCCCACCTCGATGAAGCTGCCGCGGCCCACCCTGACTCCCAACCCTTCGATCCCCAACGCCTCGATGTTGGGAATGCGACCGATGGCGACCAGCGCGACATCCCCATTGATCTCCTCTGTCTTGCCTTCGTTGGAGAGCCGAAGGAAGACCTGCTCCCCCTTCACCGTCACCCCCTCGACCTTGGTGCCAGTCCGAATCTTGATGCCCCGCTTGGCGAAGATCTTTTCCAAGAAGTTCGAGATCTCGGCATCCTCGACCGACAAGAGCCGAGGAAGCATTTCGATGAGGATCACCTCAGCGCCATAGGCGTGATAGACATCGGCAAACTCCACGCCGACCGCTCCGGCACCAATAATCAGCAGCGACCGAGGGACCTGAGGGAGGCTCAGAGCCTCGGTGCTGGTGATGACCCGCTTGCCATCAATCGGAACCCCGGGGATCTCCCGCGGACGCGAACCGGTCGCCAGAAGGATCCGTGCCGCTTCCAGCTCCGTCACCTTGCCATCTTTGGCCACCCGGACCTGGCCACTGCCAGCGAGCCTTCCCTCCCCGGGCACCACCGTCACCTTGTTCTTTTTCATGAGATACTCGACACCCTTGGACAGCTTTCGAGCCGCCTGCTCGCTGCGTTTCACCGCCACCGAGAAGTCCAGCCGCAGGTTGTCAAAGCTGAATCCAAACTCCTCGCCCCGACGCAGGAGCGCGATGATCTCGGCGTTTCGCAGAAGGGCCTTGGTCGGGATACAACCCCAGTTGAGACAGACCCCTCCCAGGCGGTCTCGCTCCACGATGGCGACCTTCATCCCAAGCTGGGCCGCCCGGATGGCGCCCACATAGCCCCCGGGGCCACTGCCGATCACCACGAGGTCATACTTCTCTGCCATCGCTTGCCCCTTCACAAACAACCGACGAATACAGCAGTCCTGGCAGCCAGCCGCTGCTGGGCCGCTTCAGAGTGGGTCCTCTCGTCCTCAGGCGCGGATGACCACGGTGTCGCGAACATCCGAACGCGTTGAAACACCGACGAGGTGACTCGACCACAGATTCAACTCACGAGGTGGAGAGGCTGCTCGAGGAAAAGTTTGAAGCGCTGGAGGAACCGCGCAGCGACCGCACCATCGGTGACCCGGTGGTCCGCGGACAGCGTCACCCGCATCCGGTCGGCCACCTTGACCTCGCCACCTACCACGACCGGCCGGGGGATAACCGAGCCCACGGCCAGGACGGCCGCCTCGGGCGGATTGATGACCGCGACAAAATCATCCACATCAAACATCCCCAGGTTGCTGATCGTGAAGGTGCCGGGGGTCAGGTCCTCCTGCCGCATCCGCCCAGTCCGAGCGCGCTCGACCAGCTCTTTGGCCTCTCGCGCGATCTGGGCCAGCGGCTTTTTGTCGCAGTCAGGAAGGACCGGCGTCACGAGCCCTTGATCCAGCGCGACGGCGATGCCGATATTGATCCGCCGGTAGACCCGTATCTTCCCATCGGCGAAAGAGGCATTCACCTCCGGAAACTCCTGGAGGGTCTTGGCCGCCGCCTTCACCAGCATATCGGTGACCGAGATCTTCGCCCCTTCTCCGAGGGCGTTCAACCCCTGCCGCAGCTTCAACGCCTCGGTCATGTCGATTTCCGAGGTGACATAGAAGTGGGGCGCAACCCTTTTGCTCTCGGCCATCCGGCGAGCGATGGTCTGCCGGAGCCGGGAAAGCTCTCGCTCCTCATAAGGAATGTCGTGAGGCGCGGCGGCGGCCACCGGTGCAGGGGAGGGCCTGGGTGCCTCGGCGGGTCGTTTCGCGAGAAAGGCCTCGACGTCCTCCTTGATGATCCGCCCACCCGGGCCAGTCCCCGTGACTTGTCGAAGGTCCAGGCCTTGCTCGCGCGCAATGCGGCGGGCGATCGGCGAGGCAGGGACCCGGGGAGCCTCCTCATCTGCTCCCTCGGGTCTCGGGGCCTCCTTCACCGCCTGGGGCGCCCTTTCGCGAGCAGCTGCCTTCTCCGCCACGCCGGGGATGGGCTCATCCCGGTCCGCGATAATGGCGACCACCTCACCGACCGGGACCGTCTGCCCCTCAGGAACCAGGATCTTCCGCAGGATACCAGAACTGTACGCCTCGACCTCTACCGTTACCTTGGTGGTCTCGACCTCGGCGATGATGTCCCCGCGCTTGACTTCATCCCCCTCCTGTTTCCGCCACCGGACGATGGTCCCCTCGGTCATATCGTAGCCCATCTTGGGCATGACGACTTCGGTGACCACCGCTCCCTCCTTTCGCAATCCCGAGAAACCAAGCCCCGTCGCTACCCGCCGGTCCGCGCAAAGATCTCCTTGACCGCCTTCATGACCCGCTGCGCATCCGGAATCGCCGCCTGCTCGAGATTCTTGGCGTAGGGCAGAGGAACCTCCACACCGGAGATGCGACGGATCGGCGCATCCAGGTCATCGAAAGCCTCCTCCTGAATTCGGCTTGCGATCTCTGCGCCGATCCCGTACGTACGCCAGGCCTCCTCGACGGTGAGCGCTCGATGCGTCTTCCGGACCGAGGCGAGCACCGTCTCCGTGTCCAGCGGGCGGAGACTCCTGAGGTCCACGACCTCAGCCTCGATCCCCTCCTGACTCAGGAGATCGGCCGCCTGAAGCGCCACCAGGGTCATCCGGGAGTAGGCCACGAGGGTGATATCCTTCCCCTCCCGCTTGACCGCGGCCTTCCCCAGGGGGACCAGATGCTCCCCCTCCGGCACCTCTCCCCGGACGCGGTAGAGCAGGGCGTGCTCGATGAAGAGGACCGGATCGTCGTCCCGGATGGCGCTCTTCAAGAGCCCCTTCCCATCGGCGGGTGTTGCCGGCGTGACGACCTTGAGACCGGGAACATGGGCGAACATCGGCTCGAGGCTCTGCGAATGGGTTGAAGCGAGCTGAGCCCCGCCGCCGCCTACCGCTCGAATCACGAGGGGCACCGACATCTGGCCCCCAAACATGTGCATGACCTTGGCGGCATGGTTGATGATCTGATCCGCCGCGAGGAGGGCAAAATTGATCGTCATGAGTTCGGCCACTGGCCGCAGCCCCCCCATTGCCGCTCCCACGGCCGCCCCCGCGATGACCCCCTCGGCGATCGGCGCATCGAAGACTCGCTTTTCGCCATAGTCCTTCGCGAGCCCGGAGGTGACGCCATAGGCCCCTCCGTACGCCACCACATCCTCGCCAAAGATCAGCACGCGCTCGTCCCGCGTCATCTCTTCGCGAAGGGCGTGGTGCAGGGCCTCTCGATAGGTGATCATCGGCACGGCTCAATCCTCCGGCTCAGGGATTGGCGTAGATGTCCTCGTGCAGATCGCTGAGCGGTGGCTCGGGACTCTCCTCGGCGAACTTCACCGCGTCGGCTACCAGCTCATCCGTCTCCCGCTCCATCTGCTCCAGATCCTGCGGGGTCAAGACCCCCTCCTCTCTCAGCCGCTGCTGGAAGAGGATGATGGGGTCCCGCTGCTTCCACTCCTCCACCTCACTCTTGTCCCGGTACAGGATCGGATCGGCCATGGAGTGACCCCGGAAGCGATACGTCATCGCCTCCAGGAAGTACGGACCGCCACCACCCCGGGCATGGGCCACCGCCTTCACCGTGGCTTCGCGCATCGCGAGCACATCCATCCCGTCTACGCGCTCGGCCGGGATATCGAAGACCGCCGCCTTCCGGTATACCTCGCGGATCGCCGAGGCACGATGGAGCGCGGTCCCCATGCCGTAGAGGTTGTTTTCGCACAGGAAAACGACTGGGACGTTCCACAGCTTGGCCACGTTGAGGGACTCGTAGAAGTAGCCGATATTGGTTCCCCCATCCCCGAAGATACAGAGGATCACCTGGTTCTTGCGCAGGGTGTTGCTTGCGAGCCCCAACCCCACGGCCAGGGGAAGGTGACCTCCGACGATGGCCCAACCGCCGTAAAAGCCCAGGGAGGCATCAAAGAAGTGCATCGAGCCTCCGTGCCCTTTGGCCACACCGGTGGCTTTCCCGAATAACTCGGCCATCAGGCGTTTGGCGTCGAGCCCCCGGGCGATCGCATGGCCATGATCCCGGTAGTGCGTGATGACGAGATCGTGTGGCTCGAGCGCAGAGATGGCCCCGACGGCCACCGCCTCCTCGCCGTTATAGAGGTGGAGGAAGCCCGCGATCTTGCCGCGGGCGTAAAGCTCCCCCGCTTTATCCTCGAACTTCCGGATCAGGAGCATCTGGTGGAGGAAGTTCAGAAGGGTCTTCTTGTCAAGACCGGACTGCCCGACTTTCGCTGCCGTCTTCCCCCCCATCCTTCTCGCCCCTTCTGGATCAGAGTTCACGGACTTCGACGAGCTCAGTCGAGTCGTTCATCGTTCATGGTTCAGGGATTATAGTCCACGGCCGGAACGCGGGGAGCGCTCTGTAATCTCCGACCCTGAACTGTGAACCCTGAACCATGAACTGCCTGTTCCTGTCACGCCCCGAACTTCGCGAGGCGCTCGGCATGGGCCAGCGCGAGGGGTAAGATCTCTTTCCCCCGCAGCCGCCCCAGGCCGCCCCGGAGACACTCCCGCTCCGAAAACTCCTGGACGTCATCTGGTCGGCACCAGCGGCTCGACAGCAACACCGGAACAGGATGCCAACTGTGGGCCTTGAGGCTGGCCGGGGTGGAGTGATCCCCGGTGACCACGAGGACGTCCGGCTGGAGCGCCAGCAACGTCGGGAGCTCGCGGTCCACCTCTTCGATCACTGCGACCTTGGCGTCGAAGTTCCCGTCTTCGCCGGCCGTGTCGGTCCCCTTCACGTGTACGTAGAAGAAATGGTACTTCTGCCAGTGCTGGCGCACGACTTCGAACTCTTCCCGCACGCTCGGACCGGCCAGGAGCGCCTGCATCCCCGCCAGCTTTCCGAGTCCCCGATACATCGGATACACAGCAACGGCCGCCGCCTGGAGCTGATAGAGCTCTCGAAAGGTGGGCAGATTGGGATGCGTGGCGAAGCCCCGCAGGAGAATCATGTTTGCCGGGTGCTTCTCCCTCAGCAGCGACCGTGCCTTCTCGATAAAGACGTTGACGAGCCTCGCCGTCCTCTCGGCCTCAGGGATCTTGGCCTCCACCTTGAGCGGCGCCTCGTGGAGCCGCTGCGGATCCGATTCGGTCAACTGATCGGAAAGCGTGTCGCCCCGCCAGAGGACGACGAATCGATGTTCCTTGACCGGGCGGACGATCACCTCGCTCCCCTCGAGCCGGATGGCATCCAACAGCCGTGAAAGCTCGATGCAACGCTCGGTCGAGAGCCGCCCGGCGCGACGATCGGTCACCCTGCCCGCCTCATCCATGGTGCAGAAGTTGCCACGGGCGGCCACATCCCTGGGAGTGAGTTCGAGGTCAATCCCCAAGGCCTCGAGCACCCCCCGGCCAATCCGGTACTTCAACGGATCGTAGCCGAAAAGACCCAGGTGTCCTGGGCCGCTCCCAGGGGTGATCCCGGGTCCCACCGGATCCACCAACCCCGACGCACCCCGGACCGCCAGGGCATCCATGTTGGGCGTCCGCGCCGCCTCCAACGGGGTCGGCCCCCCCGGCTCGCGAGGCAGGTCTCCCAGGCCATCCAGGACCAGGAGAATGATCTTTGTGTCCGCCTTCACCGCAAGACTTTTCAGAGTGTCGAGATCCATGTCCTGTCCTTCAGGCGTCCGAGGTCCGACGTCTCTCAGTTCCTTCTCTACCCCCCGACTCTGGACACCGAACATCGGGTCCTACTTATGGTACGTCGACAGATCCTCCTGCAGCCGGTGAAGCACCTCGGGACGCTGCTTGGCCGCCCCCCGAACATTGAGGTTGAGCTTGGTTTTATCGTAGATGAAGCCGTCCCGCGTGTAGCATTCCATCTCGTATTCCTTCCCGAGAAAGATCGCATCCTCGGGACAGGCCTCTTCGCAATAGCCACAGAAGATGCACCGAAACATGTGGATCATGTACACCTTGGCGTATCGCTCCCCGGGCGAGACGCGTACCTGCTCCGTATTCTCGGCCGCCTCGATGTAGATGGCGTCCGCCGGGCACGCGACGGCGCACAGCTCGCACCCCACGCAACGCTCCAGGCCGTCGTCATCGACCACCAGAAAGTGGCGTCCCCGGAAGCGGGGGGAGACAGGAAGACGCTCTTCGGGATAGGGGACGGTGACCTCCTTGCGGAAGATGTGCTTGAAGGTGGTGAACATCCCTTTGGCAATGGCTGAGAGCATGTTCACGCTTACGCTCCATTCTCGTTCATGGTTCAGGGTTCATGGTTTGTTCACTTCCCACCAACGCGGCATCTCCGCCACCGGGTAATCCTTTCGGAGGGGATGTCCTTCCCAGTCTTCGGGCATCAGGATCCGACGGAGATCGGGATGTCCCGCGAATCGGATGCCGAACATGTCGAAGACCTCGCGCTCATGCCAATTGGCGGTGGGCCACACGCCGGTCACCGAGGGCACCTCCGTTCCGTCCAGCACCCGAACCTTTACCCGGATGCGGTCCGCGCGGGAGATCGAGTACAGGTTATAGACCACCTCGAATCTCGGCTCCCGCCTTTCCAGCCAATCCACACCACAGAGATCGGCCAGGAAGTCATACCGGAGATCCGGGTGCTCTTTGAGGAAGCGGCAGATGCCAACGATCGCCTCCCGCTCGACAGTAATCGTCACCTCGTCCCGGAAGGTCGTCACCTCCAGCACCGCTCCTGGAAAGGCCTCTTGCAAGCGAGAGGCCACTGGATGGACCTCCGGCGGAGAGAGCCCGCTCATAGATCAATCCTTCGGAAGGAGGGGGGTACCACCCCCGATGGCCCGGGCCTGCTGGCCGGCGTGGTACGAACTCCGCACTAACGGCCCGGCCTCCACGTGGTTGAATCCCAGGGCCTGCCCGATCGCCTTGAGTTCCTGAAACTCGTCGGGATGGTAGAACCGAACGATCGGCAGATGATTGGTACTCGGCCGGAGATATTGCCCGAGCGTGAGGATGTCGCAACCGATCCGGACCAGGTCCCGCATGGTGGAGACAAGCTCATCTTGCTCCTCGCCCAACCCCAGCATGAGTCCAGACTTGGTGAGCATCGCGGTGTCAAAGCGCTTGGCCCGCTCTAACAGCTCGAGGGATCGTTCATATCTTGCCCCTGGCCGCACCACCCGGTAGAGGCGAGGAACCGTTTCGATGTTGTGATTCAAGATGTCCGGTTGCGCCTCCAAGACCGCCTCCAGGGCGTTCCAGTTTCCTTTGAAATCCGGAATCAGCACCTCGACCGTACAGCCCGGGGAGGTTTCCCGGATGGCACGAATGGTGGCGGCAAAGATGGGCGCCCCTCCATCCGGGAGATCGTCCCTGTTCACGGAGGTGATCACCGCATGCTCGAGCCCCAATACCTTGACCGCGTCGGCCACCCGGTGAGGCTCCTGCCCATCGAGGCCGGTGGGCCGGCCGTGGGTGACAGCGCAGAAGCCGCAGCGCCTGGTGCAGATGTCCCCGAGGATCATGAAGGTGGCGGTCAGATTCTCGAAGCACTCGCCGATGTTGGGACAGCGGGCCTCCTCACAAACCGTGCGCAGGTTCAGGGTCCGGAGCAGCCCCTTGAGCCGCATGAAGTTCTCGCCGCCAGGGGCGCGGACCTTGAGCCACTCCGGCTTTCGGATCACCGGCGCCTCACGGGCTTCAACGACCGGGAGCATTCCTTCGCCTCCCCCGACATCGGGTTCAGTACTTAGTTCGAGTATACACCATGGGTCCCCTCCATCAAACCTCTTAGTGCAACCCGTTGTTTCTCCTCCTTTCACTCTCGCTTGCGGGTAGAGGAGCGCGAGGAGGGCAAAAGAGGCTTGACCCAAGAGGCGGGCAGGGGGAAAATGATTCACCTTTCATGTCTGTGTCGACCCACATTATAGTCAGGCGAACTGGGAAAGCTCTTGCGTTAGCGCTGGGGATGGCCCTCGTCCTCACCATCGCGCCGGTCCTCTATCTGCGCTTCATGCCGCCGGCCACGAGTGCCTTCATGCTTCGGAGAAGTCTCGCCCACCTGGTCTCCCGACAGGGTATCCCCATTCGCTATCGCTGGACAGGATGGGCACAGATTTCCCCTTCCATGCGTGTTGCCGTCGTCGCGGCGGAAGACCAGAAATTTCCCCACCACTGGGGCTTCGACTTCGAGTCGATCGCCGGGGCCATCGAAGACCAGGGGCCGCGGCACCGCGTCCGCGGGGCGAGCACCATCACCCAACAGGTCGCCAAGAATCTCTTCCTCTGGGAAGGTCGGAGCTATATCCGCAAGGGGCTCGAAGCCTACTTCACTGTCCTCCTCGAGCTCTTCTGGCCAAAGCGACGCATCCTCGAGGTGTACCTGAACATCGCCGAGTTTGGTGACGGGACCCACGGGGTGTATGCCGCCGCCAAAACCTTCTTTGGGAAGCATCCCTCAGAACTCACACCGTCGGAGGCTGCACTCCTTGCCGCCGTACTGCCTAATCCCAAGCGCTTGCACGCGAACACTCCGTCTCCCTATGTGGAGGAGCGCGCGCGCTGGATCGAGGAACAAATGGAGCAGCTCGGTGGCGCCTATCTTCACCGACTCTGAGGTAGCCTACGCGAGCGGTGTATGGGGTTGGAAGGCGGCCAAGTTTGCCCCTGTCTCATAGGAGGAGCAACAGGAGGATGGAAAGAGTCAAAAGCGAGAGGACCGTCGAGACGACGATTCCAGCGGCCGTCACCTCCACGGCAACGCCGAACTGCTGGGCAAAGACAAAATTCGTCGCCGCGACCGGCATCGCCGACTGCAGGACTGCGATCGCGAAGGGAACGCGCTCCACCGGCAACCAGTAAAACCACGCGATCGTGAGGAGCGGAAGGGCCACCAGCTTCACCCCCGCGAGTACCGTGACCTCGCGAAGCCCCTTAAGGACCGGCGTCGCGTGAAGGAACGTCCCGATCGCGAACAGGGCCACGGGCCCGGCGGTGTCGGCGAGGAGCCCGAGGAATCTCTGGACCGGCTCCGGTAGTCGGATCGTGAGGAGGGATGCCAGGACGCCTATAGCGATCGAGAGGAGAACCGGGTTGCTCAGAAAGCGGCGGGGGAAGAGGCTGGTCATGAGACCGCGCCAGCCATTCACGTTCGATCCGCCCCCTTCTATGACGGCGAGACCGAGCGTCACGCTCAAGAGAGTAGTGATGGTCAGGGTCAAGACGATCGTCAAGGCCACGATCGGGATCCCCCGCTCGCCGAAGGCCACCGTATTGAACGGGACGCCCATGTAGCCCACGTTCCCGAACGTGGCATTCAGGATGAACATCCCAATGGTGCGCCGGTCCATTCTCCTCAGCCTACCCACGGCCCAGATCAGCAGGCTTGCGGTGAGGATCCCCCCGGAGTACGCAAAGATCAGATTTCCGCTGAAGAACTCCGCGACCGGAACCTCGGCGACCTTCACGTAGAGCAACGCCGGCAGGCTGAAGTAATAGACGTACCCACTCAGGGCTGCCGCGGCATCGCCGCTGAGGAGGCCGAGGCGCCGCCCGAGGTATCCGAGCCCGATGAGGGCGAAGATCGGGAAGACGATGCCGACAATTGTCGCCATTGCCCCCTCCGTGGAATCAACCGGTCTCACCGAGAAAATCTTGAGCAGTCGCTAGAGCATACGCACCGCCGCCACGTGAGGCAAGCGATTCATGGAGGATCAGGGCCACGCCGTTGACAGCCCTGACCCGTTAGGGTAAATTGAGGCCCTCTCCAGGGGAGTGAGGGATGGACGCCCTCTCGGACGAAGTACGGCCCAGGGGGGGTCTTCGTTTCCTGGCGAATATGACTACCAATACACTCACGGATCTTCTCGCGCGGATCGTCGAGCGAGAGCGAGTCCTCACCCGCCCCATCGATCGGATCGCCTACGCCTCGGACGCCAGTTTCTACCGGTTGATCCCGCAGGCGGTCGTGCAGCCCCGCACAGTTGTAGAGATCCAAGCCCTCTTTCGTTTTAGCCACGACCACCGCATTCCGCTCACCTTTCGTGCCGCCGGCACAAGCCTCTCCGGCCAGGCGATCACCGATGGGATCCTGGTCGAGGTCGCCCGGTACTGGCGCCAGGTCACGGCGGAGGAGAGTGGCAACAAGGTCCGCGTTCAGCCCGGGGTGATCGGCGGGCACGTGAACCACGTCCTCAAGCCGTACCGCAGAAAGATCGGGCCAGATCCGGCCTCGATTAACACCTGCATGATGGGCGGCATCTTGGCCAACAACTCGAGCGGGATGTGCTGCGGCGTGTCCCAGAACGCCTACCACACCCTCGATTCCCTGAGTTTCGTGCTCCCCTCCGGGACGACGATCGACACCGCCCATCCCCGCGCCGACCAGATCTTTCGCGAGCAGGAACCCTGGATAGCGGAAGGGCTGCTGGAACTCAAGCACGAGATCGAGGCCCAGCCCGCACTTGGAGCACGGATCCGATCCAAGTACCGGATGAAGAATACCACCGGCTACTCGCTCAACGCCTTTCTCGATTACGACCGGCCGGTCGAGATCCTGCGGCACCTGCTGATCGGTTCGGAGGGGACACTGGCGTTTATCGCCGAGGCCGTGCTCAACACGGTGCCCGACCTGCCGGTGAAGTACACCGGCTTGCTGCTGTTCCCGGATCTGTACGCGGCCTGCGCCGCGATTGTGCCGCTCCGCGACGCGGGCGCTATGGCCCTCGAGTTGATGGACCGCGCGTCGCTGCGCTCAGTGGAGGACCAGCCGGGAGTCCCACCCTCGATCAAGACCCTACCCGAGGGCGCAGCCGGCATCCTTGCCGAGTTTCAAGCCGAGGACGAGAAGGAGCGCCCCACCCTCGAGATGCAAGCGCGTGGGGTTGTTCGGGGCCTTCAGTTACTCGAGCCGGCCCGCTTCACGCACCACCCGGCGGAGCAGGCCTTGCTGTGGAAGATCCGCCAGGGACTGTTCCCCTCGGTGGGCGCAGTACGCGAGAGTCGCACCACGGTGATCATCGAGGACGTGGCCTTCCCGATCGACCGATTGGCCGACGCGGCGGTGGACCTGACCGCGCTCTTCCAGAAGTACGGGTATGACAACGCGATCATCTTCGGCCACGCCAAGGATGGCAACCTGCACTTCGTCATCACCCCGCCCTTCAACAACCGGGCCGCGATAGACCACTATGCCCGGTTCATCGACGACATGGTGCGCCTCGTGGTGGAGCGTTACGACGGCGCGCTCAAGGCCGAGCACGGCACCGGCCGCAACATGGCGCCTTTCGTCGAGGCCGAGTGGGGCGCTGAAGGCCTGGCCATCATGAAGTGCCTCAAGACGCTCGTAGACCCCGAGGGGCTGCTGAACCCGGGGGTGATCATCAATCCGGATCCGCAGGCGCACGTCACCCATGTCAAGCCGATGCCGGCGGTCGAGGAGGAGGTGGACAAGTGCATCGAGTGCGGCATTTGCGAGCCCAAGTGCCCGAGCCGCGACCTCACCCTGACCCCGCGCCAACGGATCGTGGTGCGGCGAGAGATGGCCCGGCTCACGGAGAGTCAGGGTGACGGACAGCTCCTCGCCGCGCTCGAAGCCGACTTCCCATACATGGCCCTCGACACCTGCGCGGTGGACGGTCTCTGCGCCACGGCGTGCCCGGTGGGGATCGACACCGGTCAGCTCACCAAGCGCTTCCGGAGACTCCGCCACTCCCCTGCCGCCCAGACCCGCGCACGGCGTCTCGCGGAAAACTTTGCCCTCTTGGAAGGCATGGCACGCTTCGGGCTCCGGACAGGCCACGTGATCCAATCGCTGCTCGGTGCCGGAGCCATGACCGGAGTGACGCGCGCCCTGCGGGCGGTGGCCGGGAAGTCGTTTCCGCAGTGGAGCCAGGACATGCCGCGGCCAACCCGCGCCACGCTCCCGGCCACCACACCGGCCGGCGCCCAGGCAGTCTACTTCCCGAGCTGCATCTCGCGGGTGATGGGGCACCTCCCGGGGAAGCCGGACGAGGTGAGCCAGATAGAGGCCTTTGTCACCGTGGCCCACCGGGCCAAGTTCCCGCTCTGGATCCCCGGGGACGTGGCGGGAACCTGCTGCGGTCTCCCGTTTTCGTCCAAGGGGTACGACCAGGGTTACCAGGTCGCGTCAAACCGCGCAATCGCACGCTTCTGGCAGTGGTCGGAGCACGGGCGGCTGCCGGTCGTGGTCGACACCAGCCCGTGCACGTTCAGCCTGCTCACGTCGCGACCGCATCTCACGCCAGAGAACCAGCAGAGGCTTGATCAGCTGCGAATCCTGGATAGCATTGCCCTCGTCCAGGCAGAGCTTCTGCCTCGGCTGACCGTCACGCAGAAGCTCGGGTCGGTGGCGCTGCACCCGGTATGCTCGGTGGTCAGGCTCAACCTCGCGCCGACGTTTGAGGCGATCGCCCGCGCCTGCAGCCACGAGGTTCTCGTGCCACTGCACGCCGGCTGCTGTGGGTTCGCCGGCGACCAAGGGTTCGTATTCCCCGAGTTGACCGCCTCCGCCACCCGGCGCGAGGCCGCCGAGATTGAGTCAGGCCGACACAACGGCCACTTCTCCAGCAGCCGCACGTGCGAGATTGCCATGACCCGCGCCACTGGCTGCCTGTACCGCTCGTACATCTACCTCGTCGAGCACGCGACCCGGTGAGTCATCATGCCCGAGTGCGGGGGCGAGCTTGACCCGCCCTGGTGGCAAGCGATAGAATTGACGATGCCATGGCCTGGAGAAACGCCGCCACAAAAGACTATTATCGAATCTTGGGGGTCTCGCCCGAGGCAACTCCCGAGGAAATCAAGCGGACCTACCGCCGCCTCGCCCTCGAAAACCACCCCGACCGCAATAGG
This sequence comes from candidate division NC10 bacterium CSP1-5, assembly GCA_001443495.1. Lineage (GTDB taxonomy): Bacteria > Methylomirabilota > Methylomirabilia > Methylomirabilales > CSP1-5 > CSP1-5. Next base: position 743 of record LDXR01000025.1, on the reverse strand, counting down.
GGCGACCGGCAGGCGGAGGACCGGTTCAAGGCAATCAGCGAGGCGTACGCCGTCCTGATCGATCCCGAGAAGCGCCGCCAGTACGACGCCTTCCGCCAGGCCGGCTTCCCCCCCGGAGACCCCGGATTCCGCTATCGCCAGGAGGATATCTTCCGCGACGTCTTCACCGACCCCTTCGCCAGTGCCATCTTCGACGAGCTGCGCCGGGAGTTCCAGCGCGCCGGGTTCCGGTTCGACGAGCGCTTCTTCCGTCAGACCTTCTTCGGCGGGCGGGGGGTCGTCTTTGGCGGCGTCTTCGTGATGGGCCCCGGCGGCTTCACTCTTTCCAGAACTTTCCGCCGACACGCGGTCCGGGCCGATTCGGTCACGGGTGAACGATCGGACCGCCCCGCCCTCTCCGGACGCCTCCTTAAGGCGGCTGGAAGGACACTGAAGCGGCTTGTCACCGCCCTCTTTCGAGGCGACTGGATCACCACGAAGGGCTCCGATCTCCTCTCCACCGTCACGGTCACCGCCGACGAGGCGCGCCACGGCACCAAGAAGCCGGTCGCCGTTCAACGAAACGGCGAGCAGGAGGAACTGTTGGTAACCATCCCGCCTGGCGTCCGGACCGGCAGCCGCCTCCGTCTCCGACAGAAGGGCGCCGCCGGATCGAACGGGATCGCCGGGGACCTGTATCTCACGATCCGAGTCGAAGAGCACCCCTAAGAGCTTTTCAGCCCCTGGCGGAATCGACGGTCCCG
>LDXR01000024.1 GCA_001443495.1 candidate division NC10 bacterium CSP1-5 | reverse complement strand
TGACTCCTGTAGCTAGGGCACGATAACTTAGCATGAACAAAAGGAAGGGTCAAGCGTGCCATGAGCGGGCAATGGTATGCGGTCCCGAAGGAGTTCGGCGTCCTTCGGACCGGCCGGGGTCCCGCCACGGCAACAGCGCCTGCAGGTCCCGAGCGACATTGGCGAAAGCGGTGGGGTCCCTCGGCAGGCGACGGCCTGGGAAACCGAGGCGCGATCCGTGCCCGACTCCGTTGCACGGATCGTGAACACGGAGGGACCCGGGCCGTAAGCCGCCGGACAGGGTCGCCGCGAGAGCCCCGGAGCGAGGGGCCGAAGGTGCTGTTGCAGTACAACCAGGACTTCGTGGAATTCTCCGCCGACGAAGGATGACTGCCCGAGCCGGTGAGCCCTGAATTGCTGGATCAATCGAGGTGTGCGCCGATCTTGGATTGAATGACATTCCGGGGCACCGCGCCAATGACCTGATCGACCCGCTCGCCCCCTTTAAAGAGGAGGAGCGTTGGAATGCTCCGGATGCCATAACGGGCGGCCGTCCGAGGGTTCTCGTCGACGTTCAGCTTTGCGATCGTCACTTTTCCGGAATATTCATCGGCCAGCTCTTCGAGGAGCGGCGCGATCATGCGGCAGGGGGCACACCACTCGGCCCAGAAATCGACGATGGTCAGCCCTTGGGTCTTGACGACCTTCTGATCGAAATCCGCGTCGCTCACCTTCACGATCTTGTTCGAAGACATCGTTGTCCCCATCATCGCGTTCCCGTTTCATCCTATGCTACCGCCCCACCCCTTCCCTGTCAAGCGTTGCCGTTTTCCTCGACAGGGTCCCAGTCGCCACGAGATCGTTGACAGCGAAGCCAAGGAAGGCTAACTTATTGACCACATTGGCATCAGATGGGTAGGAGACATCTTAACCGTCAGCACATCCGACCGCGCCCCAGGCATCCAGACGCCCTCCGGGCACAGCACGGCCCGCGAGGGCGGTCTTATGTAGATCTATCCCCAATGTCCATCAGCGACGGTCGTCTGGCCCTCCTGCGAGAATGACGAAGCGCGGTGGGTCCAACCGCTCACTCCTGCACACCGGACACTTGGACGGCTTGGTCAGTCGCGTGCGCTCCTTGAAGACGAATGCACAGGCGAGACATTGCGCCGGTTCGACACGCAAGCGCTCGCCGCTATGCCTGAGCGAGCGCGCTAAGTGCTCGAGGTGGCCGGAGACTTCTTTCTCGCTGATCCGGACGCGGGCCGAGAGTTCACGAGCGGTGAGCGGGCCCTCCCTGAGTACCTGCCTGAGCGCCGACCGTACCGTTTCGTGTCGCTCGATTACCTTATGTGGGCGCGGCCTTTTCGCCAACGGGTGCACCTCGGATCAAGGGGCAGTTGCGGGTCGGGCCCCACAATAACACACTCTCGGGCTCGCCGCCGACCCTGTCAACCGCTGAGCGCCCATCTGCCTCGCCCTCTTTCTCTGATTGCAACGTCGGAAAACTCCGAAAGCGAGGTGGCATTCTGTCGCTATGTGACATGTTGTCGAGGAATTTGCAGCGCAAGCGCTTCCATCCCCAACATTGATGTTGACAATGCAGATGGCCGCTGGTAGCGGTGTGAGTGTTGTGGAGCCCTGCTTGCGGGTTGCCCTGAACCCGTATCAGGAAGGGCCGCATGGCACTCCGGCGACTCTCGCTCTTCACGCTTCTCCTCCTGCTGGCGACGTTCGTGCTCGTCTCCGTCAGAGCCGACGTGCCCAAAACGCCCACCGGCAAAGCTCCCCTTGAACTCTTGGTCCACGGCTTCCTCGCCCCGACCGGTGTGGCCGTCGATCCCGACGGGACGGTCTTTTTCACGGACCGCAAGGAGGGCCGCCTCTGGCAGCGTGCCTCCAACGGGAGTCTGACGATTCTCCTCGAACGGCTGGAGCAACCACGGGGGCTCGTTCGGGGGGAGGATGGCACGTTCTATGTCGTTGCGGACGCCTTCCAGGAACACCAGGAGGGGGCCTGGTCGAAGGGCGTGCTGCTGAAGCGCACCCCCAACGACGGGAGCGTGAGCATCGTCGCTGAGAACTTCCGGAAGCCGAAGCAGCTCGCGTTCGATAGAGACAACCGCCTCCTCCTCTCGACCCGGGGCGGTCTCCGGTCCCAGGAGGATCCCGCAGTGGAAGAGCAGCAGGTCGAGCCGGACGACGACGAAGGCACCGAGGACGCCCCTGCTGCTGACGCCGAAGAGGACGAGGAAACGGAGGAGCCGCCTGAAGCCTTCCGGGGGACGGTGTCTCGCATCAATGCCGAGGATGGACAGATTCTCGCCTCACACCCAGGTTTTCGGCGCCCCTCCGGCGTCGTGGCCGATGAGGCGGGGACCCTCACCGTCGTGGCCAAAGGCTTTAAACCCAAGGAGCCCCCACTCAAAGGGACCCTCTTTCAGATTGAGGCCAATGGTGACGCGAACGTCCTCGTCGAAGAACGCTTCAAGCGCCCCAAGGGGCTCGTGCGGGATGTCCTCGGACAGTTCTTCCTGGCGGTCAAAAAAGACCCTGAGACACCGAAAGACGGCGGCCTGATGCTCAAGGTCGCCCCCGACGGAACCTTCACCCGCTTTGCGCAGGACTTTGAGCGACCCTGGGGCCTGACATTCGATCCCCAGGGTAACTTCTACGTGACGGATCCGAAGGCCGGCCGGATCTACCGTTTCCTCGCGCCCGCTCCGCCCTCGCTCGCAGACCACCCGGCAACAACCCGTGAGGCCCAGGTCACCCTGGCGGGCACCACGGAGCCGGAGGCGCGCATCACGGTCCGCGGTGGCCAGGAAGAGGTGACCACCTTCCCAAACAGTGAAGGCCGCTTCAGCCTCGATGTGCCTCTCCTCCCTGACCAGGTCAATCAGCTTAAGGTCTATGCCACGGGGGCCAAGGGTGAAGGCCTAACAAGCGCCGCAGCCCTCGCGCCCACCCAGCAGCAGACCACCCCGCCACCCCCCAGCATCGTCCTCGTCGTACAGATCACCGACCCCACCCCCGGCGCCACGGTTACGGCCGACTCTGTCTTGGTGCGTGGCCTCGTGGACGCCGGCGGCCTCGAAGTCGGCGTCACCGTCAACTCGTCTCCTGCCGCCGTTGTGGGCAATACCTTCGCCGCTCACGTGCCAGTGAGCCCCGAGACGACGACCCTGACCGCCATTGCGACGACAGTCACGGGCGCCAGCGCCACCCAGAGCATCGTGGTCACGGTCGCAACGGCGCCGACACCTGCAGTCACGCTCCGGGCGAGTCCAGCAAGTGGCGTAGCGCCGCTGCGGGTGTCGTTCTCGCTCGTTGGTGGCCCCGTGCCCACTGCTGTCGAGTTGGACCGCGAGGGCGACGGGTTGATAGAATTCACTGGGACGAGTCTGGAGGGGCAGAGCTTTACCTATGCGCAAGCTGGGGTCTACACCCCATCTGCAACCATTACCGACTCTGATGGGAATCGATTTACTGCCGGCACGGTTGTCCAGGTTTACGACCGTGCTGGCCTGGACAACGTCCTTCAGAGCAAATGGACTGGGATGCGCGGTGCTCTACGCGAGGGGCGGATCGAGGAGGCTCTTGAGTTCATTGCACAGGACTTCAGGGAAGAGTTTCGGCTTGATTTCACTGCACTTGCGCCCTTTCTCCCTACGCTTGGTCAAGAACTTGAGGGCATTCGATTTGTGGCCATCCGGGGACACCGGGCTCAATACGAACTTCTGAGCACAGAAGACGGGGTAACATTCTCCTATAACGTAGAGTTCATCAGGGATGTTGATGGGATCTGGCGGATCGCTTTCTTTTAGCGTGCACAGAATGGTGCATTTCTGGATGTGTTTTTCGGTCGTCCTGGCCCTTGGGCTTGGGAGCTGTGCGTCAGGCAGCGAGCCCTCCAATAGTTACTATAGAGGCCAGGTCCTCGACATCGACACAGGCAAGTCGCTGGCAGGAGTGCTCGTGGTGCTTATTTGGCAGCGTGATATCTATTCGCCGACTACACAGCGCATCCATGAGGAATTTCACGCGGCCATCGAGATGCAAACAGACACCGATGGTAAGTTCAAGGTACCCTCCCATCCGAAGACTACGCGTGAGCCATCGGTCGTGCGGGTGCAAAGCCCCGCGATTATCTTCTTTGCTCCGGGGTATATACCGTATCGCATCGAAGTAGGGCCCGGAGTACGCAGATACCGCGATCCCACGCGTGTATATATGAGAAGGGTAGAAAACCGGAAGGAGGCGTTAGATCTCGGACTTGCCCCTTCTTTTCCGTATGATCACACGCCGCTGTTACTGAAGGCTCTTAATGAGGAACGCGCTCAACTTGGGCTTCCTGCTATTACGCCCGGTAGGGGCCAACAAGGCAATGAGTAGGCGACCGACGAGACTAATAGCGGCTGTGCTTGCCCTTCTAGTGGGCTATACACCCTTGTCCCACGCATATCACGATCGCACACATAATGCCATCAATGTGGGAGCGGCCCGCGCATCAAGCCTCGACGTACGACTCCAAAATGATCTTAGTTTCGAGAATGGAACTAACCAAATCATAATGGGTAAGCGTGTTATCGACTGGATTGGAGAAGCCGGCGCTCTCGAGGACGTGCCAGTTACGAATACTCGCAACCACTTTCACCGGCCCCTTCGTTCCCCGTGGCGAAACGCTGGGTTGGACGATGGCCTTCTCAGTGGTACCTCCTCGATCCTTTGGGGCCAAGACGCCAACCAAGGGTTTTCGTGGGTGAACGCACGGAAGGCGTACATTAACGCGCTCATTGCTGCAAGCCCAACCGAGAGGGAGAAATGGTTTGCCGAGACCTTTCGCGCAATTGGCCAGGTAATGCACCTGATCGCTGATTCCTCAGTTCCTGCCCATGTCAGAAACGATCAACATACCGGTGGTGACCCTTACGAGGAGTGGGTCGAGCTTCAGGCGGAACCACAGCCCGAAGAGAAGCCGGATGAAGCCACGGAACGGTTTCTTGGGTCCTTTGCCCAATCGCCCCTCCGCCCCGATCGCTCCATTCTCGATATTCCCATTCTTGGCCAAGACGCCGTTGATGCGCCTGTCCCGATTGCGCGGATATGGGATACGGATCGATACGATGGAACGAATCCAGCGATCACTTCTCAATTGGGGATAGGGATCACCGAATATTCTAACGCGAATTTCTTCAGCGACGATACGGTGTTTGCGAATCGGCTGGAGGCATCCCACAGCCACTTTTCGCCTTTTCCAAGCACTGGAGACGTCGAGGAATGGGTAGACCTGAGGAACAATCGCAAGTATTGGCGCAAGAGAGCTGACGCCCCAGGCGAACCCGTTCAACACTTAGCCACGGTCAGCAAAAGATCCTTTTGGAGCCGGTTTTTTGGCGTTGCCCAGGAGATACGAGGTGGACTGAATGATGATAAGGTGCACGAAGAGTATGCGAGACTCCTCATTCCTCGCGCGGTAGGATATTCCGCCAGCCTCCTCGACTACTTCTTCCGCGGGACCTTCGACTTCCTGGTGAGCTTTCAACTAGATTCGTTTACGACAATTATTACGAACACATCCGGTGAGAGGATGGAGGGAACCTTCACCGCGTACATCGATGACGCCAATGGTGTCCGCAGTCCTGTGGAGGGGGCATCTTTTGATTTGGGCTTAGGTCCAGGGGCTAACAGCACCGTGTTGGCTTTCCCTCTGAGCCCACCCACCTCCGAACGGTCCCTTGTCCTGGTCTTCCAGGGCCGGTTAGGCAATGAGGAAGGCGCCATCGCCGCCAAGATCAAAAGGGTGGGGGGACCCCATTGGGTTGCAACCGGATCTGGAGGCAACTCAATTTATCGCATCCCCGGCATTGCGCCGATAACCGTTACCATGAAATTCAAGAACGTCAGCGTAGCCCGGATCGAAGCCATAGCAACAGAGGACCAGACCGGCAATCGAGTAGATAGCAGAAGCCTCGAGGTGACTGGATCCGTACCAGACTTCACGACCTTCACGGTAACTCTGAACCCGCCGATCGATGACCGAGCCGTCAGCACTCAGCTAAGCATCGGCGCCCTCTTGAATCCTGGTGGATTTATCTGCATATCCGAGATCTCAGGAGTAGCAAGACCCTCCCTGACCAACGTAAATAATAGCCGTTTCGGGCCTGCCACATGCCCCGAGTAAACCTATAGACTTACCCCCTACGCCTGACCCAAGAGTTAATGGGGGTCACCCTGATCAAACGCGCTGTAAAAGCAGCCAGATTCGTGTAGCATCGGATGCATAATGAGGGAGAAGGATTCGTGGCTCCGAGAGGCTGAAGCGGTGCTTGGGCAGCGCTTTCGGAATCGGGCGCTGCTTCGGGCCGCGCTCACCCACCCTTCGGTCGGAGCCAAAGGGAGAGCCTTTGAGCGCCTGGAGTTTTTGGGCGACGCCGTCCTCGCACTCGTCTTAGCGCTCGACCTGTATCGGCGCTTTCCAAATCTCTCCCCGGGAGAATTGACCCGCCTCCGGGCCAGTCTGGTGAATCGGCACGCGTTAGCCCAGGCGGCAATTCAACTGGGAGTGCCCGGGATGCTCCGTATGGGAAAAAGCGAGGAGCCGGAAGGCCGACGGCGAGCCACGATCCTGGCCGCTGCGTTCGAGGCGCTCGTCGCCGCCCTCTTTCTTGATCGGGGTCTCGGGGCGGTGACGAAGTTCCTCAGGCAACATCTCCTTCCCCGGCTGAGCCCTGACCTTTCCCTCGATGCAAAGTCTGAACTGCAAACGGGTGTTCAGGCCGTACTCAAGACGCTCCCGCGGTACCGCATCCTCAAGCTGTCAGGTCTGCCCCACGCCCGCCGCTTCGAGGTCGAGGTACAGGTCAAAGGACAGACACTTGGGAGAGGCAAGGGCGGAAGCCGACGGGAAGCCGAGCAGAACGCAGCCACCCGCGCGCTCACCTACTTGAGAGAGAACCCCCATATTTTGCGGTCCATCCAGGAATGACCCCTTGATTTTGTGGGATTTCCCTTGACACCAAGGAATGCCTGTGTTACCCTGCCGAAAATCTCTGAATATCGGTCCGAAGCCTGACGGGGGCGGCGACATCGGACGATTCGACTGAGCTCGTCGAAGTCTTCGGACCTCTTCGGAGGCCCATGCACCTCAGCAACCTGACCCTCTTCGGTTTCAAGTCCTTCGTTGACCGCGTCAGCATCGATTTCCAACCAGGGGTGACATCCCTCGTAGGGCCCAATGGCTGTGGCAAGAGCAACATCATCGATGCCATGCTGTGGGTGCTGGGGGAACAGAGCCCGAAGGCTCTCCGCGGGGAGCGCATGGAAGACCTCATCTTCGCAGGCAACGCCCACCGGAAGCCGGTCGGCATGGCTGAAGTCTCCCTCACCCTGTCCAATGTCCAAGGTCGACTTGCAGTCCCCTACGACGAAGTGACCATCGCCCGCCGGCTCTATCGCTCTGGCGAGAGCGAGTATCTCCTCAATCAGAATCCCTGTCGCCTCAAAGACATCACCCGCCTCTTCCTCGACACCGGGCTCGGCCGGGAACCCTACGCCTTGATCCAGCAGGGGGCCATCGGATCCCTCCTCAACGGAAAACCGGCCGACCGGCGGGCCCTCCTCGAGGAGGCGGCAGGAACCATGTCGTACAAGGTGAACCGGAACACCGCCCTGGGTCGGCTCGAGGCCGCGGAGCATAATCTGCTGAGGGTCAAGGATGTGCTGCAGGAGATCGAACGGCAGCGCACCTCTCTCCACCGCCAGGCGAAAAAGGCGGAACGATACCAGCGCATGGCGCTCCGGTTGAAGGAGCTTCACGTTCTTGTCCTCTTGAGGGAAGAGCGCCGCCTCGACGAGGAGCTCGACCGTATCACCCACCAGGAGTGGGATGTGGCCACGGCGCAGGAGTCCTGCCAGCTCCGCGTCTCAAAGGAGGAGACCTCGCTCGAGGCCGGCCGCCTTCACGACCTGCAGCTGGAGAAGCGGATCACCGCGGGCCAGGAGCGGCTGTACAGCCTGCGAAGCCAGCGCGAGCGTGAGGAGGCGGAGGTGCGGTCCCGCGAAAACCTCCTCCAGGACCTCACGCGCCGACGCGAGGAGCGTCAGGAGCAACTGAGGGGTGTCGCAGAGCGGCTCCATCGGCTCCTTCAGGATTTCGAGGCCGACGGCAAGAGGCGGGCCGCCACGGAGGAGGATATCGAGGTGGGTTCCCGGCAGCTCCGGGAACTCCATGAGGCCCTGACCAGCGTCGAGACGGACCTGAAGCAGTGCGAAGCGGCCCTGGGAGGGCGAAAGAAAGAGATCCTTACGCTCACCGAACGACTGCTCAGCGAGCGAAACCACGTGGCCTCGTTAACGGAACGGCAGCGACTCCTCCGGCAAGACCGGGAGACCACGGATCGGCAGCTTCACGCGTCGCGGACCGAGGCAGAGAGCGTCACGGGCCGCGACCGAGAACTGACCCTCCAGCTCGGCCAGCTCGCGTCCCGGATTGAGGCCCTCACCGGCGAGCGGAAGGCCCTTGCCGAGGAACTGGCCAACCTGCAGGCCCACCAGGAAGTGCTGGGCGGGCGGCGCGCCGAGCTCCGCGAAGAACTCCGCCGACTCGAGGGCCGCCTCGGCTCTCTCCGGGAACTCGAGGAGGGCTTCGCGGGACTGAGCGAAGGCCAGCAGCTTCTCCTCAAGGGGAAGGCGGCAGGGGTGAAAGCCTGCCAGACCATTGCTGGTCCCCTCTCCCGCTTGATTCGGGCCGAAGCCGCCTGCGAGCGGGCAATAGAGGCCCTCCTGGGCGATCTCCAGCAGGGGCTTCTCATTCCGACCGCCGCCGACGCCCTCTCCCTGATCCGCTATCTCGAGCAGGAGGGAACGGGGTGGGCGACGCTGCTACCGCGCCAGGGGGAATGGCTTGCCGAGCGTCAAGAGGCGTCGCATCTTCGCAAGGCATTAGAAGAGGTCGGAGCCTCCCTTGGGCCCGAGGTAGCCCAGCAGATCGTTGGACTGGCCCTGGAGTTCGTGAAGGGACCGGCAGAACTGCAACCCCTCCTCCGCGGCCTTTTGGGAGACGCGGTGATTGTCCGGGATCTCCCCACAGCCCTCACGCTCCTGCGGAAACTACCCGGGCCAGTTCGGGTCGCCACGACCTCCGGGGCGGTGCTGAGCTCGCGAGGTCCCATACAGGGAGGCAACACCATTGCCTGGAGCCTCCTGAGTCGGCACAGAGAGCTCGAGGAGCTTCCCGCCGTCATCGCCCGGGTGACGGAAGAGTTGCGCGGGGTCGAAGGCGAATGGGAAAAGGTCCAAGAGGCACGGTCACATCGCCAGCAGGTGTTGAGCGGGCACGAGGAATCTCTCAAAGAGGCGGAGGAGGCCCGCCACGCGGTGGAGCGATCGCTCGCCGAGGTGCGCGGGGTCGCCTTCCGTCTCGGGAGCCAGACAACGTTCCTGGCTTCGGAGCTTACGCGCCTCGACGAGGAACTCGGCGATCTCGAAAAAGTGTTGCAGGATGCGCAGACGAAGCTCGTGGCGTCGGATCGGCAGGAGGAGGTGCTCAGGCAAGAAACCGCCGAGCGCGACCGGCACGCCACCCTGCTTCAGACGCGACGGCAGGAATGCGAACGGGAGATGGCAGAGGCCCGGATTCGATCGACGTCTCTCCAGGAGCGCCGGGAGGCCCTCGCCCGCTCCCTAGATCGCCTCGAGGCCGATCTGGCCAGGGAGCGCACGCGCGAGGCGGAGATCCATCAGGAGGAGGAGGCAGATCGCTCCCGGGAGGCCGGACTCACCCGGGAGATCGCCACGCTCCAGCACTCCGTTACACTCCTCAACCAGCGGGAGGCCGAGGAGACCGACGCGGTCCAGGAACTTCAGCGGGAGAGGGATCAACTCCGGCAGGCTCTCATCATCCAGGAAGAGGCCCTCAAGACCGCGAGGAGGGAGCTCGCCGAGGCCCAGCAGGCGCAGGCCGCCATCGCCGCGACGAGGGCGGCTCTGGACACAGAGCGTTCGTTGCTCCACAAGCGCCTGCAGGAGGAGGTGCCGGAGGGGGATGCGCTCCGGGAGCGTCTCCAGACGGAAGAACACCTGCAGGACCCGGAGCTCCTCGCACACGAGGGAGAAGAGCTCCGCCAGAAGATGGGGGCGATGGGCCCCATCAACATGGCTGCCCTGGAGGAGTACGAGGCCCTCTCTGAGCGTTTCCGCTTCCTGACGGATCAGGCGGCAGACCTCACCGCCTCCGCCACCTCGCTCAAGGCCAGCATCGTCGAGATCAATCGGACTATCCAGGAACGCTTCGCGAAGACCCTGGCTGCGGTCAGCGAACAGCTCAACCGCTTCTGGCAGCGTCTCTTCGGGGGCGGCGAAGCAGAGCTGGTCCTGAGCGACGGCGACGAGGTCGAGGAGCCCGGGGTGGAAATCCGGGTGCGGATCCCAGGCAAGCGGACCACGACTCTTTCGCTCTTGTCGGGCGGCGAGAAGACCCTCGGGGCCATCGCCCTCCTCATGGCCCTGTGGGCGACCAATCCCAGCCCCTTCGTCGTGTTGGACGAGGTCGACGCTGCCCTGGATGATCTCAACGTGGATCGCTTCGCCTCCCTCATCCGCGAACTCGGTTCCGCCTCCCAGTTCGTCATCGTGACTCACCACCCCCGGACCATCGAGACAGCCGATCTGCTCTACGGGATCACCATGGAGGAGCCCGGGGTCTCGAAGTTGATTTCGGTTCGGCTCGGAGAGCGGATGGAACAGGCGGCGGCCGCACCCGTCCCGTGACCGAGGCCGGGCCATCGCACCATGGCAGATTACCCCGCCCTCTTCTCCCCCTTCGTGGCTGGCCTCCGCAAGACCCGAGAAGCGATTGCTGATCGCATGACTCGGCTGCTCGGACGTCCCCGTATAGACCAGAATCTCCTGGAGGAGCTCGAGGAGACCTTGATCACCGCGGACCTCGGGATGCCCACGGTCCGGCGCCTCCTGGACGCCATCCCCGCGTCAATGATCGATCCTGCGGAGCTTCTCCGCTTCCTGGAGCAGCAGGTTGCGACCCTCCTCTCGGTCCCCGAGACATCCACCACCTTGGGCCGTCCTCATGTCGTGTTGACGGCAGGGGTGAACGGGGTGGGCAAGACCACAACCATTGCCAAGCTCGCACATCGGGCGACCCGTGAGGGGCAGCGGGTCCTGCTGGCGGCGGGTGACACCTTCCGGGCGGCCGCCATCGAGCAGCTCCACATCTGGGGGAAAAGGGCCGGCGCAGAGGTCATCGCCCATCAGCCGGGGGGCGATCCAGCCGCCGTGGTCTTTGATGCCCTCCAGGCGGCCCAGGCGCGGGGTGTGGATCTCTTGCTGATCGATACCGCCGGCCGGCTCCACACCAAAAAGAACCTGATGGAGGAACTCAAGAAGATCCAGCGGATCGTTGCGAAAAATCTTCCCGGGGCCCCCCATGAGACCCTGCTGGTCCTGGACGCCACGACCGGGCTCAACGCCACCGTCCAGGCACGAGAGTTCCATCAGGCCATCGGCATTACGGGGCTCATTCTCGCCAAACTGGACGGCACGGCGAAAGGTGGAGCGGTGGTAGGAATTGTCACCGAACTGCAGATTCCGGTCCGGTATGTGGGGCTCGGGGAAGGGATTACGGATCTGCAGCCCTTCTCTCCCTCGGCCTTCGCCGCCGCCCTCTTCACGGTAGACATCTGATCCGCATCCTGTCGGCTTCGACGGCAATTGACCTTGACACCCTCCACCCCCGGTGTTAGCTTGGGCAAAAGTTCCTTAAAAATCTGCCTGTTACGGGACGGCGATGGCCGAAGTACATCAAAGATACATGGAGCGCGCCCTCGCGCTCGCCTCGCGGGGAAGGGGACGGACGAGCCCAAATCCCATGGTCGGGTCCGTCCTGGTGCGCAACCACATGATCATCGGGGAAGGGTTCCATGCTGCTCTCGGGAGTGACCATGCCGAGGTGGTCGCCCTCAAGGCAGCCGGAGCATCGGCCACGGGAGCGACGTGCTGTGTCACCCTCGAGCCGTGTGCCCATTACGGGAGGACTCCTCCTTGCGCCGACGCCCTGATTCAGGCCGGAGTGGTAAAGGTGGTCGCCGCCACGTACGACCCTAACCCGGCCGTAGCAGGCCGTGGCATGCAGAGACTTCGAGAGGCCGGGATCCCGGTCGAGGTGGGCCTGCTCGAGGAAGAGGCCGTTCGACTGAATGAGGCGTACTTCAAATACATTCGGACCGGGGAACCTCTGGTCATCCTCAAGGCCGCGATGAGCCTGGACGGCAAGCTCGCCACGCGGACCGGTGACTCTCAATGGATCACCGGCGAACAGGCCAGGCGTCGGGTCCACGAGCTCCGCAACGTGGTGGATGCGGTCGTTGTGGGCATCGGGACGGTCCTGCGAGATGACCCGATGCTCACGACCCGGTTGGGTGGGCAGGAGGGGCGCGATCCTTTGCGGGTAATCGTCGACAGCCGGGGCCGCCTCCCCGTCACGGCACGCCTCTTGCGGAGTGGGTCACGTCCAGTGCTCGTGGCCACCTCCCCCCGGATCTCCCGGGCTCGCCTCCGCACACTCGAAGAGCACGGGGCAGAGGTCACGGTGCTCCCACCCGGCGAAGGGGGGGTGTCCCTCCCCGACTTGCTCCGTGAGTTAGGACGTCGCGAGATCACTTCGGTCATGATCGAGGGAGGGGGAAGATTGGCCACCTCCGCGCTTGAGGCAGGGATCGTGGACAAGCTGATGCTGATGCTTGCGCCTATCCTGGTTGGTGGCAAGAGGGCCCCGATGCTCCTGCAAGGGGAAGGGGTGGAGAAGCTCGCGGAGGCCCTGCGCGTCAGGCACCTGACTGTGGAGCGCATCGGGGATGATTGCATCCTCGAGGGCTACCTGAGCGCCCCAGCCTCCCCGTGGGTGCCATAGCGAGATGTTTACCGGCATCGTGGAGACTCAGGGAAGAGTGGTCGCCCTCACGCGCGATGAGGCCGGCGCGCGCCTCACCATCGAGACGGACACGCAATTGATGGATCTCACCGTTGGACAGAGCATTGCCGTGAACGGCGTCTGTCTCACGGTCGTGCGTGGCGACGGGACCATCTTCACCGCGGACCTCTCCTCCGAGACCCTGGCGCGGACCACGCTCGGTGATCTCAAGCCGCAAGATCGGGTCAATCTGGAGCGGCCGCTCAAGGTAGGGGACCGCCTGGGAGGGCATTTCGTGACCGGGCATGTGGACGGGGTCGGCCAAATCATCCGGCGGCAGCCGGCGGGGGAGTCCACGTGGATATGGATCGGCTTTGCCCCTCCCCTGGGTATTTACCTGGCGCCCAAAGGCTCGATCGCCGTCGACGGGGTGAGTCTCACCCTCGTCGAGGTCTTGCGCGAGACCTTTTCTGTGTGCCTTGTCCCCCACACGCTGGCGATAACGACCCTCGGGTGGAAGGGACCGGGCAGTTTCGTCAATGTAGAGGTGGATCTGTTAAGTCGCTATCTCGAACGGCTGCTCTCCAGCCAGATCATGCGGGACCGATCTCCCCTGACCACCCAACTCCTCCGCGAGCAGGGGTTCGCGTAGATCGGGACGGGAGACATCCATGGCCTTTGACAGCATCGAAAGCGCCATCAAAGAGATCCGAGAGGGGCGGATCGTGATTGTCGTCGATGACGAGGACCGGGAAAACGAAGGGGACCTGACGATGGCCGCCGAGCGCGTCACCCCGGAGGCCATTAACTTCATGGCCAGAGAAGGGCGCGGCCTCATCTGTGTCTCCCTGCCGGGTGGGCGCCTCGACGAGCTGGAGATCCCCCTGATGGTCTCGGAGAATACCTCGCTCTACGAAACCGCCTTCTGCGTCTCCGTCGAGGCCCGGCGGGGCATCACCAGCGGAGTCTCAGCCCAGGACAGGGCCACGACCATCCGGGCCCTCGTGGACCCGAAGACGAGACCAGAGGACCTGGCCGTGCCCGGCCACATCTTTCCTCTTCGGGCACGCGAAGGAGGCGTCCTCGCCCGGGCTGGCCAGACTGAAGCGGCGCTGGATCTGAGCCGGCTCGCGGGACTCTACCCCGCCGGGGTGATTTGCGAGATCATGAACGAGGACGGGAGCATGGCCCGGGTCCCCCAGCTCTTTGAGTTTGCCAGGCGTCACGGTCTTCGCACGATCACCGTGCAGGACCTGATTACGTTCCGGATGCGGCGCGAAAAGCTGGTCCGTCGGGCTGCGGCGGCCACCGTCCCCACGCGTCACGGGACCTTCCGAGCCCTCCTGTACCAGAGCCTGGTCGGCAACGATCAACACCTGGCCCTGACCCTGGGGCACATCACCCCGGCCGATGAGGTGCTGGTCCGAGTGCATTCCGAATGCCTGACCGGCGATGTCTTTGGCTCTTTGCGCTGTGATTGCGGCCCACAGATGGATCGGGCCCTTGCCCTGATTGCCGCGGAAGGCGGAGGCGTGTTCCTCTACATGCGCCAGGAGGGGCGGGGTATCGGGCTCGCCGACAAGTTCCGGGCCTATGAACTGCAGGACGAGGGGTATGACACGGTGGAGGCGAACGAGAAGCTGGGCTTCAAGGCGGATCTCCGCGATTACGGGATCGGCGCTCAGGTCCTGGTCGATCTCGGGGTGAGCAAGATGCGCCTCCTCACCAACAATCCCGGCAAGATCGTGGGCCTCGAGGGATACGGGCTTCGCATCGTGGAGCGCGTCCCCCTGGAAGTCCAGCCGGTTCCGGAAAACCGAGACTACCTGGCAGCCAAGCAGGAGAAGCTGGGTCACCTGCTCCACCGAATCAGCGGGGGACACGGGTAGGGTACGGAGGAATCATGTCACGGAATTTCGAAGGACACCTGTCGGCCCAGGGATTTTTCTTCGCCATCGTCATCAGCCGTTTCAACGAATTCATCACGACCAAGCTCCTCGAGGGGGCCTTGGACGCCCTCATGCGCCACGGGGCGGATCCGGATAAGATCGATGTGGTCAAGGTGCCCGGTGCCTTTGAGATCCCGGTGACTGCGGAGCGTCTGGCCTCGATGCACCGGTACGATGCGGTCATCTGCCTGGGGGCGGTCATCCGGGGTGCCACGCGGCACTTCGACTATGTCGCGGGCGAGGCCGCCAGGGGTGTCGCGGCCACCGCGCTGAAAACCGGTGTGCCGACCATCTTCGGGGTCATCACCGCCGATACCATTGAGCAGGCAATCGAGCGGGCAGGCGCCAAGCTCGGCAACAGGGGATTCGAGGCGGCCCTGGCCGCCATCGAGATGGCCCATCTCTTCGCTCAACTCGACAAGGAGCAGGGTGAAGGCCGCGGGCGAAGGGGATCAGATGGGTAAGCGGCGAAGCGCGCGCGAGGCTGCTCTGAGCATCCTCTACCAACTTGAGTTCCGGTCCGAGAATTATCCGGAGGTCTTTCGTGCCTACTGGGCGGATCATCCCTGCCCGCCCGAGGTCCAAGCTTTCGCCGAGGAGCTCGTCGCGGGGACCGTCGCGCATCGCGAAGAGATCGACAGTCTTATTGCCAGCCACACCGAGCATTGGCACTTCTCACGCATCGCCCTGGTGGACCGCAACATCCTCCGTGTGGCAACGTACGAGCTCCTCTTCCGCAAGGAAATCCCGGAAAAGGTCATCCTCAACGAGGCTATCGAGATCGCCAAGCAGTATGGCGGCGAGGATTCCAGCCGGTTCGTCAACGGGATCCTGGATCGGATCCGCGCCATCACCCGCCCTCCTCTCTTGGAAGCAGCCGAACGATGACCCCTCCACCCGTTGACCCCGTCGAAGAGGTTCGCGGCGAGGTGCTGGTGCTGTTCCATTACGAGGATGTCCCCGTGCCCAGGCACACCCTCGGGAAGGTCGACTGGTATCTCGCGGGGGCCGTGTCTCGGCTCGCGGTGGACGGGAAGTTTACGGGTGGCGTGGGGAGCGCCGCCCTCTTCCACCCCTCTGGCAAGTTTCAGGTCGAAAAGATCCTGGTCCTCGGGCTCGGGCCGCGGGCAAGGGTCAACGCTTTGACGCTTCAGTCGGCCGCGAGCCACCTCCAGAGCCTCCTCCACGATCTGCACGCCCGAGACGTCCGCATCGTCGTGCCCGACTCACCGGACACGAGGGTTCACGAGGTGATCGATCTCTTCTCGGCCACCCTGCGAACCTTAGGCGAACAGTCGGCCGCCCCTCCGACGATCACCTTCCTCGCCTATGAGGACGAGGGTCGGCCGGGATTATGGGGACAGGCCCGGTGAAAATACGACGGTCGAACGGGGTTCGCCGAGAAGCCGGACCGCGGAATTGATCCAGGGGGGGAAGGGGATTCGGGCTGCCTACCCGTCGTAACGGCGGAAGGCTGTCGTGGCGTTCGTTCCCCCGAAGCCGAAGGAGTTGTTGAGGGCAACCCGGATCGGAAGCTCCCGTGCCTTATTCGGAACGTAGTCCAGGTCGCAGTCGGGGTCGGGGTATTCGTAGTTGATCGTCGGGGGGAGGATCCCATGCGTCAGCGACAACACCGTCGCCGCCGCCTCAATCGCCCCGGCGGCCCCCAGCGTATGCCCGATCATCGATTTGATGGAGCTGACCGCCAGCCGATACGCGTGCTCCCCGAAGACGGTTTTGATCGCCAATGTCTCATTGGCGTCATTGTAGGGCGTGGAGGTCCCGTGGGCATTGATATAGTCCACCGCCTCCGGGACAAGGCCGGCATCCCGGAGGGCTCCCTGCATGGACTGTGCTGCCCCCTCTCCTCCGGGAGCCGGAGCGGTAACGTGATAGGCATCCGCGCTCATCGCGTATCCGATCACCTCCGCATAGATCGTCGCCCCGCGGTCTAGGGCGTGGTCTAACGCCTCCACGATGAGCACCGCGGCACCCTCGCCCATGACAAAGCCGTCCCGCTCTTTATCGAAGGGACGACTGGCCCGTTCCGGTTCGTTGTTCCGGGTCGAGAGAGCCTTGCAGCTACTAAACCCGGCAACGCACAAGGGGGCGATCACTGCCTCAGTCCCCCCGGCCAGCATGATGTCCGCTTCCCCCCGCTGGATGATGCGGAAGGAATCCCCAATGGCGTGATTGCCCGTGGCACAGGCCGTGGAGACGCAGGAGTTGGGGCCTTTGGCCCCGACCTGCATGGAGATGCGCCCTGAGGCCATGTTGGTAATGATGCCGGGGATGAAGAACGGACTCACCCGGCCCGGCCCCTTCTCCAAAAGGATCCGGTGCTGTTCCACGAGCATAGGGATCCCGCCCATGCCCGTCCCCACCAGCACCCCGACCCGATCTGGTCTCTCGTCGCTCACCTTCAGCTGGCTATCCTCGACCGCCATCATGGCCGCTGCCACCGCGTACTGGACGAAGAGATCCATCTTACGGACCTCTTTCTTCTCGATCCACTGCAGGGGATCAAAGTCCTTCACCTCCGCCGCGATCTGACAGTCGTGATCGGTCGGGTCAAAGGTCGTGATCCGCCCCACCCCCGAGGTGCCGCTCACGAGGGCCTTCCAAAAGCGATCGACGCCGATGCCGATGGGAGAAACCACTCCCACCCCCGTCACCACCACACGCCTCATGACATCTCCCCGCAAGCTGGGCTGCCCCCTGGCTTAGATGCGATCCTTGATATACTGTACGGCATCCTTGACGTGAACGATCTTTTCCGCATCCTCGTCCGGGATCTCAATCCCAAATTCCTCTTCTAGGACCATGATCAGTTCTACGGTATCCAGCGAGTCAGCCCCCAGATCCTCAACGAAGGAGGCATCAGGGGTCACCTCCGCTCCATCAACGCCGAGTTGCTCTACAATGATCTTCTTGACCTTCTCCGCGACATCCACAGTCCCGCTCACCTCCCCACCTCCAGCGAAAACGAGCGCGCCCGGTGCGTTACATCCACAAGCCCCCGTTGATATGGACGACTTGACCCGTGATGTACGCCGCGCGATCCGAGGCCAGGAAAACAACCAGCTCCGCCACCTCCTCGGGCAAGCCGAATCGCCCCAGAGGAATCTTGGAACGGATCTCTTCCTGGCGCCCCGGGTCCAAGGCGTGCGTCATATCGGTTTCAATGAATCCGGGGGCGACGGCGTTGACGGTGATTCCCCGAGAGGCCACCTCCTTGGCGGTCGCCTTGGTCAGACCGATGATCCCCGCCTTGGCGGCGACGTAGTTGGCCTGCCCGGCATTTCCCATGACCCCCACCACCGAGGTGAGATTGATGATGCGTCCCCCCCGTCGCTTCAACATGGGTCGGAGGGCAGCCCGCGTACAATGAAAGACCCCCTTCAGATTGACGCCCAGCACCGCCTCCCATTCCTCATCCTTCATCCGCAGCAGAAGGTTGTCCCGGGTGATTCCGGCATTGTTCACCAGGATGTCCACCGACCCGAACCGCTCAAGACAGCCTTCGATCACCTGCTCGACCTGAGGCGCCTGGGCCACATCGGCCTGGATTGCCAAGACCTGAGCCCCTGACGCCTCAAGTTCTGCTGCAGCCTTCTCCAGGGCAACGCGATCCCGGGCACACAGCGTCACCGCTGCGCCCTCCCGCGCCAATGCACAGGCCACCGCTCGACCGATCCCCCGCGATCCCCCCGTGACAACGGCCACCTTTCCGTGCAAGGTCATGCCAGTGCTGCCGCCGCCAGCGTCTCTTCCAAGCTCTCCCGGTCCTCGATGTGGTAGACCTGCACCGTTTCATCGATCCGCTTGATCAGGCCCGAGAGGACCTTGCCAGGACCGAGCTCGATAAAGGTCTCGACCCCTTCTCCCATCAGGCGGCGGACGACCTCGACCCAACGCACGGGACTGTCCAGTTGCTCGATCAGGCTCTGGGTGAGCTCACCCGCGGTCCGTTTGGGCTGCGCGTCACGCCCGGCGATGAATGGAATACGAGGGTCACGGATATCCAGGCCGCCCAGGACGGTCGCGAATGCCATCGCAATTGGCCGCATGAGGCTCGAGTGAAACGGGGCGCTCACGGGGAGGAGGAGGACCCGCTTTGCCCCTCTAGCTCGCGCCGTCGCGCCTACCCGATCTACCGCAGCGGTATGCCCGGCGACCACCGTCTGCATGGGCGCATTCAAGTTCGCCACTTCCACCACATCCCCCTGCGCAACCTCCCGGCATATCTCTGCAACCACGTCAGGACCGAGACCAATGACGGCCGCCATGGCGCCGGCCCCGACGGCGACCGCCTCCTGCATCAACTCGCCGCGGCGCCGGACCGCCCGCAGCGCATCTTCAAAGCTCAAAGAGCCCGCAGCGACGAGGGCCGTGTATTCCCCCAGGCTGTGCCCGGCCACAAAGTCTGGACGCGCCCCATGCTCGTGCATTACCGCCCACGCCATGGCACCCACCGTGAGTACTGCCGGCTGGGTGTTCGCCGTCAGGCTCAGGGTCTCCTCCGGGCCCTTGAAGCACAGCGTCTGCAGATCGACCCCGAGAACCTCACTCCCCGCCGCCATAAGGGCCCGCGCGGCCGGAAAGCTCTCCGCCAAGTCGCGACCCATGCTAACATACTGGGACCCTTGGCCGGGAAAAACGAATGCTGTCCTTCGTCCCATCAACTCCGTCCGGCCGAGCCTCCCCTGCGTTACCGGCCTGGGTCTCCCTCACCACCGGATCGCGGCCGATCCCCAGGTAAGACCCCCTCCAAACGCCACCAGGAGGACCAGGTTTCCGTCGTGAACCTTTCCCGTCCGGACCGCCTCATCGAGGGCCAACGGGACGGAGGCGGCCGAGGTATTGCCGTGCCGAGCGATGTTCGCGATGACCTTCTCTGGACGAAGGGAAAGCCGATGGGTGAGGGCCTGAATGATCCGGGCGTTGGCCTGGTGAGGAACGACGAGGTCGACGTCGGCGATTTCGAGATGGTTGTGCTTCAAAGCCGCGATGCACGCATCCTCCATCGCCCGGACGGCCGTCCGGAAGACCTCATTGCCGTTCGGCATCTTGATCGTGTTGAGACGCTGCTCGAGGAGTTCTGGTGTGATCGGGTGCCGCGATCCTCCCCCCGGCGCCATAAGGAGTCCCCACTGCGATCCGTCGGAGTACAGGTGGGTTGAGAGCACTCCCCGCCCCCCCCGCTGACCCTGCAGGACGACCGCCCCCGCCCCGTCGCCAAAAAGGACACACGTGTTTCGGTCGCTCCAATCCGTGAGGAGAGAGAGGGTCTCGGACCCAACCAGCAGCACGGTGCGATACATCCCGGTGCGGATGAAGCTATCGGCCACGGCAAGACCATAGATGAATCCTGAGCACGCCGCCGAGACGTCCAGCGCCGCAGCGCGTCGGGCCCCCAGGCCATCCTGCAGCAGACAGGCCGTGGCCGGGAAGGGCATGGCCGGGGTGATGGTCGCCACCAGGATGAGGTCGAGATCCATGGGGTCGAGCGCGGCAGCCTCCAGCGCCTTCTCGGCTGCCTCCTCCGCCAGGGTGGCGGTATCCTCCCCGGCGCTGCAGACCCGGCGTTCTGAGATTCCGGTCCGGGACGTAATCCACTCGTCGCTCGTGTCCACCAGCGCTTCCAGGTCCGCGTTGCGCACGATCCGGGTCGGCACCGCTGACCCCGTACCGAGAATTCGGCTGCGCTCCATGACACCTCCCCTAGTTCTGGGCAATCCCTTCCCGGATGCTCTCGAGCATCCGGTTCTTGACGCACTCTCCCGCCACGCGCACGCCGTTCTTGATAGCCTTGGCCGTGGATCGCCCGTGACTGATGATCACCACCCCGTTGACACCCAGGAGCGGGGCCCCGCCGTACTCGGTGTAATCGATCCGCCGCCGGAAACGCTCCAGCAATCCGCGCAGCAGGAACAGCCCCGCCTTCCCGAGCAGGTCCCGGCTCAGCTCGCTCTTGAAGAGTGTGATCAACATCTCGGCCGCACTCTCCCCCATCTTGAGCGCGACATTCCCGGTGAACCCGTCGCAGACTATCACATCGGCCTTCCCGTTGAAGACATCGGCCCCCTCCACATTACCGATAAACTCCACCTCGGGGACATCCTCTAGGGACCGGAAGGCCTCTTTGGTCAACTCGTTCCCCTTGGTCTCTTCCTCTCCGATGCTCAGGAGGCCGACGCGAGGATTGGTCCTTCCGAGCATCTTCCTGGCGTAGACCGTTCCCATGATGGCGAACTGTACCAGATGGCGGGGCTTGCAATCCACGTTCGCCCCCACGTCGAGGAGGATCGCATGCCCGGCCAGCGTGGGAATCTGAGCAGCAATGGCGGGCCGCTCCACGCCAGCCAGAGGACCAAGAACGACCAGGCCGGTCGCCATGACCGCCCCGGTGTTTCCGGCGCTCACCATGGCCTCCGCCTCGCCCTCTCTGACCAGGTCTATCGCTACCCGGATGGATGAATCCTTCTTTTTCCGGAGCGCCACCGAAGGGGATTCCTGCATCCCGACCACCTCCGGTGCATGCCGGATGCGGATGTCCACCCCGCGTGTGTCGAATCGGGAGAGTTCCCGGGCGACCTCGTCTTCGATCCCGACGAGGACAACCGAAAGCCCGAACTCCCGTGCCGCCGCGACTGCTCCATCGACGGTCACGGCGACTCCGCCATCCCCACCCATGGCATCAAGGGCTACGGTCACTCGACCCCGGTGGGACAGCCACAAGGGCGTGTGTTCCATCCTGCCTCGCCGTCCGGGAACGGTGACGGCTCCTTTCCTATGTCTCTTCCCGCTTGATCACTTCGCGGCCGCGGTAGTGGCCACAGTTAGGACAGACCCGATGGGGAAGCATCCGCTCCCGGCAGTGAGGGCAGACCCCGACCGCAGGCAGGGAAAGGGCATCGTGTGCCCGCCGTTTCCGGGTCCGTGCGTTCGAATGGCGACGCTTGGGGAGCGGCATGATCCTCTCTCGCTAGCGCAGTGGTTCCAAGCTTCTCCACCGGGGATCGATGGCGGTGGAGGAACACGGGCAGGTTCCCCGGTTCATGTTGGTGCCGCACTGGGGACACAGCCCCCGACATTCGTCGTGGCAGAGAGCTTGCACAGGCAGTGTGAGCAGAACATTTTCCCGCACAAGCCCTTCCACGTTGATTCGCGAGCCGTCGAGAAAGTCCACATCGAGTTCCCCGTGCCCCAGCTCGCGCTCCTCCCCCACCTCCGCCCCGAGAGGACCGCGATACTGTACCTCAAACCCCTCACGGATCGGGAGAGTAAACAGCTCGAAGCACCGACTGCAATGGAGCTGAAGGTCAGAGGAGATCTGCCCCCGCACAAGGACCCCGGTTGGGTTCCGGCAGAAATGCAGCGCGGCCTCGACCGGCCGGAGAAGACGAACCCACTCCCCTGAGGGGTCCAGAAAGTCCTCGGTCCCGCGAAACTGGACGTCCAGACCCTCTGCGGGGATCTGGGCGATGTCGACGAACATCCAGCTTCACCCCATAAGTCGGCGAATTATACTGGCGGGACCTACACATGTCAAGCGAAAAACGGCCCAATTAGACGGATAAACCCGCGACGCAACAGCATTCCATGCGCCGAAGCGGTTCCGGAAGCAGAAGCACTATCCACCCCCGCGACGATCGACGCGATCGTAATCGAAGGTCTCAGCCCCACGGAAAAAATAGGAGACCTCGAAGCCCGCTGACTCTCGCGAATCGGAACCGTGGACTGCATTCTGTTCAATGCTCGTCCCCAGATCTCGGCGAATCGTCCCCGGGGATGCCCGAGCGGGGTCCGTCGCTCCCATGATGGTGCGGACGGTCGAGATGGCCGCCTCACCCTCCAAGACGAGGACCGCCACGGGTCCTGAAGCCATGAAGGTGGTCAAACTGTCAAAAAAGGGGCGTGCCCGGTGGACATGGTAGAACTCCTCTGCCTGCCTTTTGTTCAGGCGTACCATCTTGAGGGCCGAGATCCGGAGTCCCGCTTCCTCGAACCGGCGCATGATTTCGCCGATCTTCCCGCGGGCGACCGCATCCGGTTTGACGATGGCCAGTGTCCGTTCCATGGACGCCCCCTGTTTCGAAAGAAAAACCACCTGGCAAGCAGGTGGCCTTATCTCGGGGGCCCCGTGACACACGGAAGAGCCCCCTGGAATTCCTTGCGTAGCTAACAGGCCCGGAGAACCCTTTCGACCACGGCTCCCATCTCAGCCGGAGACCGACAGACGTGCATCCCCGCCGTCTCCATGGCCTTCACCTTCTCTGCCGCCGTTCCCTTGCCGCCGGCGATGATCGCCCCCGCATGTCCCATCCGCCGGCCGGGCGGGGCCGTCATCCCCGCCACATGCCCGATCACCGGTTTCTGCATGTGGGCCTTGACGAAGGCCGCCGCCTCCTCCTCGGCCGTTCCCCCAATCTCCCCGATCAGCATGACCGCGCGCGTCTCGGGGTCATCGTTAAACAGTCGGAGCGCGTCCACGAAGCTGGTGCCGGCCACGGGATCGCCGCCGATCCCCACGCATGTCGACTGGCCGATTGCGCGCCCCGTGAGCTGATGGACTACCTCGTAGGTGAGCGTGCCG
Source organism: candidate division NC10 bacterium CSP1-5 (assembly GCA_001443495.1). GTDB lineage: Bacteria > Methylomirabilota > Methylomirabilia > Methylomirabilales > CSP1-5 > CSP1-5. Next base: position 10,336 of record LDXR01000024.1, on the reverse strand, counting down.
CTCCGGGAGACGACCCCGACCGGTCCCTCGCGATGAATGTGGCCTGGCATGATCCCGACCTTGGCCTGCCCGGGGGTGATCACGCCGGGGCAATTCGGGCCGATCAGTCGGCTCCCGGTCGAGGCGAGGAACTCCCGCACCCGAACCATGTCGGTGGCGGGAACGCCCTCCGTGATGCAGACGATAACGGGGATGCCCGTAGCGGCTGCTTCCATGATCGCGTCGGCAGCCGCGGAAGGCGGCACGAAAATTAGGGAGCAATTCGCCCCTTCCTGCGCCGCCGCCTCGACGACCGTATTCCAGACGGGAAACCCGTCATGGGTGGTCCCCCCCTTTCCCGGGGTGACACCCCCGACGACGGTGGTACCGTACTCCTTGCACCGCGCCGCGTGGAACGCCCCCTCTCGGCCGGTGATCCCCTGCACGACGACCCGCGTCGACTTGTCAACCAGTATACTCATGTTCGTTCATGGTGAATGGTTCATGGTTCATCGAACTGGACCGAATCCAAATTCTGACCATGAACTCTGAACTATGAACTCTGAACCCGTCTGGCAAGCGCGACGGCTTTCCGCGCCCCATCGGCCATGTCCTCCGCCGTAACGAGGCTGAGCCCTGACTCCGCCAGCATCTTTTTGCCTAGCTCGACGTTGGTGCCCTCCATCCGCACCACAACCGGCAGCCGCAACCCGAGTTTCTTCACGGCAGCAATCATCCCCTCAGCCAGGCGGTCACAGCGGAGAATGCCGCCGAAGATGTTGATGAAGACCGCTTTCACGCTCGGGTCAGACGACAGGATACGGAAGGCGTTTTCGATCTGCTCGGCGGACGCCCCGCCGCCGACATCGAGGAAATTGGCCGGTTCCCCACCGGCCAGCTTGATGATGTCCATGGTGGCCATGGCGAGCCCCGCGCCGTTCACCATGCACCCGACGTTCCCGGTAAGCTTGATGTAGTTCAGGTTAAACTTCGAGGCTTCGACGTCGAGGGGGTCCTCCTCGTGAATGTCCCGCAGGGCCGCGACATCCGCGTGGCGGTACAGCGCATTGTCGTCGAAGTTCAGCTTTGCGTCCAGGGCGAGGACCCGCCCATCTGTCGTCACGACCAGAGGGTTGATCTCTGCCAGCGAGCAATCCTTGGCGAGATAGAGCCTGAAGAGATTGCGGATCAACCCGATCCCCTGCTTGAACTGCTCGCCGGCGAGCCCGAGGCCGAACGCCACGCGGCGCGCCTGAAAGTCCTGGAGGCCAAGGGCCGGGTGCGCCCACTCGCGAATAATCTTCTCGGGGTGCCGGACGGCGACCTCTTCGATCTCCATGCCGCCTGCCTCCGACGCCATGACCACATGGCTGGCACGGGCCCGATCGAGAGTCACCGAGAGGTAGAGCTCCCGGGCAACGCTCGAGGCCTCCTCGACCAGAACCTTGCGGACCTCGATCCCCTCGGGCGGGGTCTGGGGGGTCTTGAGTCTCATGCCAAGAATGGCCCGCGCGGCGGCCTCCGCCCCGCCAGGATCGTCGGCAATCTTGATCCCCCCGGCCTTCCCCCGACCCCCCGCGTGGACCTGGGCCTTGACCACCACGCGGCCGCCGAGGCGCTCCGCAACGGCCCTGGCGGCAGCCGGTGTGTCGGCCACCTCGCCCGCCGGCACCGGCACGCCGCCTTCCCCCAGAATCGCCTTGGCCTGATACTCGTGAATCTTCATCTGCACCTCAAGGAGCCATGGTTCACCATCGGAGAGGAGGCGTCGATCTTACCGCAAACCCCGAAAACATCAAGCACTGAGACCTGATGGGCCGCGTCCACCGGGCACGACAGGCTCTGCTGGCTCCTTAGCGCAGCAACGGCAACGGGTTCTTCCCAGTGATGAGTCGGGCGTAGCGGTTCCAGGTGGCATAGTTCCACGCCCACTGGATCAGCACGAGGACCCGATTCTGAAACTGCACCAGGTTGATCAGATGGATGAACAGCCAGGCCAGCCAGGCGAAGAAGCCGGAGAAGCGGACCCACCCCAGGTCGGCCACCGCCTCGGCTCTCCCAATTGTGGCCATGTTCCCATGATCTCTGTAGCGGAACGGGGGCATGGTCTCCCCCCGAAGCCTGCGCATGATCAGGGTGGCCACGTACCGGCCCTGCTGCATGGCCACCGGCGCCACACCGGCGAGGGGCTTGCCGGTCTGATGGCCGAAGTGGGCCAGGTCGCCAATCACGAAGATCTCCGGATGCCCGACGACACTCAGATCCGGCTCCACCACCACGCGACCGACACGGTCAACGGCAGCCCCTGTGGTAGACGCGAGGATGCCGCCCAGGGTAGACGCCTGAACGCCGGCCGCCCACAAGACCGTTCGGGTGGAGATCCGCTCGTTCCGCTCGCCAGAGCGAATCGTTATCACATCCGGTTGAATGTCAGTCACCATCGCCCCGGTCCGAACGGTCACGCCCAACCGGTTGAGCGCCGCTTCAGCCCTGGCCGAGAGGGACGCGGGATAGGGAGGCAACACCCGGTCCATCCCCTCCACCAGCACAATCCGCGCGTCAGCCGGATTGATGGCCCGGAAGTCACGCGCGAGTGTGTGTCTCGCGATCTCTCCCACCGCACCGGCCAGCTCAACCCCGGTGGGACCCCCGCCGACGATGACAAACGTCAACCAGCCCCGGAGTTTTTCAGGATCACCCTCACGCTCGGCGGCCTCAAACGCCACCAGGATGCGCCGCCGCATCTCCGTCGCGTCTTCGATCGTTTTCAGCCCGGGCGCGAGCCTCTCCCATTCGTCGCGACCGAAGTAGTGATGCCGCACGCCCGCGGCGACGATCAGCGTATCGTAGCCCACCTCGCCATCGCTCAGCACCACCCGGCGGTTCGACACATCGATGTCGATCGCCTCAGCCAAAAGCACTCTGATGTTTTCCTGGCGCTTGAGAATGGCCCTCAGGGGTGCGGCGATGTTGGCAGGCGAAAGGGTCCCGGTCGCTACCTGATACAGAAGTGGCTGAAAGAGGTGGAAGTTGCGGCGATCGAGGAGTGTTACCTGCACCCGCGTCCGCTTCAGCGATTGCGCCGCATACAGCCCCCCAAAGCCGCCGCCGATGATGACGACATGATGTGGCTTCTCCATCACCGTGCTGGACTGCCCGCCTTACCATCCTTGGGCGCCTTCACGAGACGGCGGAGGACTGTCTGGAGAATGCCGCCATTTTTGTAGTAGTCCACCTCGACGGGTGTGTCCACCCGTGCAATGGCCGTGAAGCGGCACTCACCCCCGTCCTCCCGCCGAGCCACAACGGTGAGCTCCTTCCCCGGCCGAAGACCCTCCTCCAAGCCCAGGATGTCGTGCACCTCTCGGCCGGTCAGGCCCAGCGTTTGCACGCTCTCCTCCGGCTTGAACTGCAGGGGCAGCACACCCATCCCCACCAGGTTGGATCGGTGGATCCGCTCAAAGGACTCGGCGATAACCGCCTTGACGCCGAGGAGGTAGGGCCCTTTCGCAGCCCAGTCGCGGCTTGAGCCTGAACCATACTCCTTGCCAGCCAGGATGATCAGGGGGGTGCCTTCCGCCTTGTACTGGATGGCCGCGTCAAAGATGCTCATCTGTTTCCCTTCGGGGAACTTCAGGGTGACCCATCCCTCTACCCCATCGAGCAGGAGGTTCTTGAAGCGGATGTTGGCGAAGCTGCCCCGCATCATCACCTCGTGGTTGCCGCGGCGGGACCCGTACGAATTGAAGTCCTTGGGGGAGACACCCTTGCCGATGAGGTACTGACCCGCAGGGCTGTTGGCCGAGAACGAGCCGGCAGGTGAGATGTGGTCGGTGGTCACAGAGTCTCCCGCGACCGCCAGCACCCGTGCCCCGCGGATGTCCCGAACGGGCGGGGGCTCGAGCGACAGGTCCTGAAAGAAGGGGGGTTCCTGGATGTAGGTCGAGTCGGGGTCCCACGTGTACAACTCGCTCTCAGAGGCGGGCAGGGTCTTCCAATGCTCATCCCCGTCGAACACTCTACCGTACTCTTCCTTGAACATCTTGGGGTCCAGGGTTTTTCGGATCGTCTCCCGGATCTGTTCCTGGGTCGGCCAAATGTCCTTGAGGGAGACGGGCCTGCCGCTGGGGCCATAGCCGACCGGCTCGGTGCCAAAGTCAATGTCAATCCGCCCGGCGAGGGCGTACGCCACGACCAGCATGGGCGAGGCCAAGTAGTTGGCCTTCACCTGCGGATGGATGCGTCCCTCGAAGTTCCGGTTCCCGGAGAGGACAGCCACGCCGACCAGATTTCCCTGATCAACGGCTTTGCCGATGTCCTCCGGCAGGGGGCCCGAGTTACCGATGCACGTGGTGCAGCCATATCCCACCAGGTGGAAGCGGAGGGCCTCCAAGGAGGACATCAATCCCGAGGCCTGAAGGTAGTCGGTGACGACCTTGGAGCCCGGGGCTAAGGAGGTCTTCACCCAAGGCTGGACGCGGAGACCCGCCTCCAAAGCGTTCTTCGCCAAGAGCCCGGCCCCGAGCATCACCGAAGGGTTGGAGGTGTTGGTACAAGAGGTAATGGCGGCAATGACCACCGAGCCATGGGCGACGTCAAACGTTTCGCTCTCTCGCTTTACGCTGACCCGCCTCTGGAGCTCCTCCTCATTCAGTCCGAAGCCCCGTTCCTTGAGGGGTCTCATCCGGTGCTCGAGGAAGCTGCTCTTCGCCTCCTTCAGAGACACCCGGTCCTGGGGGCGCTTCGGCCCTGCAAGGCTGGGCTCCACGGTGGACATGTCGAGCTGCAGAGTCGTGGAGAAGAGGGGCTCTGGCGCCCCGTCCGTCAAGAAGAGGCCCACGGCCTTGGTGTACCGCTCTACCAAATCTACCAGCGCGGGGTCCCGCCCCGTCAGGCGAAGGTACGTCAGGGTCTCCTCGTCCACCGGGAAGAAGCCCATGGTGGCTCCGTATTCGGGAGACATGTTGGCGATGGTGGCCCGGTCTGCCACCGAGAGCTTGCGGAGACCCGGGCCGTAGAACTCGACAAATTTGTCGACCACCCCGTATTGACGGAGCCGCTGGGTGATCGTGAGGACCAGGTCGGTGGCCGTGGCACCCTCGGGTAGCTCCCCCGTGAGCTTGAAGCCCACCACCTTGGGGGCCAGCATATAGTAGGGCTGTCCCACCATCACCGCCTCGGCCTCGATGCCGCCGACACCCCACCCCAGCACCCCCAGGCCGTTGATCATGGTGGTGTGCGAGTCGGTCCCCACCAGGGTGTCGGGAAAGGCGTAGGTCTCCCCATTCCTTCGCTGGGTCATGACCACCTTGGCGAGGTACTCCAGATTCACCTGGTGGACAATCCCGGCCCCGGGTGGCACCACCCGGAAGTTGGTGAGCGACTTTTGCGCCCACTTCAGCAGGGTGTACCGCTCCCGATTGCGCTCGTACTCCTTCTCCACATTGGCGCGGAAGGCGTCGGTGGTCCCGAAGAAGTCCACCTGCACCGAGTGGTCGATCACCAGGTCCGCGGGGACGAGGGGGTTGATCCGCTTGGGGTCGGCCCCCAGGCGGGCCATGGCGCTCCGCATGGCTGCCAGGTCCACGGCCACCGGCACGCCGGTGAAGTCCTGGAGAACCACCCGGCCCAGCATCAGGGGCACGTTGATCTCCCCGGGCTCCGGCTGCCAACGGGCGAGGGCCTCCACGTCTCCGGGCAGCACCTGGTAGCCGTCCACATTGCGCAGGATGCTCTCCAGCATGACCTTGATCGAGAAGGGAAGCGTTGAGACGCGGGCAATCCCCCGCTTCTCGAGGGCGTTGATATCAAAGTAAGCAAGGGTGCCACCCACGCTCTCCAGAGCACGCTTGGCACCAAATTCGTCCCGGTACTTCATCACCCGTCCTCCCCTGCCATTACGCGCTGCATATATTATTATACATCGTCAATGCCCATCGAGGTAGCGGAGCATTGAACACGGACAAGGTCCGCTCCAGTCTTATCATCGCACACCTCTGTTCCAGGTGAGAGGCGTTGGAACGGCACTAGGGAATACGCCACACCGTATAGGCCGCTACGGCGCTTCCGAGAAGGACGGCACTGTAGCAGAGCACAGCGATGAAGCGGTACAGATGTTTCAACTGCAGAACATTGTAGAGTGTATAGAGGAACCGATGGGCCCAGTGGAACAGCGGAAGGGTAATGATGACCAACAGATACAGCCGTGTGACGGGATGCCCCACCAGGCCGTACAGGAAATCGTAGCTGGGGGCTTCGAGCGCCCCCAACGGAAAGGCCAACCCGCTCAACATGAGATGGACGGGGAAGAGGAGTGCTGCGATCGTCCCCCCCGCGCCGAACAGGGTCCGGAAGAGCGGTGTGCTGGGTCGCACGACCATCGCCTTTGGAGCCAAGTTGAACCAGCTAATGGTATGAAAGAGAATGAAGAGCAAGACGACACTATTGAGGGCTACGAAGATCGGTCTCCGCAACTGGGCGAGGAAGTACGCATAGGCCTCCGGGCCCTCCATTAACACCCGGAGGTGCCACAGCAGGCCAACGGCAAACAGCCCCACAAAGACACTGGTAAGCTCCCGCAGGATGAACAGGGCGTAGGACCGGGGGATGGGCACCCCGAACTCCGTCAGAATCGCCTTGGCCTGATACTCGTGAATCTTCACACGCGCCTCGCGTCTTCAGATGACCGATCGACGAAAGTGACGTGCTGGAAAGGGCAGGGCCCCACCGGCCAGGCAGATGAGGATTCGGTATCACTCGCGCCCGGACAGAGCGTCCCGAGGCTACCGCTTGCCGAGGACCTTTCGCAGCAGCCACACGACCGGGTCGTAGTGCTCGTCCACGACCCGCTCCTTCAGTGGGATAATGGCATTATCGGTGATGCGGATGTGCTCTGGGCAGACCTCGGTGCAGCACTTCGTGATGTTGCACAGCCCAATGCCGGCGAACTCCTTGACGAGACCGGTCCGCGTGCCGGTGTCCAGCGGGTGCATCTCCAGCTCCGCCAGCCGGACAAAGAAGCGCGGACCGGCGAAGTGCTGCTTTTTCCCTTCGTGGTCACGGATGACGTGGCAGACGTTCTGGCAGAGAAAACACTCGATGCACTTGCGGAACTCCTGGACCCGGTCAATGTCCTCCTGCATCATCCGCCAGCTCCCGTCCGGCGCATCCGGGGGGCGCGACTGGAAGGCGGGAATCTTCTTCGCGACCTGGAAGTTGAAGGACACGTCCGTGACGAGGTCCTTGATGATCGGGAAGGTCTTCATCGGCGCCACGGTGATCGTCTCGCCCGGCGTGAAGATGTTCATGCGGGTCATACAGGTCAGCCGTGGATGCCCGTTCACCTCTGCGCCGCACGAGCCGCACTTCCCCGCCTTGCAATTCCAGCGGAGAGCGAGGTCGTTGGCGTGGATCGCCTGGATCCGATGCAGGACATCCAGGACCACCATGCCCTCCTCGACCGGGACCCGGTATTCGTGAAAGGCGCCGCCCTGCGCGTTCCCCCGCCAGACCCGTACGGTCACGTCAGCCATTTACTTGCTCTCCTCGAACAGCCGCCTCAGGTCGTCGGGCATCTGGGGAAGTGGCTCTTGCGACACGGACATCGCGTCCCCGACGCGACGCACCACCACGTTGACCTTGCCGAATGTCGGATCCATCCGCGGATAGTCCTCGCGCGTATGCGCCCCGCGGCTCTCCTTGCGCTCCAGGGCGGCGCGGGCGACCGCTTCCGAGACGGTGAGCATCGAGTGGAGATCCATGGCCAGGTGCCAGCCGGGGTTGTACTGACGGTTCCCGGCTACTCGTACCCGTCCCTGCCGTTCCCGGAGCACCGCCAGCTCCTCCAGCGCCTTTTTCAGCTCGCCCTCGTTGCGAATGATGCCCACCAGGATCTGCATGCACTCCTGCAGGTCGCGGTGGACCGTGTAGGGGTTCTCATCGCCGCCCCGCTCGAACGGCTCCAGGCACTCCCGCGCGATGGCCCCGAGCTGCCCGGCGTCGACTGTGAACGACCCGGGGGAGCGCTTTGCGTACTCCGCGGCGTAGAGGCCCGCGCGTCGCCCAAAGACGACCAAGTCCGAGAGGGAGTTTCCCCCCAGGCGGTTCGCGCCGTGCATCCCCCCCGCCACCTCCCCGGCGGCGAAGAGCCCCGGCACCGTGGCCGCGGTGGTGTCGGCATCGACGCGCACCCCGCCCATGGCATAATGGCAGGTCGGCCCTACCTCCATCGGCTGCTTGGTGATGTCGACATCGGCAAGCTCCTTGAACTGGTGGTACATCGAGGGGAGGCGCCGCTTGATGGTCTCGGGATCGCGGCGCGAGGCGATATCGAGGAAGACACCCCCGTGAGGACTCCCGCGCCCTGCCTTGATCTCCGCCACGATGGCCCGCGCCACCTCGTCCCGCGGCAGGAGATCGGGCGTACGCCGGTTTTTCTTCTTATCGGTGTACCACCCATCGGCCTCTGCTTCCGTCTCCGCCGTCTCGGCCCGGAAGAATTCCGGGATGTAGTTGAACATGAAGCGCTCCCCGAGGGCATTCTTCAGGGTCCCGCCATCTCCCCGGACCCCTTCGGTGACCAGGATGCCGCGGACGCTCGGGGGCCAGACCATTCCCGTCGGATGGAATTGGACGAACTCCATGTCGATCAGATCGGCCCCCACCCCGTAGGCCAGGGCGTGGCCGTCGCCCGTGTACTCCCAGGAGTTCGAGGTGATCTTCCAGGCCTTGCCGATGCCACCTGTCGCAAGGACCACCGCCTTGGCCTTGAAGACCACAAAGCGGCCGGTCTCCCGCCAGTATCCGAAGGCCCCGCACGCCCGCTCCCCCTCCTTGAGGAGACGGACGATGGTGCACTCCATGAAGACGTCGATCCCCTTGTGCACGGCGTGCTGTTGCAGGGTCCGGATCATCTCCAGGCCGGTGCGGTCGCCGACGTGGGCCAACCGCGCGTAGCGATGGCCGCCGAAGTCTCGCTGGAGAATCCGTCCGTCCTTGGTCCGGTCGAAGAGCGCCCCCCACGCCTCCAGCTCGACGACGCGCGCCGGCGCCTCCTGTGCATGGAGCTGCGCCATGCGCCAGTTATTCAGCATCTTGCCCCCGCGCATCGTATCGCGGAAGTGCACCTGCCAGTTATCTTCGGGGTAGACGTTCCCCAGGGCCGCAGCAATTCCCCCCTCGGCCATGACCGTGTGCGCCTTGCCCAGCAGCGACTTGCAGATCAGCGCCGTCCGGACGCCCTGCGCCGACGCCTCGATAGCGGCACGGAGCCCGGCCCCCCCGGCGCCAATGACGATCACATCGTATTCGTGCGTCTCGTATTTCTCGTCCGCCATTAGAGCAACCTCACGTCGCGAAGAATCCCCATTGCGACCAGCCGGACGTACAGGTCGGCCAGCCCCACGCTGGTCAGACTCAACCAGGCGAAGAGGGCGTGTCGCTCGTTCAGCATGCTCAGCCGATGCCAGATCCGGTATCGAAACGGCGCCCTGGAGAAGATATCCACATGCCCCCCACACAGATGCCGGCAGGAGTGGCAGGAAAACGTGTACAGGGCGAGCAGCACCACGTTGACCCAGAGGACGAGCGTCCCGACCCCGACCCCGAAACCATCAGGGAACCGGAGCGCCAATATGGCATCCCAGGTCAGGATGACGATAAAGAGCACAGCGAGATAAAAGGTGTAGCGATGGATGTTCTGAAAGACGAGGGGAAAGGAGGTTTCGCCATCATACCCCCGGCGCGCATCAGGCATCGCACAGGCGGGCGGCGCCCACCAGAATGACCGATAATACGCCTTTCGGTAATAGTAACACGTGAGGCGGAAGACCCCCGGCGCCCACAGGATTAAAAAGGCGGGGGACCAGGTCCACCACGAACCCACGAGCTGGACTGTGAGGTGCTGGCAGTTCGCGGCAACGCAGGGAGAATAGAAAGGCGAGAGATATGGATCCGCGTAGTAATAGGCATTCTGGAACGCCGCCCACGTAGAGTACACGATAAAGGCGCCGAGCCCCAGGACCGTGAGGGCGGGCTGAACCCACCAGGCATCCTTCCGGAGCGCTGTCGGAGCAGCGCCCCGATCCCCCGCATGCTTCACCGCCTCGATCGCCATGGCTCGTTTCCCCGGAGACAAACCGCTTACAGTTTCAGTTTTTCCACTAGCTCGCGAACGGCGGCGGCCGATTTGTCAAGGGCCGTCTGCTCCTCGGGGGTCAAGCTGATCTCGATGATCTGCTCGATGCCGCCCCGACCGAGCTTGACGGGGACCCCCACGAAGAGCCCCTTCACACCGTACTCGCCGTTCAGGTGGGCACAGCAGGGAAGGATCTTCTTCTTGTCCTTCAGGATCGCCTCG
>LDXR01000023.1 GCA_001443495.1 candidate division NC10 bacterium CSP1-5 | reverse complement strand
TCGCGACCCGGGAGAAGTTCATCCGGCACATGCCCGGGCGGTTGGTGGGCCAGACGGTGGACCGTGAGGGGCGGACCGGGTATGTCCTGACGCTGGCGACCAGGGAACAACATATTCGACGGGAGAAGGCGACTTCCAACATCTGTACGAGTGAGTCGCTGATCGCCAATATGTCGGGGATGTACATGGTGACCATGGGTCCACAGGGCCTGCGGGAGGTCGCCCTGCTGAACCTGCGCAAGGCGGCGTACGCCAAGGAGCAGCTGGCGAAGATCCGCGGGTGCAGCCTCCGCTTTACGGGCCCGACGTTCAACGAGTTTGTCCTGCGCACCAAGAGGAAACCGGGCGAGGTTCTCACAGGTCTCCTCAAGCGGCAGATCATCGGCGGATTGGACCTGGGGCGGTTCTACCCGGAACTCAAGGACTGCCTCCTGGTCTGCGTCACGGAGCAGAACAGCCGCACCGAGATCGACGCGCTGGCCAAGGCGCTGGGAGGTGGGCGATGAGCGGCACCGGGAACACGGTCGGCACGCGGGGGCTGGTCCTCAACGAGCCGTTGATCTTTGGGCAGGGCTCGCCGGGACGGGTGGGCTACTCGCTCCCGCCGAGCGACGTGCCGGAGAAGAAGGCCGAGGCCTTGATCCCCAGGCGACTCCTTCGGGACGGCATCCCCGGCTTGCCCGAGGTGAGTGAGGTCGATGTGATCCGCCACTACACCCGCATCTCGCAGTGGAACTACTGCGTTGACCTGGGGTTCTACCCGCTGGGCTCCTGCACGATGAAGTACAATCCCCGGATCAACGAAGACATGGCCCGCCTCCCCGGGTTCGCCAAGGCGCATCCATACCAGCCCGAGGAGCTCAGTCAGGGGGCGCTGCAGTTGATGTGGGAGCTGGAGCAGTACCTGGCCGATGTCAGCGGCTTGGACCGAGTCACGCTCCAGCCCTCGGCGGGTGCCCATGGTGAGCTCACCGGCCTCATGATGATCCGGGCCTACCACACCTCGCGGGGCAATCCCCGGTCCAAGGTCCTGATTCCCGATTCGGCCCATGGGACCAACCCGGCGACGTCGGCGCTGTGCGGCTACCGCGTGGTGCCCGTCAAGGAGGGACCCCGGGGCGTCGTGGAGGCTAAGGCGGTGGCCGAGGTGATGGATGAGGAGGTCGCCGCCATCATGGTCACCAATCCCAACACCCTGGGGCTCTTCGAGGAAAACATCGTCGACGTCGCCAAGATCGTTCACGCCAAGGGAGGCCAGGTGTACTGCGATGGGGCTAACCTGAACAGTGTGATGGGGATCAGCCGCCCCGGCGATTGGGGGGTTGATGTCATCCAGATCAATCTGCACAAGACCTTTTCCCAGCCGCACGGCGGCGGGGGGCCGGGGGCGGGCCCCGTCGCCCTGAGAAAGCACCTGGCGCCGTTCATGCCGTTCCCGACGGTGGAGAAGAAGGGGAACCGGTTTGTGCTTGATTACCAGCGGCCGAAGTCGATCGGGAAGGTGCGCGCCTTTGCCGCGAGCTTCGGGGTGCTGGTGCGCTCCTATACGTACATCCGGTCGATGGGGGCCGCCGGGCTCCGGCGCGCGGCCGAGGTCGCGATCCTCAATGCCAACTACATCCTCAGCCAGCTCAAGGGGGTCTACCACCTCCCGTACGATCGCCACTGCATGCACGAATGCGTCTTCTCCGATGCCCTGCAGGCCCGGAACGATATCCACACCCTCGATATCGCCAAGCGGCTCATCGACTACGGCTTTCATCCCCCGACCATCTACTTCCCGCTGATCGTCAAGGGGGCGCTGATGATCGAGCCGACGGAGACCGAGAGCAAGGAGACGTTGGATCAGTTCATCGCGGCCATGAGGCGGATCGCCCAGGAGGCCCAGGAGAACCCGGAGATGCTCAGGCTGGCGCCCCACAACCCGCGGGTGACCCGCATGAACGAGACCAAGGCCGCCCGGGAGCCCAAACTGCGTTGGCAACCGACCTAAAGTAAACGCGCAAAGCGCGTTTACTTTGGAGCAATGGAGCAATAGAGCAATAGAACAAGAGGGCGATTCTGGAGGCGAAATGCCCCATTGCGGTCTAATGTTCTATTGCTCAATTGTCAGAGGCTTGCTGGCATCGTTGTCCGTTGGCAATGAGTTGGAGCGATACTAGTGGAGGCACGATGATTACGGTGCCCGCCCACAAGGTCAAGCAGTTCGGCGTCGAATTCTATCAGGCCTCTTTCTCGGCGGCGGACATTGACCGGCTGGTGAGGTTCGAAGTCCTGGGGTACGCCTCGGCCGAGGAACCCCCCGGCAAGAGGCGCCGCCGGCCCTCGCGCATTAATTGGGAGCTGCTGGAGAAGCGGATCGCCCAGGGCGAGACCGCCTTTCAGCGGCCCCTGATCCGTCGGAAGATCGAGGAGCTCCTGAAGTATTACCGGGAGTGCCAGGAGGGGGGAAATCTCCCGGCGATCCCCGGGGCGGTGATCATCATTGCCGAGCGGCGACTGCAGTTTGCGCCCGGGGGAGCCGGTCGAAGTGTGGGGGTCCTGCAGATCCCGGAAGAGCCAGGCATCCTGCGGGCCCTGGATGGCCAGCATCGGCTGTTGGCGCTGCATGCCGCGGCAGACGAGCTCAAGGGGATGGAGGTTCCGGCCGTCGTCTTTGATAACCTGGATGACCGACAGGTCGTGGAGCTCTTTGTCACCATCAACGCCAAGCATACCCGCCTGAATCCATCTCACCTGATCAGCCTGGCCGGACGACGGCTGTACACGAACGAGAACCAGGCCCTGGCCCACGACGTGATCCGGGCGCTGAACGAGACAGAGTCATCTCCACTGGCGGGAGAGATCCGCATCCTCGGGGTGGGGCGGGGGAAGGTCTCGCAGGCGCCCCTGGCCGAGGAGATGGTAGAGCTCCTTGAGACGGTCCGGAAGATCGGCGGAGAGGGGCGGGCCAAGGAGCTGCGCGAGGGGGCACGCCGATTCTTCCTGAACTATTTCAAGGCGATCGCGGCGGCCTTTCCCAAGGCCTGGGCAGGCCGGAAATACAGCATCAAGACGGGGACGGCGCTCAGGGCGTTTATCCGCGTCTCGCCCGATGTGATGGTGGCCGCCCGGGAGAGCAAGAAAGACCCCTTTGACGCCGCTGGCATCCGGGAGGCGGTCGCCCCGTGGAGTGCCCGCATCGGCGACGCCCGCTTCGAGACCGAAGGGGCCTGGCGGCAGAAGCAGGCCGGGGGGACGCGAGGCACGGTCGAGATCCTCGTCCGCGAGCTCAAGGATGCCCTCCGCAGCCGCTAACCGCAGGACCGCCCACCCGAGTCGATTCCCCCTCACACGGGCGATCCTGGAGGCCCTCAGGGATCGGACGTTTCATCGGCTTCCGCACCTCAGAGTGCGGACCGAACGGGATGCCCTTCGTTTCGTCCGTCAGGTCGGCTACTCCTTCACCTTCAGCACCTTTGGCCTCTCCGCCCCTTGCCTCTGGGTAGCCGTCTCTGGCCGCCGGCATCCCCGCTGGCCCAAGCATACCCACCATGATCCGGGAGTGCTCCTCACCTGGGAGCTGAAGGACATCCTCCCGGCCAAGCGCCTCGTCTATTATGGCAAGCTCCTCAAGGGAAGGCCGACGCTCGTCTCGCTCGAGCTCCTTCCCGCCTTCGTGGCCCTGATCCGTGAGGGAAGGCGGAGCGGCGACTCCCTGGCGGACTATCGCGACGGGCGTCTCGGCCGGACCGCCCTTCGCATCATGGATGCCTTGATAGAGACGAGCCCCACGGACACACCCGCGCTTCGCCGCCGGACGGGACTCCAGGCATCGGACCGGACGCGGGAATTCGAGCGCGCCATGACCGAGCTGCAACGGAAGCTGTGGGTGGTCAAGACCGAAGAGATCTACGAGCCCTCCTTCTGCTACCGCTGGGATCTGCTGGAGAACTGGCTGCCCGAGCAGATCATGATGGGAGAAAGGCTTCCGCGGGCCGATGCAGTCCTCCAAGTGGTGACGCAGCACCTCAGGAATGCCATCGCGAGTCAGGAGCGGATCATGACTCGGCTCTTTGACGTGTCCCTCCCCGAGGTGGAAAGGGCGCTCGACGTCCTCGCTGCCGAAGGCCTGATCACGCGCGGGGTACCGATCCGGGGCCTGCCGGGTCTCTGGGTGCTATGGAGTGGGGGGAGTGTCGCGCCTCGAAAACCGGGAGAAGAACTTGAAAAAAGAGGCAAAAGTGCGTATCCTTAAAGAGTCGGCGGCCGCGCGGGCAGGAGTAAGGAGGGATGGCGCAGGGCAGGGTGCTCGCCACGAATCGGAAGGCGCGCTACGACTACCACATCGAAGAGGTCTTCGAAGCCGGCATCGCATTGACCGGCAGCGAGGTGAAGTCGCTCAGGGAGGGGCGCGCGAATCTCAAGGACAGCTATGCGGCTCTGGAGCGGGACGGGGTCTACCTGCTCAATTGTCACGTGAGTCCGTACGCCCCGGCCAATCGGCTCAATCATGACCCGCTGCGCCCCAGGAAGCTGCTGTTGCATCGGCATGAGATACGGGGCCTCATCGGGAAAGTCCAGGAGAAGGGACTCACCCTTGTGCCGTTGAGCCTCTACCTCAAGAATGGCCGGGTGAAGGTGGAGTTGGCGCTGGCGCGGGGGAAAAAGCAGTACGACAGGCGCGAGGATGTCAAGCGACGGGTCCAGGAACGGGAAGTCGCCGACGCTTTAAAGAAGGCACGAAGTGGCTAGTGGATGGTGACTAGTGGTTGGTGGGGGAAAGGGCGTTTTCATCAATCACTAATCACTAAACACCAATCACCATTTCACCGCGGCCGCAAGGCCGCAAAGGGGGCGAAACGGTTTCGACGGGGACGCGGTTGGTAGAGGTGGCATGCCGAGGTCCCATCACCCTCGTAAAACCGGTGGGAAAAACACAACTGCCAACGCTGAATTGGCACTGGCTGCCTAACTAGCAGCCACGCCTCCCTGGCCTCGCTTACTGGGTAGGGTAAGGCGTCATACAGGTGAGCTGGCCTCCCTTCTCCGGCCCGGGGGAGGGGGGCGAGAACAAAAGGGCTGGTCGGTGAATGAACCCTGCCTGTGGGGGTTTTCACCGACGAGATCAAAACACAGGATAAGCATGTAGAGGCTTCTATGGGCTCGTTCTCGGACGCGGGTTCAATTCCCGCCGCCTCCACCAGAAAATAAAAAGGCCCCGGGGAACCGGGGCCTTTTTATTTTCAGAGCATTCGAGCAATGGAGCATTGGACAATAGGGTCTAAGACCATTGCGAGAATGCGGTCTATTGTTCCATTGCTTTATTGCTCCCGCCTTTCTGTTCCTCTAATGTGTGTTTTGACACGCGCCAACGAGGTGGGGCTGATTTGGTTCCCTAAGGGAAGGTCGGCGTGGGGGGCGGGGGTTGAGCCAGGGACGCGGAGGGTAAGACAGGCTTGTCAAAGGCGGGGGGAATCCCGTATATTGGCATACGCGTTGCTAGAGTAGGCGTGGGGGAGAGCGTGGCCAAGGAAATCCTGATCGTCGATAACGACGAAATCATCCTCGCCGGCGTGGGGGATGCGCTGGGGGAAGCGGGCTTTATCGTCTCCAAGGCCCGGAACGGCCTCGAGGCGCTGGAGCAAGCCCGGCGCCATCCGCCGGATCTCATCGTCACGGACCTGATCATGCCCGTGATGGATGGGCGCCAACTCTGCCGCCACCTGTCGCAAGATCCCCAGCTCTCCCACATCCCCGTCGTCGTCGTGACCGCGACCATCGCCGAGGGCCTTCCCAGCGCCCAGGAGCTGCAGGAGATGGGGGCGAAGGCCTATGTGGCCAAGCGCCGCATGGATGCCATGGTGGTGGACATCCTGGACATCGTCCGGCGCCTGGACAGGGCGGAGGTGGACGCGGGGCCCCCGGTCATGGTGGGGCTCGAGGACGTGCGGCCCCGCGTCATCGCGCGCGAGCTCCTCTCGATCAAGCGACACCTAGACACCTTGCTGGCCGCGCTGGGAGAGGCGGTCATCGAGTTCAACGAGGCCCATCAGGTCGTCTATGTCAATCCGGCCGGCGTCCGGCTGCTCGGGCGATCAGAGACAGAGCTCGTCACCGTCCCCATCGCGTCCGTGTTCGGCGACCCCATCCCGGCGGCGATTCGACGGATGGAGCAGTCCGGCGGGCGGGAAGAGTTCGAGTTTCAATACGGCGGGCTGGTCCTGAAGGTGACGATGACCGGTTTGACCGAGGACAACAGGCCGGCAGGCGGCGTCATGATCCTCCAGGACATCAGCCACGTGCACCAGCGGCTCCAGGAGATGAGCGTGCTGAACCAGGTGACGGCCGCCTTTACGTCGACGCTCGATTTCCCCCTCCTCTTGCGGTTGGTGATGGAGCAGGTGGTGGAGCTGATGAAGGTCGAGGCCGGCTCGCTGCTCCTCAAGGAGGAGACCGGGGAGCTCACCTTCGCGGTGGTCCTGGGGGAGCGGCGGGAATTGCTGCAGGGGCTGCGTGTCGCGGCGGAGGAGGGGATCGCCGGCTGGGTGGCCTCGACCGGAGAGGCGCTCGTCATCCCCGATGTCAGGAAGCACCCCATGTTTTCCACCCGGGTCGATGCCCTGATCGGTTCGGATACCCGGTCCGTGCTCTGCGTCCCGGTGAAGACTGCGGAGAAGGTCCTCGGGGTGATTCAGCTCATTAATCGGACCGACCGGACGCCGTTCGGGGAGGCAGACCTTGCCCTCCTCTCCGCCATCGCGAATCATGCGGCCACGGCCCTGGAAAGCGCCCAGCTCCACGATCAACTTCTCCAGACGAACCAGCAGCTCCTCGAGACCCACAACCAAAAGAACAAGTTCATCTCTCAGCTCTCCCAGGAAGTGCGGACGCCGCTCACGGGGATTCTGGGGTACGCCGAGCTCCTCCAGGACAAGCGGGTCGGCCCCCTGTCGACGCGTCAGCAGCAGTACCTGCAGAACATCTACGGCAGCGCGCAGCACATCCTGAAATTGGCCAATGACCTACTGGAACTCGCCCAGGACGACGTGGGTCGGAGAACGTTCTTCGCGGAGGAGTTCAGCCCCCTCGCCGTCCTCGAGGAGGTGAGTGCCTTGATGGCCCCCCAGGCGGAGAACAGGGGGATCGCATTCACGGTCCAGGGCGAGCCGCGGCTTCCCCCGATGCGGGGTGACCTGCATCAGTTCCGGCAGATCCTCCTGAACCTGGTCTCCAATGCGCTCAAGTTCACCGCCGACCGAGGCGAGGTCACCGTGTCCGCCTGTCTCCGCGACCCGGGCACCCTGGCCGTCTCCGTGAGGGATAACGGGATCGGGGTTCGGCCGGAGGACCGACAGCGGATCTTTGATCCTTTTGGCCGAGGCCAGAATGCCGTTGCCAGCCGGATCCCGGGCGTTGGCCTTGGGCTGACGCTGGCCAAGCGGCTCGTCGAGCTTCAGGGCGGAGAGATCTCGGTCGAGAGTGAGGGAGAGAATCGGGGGAGCACCTTTACCTTTACGCTGCCCGCCACCCCTTCTGCCCCTGTCCTCCCCTCGGGGGGGATCGGCCCGGGAACCCCCACCCCTCCGCGATCCGGTTCTCAGCCCGCTCCGTCTTGACGATGGCGGGTACCTTCCTCGACGACGGCCATCTCCGACACGCCTCCTCCCCCGTGGCACACGAGAGTCCTTCGGCGACACCGAACATCGCAAGGGGACCCTGGACACAGGCCTTTCGATACGTTGAAACATCCCTACCATGCGATACGTCTCTATAAGGTAGTGGGACATGGGTGAGGGGCAACCCGATCTTGGAGACCAGGCTTCGGATGGAGATCTGGTCCGTCGGACCCTGGCAGGAGAGGAGCAGGCCTTTGAAGTGCTGGTTCACCGGTATAGGCGGTTGGTGTTTCGCGTTATTCGGGGGATGGTACCGGGTGCCGAGGTGGAAGATATTGGGCAGGAGGCATTCCTCCGGGCCTATCGATCGCTGGGACAGGTCCAGCACGGTTCGTCTGTGGGCTCGTGGCTGGCCCGGATCGCGGTCAATCTGTGCATCGATCACCTCCGCCGTCTTCGCTGGCGGCAGGAGCGATCTTTTTCCGAGCTGGGTTCGGACGAGACGACGGTGCTCGATAGGCTGGCGCGGGATGAAAGCGCCCCTGGTGAGATCGATCGCCTGTTCCTCCGGGACCTGGCGGAAAAGCTGTTGGGCCAGCTCACCCCGCAGGATCGGGCTGTGCTCCTCTTGAAGGAGCGAGAGGGAATGGAAACGAGGGAAGTGGCGAGAATCCTCGGATGCTCAGAGATGGCAGTGCGTCTCCGCCTGTTCCGGGCCCGGCGCGCTTTGCGCACGCTCCTTGGCGGAGAGAGTCATCGGGGCGGGAGGGAAGGATGAAGTGCCGCGAGGCGAAAGAGACGCTCGACCGGCGGAGGGCCCTTGCATCTGCTGAGGCCGACGCCCTTGCCCTACATCTCCGGGCGTGTCCGCACTGCGCGGCGGTCGCCCGGACCCGGCGACTGACCCGACTCCTGCTCCAGGCGTTGGCGGCTGACGACGAGCCATCCCCCTATTTCATGGCTCGGCTTCGAGCCCGGCTGGGTGAGGCCGCAGCTCCACCCGTCGCCTCGCGATTCGGGATCAGGCTCCTCGTCCCGACCCTGGCCAGCCTGACGTTGATGCTGGCGAGCGGGGCTTATCTCCTCTCCCCGCCTCCTCCCTCGCCGGTCCTGTCCTTCCTGGACTCTCCGGCGGGTGGCTCCGAGACCTCCTCGTTCCTGGGGATTCCCCGGCCGACCCATGATCAGATCCTGGCATCGATCCTCGAAGCGGAAGAACGGACGCCATGAGGGGACGAGTCCACGTCATCGTCTACACGTTGGTCTTTACGCTGGGACTGGCCGCCGGGGCTATGGGGCTCCGCCTGTATGAGCGGTCGTATGGAGCATCGGCCGAAGGACGAGGGGGGCGTTTCGATCGGGAGCGGTATGTCTCCTTGCTGACCCGGGACGTGCAACTGACCTCTGATCAGCGGAAGGAGCTTGATCGGATCCTGGACGATACCCGGGGTGAGTTCGCGGAGGTCAGGAAGACGATCGCGCCCCAGGTGAGCGAGATCAAGGAGCGGGCCCGCGGACGGATCCGGGCTATGCTGACCCCAGACCAGCAGCCCCGGTTTGAGGCCTTCCTCAAGGCGTGGGACGCGGAGAGAGAGCAGCGGGGCGAACGGTAGGCTCTTGCACTGATTCCTGCACAGGAAGCTAGGTACCGGAGGGAGGGTGTGAAAGCTCGAGGGTCCGATAAGAGTCCGAGCATCCGAGAGGCGGTGATGACCATTATGGGACGGCCCAAGGCGAGGATCATCGGCATCCTTGTCCTCCTCGCCCTTTTCATCGGGGCCGGCGGCGTGGCCTGGCTCCGCTCAGAAAAGAGCCCCAAGTACCGGACCGCGCCGGTCGAGCGGGGGGAGATCGTCGCGACGATCTCGGCCAGCGGAACGCTGAACGCCGTGATCACCGTCCAGGTGGGGAGCCAAATCTCTGGAAGGATCAAGAATCTGTACGCCGACTTCAACTCTCGGGTGGAAAAGGGGCAGCTCATCGCTCGGATCGACCCGGATACTTTCGAGGCCAAGGTCAACCAAGCGAAGGCCGACGTGGACAATGCCAGGGTGACTGTCAAGGATGCCAAGATCAAACGGGACAGCCGCGCTGCCCTCTTTCAGGAGGGGGGGATCTCCCAGGAGGAGCGGGACTCGGCCCAGGCCAGCTACGACTCGGCGGCCGCCCGAGTCGAGGCGGCGCTCGCCGCCCTTCGAGCGGCTCAGGTGGACCTCGACCGCAGCTATATTTACGCTCCGGTCAATGGCGTGGTGATTGCGAGGAACGTCGATGTCGGGCAGACGGTGGCCGCGTCGCTCCAGGCCCCGACGCTCTTCTTGATCGCCGAGGACCTCACCAAGATGCAGGTGGATACCAACGTGGACGAGGCGGACATCAGCCGGATTCAGGTGGGCCAGCAGGCGAGCTTTACCGTGGACGCTTTTCCGGGGGAGATGTTTAAGGGTCAGGTGGTCCAGATCCGCCAGGCCCCGATCGTGCAGCAAAATGTGGTGACCTATGACGTGGTGGTCACGGTGGTCAATCCCGATTTGAAACTCAAGCCGGGGTTGACCGCGAACGTGAAGATCCTCGTGGACAGGCGGGCGGACGTCCTCAAGATTCCCAACGCGGCGCTGCGGTTCAAGCCCCCCTCTCCTAACGGGGAGCCCCTCTCGGCCCAGGAAAAGGCTCGCGGGCCATCGCAGATCTGGATCCTCGATGAGGGGCGGCTCAGCGGGGTGGCGGTCAAGCTCGGATTGAGCGACGAATACTTCACCGAGGTCCTCGAGGGGGACGTCACAGAGGGGCAGTCGGTCGTGGTCGGATTGGGCGCACGGGATGGATCCCGGCGCCCCCAGCAGGGGAGCGGGCCCTTCCCACAGCAGCGCCGGCGGTCTCTCGGCTTCTAAACGAGACACATTGCATGACGGCGATTATCCAAGTTGACTCATTGGCCAAGACCTACCGGATCGGTGAGGTGGCCGTGGAGGCCCTGCGGGGGGTCACTCTGAACATTCAGCGGGGAGAGTTCGTGGCGGTCATGGGACCCTCCGGCTCGGGCAAATCGACCTTCATGAACCTCCTGGGGTGTCTCGACACCCCGACATCGGGGCGGTATCTCCTCGAGGGTCGTGACATCTCGCGGCTCAGCCGCGACGAGCTGGCCAGGATCCGGAACAGCAAGATCGGGTTTGTCTTCCAGGGATTTAATCTCCTGTCGAGGGTCAACGCGCTCGAGAACGTGGAGCTTCCCCTCCTGTACAACGGGACGCCGCCCGGCGAGCGGCGGCCCAAGGCGCAGGCCAAGCTGGCGGCGGTGGGTCTCGCTGATCGAGCGGATCACCACCCGGCGCAGCTCTCCGGCGGGGAGCAGCAGCGGGTCGCCATCGCGCGCGCCCTGGTGAACGATCCGGTCCTGATCCTGGCGGATGAGCCGACCGGCAACCTGGACACCCGCACGAGTGCCGAGATCATGACGCTCTTCCAGGAGTTGAACCACGGTGGAATGACTATCGTGCTGGTGACGCACAACGAGGAGATGGCGCGATACGCGCGCCGCATTCTCACCTTCCGCGACGGCGTGCTCTTGACCGATCGGGCCGTCGCGGCGCAGCCCCCCCAGGAGGCGACGACATGAACATCGGGGCCAGCGTCCAGATCGCCCTTAGGGCGTTGCGGGTCAACAAGCTCCGAAGCGCACTCACGATGCTCGGGATCATCATCGGCGTCAGCGCGGTGATCGCCATGATGGCGGTCGGTTCCGGCGCGCGCGAGCGGATCGCCGAGCAGATCCGGAGCATCGGATCCAACGTCATCATCGTCCTCTCCGGGAGCACCACCAGCGGGGGGATCCGCCTAGGGCACGGCACTCTCCTCACGCTGACCGAGGATGATGCCACGGCCATTGCCCGGGAGGTAGCTGCCGTGGAGGCCGCGGCGCCCACGATGCGCGGGACGGCGCAGGTGGTCTTCGGGAACCAGAACTGGTCCACGGTCATTCAAGGGGCGACCCCGGAGTACCTCGTGGTGCGGGAGTGGCCGGTCGTCTCCGGCCGGGACATCATGTCGCAGGATGTGGACGGGGCGGCCAAAGTAGTCCTCCTCGGCCAAACGGTGGCCGCGAATATCTTCGGGGATTCGGATCCGGTGGGCGAGATCATCCGGATCAAGAAGGTCCCCTTCACCGTCGTTGGCGTCCTGGTCGCCAAAGGGCAGTCGGCCTGGGGACAGGATCAGGACGACATCGTGGTCATTCCCCTGTCCACGGCGAAGCGGAAGGTCCTGGGAGTGAGCCAGGCCAATGCCCGGAGTGTCGGGGCGATCATCGTCAGGGCCAAGGGGCCCGAGTGGATGGACGAGGCGGTGGAACAGATGACGGTGTTGCTCCGGCAGCGGCATCGTCTGCAGCCGGGACAAGAGGATGATTTTACCGTGCGGAACCTTTCCGAGGTCTTTGCCGCCCAGGAGGAGTCGGCCCGGACCATGTCGTTACTCCTGGGGGCGATCGCCTCCGTCTCCCTCCTGGTCGGGGGCATCGGGATCATGAACATCATGCTTGTCTCTGTGACCGAGCGGACCCGGGAGATCGGGATTCGCATGGCGGTCGGCGCCAGGGAGCGCGACATCCTGACGCAATTCCTCATCGAGGCGGTGACGCTGGCCCTGATCGGGGGCCTCGTCGGGATCGCCCTCGGGGTCGGCGGGTCGGCCCTCCTCTCCTTTCTCGCCCAGTGGGAGACCCTGATCGCGCCCCAGGCGATTCTCCTGGCCTTTCTCTTCTCGACGGTGGTCGGCGTCTTCTTCGGGTACTACCCGGCGCGGAAGGCGGCGTCCCTCGATCCGATCGAGGCGCTGCGCTACGAGTAGGGGGGCGACCGTGTGGAGGCGATTCGCCCTTGGTGTAACGCTGCCGCTGATGCTGGTGGGGTGCGCCTCGGTCATTCCCGATGATTTCCAGGCGGGGGCGGACCGCACCCTCACCCTGACGGACGCCTGGACGCGGCCGGAGGCGTCGCGCGGACGGACGATGGTCCTGGGCGGGGAGATCCTGCACGTGACGCCAAAGCCGAGCGGGACCGAGGTAGAGGTTCTCGAGCGACCTCTCGGGAGGCAGGATCGGCCCGAGGAGACCGACGAATCCCGAGGACGCTTTATCGTCGTGATGGACGGCTTCCTCGATCCGGCGATCTACGGGCCCGGACGGGAAGTCACGGTGGTGGGCGATGTGGAGGGCGTCACCGCACGTCCCATCGGCGAGGTGACGTACACCTTCCCGTTGCTCCGAGGGCGGTACCTGCACCTCTGGCCCAAGCGCCAGCGCGCGGCCTATAGCCCAGTGTGGCACGATTCGTTGTGGGCCGATCGCTGGTGGTACCGGCACCGGTTTGGCCTGTTTCGATATCGTCATTGAGACGGGAAGGGGGCGATCGGGGTGGCACCGTCGAGACAGGGGCAGGCATGGTTGCGGCGACTACTCTGGGTCCTGTGCCTGGCATTGGTCTTTCCCGCTGCAGCCTGGGCCGACCTCTACGGCTGGGTGGACGACCGTGGGGTTCAGAATATCGTCGACAACCCGGCCCTGATCCCGGAGCGGTTTCGACGCCAGGCCCGCCTCTTTGTGGCCTCGTCCGCCTCTCGCGGGACGGAGAGCATACGGGCTGCCATCGGACCTCCATCGCGCGAAGACAGTCCTGTGCCGCTTGCGGTGAGTCCTGCGGTGAGCCCCACCGCACCGCCTGCCTCCGAGACCCAGGGGAGCGTCGCCGTCGCGTTGGCCGAGAGACTGGCCTTGGCGCATCGCCCGACCCCGCTCCAGGCGGCCAACGCGCTGCTCGAGCGGGGGATCCTGCCCCCGGCAGGCTGGATGCTCGACGAGCCGATCGATCCCTGGTGGATGGCCGATCTCGCGCGCTCACTCCTGGCAGCCAGCTCCACGGGGCGGATTCTTCAAACGCCCGAGACCGCCTTGCAGACCCTTGAGGGGGTGGCGGCAGAGAGAGGCATTGCGCTGGTGGCGGTGGAGCCCCCTGCGCCCCCCGAGCCCCAGGTGATTGTGACCCAGCCTGTAGCCCTTATCGTTGAGACAGCCTTTGTCCCCGCTTTTCCCCTGCACCACGGATCACTTTTCCACCACCCCCATTTCCGGAAGAAGTCTTTCAAGGATCACCCCCATTTTGAGCACCGTTTCCCGAAAGACCACGGCGCTGGACAGCATCACCATCACCCCCTGAACTTGCACCCCCGAGCCCCGGCGATCCGGTTCGACGGTGCTCACCGCGGGGGGAAGGTCGCAGGGTTCCCCCACGTCGGGAGCCACAGCGTTCAGAGCGGTTCGACGGTGCTCACCACGGGCGGCCGAGAGAAGCGGTCGGGAGCCACCCGATGCGCCTCCAGCAGCATGGGGCATTCCGTGCGGATCTGCCCCTGAGCACGGAGACACTAACACAAACGCATCTCATCTTGTGACAATCGAGCAATAGAACATTGGACCGCAATGGAGCATTTCGCCTGCAAAATCATTCTATTGTTCTACTGCTCCATTGCTCCAAAGTAAACGCACTTTGTGCGTTTACTTTAGATAGGAGGGACGATGCGTCGAGTGATCAGCGGTGAGCACCGTCGCGTCGCAGCGGTGCTGGGCTTCATCGGGTTTGCCTGGCTCTCAAGTGGGTGTGCCTCGACCATGATGGTCTTTACGGAACCAGGGAATGCCGAGATCGTGGTGGATGGAGAGGTGATTGGAACGTCCCCGATTCTGTACGCTGGCGACTTTGGGGGCGTGAAGGTGACGGCCCAGCTTCCCGGGTATCATGATGCCACGGTCGACGTGTCGCGGGAGCTGTTCTACTGGGGCCTGTATCTGCCAGACGCCGTCTATATTCGATTCGAGTCCGTGGAGGAGGCACCAGCTCCCGACAGTGGAGACCGGTGAGCGCCGTTCGTCGACAGGAGGAGGAGCATGGGGAACCTGAGGAACGTGTGGATCGGTGTGGGGGCCCTTGCGGCCCTTTTCTTGTGGGTCGGGCCCGCCCTGGGTCAGGAGAAGCCTCCGGTGAGCCCTTCGGCGAGCTCAGGGCCGAGCGGCACGGTCGAACCGCCAGCAGCGAGCCCCGCCGGACCGCCGGCACAGGTGATGGTCCTCTCCCTCAAGGAGAGTATCCTGTTAGGCCTCAAGAATAACCTGGACATCGCCATCGAGGGATTCAACCCCAAGATCCGGGAGGCCGACGTCACCGTCGCGAAAGCCGTCTTCGATCCGGCCGCGTTCGCCGAAATCTTCTTCTCCAAGAGCAAGCTCCAGAACCGGTCGGGGTTGGCCTTGAATGCGGTCAATGAGAACGAGGATATCGACGGCGCGGCGGGGATCCGCCAGTTCCTCCCGACCGGTGCCAATTACGAAGTGCGCTACGGCACCAACCGGAACGATACCAACACCAGTTTTCTCCAGGTGCTGAACCCGGCCTACACCAACGACCTGACCTTGACCCTGACGCAGCCCCTGTTGAAGAACTTCGGGGTGGACGTCAACCGCACCGCCATCAAGATTGCCCAGAACGACCGTGAGATCTCCGGGGACCGGCTGCGGCAGCGGGTCATGGACGTCATCACGCAAGTCCAGACCGCGTACTGGGAGCTCGTGTTCGCCCTGGAGGATCTCAAGGTCGCGCAGCGCTCCCTCGGCCTGGCCAAGGAACTGTCACAATTGAACCGGGCTCGGGTCCGGGCCGGCGTGGCGGCTCCAGTCGAGATTACCCAGGCCGAGGCGGATGTCGCGGCGAGAGAAGCCGGAGTCACCGTGGCGGAGAAACAGCTGCAGGATGCCGAGGATCGTCTCAAGGTCGTTTTGAACATCCCCGCCCAGGGGGAGTGGGGCGGGGCCATCCTGCCGGCCGACCCGGCCCGGTTCGACCCGGTGAGCCTGGATCTTCCGGGGGCGATCGCCGACGGCCTCCAGAAGCGGCCCGACTACCGCGCGGCGAAGGTAGACCTCGCGAGCCGCGAGCTGAACGTCCGGTTTACGCGAAACCAACTCCTCCCCGATCTTGCCCTTGAGGGGAGCGTGGGGGCCAATGGGCTCGGAGGGAACTTCGGGAAGGCGAACGAGGAAATGGTTTCCCGGGACTTCTACGAGGGAAGCGTCGGCCTGGTCTTCTCCTTCCCCCTGGGAAATCGGGCGGCCCGAGCCGAATACCTCAAGGCCCAGCTCGGGCGGGATCAGGCCCGGGTCTCCCTCCGGAGTCTGGAACTCAACATCACGGCCGAAGTGAGGGAGGCCGTGAGGAGGATCGAGAGAGATGCCAAGCTCGTGGAGCAGACCAGGGCTGCCCGGGTGCTGGCCGAGGAACAGCTCCGGATCGAAACAAAACGGCTGGAGGCCGGAGTCTCCACCACCTTTGAGGTCCTCCGGTTCCAGCGTGAGCTGGCGGTAGCTCTGTCGGCAGAGGTCAGATCCCTGACCAACTATAATAGTTCCATAGCCAACCTCGATCGTGCACGGGGCGTGGCGCTCGAGAAGTACGGGATGCAGATGTAGAATGGGTCGGGCGGCCGCGGCGACGCCTTGACACCCTCCGGCGACTGTGACACCCTCGCGGGGACGGAGGGAGGATGGGAGAGGTCGAGACCGTCCTCGATGGACTCAATACGAACCAGGCGCGGGCGGTCACCGCGCCCGAGGGACCGCTCCTCATCGTAGCCGGCGCGGGGACCGGAAAGACGACTGTCCTCACCCGCCGCATCGCCTATCTGATCGGGGCCAAGCGGGCCCGGCCGAGCGAGATTCTCGCCCTCACCTTCACGGACAAGGCGGCGGGCGAGATGGAGGAGCGGGTCGATCTCCTGGTTCCGTACGGCTACGCGGAGGTGTGGATCAGCACCTTTCACGCCTTCGGCGATCGCGTTCTTCGCGAACAGGCCCTCGCGCTCGGTCTCGACCCCGACTTCACGGTTCTCAGCCGCCCCGAGCAGGCGGTCTTTTTTCGGGAACGCCTCTTCGAATTTCCCCTCGCGTACTATCGCCCCCTGGGAGACCCCACCAGATACATCGAGGCGATCCTCACCCTCATTAGCCGGGCCAAAGATGAGGAGGTGAGTCCGGCGGAGTACCTTGAGCTTGCCGAAAGGCTCGCCGAGCGGGCACGCGCCCACCCGGAGGATGCCCGCCTGCAGGAAGAGGCCCGGCGCCAGCGAGAAATCGCCCTGACGTACCAGAAGTACCAGGAGCTGATGGCCCGGGAGGGGCGGGTGGACTTCGGGGATCAGGTCACCTTGGCCCTCAGGCTCTTTCGAGAACATCCCGCGATCCTTGCCGAGGTCCGAAGTCGATACCGCTACATTCTCGTGGACGAGTTTCAGGACACCAACTACGCCCAGTGGGAGCTGCTGAAGGCGCTCGCCCGTCCGGAGGGAAATCTCACCGTGGTGGCGGATGACGATCAGTCGATCTATAAGTTCCGAGGAGCGGCGGTGAGCAATCTATTGAGCTTCACCGAAGCCTATCCCCAGGCGGCCGTGGTGGTGCTCAACGACAATTACCGCTCGGGCCAGGCGATCCTCGATGCCGCGGTCCGTCTCATCCGCCACAATGACCCCGAACGCCTGGAGGCGCGGCGGGGGGTGGACAAACATCTGCGCGCCCTTCGCGGGGAGGGCCGTCCGGTGGAGCACCGCCATTACGACACGGCAGGGAGCGAGGCGGACGGGGTCGCCGAGCTGATCGAGGCCAAGGCGCGCTCCGGGAAATACCGGTATCGGGACATGGCCATTCTGGTTCGGACGAACCGCGACGCCGATCCCTTCCTGCGGGCCCTGAATATGAAGGGGGTGCCGTGGCGCTTCTCGGGCGCGCATGGTCTCTACGCCCGGGAGGAGATCCGTCTTCTGATGTCGTTCCTCCGGGTGGTGGCGGATCCGGAGGAGAACCAGTCCCTCTACCACCTGGCGGTGAGCGATCTGTATCGCGTGCCCCCGCTCGATCTGGCGCGGTGCAGCGCCGCGGCCCGCCGGATGCACCGCAGCCTCTTCTGGGTCTTCACGAATGTCGAGGGGGCGGGACTTCATGACCTCTCGGGTGAGGGACTGGCAACCATCCAGAAGCTCCTCGGGGATCTCGAGGAGTATGTCCGGAGGGCCCAGCGGCTCCGCACCGGCGAGGTCCTCTACCATTTCCTGATGGAGAGTGGGGTACTGAAGCGGCTCATGGCGGCACAGGATGTCGCGAGCCAGGTTCAGGTGCAGAACATCGCCCGCTTCTTCGAAAAGGTCAAGCGGTTCGGCGACGTCGCGCGGCTCGATCGGGTGACGCAATTCGTCGAATACCAGGAGAAGCTCCTCGAGGCGGGTGAGGACCCGCCGGTGGCCGAGGCGGATGTGGACATGGATGCGGTCAGTGTCCTCACGGTCCACAGGGCCAAGGGGTTGGAGTTTCCCGTGGTCTTTCTGGTCGGGCTCACGGCTGATCGGTTCCCGAACCGGGGGAGACGCGATCCCATCGAGCTGCCTGCCGCCCTGGTCAAGGATCGGGTCCCCGAAGGGGATGTGCGGCTGCAGGAAGAGCGGCGCCTCTTCTACGTGGGCATGACGCGGGCCAAGGACGAGCTGGTTCTCACCTCGCAGCGGGACGCCGGGACCGGGAGGCCGAAGAAGGTGAGCCCCTTCGTCCTCGAGGCGCTGGATCAGCCGAGGTCGGCGGAGGCCGCCTTCCGCGCCTCGCCGGATGAGGTGATCGCGCGATTCGCCCCACC
This sequence comes from candidate division NC10 bacterium CSP1-5, assembly GCA_001443495.1. Classification (GTDB taxonomy): domain Bacteria; phylum Methylomirabilota; class Methylomirabilia; order Methylomirabilales; family CSP1-5; genus CSP1-5. Next base: position 15,636 of record LDXR01000023.1, on the reverse strand, counting down.
CGTGGGGGAGGGGTCGGGCGTGATCGAGCCCATGGCCCCTGAGGCGATCCTGACCCTGAGCACCCTCAGCGTGGACGACTACCGGACCTGCCCCCTCAAGTACAAGTACGCGCAGGTCCTCCGGGTGCCCATTCGCGAGCACCACACCGTGATCTATGGCAAGGCCCTCCATGACGCGATCCAGGCCTACTTCCGCGGGAAGATGCGAGGGAAGCGGATGACGCTCGAGACGCTCTGGGCGGTCTTTGAGGGCTCCTGGGTCAGTCGCGGGTTTCTCTCCCGCGACCATGAGGAGCAGCGTCTTGAGGCGGGCCGACAGACCCTCAGGCGATTTTTCAACCAGGAGGAGGGCACCGGGACGATTCCCACCTTCATCGAGAAGGAGTTCGGCTTTACCTTGGGGCGGGACCGGGTCATCGGGCGCTGGGACCGGGTCGATGTGCGGGGAGATGAAGCGGTCATCATTGATTATAAGTCGTCCGATGTCCGCGAGCCCAAGGAGGCGAAGCGCCGGGCGCGCGAAAGCCTGCAACTCCAGATCTACGCCTTGGCCTACCGTCAGATGGTGGGGCAGATCCCGACCCGGGTGGAGCTGCATTTCTTGGAGTCGGGACTGACCGGCGCCACCGAGGAGAGTGCGGAGGCGATCGAGGAGACGGCACAGATCGTCAAAGAGGTCGCGGCGGGGATCCGGGCGCGGCACTTCACCGCCAGGCCGAGCTACATGGCCTGCGGCTACTGCGCCTTCCGCGAGATCTGTCCCAGCGCGTGGGGGACTGAGGCCAGCTAACGGTGGCCGCTGGAAGGCTAGCAGGCTGGGACGCTGGAACGCTTTGAGCCTTATAGCTTTCTAGCCTGCCCGCTTACTAGCCGTGAACCGTGAACTGTCAACGGTGAACGACGTGATGCGGATCGGGATTGACATCGACGATGTGATGGCCGATTCCCTGCCCAGGTACCTCCAGGCCTTTAACCGGCGGTTTGGGCTGAAGGTGCCGGTGACCGAGGCGCGATGGGAGATCTTCCGGCGCCACCCCGAGATCCCTGCCGACGCGATCGCAGCCTTTTTTGAGGAACTCTATCGGGCCGACTTCCTGGGCTCCCGTCCCCTCGTGCCCGGCGCCATGGAGGGGATCGAAGAGCTCCATCGAGCAGGTCATCGCCTCTTTATCATCACCGGACGGCCCAGGCGGGATCGGGCCATCACGGAGCGGTGGATGGAGGCGCGAGGGCTTTCCCACTTCTTTGACGCGATCGAGGACCGGGACGGGCTGGACGCGCCACTCCACAAGCGCCGGGCCGCCACGCGGCTCAAGCTCGACGTGTTGTTGGAGGATGAGTACGAGGTCGCGGTCGCGGCGGCAGGGGTGTGCGATCGTGTCCTGCTCTTTGACCAACCATGGAATCAGGGCCCCTTGCCGGTACGAATCCTGCGCATCCATTCATGGTCTCACGTCCTTCCCTCTCTTGCTCCCCAGATCAGCCCCCACGACCACTCACGCTGAGAATCTCCTTCCCTAGTCCGAGGTCCGGAGTCCGACGGGCAGCACCTTCGACCCCTCGCTCGGGGGCTCTCGCGGCGACCCTGTTCGGCGGCTTACGGCCCGGGTCCCTCCGTGTTCACGATCCGTGCAACGGAGTCGGGCACGGATCGCGCCTCGGTTTCCCAGGCCGTCGCCTGCCGAGGGACCCCACCGCTTTCGCCAATGTCGCTCGGGACCTGCAGGCGCTGTTGCCGTGGCGGGACCCCGGCCGGTCCGAAGGACGCCGAACTCCTTCGGGACCGCATACCATTGCCCGCTCATGGCACGCTTGACCCTTCCTTTTGTTCATGCTAACTTATCGTGCCCTAGCTACAGGAGTCATTGATGTATTACCCGTCCCGGAAGGCATTCACGGCAAAGGCTCGCCTGGGAAACCTGATTCCGGTCTACCGCGAGGTCCTGGCCGATACCGAGACGGCCGTCTCGGCCTTCTTGAAGATCAAGGGGGGAGACTACGCCTTTCTCCTCGAGAGCGTCCAGGGGGGGGAGAAGTGGGCCCGCTTCAGTTTCATGGGGCGGAATCCCTCCTTGGTGATCCGGACCAAGGGAAGTCAGGCAACGCTTTCGAGGCCTGGCGTGCCTCCGGAGCAACGGAGGATCAGCAACCCGCTGGATCTCGTCAAGGAAGTCCTCAGTATCTACCGACCCGCCAAGGTCGACGGCCTGCCACGGTTCTTCGGCGGCATGGTCGGGTATCTGTCCTATGATACCATCCGCTTTTTCGAAGCCCTGCCGGACCGCACCGAGGATGATCTGGCGCTGCCCGATGCGTTGTTTATGCTCACCGATACGCTGCTCATCTTTGATAACCTGCGTCAGCGGATCCAGGTGGTTTCCAATGCGTATGTCCCCGACACCGCCACCAGCACCGCCGAGGCCGCCTATGATCTCGCCTGCTCGAAGATCGAAGCACTGGTCGCCGATCTCCGCAAGCCGCTGGATCAACCCCCCGTTACCCCGGTGGCATCCCGCTCTCCGGGGGTGACGTCGACGTTCACCCGCGAGCAATTCTGTGGGGCGGTCCAGAGGTGCAAGGAGTATGTGGCGGCGGGGGACGTCATCCAGGCCGTCCTCTCCCAGCGGTTCGAGATCAAGACAACGGCCCAGCCCTTTGACGTGTACCGGGCCCTGAGGATCATCAATCCCTCCCCGTACATGTACTTCCTCCACCTCGGAGACCTGTCGCTGGCCGGGAGTTCTCCCGAGGTCCTGGTGCGGCTGGAGGAGGGGCAGATCGACCTGCGTCCCATCGCCGGGACCAGGCCCCGAGGCGGAACCGAGGACGAGGATCGCGCCCTGGCGACCGAGCTTCTCGCGGACCCGAAGGAGCGGGCAGAGCATATCATGCTCGTCGATCTCGGGCGCAACGACGTCGGCCGGGTCTCCGCCACGGGGAGCGTCGAGGTCAACGAGCTGATGGTGATCGAGCGGTACTCCCACGTCATGCACATCGTGTCGAATGTGCGGGGGCGAGTCCGGGAGGGGCAGGATGCCTTTGATGTGCTCCGCGCCTCGTTTCCCGCCGGCACCGTGTCCGGGGCCCCGAAGATCAGGGCGATGGAGATTATCGAAGAGCTCGAGCCGGTGAAAAGGGGTCCGTATGCGGGGGCGATCGGCTACATCAGCTTTTCGGGGAACATGGATACGTGCATCACCATCCGCACGGTCCTGTTCGCGAAGGAGCGGGCCTGGATCCAGGCGGGAGCCGGGATCGTGGCCGACTCGGAGCCCGAGCGGGAGTACCAAGAGACCCTGAACAAGGCGGCGGCCATGCTTCGAGCCGTGGAGATGGCCGAGGCAGGCCTCGTTGTGGAGAGTGGCTAGTGCGCGAAGCGCCATGGTACTGCTGATCGACAACTACGACTCCTTTACGTACAACCTGGCTCAGTATCTCGGGGAGCTTGGCGAAAAGGTCCAGGTCGTGCGCAATGATAAGATCACCGTGGAGGAAGTGGAACGCCTTCGCCCGGCGCGGATCGTCATCTCCCCTGGGCCTTGCACCCCGACCGAGGCGGGAATCTCGGGCCAGGTGATCTCCCACCTCGCCGGCCGCATCCCCATTCTCGGGGTGTGTCTGGGGCACCAATGTATCGGAGCCGCATTCGGGGGAAGGATCGTTCGGGCCGGACGGCTGATGCACGGGAAGACCTCCCTGATCCGTCACGACGAGCGCACGGTCTACCGGAATCTGCCGAACCCCTTCGAGGCGACCCGCTATCACAGCCTTCTGGTGGAGCGGGAGAGTTTTCCCGCCTGCCTCGAGGTCTCGGCGGAGACGGCCGAGGGGGAAATCATGGGGCTTCGCCACAGAGAGCACCTGGTGGAAGGGGTCCAGTTTCACCCGGAGTCGATCCTGACCCGGGTAGGCAAGGATCTTTTGCGAAACTTCCTCCAGTTGTAGCAGTCGGGCGTCCGCCTGATCCCTGAGACGGAGAGCCCAGGAGCCTTAGCGATGATCGTGGAGGCCCTCGCCAAGGTGGTGGAGGGGCAAGACCTCAGCCGCGAGGAGGCGAGGGGGGTCATGGAGGTCCTCATGTCCGGCGAGGCCTCCGATGCGCAGATTGCGGCCTTCCTGACGGCCATGCGGATGAAGGGGGAGACGCCGGAGGAGCTCACTGGCTTTGTCGAGGTGATGCGAGAGAAAGTGACGGGTGTTCCGACGCAGCACGCGGCCGTCCAGGGCTTGTCCCGTCCCGGACAGGGATTGCTCGTTGATACGTGCGGGACGGGTGGGGACGCGCGAGGCACCTTCAATATCTCCACGGCGGCCGCCTTCGTGGTGGCAGGGGCGGGGATTCCGGTGGCCAAACATGGGAACCGCTCCGTCTCCGGAGTCTGCGGGAGCGCGGATGCCATCGAGGCGCTCGGGATCCCCCTCGATCTTTCCCCCGAGCGGGTCGGCCGGTGTATTGACGAGGTCGGGATCGGCTTTCTCTACGCCCCGCTCCTCCATCCGGCCATGAGGCATGTAATGGGGGCTCGCCGCCAGATCCGGATCCGAACGCTCTTCAATCTCCTGGGGCCTCTGACCAATCCAGCCAGGGCCTCGGCGCAGGTGATCGGGGTCTATGATGGGAAGCTCACCGAGGTGCTGGCGAATGTTTTACACCAGCTCGGGTGCCACCGGGCATTTGTCGTGCACGGAATGGACGGCCTGGATGAGATCTCCACCATGGCCGAGACGAAGATCTCCGAGGTCCGGGGCGGAGTCGTGCGAACCTACTTTGTCCGGCCGGAGGACTTCAGCATTCCCCGAGCAACGCTCGCGAACCTCACGGGGGGCGATCCGGCCGCCAATGCCGGGATCATCCGGCAGATCCTGCAGGGGGCCAAGGGCCCGAGGCGGGACATCGTTGTCTTGAACGCGGGTGCGGCGATCGCGGCTGGGGGGGGCGCGCAGGATATCCAGGAAGGGATCAGGGGTGCGGAGCGATCCATTGACAGCGGGACGGCATGGGAGAAACTGGAGAAGGCCGTGGCGTTCTGCAATCAATGAGGGGGCGCGACAGTCGGCTCACTGCGTAGGGCGGGGAACGACGATGATTCTGGAACGGATCGTGCAAGCGAAGCGGGAAGAGGTTGCCGCCCGGAAGGCGACAGTCCCCCTCTCGGATCTCAAGGCCCGGATCCGAGATCTGCCACCGCCTCGTGACTTTCACCGGGCGCTGGACCGCAAATCGAGCGGGGGAGGGATCCGTTTGATCGCCGAGGTAAAGCGGGCCTCTCCCTCGCAAGGAATCATCCGACAGGGGTTTGACCTCGAGCGCTTGACCCGCGCGTATGCGGCGGCCGGAGCGGCTGCCATCTCTGTCCTCACCGATGAACCGTTTTTCCAGGGAAGCCTGCACGATCTGGCCCGGGCGAAGGCGAGCGTGTCCCTTCCGGTCCTCCGCAAGGATTTCATCCTTGATCCGTACCAGGTCTATGAAGCGCGTGCGTGGGGGGCCGACGCCATCCTCTTGATCGTAGCGATCGTAGAGGCACAACCCCTGCAAGACCTTCTGGCGCTCTCAGACGAGATGGGCCTTCATCCCCTGACCGAGGTCCACACAGAGCAGGAGCTACAGGCGGCGCTGGGCGCCAAGGTCCCGATCGTGGGGATAAACAACCGGGACCTGAAGTCCTTCCAGGTCTCGCTCGAGACGACGTTTGCCCTGCTCGCTGAGATCCCTCAAGAGGTCGTGGTGGTCAGCGAGAGCGGCATCAGCCATCGTGAGGAGGTGGCGCGCCTCGAGGCGGCCGGGGTGGACGCCATCCTGGTCGGGGAAGGGCTCCTCCGCGCCCAAGACGTCGGGGAGAAGGTTCGGGACCTCTTGGGGAGGGGGCATGCCGGTTAGGGTGAAGATCTGCGGGATCACGAACGCCAAGGACGCCGAGATGGCGGTCGAGGCGGGGGCCGACGCCCTCGGCTTCATTTTCGTGGCGGGCACCCCACGGTATATCGATCCCGATGCAGCGCGCGAGATTGTCAACGATCTTCCGCCGCTCGTCAGTCCGGTGGGGGTTTTTGCCGATCATCCGGTCGCAGAGATCGAGCGGGTGATAGACCGTTGTGGTTTCCGGACGGTCCAGCTGCACGGATCCGAGGCTCCGGAGTACTGTCGCCATCTCGCTGTATCGGTCATCAAGACCTTTCGGGTCAGACGCGGGGGACCGCCGCCCCCTTTCGAGGCCTATCGCGTCCACGCCTTTCTCCTCGACACGTTCGTCGAGGGGAGATTGGGAGGGACAGGGCAAACCTTTCCTCTCGAGGTCGCGTCCTCTGCCAAAGCCTTCGGACGCGTGATCATCGCGGGGGGGCTCGACCCGGAGAACGTCGCCCAGGTGATCCGCGAGGTGCATCCGTATGCGGTCGATGTCTCAAGCGGGGTGGAATCCGAGCCGGGCCGCAAGGATCCCCAAAAACTGCGGGATTTTATCGCATGCGTGAGGGGGGCAGCATGAGTTGGCCCCTTCCAGATCGTGAGGGACATTTCGGCCGCTACGGGGGCCGCTACGTTCCCGAAACCTTGATGGCGCCGCTGGAGGACCTCGAGCGGGCGTACCGCGAGGCAGAGCAGGACCCGGCCTTTCAGGCGGAATTGACCTACTACCTTGAGCGATACGCCGGAAGGCCGACCCCGCTCTACTTTGCCCGCCGCCTCACCGAGAAATTCGGAGGACCAAAGGTCTACCTCAAGCGGGAAGATCTGTGCCATACGGGGGCGCACAAGATCAACAACACCCTGGGACAGGTGCTCTTGGCCCGCCGGATGGGAAAATCCAGGGTCATCGCAGAGACGGGGGCAGGGCAGCACGGCGTGGCGACGGCGACCGCAGCGGCGCTGTTTGGCCTGGAGTGCCGCGTCTACATGGGAACGGAAGACATGCGGCGTCAGGCCCTGAACGTGTTCCGGATGAGGCTCTTGGGGGCGGAGGTGGTGCCGGTAGAGGCCGGCAGTCGCACGTTAAAGGATGCGATCAATGAGGCGATGCGGGATTGGGTCACCCATGTTGATCATACGCACTACGTCCTCGGCTCGGCCCTGGGGGCCCACCCCTTTCCCTTGATGGTCCGCAACTTTCAATCGGTGATCGGCCGGGAGGCGCGGGCCCAGATCCTCGAGGCCGAAGGCCGGCTCCCTGACGTCCTGCTCGCGTGTGTGGGAGGAGGGTCGAACGCCATTGGCCTCTTTCACCCCTTCATCGAGGATGCCGGCGTCCGGATGATCGGCGTCGAGGCCGGGGGGCTCGGGATCGAATCGGGCAAGCACGCGGCTCGCTTTGCGGCTGGCGAGCCGGGGGTGCTTCACGGGACGCTGAGCTACGTCCTGCAAGACGGCGACGGCCAGATTCAAACCACGCACTCTGTGTCGGCAGGGCTCGATTATCCCGGCGTCGGACCCGAGCACACGTACCTCATGGAGATCGGCCGTGCGGCATACGTCTGGGTGACGGATGAGGAGGCCCTGCAGGGCTTCCGGCTCCTCGCCGTCCTCGAGGGCATCATCCCGGCCCTGGAGTGTGCGCACGCCATTGCCTATGCGACCCGGGTGGCGTCCGAAATCGGACGGGATGGTATCCTTCTGATCAATCTTTCCGGCCGCGGGGATAAGGACGTCGAGCTCGTTTCTGAGATCACGGGCGAGGCACCGCAGCAGGGAGGGATTCGGGATTTGGTACGGGAACGCCGTGATCCCTGACGTTGGACATCGGACATTGGACGTTGAAGCATGAATCGGATCGACCGGTGTTTTCGGGACCTGCGAGCCGCACGAGGCAAGGCCTTGATCCCCTTCATCACCGCCGGGGATCCGGACTTGTCCACGACCCGGGAACTGGCATGGGCCTTTGGGGAGGCGGGGGCAGACCTCCTCGAGCTCGGCGTCCCCTTCTCCGATCCGCTGGCCGATGGGACGACGATCCAGCGAGCGAGCCAGCGGGCCCTCGAGAACGGGGTCACACTCAAGGGGGTCATCGGATTGGTGGAGCAGATCCGTGCCCGATCGCCGATTCCCATCGTCCTCATGAGTTACGTCAACCCGATCCTCCGCATGGGGGCTCGCGAGTTTGCCAGGCACGCCGGCGATGCCGGGGTGGACGGGATCATCGTCCCGGACCTACCTCCCGAAGAGGCACAACAGTTGCAGGCGTATTGCACGACCGCTCAAGTCCATACGATTTTTCTGGCCGCCCCCACGAGCACCGAGGCGCGGCTGCGCCGCATCGCGGAGGTGTCTCAGGGATACATTTACTATGTCGCCCTCAAAGGGGTGACGGGCGCCAGAGAGAGTGTGCAGTCCGATCTCGAGGCCTCTCTGGCCCGCCTGCGCCGGGTGACCGACAAGCCCATTGCGGTCGGGTTCGGCATCAGTACTGTAGCGCAGGTGTCACACGTCGCGGCCCTTGCCGACGGGGTGATCGTAGGATCGGCCATCGTTGACCGCATCGAGCAAAGAGGCCGCGGTCCGGAACTCGTCGAGGACGTGGCCGCATTTGTCCGGGCCTTGAAGCAGGCGATGGGATAGGAGGAGCGGTGGGCAGACATCAACAGGCACGCCGAAGCGGGCAAAAGTCCCCAGTCGGGGTGCGGCGGCTCCTCACCTCTTACCAACGCCAGCTCGACCGTCAGCAGGCGCGGATTGCCGGACTGGAGAAAGAGCTCAAGACGCAGGACCGCCGGGTCAGGCTTCTCCAGGCCATCCGGCGGGCTTCGACAACCACGTTGCAGCTCGAACCGCTCTTTCAAGCACTCCTGAAGATCATCCTGCAGGGCCTGGCCGCTGATTACGGCGTCCTCTTGCAGATCGATCCGCACAGGAAGCGGGTGCTTTTCGGGATGCAGCGCGGAAAGAATGGATCTCCGATCTCGCTGGCACCTGCCTCGCTCAAGGGGGCGCATCGCCGGGAGATCGTCACGGGGGGCGATGGCGCGCGTCTTCGGACGGTCGGGGCGGCGCCACCCGGCTGGGCCCTTCCCCGATTCACAGGGGGGCGGGCCTCGCTTCTTACGGTCCCCTTGCGGGTCTCCGGCCACCTCGCCGGAGTGCTCGAGCTACTCCGCCTTCCGCCCTCTCCTTCGTTTCATCGGGACGATGCCGACCTGGTTGCGACCATCGGACATCAGCTGGGGATGGCGGTGGAGAACGCTCGCCTCTACTCCGAGGCGGCAAAACGGGTGGGACAGTGCTCAAGCTTGATGGAGCTGAGCGCCATTCTCAACTCGACCCTGCAGATCTCGGAGGTGCTCAGGCGGGCGGTGGAGGCCGCCACGCGCCTCATGGAATGTGAGGTCGGGTCTCTCCTCCTCCTGAACGAGGCGTGCGACGAGCTGGTCTTTGAGGTGGCATTAGGGGAGCGCGGGAGAGAGGTGAAGGAGGTCCGGCTCAAGGTCGGGGAGGGCGTCGCGGGATGGGTGGCCAGGACCGGGCAATCCACCGTCGTGAGCGATGTGCGGCGCGATCCCCGCTTCTCACGGCGGGTCGACGTCCGAACCCATTTCGTCACCCGAAACATGATCTGTGTTGCCGTGAAGAGCCGGGACCGGATCATCGGGGTACTCCAGGCCATCAACCGACGGAGCGATCGTCCCTTCGATGGGGAGGATCAGCGCCTGTTCGAATCGTTGGCCCGTCAGGTGGGGATCGCGATTGAGAACGCGCGACTCTACGAGGAAGTGAAGGAGACCTTCCTCAGTACGGCGGCGACATTGGCCGAGGCGATCGAGAAGCGAGACCCGTACACGGGCGGCCACGTGCGGCGCGTCGTGGATATCTCGCTGGCCATCGGGGAAGAACTGGGCCTGAAGCCTGAGGAGAAGGAGACGCTCGAGCTGGCCGCGATCTTGCACGATGTGGGAAAGATCGGAATTCGGGACGGGGTCCTCCTCAAGCACGGCCCCCTGACCCCCGAAGAGCTGGCGCACATCCGTCTCCATCCGGAGCTCGGGGCGGAAATCCTCGCGCCGATCAAGCAGCTCGAGGCGGTGATCCCGGCGGTTCGGCATCATCAGGAGCGCTGCGATGGTCAGGGGTATCCGCAGGGGTTGAAGGGGAACGAGATTCCGCTGGCGTCACGCGTGATCGCCGTCGCCGACGCCTTTGATGCCATGACCACTGACCGCCCTTACCGTCCGCGGTTGGGCGACGAAGCGGCGGCCACTGAGATCGAACGGTGTGCCGGGTCGCAATTCGACCCCAAGGTGGCGGAGGCGTTCCTGCGGGCCTTTCGGGGTGGACGAATCAGCTCACAGGCGTTGGAGCATCTGGAAAAGAGGGCTCCACAGAGAAGGGGAGCGGTGTCTCAACCGTCGGCGTCCAGCGGAGGTCGGGCATGAGGTACCGGGTGCTCGGATGCTTTGGCGGTGAGGCGCCGCGATACCACCTCTCCAGCTTCCTCCTGGATGAGACCCTGCTGATCGACGCGGGGTCCGTCACCGGTGTCCTGGAGATCCCTGAGCAGGCGCAGATCGAGGCGGTCCTTCTGACACATACGCACCTGGACCACGTCCGCGGGCTGGCCCACCTGGCGGATAACATCTTTGGTCAGCGGGACCGGCCCATCACCGTCCACAGTATCGAGCCGGTGCTCGAGGCCCTGAAGGGCTCTCTGCTGAATAACGTCTTGTGGCCCAACTTCACCGAGATCCCGAATTCACGAATGCCCATCCTCGATTTTCGCCCCCTCCCCGAGGGGAGGCCGACTCCCCTCTGCCATTTCCGGGTCACCCCGATTCGCTTGTCCCATTCGGTGATCAGTGTTGGCTATTTCGTCGAGGGCGATTTCGGAACCCTGCTTCACCTGGGAGATACGGGCCCGACGGAGGCAGTCTGGAAGGCGGCGCAGGACATCTCGAACCTCCGGGCAGTCATGATCGGGACCACCTTCCCCAATCGGCTCCAACGACTCGCAGACGTGAGCGGACATCTGACCCCGCAAGCCCTCAAGGCGGAACTGGCCAAGGCGCGCGTGAAGGCGACCGTGTATGCGTATCACTTGAAGCCCCAGTATACCGCTGAGATCATTGACGAGCTTAAGAAAGATGTCCCAGGGTGTCAGATCCTGGAGCAGGGAAAGGAGTATCGGTTTGCACCGGTGGCGTAGGAGCGCCCCGATGGTGGGAGACGACAAGGGGTTCAGCCTCATGGAGCTCTTCATGGTGGGGGTCGCCCTTGTGGTCCTGGTGGGGATGGTTATGCCGTCGGTTTTCCGAACCCTCGAGGCGTACCGGCTGCGCGGAGCGGCCTGGAATCTGGCGGGAGACCTCCGCCTGGCTCGCCAGAAGGCCGTCTCGCTGCAGCTCGACCACCGCATCTGCTTCGCGAATTGTGACGCTGCGGTCCCGGCGGGAGGCTACCTGCTCCAGCGAAAGGTTTCCGCGGGTCCTCCCGCAGTGTGGTTCGTGGATGTGAGGCGGGCCGATCTCCCCGATGGGCTGACCTTGACCTCGGAGGCGGACAAGGTAACCTATGATCTTAAAGGAGAAGCGTCCGGGAGCACGATCACCATGACAAACAGTGCCGGCACCTATGCCGTGGTGGCATCCCCGTCCGGGCGAGTTCGGGCATGCAAGGTAAGCTGCCCATGAGCCACATCCTTCGCGAAAAGGGTCTGAGCCTCGCCGAGGTCCTGCTGGCGGCCGCCATTATCTCGGTCGCGGTCCTGGCGATCGTAGGCCTGTTCCCCACGGCCCTGCAGAATGTCCGGTACGGGGGGCATATGAGCCAGGCCTCATCGTTAGCGCAGGAGATGATCGAGATGATCCGGACCCGCCCGTTCGCGGAGGTTTCCTCTTATAATAATCTTGACACGCGGCTGCCCGCCCCGGGCGGTCTCACAGCACCAGTCCTTGCCCACTTCAACAGATGGACGACTGACGTTGCGCCGGCGAATCCGGCTGGGGCCCTGCCCCAGGGGTGGGGGACGGTCCAGGTCGTAGAGAACGCCCTGGGGCTCGCCGATTTGAAACAGGTAACCATCACGGTGGGGTGGCGCGAGAGCGGAAATCAAACCATCACCATCGTGACCTATGTGGCTCGCTATGGGTAGACAGCGCGATCGATTCGGCGATGGACGCAGTGAGGCGGGCTTTAGCCTGGTCGAGGTCTTGACTGCCACGGCGATCAGCGGTGTCGTCCTGCTCGCGCTCTACCTCTTGTATGATGTGAACCAGGTCACCTTCGTCAAGGGCGAGCAGCAGGCCGATCTCCAACAGAACGCCCGGATCGCCGTAGACCGGATCGTCCGGGAGTTACGCCTGGCGGGACTTTACCCGGAGGAGCCACCTGTCATTCCACCAGTCTGCCCGACGGCGATCCAATCGGCGACCGCCACGAGTATCAGATTCATCGCCGATGTCGATTCCGACGGCACGACCGAAAGAGTCGAATATACTCGCGACCCCGCGTGCACTCCGAACTGTATAAACGATCCTCCAAAGATCCGGCGCGAGCGGTGGTCCCCACCCGCAGGCCCGACCTGCACGAGCTGGTTGGTCGCAGGAGGAGCCCAGTCGTTCGCCGAGCGCGTGACAACCTTGAGGTTTACCTATTATGATGCCAACAACACTTGCCTGGGCGGCGCCGCCGCCCCCGATTGTCCCGCCCCCCCTGCTGCTGTTCCAGGAGGCAGCCTTGGCAACATTCGACGCATCTCGGTGACGATCACGACACAAGATGCCCAGACCGGAAGCAAGGCACAGCCCTTTACCCTGCGGGCCGAAGTGCGCCCCAGGAATCTAGGGTTGTGATGCCCCTCGCAGAGGTATCGTGTTGCAGGATCCGGCCCTTTTCGGTTATACTATGTGGCACGCTCGTCAGGCAGAGGAGAGCCCTGGGATGATGAAGATGATGAAGAGGGGGAGAGGTCAAGAAGGGATTGCCCTGGTCATCACCCTGCTCGTCATGACGCTCCTGTTGATCATGGGGAGCGCCTTTATGAGCATCTCCTCGACGGAAACCCTGATCGCCATCAACGAACGGAACCGAGTGCAGGCGTATCATTTGGCCGAGGCGGCGGCCGAAATGGCCATCGCGCAGTTGACCGCGAATAGCGGATATGTAGGAACGATTCCCCAAAATGCAGACGTCAACTTGGGGCCTGGAAGCTATCGGGTGGACGTTTGCCCCCCGAGGTGCTCACCTCCCGCAATCACCGCCCCTGCCGACCCCAATCAGCGGATTATCGTTGCCATGGGCTGTGTCCGGAACTGCACCCCCCCCAGCGCCACGTCCCGCGTGGAGGTGCGCGTGCAGCCGGCCTCGCCATTTAGGTTCGCCGCATATGGTCTGGGGGTGACCGGGCTGCAGGACGGCGTGCTCGTAGACAGCTATGACTCCGCCCTGGGTAACTATCCTATTGGCCCGCCATCGCAGGCCCATATCGGCAGCAACGGCAACATCGTCCTCTGGACAGGGAGCACCGTGAAGGGGAATGCCCAGGCCGTAGGTACCGTAACGCTCGGTTCAGGTTCCACAATAACGGGCACGACCACTGCGCCGGCGCCTTCCGTCACCTTTCCTCCGGTGAACACTGCCCCTCCAACTCCTCCTGCACCCAATCTCTCCGTGGCGAACGGTGCCACGGCGACGCTGAGTGCGGGAACCTATTACTTCAACACGATTGATGTGGGAACGGGGGCGACGCTGAACATCACGGGGCCCGTGGTCATTTACATGACTGGCACCTTCCATGCCCAGGGCGGGGCGATGATCAATGCGACCGCCGCAAGTACCCGGAAGCCCTCGGATCTCTTGATCTTCTCCTCAAAGGGGGGGCAAGATGCCGTGAAGGGATTCCCAGGGGGAGGCCAGTTTCGCGGAGCGATTTACGCCCAGGGTCTGGGTGCTGAGGTCGAATGGTCCGCCGGATGGACGGTTTACGGGTCCCTCATCGGTGATGAGATAGACCTCGAGGATGGCGTTCAGTTCCACTACGATCTGGCCCTTGCCCGCTCTCTTACCCCTGGTGGCGCCTTCAGGCCGACGGTCGGCTCCTGGCAAGAGCGCCTCCCGTCCTCTTGACGTTTGGACATTGCCCCCGAGCTTCCAGAGTCCAGCGTGCCAACACGCTCTCAATAGCAAGACCCATGCTCGCGCATTCGCCCCGAGCCGCGGTGGTTCGCGCCCTCCAGCATAAAACCCTGACATTCATGTTGATCCGGCCCGTAGCCGGCACCTGGCGCGCAGTCTTCGCTTCTTAATGTATTACTTTAATAATCATCAAGTATCTCTGCCCACCTCCATAGACAGCCTCAGATAGCCTCTTGTAGCAGACGACTAGTCCCACCTGTCCTTTCCACGCTGTGTCCGATTCTCGGTCAGAAGGGATCGAAGCACGCGGGAAGACTGGCCCACGCCTGAATCGAGTAGCCGTACATCTTACGGAAAAAGGGGGCTTCATGGGCTCACCGCGGGTCGTAGGGTGAGTCATCTTTGCTGGCATAGATCGTGCAAGCCTCTATTTATTGCGAGCAATGGTCTAGGAGGTACATACGTGATTTCTGCTGAAAGTCCACTCCGAGGCGCCGAGCCAGGCGCCTGGACGGGCCGCGATGCAAAGCTAGGCAAGGGCCTGTGGAGCCTGGCTGGCTTCAGCCTCCTCGAAGTCCTGGTAGGAGGAGCCGTCCTCTCCGTGGCACTCCTGGCCATAGCCGCCACGTTTCCCACGGGCTATAGAAACATCACACAGGCGGGGAAGATGACGATGGCCCTCACGGCGGGTAGGCAGATCCTCGAGGACATCTCCGCTCTTCCCTTTGACAATATCAATAGCCTGAACAACTTCGATACCTTGAATCCAGGATCCCTTCCGCCGGGGGAGCCCGAGCGGACGATCGCGCGTCGGTGGCGTTATGCCCTGGCGGCTGAAGGCGACGGCTTTACCTTTACTGCGACCGAGAAGGCACAGTGGAGCACCCTTTCCACGGGGCAGGGCATCAGCCTGAACGGACGGGGGCAGGTTGGCGTCGCCGCACTGAGCGCGACATTAACCCAGGTCACCGTCACGATCACTTACCCGGGAAGGCCGACGGGGGTCCGGTTGATGACGAATATTACGAGGCTATGAGGATGAACTACGCGCTCCATCGGAAAGACCAGGGCCACAGCCTCTTGGAGACGATCGTCAGCTTGAGCGTCTTCCTCCTGGTGCTGTTCGCGGTCTACATCGTACTCCAATCCAACCAGACCATTTACGCCAAGGGGGAGGGGAAAGTGGACGTGCAGCAGAGCGCTCGAGCGGCCATGGACCAGATCTCCACCCTGCTGCGGAACGCCGGTTACTTCCCCGAGAACTTCGACGCCAATCCCGTGAACGACTTGGCTAATCCTGTCGCCATTCAGGTCGCCACGGACAACGCGCTGGCCGTCTATGGCGATGCCGACGGGAGCGGGACCAGCAATGTCTTCCTCTTCTGTCTCAACGGCACCTCCCTGATACGGGTGCGGGCGGCGGTCGGGACCCCAGCGGCCTATACCTGCGACCAAGGGCAGGTACTGGGGTTGAACATCACGAACCCCAGGTTTGCCTATTTCGATGCGAATAACAACCCGATCCCGAATCCGCCGACCCCCCCTTATCAGCTCGACGGAGAAGGGTTGGGGCCAGTCCCCCC
>LDXR01000022.1 GCA_001443495.1 candidate division NC10 bacterium CSP1-5 | reverse complement strand
GCTCCAGGCCTCCCGCGGCGACCCTGGTCGGCGGCTCACGGCCTGGGTCCCTCCGTGTTCACGATCCGTGCAACGAGATGAGGCACGGATCGCGCCTCGGTTTCCCAGCCCGTCGCCAGCCGAGGGGCCCCGCCGCTCCCGGCAATGTCGCTCGGGGCCTGCAGGTGCTGTTGCCGTGGCGGGACCTTGGCCAACGGGTGGCGGAGGCCGGGACCCCAGCCGCCCGAAGGAGAATTTCGCCACCGCTCCCTCGTTCCTGATGAAATGGTGCGTGAAGTCTCCGAGGACGGATGGGGTGGCCGACGACAGGACCCGATGGCCGTGCGCCTTGTGCCGTCCGTGGTAGGTTCCGGTGTGCGAGTGGCGACCCGCCAATGGAGCCTGGTGGCACCGGTCTCGGACTGGGGTCATCGGCGAGCGTTCAGCCGGTCTTGTCGCTGGAGAGTGTCTTGAGGGCGGGGAACTGCTCAATGAGGCTTTTCGGGATGCGGCCGACGGGGAGGCCCAGGGAGTGCTTCATCATGAAGGCATTGGCAGCCGCCTTGCCGCGCGGGTGGTTATTGAAGAAGACGAAGGTCGTCCCCGTCTGCGACGCGAGAGCCTGGATCTTCGGGACCCATTCCTGGAGTTCGCCCTCCGCGTACAGGTAATCGTACCGCTCCGCGGCCTCTTGATGCTTCCACCACTTCTCCGCGGCGCGGCCGTGGAACCGCACGTAGCCCACCTCACTCGTGGCTTCAACTACCTTGGGCGGGAGCCTGGGGAGTTCCGGCTCGTCGACCGCGCACAGGCCCATCCGGTGCTTGCGCAGCAGGTCGAGGGTCGCGGGGGCGTACCAGGAGGCGTTGCGGAACTCCACGACCAGCGGGACGCCTTCCAGGGCCTCGCGTAGGCGGAGGAGATGATCGCGGTTCTCCTGCTTGTTCCAGAAGCTATACGGAAACTGGGCCAGGACGCAGCCGAGGGCCTGTCGATCCTCGAGCGGGCGCAGCGCCTCGCGAAAGGCCGGGGCCGCGGCATCGAGATTCTCGCGCCGGTGGGTCATGTCGCCATGGGCCTTGACGGTGAACATCATCTGGCCGCCCGCATTTCTGGCCATTGCCTCGAGCGTCTTCGGGCTCGGCACCTGGTAGTAGGTGTAATTGATCTCCAGAGTATCGAAGCACTGGGCGTAAAAGGCGAGCATCTCCTGGTCGCGGAGCCTCTCTGGGTAGAAGGCCCCCTTCCAGTCCGCATACTTGAATCCCGACGTCCCAACCTTGATGCTCTTCTCAGTCAGGCTCTGCCCTCACTCCACCCGGACGTGCCAGCGCTCGTACAGGGGCTCGGGGATTTCGAGGAGGAACCGGGAGGGCTTCAGGATGAGCTCTCGCCGCCTCAGATCCGTCGTGCGCTGGGGGTGGCAGAGGGTAAGCTGATCCTTGGCCCTGGTGCTCGCCACATAGAAGAGACGCCGTTCCTCTTCGAGCCCCCCCTCCTCGCGAAGGGCGGCAGAGGAGGGGAACCACCCATCGACCAGCCAGATGAGGAAGACCACACTCCACTCCAGGCCCTTGGCCTGGTGGATGCTGGAGAGGATCAACAGCTCATCCCGCGGTTCATCCCAGTAGACGTCCTCGCCGGTGATCGCCCCGAGGAGCGATAGTTCCGTGAGGAAGGCCTCGACGGACTCGTAGCGGAGGGCGAAGATGGCCAGTTGCTCGAGGTCCTCCACCCGGGAGGCCCAGTTGGGATACCGCGTCTTCAGGACCTCGCGATAACCGCCCTCGAGCGCCGCGGCAATCATCTGGGCCGGGGCGCGAGGGAGGGCGAGGAGCGTGGCCAGGAGAGTCGAGAACTCCTGAAAGCCCCTGCGGGCCCTCGGTTGAAGCCGGGGGGCAATGGCCCCGAGGGCCTCGAGATCGATGGGCTGGCTCTGCTCCGCCACGGCGCGCCAGATCTCGTCGGCAGTGGCGTTGCCGATCCCCGGATGGAGCTTGACCGCCCGCTTCCAGGCCAGCTCATCCCGCGCGTTGGCCACAATCCTGAGATACGCGAGGATGTCCTTGACGTGGGCCTGCTCGTAAAAGCGGAGGCCCGAGCGGATCTCGAAGGGGATGCCGCGCCTCGTGAGCTCCAGCTGCAGCTGGATGCTCTGGTAGTGGGCCCGGTAGAGCACCGCCATTTCGTGAAGCGGGATCCCTTCATCGCGAAGCTCCAGGATCCGTTGGGCGACGAACGCGGCCTGCTCCTCCTCGTCGGCGAGGGCCGTCAGAGCCGGCCTCGGCCCGGAGGACCGAACGGCCCGTAACGTCTTGTGGTGCTGGTGGACGTTGTGGGCGATGCTGGCGTTGGCCAGCTCGAGCACCTCGGGGGTGCTCCGGTAGTTGGTCTCCAGCGTGTGGACGGCCGCGTCCGGGTAGCGTTCGGTGAAGCGGAGGATGTTGGCGTAATTCGCGCCGCGGAAGGCGAAGATCGACTGGGCATCATCCCCCACCACCATGAAGTTGTGGTGCCCGGAGGCGAGGAGATCCAGGATCTCCCCCTGGATCGCGTTCGTGTCCTGATACTCATCGCACAGCACGTGGAGGAACCGCTGGCGGTAGGTGTCGAGCGCCTCGGGGTGCTCGCGGAGGAGGCGGAGCCAGAGCGAGAGGAGGTCATCGTAATCGACCAGGTTGTCCTTGAGCTTCCGCTCTCGGTACCGGCGGGCGATCTCGAGGATCTCCGCCTCGAAGAGGGTGAAGAAGGGATACCGCTCTTCCAGGACCTTCATCAGCGACCGCCCGGTATTAATGACGCTCGACAGGATGTCCTGGAGGACGTCCCCTCGCGGGAAGCGGTGCCTCGTCACGGCGATCCCGAGATCGGCGACACAGGCCTGGAGAAGCTCCTTGGCGTCCTCGCGGTCGAGAATGGTGTAGCCGCCCGTGAGGCCCACGGCGGATGCATGGCGGCGGAGGATCAGGTTGCCGATGTGGTGAAAGGTGCCCCCCCAGACCTCGCGACTGTCCCCCTTGCTCACCAGGGCGACCCGGCGGAGCATCTCGCGGGCCGCCTTGTTGGTGAAGGTGACCAGGAGGATGCGGGACGGATCGATCCCCTGGTCGATGAGGTAGGCGACGCGGTAGGTGATGACCCGCGTCTTGCCGCTCCCCGCGCCCGCAATGACGAGATGCGGACCGGGACCGGCGGTCACCGCCTGAAGCTGGGCGGGATTGAGCTGGGCCTCGTAGAGCGAGAGGTCCACAGGGGCCTTGGCCGTCTTCAGGACGTATTCCTTCACGTGTTCCGCCTCGCGTCGGTCAGTCGAATCGGCCTGGCTCGTCCCGGCCCCTCGGGCGTCTCAGCGGTCTGCCGAGCAGACAGGCCCGCACCGTTCGGCTGAGCAGCCCTGAGCGCGTCGAAGGGCTCACGGCCGAAGCTTTCCAGGATCACGGGGGTTCCGTAGGCGCAGTCGGCGGGAGCGATGAGGGGCGGAGTCACCGTTTCCGGAACTGGTAGACGGTCTCCCCGGGCCGAACCAGCCCCAGGTCCCGCCGGGCGATCTCCTCGGTGCGGGACGGGTGCCGGCGCAGTGCCTCGACCTCCTGCCGGAGCAGGGCGTTCTCCTGCTTGAGGGCTTCGATCTGCTGCTCCAGGTGCGCCCTGGCACTCCACATCTGGTAGAGCTGGAACAGGCTGCGATCCCCGAACAGCGACAGGAAGAGCAGGAGCCCCAGGAAACAGAGGAGGAGGAACAGGCCGGGCCGCGGCCGTCTCCCGTGC
The DNA here is from genome assembly GCA_001443495.1 of candidate division NC10 bacterium CSP1-5. GTDB lineage: Bacteria > Methylomirabilota > Methylomirabilia > Methylomirabilales > CSP1-5 > CSP1-5. The sequence goes on along the minus strand of LDXR01000022.1, from coordinate 34,128 downwards.
GACTCCAGGGGATCTGCCCCTTCGGCAGGCTCAGGGCGGTGGCCCCGGTTAAACCGCTTAGGCATCACCGCCCCCTCAACGGGCGAAAGGCGTCCACCCCGGGAAAGCGGGCCGCCGCCCCTAACGCCTCTTCGATGCGGAGGAGCTGGTTGTACTTGGCCGTGCGGTCCGTGCGGGATGCGGAGCCGGCCTTGATCTGGCCGGCGTTCACCGCGACGGCCAGGTCCGCGATAGTGACATCCTCGGTCTCGCCGGAACGATGAGAGATGATCGCAGCGTACCCGGCCCGCTTGGCCACGGCGATCGTCTCGAGGGTCTCGGTCACCGTCCCGATCTGGTTCACCTTGATCAGGATGGCGTTGGCGAGTCCGCTGGCGATGCCCTCGCGGAGGAGGGCGGCGTTGGTCACAAAGAGGTCGTCCCCGACGAGCTGCACCCGGTCCCCGAGGGCAGCCGTGAGGAGCGCCCATCCCTCGAGATCCCCCTCGGCCATCCCGTCCTCGATGGAGACGATGGGATACTGCTTGACCCATCCCGTGTAGAACTCCACCATCCCTTCACGACTGAGCTCCTTGGTGGTCTCGGCCACGAGATGATACCGCTCTCCCTCGTAGAACTCGCTGGCCGCCGGGTCGAGCGCGACGAAGACGTCCCGTCCCGGGCGATAGCCGGCCCGGGTGACGGCCTCGAGGATCAGCTCGACCGCCTCTTCGTTCGAGCGGAGATCAGGCGCAAAGCCCCCCTCGTCCCCGACGGCGGTGCTGTAGTCGCGCCTCTTCAACACACCCCGCAAGCTCTGAAACACCTCCACGCCGATCCGGAGCGCCTCGGCAAAGCGCCCACCGGCGACCGGGACGATCATGAATTCCTGAAAGTCCACGGTGTTGTCGGCGTGCCTTCCCCCGTTGAGGATGTTCATCAAGGGGACCGGAAGGTCGCGGGCATCCGCCCCCCCGAGATAACGGTACAAAGGCAGGCCAGCCTCATCGGCCGCCGCCTTGGCCACGGCGAGCGACACCCCGAGGAGGGCGTTGGCCCCGAGCCTTCCCTTGGTGGGTGTCCCATCCAGCCGGCACAAGGTCTCGTCCACGCGGGACTGGTCGAACGCCTCCGCGCCGATGAGCGCCGGGGCGATCAGGGTGTTCACATGTTCCACCGCCTTCTGGACCCCCTTCCCCGCGTAGCGCCGTGGATCGCCATCCCTGAGCTCCACCGCTTCGCGCTCGCCCGTGGACGCCCCGGAGGGGACTGCGGCCCGGCCACAGGCTCCGCTTTCCAGGCGGACGTCGACCTCGACGGCCGGGTTGCCCCGGGAATCCAGGATCTCGCGCGCATGGATGTGAACAATCTGACTCATAGGGACGATCTCCTGGGCCTCATCATCGGGGCTACGCACTGTACACGAGTTTCCGGCTCGCCTCGATGAGCCCCTCGAGATCTTTGGCGTTCTGGGCTTCCACATAGAGCCGGACGACTGGCTCGGTCCCCGACGGCCGGATCAGGAGCCAGCTCCCATCCTCGAGCAGGAGCTTGGTGCCGTCCTTCCGCTCGACCGCTGCGACCCTCCGGCCGATCAGCTCACGTGGGGGCTCCTCGAGCTTCGTGAGGAGGCGTGCGCGCTCCTCAGGCCTCAGGGTGAAATCGATCCGTCGGGAGAGGATGGTCCCGACCTGGGCGTACAGCTCGTCGAGCAGCTCCCTCAGGGATGCGCGCCCCCGGTGCGCGACCATCTCGGCCACGAGCAGACAGGCCAGCACCCCATCCTTCTCCGGGATGTGCCCCCGAATGGAGAGCCCGGCACTCTCTTCGCCGGCCAGGATGACCTTCTCCTGCAGGAGCAGCTCACCGAGGTACTTGAACCCGACCGGGGTTTCATATACGGGGACGTGGTAATGACGGGCGACCGCGTCGAGGAGATGCGTGGTCGCCACTGTGCGCGCGACGCCCCCCGGCGGACGCGTGCTGAGCAGGTGCTTGAACAGCAAGGCCAAAATCTGGTTGGCGCTCGGGACCGTGCCGTCGTTGTCCACGATGCCGAAGCGATCGGCGTCTCCGTCCGTGGCGAGGCCGAGGTGGGCGCGCCGCTTCACCACCCGTTGCGCGAGGTCCTGGAGCCGTGTCGGGGCCGGGTCCGGCGGGCCCCCCCCGAAGAGGGGATCCCGCCAGTCGTGGAGCATCTCGACCTCGCACCCTGCCTCCCGGCAGGCGGTGTCCAGGACCCCCCGTCCGGTCCCGAAGAGGGGGTCCACCACCACCCTGAGGTGAGCCCGGCGGATCGCCTCGTAGTCCACGAGACTCTGGAGGTGCGTGAGATAGGGCGGGAACGGATCGATCATCGTGAGGAGTCCCGCCTTTTCTGCCGCCGCGATCTCTATGGTCTCCGCCTGGGCATTCGGCAACCGTGCATTCGCCTGGGCTTCGATGTAGCGGGTCACTTCGGGCGGGGCCGGACCTCCGGCAGCCGTGGAAAACTTGATACCGTTCCACTCCGGCGGGTTGTGACTGGCAGTGATGGTGATCCCTCCGCCCGCCCGCCGGCGCCGGATCTCGCAGGCGACGACGGGGGTGGGAGTATCCCGCTCGCAGAGGAAGACCCGGATCCCGTTGGTGGCCAAGAGCTTGGCCGCCTCACCCGCGAAGCGTTCCGACAGGAAGCGGGTATCGTACCCGACCACGATCCCCCGCCCCTCGAGCCCCGCGGCCCTGAGGTGGTCGGCGATGCCCTGGACGACGGCCAGCGCTCGGGGCAAGGTAAAGTCGTCGGCGATGACGCCGCGCCAGCCGGACGTCCCAAACTGAATCCGCGTCATGGCCTCCTCACGCACACGTGCGAAGATTGTCGGCAGTATAGGGACGGTTCCTCGACACTGTCAAGGTGAAATGACTTGCGAGAAGCCCTGGAGTTCAATATACTTACCACATCCGCGGAGCGGTGGAACCGCAGGGAGCCGGGTGTGGCCGACGAAAAAATCCTGATCGTCGATCCTGACCAGGCCGCGCGTCGGCGGCTCGCAAAGGTGCTGCGCCAACGAGGTCTTCAGCCGGTGGAGGCCTCCGGCGGCGAGGAAGCCCTGAAGGAGCTCGCCAAGGAAGAGTACGCGGTTGTCTTCCTTGACCTGGCGGGGGTAGGACCCGACGTGGTGGGGCGCATGATCGAGCAGAAACCGGAGCTGTCCATCATTGTGCTGGCGCCTCCCGCGAGCGCGGGTGCCAGCGCTGCTACGGCGAAGGGGGCGTACACGGCCCTCGCGACGCCTGTGCAACCGGTTGACCTCGAGATCGGCCTCAGAAATGCCCTCGAGCGATATGACCTGTTCCGCACCAACACCCGTCTCCGCCACGAGACCCTGCAGGATGACCTGACGGGGGTCCTCAACCGTCGATATCTGGATCGATATCTGGGCGAGGAGATCGAGCGGTCCCGCCGGTACAAACACCCCTTCTCTCTCCTCTTTTTCGACCTCGATCATCTCAAGCACATCAACGACCAATATGGGCACCTGTCGGGGAGCAGGGTGCTGGTCGAGGTGGTGAAGGTCATCATGAAGCAGCTCAGACGGACCGATAAGATATTCCGGTTTGGCGGGGATGAGTTTTCGGTGACGCTGCCCGAGACTGATCAGCGAGGGGCGGTGGAGACAGCCCACCGCCTGCGCCAGGCGATCCGGGCCCATCGGTTCCACCCGGTGGAAGGGGCCGAGGTGTCGCTCACCGCCAGCTTCGGGGTCGCCACCTATCCTGAAGACGGGCAGAGCGGAGAAGATCTCTTGCGCCACGCCGACGAGGCGATGTATCTCGTCAAGACGGGGACCAGGGACGGGGTCGGGATCAAGGAAAAGCAATGAAGCGCCTGAGCGTCCTGGGCTCTACCGGCTCCATCGGCATGCAGACCCTGGAAGTGGTCCGCGCCCACCCCGAGGCCTTTGAGGTGGTGGCGATGGCGGCCGGGCGGCGGCTCGACCTCTTTGCCCAGCAGGTCCGGGAGTTTCGACCGCATCTGGTCTCGGTGGCGGGCCGGGACGGGGCGCAGGAGCTGCAGGAAAGACTACGCGGCCTTCCGGTGAAGATCTGCTTCGGGGAGGAGGGGTTGAGCGAGGTTGCGGCCTACTCCGATGCAGAGCTGACCCTGCTGGCGGTCGTGGGGGCGACGGGACTCAAGCCGGCGCTGGCGGCGATCCGGGCCGGCAAGGACGTGGCGATCGCCACCAAGGAGGCCCTCGTAATGGCCGGGGCACTGCTGACGGCTGAGGCCGCGGCCCGAGGGGTGAAGCTCTTGCCGGTGGACAGCGAGCACTCCGCGATCTTCCAGTGTCTCGAGGGGGGCGGGTGGGGGGCGCTGAAGCGGATTATCCTGACCGCCTCGGGGGGAGCACTGCGGCAGGTCCCGAAGGAACGGCTGGCCTCCGTCACCCCCGAGGAAGCCCTGAACCATCCGGTCTGGAGCATGGGGAAGAAGATCACGATCGACTCGGCGACGCTGATGAACAAAGGACTCGAGGTGATCGAGGCGCGATGGCTGTTTGACATCGACGCAAAGCAGGTGGACGTGATCCTGCATCCCCAGTCGATCGTGCACTCCCTCATCGAGTATGTGGACGGGTCGGTCCTGGCCCAGCTCGCCCCGCCCGATATGCGCCTTCCCATCCTCTATGCCTTGAGCTACCCGGCCCGCCTCAAGAACGCCTTCCCCACGCTCGATCTGGTGCGGGTGGCCCCGCTCACGTTCGAGCCGGTCGATCGGGAACGGTTTCGGTGTCTCGGATACGCGTACGAGGCGGTCGCGATGGGAGGGACGGCACCGGCCGTCTTGAACGCCGCCAATGAGGTGGCGGTCGAGCTGTTTCTCGGTCGGCAGATCAGCTTTGGCGAAATCCCCGAGGTGATCGAGGCGAGCCTCGGCGGGCACCGGCCGGGGGACGGGGACAGTCTCGACGAGATCCTGGCGGCGGATCGAGAGGTCCGCGCGCAGATCGCTCGCACATACCGGGCCAGGGTGAGGCCGGTATCATGACGGTCGAAACCATCGTCTCTTTCATCATCATCCTGGGGCTCCTGATCTTCGTCCACGAACTGGGACACTTCCTGGTCGCCAAGCGGGCCGGCGTCGGGGTCCTCAAGTTTTCCCTCGGGTTCGGTCGCCGCCTCTTCGGTTTCCGGTGGGGAGAGACCGAGTACCTGATTTCCGCCATCCCGCTCGGCGGCTATGTCAAGATGGTCGGCGAGGACCCACGCGAGGTCGTGGTGGACGCCACCGGTCAAGCCTTCGATACCGCGGGCCAACCCCTGGATCGTCAGAAATCCTTCGCCCACAAGTCGGTGTGGGTGCGGATGGCCATCGTCCTGGCCGGGCCCGGCGCCAATTTCCTCTTGGCCGTGCTCCTCTTCTGGGGGGTCTTCGCGCTGGTGGGTCGCCCGGTCTTCCCGCCCGTGGCCGGAAAGCCCGAACCGGATTCCCCGGCCGCCGTCGCCGGCCTCCGCCCGGGCGATCGCATCGAGGCGGTGATGGGCGGTCGGGTGGGGACATGGGAGGAGATCGAGGCGGCGTTCCAGGCCTCGAGAGGCAACCCCGTGACGCTTCGTGTCGGGCGGGACGGGGTCCACCGGGACCTCACGGTGACGCCCCGCCGCAAGATCTTCACCGATCTTCTGGGCGACGAGCGTGAGGTCTGGAGTATCGGGGTCGGACCCTTCATCTCGACTGCCGTGGGCCGGGTGATGGAGGGATTTCCCGCCGCGCAGGTGGGGCTGAAGGTCGGCGACCGCATCGTCGCCGTCGACGGGGAGCGGGTGGAGACCTGGGAAGATTTGGCCCGACGGATTCACACCCGGCCTGGGCAGGAGATCGCACTGACGGTGGAGCGGGGCGGGACACGCTTCCCGGTCGCTCTGATACCGAAGGCCTCCGTACAGCAGGATGCGGGTGGTCAAACGGTGACGGTGGGGCTCATCGGCATCAGCCCTGTAGAGGGTTTCGTGTACGAGCGGATAGACCCGGTGACCGCGCTGGTCGATGCCGGGGCCCGAACAATGGTCACGAGCGTCAAGATCCTCTATGTGCTCGTGAAGATGGTGGAGGGGGCCGTGTCCCCTCGGACGATCGGCGGCCCGATCCTCATGGCCCAGATGACCGGCGAGCAGGCCCAGCAGGGGCTGCTTAACCTGATCTTCTTTACCGCGCTCCTCTCCATCAACCTGGGGATCCTGAATCTCCTCCCCATCCCTATCCTGGACGGCGGCCATCTCGCCTTCTTTGGCATCGAATTGCTCCGCGGCAGGCCGATCAGTGTGAAGAAGCGAGAGGTGGCGCAGCGGGTGGGACTGGTCCTCTTGGTGGGCTTGATGATCTTTGCCTTCTATAATGATATCTTTCGATTGCTCGGGCGGCCCTGATGTGGTAATCTTCACCGCCCATGGTTCACAGTTCACAGACTGGCAATTCCGCTTTTCCCGTGAACCGTGAAGTGAGAACTGTGAACTCGCTGCGCGGACAACGCGGAGGCTGATCCATGAAAGCACGGCGGAAGACGCGGCAGATCCAGGTGGGCACGCTCAAGATCGGCGGGGACGCGCCGGTCTCGGTCCAGTCCATGACCAAGACCGATACCCGCAACGTCGAGGCCACCGTCGATCAGATCTGGGCCCTGGAGGCGGCGGGCTGTGAGGTGGTGCGGCTCGCTGTCCCGGATGAGGAGGCCGCGGCAGTCCTGAGCACGATCCGCGCCCAGATCCGCATCCCCCTCATCTCTGACATCCACTTCAACTACCGGCTGGCGCTCCAGGCGCTCGAGCAAGGGGTGGACGGCCTGCGCCTCAATCCGGGCAATATCGGGGCGCGCTGGAAGGTAGAAGAGGTGGTACGGGCGGCGCGAGAGCGCCAGATCCCGATCCGCATCGGCGTCAACGCCGGCTCGCTGGAGAAGGAGCTGCTGGCGAAGCACGGCAAGCCCACGCCCGAGGCGATGGTGGAGAGCGCGTTGAAGCATATCCGCATCCTGGAGGATCTCGACTATCCGGAGATCAAGGTCTCCCTGAAGGCGTCGCACCCCGCCATGATGATTGCCGCCTACCGTCTCCTGGCCGAGCAGGTCGACTACCCCTTTCACCTGGGGGTGACCGAGGCCGGGACCGCCTTCCCGGGAACGGTGAAGTCGGCGGTGGGGATGGGGGCGCTGCTCGCTGATGGCATCGGCGATACCATCCGGGTCTCCTTGACCGAGGACTGCGTCGAAGAGATCAAGGTCGGCTTCGAGATCCTGAAGGCGCTGGAGCTCCGGGAGCGGGGGCTCAACATCATCGCCTGCCCCTCCTGCGGCCGGGTCGAGATCGATCTCATGGGGCTCACCAAGGAAGTGGAGCGGCGGCTGGCGGCGCTCGGCCTGAAGAAGGCGATGAATGTGGCGGTGATGGGGTGCGCCGTCAACGGCCCGGGCGAGGCGCGGGGGGCAGATATCGGGATCGCCGGCGGCAACGGGGTCGGCATCCTCATCAAGAAGGGGCAGATCATCCGCAAGGTGAAGGAGGCGGAGATGGCCGACGCCCTTGTGGAGGAGATCCTGAAGATGGCGGAGTCCGGCGAAGCGGAAGACGCCTCCCCCGGGGCCGGGAATCTCCTCACCATCCTTCCCAAGGAGTGAGTCTCGCCTTTTGTCTCACCATACCGTGCGGTGGAGTCGCCTGCTCATCCCCACGCTGAGAGAGGATCCCGCCGAGGCCGAGGCGGTGAGTCACCGGCTCATGATCCGCGGTGGGCTGGTTCGCGCCCTCGCCGCCGGGATCTATTGCTACCTCCCCCTGGGCCAGCGGGTCCTGGATAAGATCAACACCATCATCCGGGAAGAGATGAACCGGATCGGGGGGCAGGAGTTCACCCTGCCCGCGCTCCACCCCGCCGAGCTCTGGCAGCAGACCGGTCGGTGGACCGAGATCGGCGAGGAGATGTTCCGCCTGAAGGACCGGGGAAAGCGGGACATGTGCCTCGGGATGACCCACGAGGAGATCATCACCTGGCTGGCCGCGAAAGAGATCCGCTCGTACCGAAATCTCCCCCAGATCTGGTACCAGATCCAGGTCAAGTTCCGGGACGAGGCCCGGCCCAAGAGTGGCGTGCTCCGGACCCGGGAATTCCTCATGAAGGATTCCTACAGTCTGGACGCGGACGAGGAGGGGCTCGCGCAGAGCTACGAGCTGCACAAAGAGGCCTACGGCCGGATCCTTCGACGGTGCGGCCTCACCTTCACCGTGGTCGAGTCTGATCCCGGGATGATGGGCGGCGCCGGTTCCCACGAATTTATGGCCCCGTCTCCTTCGGGGGAGGATGAGGTGGCGCTGTGCGGATCGTGCGGCTACGCGGCCAATGTCGAGCTGGCGGAGTCACGGCCCGCGCCTCCACCCTTTCCCTCGTGGCCTGCGCTGGAGGAGATCGCGACCCCAGGGGCCAGGAGCATCGACGAGGTGTCGACCTTTCTTCAGATTGATCCCCGCCTCACCCTGAAGACCCTCATGGTCATGACCACGGCGGGACCGCTCCTCTGCCTGTTGCGGGGCGATCAGCAGCTGCACGAGCGAAAGGTCGAGCGTCTCGTCGGCCCGTTCCGGCCGGCGCATCGGGACGAGGTCAAGACGATAGCGGGGGTCGAGGCCGGCTTCCTCGGTCCGCTGGGTCTTGAGATCCCTCTGTTGGCTGATGAGGCGCTCGCCGAGGGGGTCTATGTGGCCGGGGCCAATCGCGAGGACGCCCACGTCCGCGGGGTGGTCCCGGGCACGCACTTCAGGGCGCGGCACGCGGATATTCACCGCGTGCAACCGGGCGACGGCTGCGCGAAGTGCGGGAGCCCGATCATGGTCGAGCGGGTGATCGAGGTCGGAAACATCTTCAAGCTGGGCACCCGGTATTCCACGCCGCTCAAGGCGCTCTATCTCGACGAGAAAGGAGGGGAGCGGCCCATCGTCATGGGGAGCTACGGGATGGGCCCGGCCCGGATCGCGGCGGCCGCCATCGAACAGAATCACGACCGGGATGGCGCCATCTGGCCCCTGAATATCGCCCCCTTTCAGATCCACCTCCTCACGGTCAATGTCAAGGATCCGGCGATGCGAGAGCTGGGCGAGCAGCTGTACCGCGCCCTCAACGGAGCGGGGGTGGAGGTCCTGTACGATGACCGGGATGAGCGACCCGGGGTGAAATTCAAGGATGCGGATCTCGTGGGGATTCCCTATCGCGTGACGGTGGGGAGCCGAGCCATCCAGGAAGGGCAGGTGGAAATTCGCAATCGCCGGACGAGAGAGGATATGTTTATCCCGGCCGCCGAGATCGCGCCCCGCATCGAGGCCCTCTTACTCCAGACGGAAGGGGGGTAGTTGGGGTCAGTCCTGGTCGGACGAGGAGGGCCGGGGCGGCTGCTGGTCGGAGGTGCCCTTCTCGGCCTCGGCTTTTCGTTCGTTGCTGCTGGTGTCCGGGGGGCCGTCAGCCCCCTTTTTCTCTCCCTCGAGGGCCTTTTTTCGCTCCGGACTGGCGTAGTCGTTCACGTACCAGCCGGTCCCTTTGAAGACCAGGGCGGGCGCCGACAGAACCCGTCGGACGGGCCCAGTGCACGCCACGCACGACGTGACCGGCTCCTCAGAGAACTTCTGGATGACCTCAAAGTGATGGCCGCAGACCTCGCACTGGTACTCGTAGATCGGCACTGGGACCGTCCTCCTTGCGTCCTGGGTGTAGAAAGCCCAAAAGTATATTGTAGGCTCTTGGACCTTACGTGTCAACCGCGTTCCCCCCTTCCGGAGCGATGAGTCGCGCGTATCCCTCCCGCCCCGTCGTGGCTGTCGGTGCCATCGTGGTGAAGGCTGGCAAGGTGTTGCTGGTGCGTCGCCGGAGGGAACCGAGTCGGGGTCTCTGGAGCCTGCCGGGAGGGGCAGTGAGGCGTGGCGAGGGATTGAGGGAGGCGGTGGCACGCGAGGTCAGGGAGGAGTGCGGGATCGATGTGAGGGTGGAAGAGGTCGTGGAGGTGATGGACCGGATTTATGCCGACCGCGGTGGCCGGGTCCGGTACCACTATGTGATCATCGACTTCCTCGCTTCCTGGCGTAAAGGAAGATTGCAGGCCGCCTCGGATATCTCTGGGGCGTCGTGGGTGGACCCCGCCAGAATCGGAGACCTGCCCCTGACTGCGGGGTTGGTCCCGGTGATCACAAAGGCCCTGCGCCTTAGGCGCCGGCGGGTGGGAGGGAATTGACCCCTCCCTTTCTCCCGTGCTAGAGTAACGGTAGCCGCACACGGAGCTTCCCTGGAACACTGTGCAGGTCCATCCTATGCAGATCCGCCTGAACGGCCATGCCCGAGATGTAAGTGACGGGATCACCATCGCCGGGCTGCTCCACGAGCTCAGGGTTCGCCCTGAGCGGGTGGCGGTCCTGATCAACCAGGGGATCATCAAGAAGCCCTCCTACGGGTCCACGACGCTCCGGGAAGGGGACGCGGTGGAGGTCCTCACCGTCATGGCGGGGGGGATGGAGGAGATCCGATGACGGAACGCAGGGACACGCCGCTCAAGTTCGGTGGGAAGGAATTCACGTCGCGCCTCATCATCGGCAGCAGCAAGTACCCGGACCCTGCCACGATGCAGAAGGCGTGGGAAGCCTCAGGGGCCGAGATTATCACCGTGGCCATCCGGCGCATGAACCTGGCCACCGGAGGCTCGCTGTTGGATTATATCGACCTCAGCCGCTACACTCTGCTGCCCAACACGGCGGGATGCTACACGGGCGAGGAGGCGGTCAAAACCTCGTTCATCGCCCGCGAGATGGGACTGTCCGATATGATCAAGCTGGAGGTCATCGGGGACGAGAAGACCCTCTTCCCCGACACGGCGGCGTTGGTGGAGGCGACGAAGATCCTGGTCAAGGAGGGCTTCATCGTCCTGCCGTATACCAACGATGACCCGATCGTGGCCAAGAAACTCGAGGACGCGGGGGCGGCCGCCGTGATGCCGCTCGGGGCCCCGATCGGCTCGGGCGCCGGCATCCGGAACCCCTACAACATCAGGATCATCCAGGAGACGGTGCGGGTGCCGGTCATCGTCGATGCGGGGGTGGGGACCGCCTCCGATGCGGCGGTGGCCATGGAGCTCGGTTGCGATGGCGTGCTGATGAACACGGGGATCGCGATGGCGAAGGATCCGGTGGCCATGGCAACCGCGATGCGCCATGCGGTCGAGGCGGGACGGTTGGCCTATCGCGCCGGGCGCATCCCGAAAAAGCTGTACGCCTCCGCCTCCACGCCCCTCGAAGGCATGCCCGAACTGCTATAGCCGTCCTTCCCCGCTCCCCTCTCCGTTCCTCCCGGCGCAGGGGGGAGGACCGCGCTCCGTCCTTCGCTTCCAGGATGGTGATCTGCAGGTGGAAAGCCCAGTCAACCGCGCCCCGCCAGATACTGCAGGTAACGGGAGAACGCGGCGTGCTTGAGCGCATACCACGTCTTCCTGAGCGGGGGGACGGGCGTCTTGCGCCAGCTCAATTCCCCACTGCCGGGCTGCCATTTCGCGAATCCGTGGAAGCGGCGCCATTTCTTGCCGATGTCGAGGACATACGACGCCTCACCCGGCTCGCCGTACAGTATGTGTCGCCAGTGGGCAAGCACCTCCCTCCGCGCGTCATTCGGGTACGTATATTGCTTTTCGGGGTCCAGGTGCGGCGAGAAGAAGGGGAGGACTTCCTCCAGGAAGCGCCTGCGAATCACGCTCGGGTTGAGTGACGGCCCCTGAAAATAGAGCGGCCCGCGGGAAGGGTTGCGGGTCAGGTTGAACCGCAACGAGGCGAGGTCGGGGTCGGCTTCGAACCCGCGCACGATCCGCGTCGCGTCCACGTTTCGCTTGAGCAGCCAGTCGTCTTCCAGATGGAGGAAGATCTCGGTTTCCACCTGCTCCCAGGCCCATTTCACCGCCGTGGCAAAGTGGGGTTGGTCCGGGCAGCGGTGGGTGATCTCGGAGAAGTATTTCGCGCAGATCCTGAGCACGTCGTCGGTGGAGCGCCGCTCGTCGCCGATGGGGTCGATGTTGATGATGAGGCGGGCCCGTTGGAACTGGCGAAGGAACTTGCGGTGAAAGGATAAGAGGGTGAATTCCAGGATGTCCGGCCGCAGCGTGCCAATGGTTACGACGTCGATGCGCCCATGCTGCGGTTCATGGTCCATTCCGGAATTATGCTCCTATGACCCCGGGTGTTTTCCAACATGCGGGGCGCGGCACACGAACCCGTTATCACCATCCGCGAGCACTCGCGCTGCGCCGGTCTTGGCCGAACGCCTTTAGACCTCCCCTGCAGTATCTCCCACGCGGATCATACCCTCTGTAAGGATCTGCGCCCGCAGGCCGCCCCGGTGAATCAACGCCTCCCTGACCCCTGGGTGGCTCAGGCGCTCGAGGTCACCCTCCAGCCCTTTGCCGGCGATGGCGCGGACCTGCACGACTGGCACCGTGGATGCCGCCCCGGTCGGAGCGATGTGAATGGAAACCACCGTCCCTTCCCACACGGCACCGGACCTCCTTGTCCTCTTGGGTCTAAGAAGACGGGACATGCGCGAGTCTCAGCGCACGACCTGATGTGATCTATAACACGGTTCAATGAGATCTGCGACATGAAACGGATGGCAACGGATCTCGCGAATAGGCTATAGTGCGGAGCGTGGAGCCCGACACGCAGACCGGTCAACGGTGAAGCGATGAAAGCGCCCATCGAAGATCCCCGGACGTGGGGGTTGTATGTAATCACCGATCGCACACAGACCTCCGGCAGATCGCTTGAAGAGGTCGTGGGGGCCTGTATACAAGGGGGCGCCAGGGTCTTTCAGTTGCGCGAGAAGGATCTGGAAGCCCGGGAGATGACGGCGCTGGCCGAACGCCTCCTTCAGCTCATCACGCCCGTCGGGGGGCTGCTGCTCATCAATGACCGAATCGATGTGGCGCTGGCCGTGGGGGCCAACGGGGTCCATCTGAGCCAACGAGGTCTTCCGCCCGTCGTCGCCCGTCGTCTGTTAGGCCCCACACGGCTGCTGGGCGTTTCCTGTCACTCGCTCGCCGAGGCGGAAGAGGCCCAGCAGGGCGGAGCCGACTTCATCGTGCTGGGGCCCATCTTCTATACGCCGTCCAAGGCCTTGTACGGGCCTCCCGTGGGCCTCGAGCTTATCCGTGAGGTCCGGCCGAGGATCGGATTGCCCATCGTCGCCATCGGGGGGATCACCGCGGCGAATCGGTCGGAGGTGCGCACCGCCGGGGCAGACGGGGTCGCCGTCATCTCTGCGGTCATGGCGGCCCCCGATGTTTCGGCGGCGGTCAGGGCCTTGCGTGCCTAGAGGCCACGGGCCATGCCGAAGAAGAGAAAAAGCCGGAAGGGATCACCTTCCGGCTTTTCGCGTTATCGTGGAGGATGACTATTTTACGGCGTTCTTGAGATCCTTACCCGCCCTGAACCGTGGAACCCTGGCTGCTGGGATGCGAATGGCTCTTCCGGTCTGGGGGTTCCGACCATTCCGGGCCGCCCGCCGGGCGACGGAGAACGTGCCGAAGCCTACCAACGTCACCTTCTTCCCTCTCTTGAGGGAGTCGCGTATCGACTTCAGGGTGCTCTCAAGGGCGGTTTCGGCGGCCTTCTTGGTGATCCCTGAGGCCTTTGCCATTGCGGCGACCAGCCCCGCCTTGGTCATATCGAGTCACCTCCTTTCGCCTGGCGCAATGATCAAGACGGAATGACAACGGGGGGAGATGGGAATGGTTTGGATATACCAGAGAGGTGTATCAGTGTCAAGGAGAAAGTCGCCCGAGAATCGAGGCCGCCGGCCCCCTGGGGAGGCTTCGGAGGCTCAGCCGCGAGGTTCGGCATGCGGGTCGGGAGATTCCGCCTTGAGCCGGGTGCGCCACTCCGCGAGCCGGCGCCGGATCTCGGCTTCGTAGCCCCGGTCTGTGGGCTGGTAGTAGGTGCGGCCTTGCAACTCCGGCGGCAGGTGCTCTTGGTCTACGAGGGCATCGGGGGCGTCATGGGCGTATCGGTAGCCCGCTCCGTAGCCCAGGCCTCTCATCAGTGGGGTCGGCGCGTTCTGCAGATGGAGCGGCACCGGCGCGATGGGCCCCTGCTCTACATCACGCCGGGCCTCTTCGTAGGCGCGGTAGACTGCGTTCGATTTCGGGGCGGTCGCAAGATAACAGGTGCACTGAGCCAGGGCCAACTCCCCTTCCGGACTTCCGAGAAAGTGGTACGCCTCTTTCGCCGTCACTGCCACCGAGAGGGCGGACGGATCGGCGTTACCGATGTCCTCTGAGGCGATGCGGATGAGCCGCCGTGCGATGTAGAGGGGATCTTCCCCGGCAGCGAGCATGCGGGCCAGCCAGTAGAGCGCCGCGTCGGGGTCACTGTCCCGGACGCTCTTGTGGAGGGCGGAGATGAGGGCGTAGTGCTCATCACCCGCCTTGTCGTACAGGAGGGTTCGGCGCTGGGCCGCCTCCTCGACGGCGGTGAGGGTGACCTCGAGCATGCCGTCCTGGCTTCGGGAGGCGATCTGGGCGGCGAGCTCGAGCGTATTGAGGACCGTGCGAGCATCGCCCGAGGCCAGGCGGAGCAGATGCTGCAGGCCCTCCGGGGGGAGCTGTGGTCTCAAGACGCCAAGGCCCCGTTCCTGATCCTCCAGGGCGCGCTGGACAATGCGGTCAAGCTCTGCCTCCGTGAGCGGGTTAAGGCGAAAAACCTTCACCCGTGAGAGGAGCGGGGCCACCACCTCGAAGGAGGGATTCTCCGTCGTGGCCCCGATCAGGATGATCGTCCCCTTTTCCACATGGGGGAGAAAGGCATCCTGCTGGGCCTTGTTGAAGCGGTGAATCTCGTCGACAAAGAGGATGGTCCGCCGTCCTTCCCGCTCTGCATGCCACTGGGCCTGCTTCATGACCTCTCTGATCTCCTTGATGCCGGCGGTGACCGCGGAGAAGGGGACGAATGCCGCACGCATGCGCTCGGCGATCAGATACGCGAGCGTGGTCTTGCCCGACCCCGGGGGCCCCCAGAGTATCATCGATGGGACCTCGCCCCGGTCCAGCGCGAGGGCAAGGACCCTGCCCTCGCCCAACAGGTGCGTCTGCCCCACAAACTCCTGGAGGGTCCTGGGCCGCATGCGATCGGCGAGGGGCGCCCGATCCTTGTGCTCTCGACTCTTGGGTTGCTCGAACAGCTCCATCACGAAACACCTGCTAGCACGCTGGGAGGCTAGAATGCTGGAACGCTTAGGGGATCACAAGACGCTTGGATTCGCCTTCTAGCGTCCCAGCCTTCCAGCTTCCTAGCCGAGTTGGCGCGCACGCGCCCAGACGGGGGTGCGCTTCTCCAGGAAGGCCTGCGTTCCCTCCTGGGCATCCCCGGATGCGACCGCCATAGCGAAAAGGGTCGCCTCATATTCGAGGCCTTCATCGAGCGCCATCTCGCATCCGCGGTTCACGGCCTCGAGACAGAGCTGCAGCGCGGTCGGGGACTTGCTCGCCAGGAGCCGCGCGAGCTTCACCGCCTCGGCCATCAGATCTTTCAATGGGACCACCTTATTCACGAGGCCGATCCGGTAGGCCTCCTGGGCGTCGATCATTTCTCCGGTCAGGATGAGCGCCATGGCGTGCTTGCGCCCCACCTGTCGGGGGAGGCGCTGGGTGATCACCACCCGCACGGCGGGGTCGTGGTGGGCTGCGAGGAAAGCCTGTTCGAGCTCCTGCATGGTGACTGCGGTCAGGACGTTGAGGGCCTGGGGGCGGTTGATGGTGATTGTGGTCACGCCATCGGCGGTCGCGACGTGCAGATGCTGATAGGCCATGATCTCCTCCCTCGAAGTTCAGTGGACATCGAAGGTCTGCGGGGGGCCTTTCACGGCGTCTCCATTTCTGCCACGAGCTGTTCCGCCGCCTCTACCGGATCCGCCGCCGTAAGGATTGGACGCCCCCCCACCACGTAATCCGCACCCGCTCTGACTGCCTCGCGGGCCGTCGCGATCCGGCGCTGGTCGTCGGGCTCGGCCGCCTTCGGTCGGATGCCCGGCGTGACCACGAGGAGGTCGGGGCCGAACCGCCGCCGGATGGCTCGAACCTCGTGAGGCGAGGTCACCACCCCGTCGAGTCCCGACTCCTTCGCCAGGCGGGCGAGGGCGAGGGTCTGCTCTTCGACTCCCCACCCGATGCCCAGCGCCTGGAGATCGCCCTGGGTCAGGCTCGTGAGGACGGTGACCCCAATCAGGCGGGGGCGCTCGATGCCGACGGCCTCCGCCCTTTCGACGACGGCCTCCGCCGCCGCCCGCATCATCTCCCGCCCCCCTGCCACATGGAGGTCCAGCATGAAGACCCCCCACTCGACAGCCTTCGCCACGGCGGCGGCCACCGTCTGGGGAATGTCGTGGAACTTGAGATCGAGGAAGACCCGTCCTCCCTGCTCATGAATCCGGCTGATCACCCGGGGACCCGCGGCGGTGAACAGGGCGAGGCCAACCTTGAAGAGATGGATCGTTCCGTGCAGTCGTTTGACCATTCCCTCGGCCAATTCGAGCGAGGGGAGGTCCAGGGCGAGGATTAACCGATCTCGGGCAGTCATCGCCCCCCTCGGTTGCCCACCGTGAGCCGCATCAGGTCCCGGGCCAACAGGACCTCCCCTGGGAACTGCTTCTGGCAGGGGGAGAGCAGGTCATGCCCCACGCAGGCCGGAGAAAAGTGGGTGAGCAGCAGCCGCTTCACACCGGCGTGCGCGGCGATCTCGCCGGCCAGGCTCGGCGTCAGGTGCCCCGTGACCTTCTGGCCGTCCGGAAAGGCGCATTCGAGAATGAGAAGATCGGCGCCCTTCGCCAGCCGGATCAGATCTTCGGAGTAGTCGGTGTCACCGGAGTAGACGACGGAGCCTTGAGCGGCGTCGATTCGATACGCCAGACTGACATCGGTGTGGGGGACGGGCCGCGCTGTCAGGCGCCACGCGCCCAAGTCGATCGTCCCCGCCTTGAGTTCGTTGAGCTCGAGGACGAAGGGCAGATTGGCCACCCATGAGCCGTACAATTCGCCCAGGAGGTGGTAGTGGCGCTTGAGCCCTGGAGGCCCGCCCACCCAGAGGGGACGGTGCCGTCCGATCTCGCGGCTCCGAAGGGCAAAGAGGAGGTGGGGAAAATCCCCCACGTGATCGGGGTGGTAGTGAGTATAGAGCACTCGATCTAACGCTCCGAGGCAGGAACCGGCCCGAACCAGTTGGTGCAGCGTGCCGGTGCCGCCGTCGAGCAGGAGTGACTCATTCGCCACCTGAACGAAGTAACCAGGCGAGGCCCGCTCGGCCGATGGAATGGCAGTCCCCGATCCGAGGACCGTCACCTCCATACCGGATTTCCTTTTGGGGGTGGGCTGGACATACCGTATCATAATATCATTACCACCGACGTCATCCCGGGTCAATGGATGGTGCAGATCAAGGTTCAGCAGGGGAGCATCCTCGAGGCCGCCTGCGAGGCCATCGTCAACGCCGCCAACAGCGGACAGAAAGGCCACACCATGAGGCGGGTGATCACCGGGCTTGTCCTCGTCCTCTTCCTGGTCCGCCCTGCGGAGGGCGGGGGAGCCTTCCAGCTCACGGCGGATGTGACCCGGCAGATCGTGCGCGGGATTGACCACATGGCGAACCTGAACTATGCCGAGGCCCGGGAGGTGTTCCGGCAGCTCAAGGACCTCCCGGGGGGTGACCTGCTCTCTCCCTTACTGGAGGGGCTCGTCGATATGGACCAGGCCGTTCAAGAGGAGCGCGGCGAGGAGGAAATCACAGAGGTTCTCGATCGTTTTCTCGCGCGCATGGAGCCGGTGGTGGTGCGCGGGGAGGCGCTCCTCCAGGCCACGCCGGACAATGCGGATCTGATGCTGGCTCTGGGGATGATCCGTGGGGTGAAGGGAGCGGTGGACCGGACGCGGAAGAACTATCTCGAGGCCTACCGCGGGATCCGGGCGAGCCACCAACTCTTTACGCGCGTCCTCGAGATGGACCCGCAGCGCGTTGATGCCCTCTGGCCTCTGGGGCTATACGACTACGCCGTCTCCCGGGTTCCGGCACTGCTCAAGCCGTTCGTCTCGCTGGTGCTCCCCACCGGGGACCGCGAGCGCGGGCTCAACAGACTCAGGCGGGCGGCACGGGAGGGGACCTTCGCCGCCGTCCCGGCGGTGGTCGCGCTGACCCGCATCCTCAGCGGGTGGGAAGAACAGTACGCCGAGGCCCTCCCCTACGCGGAGCTGCTTTCGGCCCGATACCCGGGAAATCCTGAATTCCTGTTTCTCCTGGCCTTTCTGTACTCCGAGGCGCATCAGACCACACAGGCGCTCTCCGTGGCCGAGGCGATCCGGATCGCCTTGGAGCAGAGGCACCCTCACTTTCCTTCAGAGCTCACCCCCAGGTATCTACAGCTCCGAGGCAAGATTGCCATGGATGCGGGCGCCCATGAAGAGGCGCTGGCCTTCTTCCGCCAGGCGATCGAGCAGCGGAATGCCAAGTTCGCCTGGATCACCGCCTGGGCCCACACGCGGACCGGCATGATCTATGATCTGCAGGGGCAGCGGGATAGGGCGGTCCAGTCGTATCACCGGGCGCTCGAGATCGAGGGACGAGGGTTGGCCCAGGAGACGGCCGAGCGGCATCTGTCAGAACCGTACCGGGGAAGGCCGCGGCACCCTCGGGGATAGCGGGGAGATTGTGCTTGGGTCCGTTCGGGGGCCGTGCTAGACTGCCTCGCACGTGAAGGTATCGAGGATGGTGTGTCATGAGGCCACCGGCGGTTATCGTTCTCATTGCCGTGGCGATCCTCATCGGGTTCGGGATCGCATACTTCTGGCAGTCCCGACAGGCGTCCACTCAGGTGTCTGCCTTGCAAGCGGAGCTGAGCGATCTGAAATCGAAGACGGGTGTGGAAATGCAGAATCTGCGGAATGAGGTGAAGAAGCTCACATCCGCGCTCGCAGAGGCAGAGGGCCGGCTCAAGGAAGAGCAGGCGGCTCGGAAGGGTCTTGAGGAGTTGCTCCAGAAGGCCCGCGTCTTGAAGTAAGGAAATGGGGGGCGTGCACGAGCCCGCCTCTGGGTGGAAACGATCGGGGAAGGGGAGGAGAGGCGATGACGAAAGCGCAGCTGGTTGACCGGATGGCCAAGGATGCCAAGGTAACCAAACGGGCCGCCGAGACCGCACTGGAGACCGCGCTGAAGGCGGTGAAGGATACCCTGAAGAAGGGGCAGAAGGTCACGCTGGTGGGGTTTGGGACTTTTGGCACGGGACGGCGCAAGGCCCGCGCGGGGCGGAATCCCCAGACCGGGAAGACGATCAGGATCCCCGCGGCGAGGGTCGTCCGCTTCCGGCCGGGAGCGGGACTGAAGAAGGCCGTAAGATAATCCCCACTATCAGCAGGCTCTCAGGATTCTGCATCCGGAAGGGGAGTCGCGAGGCTTCCCTTCTTTCGTTTTTGATCGCCAGGGGCCGGGATGGCGAAACAGGAAGACGCGAGAGACTCAAAATCTCTTGGGCCTTCGCGCCCGTGGGGGTTCGACTCCCCCTCCCGGCACCACAGTTCGCGCGCGGACTCCGTTGAAGAGGTGCTTCCTGAGGGTGGGGGATCAATGGGATGAGGAGGGCGACGAAGCGCGGGTCGAACTCTGAGGTCGGTCAGCCATCGGAGACGGCGTAACCCGATTCCTGCCGGCGTCTCCGTCGTTCTTGAACTCCACCGGGAGCTGAAACTCGCGCCGGAAATTCTCTGGGGCCGTCGGGCGCCCCGCCCAGCTGCCCCCCATCGTCTGGGTCTTGCCGGTGCACGCCGTCAGGAGGATCGCCAGGGCGACACCCGCCCACCGCCGCCGCATCGCTGGTGCTTCTCTTTCGTCGGGTGGTGCTACTTCAGATTGACGGTGATCTTGGCCTTCTCGCGCAACCCTCCGACATATTCCCCGTAACGGGCCCTCGCCTTTTCCCTCGTGAGATCCTTTTCCGCCCACTCCTTTGCCTCGGTAAAGGAGAGGCGCTTGGCCTCTTTGCGGGCTTCCACCTTGATGATGTGGTAACCAAACTGGGACCGCACCAGATCGCTGATCTGGCCAGCCTTGAGGGCGAAGGCAGCCTCTTCGAAAGGCTTCACCATTCTCCCTCGTCCGAAATAGCCGAGATCGCCTCCGTTGTCCTTCGTGGAATCCTCAGAATGTTGCGCGGCCAGCTTCGAGAAATCCTCCCCCTTCTTCGCCTTGGCCAGCACCGCATTGGCCCGTTCCTTGGTCTTCTGTTCGACTTCCGGAGAAGCATCAGGCGCCACCTTGATCAAGACGTGCCTGGCCTGCACCGCTTCCTCCTGGACATACGTATCCTTGCGCTCGTTGAAGAAGGTCTCGACCTCCTTCGGGGAGACCAAGACCTTTTCCAGGACCTCCTTCTTGAGGATCTGTTGGCGCAACATGTCCTTCTTGATATTGGCCTTCAGGCGCTCCGCGGTCAATCCGTTGGTGCTCAGGGCCTGCTTGAAGGCCTCTTCGGAGGGAAAGCGACCCCGGATGCTCTTGACCTGCTCATCGACCGCCTGGGGTGTCACGGTCAGTTTCTGGCGCTCTGCCTGCTCCAGGACGAGTTCGCTGTCGATGAGCTGTTGTAATAGCTCCTTTCGAGCCTGCTGCGCCTGTGGGTCTTCCTGCACCTTGTCAAAGGAAACTCGTGTGCGAGCAAGAAATTCGGTGTTCAGTTCTTGGTAGGTAATCTTCTTGCCATTCACCTGAGCCACTGCGTCCTGCGCTGAAGGCGGCGCAGCCGCTACAAAGCTCCAGGACGAGCCCACCAGCGCCAATGCCAGGGCGAGCGTGAGAACCACAAACCGACGTGTCATGCTTCTCTCCTCTGGGCGATTGCCTCTCTCCTGCTGGCGCTCGGCCCCCGGGGAGGCCCGGGCTGCCGAGTCCTTAGTACCGTTGCCGCCGGCCGCCGCCGCCGGTGCGGTCCCTGCCGAAACCGCCCCGACCCGGGCCGCCGCCCCGTGGCTCACGCTCGCGGGCCAGGCTGACTGTGAGCGTGCGTCCCCCGATGTCGCGCCCGTTCAAGGCCGAGATGACCGCCTGCGCCTCCTCGGCGCTCCCCATCTCCACGAAGGCGAACCCGCGGGGTCGGCCGGTGTCGCGATCGGTGACGACCTTGATGTCCAGCGCCTTATGGCCACCTTGCTCAACAAGGGCGCGCAACTGCTCCGCATCGACGGTGAAGGGAAGATTGCCCACGTATACTCGGGCTGCCATGCCTCTGTCTCCTTTCCCCTAACACAAGAGGCCGCCAGACTGCAGTCCTCGCGGCCTCGTCACGAATACACGGCAAAACCGTGAGAAGCTAAAGTCGGAACGAGTATAGAGCCCTTCAGGGGAGAGTGTCAATGCATCTTTTGTGCCGGAGGGAGTCGGCACAGAGGACAGTCAAACGCATCGAGGGCAAAACCGTTGCGTTTTCGGGTCAAAGGGGGTAGGGTGATTCGCTCTATGATCAGGTGGGCCTGGAGGCCGGGGCGATGTCTCGTGAGTCCCACGATACGCTGTGGCTCGCGGGCCTCTGCGGGGCACGCGCGAGCGCGGCAATGATGTTCATGGCCTACCCGGCCATCCTCCCCATTGTCCAGCGCGAGTGGCAACTGTCAGGGACCGCAGCAGGGTCCATCTCATCAGCTTTTCAGCTCGTCGGTGCCGTCTCTTTGGCAATCCTCTCGGCCTTGATCGACCGGGTGGGGGCCCGACCCATCCTCCTCTGGTCGAGCGTCGCTTCGGCCGCTGTTTCTTTGTCCCTCCCTTTCTTCATCGATGGGTATGTTTCGGCCCTGATCCTATTCTCCGTCCTCGCCGCCGCGCTGGCCGGGACCTACACTCCGGGGCTGGTTCTTCTCGCCGGGCGGTTTATTCCTGAACGGCGGGGGTGGGCTATCGGATGGTTCCTGGGATCCTCCTCATTAGGGTATGCGGTCGCTCTCGGGTTGGCGGGGCTGATGATGGTGATCGTTGGCTGGCGTGCGGCCCTGTTCGCCCTCGCGCTGGGGCCGGTCGTCGGCGCGGCTCTCACCGCCGCGGTCCTGCGGGGCGCGCCGCCGCAGCACTCCGCAGCGCCCCGCCTCTCGAGGTTTTCGGAGATCATGCGCCGGAACCGCGCTGCCCAGCTGATGGTGGCCGGGTACACCTTTCATTGCTGGGAGCTTCTTGGCATGTGGGCGTGGACGCCCGCCTACCTGACCGTGGTGTTTGCCGCCACCGGCCTGGATCTCAGCCGCTCGGCCGGCATTGGCGCGAACCTCTCGGCCCTCTTCCATGTCATGGGGATTGTCGCGGCCAGCGTCGGCGGCTGGCTCTCCGACCGCTGGGGCCGGACGGCGGTCATCATCGCCATGATGGCCACCAGCACCGTGTGCTCGTTTACCTTTGGCTGGCTCCTGACTGCGCCGCTGGGGCTCCTGTTGCTGGTTGGCATCGTATACGGCTTCTCGGCCTTGGGCGATTCGCCGGTATACTCTGCAGGGATCACGGAGGTCGTGGCGCCTGCACAGCTGGGTTCGGTGCTGGCGGTGCGTTCGCTGCTGGGCTTTGGGGCGGGCGCTGTGGCACCGCTCGCCTTTGGCGCGGTGCTGGATGTGACGGCGGGCGCATCGGACCCGACCCGAGGGGCGTGGGGGTTGGCGTTCAGCGTCTTGGGGATCGGGGGGGTCCTGGGGGTGTGCGCCATGATCTGGCTTCGGTCTCTCCCGGAGGGTCGGCAGCTTGCCGGTGGCAAACGGTGATCGTCCGTTTCCCGTCCGGCCTCGACCGGTCCGGGAACAAGAGGCGCCCTCAGAAAGTCTTTACTTTTGCTTGACAAATGTGCGGATCGTGATAGCGTGCGATTCCCTTGTGGTGCTTCAGTCCCTGGGCCGGAGTTTCGCCGGACGGTTCAATGCGGAGAGGTTTGAAGCGAGCCGTGGACGGCAGGAGCGCATCCTTTCCCTCCCTTCCTGTGTCTAATCGATGGAGGTAGGCATAGGCGATGGCCGGGAACAAAACCGGCGACGTCGTCGTCTGGAAACAAGGGTAGGTTTCGTGAGCACCGCCTCGACCGATGGGGATTTGCGCATGAAAGGAGGTGACAACATGACACGCACAGTGATGATCGTTGGGCTCCTTGCCATGCTCTTGGTAACCCTCGGAGGCCCCGCTTTGTCCATCGCTCCCGCTGGTGCCGCGGAGATGATGGAATCCGACAAGGCGATGATGAAGGCGACGGGGGAGGACCTCAAGGCCCTCAAGAACGATCTGGCTGCCATCCAGGCCGAGCTCCAGAAGCTCAGCAACCGAGTCGGGGGCATGACCAAGATGATGGATAAAACAGTCAGCGATTACTGCAAGAGCGTTCCCGACTCCCTCAGGAAAGCCGGATTCGCCCCAGGTCTTTGTAGCTAAAAAACTCTGTCAGTGAATTCGGCGCAGAGGGCCGGAGGTGGAGCCGGCCCTCTGCCCGACAAACTCCCCCTGATTCTCCGCGCAGTTTCTCGCCAACGTCAGCCAGTCATGCGTCTCCGCACGATTTCCACCCATTTGAGGACCGGCTGGTGTCCGCCATCTGCTTCGCGCTTGCCTTACGCTTTCATAAGGGGGAACCGGGTCCCGGTCCATCCGGGAAAGAAGATCTCGTCCCGGGCAATCCCCGGGTGCGTACTGGCGACCTCGGTACGGTCAGCGGATCACGGACTTCGACGAGCCTTCGACGAGCGGTTCGGCCGAGCTCAGCGCCGAGGCCTCAGTCGAGTCGTCATCGGTGAGCGGTCTGATCAGGACCGAGTCTTTTTCGATCTGCTGAAAGCCGGGAGGGATGGGGATGTCGCCGGGAGCGACGAGGGGCAGGCACCCCCCAGTGATCGCCTATGAGGTCGCGCGCGAAAGCGAGCCGGGACGGCCCCCGAGCGCCCATCTCGAGGCCCCCGGCACGGCAGGGAGCAGCCGCGGGACTCCATCGAGCCCCTGCGCAAGTCCTCGCCCGGTGGCTCCCCTTTCGGTCCCAGACGGGCTAGCCACCCCGGATCTTAGGGACGACCAGGACCATGTCCCCCGAGGCCAGCCGGTGCGTCTTGTCCACCGTCAGGCCGTTGACCCGCACCTCCGTCTTCCCGTTGGTGCCCATCTCGGTCAGCAGCTCATCGAGGGAGAGCGGATCCTTCCCGACGTACGTGGTGATGCTTTTTCCCATCATCACCACCTTGACGGCAATGGTTCGCTCCTTTTCCAAGAGGTCCGTCGTCATGATCTGCCTCCTTTCCTCAGCATCGGTCGCCCGAGCTGGTGAGCAGGGTGAGGGTCTTGAGGTCTAGGAGGATCTCGCGGGGGAGATCCTCGCCGGTCGCCAGCCGCTTGACCAGATTGCCGATCAGGCTGGCGATCGCAAATCCACTATAGCTAATCGCCGCTGCCGTGCAAGGGAAAACCTCGGCCTCCTCGTCGCCATACAGGGTCTTTTCGTACAGCCGGACGTCGTCCGGATCAGTCGGATTCACGGCGTAGATCCGTGCCACCTCCGCGCCCATTCGCGCGTCCAGGTACCTCAGCACGCCGGCACGATAGCGGATGGATCGCTGCCAAATCGCCTTCCGGGCCCGCATGGTGTCCACCGCCGCAATCACGATCCCCGTCATGCGCTGGGCCTCCACCTCGATCGGGACCCCCTGCACGGGAGCCCCGGTGAACTCCTGCAGGATTTCTCGGAGCGCCTCGACCTTCAACCGCCCCACGTCCCTCAGGCGGAAGAGTTGGTTCGGTAGGTTATGCTCCTCGATCCCATCAGGGTCATAGAGGTGCAGCTGCTGGGCCCCCATCTTGGAAAGGGCCAGGGCGGCGAAGGAACCGATCCCGCCGCAGCCGATGAGGTGGATGGGGAGGTCCAACGTCTCCGGATTCACCAGATCCAGCTGCCGCAAAAACTCCATGGACCGCCCGGGTCTCACGATCTCGACTCCTGCCAGTAGACGATGGGAACGCGCCAGTCCTTCGAATTGACCGTCTTCAAAAAGTCGAGGATGACGTAGACGAGGGCCACAAACTGGTACTCCCCGATCAACTTGGCGATGCCCTCCCGGGCGTTGCCGAGACAGGGCCGGCCCTGATAGATGTGCGGGTGGTCATAGGCCCCGACGGCGCTGGTGAGGTTCCAGATCCGAATATCGCCGGCGAGGGAGATCTCTATCCGATAACTCCCCAGGCAGAATTCCCGGCCCTCGTACTCCGCATGGATCGGGGCGGTGAAGACCGTGATCCGGCCATCCTGGACCTGCACCTCTCGGACCTCGGGGAGCTCCTTGAGATCGTCCAGCTCCTTGAGATGTTGCGCCTGCGAGGGCGCGGTGCCCCGCAGGGTGTTGAGACGCTCCCGGTATGTCGAGAGCCGCCGGGTCTCGGCCGTGATCCGACGGGCATACTCTTCCAGGTTCTCCTCGAGGAGACGCATCTCCTGTTCCAGAAAGGCCATCTCCTCGTGCACGCGACTCCGGCATTCCTGAACATAGGCCTGCCGGACCTTGGCCTGCCGTCGTCGGTCCCATCCGGCTGCTGTCTCCTCGGTCTCCTGCCGGAGCGTCTCCAGGGTGGCCTCGAGAGGATCCCATCCCAGCGGGGACAGACCTCTGCGCTCTGTGAGGACCCGGGGGAGACTCAGGTCGAGCAGGCGTCGCAGGAGAAGTGGCCGGAGTTCTCCGTCCTGACCGAGGAGGTTGAAGAGGACGTAGATGTTTCCTTTGGCGATCTCTGCCACGGCTCGCCCTTCCTCGTCCCGCAGAGTCCTTCCCCGACCGATGTGAGAGCCGGGGGGAAAGCCGTGCTGGGCTGACGGTGCGAGGGGATAGCCGAAGGCGAAGGGGATGCGGATTTCCGGCACGCGCGGGAATAACCCCAAAAGGATCGGCGGTGTCGGAAGGGCGAAATGATGGACGGTGATGGCTTCTCCGCGGCTCGGACGCGCGTATCGGCGCTGATTGCCGAGAAACGAGAAGGGCACCTCGAGCCTTTGGGCGTAGTGCCTCAGTACCTCCGGAAGAGGGGACAGGCCGAGGGGATACGCCAGAGGGGAATCCGCCCCCTTTCCGCATTCGAGACGAACGGAAAATTCCGGCGGAATGCGCAGCTCCCCGTCAGGCCCACCGCCCTGGAGAGGAGCCTGGGAAAGGGGAGGGACATCCGTTCCACCCGCTGAAGTCGATCGCCTGGACACGGCGTGTGTCCCTACTCAAGGCCCTTGTGAGTGCCTCGTGATGATGGAAGGTGTTTTTCTGTTACCATCGCCCGTCCCGTGTTGTCAAGACGTAATCGGCGGTTGGACGACAATCAGGAGACCGTCTGGGGCCGGATCGGCTTTCGACCCGCAAAGCCTTCAGTGAGGCCGTGCCAATACGCCACCTCGGCCTCATCCGGCTTCCAGCAGAGCAGGACCTCCCGGCCTTCGTGGAGGAAGGGAAAATCCACGAGACCCAGGTGGAAATCCTTGAGGAGGCATCCCAGGGTTTCGATCTGTGTGACGGCGGCGCTGCATTGCTCCAGGATCGATTCAGCCTCGCGCTTGAGGCGAAGGAATCCCTCCCCTCCCAGTCGGTAGCCGTTTTCCCCCGCCTGTTGCCGGATCCTCTCCAAGGCCTGCTGCCGCTCTTCCAGTTCCCGTCGCCTCGCCTGGAGATGCTCCAGGATCACCCGCAGCTCGGGAAGGAGGGCGTTGGCCTCCTCGACCGTGAAGTACCGCCTCGCCATCGATGCCCCTCAAGGAGCGTGCATCTGAGCGTACCCAAGCGGACCGGGCCCGTCAACACGAAATCCCGGCTGAACCGAGCCACCAGCCGAGATCTGCCGTGACGGCCCGGACCACCTCCTTGCTGTTCGTGGGCGTGAGGCGCTGCACCTGTACCTCGGGGCGGGCCTTGATCCGGTCCGCGACCGGATGCGCCTTGGCCATTATCGTGCCCACGAGTGGGCGCGGCCCGTCGAGGACTTCGAAGAGGACCGCCTGGAAGGCGCGGGAGCAAAGCTCCATCTTGCCGATCTCGTCGATCACGATGAGATCAGCTTCGTGCAGGGCGCGCGTGACGGCCTCAACCCCGATCGCTTCAAAAGTCTTGAGGTCAACGCCGTACCGCCCGACCCGCGGCGGCCCCGGACGTCTCAGATGGGCCAGGACCCCTTCGCGACCGCTGAGATCGGTGATCTGAAAGCCGACCCGCTCTCCCCCTTCGCGAATCTCCCGGGTAGTGAACCCGCCTTTCCTCCCCGGGAGCATCTTCAGAAGGGAGAGGAGCAGGGATGTCTTCCCCACGCCGGGAGGACCTGTGATGAGTTGTGCGCGGGCCATCGGCAGTTCAGGCCGGTCGCTGGCGCTCCTTGGGCACGACGCTGGTCGCCACGGCCCGGGCTACCAGCACGGGGGGATCGAGGATTCGAGCCGAGGAGGGGAAGGGGCCCTCGCAGGTGATGACCTTTTGGGCCTCAAAGACCATGCGGCGCGAGGTGCTCCCGACCGCAACGATCGTTCCGGACGCCTCGATGTAGTCCCCACCTCGGACGGGGGCCAGGAACTCGACCGATTCGTAGGCCCGGAGGAGCCCCTCGTCCCCATCGTAATGGATCGTCAGTTCCGTGGCCAGGTCGCCGAAGAGGCGAAGGATGTGAGACCCGGCAACCAACGTTCCCCCATAATGGATGTCGGCGTGGCTTACCCGTACTCGCAGGGAGGCCCGCGGGTACTCCCGGTCCCGCGTCACGGCTGGGCCCCTTGGGGTTGGGCCTCGAGCACCTGTTCCGCCGCCAGGATCGGCGCGCCGACGCGAAGAGCTAACGCGACGGCGTCGCTCGGTCGAGAGTCGACCTGTACCTCTCGCCCGTCCACCTGGAGGACGAGGGTGGCGTAGTAGGTGTTCTCCTTCAGCTCGGTTATCACCGCCCTGGCCACGCTGGCCTGGAAACGGCGGAGCACGTCCAGCAACAGATCATGGGTGTACGGCCGTGGAGGGGTCACGCCTTCGAGTGGGAGTGCGATCCCCACAGCCTCAAACTGCCCGATGGCCATGGAGAGGGCCCGCTTGTCTCTCTTGCTGCGGAGCAGGACGCGCGCCTGTCCGCCCGGATCGGCGACAACGCCGAGGACCTCCATCTCCTGGAGCGTTCCCGTCTCCTGGGCGTGGGCGAGACCGGGTGTGATGCCACAGAACAGGAGAGTGAACAGGAGGACCCACTGCCGGGAGAGAGAGCTACGAGCCATGTTTACCTCCGTCGATCGGCCAGATCTGTGGCCGGGTCTCCTTGACATTGATACACCGGACCAGGCGCCAGCCGCTGAGGAGATTGACGCGGTGGATCTGGTCTGGGACGAGGCCCACCTTCTCCAGGAGGGGGATCAGTTGGAGGTCCGGCTTGAAGAGGCCCGTGCGCGTGATGAGAGGGGCCATCATCCTCTCGAGCCGGCCCATGACGGGATGGTCGCTCTTGAAGTGATTCAGGATGATGATATGGCCCTTTGGCCGGCACACCCGCTTGATCTCGCGCAGGACCTGGATGGGATCCGGCACCGCGCTGATGACGTACGTCGCGAGGACATGGTCAAAGCTGTTGTCCTGGAAGCCCATCCGCGTGGCGTCCATCACGACGAGACGCACGTGTTGGGCGCCGAGCTCGTGGACGCGTTCCTTCGCCCTGCGAAGCATTTGCCCCGAGAGATCGATCCCCACCAGTCGGCGGTGGCGCGGGTAGAGGGGCAGGTTCAGGCCGGTGCCGATCCCAACCTCCAGGATCTGATCGTATGGGCCGACGCCCAGGAGCTTGATGGCCTCGACCCGCCCGGGATAGAAAACGCGATCGAAGATGAGATCATAGAAGGGGGAAACGGCGGCGTAGGCCCGCTTGACGGACTTATGCGAGAGCTGCCATCGCGAATCCATGATGTGGCCCGTTCCCCTTGGATATAGAGGACGATATTCTAGCCGATCCCTCAACGAAAAGGAACGATTTTCTCATGGCCGCCGATCTTGTTGGGCACACCCAGGGAAGTATCACCGGTACGCAGGCGTGCTAGGGTCAGTTGCCCAACAGTTCCTCGCGCGCGGAGAGCTTGCGAGGCATTCACTTCGGAGAGACGCAGCATGTTCACGGTACCTTGTCCTCCAAAGGAGTTGGGCGCCTTTTAGGGAATCAGAAAAAGCACGGTGAGCCAGGTCGCCGCCAGGATGGATTCGATGTACACGCGACGCGCTTGGCGGCGAAGCTCCCCGACCACTGCGGTGTCTTGGATTTTCTCCTCTCCGGTGTCCAGATTTCGCGAGCCTCGCGCCGCCAGAGCCACTCAGGTCTCCTCGAGCGCCTGGAAGAGGCCAAGGGCTGCCATCCAGAACGGGAAGAAGAGACCGAGCCTCCACCACCAATCGATGCCAAAATAGATGAGTCCGATGGCGATCCCTACGGACATGGCCAGCGTGGCTACTCCCATGATAAGCCGCTTTCGCTGCTCTCTCGGACCGATGTTCACGGCCCCTCCCCTGTTATCCGTTCCCCGGGGAACTTCCGCATTAGGTGTGGATCATCGCGTGAGCTCGCCGTGTGCGATGTGTCACGCGGGCACATGTCCCTTGAGGTCAAGGCTTTCTATTTTCGTGGTAATTCTGAGAGTTTGCCGGTTACGCGGGGGCCGATCTGGATGCGGGCACCGTCCTTGACCTTCTTAAAGATCGTCGGGTCTCCCCGGACGCGCCCGATGATATTGACGGCACTCGCGCAACGGATCTCGCTGCCGGTGCTGACCGGGGTGGGTCCGAAAAAGATGCAGAGGGCCCTGCCGGGGGGCCAATAGCCCAGGTCGCCCATTTCCACGATCTCTCTGGCGGCCGGCTCTAGTTCATGCTTGACCGGAGTGGCGAAGTAGATCTCGTCGCCCCAGGTGTTGGCCTTGCCGGTGATCGGAAGGGCCCCCCAGACCGCCTTGGCGGTGGGGCTGTTATTGAGGACCGCCTCAACCGTGACATCGCCCGTCTTGATAATGATCTTGTGCGCCATCGGCCCCTCCATAAAGGCTTGCCTGTTATAGCACACCCGCCTCCTGCCGTCAAATCCGTACGGAGCTTGCGTCGGCAGCCCCACAGGCACGGAAAGTAACAGCACCCTCGGCCCCTCGCTCCGGGGCTTTCGCGGCGACCCTGAACGGCGGCTTACGGCCCGGGTCCCTCCGTGTTCACGATCCGTGCAACGAACTTGGGCACGGATCGCGCCTCGGTTTCCCAGGCCGTCGCGCGCCGAGGGACCCCGCCGCTTTCGCCAATGTCGCTCGGGACCTACAGGCGCTGTTGCCGGGTCGTGGGTAGGGCCATGTGCGGCCTCATGGAGGTGAAGGTTGAAATGGTTTCATGGACGGAAGATGGATCGGAGGGGGCCGCCGTCCCAATGGGCCGGAATGGGGACCCCCAGGAAATAGAGGACGGTGGCGGCGGTATCGTAGATCACGACCTGATCGGGAATCTGGTAGCCCTCGCGAACGCCGGGCGCAACGGCGATCCAGGGGATGGTCATATCTTCGGGAAGCGTCGTGCCATGGGTGAAGTCATGGCCTCCGTGATCCGAGGTGATAATGAGCAGGGTCTCGCGGATAAGCCTCGTCTCCTCGAGCGCCAGGAGCAAGGTCTCTACCGCGTCATCGACGGTCTGTAGCGCGATCAGATATTCCGAGCTCATCCAGCCGTGCAGGTGGCCGATCAGGTCGGCATCGGTGAAGTGAATGAACAGGAGGTGGGGCCTCTCCGACCTCAGATACGCGACCGCCCGACGGACCACTTCAGGCGCGGGATGGGTGACGACCTCAAAATGATCCAGGCTGCCGGGGCGGGCGAGGAAGCCGAACTTCTCCTTCGCCACCACCATCGCGGTCTTTAGCCCGCGGGATTTGGCCAGGCTGAAGACCGTCTCGACGGCTACTATCGCTTCTCCGGGCCACCAGCTATTGTCTCGCTCGCCGTGGCGGTCAGGAGAGATTCCGGTCAGCATCGAGGTGTGGGCGGGGAGCGTGGTGCTGGGGGAGACCGTCTGGGCGCGGAAGGAGTACGCTCCCTGCTTCCACAGGCGGGTGATGGTCGGGGTCTTGGCCACAAGGAGCGCGTCCGGGCGTGCGCCGTCGATGCTGACGACAATGACCCTGCGGGATCTGGAGTGGGCCGGGGGAACCGCGAGCCAGCCCGCGACAAGGAGAGAGAGGAAAAATCCGAGGAGGATGGTTCGAGTCTTCATCATGGACCCCTAGAGGTCAGTCCCGTGGGGGACCGCCAGGCGGAGCTCCAGCCGGCGGCTGATGTGGGACATGCTGTAGGTGCAGATCCAGTACACGACGGCAATGAAGAGGTACAGCTCGAAGGGGCGGATCTCGCGTTGGCTGATGATCTGGGCCGCCTTGGTGAGATCCATCATCCCGATGATCGAGGCGAGCGAGGTATCCTTGAACAGGACGATGAATTGCGTGACCAGGGACGGGATCATGTTCCGGATAGCCTGGGGCAGGATCACGTGGCGCATCATCTGGAGGTAGGACAGACCGCTGGACACTGCGGCGTCGATCTGGCCGCGGGGGACCGACTGAATGCCGGCGCGGACGATCTCCGCGAGATAGGCCGCCTCGAACACGACGAAGGCGGACAACGCCACGGTGTACTCCGGCAGCCGCTGCCCGGTGATCTGCGGGATGAGGAACCAGAACCAGAAGATCACCATCACCAGCGGAACACCTCGGAAGAACTCGACGTAGAGGACGGCCGGGTAGCGGATCCAGGACCGCTGCGCGAGGCGGGCTAGCCCGATGAGGACGCCCAGGCAGAAGCCCAGCACGATCGCAGGAATGGCCAGGCGGAGCGTCCCGCCACCGAAGGCCCCGATTCCCATGAGGCCCTGGAGTATCAGGAATTTCCAGTTGCCGACGATGACCGCCCAGTCGAAGGTCAATGCTCGGCCCCCCCGACGCGGGCAATGAGGCCCGGGATGCGAAAGGAGCGTTCCACCTGTCCCATGACGGACGCGATGCCGAGACAGAGGACCAGGTAGATAAGGGTGCCGGCCGTGAGGGCTTCAAAGGCCCGGGCCGTGTACGTCTCGATCTGACGGGTCATGAAGGTCAGCTCGGCGACGCCGATGGTCAATGCCAGCGATGAGTTCTTGAGGAGATTGAGGGATTCATTCGTCGCCGGCGGGATGATGAGGCGCAGCGCGATGGGAAGAATCACGTAGCGGTAGGCCTCGACCACCGATAGGCCCGTCGAGACGGCCGCCTCGAATTGCGTCCTGGGGATTGACTGGATCCCGGCCCGGATGACCTCGGCCATTCGGGCCCCGTGGTAGACGCTGAGGCCGGCCACGGCCGACCAGAACTCGGCCCCGTGGCGGTTGAGCCATTCCTGGGCCGATTGCGGCAGGACTTGGGGGGCGCCGAAGTACCAGAAGAAGAGCCAGACCAGCAAGGGGACGTTCCGGAAGCATTCGACGTAGGCCGCCCCGGCCCAGCGGACGATTCGCACCGGCGCAGTCCGCATGGCCCCGAAGAGCATGCCGAGCAGGCAGGCGATGATCCAGCCAAGGGCCGACAGCTTCAGGGTTGTGAGGATCCCCTCGAGGATCCAGCCACCATGCCCCTCGGTCCAGAGGACGCTCCAACGCAGTTCGTAGGCGAGACCGAAGAAGAGCATAGGTGCGTTACTTGGGTACCACCTGCATCAGGAGAAAGGCCAGGACCGGCTCGCTCATGGGGTAGGGCACCTCCCCTTTCAGTCCGAACCATTTGTCGTAGAGTGTGAAGTACTCGCCTCCCTCGATGGCCTCCATCAGGGTGTTGTTGACGATGGCACGGAAATCCGAGTCGTTCTTCCGCATGGCCATCCCATACGGCTCGTAGCTGTAAAACTCCCCGACGATCTCCCACCCACCGGGGTTCGGGGCCTTGGCCTTGAGGCCGGCGAGTTGGATCCCGTCGTTGGTGTAGGCGTCCAGCTTCCCCTGGGCCAGCGCCGTGAAGGCGGCCGGCTGGTCCGGAAAGACCACCAATTGGGCCTGCGGATATTTCTCGCGGATGATCCGTTCATTGGTCGAGCCCTGCTGGGCGCCGATCCGCTTGCCCGCGATGTCCTTGACCCCACGGATCGGACTCCCCTTCTTCACGAGAAGCTGGGCGCCGGTCGCGAAGAAGGTGAGGCTGAAGTCAACGCTGTCGCGGCGAGAGCGCGTGTCGGTCATGGTGCCGGCGATGAGATCGACGGCGCCGCTGGAGAGGAGCGGGATCCGGGTGGCCGGCGTCGATTCCTTCAGCTCGAACTTGATGGACTTCCCGAGCTTCTTCTCGATGGTGGCATGGACCAGCTTGACCAAATCGATGGAGAACCCCACCCACTCGTTCTGCTTGTTGATGAACCCAAAGGGGGGCGAGGCGGTCCGGGTCCCCACGGTGAAGACTCCCGTCCGGCCGATCTTTTCCAGGGTCGTCTCCGCGCTGGCGTGACCGACCCCCCAAACGCTGAGCCCCAGCGTGACCCACAGGAGTACCACGCCGCGCATCGATCGCCTGCACACCATCGTTCTTCCTCCTCTCATGGTTAGTGAACGAGAATCTTGCTCAAAAAAAGCCGGGTCCGTTCCTCACGGGGATGGCTGAAGAAGGTATCGGGGGGACCCTCCTCCACGATCCGCCCTTCATCCATGAAGATGATGCGGCGGGCCACCTTCCTGGCGAAGCCCATCTCGTGAGTGATGACCATCATGGTCATCCCCTCCTTCGCCAGGCTGACCATGACGTCGAGGACCTCGTTGATCATCTCCGGGTCGAGGGCGGAGGTCGGTTCATCAAAGAGCATGATCTTGGGTTGCATGGCGAGCGCTCGCGCGATGGCGACGCGTTGCTGCTGGCCGCCGGAGAGCTGGGCCGGGTACGCGTCCGCCTTCTCCGGCATACCGACCTTGGCCAGGAGATCCCGGGCGGTGGCCTCGGCGTGAGCCCGCTCGAGCCCGCGGATCTTCATCGGGGCCAGCATGATGTTCCCCAGAGCGGTCATATGCGGGTAGAGATTCAACTGCTGAAAGACCATCCCCACCTCCGCCCGAAGG
>LDXR01000021.1 GCA_001443495.1 candidate division NC10 bacterium CSP1-5 | reverse complement strand
CCGAATGGCCGGTCATTGCAGGTCCTCGACTGCGGCTCGGACCGCCTCGAGAGAGGTCTCGGGAACGTCCAGAGGAACGACACATCCCGGGGCCAGGATATGCCCGAGACCTCCCGTCTGCGCCACGGCATCCTTCACCTGAACCCGCACGGCCGCCTCGGGCCCGTCCCGAAGGGTCTCGACCTCATTGAGTCCCCCCACGACCGCGCCGCGATAGCGCTGCTGTGCCTCACGAAGGGAGGGCGACGTGCGCCGGTCGTGCCAGTTAATGGCCGGAACCGGGTAGGCCGCCATCACGTCAAATGGGATGTCCAGGCCGTGGACGTGCAGGACCGAAAAGGGGCTCCGCTCGGCCACCTGCTCCAGGATCCGTCGGTCGTACGGTTCCGCAAAGCGGTGATGCTCGTCGGCGGTCAAGAGACCGGACGATGCCACCTGGGTCGCGAAAAAGATCCCATCCCCTCCCGATTGCAGGCAGGCGGCCGCATACCGACTCATCGTCTCGGTGATCACCTCAAGAGCCCCATGGATCAGTGCGGGTCTTTCCCGGAGGTCCGCCAGAAATCGCTCGTCGCCGGCGAGCTTCTTCGCGATGGAGAGGGGGCTGAAGACTGTCTGAAGGACCGGCGCGTCATCGGAACGCCCCTTCACCACCTGACGGAGACATTGTAGCTCCCGACCCAACGCCCCCGCCTCGGGGTCCAGGGGGCGGAGGTTTGCCCAGTCGCCCGGGCGCCTGACCGCGTGATCGAGACAGACCCGGGAGCCGTCGATGTCCCCCTCGTAGGCGACCCGGCAGCCCCAGTCCTCGACGCAGTAGACGCCGGTGGGCATCACCTTGATGAAATCGAGGTCGTATCGGGCGTGAAAGGCGAGTACCGCCTCGGCGAGGGCGAAGGGATCCTCGTCGAGGTGGGGAAAATGACGCCAAAAGCTCACGGGGGGGCGGTCCACCGGTCTTCGCTCTACCGCTCTGTGGATCCGCTCTGCTTTGGTCATCTCGACTCTGACCCCCCCTGCCTCTCCTGGTCCCGCCCTATGATAGAGAGAGAAGACAGGAGTTGTCAACGCATCGGTCCCGCGGGTCGGTGGCGAAGAGGGCTCCTGGTGGGCCGATTGACAAGGGCTCTCGCAGCGTGCTAGCCTTATCTTTCCCGGTGTTGAGAGGAAAGAACGCATGCGACTCGATCAATTCACCGTGAAGGCCCAGGAGGCCATCGATGCCGCCCGTCGCCAGGCAGTCGAGATGGGCCATCAGGCCATCGATGTGGAGCATCTCCTGCTGGCCCTGGTCGAACAGCCTGACGGGGTGATCCCCCCGCTCCTCCAGAAGCTCGGCGCGAATCTGCACCAGCTGCGTACCCAACTCACGGAAGACTTGGCACGGCGGCCCAAGGTGCATGGCGGAGGAGGTGCAGAGTATATCACCCCCCGACTCCAAAAGGTCCTGGACGCGGCCCTCCAAGAGGCGACACACCTGAAGGATCAGTACGTCTCGACCGAACATCTCCTCCTGATCATGGTGGACCAGGCCGGTGGGGCCGCGGAGCGGATCCTGAAGGAGGCCGGCGTCAGCAAGGACAGGATCTACGCGGCCCTGACTGCGCTCCGCGGCGGGCAGCGGGTCACCGACCCGCATCCGGAGGAAAAGTACCAGGCCCTCGAGCGGTATAGCCGGGATCTGACGGATCTGGCGCGGAAGGGGAAGCTGGACCCGGTCATCGGGCGCGATGACGAAATCCGGCGTGTCATCCAGGTCCTATCCCGTCGGACGAAGAACAACCCCGTCCTGATCGGCGAGCCGGGCGTGGGGAAGACCGCCATCGTCGAAGGGCTGGCGCAGCGGATCGTCAACGGCGATGTCCCCGAAACCCTGAAGAACAAGCGGGTCGTCGCGTTAGACATCGGCGCGCTCGTCGCCGGCTCGAAATACCGGGGTGAATTCGAGGACCGGCTTAAGGCGGTCCTCAAGGAGATTACCGAATCCGAGGGGCAGATCATCTGCTTCATCGACGAGCTACACACCCTGGTCGGGGCCGGGGCCGCGGAGGGGGCGGTGGACGCCTCGAATATGCTCAAGCCGGCCCTGGCCCGCGGCGAACTCCGCTGCATCGGCGCCACCACCCTGGATGAGTACCGGAAGCGGATCGAGAAGGATCCGGCGCTCGAACGGCGATTCCAGCCGATCGTCGTCGGGGAGCCGTCGGTCGACGACACCATCTCGATCCTCCGCGGCCTCAAAGAGAAGTACGAGGTGCATCACGGCGTCCGGATCAAGGACTCGGCCCTGGTGGCCGCCGCGGTCTTGAGCCACCGCTACATCAGCGACCGATTCCTGCCGGACAAGGCCATCGATCTCGTCGACGAGGCCGCCTCGCGGCTGCGCATGGAGATCGACAGCATGCCAACCGAGATCGACGAGGTCGAGCGACGGATCCGACAGCTCGAGGTGGAACGGGAGGCCCTCCGCAAGGAGACCGATCCCGGTTCCCGCGAGCGCCTGGCGCACCTGGAGGGGGAGCTAGCGAATCTCCGGGAGCGATCGGGGGCCTTGAAAGCTCGATGGGAGCGGGAGAAGGCCATCATCAAGAAGATGCGAGAGATTAAAGAGCGCCTGGAGCAGAAGCGGGTGGAGGAGCAGCAAGCCGAGCGGAAGGGCGACCTGGGCAAGGTGGCCGAGCTGCGCTATGGGGTCATCGCCCAGCTTCAGAAAGAGCTGGAGGCCGAGCGGGCGAAGGTCGAGGCCATCCAGAAGGAAGGCATGATGCTCAAGGAGGAGGTGGACGAGGAGGATATCGCTGAGGTCGTGGCGAAGTGGACGGGCATCCCCGTCACCCGGCTGCTGGAGGGCGAGACGCAGAAGCTCCTTCGGATGGAGGAGAAGATCCGCGAGCGCGTGGTCGGCCAGGATGAGGCGATCAGCGCCGTCGCCAACGCCATTCGCCGGGCCCGCTCAGGTCTGCAGGACCCGAAGCGTCCCCTGGGGTCGTTCATTTTCCTGGGGCCGACAGGCGTGGGCAAGACGGAACTCGCCAGGGCGCTCGCCGAGTTCCTCTTTGACGATGAGCGGGCCATGATCCGCCTGGACATGTCGGAATACATGGAGAAGCACACCGTCTCCCGGCTCATCGGCGCTCCGCCGGGCTACGTGGGCTACGAGGAGGGGGGGCAACTCACCGAGGCGGTGCGGCGCCGGCCCTATTCCGTGCTCCTCTGCGACGAGATCGAGAAAGCGCACGCCGATGTCTTTAACCTGCTCCTCCAGATCCTGGATGACGGGCGCCTCACCGACGGGCATGGCCGGGTCGTCGACTTCCGGAACACCATCATCATCATGACCTCGAACCTGGGGAGTCACCTGATCCAGGAGATATCCGATGAGGAGAAGATCCATGAACGGATCTGGGACACGCTCCGGGCCCACTTCCGGCCGGAGTTCTTGAACCGCATCGACGAGGTGATCATCTTCCACCGCCTCGGCATGCGTGAGATCACGCAGATCGTCGAGATCCAGCTCCGGCAGCTGGCCAAAAGGCTCGCCGAGCGGAAGATGCAGGTGACCCTGTCGGAGGCCGCCAAGCAGCACCTGGCCGAGGTCGGCTTCGACCCGGTCTACGGGGCCCGGCCCCTCAAGCGCGCGCTGCAGCGGATGGTGCTCGACCCCCTGGCCGCGAAAATCCTGGAGGGGGAATTCAGGGAGGGCGATCACGTCGTCGTCGATGCCGAGGGCGACCGGATCGTCTTCACCAAGGCGGCGGTAGTTCAGCGTTCATAATGAACTCTGAACCATGAGCGGCACAACTCATGCAGGCGCTCGAGGGCGTGAAGGTCGTCGACTTCTCCCGGATCCTGGCGGGACCGTACTGCACCATGATCCTGGCGGATCTCGGGGCCGAGGTGGTGAAGATCGAGGAGCTCACGTCGGGGGACGAGGCCCGGGGCGTCGGCCCCTTCCTCAAGGGACTGAGCACCTATTTCACGAGCCTGAACCGCGGCAAAAAGAGTGTCGCCCTCAATATCAAAGATCCGCGGGGGCGCGATCTGGCCGCCGAGCTCATCGCCCGGGCCGACGTCCTGGTGGAAAATTTTCGTCCCGGGACCATGGACCGACTCGGCCTCGGCTACGAGATGGTAGCCACGCGCAACCCCAAGCTGATCTATGCCGCGTGTTCCGGCTTTGGCCAGACCGGGCCCTACCGGCAGCGGGGGGCGTATGACATGGTGATCCAAGGCATGGGCGGGGTCATGTCTATCACGGGCGAGCCGGGGGGGAGACCCTTGAAGACCGGTCCGGCGATCGGGGATCTGGCCGGCGGCCTGTTTACGGCGATCGGGATCCTCGCCGCGCTCCAGGCCCGGGAGCACACGGGCGAGGGACAGATGGTGGACATCGGGATGCTCGATTGTCAGGTTGCTCTGCTCGAGAATGCGATCATCCGGTACACGGCCACCGGCGAGATCCCGGGACCGCTCGGCGCGCGGCATCCGTCTATCGCCCCCTTTGAGGCCTTTGAGGCCAAGGACGGCTACGTGATCTTCGCCGTGGGGACCCCCCATTGGGAGCGTTTCTGCCGAGTCATCGGTCGTGAAGACCTGCTCGAGGACCGGCGCTTTGCCACGAACCCGCTGCGCGCCGAAAACCACGGAGCACTGCAACCCTTCATCGCCGAGATCGCCAGGACGCGAACGGTCCGAGAATGGATGGCGATCATGGAGAAGGCGGACATCCCGTGCGGGCCCATCAACACCATCGATCAGGTGGTGGCGGACCCGCAGGTCGAGGCGCGAGGAATGATCACCACCATCGACCATCCCGGGGTGGGCGCCGTGCGCGTCCCGTCCTCTCCCGTCAGGCTCTCGCGGACCCCCAGCCGTGCTGACCGCCCAGCGCCACGGCTCGGTGAGCACACGGCCGAGGTGCTGAAGGCGTGGCTGGGGCTCGAGGGAGAGGCCATCACGGCGCTCACAGGGCAGGGAGTCATCGCATGAGAGAGGACCTGGCCGTCATCATTATCGTCGTCGCGATCAGCTTCATCGCGGTCGTGATCTCGGTGACGGTGTTCGCCCTGTTCCCCCTCGTGCGCCAGGTTCAGCAGTTACTCAGCCGGCTCGACCAGTTTCTTCAATCGACGGAGGGGGACGTGCGTCTGACCCTCGGCGAGATCCGGGAGGCAGCCAGGAACCTGAACGAGATCTCGACCGGCGTCCTCAAGAACATGGACAAGGTGAGCAACACCGCCGACGCCCTGGAGGGTTTCGGGGAGACGCTCCGAAACACGAGCGACATCATCCGGACCGGCCTGCATCCCCGTCTCCTGTCTTTCGGGGCCTTGATGGTTGGGCTCAAAACGGGAAGTTGGTCTCTCCTTCGGAGGATCTTTTTGCGGACCTTTGTGAAGAGGAGGTGAGTGTCGATGAGCGATGACCGTGGATTTGGCGGAGCGGCCGTGCTACTCGCGTTTCTGCTCGGGGGTGCCTTTGGAGCGCTGGCCACGCTGCTCTACGCTCCGGAATCGGGAAAGCGCACCCGGGTGCGGATCCGGCGGTTTACCGATGAGCTGCAGGAGCGGGCCCTCGATGTGGCCGAGGAGGTCCGGGACCGGGTGGAAGATGCCGTGGACCAGGGCCGTGAGGCCGTCTTGTCCGCTTTCGAGGCGGGGAAGGAGGCCTTCCAGCGCGAGCGGGCAAAGCTGACATCGTCTTCCTAATGGACGGGACGACGCGTCCCCCGCATGAGTGCCCGGGAGGGTCTTCCCGGGCATCATGTTTTTTCGCACCGACCGTCTGGCGCTCTGTCGCGGCGCGCGTGTTTTCGTTGCTGCCCCTGCTCGGCCTGGGCGTGTGGAGCGCCGCTCTCGCCTGTTCCGAACAGGCCTGTGAGCCGCACTTCCTCCTGCAAGAGGTGCGGGAGGTCCGGCTTGCCGACGGGGGGTATCTCCGCGAGGCCTCCGGGCTCACCGGGTTCGCAGGGTATCTCTGGACCGTCTCGGACAAGAACGATGCCGCCATCTACCGGCTGGACCTTTCAAGCCGGGAAAGAGTGGCTGCCGCCCGGGAGACCCCTCTCCACATCTCTCCGGCTATTTGGCAGGCACTGTCGGCGTGCAGGAGCCATCGGGGAAACCGTTTGGATCTCGAAGGGATCGCAGCGGATGCGGGAGGTCTTTTCTTCCTGCTTTCCGAAAACTACCGGGCCATCCTCATCACCGAGGTCGTTGATCCCACTGGCGCCACCCCCCGGGCCACCGTCAAGGACGTCCTCTGTGTCCCGGACAGGAACCGGAGCGCCAACGACGGCTTGGAGGCGCTCGCCGCCTCTTCGGGCGGCCTGTTGACGCTGGAAGAGGGTAAGGGGTCGCCGACCAAGAGACTGTACCGGTGCCTCGCCTCTGACCGCCGCTGCAGTTCCCTGCCATTCCCCGCCCTGGACGGGCGCACCCCCGGCATCTCCTTCCGTGATCCCCACGGAACGCGGCTCCTGGTCCTGAACACGGCGTTCGGACTCATCGAGCACTTCAACAAGGTGTGTGAGGTGCAGGTCGGGGATCAGGCCGTCAGGGCCTGCGTGCTGGACCTCGACCGGGTCAAGGAAGGCGCGAAGGGTCGAGGTGACGTCCCGGAATCGTTTCGGCAAGATGGGGGAGCGAATTACGAGGGAATCCACTTCGATGCGGCCACGGGGCGGCTATATATCATCAATGACAACAACGCCGTCTGGAACCGGATTTTTCACTTGAACGCCGATCTGGAGCCCACCCTCCTCCTGATCTTCACCCAACCCACTCCGCCGTAGAGCCTAGCGGCTCATGAAATCGCGGGCCTCGAAGGACTTGCCGGTGACGTCGCGGGATTCGTCGGAGGCGAGATAGACGAAGACCGGGGTGATCTGCTCGGGGGTCGGCAGGGTCAGCGGGTCCTCCTCGGGGTAGGCGGCCGCCCGCATGCCGGTGCGGGTCCCGCCTGGATTGACCGCGTTGACCCGGATATGAAACGGCAGCAGTTCAGCGGCCAGGACCTGCGTGAGCCCTTCCAGGGCAAACTTGGATGCGGCGTAGGCTCCCCAGCGAGGCTTGCCGATGCGGCCGACTCCGGAGCTCACATTGATAATGGAGCCTCCACCGGTCGGGATCATCAGAGGGAGGCAGGCCTTGATGACAAAGAACGGGCCGTGCAGGTTGACGGCGATGACTCCTTGCCAATCTTCTTCCGGGTATTCCACGATGGGCACCCGGGGGCCGAGGAGGGACGCGTTGTTCACCAGGACGTGTAATCCATCGAATCGCCTCTTGATCTCCCCAGCCAACTGCTGCACCTGCTGCCGATCGGCCACATCCGCGCGAAGCGGTACGACGTTCCCTCCCCCCTTCCGGATCTCCGCCGCCGCCCCTTCGAGGCGTTCGAGATGCCTCGCCGTCACGATGACCGTGGCCCCCTCCCTCGCGTAGGCGGCGGCGACCGCTCTGCCGACCCCTTGACTCCCGCCGGTTACCAGGGCCACCTTTCCCTGAAGCCTCATACTACCCTCTTGTCAATTACACCGTCTCTCTGATACCGTTCCCCGCAAGCTGAGCGCTAGCCATCCGATGTCACCCATCGCGAAGGGGGTCTATATGGGCAAGTTCGTCAAAGTAGCTGAGACCAAGGATGTCACTGCCGGAACGGGAATCCTGGTGGAACTGGAGGGGGAACGGATCGCCCTCTTTAACGTCAACGGGACCTTCTGTGCCATCGGGGACGTCTGCACCCACTCGGGCGGCCCCCTGTCAGAGGGGGACCTGGACGGGGACGTGGTCACGTGTCCATGGCACGGGGCCCAGTTTGATGTCAAGAGCGGTGAGGTCATTGGCCCGCCCGCCCCCGATCCTGTTCCGAGCTACCACATCAAGGTCGAGGGGGCGGCGATTCTGATCGAGCGTCCCTGAGCGCATCACGGGAGCGTCGTGATCTTCTCGGCGACGAGAGCCTCCCCATCCTTCTCCTTTGCCTGCCCCTCCCGAAGACGCAAAGCCATGGTAGCGCAACGCCCTCCGGCTGTAAAGGCGCCTGGTCGCTCACGGCTGCTCGCCACAATTCACCGAAGAAGGCCCGGCACCCCAGCACTCTCGTCCATGAAGGCGCAGGACATCAGTGGGGCGTTATGGGCATGCCCCACGCGCCCCCGGTGATCAACCAGGATGATTCCACCCTCGCCCTGGCCTCGCTCACCGAGGACCGCCATCGCGAGGCGTGCCGCATCCTGAGGATGACGGTCTCCGGCCAAGAGATCGACGGCGGTCTTGGCTAACACCACCCGCATAATGGCCTCGCCATGGCCCGTCACCGAGGCCGCGCCCAAGAGGTGGTCAGCGTAGGTTCCTGCCCCGATCAAGGCGCTGTCCCCCACGCGCCCCGGCCGCTTGCGAAGGAGGCCCCCTGTGGAGGTGGCCGCCGCAATACCCCCGGCCCCATCCACCGCCACCGCGCCGACCGTCCCGGGGCTGTCTGTCATCGCCTCCCATCGCATGCGCTGCCGCTCTGTGATGAGCTCCTCGCCAGAGCAGCCCGAGATCCCGATATCGCGCGCAAACCGGTCCGCCCCCTCCGCTACCAGCAGAATATGCCTCCCGTCGTCGAGAACGCGGCGGGCCAGTCGAATGGGATTACGAAGGTTCCGCACCGCGCCCACCGCCCCCGCGTGCAAGCGCCCGCCGTCCATGAGCGAGGCATCCATCTCGACCTCTCCCACGGCATTGAGCACGGAACCCCTTCCGGCGTTAAACAGAGGGTGATCCTCCAAAAAGGCCACTGCCTCCTCCACCGCATCCAACGCTGACCCGCCCTGGAGAAGGCGCCGCCATCCGGCGAGGGCTGCCCGCCTGCAGCCCTCCCATCGCTCCTCCTCGTCCTCTTCCGGAACACGGCCTGCACCACCATGCACCACGACAACGGGCTTCACGCGGCCGGTCCTTCCTCAGGGGACTCTTCCGCCCTGTCCGCCCCCCGTTCCAAGACCTCGAGTGGTTTCAAGACGATGTAGCCCCCCCTGACTTCAACCTCAAGGAGGTCTCCCGCCCTCAGCCCCAAGCTTTTCCTCAGCTTAGCTGGTATGGTGAGCTGCCCCCGATCCTTGATGACCACACGAAACAGTGAAAAACCTCTCTTTTCTGAAAATACTATTTTGCAATATTCTGACGCATTTTTAGATTCGGTCAAGCAAAATTTGGCTTGCCAGTCCTGAGCGCCTGGGCTATCCTTTTTGTGGCCGCAGGATGCCAGAACTGCCTTGTTCACCGGACACCAAAACCACTAATTGTTGGCGTTCCAAGCGAGCTTCACAGCTTGGGAAGCGAGACGACGCAGTGGCCGTCTCACCTTCCCGGCAAGGATCGGACATGGAAGTCTATCTGAGTGAAAATGCCTTCTTCGGGCTACTCGTCTCGACCATCGAGGTGTTCCGGCGGGAGTGCTTTGGCATTCTCCTCGGCCACAGTACGTCGGAGCGCGTGTTTGTGGAGTTTGCGGTCCCGTATCAGACGGCGAATCGAAAGTACCGGGAGGTCCACATGGACTGGAAGCGCAGCCAGCGCGTGGAGGATGCGGTCCGAAGCACCACCCGATGGGAGTGCGTCGGAGACTACCACTCCCACTCCAAGTACGGGCTGACCCGGGCCACGACCGAGCTATCGAAGGAGGACGAAAAGTACTTCACCGATGGGACGGTCGGGATCGTGGTGGCGATCAACGACATCCGCAAGCCGAAACCCTGGGGGTACGTCAAAGGCACCCTCTCTGGCGCGGTCAACGGCTACTCCATCCGGGTCGGCGCCTACTATAAGTCCAACGACCACATCGAGAAGGCCCATATCATCTGCCCCTATGCCATCGGCTTCATGGAGAAGCAGGTCCCGGTGCGGGAGCGCTAGCCCATGGCGGCCCAGCCGAGGGTCGCTCCTCCGAACATCAAGGCCTATCTCGACCGGCTGTACGCCACCTACGATCTGAGCTACATCCCGACGTCGGCCGCTCAATTCCCCCACCGCTACCACCGGCCGGAAGACATCGAGGTAGTGGGCTTCATCGCCAGTTGCTTTGCGTACGGCCGGGTCGAGGGATTCACCCCCCCGATCGATACCCTGCTCGCGGTCCTGGGGGATCACCCCTACGGGTCGCTGCTTGCCTTCGACCCCAGGCGGGACGCCGAGCGCCTCCGCACGTTTTCATACCGCTTTAACGCCGCTCGAGATGCGATCTGCCTGCTCTGGTTCCTCCGCCAGACCCTCGAGCGCTACGGCTCGCTCCGGGCCTGCTACCTCGCCGGATACCGGGACCGGGACGAGGACACGCGACCGGCGCTCACCGCCTTCGTCACCAAGGTCCTGCGGCTCGACCCGCGACCGGTCTATGGCAAAGGACACCTCTCGCCAGGGATGCATCATCTCCTCCCCTCACCGGCGCGTGGAGGGGCGTGCAAGCGCCTGCACCTTTTCCTTCGCTGGATGGTCCGGCAGGATCACATCGACTTCGGCCTGTGGCCCGAGCTGCCGCCGGCGAAGCTGATCATCCCCCTGGATACGCACGTGGCCCAGGTCTCACGGCGGCTCCGCCTGACCCGGATGAAGAGCCCAGGCCTGGCCATGGCCCTCGAAATCACCGAGAACCTGAAACAGTTCGACCCGGCGGATCCGGTCAAATACGACTTCGCCCTCTGCCGGCTGGGGATGCTCCGGGATGGTTCACGGTTCAGAGTTCAGGGTTCATGGCCAGAGACCTGACCCAGTGCTCTTCCCCATCCACGCGAGGACTCCGATCATCTTCCTGGCTACCCTGAACCATGAACGATGAACTATGAACGAGAT
Organism: candidate division NC10 bacterium CSP1-5; assembly: GCA_001443495.1. GTDB lineage: Bacteria > Methylomirabilota > Methylomirabilia > Methylomirabilales > CSP1-5 > CSP1-5. The sequence goes on along the minus strand of LDXR01000021.1, from coordinate 30,882 downwards.
CTCGCGATGCGGAAAGAATCTGCGCTACCCCCCCACCACGGTCCACGCCTCAAAGGGTCCGATTGGAAAGGGCCTCGCCTGGGGGCGCACATGTCCATCGCGGGCGGCGTGGACAAGGCCTTTCTCCGCGGGGAGGAGGTCGGCTGCGATGCCATGCAGATCTTTACCAAGAACAACAACCAGTGGCGGGCCGCGCCCCTCACGGAGCGGGAGATCAGAGCGTACAAGACCAACCGCCAGCGGACCAGCATCGATCCCATCCTGGCTCACGACTCCTACCTGATCAACCTCGCTTCCCCCGACAAAGACCTCCACAGGAAATCCCTGGAGGCCCTCCGGATCGAGGTCGCGCGGGCAGCCGTCCTCGAGATCCCGTACCTGATTATCCATCCGGGCGCGCACCTCGAAAGCGGGGAGGCGGAGGGGATCACGCGGGTCGTGGAGGCGTTGGACACGGTCCTCGAGGATCCCCAGGCCTCCCCCGTCATGATCTGTCTCGAGACCACGGCGGGACAGGGTTCGAGTCTCGGCTACCGCTTCGAGCATCTGGCGGCTATCCGAGGGGGCGTGACGCGACGGGAACGCGTCGGCATCTGCGTGGACACATGCCATATCTTTGCAGCGGGGTACGAGATCCGGGACCAGAGGGCATACGAAGACACTATGCGACAGCTCAACGGCGTCGTCGGCCTCGACCACGTCACATGCATCCACCTGAATGACTCGCAGCGCGATCTGGGGAGTCGCGTGGACCGTCATGCCCATATCGGCCGAGGGCAGATCGGCCTGGAAGGATTCCGTCTCCTCATCAACGACCCGCGCCTTCAGCACATCCCCATGATCCTCGAGACCCCAAAGGGGGAGGATCCTGTTGCGGCTGACCGCCGCAACCTGGCCGTCCTCCGCAGCTTGGTCGGGGGGTCGTAGCCGGCCGGTTATTCACTCGGAGGATCGGACGGAGGCCGGGAACCTGGCAAGAGGTAAAGGTCGAGGCGGGGGCGCGACGGCAGGTCCGGTTCTTTTGCCTCTGCCTCCTGGGGGACCTGCAGTGATGACAGGATCCCCTGCCAACTTTCGTTCGAGACCGACATGGCACCCTCCACCTTCTGCAGGACAGAGGCCGGGACCCGCGTCATCAATCCCTGCAGGAACTCCCTTTCCTTTTCCGCCCTCGCATTCGCGACGGCGGTGGCCCGTCTCACTCCCTCCTCAGGGGGAAACATGCCTTCGTCGACCCGATCCAGGAAGTGGATGATACGATCCCGTGACAGTTCCAGCGCTTGGACCATCTCGACGACTTCGAGGCGAACCTCATCGGGGACGGCAGAGGAGACTCCGATCAGTGAGGTGGCGTTTTTTCGGGTCAGCTCTTTCGTCTTCTCCCTGACCTTGGAGAAATCCCATGAAGCGGCAGCGACGAGGGCGAAGAGACCCAGGACGGCGAGGGACCCTCCGAGGGCGGCCCAGAGATGCCTGTGCACCATCACTTCCTCCACCAGCCGCTAGGCCGGTCGACAGCCTGAAACGTTGTGGACCACCTCATCGATCTTTGATCTTTGCCATCATACCCCTCTGCCGGCCTCCCCGCAAGTCCGTCCGGGGCGAACACCCTGCCATCATTTGTGAGCATTGTCGACGGTGACCTTCTGCTTTCCCCCGTTTCTGCTCTTTCAATTCAGTAGCTTGTAGAGAACACTCTCATATATTCCTTAAAAAATAACTTGCACTCCCCTAAATCATCTGGTATAAACCATCCTTCTCAAGAGAGAGGGGTTCACGCTTCGGAATAATCACGGGAGAGAACGAGCCGTGCGGAGGAGCTACAGAGGAGTAGCGGCGAGCCTCGGCCTTGCCGGATTCTTTTTCCTCACCGCCCTGCTCGTCGCCTCTCTCACCGGAGCACCGGACAGAACACCTGAGTCCCCGGAGCCACCCCCCCCATCCGATGCTTTGCCACCCCCAGCCTCCGAGCATCGAGAAACCACCGGTTCGCATTCAATGCACCGGGTGATCGACGGGGCGATTCAACCAGGACAGAGTCTCGCCCAAGTCCTTAGCGCTCACGGCATCTCAGGTCGCATTACCCACCAGGTCGCCCAAGCCCTCCGCCCCCATCTGAACCTCCGAAAGATCCGGCCCGGGGCAACCTTCGAAGCCACCCTGGACGAGACCGGGGCGCTCACCCATTTCTTGTATCGGGCCTCTCCCCTGGAGATCTACGAGGTCACCCGCGAGCAGGCCGAGTATCGGGTGACGCAGCACGAAGTCCCGATCGAGCAACGGGTGGAAGAAATTGCCGGGACCGTCACCTCGTCCCTCTTTGAAAGCATGGAGGCCCTCGGGGAAAAGCCGGAGCTGGCCGTCCGGTTCGTCGACATCTTCGTCTGGGACTTTGACTTCAACAGTGACTCCCAGCCTGGAGACCGATTCCGCATGCTCGTCGAGAAGACGTATAGCGGTGCCGCATTCGTTCGCTACGGGAAAATCCTCATCGCCGAATACGAAAACCGCGGCAAGGTCTACACCGGGGTCTACTTCGAGACCGCCTCGGGCACGGGCGATTTCTACACTCCCGACGGGCGGTCCGTGCGTAAAACCTTCCTGCGCTCCCCGCTCCAATTTACGCGGATCAGTTCCGGCTACACCCACCGCCGGCGCCACCCGATCCTCGGGGGCGTGCGGCCGCACCACGGCATCGACTACGCCGCACCCCACGGCACGCCGGTCTGGGCCGTCGCCGACGGCGTGGTCCAGTCCGCCGGGTGGAACGGCGGCAACGGCAAATCGGTCGTCATCCAGCATCGGGGGGGCTACCGGACCATGCACAACCACCTGTCCAGGATCCCTCCGGGGATCCGCAAGGGGGCCGGTGTCCGGCAGAAACAGGTGATCGGCTACGTCGGCTCCACCGGTCTCTCCACGGGACCTCACCTCGATTATCGTCTGACCAAGGATGGTCACTTCGTCAATCCGCTCACCCAGAAGTTCATCCCGGGGGACCCGATCCCCCAGCCCCACCAGGCGGCATTCCGGAACCTCCGGGATCGGCTCCTGCATCAGCTTCGATCCTCTGCTTCCACATAAGCACCGGCTCTCTTCAGTTTCCATCGCCGATCTCGGTCACTGCAGCCGCTGGAAATAGATCTCGCGGCCTGAACTGTACACCCCGTACGCGACGCCCGTGGTGAACTCGCGCCGCTCGACCCGGGTCCGCACCGCGAAGCCCAACCGCTCGTACCGGTCGGCCGCCCCGCCCAGATGGGCGAGAAGTACCCTGGCGATGGGGTCGCGCGGCACCTCGACGCGCTGGGTCCCCTCCAGCGCCAGCAAAAAGAGACGATGGTAGCCAAGCCCGGCCTGCTCGATCTGCAGATATTCGATCCCCGCACCCTTGTCCGTGACCGGGACCCGAAGGTTGTTGAAGGTGACCTCACTCCCATGGTTCTGCAGGGTCCCCAGGTATCGCCCCTCCACCGGGGCCGTCGCCGAGGCGATGAAGACGAAGAGTAGGACAAAGCCCAGTGCAGAGAGGCCGAAGAACAGATTGGACAGTCGAGCCACGGGGCCGGCCGAGTGAAGCGAGAGGGCACGGCGAAAGAGGACACAGCTCCCCACCAAGGCGATGGTCCCGATGGCGATGAAGAGCCTGCGAAGATCCGGGCCCGGTCGGAAGAGGTCCAGCTCGTAGGCGAAGAAGGCGGTAAAGAGGTACAGGCAGACCAGCCCCAGGCCGTGGTAGAGGGCCCCCACCCACGAGGCCAGCCTTCCTATTCTCCACGCCCGGAGGCCAAGGGAGAAGCGGAGAAGGCCGGGAAGCTCGAGCTCCCGGCCACAGTGCCGGCAGACGAGCCCGTGGGGAAGGCCGGCATAGCCACAGTTCCAACACTGCACCACGATCCCCTCGCGGACACCATACGCGGATCGCCAACGGCGGAACCCCCACATCACCGGAGGGAGCAACCACACCCCCGCGAGAAGGAGCACGGCAGCAGAGTGCAGCAGGCCTGCCACGCCGGCCAGCCTCTCCCCCAGCACCGACTGGATCACGTTAAAAAAGAGGCGGAACACGAGACCCCCCCTTGACACCCGTGAGCCTCCGGCAGGCCAACGCGGACCCTTTCAGTCCCAGTGGCCCCCGGGCACCGTCACCCATCCCCCGAAGGCCTCCCGGGCCTCTCGGTGGAAGGCCTCCGTCTCTCCTTGGTATCGCGGAGAGAAATGAAAGAGGACCAGGCGACGGACCTCCGCCTGCCGGGCGATGAGCCCCGCCTGTCGCGCGGTGAGGTGAAACCGCTCTGCCGCCAGCGAGGCATGCCGATCCAGGTAGGCCGCCTCGCAGTACAGCGCGTCTGCCCCCTTGGCCAACGTCACAAGCCGCGCCACGTTCTCGGGCGAGTAGAGGGCATCGGTCACGTAGGCCATCTTCTGACCCGGGGTCACGCTGATGATCGCCCCCTTCAGCTCCCCCAGCGAGAAGGTCTCCGTCCGGCCCCCCGGCCACCCCACCGGGATTTGCGTCTCGTCCCCGACCCCCGCACGGATCTTCGCCTTCAGCTCTGCAAGCCAAGGTCCCACCGGCAGGTCGAGACCCGCCAGTCGCTCCTTGTCGATATTGATATGGAACGGCTCTTCGATGGCGAAGGCGAGACAGGGGATCTGATGGTCGAGATGCGCTGCCCGGATGCGGAAGCCGGGCTCATCCCAGAGCTCCCCCGTGAATGGGCGCGCCGCCAGGTCCTGGCGCCGGAAGGCCTCTTTGCAGGCAAAGTGCGCCCCTCGGATCCAGTCGGGATCGACCTCAAAGACCTCGAGACGCAGGGGGTAGCCCTGGACAAGGTTCCAGGTGTAGCCTCGCAGCTTTCCCTCCACGTTGCCGATGATCCCCGGGGGCCCGAAGAGGCTCAGGATGCGATCGCGACCCAGGACCGTTCGGAGGAGGTGATCGAAACCGACGAAGTGATCGAGGTGGGTATGAGAGACGAAGACCTCGCTCACCCGTAGGAGATCACCCGACGGCACGGTGGCCATAGAGCCCAGATCAAAGAGCAGGGCACGCCGCGCCCACCGGATCCGGACGAGAAGGGCCGGGTCCCCCCACGGGCCGTTGACCCACTGCATCTGAAAGGTGGGTTTCATTTCTGCCGCGGGACGTGCGTACGAGGTGCTGGAACGGCACTAACACAAACGCATTTCATCATGTGACATGTGACAATGGAACAATAGAACAATAGACCGCAATGGAGCATTTTTTTTGCGGATCAGTCTACTCTTCTACTGCTCTATTGCTCAAAAGTAAACGCACTTTGTGCGTTTACTTTAGCTCGGCCAGCCCACGTACTGGCCGTCCTCCCACAGCTCCACCATCCGCGTGACAATGGCGAGGCGATCCTCAAAGCGCTCGCTCTGGGACAACCCCCCATCATGTGGCCAGACCTCCTCCAGGAAGGGGCGGGTCTCTTCGGGCATCGCGTAGTAGGCCTGCTCAAGCTGGAGAATTGTCTGACGGTTGATCTGCTGCAGATTGGATACGGGGAGGATGAGGGGGTGCGGGTTGTCGTAAAGGCTCTGCCAGTGGAGGCAATCCCTCAGGTTGGTGCCGACGAGGTCTCGCGCGACGCGGGCAAACTCCATGAACCAGCCGGTCGTCCGCTCGCAGACGAGACACCCCGGGCATGCGTCAGACTCCGCGACGGGGAGGTAGGCCTCCGCCAGCAAGGGGCCGCCCGGAAGGGTCCAGCGGACCGACCGGAAGTGCCGGAACCGTGCGTTGTTGGCGGTCAGCTCAGCCACGGCTCAGCCTAAAGGATACGTGTCGCACGACGGGATGCCGCTCCATCTGTGGTCCCTTCGGACTCTCCCTACTCTACCAAAGGAGGAGACCGCCCCGCAAATTTCCCCGCCTGTTCCGCCGCCAGGCTCACCGTCTCGCCGCTCAGGGTCGCCGCGGGAGGCCCGGAGCGAGGGACCGAAGGTGCAGCTTCCTTTAGTGACCCATCTGTGGCAAGGCGAGGGGGTTTTTCAGGGGCGAATGCGGGATCGCACCTCGGCAGCAATCCGCTGCCAGGTGCGTGACATCTGATCGGAGGGCAGCATCGCGTCGATGAGAAAGAAGGTCTGGCGCCTCCTGGCCTGCTCCAGGGCCTGACGGAGCTGCTGCCGCGTCTTGACCCGCACCCCATCCCCCCCCAGACATCGGGCCAACGCCACAAAGTCGCACGAGGGCAGGTCAAAATACTTCTGGCGACCGGCGATGGCCTGTAAAGTCCCGTAGCAGCCATTATTCCAGAGGATGACAATCGGGTTGAGGCGGAGGTGCCGCACCGTGGCGAGTTCCATTCCCGTCATCTGAAATCCCCCGTCACCGACGAAGGCAATGATCCGCCGCTCCGGCACAGCCAAGGCCGCCGCGAGGGCCGCGGGCACCCCAAAGCCCATGCTGTTGTAATATCCGGGCCCGAGGAAGTGATCCGTCCTGAGATCGACGCTGGCATAAAGGCAGTCCCCCACATCCGACACGACGATATACCGCCCCGGCTCCAGGAAACGGTTCATCTCTTCGATGATGGTCAGGGAATTCAACCGCTCCCCCAGGCGCCTCTTGGGCTTTCGGGGATGGACCACGGGGGAAAAAGCATGAGACCGCACCTCCCGAGAGGTAAGAAGATAGTCGATGAGGTCCACCAGGCCCACCTCGGAGTAGCGGTGATAACTCACCACCACCTCCTCTGACGACGCCGAGATGAGCTTCGCCCGGTCTATCTTGGCCGTAAAGACGCCGGTGTTCACATCGGTCAAGAAGGCACCCAGCATGAGGACACAATCGGCCCGCTCGATCATCTGCCGGGCGACCCCCGACCCCACCTGGCCCATATAGAGGCCGACGAAGTGCGGGTGATTCTCCGGGAAGACGGTCTTCCCCTCGAGAGAGGTGACAATGGGGACGTTCAGCTTTTGCACCAAGGCGATGAGTTTCTCCCTGAGGTCGAACCGTTCGATCTCCACTCCGGCGTAGATGACGAGTCGCTCGCTGCGGTTGAGGCGAGCCACCACCTCGGCCATGGCCTCCTGCAGGGCCGCCCTCCCCGGCTGCCTCGCCCTCACCCTACTTCCCGAGGGGCGGCCGACCATCTCCACCATGTCCCTGGGGACCTCCAGGTATCCTGGACGTTTGCGTTCGAGGATCGTGGCCATCAACCGATCGATGCTGGCCATCGCGGTCGTGGGGTCGTGAAGCGCCAAGGCTTCTACTGTCACCTCGCGGAAGACATTCAACTGAGAGTCGAAGGTCTTGACCCGGTGATGCAAGAGTGCGTCGAGGTCCCGGCCCCTGATTTCAGGTGCCCCGCTGATCACCAGGACCGGCGAGCGTTCGGCGTAGGCCTGGGCGATGGCGTTCACCATGTTGAGGCCGCCGGCGCCGAAGGTGACCAGGGCCACCCCGAGGCCGCGCAACCTCGCATAGGCATCGGCGGCGAAGCCGGCAGAGGGCTCATGGGTCACCACGACGGGCTGAAGGCCCGCAGCCTCCTGGGCCCGCCAGAGGGGGATGGCAAAGTCTCCGGGAATCCCAAAGGTGTGATCCACCCCTCGCGCCTTGATCTGACGGAAGAGATACTCGCCAATCTTCACCGGGACCTCCCCTGCAGGTGGGATCCGGCCAGGAGGAGGCTCGCCAGGGTCATGCCGTCCTGGATGCGATTGCCCGCCACCCGTCGGAACACCTCGCGGATCGGCATGGTGATCACCTGAATGAACTCCCGCTCCTCCAGGTGCTGTTTGCCGGGTGTGAGGTCCCTGGCGAGATAGACATAACAGACCTCATTGCTCATCCCCGAGTAAGGGTGAAAGAACCCCAGGCGCGTCCATCGCCCTGCGCGGTAGCCGGTCTCCTCGAACAGCTCCTGCCTCCCGGTCGCCACGGGGGACTTGCCGCGGGTGTTGCCCCCTGGAAGCTCGTAGCTCCACGACCTCGTGGGATATCGGTACTGGCGGAGGAAGACGATCTGCTCGTCTGCAGTCACCGGCACCACCATGACGGATGGGGGGATCGAGATGGAGTAGTAGTCAATGACGCGATCGGTGGGGAGGCGGATCCTTTCTCGGGCAACATCATACCACGGGCAGGAAAAGGCGACGGATCGTTTGAGCACCCGCCACTCTGTCAGCCTATGCCGCCGCTCCATCCCCCTCCTCTTCGGCAAGCCGTCAGCAGTCGACAGTCCGCTGTCAGCAAAGGAATGCCAAGTAGCCTATTGGTGAGTGCTGATAGCTGACGGCTGACTGCTTCTTAGATTGGCCACGCCTCCATGCGCCAGCTCATGTCCCAGAAGGCGTGCTCGTACCGGGCGCTGAGGAGAAAATGGTCCTCCATCCGGGCCCGCTCCTGCCCTCGCGCGTCTTCGCCCATCGTGTCGAGGAGGGCTCGAACCCACTGGGCCAGGGCAGCGAACTCCGGTGAGGCGTAGGTCCGGATCCATTCCCCATACAGCGGCTGATTGCTGGGCTCTCCCTGCCGTGCGAGCGCGGCCCCGATCTCGCTGTACCCCCATTGGCAGGGGACGAGCGAGGCGACGAGTTCCCCGAGGCTTCCCAGCGCCGCCACCTGCAGGAGGTGTCGCGTGTACGCGACCGTCGTCGGCGCCGGTTTCGTCTGCTCGAGCTCATGGCGGCTGATCCCGAATTTCTCGGCATATGTCCGGTGCAGGGCCATCTCGGTGTGGAGCGTCGCGTGGAGCAGCTGGGCGAATCTCCCCATGGTCGGGAGATCAGGACCCTTGGCCGTCGCCAGGGCCAGGACCCGGCTGTACTCGATGAGAAAGATGTAATCCTGGCGGACATAGAACTTGAATTTGTCAACCGGGAGCGTCCCGTCGCCGATTCCCCGGACAAAGGGGTGATGGAGTGTCCTGTGCCAGATGGGCTCTGCCTTTTTCCATAGCACCTCGGAAAACCCCACGCCGATCCCCTCGCTAGAATGCGCCCCAGCGTCCTAGCCTCCGAGCGTTCTTGCGTCCTAGCCTTTAGATGTGGAATTCGATGACGTCCCCTTCCTGCACCAGGTACTCCCGGTGGACCTTCTGCCCGTCGAATTTGCCGGCCCCCCAGACCCGAGCGAATTTCAGCTTGGCGGAGAAATCCTTATGGACGGCCTCGGCCGCGTGAAGGAGGGTGCTCCCCCTGGGCAGGGCTACCGGTTGGGAGAAGTTCGTCGCCTTGCCCGGAGGCTTGGTATAGATCCGGAGCACCTCCAAGGCCTCGTAGATCACCGGCGCGATCCTGTCCAGACCGGTCCCGGCGAGCGCCGAGACCATCAGGAGTGGAAAACGTCCTCCCGAGTGCTCCTGGAGGAGTCGGAAGCGATCCGTTGCCCCGGGGAGGTCCGCCTTGTTCGCTACCATGAGCATCCGTTTCACGACCTGCCCCGGTTCGGTGATCTCAACCCTCTCCCGAGCTCCTCGAGGAAGGATCTTGGCTTGCGCGAGGATCTGCTCGACTGTCTCCACCTGCTCGAGGAGGTCGTCAGATCCGAGATCGACCACCCAGAGGATGAGATCGGCGTTCCGGACGATACCCAGGACCCATCCCTCGACCAGGGCGGGCGCCAGCGGCGGCAGGTCCACGAGCTGGATCTTTACATTCTCAAACTCGAGCATCCCGGAGAGCGGTTTCTTGGTTGTGAAGGGGTAGTCTCCCACCTCGGGCCGGGCGTTGGTGAGGCGGCGCACCAGGGCAGACTTCCCCACGTTGGGCCCGCCCACCAGCACCACCTGACCGATCCCCTCCCGATCCACAAAGATCCCGGCTCCGCGCTTGGTCGCCGGACGCCGCTCGAGGTCGAGCTTGAGTTTCGCAATCCGCCGCTTGATATCCGCCTGGAGCTTCTCGGTCCCCTTGTGCTTGGGGATCTGGGCCAGCATCTCTTCGAGGGCCCGGATCTTTTCTGTAGGCTGCTTCGCCTGGCGGTACCGCTTTTCGGCGTCGAGATACTGCGGGGTGAGATTGGCCGGCATGCTTTTCTCCAGCCACGTCAGGACTGAGCGATGAGGACTGAGCCAAGGGCAGCCACGAGGACTGAGGCTCGAACCTCAGCACTCAGTCCTCAGTCCTTTTCTCCGACTCGGTCCTCAGTCCTCAGCACTGTGCGCAGAGGGCCGACAGCTGACAGCTTCCGGGCGCTCGTGCCTGCGGCGCTCGAGATACACGAGGAGGATGGAGATCGCGGCGGGCGTCACGCCGGAGATGCGGGAGGCCTGTCCGACGCATGTCGGACGGACAGCCCTGAGCTTCTCCCGCACCTCGTTGGAGAGGCCGGGGATCGCGTCGTAATCCACATCCTCGGGGATCCGCCTCGCCTCAAGGCGCTTGAACCTTTCCACCTCCTGAAACTGCCGCTCGATGTACCCCTGGTACTTGAGCTGCACCTCAACCTGATACGTCACCTCAGAGTCCTCGGGTTTCATGCCTTCATCCATCAGGAGCAGATCCGCAAAACGAACCTCCGGCCGTCGCAGAACCTGCACCATCGGGGCCACCTCCTGAAGCGGGGCGGTTCCGAGACGGGAGAGCACCCCATTCACGCGCGAGGTCGGATAGAGCCTTCGCCTCGTGATCCGTTCCGTGACCTCCTGGATCTTCCCCCGCTTCTCCTCCAGGCGCTCATACTGCTCCCGCGAAATTAACCCGAGGCGGTAGCCGTGCTCCATCAGGCGCAGATCGGCGTTGTCCTCCCGTAACAGCAGACGATACTCGGCCCGGGAGGTGAGTATGCGATAGGGCTCGCTGGTGCCACGGGTCACCAGATCGTCCACCAGGACCGCCATGTAGGCCTCGGAGCGGTCGAGGAGAAAGGGGGGAGCCCCCTGGACCTTGAGGGCGGCATTCACTCCGGCCCAGAACCCCTGCGCCGCCGCCTCCTCGTAGCCAGAGGTTCCATTGATCTGCCCGGCGGTGTAGAGCCCCTGCACCCGCTTGGACTCCAGGGTGAGCTGGAGTTGATTGGGATACAGAAAGTCGTACTCGATGGCGTAAGCAGGCCGCAGAAATTCCGCGCGTTCCAGCCCGGGTACCGAGCGGACCAACTCTGCCTGCACCTCAAAGGGCATGCTATTGCCCAGGCCGCCCGGATAGAAGACGTCAGAGTCGCGCCCTTCGGGCTGCACGATCACCTGGTGCCGCTCCTTGTCACAGAAGCGGACCACCTTGTCCTCCAGCGACGGACAGTAGCGGGCCCCGGTCCCCTTGATGGCCCCGCCGTAGAGTGCCGAACGGTCCAGATTCTTTCGAATAATCTCGTGCGTCCTCGTGGTGGTATGGGTGATGTGACAAGGGACCTGAGAGATCTCGAGCCCCGTCGTGGCGTAGGAGAGGGGGCGTGGTGGGACATCGCCCTCCTGGCGCTCCATCCGGTCAAGGTCGAGCGAATCCCGCTTGAGGCGGGGTGGCGTGCCTGTCTTGAATCGTCCCAGCGCAAAGCCAAGCTCCCGGAGGGAGTCGGACAGGGTGTGGCAGGGTCGCTCTCCCATCCGTCCGCCGGAGAAGTTGGTGGAGCCGATATGGATGAGCCCCTTCATAAATGTCCCGGCCGTGATCAGGATGGCTTGGGCGCTGAAGAAGGTCCGCTCGTGGTTAACGAGTCCGACGACGCGCCCCCCTTCCACGACAAGCCGCTCCACCCTCCCCTGCCGGAGATCCAATCCCTGCTGCCTCTCCAGGACTCCTCGCATGACCAGATGGTACTCCTGTTTATCACACATGGCCCGCGAGGACCGGACCGCCGGGCCCTTGGAGGCATTCAGGATTCGAAATTGTGTCCCGCTCCGGTCCGTCACGCGAGCCATCTCGCCTCCCAGCGCATCCAGCTCCCGGACGAGCTGGCCTTTAGCGGTCCCGCCGACTGAGGGGCTACACGGCATGTGGGCGATGGTCCCGAGGTCCAACGTGAGGAGGAGGGTCCGACAGCCCAGGCGGGCGGAGGCCAACGCCGCCTCGCAGCCGGCGTGGCCCGCCCCGACTACAATGACGTCGTACGCGGTTTCGGGCATCGCTGCTCCTAGACTGCTGTTGGCCGTCCGCAGTCAGCACTCAGCTTGCTGGAATGCTGAGACGCTAGCAAGCGTTCTCGCTTGCCAGCTGAAAGGGCCGGAGATAAGATACACCCGCTATGATATCAGCTTCACCAACGCAAACCAAGCGCTACACCGACCTTCGCAGCTTCCTGCAGCGCCGATTCGGCTGCCGGGTCCACAAGATCACGCTGGATGCGCACTTCACCTGCCCGAATTTGGACGGGAGCAAAGCGATCGGTGGCTGCATCTTCTGCCACCAGGGCTCCGGCCACTCCACGCTGGGTGCCCTGAGCGTCGCCGAGCAACTCGAGCGGGGGAAGACGTATCTGCGCCGACGACACAAGGCGGAACGGTTCCTGGCCTACTTCCAACGGTATACCAACACCTACGCCCCGGTGGAAACCTTGCGACACCTGTATGATAAGGCCCTCGCGGTCGAGGACGTCGTCGGTCTGGTGGTGGGGACGCGGCCTGACTGCGTCCCCGATCCGGTCCTCGATCTGCTCCAGGGGTATGCGCGGCGGACGTACGTCGCTGTGGAGTATGGGCTACAGTCGATTCATGATCGAACCCTCGAACGTGTTAACCGGGCCCACGGCGCTGCCGAGTTTGTGGATGCCGTGCATCGGACGGCAGGGCGGGGCATCCACACCTGCGCCCACGTCATGCTGGGCCTCCCGGGAGAGACCAGGGCGGATATGCTGGCGACAGCCCAGGCGATTGCCGCACTCCCCCTCGACGGGATCAAGATCCATCTCACGTACGTCCTCAAACACACGGTGCTGGGCGACATGTACCTCCAGGGACAGTACCGCCCGATGGAAATAACGGAGTATGTCGAGACCGTCTGCGATGTTCTTGAGCGCCTCCCGCCCGGCATGGTCATCCATCGGTTGACCGGAGATCCTCCTCGCGATCTCCTGCTCGCCCCCCAGTGGGCCCTTCACAAGTGGCAGGTCCTGAACGCGATTGATGCCGAGCTGATCCGGCGAGAGAGCTTCCAAGGGCGGCAATGGACTCGGGAGCAGACACGGAATCTCTAACCGAGGGGATGGTGGAGTATCCGAAGCTCAGACCGGTCGAGGCGTTTCCGACGGAGGCGAACGGGAAAAAGGTCCTCTGCCTGCGAGACCCGACTCACTGTGCCGAGGCGGTCCTCTTCGTCCTCCCCGAGGCCGTAGAGATCCTCCGGTACTTCGATGGCAAGCATTCCATCGTGGACATCCAGGCCGCGTATGTCCGCCGCCACGGTCAACTCCTCTTCCGGGAGGAGGTGGAAGCACTCATCGCGACCCTCGATCAGCACTACTTTTTGGAGGGCGACCGCTTTGCGCAGCACCAAGAGAGACTGGAAGAGGCATTCCGACAGACCACGACCCGTCCAGCCTTTCTCGCGGGAAGATCCTACCCTCCGGAGGGCCCCGAGCTTTGCCAGATGCTGGAGCAGATGCTGCAGCATGCCGAAGGTCCAGCCGGCACACTTCATCCGGCAAAGGATACCATTCACGCCCTGATCGCGCCCCACATCGATTTCATGCGGGGGGGAGCAGGATACGCGTGGGCCTACGGCGGGCTGGACCAGAGGACGGATGCTGAACTCTTCGTCATCTTCGGGACCGCCCATGGCGGGGCGAGCAGACCCTTTGCCCCCTGCGCCAAGGACTTCGACACGCCCCTCGGCGCCGTTCGGACCGACCGCGCCTTGGTCGAGGAACTGAAGCAGCGCTGTCCCGACCTCCTGGCGGTGGACGACATGGCCCACAGGGTAGAGCATTCCATTGAATTTCAGGCCATCTTGCTGCAGCACCTGCTCGGCGCCAAACGTCCCTTCCAGATCCTCCCGATCCTCTGCGGCTCCTTTCACGAGTGGATCCTCGCCGGACAACTCCCCTCGGATGATCCAGGGGTGCAGAGTGTCCTCGAGGCCCTACGCGATCTCATCAAGGCGCAAGAGAAGCCCGTCTGCCTTGTTGCCGGGGCCGACCTGGCCCACGTGGGCGCCCGCTTTGGGGACCCCGGCCCGATCACGCCTGACTTACTTCGATGGATCGAAGGCCAGGACAGGGAGATGCTCGAGCCCGTGGCCGCCGGCGACCCTGAAGGGTTCTTTCGTTTTGTCAGCCGGGAGAAGGATCGGCGCCGCATCTGCGGGCTGCCTCCCGTCTACACCTTGCTCCACCTAATGAGAGGTCGGACCGCAGAGCTCCTCCATTACGGCCAGGCGCCCGATCCGCAGGGGGTCGTGACCTTTTGCAGCATGGCGTTCCCGGGCTAGCGCCTGGGTGTTGGGTATTAGGTATTAGGTGTTCGGCATCGAACTTGAAGGGCCTGTTCGATCAGACGAAGGTCGGGCGGAATCGCGGCTGGAAGGGCGAGGCCCGTCCGGGGCTGCTTCAAGCCATGGCCGGTGATCACCACCACAACGAGATGTTCCGGGCGGAGGATCCCCTCGTGCGCTAGGCGCATCGCTGCCCCGAAGGAAACCGCCCCCGCCGGCTCGGCAAAGATCCCGGCCTCTCTTGCCACGAGGACCTGGCCCCTCTCGATCTCTGACTCCGAAAGGGCCACCGCCGTCCCGCGTGACTCCCGGACGGCGCGAAGGGCGCACCAGGCCATGGTGGAGGGGCTTCCTACCCGGATGCTCTCCGCGATGGTCTGTTCCGCCTCGACGGGCCGGATCTCATCCCACCCTGCATCGAGGGCTCGGACCACGGGGGCGCAGGCCGCCGGCTGAGCCGCGGCAATCCTTGGAAGCCGGTCGATCCACCCCAGCCCATACAGCTCGTTGAACCCCTTCCAGCAAGCGGCGGCGCCGACCCCTCCTGCGGTCGGATGAATGATCCAGTCGGGCACGCGGCCGCCGAGGTCGGCCCAGATCTCGTAGGCGTAACTTTTCTTCCCCTCGTTCCGCCACGGGTTTGACGAGTCACAGCTGTACCAGCCGAACGCTTTGAGCGCCTGGCCGTACACGCGTGCCGTTCCATCGAAGTCCGCCTGCACCCGGACAATGCGCGCGCCATAGGAAGCCGCCTGGACCACCTTCTCGGGCGCCGTAGCCTCCGGGACGAAGACGACACTCTCGAGACCCGCGCGAGCGGCGTAGGCAGCCACCGAGGCGGCGGCATTGCCGGTCGAGGCCACGGCCGCTACCGCGCGACCCTCCTCGATCGCGCGAGAGATCGCAACGGCATTGGAGCGGTCCTTGAGCGAGCCCGTGGGAAGCACGGTGTCGTTCTTCAGATAGACCTCGGCCCCACCCACGTCGCGACGCAGTCTCTCTACAGGCACAAGTGGCGTGCCACCTTCGCCGAGGGTCACGATGGCCCCCTCCTTCTCGATCGGGAGAAACTCCCTCCACCTCCAGATACTCCTCTCGGCGCGATTCAAGAAATAGTCCGGCCTTTTCGTGTGAAGCTCGCTGAGGTCGACTTCCACCTCCAGGATATAGCGGCACCGCTCGCACAGGCGCCCCTCGATCTCGACGGGGTAGCCGGTCGTGCACCTCGGACACCGAAGTCCTGTTACCTTACCCACATCAAACTCCCCTCACTACTTGCCCAGGACGAAAGACCTCAGCGTGGCTTCCATCTTCTCTTCCTACCGCAGGAGGGCCCCGAGTGACGGGCGCAGGATCCCCCGCTCCCACGCCTCGAGATTCTCTCGATGCGTCGTACCCCAGAGAAAAAAGAGCGCCATCGCCCCGTAAAAAGGGAGGTGTCCCACCAGCTCATCCAGACCAAAAATTCCCAGGGTGAGGTTAAACGGGAACCAAGCGATGACAATGACGTCGCGAAGGAAGACTCCGCTCAGGATGCAGAGGCCCACGAAAAGCTCAACGGCACCGATCATCAACAGAAACTGGGCATCCGAGATGGGGATACCCAGGGCGGGGAGGAAGTTCAGGGGGTACTCGGCCAAGAAGGCCACAGCCATGGGGACGTTGAACAACTTCTCCGTGAACGCCACAACGATGAGGCTGAGGCCGATCCCAACCCGCAGGAGCGGCACGGCCCAGGTCAGCAGAGCCGGGCCCGGCTCCCATTTGGGGAAGAGCGCCCTGTCCACCGCAAGGGGTCCTCGTCCGGCACAATAGAAAAACGCGCTGAAGCCCAGGATGTGGATCGCCTCGAGCATTGGCTCGACGCCGACCACAAAGAGACCCACTCCCCACATGAGCGCCAGGAAGAGAGCGGCGACGCGGGTCGGCGTCCCGTAGAAGAGGCCCAGCGCGACCCCGATCTGCCCCAGGGTCAAGAGGTGGGCCCAGACCCCCTCGAGGTCGTTGTTGGGGGCGAACAAGGTGTGATTCAGGCCGTTGACCAGCAGGGGGACACCGAGATGGACGGCGAGGACTAACGGCATGAAGGCATACAGCCCCTCCCGGGCCTCGGGCCTCCCGCCCAGTGTTCCGGGGCCGGGTACGAACGAGCGCTTTTGCCGCCACTGCCAGAGGACCATCGCGACGGCCCAGAGCACGATCGGCCCTCCAATCGCGAGCCACACCCGGGGATCGGCGAGTGCTTCTCGCACCTGAAGCGAGTAGGCCTCGGCCTCGAGGAACCACTTCTCGTGCGCCTCGGCGATGCGACTCAGCGCGCCCACAATGGCTGCGCATCCGAGCAACGCTCCGCAGGGGAACGCACCCGTTCTCATGACACGATCCTCACCACACAATGCTCCGGGGAAAGCGCGAAGATTGATCTCACTCCTAGTCTACGCGATCTGCCGGGAGAATGAAAGCTCCGAGGCCCCGAGCCTCTCTCGTCTCGAAACGCCTTGACCGGAGGTGACCGTGCCCATTATTGTTGGTGGGCCGTTGGGGCCGATAGTCCCACACAACAGGCGTGGACGGTCGCGGCTCAAACGAAAGCCCCCTGCCGCCGGACGAGATCGAGCAACGTTCCTCGAAGAAACCACACGGTGAATGAAGACGCTGCACTTTATCAGCGGTACCTTCCATCGGGGGCTCAACATCACCGTTCGTCGAGGCCTGGAATGGTCCCAGAAGGGCCTTCTTCCGGGAGAGACGATCAGCCTCTGCGTGTGCCCTCACGGCCACGATCACGATGTCGTCGCACAGGCCCGCGTGGCCTTTGTGATGGTGGCCCAGGTGACAGACATCCCGGACGAACTTATGGTCTATGAACACGAACCCCTCTGTCGAACCAAGGAGGGACTGCTGGCCGCCATGAGTCGGGTGCTCGGCGAGGTTCGTTCTGACGACATCGTGACCGTCATCGGCTTCGAGATGGATCTATCCCGCCCTTCTCAGTGAGGAGTGAAAGATGCACCGTCTCATGGCTGCGATGTTCTTGGGGCTCCTGATCACTTCTCCGGCGTTCTCCGGATCTCAGGTGACGATCTACGCCCGCGGGCTGGAGATCCCATGGGCGATCGCGTTTTCGCCCGATGGCCGCGTGCTCATCACGGAGCGGCCAGGACGGGTGCGGATGATCCGGAATGGCCGCCTCGACCCCAACCCCGTCGCTGTCCTCCCGGTAGCGCACGTGGGGGAAGGGGGGCTCTTGGGGCTCGCGCTGGACCCTGGATTCCCCCGCCGGCCATTCGTCTACGTCTATTACACGTACGACGCCAACGGGCTGCGCAATCGCGTGGAGCGGCTGCGGGAACAGGATGGGCGCCTCATCCGGGATCGGATCATCCTCGACGACATCCCCGGGGCGTTCGTGCACGACGGCGGCCGGATCGCCTTTGGGCCTGACGGGATGCTCTACATCGGAACCGGAGATGCGCAAAAGATGGACCTCGCCCAGAACCCGCAATCCTTGGCCGGAAAGATCCTGCGCGTCACGCCAGATGGCGGAATCCCCCGGGACAATCCCATGGCCGGCTCCCCCGTCTACTCCCTGGGTCACCGCAACGTTCAAGGGCTTGCCTGGCACCCTGAGACCAAGCGCCTCTACGCGACCGAACACGGACCGAGCGGGGAGCGCGGCTGCTGCCAGGATGAGGTGAACGTCATCCGCCCTGCCGGCAATTATGGGTGGCCGGACGTGACAGGAGACGGACACGAGCGGGACTCCCGATACATCGCCCCGCTCACGCACAGCGGTCGGGAGACCTGGGCGCCATCGGGGGCCGCCTTTATCTCCGGCGGGCCATGGACGGGAAGATTCCTCTTCGCTGCCCTCCGCGCGAGCCAGCTTCGGATGCTCATCCTCAACGAGAACGGGCTGGCGGTCGTCCGGCAGGAGCGGCTCATCGAGGATTTCGGCCGGTTGCGGGATGTCGTGGAGGGTCCTGATCGTGCGCTGTATGTACTGACGAATAACCGCGACGGCCGCGGCTCGTCATCGCCGGACGACGATCGGGTGCTCCGCGTCGCGGTGACACGCTGAAATGTCGCCCCATCAGAGCGCAGGCCGAAGCGCGCCGCAAGAGAGCGATCCTGCCAGCTGCCATCCGGCGGCAACGGCCCATACCCAAAACCTTGAGCAGAAGACGCGGGGAGACCGAAGAGGACCGCAAGCGATTGGCACAAAAATTGAACCAATTATATGCAGTGGAGGCAATACCATAATGAAGTGTCGGAAATGCGGATACCTCACGTCTGATCACGTGCCCAACTGTAAGAATTGCGGATACCCTGCCTCCGATTTGGCGACACGCAGGGGGGCCTCCAGAACGGCCAAGCCCAAGAGGCGAAGGGTCTTGAGCCTCATGAACGTTTCCCTCGCACTGCTTGTTATCGCGGGCTCCCTATTTTGGTGGTATCTCACCACTAACAATCGGGACGGGGCAATGTGGGCGGCCAATCGTTACTTTCTCCTCCAAGAGCGAGCAGCTTTTGACGATATTTACCTCGCCGCCTCCCCCGTCTTTCGAGAAGGGCTCTCTCAGGAGGACCACCATCAGATGATGCACGGTGTCGGGGACAGACTAGGAAGATTGATGCGACGCTCGCTCGCGGGATGGCGAACTACGACGAACTTCTCGAGCGGATACTCCGTTATACTGCAGTACGCGTCCCGGTTCGAAAAGGGGGATGCCAGCGAGATCCTGACCTTTATCTGGGATGGGGCGGACTGGCGGCTCAGGGGCTATAACATCAATTCCACGGCGTTGCTCTCCTTTTGAGCACGTCCCCCCAGGAAGCCCGTCAACCCACCTTCCGCAGCTTCTGTCGATTCGCCGTTTGAACCATTCGATATCGATAATGTAGCGCTCGTGGATTCCTTCGCAGATCTTCTCTACCGCGTCGAAAGTCTCAAACATAAATGTCAGCCTCCGGTCGTTGACCCCACCCAAGCGGACGACCGCTCTGACTTCCATCCCCACCGGGGTGCTGGCCAGTTGAGCCATGGTGATGATTTTCCTTATCGATTGTCATCCGTGGTGCGGATAGATACGACGAGGCTCGTATCTCTGATGTGAACCAGCGGGAGCCATGGCATTTTCTTCCTCAGTTCGTGAAGCGCTTTGGTGACATCGGGCCATACCCCGTAATCGTGCCATACTATGATCCCACCTTCTGGCCTTAACAGCCTCAGCGCAATATTGGTATCACTGACCACATACTCATAATTATGCGCGCCGTCCAGAAAGACAAGGTCGATCTTCCCATACCACGGAGAGAAGTCAAACGACCCTGAGTCGCCGTACAGTTGGGTAATTCTGCCAACACAGGGGAGGCTGTTATTCGGAGGCGATGAAAAGCGGGCGCCAGGGAACTGCTTCTTGACATACTTTTCATCTGCGCCTGTAACCTGAAACACGGTCTCCGCATTGGAGGGGAGATCGAGCGTGAATACCCGCGCACTTGAGTTCAGGGCAAGATTCAGGGTCGTCCTGCCATCAAATGTCCCTATCTCCATGATACTCTTGGGCTTCAGTGTGCGGCACAACGCATTTAGTACGGCCAATTCAGCCACATTGACATTCCCGTCCACCTTCTTGAGCTCCTTGAAGGTTGTGCCGGAAGGGCTGCACAGACTCTTCCACGGCAGCGATGGGAGTATGGAGCCACCGTCAGACGCCCGGGAAGGTTTCAACCCTAAGGCGGCCCTGAGCCTACGGCTTGAATCTCGGCAGGCATGGGCAAGCCTGCGAAGCGGGATGTATAGCCAAAAAATGTACAGGCGTGTCACCCCTTGTTTCAGCATATCTGAAGTCTTCTCCTCCAGCGCAGCATGCACTCCCGGACGATTCCGGCCTGCTCAATTGCGCGGACCAAGGTATCCAAGAGGTGAAGGAGACGAGGCGGGCAGAGGCGTTCCAACAGCTCGCGCAATAGATGCATCCCTCGGGCCCAGTTCATTGGCGGCCAACATAGGCGAAGGGACACCGGTCGCAACTGACGCCTATGGTAGCATGGCCTGACCCCGCTCGCCACCGGCCCAAGAGCAGATCCAGCAAACCGGTCGGTGGCGCGCTGCCATCGATGTGGGAACACTCTTCCACGGTCGGCACGGCGAGCCACATCGAAATTCTCTCAGCCGCCGCTTGACGCTGAGGCCTTCGCCCCCTATCCTTACTCACGGAAGAAATCTGAGGCAGAACCAACAGACGCAAGAACCCGACTCTGTTCTTCGGGACTCTTGGGGGGAATGGTGTTCCGGGCGCGAGAGAAGGTCACGGCAGCATCGAGCCTGAACGCGAGGCGTCGGTTCGACCTTTCCCACGTGCTGGAAAGGGAGTGGATGCTCGTCACCCTCTTGTCCCTCTGGGGGCTCTTTGTCTACTACCACCACCAGGGAATCGCGCTCAGAGGTGACGAGGCGATGTATGCCTCGATTGCCCGAAGGATTCTTTCAACCGGGGATTGGCTGCGCCTCGTGTACGAGGGAGACCCTTATTGGAACAAACCCCCGCTCTTTTTCTGGCAGATCGGCCTTTCCATGCTCCTCTGGGGCCCGACCGAGTTCGCCGTCCGTTTTCCCACCGCAACCTTCGGGGTTGCGACGATGCTCCTTGTGTACTATTGCGGCAAGGCGCTGTTCAATCGGCGGGTTGGGCTCGTGGCGGCCCTCATTACGACCACCACCACGGCTTCCGTGTTTTACGCCCACAAGGCAAGATTCGACATTCCGCTTGGGTTCTGGATGACCCTCGCAGTCTTCGCCTTCTATCTGACGTATCGGGGAGGCGGGCGCAGGCTCGGCTACCTCAGCCTTGCCTTTCTGTCCATGGCGGTGGCGGCCATGTTGAAGGGCCCCGTGGCCTTCATTCTGCCCGGGGTCGTGGCGCTCGCCTTTTTGCTGGTGACGCGGCGATCCAAGAGCCTTGCGGAGATCCCGCTTCTTATCGCCGGCCTGGTGGGTTTCCTCCTTATTACAGGGACGTACTACTGGAGTTTGGGTGAAGGATTCAACCGACACTTTTTTCTCCAGGAGAATCTGGCGCGCCTCCCCCACGGTTCATGGTATGGCGGCAAGAAGCCGCTGTTCTATGTCTACGCGCTGTGTGCCGAGTTCTTCCCCTGGAGCCTTTTCCTCCCGTCTGTACTTCTCTCCCTCTGGATCGGCCGCTCGTCCCACGCCACCGAAGAGGACCTCTTGATCCGCCTATGGGGTCTCGGCTACTTCTTCCTCCTCAGCCTGCCATCAGCCAAGAGCGAACGCTTCCTCGTGTATCTTGTACCACCCTTCGCCCTATTGCTGGCGCGATACTGGGATCATCTCCTGTCCGGCTCGAGAGGGAGTAAGTCGGTCGAGGACCGATTCCTCCGGATCACGGCGATCCTCTTGGTCATCGTCACCTTCGCGATCTTCCTTACCGGTCCTTCGGTCCTTGAAAGACGCTTCCGCATCCCTGTGGACTTCTGGTCACTCCCCTTCGCCCTTCTCGTCGGCGCCGGTTGCGTGGCTGTGCTATACACCGCGCTCAGGAGCCGACCGCAGGCCATCTTTACGAGTGTCCTGGCGGTCTCCATGGCGATCACCTTTGGACATGTGCAGCTCTTCTACCCCGCGATGGATCGGTACGACTCCGCCATCCCGATCAGCCGGCAGCTCCGGGCGATCGTCGGTCACTCGCCCTTGGTCCTCAACCCCGGCGGCCCGGGGTGGGCGGACATCGTCTATTACCTCGATCGACCTGCTCCCGTGCCACACCTTACGACCATCGACGAGGTGGCCGCCACCTTCCGCTCCGACGGGCAGGTCTTTGCCCTGCTCGCCAAACAGAGCTACGATGAGCTCGTACGGAGAGGCAACCTCCCGCTCACGCGCGTCGCAGACTATTACTATAGGGGATCGACCTTTGCCCTGGTAAGCAATCGGAGCCCGTGATGCCCCCGTCGCACGGGGATCATTGGGCAGGCTGGGTCCGGCGCCAGCAGCCGTAGAGGTGTTCCCACCGCCCTGCCTCCTCAACTCCCGGCCGGGTCACGAGAGCGATACGGCTGAGAGAATCAGTAAATCGTATCTCGACTGAAGCGGTACTGGTCCCCTGGAGCCAGGCCTTGGCCTGCTCTGCCGTGGTGATCTTCACCTCGTGACCACGAGCCGGCAGGGCGTGGATCCACGAGAGGAGACACTCCGGGGTGGGGTGGCAGCAGGTCTCGCGGCTTCGTCTCGACTGGGGTCCGGCGTCTTCCAATCGCGCGATGAGTTTCACGAGCACATCTCGCTGCCCCTGCTTTGCCTCCAGCATGTGCCAGTATTTGAGCAACGGCAGGGCCTGCGCATCCGCAAGATTCTGCAGGACCCACCAGTGCTCGGCCTTCTCCGGAATCGAGTCGAAGATCCTGAGATACCGGCGCGTATCCCTTCCTGAGACATGCCGCGCCAGCCGGTAGAGCAGATGATTGTGCACCCAGGGATGGCGAGGGCGAGCTCCCTTCTCAAGCCAGGAGAGCAGCGCATCCACATCGTGGTCCTTCATCCGCCCGCTCCCGTCGGGGAAGTTCAACCGAAACTGGAGCGTGGGCGGCTGCCAGATGTCCCAGTAACCGCGGAACCGTGCCCCTTCCCGGAGGTCGATATTGCCGTGCGTGAGTTCCCATTGCACGTACTGGACAGGCTCATCAGCGAGGAGCTCGAGGGCCGGTGTGGCGAACGCCTGCCCAAAGCGGGCGAAGCCGATGCGCACAAGTTGGGCCCGCTGCCAGGCATCTTCTTCCCAGCGGTAGAGGTTCGTCCAGAACTCAATGGACTCGGCCGAACGCAGGGCCAGGGCGCGGATGGCGAAGTAGCGGGTGTAAAAGCACGACGCGCGGGTGAGATCGCGGAGCAGCTCCAGCTCAGCATCGGCCTGTCTCCAATCCTCGCTCTCGGCCAAAAACCCCAGGAAGTAGACGGCCAGGGCCGCCGGTCGGCTACAGCGCTCCCTGGCGATCGCGAGTAATTCCGTGCGCGCGCGCCTATCGCTCGGGATGAGGTGCAGGTGCTGTTGCAGCTCCTCAAGAAACGGATACTGCTGATCCGCCAGGAGGTTCTCGGCCAGATTGCGGTCATCGCGGGTATCGGCCACCTGTTGGACCACACTGTTGGCCCGCTGGCTGCCGATATTGCGCAGTCCCTGCAACACCACCCCCCGAACGTAGGCGTTCCCCGAATCGAGACGAGTTTCCAGGACATCGATGGCCTTTTCGGCCTCGCCACCCATGACCATGGCGTACACCAGCGTAAAGATCAGGTCCGCTCCGTCAAAGCCAGCCGGCACCTCCGGCGGCAGACGGTACGCATGAGAGCGCCGCTGGAGCTGATTCAGCGCGCGATCGAGGAGTTTCGTGACTGGCCAATCGGGAAAGCCCTCATCCCTGCCGAGGACCACGAGCGCCGATCGCGCCAGCACGTGCCCCAGGAAATCTGCCTGATCGCCCTTGGCATACCCGAGGACCTCGGAAAGTTCGAGGTGTTGTAGGGTGCCGGTCTGGATGGTACGCAACAGGCGGTGCTGGATGGGCTCGGCCGATGCCGTGGCCGGCAGCACGAGGAGCAGGCTCAGGAGGATGATCGGCATCACCAGCCCCGAGCGCTCGGTAGCATCAGCGTAATGGTGCCGTGGAGCCGGAGCGGTGCATCACCGAGCAACTCGATGGCGTGGAGCTGTCCCTCGTTCCAGGGATAAGCGATGTGCACCGGCGTACCTTGTCCGTGCTCTCCGAGCACCGGCTGAGATTGCAGCATCAGGCCTTGCGTGACAAAACGATGACCGATCGCGCCCAGCGTCTGTACGCAGGCCTGCTGCTCACCGGCCGGTGTGTTCATCTCGCACCACTGCTGCAGGGCCTTGGCCTTACACTGCTGATGGATGTTCTGTAGCGCGTCTCTCAGGTTCAAGAAGCGATACCGCACGACGACCTGGGGAGGTGTGGCCTGGTACTCGAGGCGCACGTTCCTGCCGTATTGGTCAAGGCCAAGTTGCAGCAGTCGCTCGAGCGTCTCATCGATATCGACGCCGAGTGGAAATTCGACCTCGAGGCGCTGCATCAACACGAAGGGAAGCTGATCCGTCTTCCCATGGCGTGGATCGTGCGGCATGCCGCGCACCCCTCGCACTCGCTCCCTCACATGAACCGTTCCGCCCCGCTGCGAGACATATTTCTGGATCTCACCCAGTTGCCTGTCGAGCTGGTCTCTGGCCTCTGCCGGCTTCAGGCTCTCGGCCGTCACCCCGCCCACAATAATGGCGCGATCCGGCCTCACCTCTCCGCTGCACCCTGCCGTCATGGCCTGGTTCAGTGATCGGATGATGTACGCATAATCTTGCCGCTCCGCGGATGGGGGCGGAGCGTCGGCTGCGCCAACGCCGAGCGGAACTACGAGCACGAGCAGGCCAACGAGCGAGGCGGTCCGTCTCATCTCTCCCCTCTCTGTTACTCTTCCGAGGTCCCGATCAGGATGGCCCGGCGAACTCGACATCTTTTCCTCTAGCCTTTCCTCTAGCCTTCGGGTCTACCGCTTTCCCTTCAGGACCTTCCCCATGCAGTACGAGGCTGCAATAATGATGCCGCCCCAGGAGAGGCCGAGGAGGATCCATCCCGCGACGGTCACGGCTGCACCCCCCGCTCTGCTCGACTGGTCGCGGCCTTCACCAAGAGGGCGAAGCCGACCAAGATCGCAACCATCATGAGGCGCGCGCCCCAGAGATACGCGACATCCTCCGGGTTGACACCCACCATAAGGATCTTGCTCGGAACGTCCTGAATCGCCCACGCCAAGAGGATGAACAACAGGAACAGGGGCGTCACGTATTTGATCACATAGTAGAAGACCCTCGGGACTGGAATGGCCGCGCCCTTCGTGATCTCGGCCCAACCATGTTCCATGCCGAAAACCCAGGCGAAGAGGACCGCCTCGATCAGGGCGAAGAGGACGAGACCAAAGCTTCCCACCCAGAAATCGAGTTCATCGAGAAAACCGTGCTTGAGCAGGAAGATGACAGGTTGACTCATGATGAAAACGCCCCCGAGAAGGACGCAGGTCGCTTTCCATCGGCTCCAGCCAAATCCATCCTGGAGGAGGGCCATCACCGGCTGCGTCAGCGCCACCACAGAGGTGATCGCGGCGAGGAAGAGGAGCACGAACCAGAGGGCACCGAACAGATGTCCCAGGGGGATCTTCTGGAAGATAAGAGGTAGGGCCTGAAAGCCCAGATTGAAGGCCCCACCCTTGGCAATCGCTTCGGTCTCGGCGAGGCCAAAGAAGACCACGGAAGCGGTGATCGCTATTGTTCCCCCTAAGACCACCTCGGCGAGTTCGTTGAGGCTGACGGTGGACAGCCCCGTGAGGGCCACATCGTCCTCCTCCCGCATGTAGCTGGCATACGTCGAGATACAGCCGGTCCCGATGCTCAATGTGAAAAAGATCTGTCCCGCCGCCGCCAACCAGATGGTCGCATCGGTGAGGCGCTCGGGCTGGGGGTTCCAGACAAAGCCAAGCCCGTTCAAGACGTTGCGGTCCGGATAACTCGGGTCCGGAGTTCCCAAGGTGAGGACTCGAATCATCAGCGCGATAGCGATCAGAAACAGAATGGGCATGGCCACCTTGGCCAGTGTTTCGATACCCCCTCGAACTCCATGGAAAATGATGTACATACTGAGTGCCAGCGTGATGAGGAAAAAAACATAGGCCGTGCCGGCGCCGGAGAAGTACTGGTTTGACTCGACCCCTTGGAAGCCTTTCAGATAGGCCCCCATAGCCTCGCGGCTCGTGACTCCAAAGTAATTGCCCGTGAGAGAGAAATACCCATAGGCAAGCGTCCAGCCGGTGATGTAGATGTAGTAGAGGGCGATGGTGAAGGGGATGACCAGCCCCACCATCCCCAAATACTTCGCGAACGGGTGCCTCCACAGGAGCCCGAACATGCCGGCGGCGTGACCGTGTCCGTATCGCCCCCCCAGTCGGCCGATGGCGCACTCGACCCACATCAAAGGGATCCCCATTAGGATCAGCGCCACGAAATACGGGATCATGAAGGCGCCTCCGCCATTTTGGGCGGCCTGGACGGGGAAGCGGAGAAAATTCCCGATGCCAATGGCATTCCCGGCGAGGGCCAGGATCAACCCGATCTTGGTTCCCCATGTCTCCCGGCGGTTGCCACCCAGCATGACGATCTCCCTGCACCTCGCCTTCGGGAACTCTCTCCACGCGGTCCTACTGCGAGCCTGGCACTCCGGCAGGGATCATCCGACGTGGGTTCAAAGGTACAGAAGAGGAACAACCGTTGGCAAGCCGGAAAATTTCGGCAGAAGTGGGGATACGCAGGTTGGGATCATGAGGAGAGGCCCTACGCGGACTGGTACCCCTCGGCCCGGATGCAGGCGACCCAGTGATTCGGCGAGACCTCTCGAAGCTCCGGGACGCCCTGGCTGCACTCCGGGATGGCCATGGGACATCGGGGATGGAAGACACAGCCGGAGGGAGGGTTCAACGCACTGGGGACTTCGCCCCTGAGAATGACGCGCTCGCGTTTCGCCTCGACCGCCGGGTCCGGAACGGGAACGGCGGAGAGGAGGGCCTGCGTGTACGGGTGGAGGGGGTTCTCGTAGAGCTCGCGGCGGTCCGCCACCTCAACGATCTTGCCCAGGTACATCACGGCCACCCGATCGCCGATGTGCCGGACCACTGAAAGGTCGTGGGCGATGAAAAGATACGTGAGGCCGAACCGGGCCTGCAGATCCTCGAGCAGGTTGATGATCTGGGCCTGAATCGAGACATCCAGGGCCGAGACCGGCTCATCGCACACGATGAAGCTTGGCTGGAGCGAAAGGGCCCGGGCAATCCCCACCCGTTGCCGCTCCCCCCCCGACAGCTCATGGGGGAACCGATCCGCCATCGCGGGGTTGAGCCCCACCACCGAGAGGAGTTCCCTCGCCCGCTCGCGAACCTCTCCCTTCGCCTCCAGGATCTCGTGCACCCGAAGCGGCTCCCCGATGATCTGTCCGATCGTCATCCGGGGATTCAGGGAGCTGTAAGGGTCCTGGAAGATCACCTGCATCCTGCGTCGCACGGGCCGGAGCTCGGCCTCATCCAATTGCGCCAGGTCTCGCCCTTCGAAGCGGACCTCTCCAGACGTCGGCCGATCCAGCTGGAGGATACAACGACCCGTGGTCGTCTTGCCCGATCCTGACTCCCCCACCAGCCCCAGTGTCTCCCCCTTTCGGATAGAGAAGGAGACATCGTCCACCGCCTTTATGAGGCCCACCCGTCGCTGAAAGAGGACCCCCGAGGTCACGGGGAAGTACTTACGGAGACGCCGCACCTCAAGGAGGACATCCCCCTCGATGCTCGGACCTTCCTCCCTCCTCGCCGGTGGCTGGGGGCCGATCGTCCCCATTGTCACCCTCACTTCCCATGCAGGGTATCCGCCACCCAGCAGGCGGAGACGTGCCCGGCCCCCACCGGGATCAGCGGCGGAACCTCGTGGGCACACCTGTCGATGGCAAATGTACAGCGCAGCCTGAAGCTGCATCCCGGAGGCAGATTGGCCAGATCGGGAGGCTGCCCGTCAATGGGCTCCAGTCTCGCCTTCCGCGGCTGGTCCAGTCGCGGCACCGAACGCAGCAGACCCAGGGTATACGGATGGCGGGGAGTCTCATAGATGTCACGCGCAGACCCCCGCTCGATCATCTTGCCCGCGTACATCACGTTCACCCGGTCCGCATAGCGGGCCACGACCCCCAGATTGTGTGTGATGATAACCATGGCCACCCCAAACCGCTTGCTTAGCTCCTTCATGAGTTCCAGGATCTGGGCCTGGATCGTCACGTCCAGGGCAGTCGTCGGTTCGTCCGCCAATATCAGCTTGGGATTACAGCTGAGCGCCATGGCGACCATGACCCGCTGGCGCATGCCGCCACTGAACTGGTGTGGGTACTGGCGCAGGCGGCGCTCGGGCTCGGGGATGCCCACGAGGCGAAGGAGCTCGGCGGCTCGTCCTTCCGCCTCGGAAGCCTGCATCTCGAGGTGCGCCTCGAGGGTCTCGGTTAGCTGGCGCCCGATGGTGAGCGTAGGGTTGAGCGAGGTCATGGGCTCCTGAAAGATCATCGCGATCTCCTTGCCCCGCACCTGCCGCATCTCCTCATCGCTGAGGGCCAGGAGATTCTTTCCGTTAAACCAGATCTCGCCCGCCACGATGCGACCCGGAGGATACGGGATCAGCCGCATGATGCTGAGGGCGCTCACCGACTTGCCGCAGCCACTCTCCCCGACAATGGCGACCGTCTCTCCTTGGCGGACATCATACGAGACCCCATCCACGGCCCTGATGACCCCTTCCAGGGTGAAAAAGTGTGTCCGCAAATCTTTCACTTGTAGCAGCGTACCCACCGCCCTTTCACTTTCCCGCACTTCGCCCTGCACCCCTCTGCATCTTCCTGTACTGCTGTACCTTCCTGTACCTCCTGCCCGGCTGTACCCTACTGTACCCCATGTTTCCGTGTCAATCCAAGGCCCCGAATGCTTCCGAAGCTCTTGACAGCCCCCCTGGGTCGTGATGTAATTCCGCTCGCCTTCAATGCCCCTGGGGGTCCCTTCCAGAAGGCCAGTCGCTCAACGGTGCCAGGCCACCAGAGTTCGGAGAGTCCGGGTTGGTCTCGGTCGTGGTCTCTACATTTCTCCATTAAGGAGGGTTGCTATGGAGGAGAAGAAGGAAAGGGAGGAACAGCAGGGTGTCTCTAGGCGAGATTTCATCAAGGCGGCCGGCGCGGGGGCGTTGGCAGCGGGCCTCGGCGCCAATATCATCATTCCCGGACGGTCCGATGCGCAAAAGAAGACGCTGAAGATCCTCAACTGGGTCCATTTCGTCCCGGCATACGACGAGTGGTTCAACAAGAAGTACGCCGTCGAATGGGGGCAGAAGAACAATACCGAGGTGATCGTGGACAACATCGGCCTCGCCGGCATCAATGCCCGCGGAGCCGCCGAGGTTTCCGCCCAGAAGGGGCATGACCTGTTCATGTTTAACTGGCCGCCCCCCGCGTTCGAGGAGCAGGTCATCGACCACAAGGAGATCTATCAGGAGTGCGAGCGTAAGTTCGGCAAGCCGATCGACCTGGGCATCAAGAGCACCTACAACCCCAAGACCAAGAAGTACTTCGCCTTCTCTCCGTCCTTTACTCCAGATCCGGTCAACTATCGCCAAGACCTCTTTGGGGCGGTCGGCATGCCCAAGGGCCCGGCGAGTTGGGACGACGTGCGGACCGCAGGAGCGAAGATCAAGAAGCAGTTCGGCAACCCCGTAGGGGTCGGCCTGTCCCAGGAGATTGACACCGGGATGGCCATGCGGACCATCATGTACTCCTGGGGAGCTCACGAGCAGGATGAGGCCGGAAACCTGGTCCTGAACTCCAAGCAGACGCTGGACGCGCTCAAGTTTGTCAAGGCCCTCTTCGAGGAGGCCATGACCGCGGAGGTCTTCACCTGGGACGCCTCCTCTAATAATCGAGGCATGGTATCTGGCAAGCTCTCGGTAGTCCTGAACGCCATCTCAACCACCCGCACGGCGGAGAAGGACAACCCCAAGATTATAAGCCCGGCCACCAAGAAGGAGATCGAGCTCAAGGCAGAGATCGGGCTGACCAAGGCCCTCAAGGGGCCGGTGCGGGCCATCGGGCTTGAGCACGTGATGCAGTGCTACGTCATCTGGAAGTTCGCCGAGAACCAGGAGGGGGCGAAGAAGTTCCTCGTCGACTACGTCACGAACTTCCGGCAGGCGTTCGTCGAAGGCCAGTTCTACGACTTCCCCTGCTTCGAAAAGACGGTCCCGGACCTCGTGAAGCTCCTCTCGCCCGACCCCAGGGCCACGCCCCCCGATAAGTACAAGGTCCTGGACGACGTCCTGAAGTGGGCGACCAACGTCGGCTACCCGGGGTACTCCACCGCGGCCATCGATGAAATCTTCAGCACGTGGGTCATCAACACGATGTTTGCCAAGGCGGCGAGCGGCGCGGCAACGCCGGAGGAGGCGCTGACGGAAGCGGATGCGGCCTGCAAGCGCATTTTCGCCAAGTGGAAGGAGAGAGGGCTAGTTTAGGCCGCCGACAGAGAGGGTGTTGCTCGATTCCTGGCGGGAGACTCCGGTTGGCGGGGTCTCCCGCGTCTTCTACCAACTGAGGAGCCCTCGGCAAGAGAATGGATAATCCGTGGCCACCGTAGAGACGCGAGGGATAAAGAAATACTTCGGTGACGTTAAGGCGGTGGACGGCGTGGACCTCGCGACGAAAGAGGGGGAATTCCTCGTCCTTCTGGGGCCATCCGGCTGCGGGAAAACCACCCTCCTCCGCATGATCGCCGGCCTCGAGAGACAGACCGCGGGCGATGTCCTCATCGGAGGGCAGGTGGTCAACGACCTGCCGCCGCGGGCCCGGAAGATCGCCATGGTGTTTCAGAGTTACGCTCTCTCCCCCACA
>LDXR01000020.1 GCA_001443495.1 candidate division NC10 bacterium CSP1-5 | reverse complement strand
CCAATGCTCTGAAAATGTAAAAAGCCCGGCGGGGAACGCGAGCAATGGAACAGTAGATCAATAGACCGCATTGGCCCATTGATCCATTGCTCCACTGGTCCAATGCTCTGGCAATAAAAAAGCCCGGAAAATCCGGGCTTTTTATTGCCTGGTGGCCCCAGCGGGATTCGAACCCGCGTTTCCGCCTTGAGAGGGCGGCGTCCTAGGCCGGGCTAGACGATGGGGCCGGCAACGGAAGGGGTGTGGCTGCGGGGCGAGGACTCGAACCTCGACAACCTGATCCAGAGTCAGGTGGACTACCGTTATCCGACCCCGCAATGACTCCCCTGATTCGGAAATGCTAAAAAGAAGCCCGGATTCAGCGAATCCGGGCGATGAGTGGCCTCACTATCGCTGAGGGGCGCCGGAAAGTCAAGCCGAAAATGGCTCTTTCTGCTCGTGCAGCGTGATGAATTTTTTCACCTCGAAGGTCTTCACACCCCCGGGAGTTTGGATGCGTACCCCGTCTCCCTCCCGCCGTCCCACCAGACCCCGCCCGATCGGGGAGGCGATCGAGACCCATCCCTTCTCCCCGTTACTCTCCTCGGGCGCCACGAGCTTGACCACCCGCTCCCCGCCGTTCTCGGTATCGCGGAGGTGGACAATCGAGCCGAACCCCACGCGATCCTGGGGGACGGACCGCGGATCGATCGCCGAGAGGGAGGCGATCCGCTGCTTCACAAAGATGATCCGTGCTCGGACGAATCCCTGTCGCTCTTTCATCGCGTGGTAATCCGCATTCTCGCTGAGATCCCCGAGGAGGCGTGCCTGCTCGATCTTCTGCGGGATATCGATCCGGAACTCCTTTTTCAATGCGCTCAGCTCCCCCCGCAGCGTGTTGAGCAGCTCCTGTAGACCCACGGCGATCCTCCTCACTCCCGGAAAGCTGCCTTACGCGGCACCCCGCTCCAGAACCGCCGCAAGCCGCTCCACACATATCTCGCGGCCCGCCAGCTCCATCACGAGAAACAGCGGGGGGCTCACCGATCCACCGGTCACGGCGACGCGGGTGGGCTGGGCCACGTCTCCCAGCTTGAGTGTGCGCTCGGCCGCGAAATCTCGGTAGAGTCTTTCGAGGGTCGCGGCGTCAAAGGGGCTCGTCCCCTGGAGCCTGCCGTGAACCTCACGGAGGTGCGTCAGGGCCTGAGGCCGAAGATGCTTTTCCACAGCCTGGGGATCATAATCGATGCGGACCCGGAAGAGAAAGCGGGAGTTCTGGGCAAGTTCCCTGAGCGTTTTGGCCCGCTCCCGAAAAGTACGGATGACCGCCTCGTCGAAGGTCCCTCCCTTGCCCGAACTCGACCACGCGCCCGCCTTGGCCTCGATCTCGCCCGGAGGGATCCCCGCCTGCTCATAGAATGGGAGGAGGAGGTCCGCCAGCCACTTCGGATCCGCTTCCCGGAGGTAATGGGCGTTCAGCCAGTCGAGCTTGGCCTGATCGAAGATGGCCGGGGCATGGCCCACCTGCCCGATATCGAAATAGCGAATGAGCTCCTCCCGACTGAAGATCTCCTGATCTCCGTGAGACCAGCCCAGACGGACAAGATAATTCACCATCGCCTGGGGGAGATACCCCAGGTCTCGATACGCCAGCACCGAGGTCGCCCCGTGGCGTTTGGACAGGCGCGTCCGGTCTGGGCCGAGGATCATGGGGACGTGGGCAAATCGGGGCACGGGAAGCTCCAGGGCGTGGTAGACCTGGGTCTGTTTCGGGGTGTTGGATAGATGATCATCCCCCCGGATCACGTGCGTGATCTGCAGCAAGCCGTCATCGACGACGACGGCAAAATTATACGTCGGCATTCCGTCCGATCGCATCAGGATGAAATCATCCAGTTCGGCATTGTCAAAGCGGACCTCTCCGTGGATGAGGTCGTCAACGACGGTCACCCCGGAATCTCGCACCCGGAGGCGAAGCGACCAGGGTCTTTCCGGCTCCACCCGCCGATCCCGACATCGGCCGTCATAGTGAGGGGAGCGCCCCGCCGCGAGGGCCGCTCTGCGGCGCTCCTCGAGCTCCTCGGGGGTGCAGACGCATCGATAGGCCCTGCCTGCCTTGAGGAGCCGCTCGGCATACTCCCGATAGATCGAGAGCCGCTCCGCCTGGCGATAGGGCGCCTCGTCCCAATCCAGCCCGAGCCACTTCAGGCTCTCCACGATCGCCTCAACCGACTCTTCCGTCGAGCGGTCGACGTCGGTGTCCTCGATCCGCAGGAGAAAAACCCCGCCGTGATGCCGGGCGAAGAGCCAGTTATACAGGGCCGTCCGTGCCCCCCCCACGTGGAGATGGCCGGTCGGCGACGGGGCGAACCGCACGCGGATCCGCTCATTCATTGTGACTATGCTTCCCTCCCTCCAACACCTCGCCTATTATCCCCAGGGGAAAACGAGCCCGTCAACCCCTTTCACAATCCTGCTCGGATGCTGGGATGCCAGGACGCTACTATGCTGGAATGCTGGAAAGCTGGGATGCTAGAACGCTGGAACGCCTCCTCGCATTCTAGCATTCTACCTGCTAGCGACTGACGATCCGGGCCACGGTGTCCAGGAGATTCCCGGGCTCGATGGGTTTCGTGAGGTAGGTGGCTCCCATCTTCCGCGCCTCCTCCCTGGAGGCGTCGCTTTGGAAGGCGGTGAGGACCATAATAGGAATCTGCGCCGTCCGAGGGCTTTCCCGGATCTGGCGGCACATCGTGATCCCGTCCATCTCGGGGAGGAGCAGGTCCGCAACCACCAGCTCTGGCTTCCACTGCTGACAGAACTGGAGACCTTCCTTGCCGTTCTTCGCTGCGAGGACCACATGGCCGGCCCTCGTCAAGAGATCCGTGAGGAACCGGCGAAAGAGCTCATCATCCTCCACCACCAGGATCCGCCGTGCCTCGGGCCCCTGGGGGCCCCGGCGCTCGTCGGCGGTTTCCCAGGCGAGTTCCTCTGGCTTCACCTGGGTCACCTGGCCGCAATTGGGACAGTAGACCGGGAAAGTCTCCACGTGGGAAATCGCATCCCAGACGGCAAAGCGAACACCGCACGCCCGACAAACAAAGACCGGCCGATCCCCGAGCCACTCCGCCCGGCCCTTGAGCCCCTCGCCCACCGCCCGGAGGAGCTGCTCTCGCGTGAAGGGTTTTCTCAGGAAACCGTCGGCCCCCAACCGGCGGGCCAGGGCCTCATCCTGATCGCTCGTGAACTCCCCGGTCATCATGATGACCGCCGTCGCATCCCGAATCGACTTGTAGGTCTGACAGGCGCCGTACCCCGAGACGCCCCCGGGAAGGTTCACATCCTGCATGACCAGATCGAATCGCTCCCGGCTAAAGACCCGAACCCCATCCCGGCCCGTATGGAACGTGGTGACGTGGTGTCCTTCGCCCTCGAGAACTTCGCGGATCACCAGGGCGACAGACATATCATCATCCACGATCAAGATCCGCGCCACCTTCTGCGTCATCGGCCGCCTCCCGCTGCGTCAGGCATCTCGGCACGCACAGAAGGAACCGTGAAGGAGAAGCGACTCCCCTTGCCTTCTGCACTCTCTACCCAGATGCGCCCTCCGTGGGCCTCGACCGCCAACCTGCAGAAGGTGAGACCCAGACCGGTCCCCCGCCGCTCGTGCGCCTCGCGAAGCTCGACCTGGCCGAATTTCTCGAAGATCTTCTCGTGGAAGGCCTGCGGGATTCCCACCCCCGTGTCGTGAACCCATATCGTCAGCGATTCCGCATTCTCCGGCTGGATCCCGACCGTCACCTGGCCATCCACAGGGGTGTGGTCCAGAGCATTCTTGAGCAGATTCAGGAGGACCCGCTTGAGGAGATCGCGATCACCATGGACCGGCGGGAGGCCGGAGGGGACCTCAGTTCGGAGCGACACGCCCTTGCTGGCATACGGGACCCCAAGCTCAGCTGCAGCATTTCCCACGAGTTCTCCCACCGCAAGCGCCTCGGGTCGGAGGGGGAGCTTTCCCTCCTCCATCCGGGCGATGTCCAAGAGGCTCTGCACCATATCGGTCAGATACTCCACCTGTTGCCGCATCCGGCGAAGAAGCTCCCAGTGTTTCTCCTCTACCACCGGCTCCCCCTCATGGGATATCAACAGGTCCGCCCCGAGGAGCAGGGAGGTCAGTGGCCCCTTGAGGTCGTGAATCAGGAGATGAATGAGTCGGTCCCGGAGCTCTTCCAGCCTCTTGAGCTGCTCATAGCTCTTCTGCAAATCATCGCGCAGGCTCTTGATCCGCAACAACGATTTGGTCCGCGTCAGGAGCTCCCACCGGTGAATCGGCTTGGACAGAAAGTCGTCCGCCCCCGCCTCGATCCCGCGGATCCGATCCTCCCGCTCGCTCAAGGCGGTGACCAATACCACCGGGATGAACCAGGTCGCCGGGTCTGCCTTCAGCTGCCGGCATACTTCGAATCCATCCTGTCCGGGCATCATGACGTCAAGCAGGATCAGGTCCGGAGGATCGGTCTTGACGGCCGCGAAGCCCTGCGCCCCATCGGCCGCAGTCACCACCCGGTACCCTTGCGAGCCCAGGAGGGCCTCCAGGAGCATCCGGTTCTCCTCCTCATCATCCACGATCAGGATCGCCGGCTCGTTGACGCCCACGCATGCCCCCTTAGCGTTGCCGCCGCGGCTCCGCCTGAGCACCGGTCCGCAGGAGCTCGTGGACCAGGCGGAGGAGCTTGTCCAGCCGAAAGGGCTTTTCGAGCAGCCGATCGATCCCCACGGCCTCCTGCTCCGTTTGACTCACGGCCGCATTCCACCCAGTGCAGAGGATGAGTTTGACCTCCGGGTTGAGCTCTCGAACCTTTCGGGCCACCTCCAGCCCGGTGAGGTCCGGCATCCCCAGATCCGTGATCACCACCTGGAAGGGCTCTACCCGGAAGGCCTCGACCCCTTCGATTCCGGACCCCACCCCCACGGCCATATGCCCCTCCAGCCTGAGGAGGTTGGTGATCACATCTCTGAGATGCGGTTCGTCGTCGATCACCAGGATGCGCCCCGTCCGACGCCCAACCGGGCGCGCGTGGTCTTCCGGGCTTCGCGGCAGTTCTGCCGGAACCGGAAAGGCGACGCAAAACCGACTGCCCCGTCCAAGCTCACTCTCCACCGAGATCGAGCCGCGGTGTCGGGCGACGATTCCATACGAGGTGCTGAGGCCCAGCCCGGTCCCCTTCACCCCCTTGGTGGTGAAGAACGGATCGAAGATTTTCTGGCGCACCTCCTCGGTCATTCCCACCCCGGTGTCCTCAAAGACCGCCTCAACCCATGGCCCCTCATCTCGGCCCGGCTCGACACAGGTCCGCACGATGAGGCATCCGCCATCCGGCATGGCGTCCAGCGCATTGAGGATGACGTTGGTAAAGACCTCCCGAAGCTCCGGGGGGTTTCCCGTGATGAGTGGGGTGTCGCCGAGCTCCGTGACGACGTCGATCCTGGTCCCCTTCAGCTCTGCCTCATCCTTCCACCGGGCCTGCGTAAACTGCAGGACCTCGGTGATCACTCCGTTGAGGTCCACGGGGACCATCGATTCGGGTGCCCCGGTCCGGGCAAAATCCTGAAGGCGGCGGACGGTGCTCGCCCCGTCCAGGGCCGATTGCTGGATGCTGTTCAGCCATCGCTTCAGCTCGCGGTCCTGAACCTGCCGCAGGAGCAAATCGGTCCTGGCGACGATGGCCGCAAGGACGTTGTTGATGTTGTGGGCCACTCCCGCTGCGAGGGTCCCCAAGGCCGCCAGCTTCTCCGAGCGCAACACCTGCTGGTCCCACTGCTTGCGTTCGGTGATATCAGTCACCAAGACGATGGTCCCGAGCGATTCCTCGCTGGCCCCTCGTCGCGGCGTGCTGCTCACCAAGGCGGTGAAGGTGCTCCCATCCTTTCGGAACAGCCTGGTCTCAAAGACGCAGGCCCGGTCCCGTCGCTTCAGCCTGGCAAGATCGCTGGCGCGGAACCCCGGAGGAGCATCAGGGTCCGGGCCTCCCGATCGGCCCGGGCCTTCCCCAGGCTCGTAGCCGAGCATCTCGTAGATCTGGCGGTTTCCGAACGACCACCGGCCTTCCGTATCGAGCACCAGGACCCCCACATCCACGGCGTCGATCAGCATGCTGCTGACGTCCCCGACCTGCCGAAACTCGGCGATGGACCCCGCCGTTGGGCCAGCCTGAGCGCCCCCTGCAGCGCCCAGCTGTTCGATCGTCCGACCCATCAGTTCCCCCACCATCTGGAGAAAGCGAAGATCCCGAGAGGCAAAGTGACCTCGCCGCCGACTGTACAGGGCCAAAAATCCGGCTCCGCTCGCCCTCACCGCAATCGGCACGCTCGCGAAGGAGCGAATCTTTTGCTCGCCAGCCGGTAGAGGAGAGTCGGGCGGGAGGTCATCGAAGAGGAGTGTCTCCTGCGACGGATCGAGATCTCCGCGGCCAATCCCCTCAGGATGAGAAGGGCTCCAGGGGGCCGCCCAACTCCCTCGACCGCGACAGAGGGCAGGAACGTAGGCGGCGGCCGTCTCCTCCCAGACCCAGAGCACTCCCGCCTCGGCTTCTAAGAGCCCCACGATCTGTTCGAGCACGGGGCCGAAGACGGGCTCGAAATCCGGATTCCCCCGGGGAGTCACGTGAGAAGGCATTACACCCTCTGCAGCGAATGTCTACGCCAGCTTGTGCATGCGGCATGCCAAAAAAGGCGACCCGTGCCGTTGACGGCGGCAGCCCTGCATGCGTATAGTCGAGGAGAGCAGCACGCCTGATCATGGTCCTGTGGGGAAAGAGCTACGGAGACTGTCCCATGAGCCCTCCCCCACCCGCGGGGGCAGATCTGCACCTCCACTCCTCCTACTCGGATGGAAGCTTTCCACCCCGACGGGTCGTCGCCGAGGCGGCCAGCCGCTCTGTGAGCCCGATCGCCTTGACCGACCACGACACCGTCGCGGGGATCCCTGAGGCACTCCAGGCCGGCACCGAGATGAAGGTGGAGGTGATCCCGGGCGTTGAGCTGTCGGCGCAGGACATCGATCAGGAGATTCACATCCTGGGCTATTTCATCCGCTGGGACGACCCCGCCCTCCAGAGGACGCTCAATGTCCTTGGGAGAAGGCGACGGGACCGGCTCACTGAGATCATCCGCCGTCTGCATCGCAAGGGAATTCCCCTGACGGCAGACGAGGTCCTCCAGATCGCTGGGAAGGGAACGGTAGGCAGGCTCCACGTGGCCCGTGCTCTCGTCCTGCGAGGGGCAGTGGGCACTTTGGATGACGCCTTCGATCGTTTCCTTGCACAGGGTCGGCCCGCGTATGTGGAGCGCACGGGACTTACCGCTTCTGAGGCCATCGTCGCCATCCGGCAAGCGAATGGGATCCCGGTCCTGGCCCACCCGGGGAGCAGCAGACTGGCCAACCTCGGAAGTCTCATCCAGGCAGGCCTCCAGGGGATCGAGGTCTTTCACCCTGCCCACACGACCGCGGATGTCGTTACCCTCACCCGCCTGGCCACGAAACACGGTCTGCTCATCACCGGCGGCTCTGACTGTCATGGGCTCGCCAAAGGGAGGATCTCCCTGGGCACGATCCGGCTCCCCCTGGCCTACGTGGAGTGCCTGCGGCAGGCGGTCCGCTCCCACCGGACACCCAACGCCTAACACACCCGGCCGATCCATCGGCCTCACACCCCGCTCGGAGAAGGTGATCCCGCCGCTCTCATTTTCCCTCCCGGGAGGGCATCTCTGCCTCGTCGATGAGCATGACGGGGATCCCATCCCGAATGGGATACCGGCGACCGCACGCCTGGCAGATGATCCTCCGGCCCACCTCATCGAGCCGGACCTCACCTCTGCAGGCAGGACAGGCCAGAATCTCCAAGAACTCCTTGTCGATCATCACTCCTCCCGCGCTACGCACACGTGCTCTCTACGTCCGGCAGCCGGTCTCTTCCACAGACCTGACCAGCTCGTCCCCGGGAATGACGACGAGGTCGTCCAGGATCCGGAAGGGATGCCGGGTCGATCGGGTAGTCCGCCCCCAGACCACATCCTTCACGACCTGGTGGTCCTCCCTCCGGATCGTTTTCACGCCCTCCGGGTCGCGGTAGGTGATGCCCTCCAACCGTTCGACGATCCTCTCGGTATCGAGAGAGCCCACCTCTTCGATGACCCGCTTCAGCAGATGGACGGCGGAATAGCTGGCCAGGGCCACATCCGCGGGGTACTCGCCGTAGAACACACGATAGGCCTTCACGAAGACCCGGTTCTCCACGGAATCCGGATAGGCGAACCAGTAACCGGCCGAGACCCAAAGCCCCGCCGGCATCTCGTCCCCCAGCGGGCCCAGGACCCCTAACGACGCCCCTCCGGGATTGACAAAGAACTTCACCCGCTCAAAAAAGCCCAGGGGCAGGGCCTGCCTGACGAAGGTAACAAGCTCTTGTCCCCACAGGGTAGACAAGACCCCATCCGGTTTGGCTTCCATCACGGCCTGAATGATACTCGTGTAATCGGCGGTGAAGCGCCTGGGCCACAACTCCCCGACAAACTCGACATCGGGCCTGACCTTTCGCAGGGTCGCCTGAAAGCTCTCCCAGGCACCGCGGCCGTACTCGGAGCCGGCCACGATACCGTACCATCGCTTGGCCGGCCTGTCCTTCATGACCAGCGCCGCCGCGCGGGCGTCCATGATAGCATTGGGCGCGATCCGAAAGGCGTAGCGGTGACACGCCCATCCGGTCAGCTGATCGGCACGGGCGTGCGTAAAGAGAATGATCTTCCGATGCTGCTTGGCCACCGCGCTCACCGCCGAGGCGACGCTCGACGAATCCACTCCCACGAGGAAGTCCACCCCCTCCTCGAGGATGTACCTCAGGACCTTGTCCACCGCAACCGTGGGGATGCCCTCGTGTGCCACGAACACCTCCAGCCTCCGCCCCAGGATTCCCCCCCGCTCGTTGATTTCCTTCTCGGCCATCATCGCCCCCTGGGATCCGTGTCTGCCGTATTCCGCCCCTGAACCGGCCATCTGGAACAGGGTCCCGATCTTGATGGAAGGACTCTCCTGGGCCCAACCGAAGCCGGGAAAGAAGACCTCAGCGCAGAGAAGAGCCCACGGGAAGAGCCGGAGGATGCACCGCCTCACGTCTAGCTCCTGATCAATCAAATGGCACGCACCGCACGGAAGACCGCTCCATAAAAGGGCGAAAGCCGCGATCTTGTCAAGCCCTTTCGGCCCTCGACCGAGCCGCCACCGCTTCATCCAGGTGATCGAGGCACATGATGAGCGCGTCTTCCGCCGGCCCGGTATAGTATCGCCGTCTCCGCCCCACGACGGTGAAACCGAAGCGTCGGTACAGGGCCTGGGCCGTCAGGTTCGACGCCCGAACCTCAAGAAAGACGACCTTCGCCCCGACGCGAGCGGCCTCACGTAAGGCCGCAAGGAGAAGCGTCTTGCCCACCCCCTGGCGTCGCACGCGGGGCTCAACGGCGATATTGTCGATGTGAAATTCCCCCACCACGACCGATCCGCAGAGGTAGCCCCACAGCTCATCCTCACTGGACCGCGCCACCAGCGCCACAGCAACGCCGGGGGTCATCTCCCGCTGGAACATCTCCCGGGTCCACGGTTCGGCAAAAGAGGCTGCCTCGACGCGGAGAACCTCGTCGAGATCCTCCGGCTGCATCTGTTCGATCCTGAACGCCCCCCTGGACACCCTCACTCTCTCTCCCGCCGCTTCAGCTCTGCCTCCGAGGGCCGAATGTACCGGGGGACTAACTCCTCGACCTGGTCCCTGTCGCCTCGCAGCAGCCGCCGCCGCCCGAGATCCGCCACGGCGGCCGGCGACGCCCCTCGCAAGGCGGGGGGTGGGATCGCCAGCCCCCCGAGCGCCTCCCGCAAGAAGGCCCCATAGACGTGCCACCCATCACCGAGGAAGAGGGTGGGCTGACTGATCCACTGCACGAGTGCTTCGGGAAGGAGGGCCCTCTCTTCTCTCAGGCAGACGAGCTCGACCCCCCGATACTCGAAGAGGGCGCTGTAGAGCTCTTTCTTCCGGGCATCCAGAATGGGGCAGACGGGATAGCGGCAATACGGCAGGCTCCAGGCCATGGCCTGAAGCGTGGGGACCCCCACGACCGGCTTTCCCGTGGCCAGCGCCAACCCCTTGACCGTGCTGAGTCCGATCCTGAGCCCGGTGAACGAGCCCGGCCCGATGGAGACCGCCAGTCCCTCCACCTCGGGGATACTCATCCGGGCATCGTGAAGGACGCGGTCAATGGCCGGCATGAGGCGCTCGGCGTAGGTTGCTTTCACGTTCAGGACGTACTCGGCGATAACCCCCTCTTCCCCCACCAGGGCCACCCCCCCTTGAGGGCTGGCGCTCTCGATCCCCAGGACAATCACCGCGCGCCCCCGTGTTTCGAGAGGCATGTCAGGGTCGGGAGGAAGAGGGGCGCCAGCGCCTCGCGATCCACCCGGTCGCCTGTGTCCTGCACACCATCTCCTCTGAGACGGGATTGTACCATCCATGGATAGACGCCGCAAGCGACCGTCTTTGCTGGCCTCTCGGGGGCTCATGGTCGGGAAGAGCTTCAAGCGAGATGTCGGGGGGACAGGGCTCGTGTGTCGGCCACCTCATCGGGGGGCGAATCCGGACGATCGAGGCTCGCCGTGCCTATCGAAGTCCACCTCGACGAGGAAGGGCTGTCTTCCCTCAATCTGGCTGAACTGCAGATCGAAATACTGAACGACCGGCCCGACCGCGCCCTGCCTGACGGTGACGACCGGGAAGCGGGCGAACCAGCGAAAGACAGCCACGACGTCTTCCTCTTCGGCTCGCCGGAAAAGGGGGCCATTCCGCGGCAAGGGGTAGACTCGAAACGACCGATCCCCTCGGTCCAGGAGGGAAAAGATGACATGATACGTAGCCTCATCCGTGGCGACCACACCAGACCAGCGGAGAGGACCAAAGGGCATGGGGAAGGCGGCCAGCCGCGTGGCCGGGAGGTTCTCCCGCTCTACTCGGCCGCGAAGCCGAATCAGGGCCGACTGATGCGCCGCCGCAGCCACGAGCATATAGCCGCCCAACAGAACGAGGGCCGTGCGCCCGACGCGGATCGAGTGGAATGGCCAACGATACGCCAGGACAATGCCGACGACGATGACACCGGAGACGAAGATATCGATGATAAAAAGGGTGTCCCAGGCGATTCTCTGTCCGTTGAATGGGAGGAAGATCATCGTCCCATAGCTCGTGAAGAGATCGAGGACGATATGGCTCAGGATACCGAGGTAGCAAAGGCCGGCGAGTCGCCAGTAATGCTTATACGCACTGCATCGATAGAAGAGGGCAGCGAGGAGCAATGCCAACACTGCCCCGCCGACGAAGGAGTGGGTGATGCCTCGATGGACCGAGAGGTAGAAGGCGGTATCCTGAAAGCGCATGAACCCATCAATGTCCGGCGCAGCGGCACTCACGGTGAGGGCACCCGTGGCGACCCTCCCCATCCGCTGACGAAAGCCAGCCTGGGCGATCAAGGTCCCCGCCAGGGCATGCGTCACCGTATCCATCGGTCCTCCCGTCCCTCAGGCATCCCGAACGATCCGCCAGGTCCGGTTCTCCAGGGCCTGCGTTGACGTTACACGATGGACGGCCCGTTACGGATGTGTTTAGCACCGGGACGCTCTTCACGCGTCTCATGAATCAGTGTCGCGAGCGAGGGAATACACTTCAACTATTTTATAAGAATTATGATGGAATGTCGAGAATTTAGAGGGAACGGACGACCTCGCCGCTTTCCCCTTGACCTTCCCGGCGGGTCGCAATAGACTACGCTGGAACATCGAGGTTCACGTGCGTTAAGGTTTTTCCGTTCGCCCGCCAATCGGAGACGTTCCCCTGTCCCTTCCAGAGGACGGGGTGTCGCCTGGGCCCAACGAAAACCTGAAGGAAAGGGAGGACAGCGATGGCCTACGAGTGGAAGCTCACCCCGCGCCCGTACACGGATCAGGAAGCAAAGACGTTGCTCACCAGCGTCGTCAGCCCTGAGACCACCGATTGGCATTACAACACGCACCACAAGGGCTATGTAACGGCGCTGAATAATATCGAGAAAGGCCTCGAGTCGGCGGATCGGGCCGCCGCCAATGGCAACTACAGCATCGTCGGAGAGCTCAAGCGCCGCTTCACCTGGAATCATGCCGGGGCCCTCCTCCACGATGTCTACTGGGAAGTGATAGGGGGAGACGGCGACCCCAAGAAAGGCGCCGACGTCCTGAAGGCCATCGAACGGGACTTCGGCTCTCTCGACGCGTGGAAGGCTGACTTCAAGGCGACCGGTATTTCGGCCAAGTTGAGCGGCTGGGCCCTTCTGGTGTACGATGCCCTCTGGTCTCGGCGCCTCTTGAACGTCGAGGTAGACGAGCACCAGTACGGAGCCATCTGGGGTGGCGTCCCGCTGATCGCGTGCGACGTCTTTGAGCACGCCTACTACCACAAGGATGGCCCCG
This sequence comes from candidate division NC10 bacterium CSP1-5, assembly GCA_001443495.1. Taxonomy (GTDB): domain Bacteria; phylum Methylomirabilota; class Methylomirabilia; order Methylomirabilales; family CSP1-5; genus CSP1-5. The sequence goes on along the minus strand of LDXR01000020.1, from coordinate 31,193 downwards.
GACGGGCAAAATACATCGATAACTTCCTCGGCAACCTGCACTGGGGCCGCATCAACGACCGCTTCAAGAAATTTGTCCGCTAAACGGATCGAGAAAAACCAGGCCCCTGCGCATCCGCGCAGGGGCCTGCCGTTTGTCCGTATCGCCACCACCTGCAGTTCTATCCCTGTTTCCGGACCCCCACGTAAAAGAAGCTCGTACCGCGCTGCATCAGAAAGAGGTGGATCTGTCGCTTCCACCCTTTCAGCGCCTGGTGCACCTCCTGGATGGTCTTGACCGTTTTCTGATCCACCTCCGTCAAAAGATCGCCCGGGCGGACGCCGGCCCGCGCCGCGGAGCTTCCCTTGGTCACCTCGGTCACAACCAGCCCCTTCTCCACGCTCAACCGGAACTTCTTGGCGGTCTCGGGCGTCAGCTCCTCGAGCGTGAGACCCATGACCTCCTTAGGCGCCGGCTCCGGAGACCGCTCGGGACGCGCCAGCGCCTCTACTTCTGGGTTGAACTCCCCTATCACAACGGTCACGCTCTGGACCTCACCCTGACGGAGGATCCTGATCTTCGCCTTGGTCCCCACCGGAGTGCGAGCCACGCGTTGCTGCAGGGTCCGCACATCCGTAATGTCGGTGCCGTCAAACTCCAGGATCACATCCCCCCGCTGAAGTCCCGCCCTCTCGGCCGCCAGTCCCGAGAGAAGGTTGGTCACCAAGGCTCCCTGCTTCTTGGACATCCCCAGGGCCTGGGTCAACGGTGCGCTGAGCTCCTGGATTCCGATCCCCAGAAAGCCCCACGAGACCTGGCCCCGCGCCTGGAGCTGGGGCAGGACCGACTTGGCGAGGTTGATCGGGACGGCAAAGCCGATCCGCTGCCGGGGGATCACAGCGGTGTTGATCCCGATGACCTCCCCCCGCATATTCACCAGGGGGCCTCCACTGTTCCCCGGGCTGATGGAGGCGTCGGTCTGGATATAGTCATCGAAAAAGCCGAGTCGTCCGAACCCATGTCCCTTCCGGCTCACGACCCCGACGGTCACGGTGTGCTCCAGTCCGAAGGGATTGCCGGCCGCAATGACCAGCTCGCCGATCTGCACGTGGTCCGAGTTCCCCAGCGGGAGGACCGGCAGGGAGCCCCCGCCATCCACCTTCAGGAGGGCGAGATCGGTCCGGCGATCCTTGCCGACCACCTTGGCGGGGAGGGTCCGGCCGTCGTACAGTTCCACCTCCACCTCTCGGTCCTCACCGACGACATGGTGGTTGGTCAAGATGTAGCCGTCCGCGCTGATGATGAATCCCGAACCCACCCGAGGACGTTCTGGTTGTTCCTCGGGAAGGGGAGGATGGTCCTGCGGAACCTGATCCTCTGCTCCCCGCTCGATCCCGATCTGTACCACCGCGGGCTGGATCAAGGCCGCCAACTGGGTCAGGGAACGATTGAGCCGCGCAAGATCCGAGCTCGGTTCATCGACCAGGCCCCCCTCACGCCAGAACGGTTTCTGGCCATGAGCCAGATGGGGACCCACGGCAAGGCAGGCGAGCATCGCGGCCGATGCGGCCACCCAGAGACGGTACCTTCTTCTGCGCCTCATCTCCTTCCCCCCAAACCCATACTCACATGTGCCCGGCCACAGGGCATGCGGCATAATAAAGCGCTCAATTACCTAACATGGAATCTCGACTCATGCAACGGAAAAAGGCTCAGCGGCCTCCCCGCATCGCCAGGGCCTTGACCAGCAGGTGAAACCGACGGCCGTATCCGACCAGGACAAGACGCCGCTGCCGTACCCCCTCCCTCACCAAAACGACGTCGAGCCGTTCCTCCGGAAGACGCTGCTCAATCTTCTCGGCCGCCTCGATCACCGTCACTCCCTCCCCCCAAAGATACTCTTCCCATCCGATCTCTTCCAACTCCTTCCCCCGAAGGCGGTAGAGATCGATATGATAGATCGGGTGCCTTCCTGTATATTCATGGACCAGGGTGAACGTTGGGCTCCGGACCCCTTGTCCCCGAGGAACTCCCAACCCCTCTGCGATCCCCCGCGTGAAGAGAGTCTTCCCTGTTCCCATGTCTCCCGTGAGGCTTATCACGTCCCCCGCGTTCAGGCGCCGTCCTACCCAGATCCCCAGTCGCTGCGTCTCGGCCGGAGAGGTGGAGATCACGGTAACCTTCTTCCCATGCCGCTTGGCCGCCGCAACACGCTCCATGCTCTCCTCCCCTCGTCGGACATCACGGGCGAAGGCCTCACGGACGAAGAGGCATCGCCATCGGGAAGTGTGCTATACTCTCTCCCGACCTGGGGGCCGAAGGCGAACCCTGACGGAGGTGCCGATGCAGCGCCGGACAGGCTGCCCCATTGCGGTATTCCTGATGGTCCTTTTTGTCCGCTCGACTCACGCAGGGACGCACGCGCCCGCCCTTCAGGTCGACGCGAAGGCAGCACTGCTCCTCGATGCCGACTCCGGACAGGTCCTCTACGACCAAAACGGGACCGGGCGCATTGCGCCTGCCAGCCTCACCAAGCTCATGACCGTCTATCTCGCCTTCGACGCCCTCCGGGGGGGAACCGTTCGCCTGGACGAGCAGGTCTCCGCCAGTCAGCAGGCTTCAAAGATGGGCGGGTCCCAGGTCTTCTTGCAGACGGGAGACCGGGTCAGCTTTGAAAAGCTCTTGCAGGGGGTAGCCATCGTCTCCGGAAATGACGCCACGATTGCCCTTGCAGAACACATCGCAGGGTTTCCGGCCGCCTTTGTGGCTCGGATGAACGCCAAGGCGTCAGAACTGGGGCTCAGCGATACCCAATTCCAGAATCCCCACGGCCTTCCGGCCGAGAACCAGTATAGCACGGCCCGCGACATGGCGCGCCTGGCGCTTCACCTCATCCAGGATCATCCGGCCGCGCTGCAGCTTCACTCCATGAAGAACTTCGAATACAACGGGATCAGACAACAGAACCGGAACCACCTCCTTGGGAAGGATCCCCGCGTGGACGGCCTCAAGACCGGCTGGTTGGAGGGGGCCGGCTATCACATCGTGCTGACCGGAAAGGAGGGGGAACGGCGACTGATCGCTGTCGTCCTCGGGGCGCGCAATGAACGGAGCCGGCACGAGATCGCGCTCCGCCTCCTCAACTACGGGTTCAAGAACTTTCACAATGTGTACTTCTTCCGTCCAGGGGACCGGGTGAAGAATCTTCCCGTCTGGAAGGGGGCGGAAGATCTCCTCGCCATCTCGGTGAAGCGGCCCGGCACCGTCACCGTCAGGAACGGGGCCCCCGAGCCAACCCTTACCTACCAGCTTCCCGAGAAGCTCATCGCGCCTATCTCCGAGGGGCAGAAGGTTGGAGAAGCCGTGATCACCGCCGAAGGCCAGGAGATTGCGCGCGCCGACCTGGTCGCCATGAACGCCGTCCCCCGAGGGGGGTGGATGAAGTGGATCCTCCACACCCTCCGCCTCCCCTTCAACTGATCGCCCCCTGGCATGACAGTCTTGTCCCTCATCAAGAAGGTTCGGTCTGAACTCTCGTCCTTTTGCGAGGGATCGAAAGACGTTGAGGAGACCTTGAGAGGAATGAACTATTGGGAAGCAGACCTGATGCAGGGCCAAGACCGTTGCGCTCGAGGCGGGTTCACACTACGTCGACGCGCCGGCTTCCCAGCATGCGTGACGAGGCACAGTCCCGTCCTTGAAGGCGCGGATCGCCTCGGGAAGCTTTTCCAGCAGATCGCTGGCGATCATGGCCTCGGGACCGAGCTCACGGCAGGCAAGGTCCCCGGCCAGCCCGTGAAGGTAGACCCCCACCACGGCGCCTATGGCCGGCGCCAACCCCTGGCTGATCAGGCCGGCGATCACGCCGGTTAGCACATCGCCGACCCCCGCCGTCGCCATCCCGGGGTTGCCGCTCGGATTGATGTGGACCGCGCCCCCAGGCTCAGCGATCAGGGTCCGGGCCCCCTTCAAGACGAGGGTCACATTGTAGGTCGAGGTGACCTTCTGAGCGATCGGGATCTGTTTCTCTATGACCTCCTCCTTGGGAACCGAGAGCAGGCGGCCCAATTCACCGGGGTGGGGTGTCAGGATCACGGGGACCGAGGCCTTCGAGAGCACCTCCGGCTGACGGGCCAGGGCGGTGATGCCATCCGCATCGATGACCAGCGGGATCTTCGCAGCCTGGATCAGGGCAGCCACGAGACGGACGGTCTCGGGATGCGTGGAGAGACCTGGCCCCAGCGCGAGGACCCGCTTCCCCTCCATGAGACCGAGCAGCGCGTCCCTGGCCTGGAAGGCGACGGTCCGCTCCTCGGTTTCGGGAAGCCCAACGGTCATCACTTCGGTCAGCTTGACCTCCATGAGGTCGTTGAGCCCTTCCGGGACAGCCAACGTGACCAGCCCCGCACCCGCCCGTAAGGCGGCAAGGCTGCACAGCGCTGCCGCACCGGTCTTGCCGGGCGATCCGGCGAGGACCAGGACATGACCGTAGGTCCCCTTGTGAGCATCCGGGTCCCGCGGTGGGAGTGCTGTTTTTATCTCTTCCGGCTCGGTGAGTTCCACCGTCAGCTTGGAGTCCGTGAGGAGCACCCGAGGGATGCCAATATCCACCACCCGGACCTCCCCCGCGCATCGAGCCGCCGGAAAGAGGAGCAAACTCCGCTTCGGAAGGGCAAGGGTCAGGGTAAGCTGCGCTCGAATGCATGGCTCCTGGATGAGACCATCGTCCGAGCCGAGGCCGGAGGGGAGATCTAAAGCCACGAGGGGTCGCCCGAGGCCATTGAGGAGCTGGATCGCCTCGGCGGCGATCCCCTGGGCCGGCCCGGTGAGGCCAGTCCCGAGGATCGCATCGACAATCAGATCGGCAGCGACAAGGGACTCTCGATGCTTGTGGAGGTCCCGGCCACTGGTCACCTCGGCGAGCGGAATCCCCGACCGCTGGGCGATCCCCAGATTGACCGCCGCATCCCCCTTGACCTCCTCCTTCTTCGCCAGCAGGAGGACCTGGACGCTGGCCCCGCCGTTCACCAGGTGCCGGGCCACCACCAACCCATCGCCCCCGTTATTCCCCTTCCCGCACACCACCACTACCCGGGACCGGTACAGTCGTGGGAAGTGCTGCTCCATCGCGCGGACGGCTCCGGCCCCGGCATTCTCCATCAGGATGAGGGAGGAGATGCCGTACTCCGCCTCAGCCCGGCGATCCAGTTCCTGTATCTCTTTGGCGGTAACGACCTTCATCTGTATAGCCGTCAGCTGTCAGCAGCCAGCCCTCAGCTAAGAGCCTTTGATGCTGATAGCGGACTGCGGACTGCTCCCCATCAGTCGGTGGCGACAACAAAGGCGACCGCGTAGTCCCCATCGTGGCTCAGGCTCAGGTGCAGGTAACGGATTCCCCTCTCTTCCGCCACGAGACGCGCCCGGCCCGATAATTTCACCTCCGGCGGCCTCCCTCGAGGTCCAACGATCTCAACCTCTCGCCAGGCGACGCCCGCCCCCCACCCGGTCCCCAGCGCCTTCAGGACCGCCTCCTTGGCGGCGAACCGAGAGGCAAAGTGGAGCTCCGGGAGAGGACGCTCGTCCCCCTCAGCCCTCTCCTCGGCCGTGTAGAGGCGCCGACAGAGCCGATCCCGGTACCGTGCCAGCACCGCCCGCATTCGCGGAATCGACACGAGGTCAGTACCCACTCCCACGATCATCGTCCGGCGAACACCCTCCCCTATCACAGTTGGCTCAGTTTTCGTCACTGAGTCCTCGCACTCAGGACTGAGGACTGAGTCTAGCGAGCTCCACGAATGAGATCCCGCATCTCACGGACGGCTCGATCCATACCCACCAGGGATGCCCGCCCGACGATGCTGTGTCCGATGTTCAGCTCTTCCACTTCCGGAATCGCCGCGACGGGTATCACATTTTGATAGGTCAAACCGTGTCCGGCGCCCACTCGCAGGCCCAGGTCTCGCGCGAGCCGGGCAGCTTCCATGATCTTGAGGAGCGCCTTCTGACGCTCAGCCTCTGTCTGCGCCTCCGCATATCGCCCCGTGTGAATCTCCACGAACGGGGCCCCGGTACGCTTCGAGGTCTTCACCTGCTCAGGCGAAGGATCGATGAAAAGGCTGACCCTGATCCCCCCTTCGATCAGCACGCGGACCACCCGAGCCAGCCGCTCTTCCTGCCCGGCAACATCCAGGCCCCCCTCGGTCGTCAGCTCCTGCCGTCGCTCGGGCACGAGGGTAGCCACATCAGGGAGGACCTCGAGGGCGATCTTGACCATCTCGTCCGTTGCGGCCATTTCCAGATTCAACTGGGTCTTCACCACCTCTTTCAGCAGCCGCAGGTCCCGATCCTGGATGTGGCGCCGGTCCTCCCGAAGGTGGACGATGATACCCGAAGCCCCCGCCACTTCGGCGAGGATGGCCGCGGCCACCGGGTCAGGCTCTGACCCCCTCCGCGCCTGCCGGAGCGTCGCGATGTGATCCACATTGACCGATAAGCGAGGTCGCATCACCTTCGCCATCCGATCACCGATGCCGAGTCCTATCCCAATTCTTTCTCGATGACCTGCGCGATCGATCTCGCCAGAAGTCCCACCTGCTCGGCGTCCCGTCCCTCCACCATCACCCTGGCGACTGGCTCGGTCCCCGAATAGCGCACCAAGACCCGCCCGCCTCCGTCAAGCTGCGCCTCGGCCTTCGCGATCGCCCCCTGCACGGCAGGGACCGATCCCAGGTCCTGCCTCTCGGTCACCCGAACGTTGATCAAGACCTGGGGATACACGGTCATATACCGCCGAAGCTTCGAGAGAGGCTCCTGCGCCGTCACCATTCGAGAGAGGACCTGCAGCGCCGTCACCACTCCGTCTCCGGTCGTATTGTGATCGAGGAAGACGATGTGTCCGGACTGCTCTCCGCCCAAACTGTACCCGTGCCGGAGCATCTCTTCCAAGACGTAGCGATCTCCCACCGGGGCCCGCACGACGGCGATGCCTGCCTCCTTCAAACAGACTTCGAGTCCGACATTGCTCATCACCGTCGCTACGAGGGTATCCGACCGGAGGAGGCCCTGCCTCTTCAGATCAAGGGCGCAGATGGCCAGGATATGATCCCCGTCAAGCACCGACCCGGTCTCGTCCACCAGGATCACCCGATCTCCGTCCCCGTCGTGTGAGATGCCCACGTCGGCCTTGTGCTTCAGGACCGCCTCTCTCACCACCCCTGGATAGAGGGAGCCGCAGCCGTCGTTAATATTGACCCCGTTCGGCTGGATGTTCAAAGGGATGACCATGGCCCCGAGTTCCCTGAGGATCGTGGGGGCCACCTTGTACGTGGCTCCGTGGGCGCAATCCACCACGACCTTGAGCCCTTGAAAGGCAAGCCCCTTGGGGACGGTCCCCTTGGCAAACTCGATGTATCGGCCGGCCGCATCATTGACTCGATAGGCCTTGCCGATCTCGGCGGCAAGCGGGCGAAGTCGCTCGATCTCCCGGCTCTCAATGAGCTCCTCGATGCGCGCCTCCATCTCATCTGGCAGCTTGAGCCCTTCCCCGGAGAAGAACTTGATCCCGTTGTCCTCAAAGGGATTGTGGGACGCGGAGATGACAATGCCTGCATCGGCCCGCAGCGTCCGCGTGATAAAAGCGATTCCGGGAGTCGGGAGGGGACCGACCAGCAGGACATCCACCCCCATCGAACAGATCCCGGACGTCAGGGCGCACTCCAGCATATAGCCGTGGAGCCGCGTATCCTTCCCGATGACGATCTTGTGCCTGCCCGCCCGCGTCTTGAACAGATAGGCGGCCGCCCGACCGAGCTTCACCACTGTCTCCGGCGTCATCGGCTCTTCGTTAGCGACGCCGCGCACCCCGTCGGTCCCAAAGAACTTCCCCACGAACCGCGCTCCTTTGTATCTACCGCCCTGCGATGTCGATCGAACCACCCTTCGACAAGCTCAGACCAAGACCCCTCGACAAGACTGCGGCGAACCCTTCGACGTGCTCAGGGCGGTGAGCGGTTCGGCCGAGCTCACCGTGGAGGCCTCAGTCGAGCCGCTCAGGGCCCAGATGCCCCCCGAATGGCCTGGGTCATTCGGGCGACCCGGACCGTGGCCCGGACATCGTGCACCCGGACGATATGGGCACCCTGCCAGATGGCCACGGCGACTGCGGCCGCCGTTCCCTCCGTCCGCTCCTCGATCGGCAGATCCAGGATCCTCCCGATGAAGGACTTCCGGGACGGCCCGACCAGGATGGGCTTTTTCAGCCCGTGAAGCTCCGGTAGGCATTTCAGCAGAAGTAGATTGTGGTCGACGCTCTTCCCAAACCCTATCCCGGGATCCACCACGATGGCCTCAGGATGCACGCCGGCCGCCTCGGCCAAGAGGATCCGCTCCCTGAGATGCTCCCGAACGTCCACCAGCAGGTCAGCGTACCGGGGATCCTGCTGCATCGTCCGGGGCGTCCCTCGCATGTGTCCCAGGATGAGACCGGCCCCCGCTTCTGCTACCACCGACGCCACGCGAGGATCGAAGCCGAGGCCGCTGATGTCATTGATCACATCTACCCCCTCCGCCAACACCGCGGCCGCCACGTCGGCCTTGGTGGTGTCCACGGAGATGGGCACGGGAAGCTTATCGACCAGGTGCCTGAGGGTTGGAAGGATCCGGCGAAGCTCTTCTTCGGTCGAGACCGGTAGGGATCCCGGTCGAGTCGACTCTCCGCCCACATCGATCAGATCGGCCCCCTCCTCGACCATCTGATGGGCGTGCTCGGCCGCCCGGCCCGGATCGAGATACCGCCCCCCATCGGAAAAAGAATCGGGGGTCACATTAAGGACCCCCATGATCCGCGTGCGGGCCGCCACGTCGAGGGAGAAGCGCCGGCACCGGAGTGGGGGCAGCCGATCGCCGGGAGGCGCCCAGGTCTCAGGCGGGTGCCCCTGTGATGATGACATCAATCTCCGGTCCCTCCAACACCTCCCGCTCTAACAGGGCAGCAGCCAGGGCGTGGAGTGCTCCGATCCGGGATTTGCCCAGCTCCTTGGCCCGCTCATAGGCCTCGATGACAAAGCGGCGGACTTCCTGATCGATCTCCTGGGCCGTCTGTTCGCTATAGTCCTGATGCTGGGCGATCTCCTTCCCCAGGAAGATCATCTCCTCTCGTTTCCCAAAGGTCAGGGGACCCAGCTTCTCGCTCATCCCCCACTCACATACCATCTTGCGGGCGAGATCCGTGGCGCGCTCCAGGTCGTTCCCCGCCCCGGTGCTCATGTGCCCCAGCACCAGCTCCTCCGCCACCCGGCCCCCCATAAGGATGGTGATATTGTCCAACAGATACTCCCGATGGTAGTTGTGCTTCTCGTCCATCGGGAGCTGTTGGGTAATGCCGAGGGCCCGGCCTCGCGGGATGATCGTCACCTTGTGGATCGGATCGGCCCCTGGGATGAGCTTGGCCACCAGAGCATGCCCCGCCTCATGATAGGCCGTGGCCCGCCGCTCTTCCTCACTCAAGATCAGGCTCTTGCGCTCCACCCCCATGAGGACCTTGTCCTTGGCGCTCTCAAAGTCCTTCCTCTCGACAAATTTCTTGTCCTCCCGCGCGGCCAGGAGGGCCGCCTCGTTCACGAGATTCGCCAGATCCGCCCCGGAGAACCCCGGCGTCCCTCGGGCCAGGATCGCCAGGTCTACATCGGGTGCGAGGGGGATCTTCTTGACGTGGACCTTCAGGATCTCCTCCCGGCCGCGAATATCGGGCCGCGCCACTATCACCTGTCGATCGAACCGCCCCGGCCGAAGCAGCGCCGGGTCCAACACATCGGGCCGATTGGTCGCGGCGATGAGAATCACGCCTTCGTTCGACTCGAAGCCATCCATCTCGACCAGGAGCTGGTTCAGCGTCTGCTCCCGTTCGTCATGGCCGCCCCCAAGCCCCGCCCCCCGATGCCGACCGACCGCGTCAATCTCATCCATGAAGATGATGCAGGGGGCATGCTTCTTCCCCTGCTCAAACAGGTCGCGGACCCGAGAGGCCCCGACGCCCACAAACATCTCCACGAAGTCAGAACCAGAGATCGAAAAGAACGGGACATTGGCCTCACCCGCAATGGCGCGGGCCAGCAAGGTCTTCCCCGTCCCCGGCGGCCCCATCAGCAGAACCCCCTTGGGGATCCGACCACCGAGCTTCTGGAACTTCTGGGGGTCCTTGAGAAACTCGATGATCTCTTCCAGCTCCTCCTTGGCCTCGTCCACGCCCGCCACATCCGCAAAGGTCACCCGGTTCTGTTTCTCCGTGAGGAGCCGGGCCCTCGCCTTTCCAAAGGAGAGGGCCTTGGCGCCTCCGCCCTGCATCTGGCGCATGAAGAAGACCCAGACGCCGATGAAGAGGAGCATCGGCAGCCAGTTGAGGACCAAGCTCCACCAGGGGGTCTGTTCCACGGGCTTAGCAGAGATGACCACCCCCTGTTTCCGGAGGCTCGGGATCAGCTCGGGGTCCTCGGCGGCGTAGGTCTGGAAGGGGGTGCCATCCTTGAGCTTTCCGGTGATGGCCGCCCCCTTGAGCTCTACTTCCGCGACCTCCCCCTGCTCAACTCGCGCCAGAAACTCGCTGAAATTGAGCTCCTTCCTTCCCGTCTGACTCTGGCTGAAGATACCGAAGAGGAGAATCATGCTCAGGATGATCACCAGCCAGAGGGCCATATTTTTCATCAACGGACTCAACTGCCAACCCTCCTTCGGATCCGGGACTGGACGCCACCAGGGCACCTGTCACCTGGGAGTATAGAAAATAGCATATCACTCACGAGATGCCAAGTCCCATGGGCGAGGCGAAGCCTCCCCGGAGCCTCCCTCGCGATGCAATGTCAGGACCAACACCTGCTCGGTCGCTCCCCCCACTCGTCCCCGTTCATCGATCCGCAACCCGGACACCCACAGAATCCCCTGCTGATCCGTGACCACGGGGACCTGTTCCCGACTCTCCCGAGGGACCTTGGCATCGACGAAGAGATCTTGAAGCTTCTTGCTCCCCTTGAGCCCCAGGGGGCGAAAGCGATCGCCCGACCTCCAACTGCGCACCTCGAGCGGAGGAACGACCTGCTTCCAATCCACATATGCCCGCTCTGGGCCGGCACCCCGGAGATCGGTCATCGGCACGGTCTGGATCGCGGCCTCCACCCTGACCCCCCATGCGGGGATGAGCACCTCGCCGGGCACCGGCAACTCTTCACGGACCACGGAAGAGCGCGACTCCGGGCGGCGCCTCCCCACATACAGGAACCCTTGAGACCTCCATGCCCTCATATTCTGGGGAAGCGATGCCGCTCCAGGACCGCCGGGCGCCGTCAGTCTGTCGACCGCCTCGAGATGGGAGGCGGTGAGATATGCGCCCGGGGTCACACTCCGAATCGCCCGCTCAAGAATGCGGCGTCGAATCGCGGGCGCCAAGGCCTGCAGAGAGCTCAGCCTCAGGTAGATCGTTTCCCCCTCGATACTCACGAGGCCCTTCGAGGATTCCCGGGCAATCTCGTCAAGATAGGCTTCGTCTTGGGCGATCAGGGCCGCCATGCGCGCGAGACCTCTCGCCACCGAGGGATTATACTCCCGCTCAAGCAACGGGACGAGTCGCCACCGGACCCGATTTCGGCGGTAGCGGAGGTCTCGATTTGAGGGATCCTCCATGAAGGAGAGCTGATGCGCCTTGACATAGGCCTCGATCTCCTCTCGCCCCACGTCGAGCAGCGGCCGAATCAGGCGCTCATCGCTGAGCGGCAGCATCCCTCTCAGTCCTCGAAGGCCCGAGCCCCTGAGGAGGTGAAGGAGAACCGTCTCTGCCTGGTCGTCCCGGTGGTGCCCCAAGGCAATCTTGGTCGCCCCCACCCGGGATGCCACCTCCTCAAGAAAGCGGTAGCGTGCCTGCCGGGCCTCTGCCTGAAGCGACCGGTCGCGACGCCCCTCTCGCGCCCAGGTCCCCGTCGTCACCGGCAGGCCCCACGAGGCGGCAACCCCCTCGACAAAGAGGGCATCCTGTCGGGAGGTCTCCCGAAGGCGATGATCGAAATGTGCCACGGAAAGCTCGAGGGACCATGGCCCGCGAAGTCGGAGCAGGCAGTGAAGCAAGACGATGGAGTCGGCGCCGCCCGAGACCGCCACCACCACCCCTTCTCCCGGCTGCAGAAGCCGGTGCGTCGTGATCGCTCGTTGAACCGCGGAGAAAACCTCCTCTCGCACAGGCTTCCCTCCTTACGGCTGATCATACGGGGCTCGCCGGATCACTGTCAACGTTGATCCCCGTGGGCGGCAGGACATTCCTGTTGAAAACTTGCGACCTCCTTGATACCTTACGGGCGCAGGATCGAGTGGGGAAGACGATGGGACCCGCCTCTCTGGAAATAGCTAAACCGACCGTCCTCGTCGTGGACGACGAGCGCGTCATACGGGAATTCTGCGCCGATATCCTTGGCCAGGCAGGCTTCCAGGTCCGAACGGCGACCGACGCTCACGAGGCCCTCGGGGCAGCCCAGGCCGATCCCCCCGCCGTGATCCTCCTGGATGTGATGCTGCCCGGGATGGGCGGGGTCGAGGCTTTGACCCACTTCGCCCGGGTTGCCCCCTTGACTCCGGTGATCATGATCACCGCCTATGCGTCACTCCAGAGCGCCATCGGGTCCGTGAAGCACGGCGCGTACGATTATATGCCAAAACCGCTCGAACCGGAGGCGCTCGCCGCCGCGGTCAGGCGGGCCGAGGCGCACCACCGTGTCCTGGTACAGAATGACCGGCTCGTCCATGCCCTGCACGAAAAGGTGGCGGAGCTGAGCCGTCTCCACCAGCTCACGCACGAATTGGCGGCGGACCTACGAGAGCGGATCGAGGCGCGCACCGCCGAACTCCACCGGAGCGAGCACCTCACCGAGAGCATCATCAGTCACCTGGCCAGCGGACTGATGGTGACCGATTCGGGCGGAGTCATGACCCTGATCAACCCCCAGGGAGCCCTCGCCCTGCGCTGCGACGCCGCCGATCTCATCGATCGTAAACTGACCGACCTCTTCCCCAACGGGGGCGAGTTGCTGGAAGTCCGCGGCGAGTCCAGTCACCGGGAGCTCGAGCTGGCCCTCCGAGACGGCACCACCATTCCCCTCGGCTTCACCAACTCGTACCTCACGGATGTCCGGGGAAACCGAGAGGGGGTCATCGTCATCTTCCGGGATCTGAGTGAGATCAAACAGCTCCAGGCCGAGCTTCGCCGCAAAGACCGTCTCGCCGCCATCGGTCAGGTGGTGGCGGGCGTCGCCCATGAGATCCGGAACCCCCTCTTTGGGATCACGTCCGTGGCCCAGATCCTGAAACGAGAGGTGGCTCTTCCTTCAGCCCATCAAGAGCTGGTGGACGCGATGCTCTTTGAGACTCAGCGCCTGAATGTCCTGGTGAGCGACCTTCTCCTCTTCGGGCGGGAGTCGCGTCTCGAGCTGAGACCGACCGATCTCCACCAGCTCCTGGACGCGTGTTGCCACCTGTACGCCGGAGAAATCCGCGAGCGCTCCATCCTTCTGCACAGGGCCTATGATCCCCACCTGCCGTGGCTCCTCGCGGATCCGGACAAGCTCAAGCAGGTCGTCTTGAATCTCTTGAAGAACGCTCTGGAAGCGACTCCCCCCGAGGGGACCGTGACCATGCGCACCGAGGGCCATCTAGCGGAGAGACAGGGCGAGGCCGACCAGGTAAAGCTGACTATCAGCGACACCGGGTGCGGGATCCCCCCTGGGCATCAAGACCGGATCTTCGACCTCTTTTTTACGACGAAACCCCGGGGAACAGGACTGGGGCTCCCGATCTGCCGACGCATCGTCGAAGACCACGGAGGGAGGATTTCCGTCGAAAGTCGCCCGGGAGAGGGAACGGCCTTCACCGTCGAACTCCCCCTCCATCCCGGCGACCGCTCACCGATAACCGAAAGGACTTCATAGTCACCGGGTCATGGCCCCCCACGTCGTCGGTCAACGGTCAATGGTCATCGGAGGAGCAAGATGCAGCCGACACTGGTCATCATCGATGACGAGTCCCTGATCCGAAAGGTCCTCCGGCACCATTTTGAGCGTAAGGGGTATCGGGTCCTCGAGGCCTCTACCGCCTCAGAGGGGATTCATCTGGTCCGAGAGGAGGCCCCCCATGTAATCCTCTTGGACCTCAAGCTGCCGGACATGGATGGCCTGACCGCCCTGGACCGGATCAAGGAAAACCAGCCCGATAGCGCCGTCATTGTGCTCACCGCCCACGGGACCTACGAAAAGGCCGTGGAGGCTGTGAAGCGTGGCGCCGAAGATTTCCTGATCAAGGAGCCCGCGGAGGGAAACCTGGCAGCCATGGAGCTCCGGGTGTCGCAGGCGGTGGAGGGGCTCCGGAAAAACCGGATCCGTTCCTACTACCGACAGCATTTCCGGCGACGGGCGACGGACCGCGACGCAGCCATTCCCGGCGAGCATCCCTCCATCGTCGAGCTCAACAAGCTCGTGGATCTCGTGGCCCAGAACCCCTCCACGACGGTGCTCATCATGGGAGAGAGCGGGACGGGCAAGGAGCTGATGGCCAAGGCGATCCACCAGAAATCGGGCCGACGAGACAAGTCCTTTATAGAGATCAATTGCGCGGGCCTTTCGGAGAATCTTCTGGACTCGGAGCTCTTCGGCCACGAACGGGGGGCATTCACCGATGCCAAATCGATGAAACGGGGCCTCCTGGAAGTGGCTGACGGCGGCACAGTCCTCCTGGACGAAATCGGCGACATGCCCCCGGCAGTCCAGCCCAAGCTCCTGCGGGTTCTGGAGGCTCGGACCTTCCGGCGGGTCGGGGGTCTCACGGATATTTCGGTCGATGTGCGCATCATCACCGCGACCAATAAGCAACTGAAGAAACTGGTGGAGGCCGGCACCTTTCGAGAGGACCTCTACTACCGATTGAAGGTGATGCCGGTGGAGATCCCCCCCTTGCGCGAGCGGGGCCGGGATGTGCATTTCCTCAGCCAACTGTTTGTCCAGGAGTTCAACGCCCTGCTCAAGAAGCGCATTCGGGGATTCTCCCAGCAGGCCCAGGAGATCCTCCTGGCCTATCCGTGGCCAGGCAACGTCCGCGAACTCAAGAACGTGACCGAGCGCGCGATGATCCTCTGCCCCGGGGACGTGATCCTGCCTGAGCATCTGCCGGCGGATCTTCAGGGACTCGCCGGCAAGGCCGTCCGCGCCAGCACCGAAGTGACGGTGGACCAACCCCCGCGCCGCAGAGACCCGGATCGGTTCTCCTCCCTGGCTGAACTCGAGAAGACCCACATCCGCGAGGCGCTGGAGGCTACGGGGGGAAACCGCACCCAGACGGCAAAGCTCTTGGGGATCTCCCGATCAACCCTTCTCGACAAGATCAAGCGGTACCGCCTGGAGCGATAGGTCGCCGGCCACCCTCCTGAACCGTCTCGACTGCCTGTTTTCAGACAGANCCCCCCCTTCCTTTTACCTATCTATCGCGCAACCACCCGCCAGATAAGGGTCGATGTGGCAGCCGTACCCCCCCCCACTTGGTATGCCCCTTGCAGTTTCGTCTGAAGTGACGCCGCTTTTCGACGATAGGGGCTTTGATGCGCGCAACCATTGACGTGCTCATCATGGAAGACGACCCCGCGATCCGCCTGGCCCTCGCCCACGCCTTGAAAAACCAGGGGGCGGAGGTCCGGACGTGTTGCAGCCTCGAGTCCGCCCTTGAAGCGATACGGGGCCACTCGTTTGACGTCATCCTGGCTGATCTGCGTATGCGTGGGCAGGAGTGCGCGGACGGCCTCGAACTCCTCAAGGTGGTGCGCAAGGTCTCCCCCGACACCCGCGTCATCATCATGACCGCGTACGGCAGCGACAAGGTTGAAGCAGAAGTGAAAGAGCACGGGGGAACATACTGGGCCAAATCTCGGCAACTCGACGAGCTGCTCGGTTCGGTCATGGCCACTTCGCCACGATCCCCGTAGACGCAGACTGAAAGCTCATCCGCAGATTCATCGCCTTTTCTGTCGCGCGGACTCGCCGGTAATTGCGCGCCAGATATGCGCCGCGAAAAATTTCTCTTCCCACCCTAAAAAGGACTTGACTCGAATACGAAGGTCGGTTACAACGGGCTGCGTCACCCGTTGCTTCGCCCTCGTGTCCAATGAATTTTAGAGCCACTCACCTGCAACCACAATCATGCACTTCTGGGGATAACTCGCAGACGCCTCGCCTCCGGTGAAGTTAGAATGTCACGGACCTGTGGATAATATGTGGATAGCTCCCCTTACCCTAGCGGAAGGGGGCTCCGGCAGCAGCTTTCCACGCAAGTCGGGCAGGATTGCAGGAGGCTGAAGGAATGAGTGGACAATCCCTCATGTCCCAGGAAGTATGGCAGGCAGCTATCTCCAATATCCAACGACAACTCATTCCCCATAGTTTTGCAACCTGGTTCCGACCCCTAACCCTCGGAACCATACACAACAATCGTCTCCAGATCCTGTTGCCCAATCGGTTCTTCAAGGAGTGGTTTGAAGAGCACTACCTCGAATTCCTCCGGTCCGCCCTCGAGGATCTCCTCTTCACCCGGGTGGAGATAGAGCTCGTGGTTCCCGAGCAGGATGCCTCCCCACCCCCCCCTCCCAAGGAAACCCCGCCGAAGCGGACCGTCCGCCGCTCCGGCCCCACCACCTCGCTGAATGCGAAATACACCTTCGATAGTTTTGTCGTGGGGGCGGGGAACCAGCTCGCCCATGCCGCCTCGCTGGCGATCGCTGAGCAGATCTCCAAGGTGTACAATCCCCTCTTCGTCTATGGCGGCGTCGGCCTCGGCAAGACCCATCTCCTCCACGCCATCGGCCATCTCGTCCTGGAGCGGGACAACCTGGTTCGAGTCTCCTACGTCTCCTCGGAGAAGTTCACCAACGACCTCATCAATGCGATCCGCTTCGACGCCACCAGCGAATTCCGGAATCGGTACCGGAGTGTAGATGTCCTTCTTATCGACGATATCCAGTTCATTGCGGGAAAAGAGCGGACCCAGGAGGAGTTTTTCCATACCTTTAACGACCTGTACAATGCCTCCAAACAGATCGTTCTGACGAGCGACAGCATCCCGAAGGAGATCCCTGGCCTTGAGGAACGGCTCCGCTCCCGCTTCGAGTGGGGCCTCATCGCCGATATCCAGGCCCCCGACATGGAAACAAAGGCGGCCATCCTGCGCAAGAAGGCCCAGGCAGAGGGTGTGCAGATCCCGGACGAGGTATCTCTCTTTATCGCCTCGAATGTGAAATCCAACGTTCGGGAGCTGGAGGGCTACCTAGTGCGGATCGTCGCCTATGCCTCCCTGACGAATCAGGCCATCACGCTCGATCTCGCCCGGGAGATCCTGAAGGAGTTCATGAACGGGGACAGGGCGATCACCATCCCCCGGATCCTGGAGGTGGTGTCAGATTTTTTCCGCCTGAACGAAAAGGAGCTCCTGTCAAGAAGCCGGCACAAGTCCATCGTCCTTCCCCGCCAGGTGGCGATGTATCTGTGTCGAACACAAACGAACGCATCCCTCCCGGACATCGGGGCAGAGCTTGGCGGAAAGGATCACTCGACGGTGATCCACGCCTGTGCCAAGGTCCGGGAATTGATTGCCAAAGACGAAAAATTCCGAAAACAGTTGCATGATCTGACCAATCGTCTCACGGGATGATGGGCGGCCTGGATAGCGGGTCGGATGCCCGGGGACGGAGACCCACCGAACGGCGCCGCTCGCCCCGTGTCAAGACCACGCGCACGGGGGCACACCCTTCCCTGCGCGCACGGATCTCGGCCTCCTCTGAAGACACGCCCCCTCAGATCGGTCCAGCCGAACGACCCCTTATCCAGGCTCCGCAGCAACTGCATTCGCCGAACTCTCCCCGCTAGAGTCACCGGAGGAATCCGCTCAGGGGATCGGGACTTTTCTACAGGTCCACCTCAAGGCCGAGCCCCGGGCCATCGACGGGGATGACGAATCCGTCTTCAATCACGATCCCGCCTCTGGCTACGTCCCGGTCCAGGTCCAGATGTCCGTCCAGATCGGCGTAGTGAACATTCCGAAAGGCGACGGCGAAATGGGCAGCGGCAGCAATGGAGATCACCGATTCATCCATGCATCCCGCCATCGTCTCGATCTCTCCGGCCTCGGCGATGATATTCATTCTCATGGCGTTCGTGAGTCCTCCCGCCTTCATCAGCTTGATATTGATGTGGTCGGCGTAATAGTGAGCCGCCACGCGGAAGGTGTCTGTGGAGCTCAGGACGGTCTCGTCGGCCATGATCGGGATCCGGCTTCGGGCTGTGACCTCCTGCAGGCTGGAGAGCTGTTCCGCCCGCGTCGGTTGCTCGAGAAACTCGATCCCCACCCCCTCCAGGGCCTGGATCAAACTCAGAGCCTCCTCGACACCGTAGCCCTGATTGGCGTCCAGGCGGAGAAGCATCTCCTTCCCGACCGCCTCACGGACCCTGCGCACCCGCGCCACATCCTCCTCCCAATCCCGGCCCCCTTTGAGCTTCAGGGCTTTGAATCCCCTCCCCGCCAGTGCCACCGCCCGTCTCACCGTCTCCTCCGGTGGGGCGATCCCTATCGTGACGGAGGTGAGGATCTTCCGGCGGTAACAGCCCAGGAGTTGGTAGAGGGGGAGCCCCGCGCGCTTACCCAAGAGATCATACAGGGCGATGTTGAGGCCAGCCTTCGCCGCGTAGTTGCCGGGGACGGCCTCGCTGAGCTTGGCATGCAGATAGTGGATCCGGGTCGCATCCTCACCTAACAACGCCGGGCCCAACTGCTGGTCAATGGCCTGTACGACGGAAGTGGAGGTCTCCCCCATGACATAGGGGTCGGGAGCGGCATTTCCCCACCCCACGAGACCGGCCTTGGTCTCGATCCGACAGACAACATTGTGAACCTCCGAGGTCGTCTCGTAGGCGGTTGCATAGCTCTCGGTCAACCGAAAGCTCACCGGGAAGATTTCGACGTTTCGGATGATCATGGCGCCTGTTCCTCGCGCTTCCCCCGATCCTCTCTGCCGCGCTCCAATGTTTCCTGGAGATCACACGGAATCCATCTGCGCCCCCGCCTCCGCACAATCCCTTCCGCATACTTGAGCATGATCCGCAGGACCGACCCACGGATGGGCGGGGGAATGGTATCGAGGGGGGAGTGTTCGCGATCGAAGCGGAGGTACTCGATCTCTGCACGGGACCGTGGAGGCCGATTCCCCGGGAGCATCTCCGGGTTGCGCCGCCACAGGAGATGGCAGAGATGTCTCACCGCCGCGCCTTCCTGGCGCAGACGGGTCCTCTTGAGGCGGTGCGCGAGGAGGAGAATGTCCTCGTTGCGATAGCCGATGACCGTCGGGTCCAAGTCATTGGCGATCATGAGGGCCATGACCCGCTGGCATTTCTCGCACCGTCCGCAGGGCAATACCCGGTTGCCATCCAGATGGGCGGCGTGACACGAGGTCTGGAGGCGAAACAGGTCGGGGTATCGCCGGCCCAGGATTCGCTCGATGAGAAGCTCGCTCAAGGGGCGGACGATCGAACATTGACGGATCGGGAACCCCTTCCGGCGGAAATATCGGGTCATGAAATCATCGAAGTCGCGGCTCTGATCATACACCATGTCGTAGTGGGTGACCCCGTGGCTGCGGGAACGTTGGGTGGTATCGAACTCGTTGCCGATCACCAGATGGCCGATCCGTTCCCGGTAGAGGATGGGAAGAAATGCGGCCGCCATCACCTCGACCGTAAAGAGGCGAATGGGATAGATGTCTGCCCGGACACGATGGAAGTCGCGTCGGATGATCTTCAAGTGGCGGAGGACAAAGTTGTACAGACGATCCACGTTGCTCCACACCCGCCAGGTCCTAGGCACGTTGGCCCTGAAGTAGCGGTAGGCATTGAGGGCCGTATACCAGTGGCGGCCCGATTCGTTAAAGAAGCAGCAATGCGGCTTAAGACCGATCTCGTCCAGGATCCCGTAGCTGAGCAGACTCTCCTTGCCCCCGGAGGATGAGACGGCGTATCCGGTGGGGTCCAGGGCAACCTTCCAGGAAAGCCGTTCTACGCCGTCGACCTGCAGGACTGCGCGGCAAAACCGATCCGGCTTCACGAAGGCGGTTGGCCGGTACTCCGGGAGGAGAAACGGGTTCTCGCCGAGGATCTTGTTCAGATAGATTTCCCGAGCCGTGTTCTCCAGCATGGCCTCCACCATCCGGACATCGACCGCCTCGAGGGGGAAGCGAAGCGTGATCGCGTCGGTGAAGAGGCCGTAGTTGATCACCGGCATCGTCACGATGAGCCGTGCGAGATTCCGCATCAGCGGGTCGTGGGGATCAAGGATCGGGCGCTCGTACCGGAAGAGGAGGCGAGTAGAAACGATGTGAGGACCAGACCAGAGAAGGTAGCGCGTGGCGATCCCGTTCTCGGAGAGGGTCGGGTCCTCGATGCTGATCCGATCGAAGCAACCGAGGGACTCCATCGGTCCGTCTTCAATCAAGGTCGAAGGATTTCATTACGAGCCGCGCAAGCCCCTCCGCCCCACCTGTGAGGATATCGAAGGTCGGTCGGCCGTACCGCTCCTCCAGCGCCCGGAGCTCTGTGGGGATCTCCGCATCGATGATCCCCTCATGGTTGAGGCTCAGGGCCACGACCGGGACTCCTGATAAGAGCTCCAGGATCCGGATCTCCCGATGCACAGGACTCAGGGGGTACTGGGGAAAGCCGTCGTAATGGAGACGTCTGGGGGCGTGTTGCAGCACGATGCCGTGGGGCCGACCGGCAGCGATCAGCTCGAAGCCGCCGGGGTAAGCCGGATGGGTAATGCATCCCTGCCCTTCCAGGATAATCGCCCGCGGCCGCTCCTCCACGAAGGCCGTATGGATGATCTGCTCGATCTCTCCCGTCACAAAATCGTTCACAAGGGAGTCGATGATGATGCAGTGCTTGACCCCTTGCATCCAGGCGGTCTGGCCCGTTCCGACCATGACCGTCTTGCACCCGAGGGCGTTCAAGGTCTGCGTGAGCTTCAGGGCGGTGGTGCGCTTTCCAACCGCCGAGTCGGTCCCCAACACGGCGATGCGGACCGCCGTCACCTCCTCGATCTTTCCACTGAAGAAGTGGAACTGCTCCCTCGGCGGCGGCCGCCTGACATCTCGGATGCAAACGTTGTGCTCCTGCGCCAGCCCGGCGAATTCAGGATCATCCCCAAGGAAGTCGTGCAGCCCGGAGTCTATATGGAGACCGGCCTCGAGGGCCTCGCGAACGACGCCTCGATACTCATCCGGGAGGCGTCCTCCATCCGGGGCCAGCCCGATGACAAGATACTGCAGTCTTTCCGGGATCCGTAGGGCCTCCTTGAGCGAGCGAAAGATTGGAATGCCACGGAATGCCCCATCCAGGACCTCCCCTGCATCCCGGCCTGCCCACCGGCTGTCGATCACGCCCAGCACCTGATACCGATCGGTGTAACGGACCAATCCATGGGCAGTCTTCCCACTCGGGGTCCCAAAGGCCCCCTCACATAAGACGATGGCGGTCCCGTCCATCACGACTCAGCAGTCAGCAGTCAGCCATCCGGCGTCAGCAGATCTACGAAGGGGTTTCGAGCTGATTGCTGACAGCTGATAGCTGATCGCTGCGCTTGCCGATTTACTGGCGGCGCCCGGTAAGGACCACCACATGGTCATCCTCGGGGAGCCCACCGTTCAACCGCACCTTGGCTAAGGCGATGAGGGCGGAGGTGGAGGCGGGAAGGACGCTGAGTCCCTCTCGTTGGAGCAGGAGACGAGCGTGCTGAAGCATGTCCTGATCAGAGGCGTGTTCGGCGTAGCCCCCGCTCGCCCGGAGGGCCCGGAGGGCAAGCTCACCATCGAAGGAGTGCCAATTGATTAAGGGCTCGTTGACCGTGGTTTCATGGATTTCAGAGGGGTGGAGGTCCATGCAAAAGGCATGGCCTTCCCGAAAACTCTTGATGATGGGGTTTTTTCGGTAGCTGCTGGCCGTAATCATGCGGGGCATGCGGCTTGTCTTTCCACTCTCATACAGGCGACAGAATCCATCGAAGATGCCCGCTAACGTGGTTCCATTGGATACCGGAACCGCAACCGAGTGTGGAGCGTCCCCGAGGACCTCGACGATCTCACGAGCGATCTCCCCGTACGCTTCAAGGCTTGCATCGCCGTTCTTCCCCCCCGGATTGGCATCAAAGAGCCCGTTCCGCTCCGCGGCTTCTCGACTCTGGGCCACCGCCGCCTCGTAGTCCCCATCGACCCGGATCACCTCGGCCCCGAGGCGAGTCATCTCTGCTAAACGGCGGGTGTGATAGCGTTCAGGAAAAAAGATGAGGGTCCGGAGAGAAGAGTGCTGGGCAGCGTAGGCGGCGGCAACCCCGAAGTTCCCACAGGTAGCCAGGGTGATAACCTCGTATCCCTCATGAGCCGCCCTCCGCGCGAGCTCAAAGGCGGCTCGGTCCTTCTGGGAACCGGTGGGGTTTCCCCCTTCGAACTTGAAGTGGATGCGTTCGAACCCTAAGGCCCGCTCGACGTTTCGTCCGCGGAGGAGGGCAGTTTTTCCGGGTTGGACTGGAGAGCAATCCGTGGCCGCTCCCCGCCCCCCTCGACCGCTACTGTTCGATTCGTCCATCGTGGATCCTGTCCACCCCCTTTCCTGACCTCTACCCCCGACGATCCTCTTCATCACCTGAAGAGGGCCCTTGAATTCGACGGATTAATGGAGACCTTCCTTCTTGTCAAGAGAAAAAAACAGGGTGGGCAGAGCCCCCTTGACACGCCCCCCTCCGTGCCCGCTAAATGAGATGGCGGGCCGGCCTGAAACGAGCTGTGCGCCTGGGATTCAGCATGGCGCCGAAAATTCAGGAGGCTCAACACAGGCGAAGATGGCACGTCTCCTCAGCCCCTTCCTGATCATAATACTCGCGGGGATGTTCTCCCGCCTCGGGTACCAGATGGCCCGAAGCCCGGTCCTCCCCCGCTTCGCCCAGGACTTGGGAGCCTCGCCGGAACTGCTGGGCCTGATCGTCGCCGCCTCCACCGTCACCGGCATCCTCATCAAGCTCCCCGCGGGTGCCCTCTCTGATATCCTGGGCCGAAGGCGGATGATGCTTCTCGGCTGCCTCTTCTTTGCCGGGCCACCCTTCCTCTACCCTCTCGTGAACCATCCGAATCAGCTCCTCCTCCTCCGCTTCCTCCACGGTTTCGCCACAGCGATCTTCTCTCCCGTCGCTGCCGCCTATGTGGTGGACCTGTTCGAGGAGGGACGAGGAGAAAAACTGGGATGGTTCGCCGCGGCCAGCGATGTCGGCGCCACGCTGGGCCCGCTCTTGGGCGGCTTCGTCCTTTTCTCCACGGCGAGCTATCCGACAACCTATCTTCTGGTCGGACTCCTCGGGCTCCTCCCCCTTGCAATGATCGTGCTACTTCCTCGAGAGACCAGCCCCCTCCAGGTAAGCACGGCATCAGACCGATGGGTGAAGTTCCGGGCCGGCCTGGGAGAGGTGCTGAAAAGCCCTCCCGTCCTCATCTCCTCCAGCATGGAGGCGGCCATGTACGTCGGTTACGGCGCGTTTCTCGGGTTCTTTCCCCCCTACGCGAAGAACATCGGCCTCAATGATGCGGAAATCGGCCTCGTCCTCGGCGCACAGCTCGCCACCACCATGCTGGCCAAGCCCATCGCAGGGCGCCTCTCGGATCGGATCGGCCGCAAGCCGATGATCCTCCTCGGCCTCGTCCTGTGCACAATCTTTCTTCCCTTCATTCCACACACAACCGCTTTCGGCCCGCTCTTCCTCCTCTCTGCCCTCCTCGGCCTCGGCGTCGCTATTGTTACCCCTTCGACCACTGCCCTGGTGGCAGAACTGGTCAAGACGGAGCAGATGGGTTCGGCCATGGGGGTCTTTGGAACGATCTGGGACACCGGCGAGGCCTTGGGTCCCATCCTGGCGGGCTTCCTGATCGCCTCCTCCGGCTACCCATGGGCCTTCACCCTGATCGCCGCGTTCATTGGAGTTTCGGCGGTAATCTTCGCACTCACCGTGAGCGATCCGAACCGGGGAAAGGATGGTCGCAGAGTGAGAGATCAGGCATGAAGCTTCGGCGAGTTGGGCAAGCCCTGACGGCAGGCCTCATCATGCTGGTTCTCACGGGTTGGGCAATCGGCCAAATTCCATCCGTCACCGCCCCGGCCCCCGCGATCCTCAGCGGGCGCATCCTGTATCAGGGTCCCCTCCCCGTGCAGCAGTCGGTACCGGTGCACAAGCACCGCGAGTTGTGCGGAGAAGAGCGGCCCCTCGGGCGGTACCTGGTCTCGGCAACGGGCGAGGTGGAAAACGCAGTGGTCCTCTTGGAGGGCCAGGCTGCGACCTTCCCCCTCCCGGGTTCCGAGCAGGCGGTCGCCATCCTCGATAACCGGGGCTGCGAATTCCTGCCTCGCATCCAGGTGGCGCAGCCGCTTGCAACCCTGGAAGTTCGGAACAGCGACCCGATCCTCCACAGCGCCCATGCGTATCTGCAGGACGGGAGAACAGCCTTTCACGTTGCCCTGCCCCACTTCCGGGATCGAACGCGGACGCAGCTTCCGCAGGCGGGGCTCCTGCGCATCGAGTGTGACGTCGGGCACACCTGGATGCGGGCGTACATCCTGATCTCGTCGTCGCCCTTCAGTGCAGTGACTGGGCGGGACGGGACGTTTGAGATCCGGGGAATCCCACCCGGCCGGTATCACCTCTTGGCCTGGCACGAGGCCTTCGGAACCATCGAGAGGGAAGTAAGTGTTTTAGAGGGAGAACACTCAAATCTCACGCTGGTTTTTCGTTCGGGAACCGAGAAGAGCGAATAAGAACTAGAATTATCGGACCTTTCTGCTTCCTCGCTTGACATGCGGGAGCGCCGACGTCTACAATGCCGCCAATGGAAAACCCTGACCGGCGTTCGATAATTCTTCACCGGCTGCTCGTCTCACTCCTGGCAGTGGCTCTCCTCAGCCATGTCTGCGTAGTGCCTCTAGCTGGTCATCAGCATTTCCAACACACAGCAACGGCGGAGATTGAGACCCGGCACCACGAACATGGTGCGGATAGCCTCTCGGCCTGCAGCCCAGACGCCGTGCCGGTGGTTGGTTCCCCTGATCTTGCCGTTGTGGACACTCCAGCCATCTTTTTCGCCGCGAGGCCACTAATCCCTGCCGCACCAAGCGATTGGGCACCGCCAGTCCGTAGCCGCCGTCCCCTGTTCCTTCTCCACGCCTCGTTCCTCATTTAACCGTCTCCCTCCATTTCCTGAATCTCCTCCTTTGCGCTTCACGGGAACCATTTCTATTGGCTCTCCGTCACACGGAGGCAGACGGTATGCTCAGGCGCTCGCTCGTTCTCCTAGCACTCGTCACCGCAGGTATCGGATTCGCGTACGTGCAGTCCGTCGAGGCTGTCCCCGCGTTTGCGCGACAATACGACCTGCAATGTAATGTCTGCCACACGCGGCCGCCGCGCTTGAATAGTTTCGGCGAGCAGTTTCACATGATGGGCTTTCAGATCCCGAGTGCCGCGCGCCCGGGTGGTTTGGGTGAAAGCATCAAGGACAAGGGTTTGGCGCAGACCATTCTGGACACGCTGGCGTTTCGGATGGAGGGCGGGATATTCGAATCCACCAAGTCGCCTCACGACACGGAATCCAAATTCGTTCCTCCTGAGGAGTTCACCCTCTTCGTCACGCGCCCACTGCTCCCTGATCTGAGCTTCTTTGTTGAGCTCGAAGCGGAGCCGAATGCGGTGGTATTTGAAGATGGCCGCTTTGTCACCAGGGCAGAGGTCGGCCTCGGCAAAGAGGCCTTCTTCATGGCCAATCTGGGGCAGGTCCTCGGGCTGATCGGGGCCCCGACGATGCAGATGGGCAACCAGACCATGGTCGGCCGCCACGGCGGCTTCACCATGCACGGCCCGATGCTGATGGCCGGGAAGATCGATCCGTCGACCAACTTTTCCTATCCGACGAACCGCCAGCTGATCGCGGCCACGGAAACGGAAGTGAAGGCGGGGGAGGTTGAACGCTTTCCCGTGGTTCCCTATGCCTTTACGTCGAAGTTCTTTGGACTCTTCAAGGATCGAGACGAGGGAGAGCCACAGCTCGTGACCGATCAGGTCATGTACAACACACCGGGCGCGCCGGGAGTGGACTTTCACGCCATGCTCCACAACCTGGTGATTGACCATCCCCAGATTGTCCAGGTCGGGTTTCTCCGCGAAAACGAAGGGTGGAACGCCTACGCGGCATGGCGCGTCGATTTTGGTGAGCGGGATCAGTCGGCCTTCAGTGTTTCGGCCTTGATCAATTGGGGCTTTGGCGTGGCGTGGGCGCCCGACCCTACCGACCATGATCGCCCCAGCGATCGGCGGATTGATCGGCTTCGATACGGCGTGGCGGCGAACGCACGATGGAAGGGGCTTGATGTGTACGGCGCGCTGATCCGCGACCAAGTCTTTGATCTCCCCAGCGGATTGGGGGGCGAGTTCGACAGAACCGCGACAGGCCTCACCCTCGCGCTTGATTTCCTTGCCCACGAGCAGGTCATGCTCTCGACACGCTTCGATCAGCTCTGGGCAGGGGGCTTGACGGACCAGAAGGAAGACGGCAGTGTCCTCTCGTTCCAGGTGAAATACTTTCTGTGGCAGAACATTGCCTTCTTCGCCCGTGACAGCGTGAACGTTCGTAGTACTGTTGAACACCACCCACTCCGGGAATGGCGCAATCAAGTCCTGCTCGGCATCGACTGGGATTTCTAGGGAGGAGGCGCATGCGTATGAAGCACTGGTGGTACGTTCCGCTGGCCTTGGTCACCCTGGCAGTCGGGGTATGGGTCACAAATCCTCCGGCTCTCAGGGCCAATGGCGAGGACAAACACGAGATAGAAGAGGTAGGCCACGCCCACGTCCCCGCCCCCCTCGAGTACGCGGACCTCCTTATGCCGCCGAGCGTCTGGACCGATCAGGCCATGATCGCGCGAGGAAAGGAAATCTACGCTGCCAACTGCGCCGTGTGTCATGGGGAGCACGGGGATGGGAAAGGTCCCGCGGGTCAGGCCCTGCCACTCAAGCCGTCGGACTTTCGCGACCGACATGCCGTCGCCGAGATGAGGGATAACTACTGGTTCTGGCGTGCGAGCGAGGGCGGCACCGTTGAGCCGTTTAAATCCCGAGGCTCGGCCATGCCCCCATGGAAGGGGACCCTCTCGGTTGAGGACCGATGGGCGGTGATTGCGTATCAGCATACGTTTTCGGGACACCAGGGCCCGCACGTACCCTGGGAGCACCCGGAGATGGTGCAGATGGGGCGCGACATCTATCGGATGGCCTGCGTCTCGTGTCACGGCCTGGATGGCCAGGGAGATGGATCGGTTGGCCCCACCCTCTCGCCAAACCGAGCGCCGCAGCCGAGGGATTTCACCGCCGGTTTGTTCAAGCTGCGTTCCACCCCCACGGGGGAGTTACCGACAACGGCCGACCTGTTTCGGACAGTCACCGAGGGGATCCGGAGTCGAGGGGGACCCCTCACCTTGGGCTTGAGCGGGTACCGCATCATGCCGAGCTTTCGCCACATGCCTGAGGAACAGCGCCTCGAACTCGTGGAGTATGTGAAAAGTCTAAACCAGGGATTTTGGACGCGACAGGATGTCAAGACGGTCCCCGTTCCGGCCCCCCCGCCGGAAACCCCCGAACGGATCGCTCGGGGTCGACAACTCTATGCTGACGCGGAGTGCTGGACCTGCCACGGCAGGAGTGGGCGGGGGGATGGCCCGTCTGCACCCACGCTCAAGGATCAGAACGACTTCCCGATCACAGCAACGGACCTCACGGAGCCCTCTCGATTCAAAAACGGGGCGACGCCGCAGGATGTCTATCGGACGGTGGTGACAGGCCTTACCGGAACGCCGATGCCCTCGTATGAGGACGCCCTCGAGCCAGACCAGGCCTGGGATCTCGTGTACTATGTCCTTTCCCTCTCTAGCGAAAGCCATCGAGCGTCGGGCGTAGCCCGATGACAGAAGCTCCGGGAGGAAAGCAATGGGCCAGGCAACCAGAGTCCACGTGCTTGCGATGATCAGCGTCATTTGGCTCAGCACCGTCCTCGCTGATGAAGCACCGATTTCCGGGAAGGTGCAAGTGGTCGATCCAGCGGCAAGTACCCTCACCATCGAGGCGACCAGCCAAGGGAAGACTCGGCGGGTCACGGTCGAGATTAAGCCCACATCCCGAATCGTCAGGTTCGTCCGCGTGGGTGCTGGCTTCGAGGAGCAGAGGGTGCAGCTCGCCGACATGAAGCCGGGATGGGTCATCTCCGTCACGACCAGACACGAAGATGGCCGGGAGGTAGCCGAGGTCGTCAAGATCATCTTCGAAAGGTAATCAAGCAAATTCCTTCCGTTTTGTCGGAGAGTCCCTCTGCCTCGTTCCACGAGGGCTCAAGAGAAAACAAGAAGCCCCCGGCGCCTGGTGGCCGATCGGCGGAACTTTATTAGCGTGTACCGCCCGTGCTGAGAGAGCCGGAGAGGGTTACCGTCGCCGCACCGCGACACGGATGTCCCATTTGGTGAAGGCTGAGATGGCCGCCACTTAGATCAGACTACCCCCTCCCCCTGGGGCGGGGGTGCCCCATCCCTGCGGCCGGCTGCATTCCGAGAGAGAGCCGTAGCTGCCATAGAAACTGTGAGGTTTCAATGCGTTAGATCACTTCTCCACGAGTCCACACAATGTGGTACATGCCTTGCCCTTCTCGTGATCCAAGATCGGAAGTTTGAGCTCCGTGGATGCGACGGGAGGGGCGGATGACGAAGGAAGAGGCGTTGAACCGGTTGCGCACGATCGAGGGGCATATCCGGGGAGTGACTCGGATGGTAGAGGAGGAGGCATACTGTATCGATATCCTGCATCAGACCCTCGCGGTCCAGCGGGCCATCGACAAACTGAATCAAGATGTGTTGGAGGGCCATCTCCAGACTTGCGTCACAAAGGCTCTGCAGGGCCAAAACGACCAGGATCGGGAGCGGGTAATTCGGGAACTCTTGGATGTCTTTGCGGCCTCAGCCAAGCGCTGAAAGGAGAAGGTGGTCATGGAATGGCTCACGGAGAACTGGCTGTGGATTCTGTTAGGGATTGGGTTCGTCTGGCTCCTGTCCAGGGGTGGCATGGGATGCGGCATGGGTGGCCACAGTCGCGGTGCGCACCAGCACGACGAGTCAAAGAAAGATACGGAGAAGCGTGCGACCTCCCCGCGAACCGGCTGCCATTGAAATTCAAAGAGGAGGCTCTAACGCGGACAAAATGAGCGGGTCCCCTGGCACGACGACTCCTAGGTGGAGGCGTCCGCCGATGCGTGAGTCTTGGTGGCTTGGAAGTCACCCGTAAGAGGGAACGGCATATAGATTCGTGGAGGAAAATCGATGAGCTTGACGCGGATGGTGTTCGGAATCATGACGATGGGCGCGGTTATCCTCCTGGCATGGGGGCCCGTCGCGGCCCAGGCGCCGCCCGGTGAAAAGCAATCGATCCCGGGCGGTGGGGTCACGGTGGACGTCACGTTCCTCAAGGATCGTGGTGACGGCCCCGCGTTTAAGGTGGTCTTGGATACCCATTCCGTCAACCTGGACGGGTACCGGTTCGACGAGATCGTGCGGCTCCGAGACGGACGAGGTGGAGAGCTGTCACCCACCGGAGTGCAGGGTGCCGAGGGGAGCGGCCATCACCGCGAGGCAACCGTCCGATTCGCGTGGCCGGAACCGAGGCCCAAAAGCCTCGAACTCGTCGTGAAGGGGGTCGCCGGCGTTCCTGAACGCCTATTTCAATGGACCCTCGAGTAGAAGGAACCGGACGAGTTAGCAAGTGCTAGAAGGGAGTTGATAAAGATGAAGTCTTTAAGGTCCAAGGCAGCAGCTTTGACCCTGGGTATCTTCGGCATGGGGATTCCGGTCTGGGCGTGGGCGCAGGAGCGCCCCTACGAGTACGGGTGGGGCCACCCCATGTGGGGTGCCTGGGGACCGTGGGGCATCGGGATGATGCTGATGATGCTTGTGTTCTGGGGTTTGATCATCGTGGGTCTCGTCCTCGGGATCCGCTGGTTGGTCACCCAGGGGAAAGAGCCTCGGGCCGATTCGCCGCTCGACATCCTGAAAAGGCGCTATGCGCGCGGCGAGATCGACAGGGACGAATTCGAGGCCAAGAAGCGGGATCTCCTGGGATGAGTCGATGAGCACGAAGTAACGCTATCTAAGACGAGAGGAAAGGAGGTGATTTGCTATGCGGAAAGGCCTGATGGCAAGCCTGGCGCTGACCCTTGTCCTAGGCTTTGTCGGTTACACTCTGGCGCAGCAGGCTCCTCCACAGCGCCAGATGGGTCCGCAGGGCCCGATGGGTCCTGGTCCCGGCATGCAGGGGCAGATGGGGCCGGGTATGGGTATGGGTCCCGGCATGATGGGCCAGATGGGCGGCGAGGGCATGATGGGTCCGGGCATGGGCCCAGGCATGGGGATGATGGGCCCGATGATGGGTTCCCCGGAGATCATGGGGACCATGATGTCCATCCATGGCGAAGTCATGAGCCTCATGGGCCAGATGATGCAGAAGTATGGCCGGGCTATGGAGACGATGACGCCGGAACTCCAGCAGCAGATGCAAAAAGAGATGATGGAGCGGATGGGTGAGATCCTGACCCGGCACGGCACGGCCCTCAAGGAAAAGGCCAAGTCGCCAGGCAAGTAGTGTTCACAAGGGAGGGGGCGCTGAGGCCCCCTCCCTCGTCCCTGCGAGCGACTGACGGACACACAGTACATCTCTAAACAGGAAGAGGTAGTAAGGGGCTATGATGAACAGGTCGGGGACAATCGGAATCATTCTAATCGTCATCGGTGTCCTGGGCTTATCATTCCTCGGCGCCGGTTTCGGCCCCTGGACGTGGGGTCCCGGCATGATGGGCCCCGGAATGATGCGAGGCCCTGGCGGATGGGGCATGATGGGAGGTCCGGGCGGTGTCCCGCTGAAGACCCGGTATGACTCGAACGGCGAACGCATCTACTACACTGGGGTCAGCGAACGGACGGGTCCCGTCCCGTTTCAAGGCGGACCGATGTGGCTCGCGATGCATGGAGGCGGGTGCGTGAGCTGCCATG
>LDXR01000019.1 GCA_001443495.1 candidate division NC10 bacterium CSP1-5 | reverse complement strand
CAGGCAAGGAATCCGTCGTGATAACGAACTACGAGCACTGCATCTACGCCTATCCGGCGGAGGAGTGGGAAAGGATTGAAGAGAAGCTCGCGGCCAAGGTGTCGAGCGTCAACCGGAAGAAGAATGCCTTCGTGCGGTTCTTCGTGGGCGGGGCCGTCGAGGTCACGCCCGACAAGCAGGGACGGATCCTGATCCCCCCCTCGCTCCGTTCCTACGCGGGGCTCGACCGGGATGTCGTCATCATCGGGATGCCGAACCGGTTCGAGATCTGGGACCGGCAGAGATGGGATGGGGAAATCAGCAGGTTCGAGAAGGAAGGATTCGAGGATCCCGAGCTGGCCCGGGAGATCGATTCCCTGGGGATATAGGGTGTGGCGAACAGCCACGTCCCCGTTCTTTTCCAGGAGACGTTGGGATTGCTGGCTCCCGTTCCCGGAGAGGTGTTCCTCGACGGGACGGCGGGCGGGGGCGGGCACGCGGAACGGATCGCGGAAGGGGTAGGCCCGGCCGGCCTGCTCATCTGCGCGGATGCCGACCCCGCGATGCTTGCGACGGCGTCGGAACGTCTCCGCCGGTTCCCCTGGGTCCGGATGGTCCATGCCGACTACTCCGACCTCGAAAGGTTTCGGGAAGCGGCGGGCGGGAGGATGTTCGACGGGATGCTGCTCGACCTCGGGCTCTCTTCCCGGCAGTTGGACGATCCCTCCCGCGGATTCTCGTTTCGCGGCGACGGCCCCCTGGACATGCGGCGCGATCCCGGGGCGGGGGGGAGGGACGCGCGGGAGATCCTGAGACGGTCGACCGAACGGGAGCTGGCGGACATCTTCTTCCGGTTCGGGGAAGAGAGGTTTTCGAGGCGGATCGCACGGGCGATCGTGGAGCGGAGGCGAAAGGAGCCGGTCGAGCGCACCGCCCAGCTTGCCGACCTGGTCAAATCGGCCATCCCCCGGAAGGCGTGGCCGCGGTCGATCCACCCCGCCACCCGGGTGTTCCAGGCGCTCCGGATCGCCGTGAACCGGGAGCTCGAGTCGCTCGCCGCCTTTCTTGACCGTTTCGCATCGCATCTGGCGCCGGGCGGAAGGGTGGTGGTAATCAGTTTTCATTCGCTGGAGGATCGGATGGTGAAAGTCGCATTCAGGACGATGTCGGCGGGAATCACGGCTTCGCTGTGCCTGCTCACGCGCAAGCCGGTAGTCCCCGGGGAGACGGAAATCGCAAGGAACCCGAGGGCCGCCAGCGCAAGGCTCCGCGCGGCGAAGGCGAAACGCACAGGAGGGAAATGATGAGAAGGATCCTGATCGGAAACAGCATCGGCATGATCACCGAGATCCGGCGGGAGGCTCCCGTGTTCCCGACGGTTCCCCGGAGACGCGGGATCGTGGGGCTGGCCGTTTTGGTCCTCGCCGTAGCCCTGTTCAGCGTCTGGCTGTCGGGGAAGTACTACCGGGTCGGCTACGCGGTGTCGGTCGCCCTCGAGGAGAAGCAGGCCCTCCAGAAAGAGCAGGCGCTCCTGAAAACGGAGATCATGACGCTTAGGAGCCCCGCGCGCATCGAGGCGATCGCCCGGGGTCAGCTCGGCATGGTGGACCCGAAGACGGAAAGGATCATCCGGGTGAAATGAACCCCCGCGCCCGGATCATCCTCGGCGTGCTGGCGGGGGTCTATGTTCTCATTGTCTTCCGGGCGTTCCACATCCAGGTTCTCGGCGTCAAGGGGATCCGCGACCGGGGGGCCAGGCAATACTGCGTGAAGATCCCGCTCCTCCCGAAGCGGGGGGTGATCCTCGACAGGACCGGGAACGAGTTCGCCGTAAGCCTTTCCACGAAGTCGATCTTCGTCCAGCCGTCCAAGCTCTCTTCGCCGGATGTCGCCGCGAACCTGCTCTCCCGCCGGATTTCCCGCCCCGCCGCCGAACTTCGGAAGGAGCTTGCGTCGGACAAAAATTTCCTCTGGGTGAAGCGGCAGATGCCCTCCTCGATGGCCGAGGAGATCGTCCGGGAGGTGCGGGAAGCGGTGGGCAAAGGAAAGGGCGGCGGAGGAGCGGACGGGATCGGCACGGTCGAGGAGCCGAAACGCTTCTACCCGAACCGCGAACTCGCCTCGTCGATCATCGGGTTTACCGACGTGGACAGCGCCGGGATCGAGGGGATCGAACTGTCGCTGGACAAGTATCTGCGGGGAGAGAGCGCGTATCTCGTGTGCGAAAGGGATGCCCGGGGTCGCATCATGGTCCCGGCGGACACGCCGATCGAGGTGAATTCGGAGGGGCACTCCGTGTCCCTTACGGTCGACCGGAACATCCAGCACGTGGCCCAGACCGAGCTCATGGAAGCGGTGAAAAAGTACAAGGCCCGCGGGGGAATGGCCTTGGTCATGCAGCCCAAGACCGGGGAGATCCTCGCGATGGCGAGTCTGCCCACCTTCAACCCGAACAGCCTCTCCGCGGCCCGGCCGGAGGCGAGGAAGAACCGGGTGATCACCGACTGCCTCGAACCGGGGTCCACCTTCAAGGTGTTCACGCTGGCCTCCGCGCTGGAGCTGGGCGCGATCGACACCCGACAAAAGATCTTCTGCGAGAACGGAACGTACCGGTACGCCGGGCGGACGATCCACGACACCCACAAGTACGGATGGCTCACCGTCCCCGAGGTGATCAAGTTCTCGAGCAATATCGGGATGATCAAGGTGAGCGAGAAGATGGCCCCCGAACGGTTCCACGACATGATCCAGGCCTTCGGGTTCGGGACGAAGACGGGGGTGGAGCTGAACGGGGAATCGGGCGGCCTGGTTCCACCCCGCGACAAGTTCAGCCGGATCCGCCGCGCTACCGTCGCCTTCGGGCAGGGGATCGCGGTGACGCCCCTCCAGCTTGCCTCCGCGATGGCTTCCGTGGTCAACGGAGGGAAGATCATGAAGCCGTACATCGTGAAGGAAATCGCGGATCCGGAGGGGAGGGTGGTATACCGCGGCGAGCCGAAGGAGCTCCGGAGGACGATTTCCCCGAAGACGTCGGCGCAGATGCGGGAAATCCTGGGGAAAGTGGTCCAGGAGGACGGAACCGGCACCCAGGCCCGCATCAAGGGCTTTCACATCGGCGGGAAAACGGGGACGGCGCAGAAGGTGGAGGAGGGGACCGGACGGTACTCCCCGGACAAGCGGATCGCCTCCTTCATCGGATTTCTCCCCCTGCAGGACCCCGAACTTCTCATCCTCGTCGTCATCGACGAACCGAAGGGCGCGGTATACGGCGGCGTGGTCGCGGCCCCCGCCTTCAACCAGATCACGTTGAAGACGGCCTACTACCTGGGGATCACGCCCACGGAGCAGGTCGGGGGAGACGTGGCCAAGGCGATCCGGGAGGAGACCGGACCCTACGGCATCCGGATGTCCCGCGTGGCAATGGGCCCCGGAGGGGGTGCGCTGGTCATGCCGGACCTCCAGGGCATAAGCATGGGAAGGGTGGTCGACCTCATGGGGCGGTATTCGGTAAAGATCCGGCTGGTCGGTACCGGATTGGCCCGAGTACAGTCCCCCGCACCCGGTGCGATTCTGGCCCCCGGCACGGAAGTCACCGTGACCTTCGGGGCAGAGCAAGGCGAGAGATGAGATTGGCGAATGTCCTGGCGGGCATCACACCGGTGGAGAGTTCTCTCGGATCGCTCGAGATAGGCGGCATTTCCATCGATTCCCGCAAGACCCGGCCCGGCGACCTGTTCGTCGCCATCCGCGGAGAGCGTTCGGACGGCCATGTTTTTCTCGCCGCCGCCGCGCGGGCAGGCGCGGCGACGGCCCTCGTGGAACGGGAAGTCCCCCCTCCCCCGCTTCCCTGCGTGCGGGTTGCGTCGACGTCCGCGATCCTGCCCGCCGTGGCGGTCCGTTTCTTCGGCGACCCGTCTTCTGTGCTCGCGGTGATCGGGGTCACGGGCACCAACGGAAAGACGACCGTCACCTATCTTCTCGAGTCGATCCTCGAAGCTGCCGGGTGCAGGACGGCCGTGATCGGGTCGATCAATTACCGACTGGCCGGGGAGGTTCTGCGGACGGGGCTGACCACGCCCTTTCCCCACGAGCTCCAGGAGGTGATGGCGGCCGCGGTGTCCGCGGGCGCAAGCCACCTCGTGATGGAAGTGTCGTCCCACAGCACGGCCCAGGGGAGGGTCGCGGGGGTGCGGTTCGACGCGGGGCTGTTTACGAACCTGTCGCACGACCACCTCGACTTCCACGGGAACATGGAGTCGTACTTCCATGCCAAGGCCCGGTTTTTCAGGGAGTTTCTCCCGGCGGGAGGGAAGAGGACCGGCATGGCATTCAACGCGGACGACCCGTACGGGGTGAGGCTTGCGCGCGAGTATCCGGACGCCCTGACCTTCGGGTTCTCCCGGGAGCGGACGGTGCATCCCCTCTCGGTGGACATGACGTGGGAGGGGACATCTCTTTCCCTTTCCACCCCCGTGGGGCCGATCGAGCTACGGGCGAAAATCATCGGGGCCTACAACACGTCGAACATCATGGCGGCCGTCTGCGGGGCAATCCTGCTCGGCGTCCCTCCCCGGGCGATCCGCGAAGGGGTGGAGAAATTGCCGGCGATCCCCGGGAGGATGGAGGAGATTTCCAACGCCCGCGGGTTGCACGTTTTCGTGGACTACGCCCACACCCCCGACGGGCTCGACCGCTTGCTCACCGCCCTCTGCGGGCTTGCCGAGGCGAGGATGATCACCGTCTTCGGCTGCGGAGGGAACCGGGACCGGGCGAAACGGCCGGAGATGGGGCGGATTGCCGCGCGCAGGTCCCACGTGGTGATCGTCACCTCCGACAACCCCCGGAACGAGGACCCCGAGGCGATCCTGCGGGACATTGTTCCGGGGATCGTCGCGGAAGGGTTCCTTAAGGCCTCGGGGCCCGTCTCGTGGGAAGATGGGTATTACACGGTTATCCCGGACAGGAAATCGGCCATCGCGCGGGCGCTTCAGATCGCCCGGCCTGGGGATACGGTCGCGATCGCCGGGAAAGGACACGAGAATGTCCAGCTCATCGGGGACCGGTGCCTGCCGTTTGACGACAGGGAAACGGTCAGGGCGATCCTGGCCGGTGACGGGTAGGTTGACGCTGGGGGACGTGATCGGGGTCCTCCATCCGCTGCGTGGGGGAGGGGAGATTTCCGCCCGGGAGCCCATCGGATCCGTGACTGCCGACAGCAGGGAAGTAGCGCCCGGGGGCCTCTTCGTTGCCCTCCCCGGGGAGCGGGTCGACGGCGCCGATTACGTGGAGGAAGCGATCCGCAAGGGGGCTCGGGCGGCGATCGTGTCGGAGGAGGGTGCGCGGAAGGTCCCCCACGAAATTCTGGCCGGGAAGCCGGTGTTCGTCGTGCGCAACTCGGTCGAGGCGCTGGGGGATCTGGCCAGGGCGCATCGGGAGCGGCTCCGCCACATCCCCCTCGTGGGGATCACGGGCAGCTCCGGCAAGACGTCCACGAAGGAGATGCTCGCGGCTCTGCTTTTCCGGAGCAGGAAGGTTCTCAAGAATCCCGGGAATCGCAACAACCTGATCGGATTGCCGCTTGCCCTGCTGGAACTCTCCGGGGACCATGACGTCGCGGTGCTGGAGATGGGAACGAACCATCCGGGCGAGATCGCGAGGCTTTCGGCGATCTCCGCTCCCGACGTGGCGGTCATCACCAACATCGCGCCCGCGCACCTCCAGGGACTCGGCAGCCTCGAGGGGGTGGCCCGGGAGAAAGGGGACCTCTACCGGGCCCTTCCGGAATCGGGGACGGCGGTGGTGAACGCGATGGACCTGCGGGTGATGCGGGAGGCGGGCCGCTGCCGGGCCGCGAAGATCTACTACGGCGTCGCGCAAAACGAGATATCGGGGCGGGTGCTGTCCATGGACGACCAGGGGATGCAGATCGCGGTCCGGACCCCTTCCGGGCGGTTCATCTCCTCCCTCCGGCTCACGGGCGAGCACAACCTGATGAATGCGCTGGCTGCCGTTGCCGCCGCATATGCCCTGGGCTTGCGTCCGGGGGATATGGAGGAGGGATTCCGTTCCGTGGACCCCGCCCGCGGGAGATTCCGCCCCGTCCCCCTGCGGGGAGGGGGGCTGCTCCTGGACGACACCTACAACGCGAATCCCGCTTCCGTAGAGGCGGCCCTGCGGAGCCTGATGGCCCTTCGGCGGGGGCGAAGAATCGTCGTGGTCCTGGCGGACATGCTCGAACTGGGGGAGGCGTCCGGTGCCTCCCATTTCCGGATCGGGCATTTGCTCGCCGGGATGAGGCCGGACCTCCTGTTCACCCACGGAAACGAGGCGGCGGCGATCGCCGGCGGGGCCCGGGAGGGCGGGATGGACCCTGGCCGGATCCAGCACGCCGAAGACCGGAGCGCGCTGCGCGAGGCGGTGGCGGGTGCATTGCGGCAAGGGGATATCATCCTGGTGAAAGGATCCCGAGGAATGCGGCTCGAGGAGATCGCCGAGGCCGTGGAAAAGGAGTGGGCCTAGTCTGATGCTGTACCACCTGCTCTTCCCGCTGCACGTGGAGTATTCGTTTTTCAACGTGTTCCGGTACATCACGTTCCGCACGATCTACGCCTCGATCACCGCGCTCCTCCTGTGTTTCATCCTCGGGCCGTGGCTTATCCGCGAGCTCAGCTCCCACCAGATCGGGCAGACCATCCGGAGGGACGGGCCGGAGAGACACCTCGCGAAGGAGGGAACCCCGACGATGGGAGGCCTCCTGATCGTCATCGCCGTCGTGATCCCGACCCTGCTCTGGGCGAACCTCTCGAACCCCTATATATGGATCGCGATTTTCGTGACCGTCGGATATGGGGCAATCGGCTTCCTCGACGACTTCAAGAAGGTCATCCGGAAGGATCCGAAGGGCTTGAGCGCGAAGGCAAAATTCACGAGCCAGATCATCCTCGCAGGGATGGCGGCGACGCTGATCTACATGGACATCGGGATCCAGGACAAGGTGAGCATCCCCTTTTTCAAGAAGCTCAACCCGAGACTGGGGATCCTGTACATCCCGTTTATTATCCTGGTGATCGTGGGGGCGTCGAACGCCGTCAATCTGACCGACGGTCTCGACGGGCTTGCCGTCGGCCCTTCCATCATCGCCGCCGGGACCTACATGCTGTTCGCGTATCTCACCGGGCACGTGAAGATCGCGAACTACCTGCAGATTCCCTATGTCCCGGGGGCGGGGGAGCTCACCATCTTCTGTGGCGCCATGGCCGGGGCGGGGATCGGCTTTCTCTGGTTCAACACCTATCCCGCCCAGGTGTTCATGGGGGACACCGGGTCGCTTTCCCTGGGTGCCGCGCTCGGCGTCGTGGCCGTGATGGTGAAGCAGGAGATCGTCCTGGTGCTGGTGGGGGGGGTGTTCGTGATGGAGGCTCTCTCGGTGATTTTTCAGGTCTTCTCCTACAAGACCACCCGGAAGCGGATCTTCCGGATGGCGCCGGTCCACCACCACTTCGAACTCAAGGGATGGGCGGAGCCGAAGATCATCGTTCGTTTCTGGATCATCTCGATCATCCTGGCGCTGCTGGCCATCAGCACCCTCAAGATACGGTGAGATGGAGACCTTCGGCGGGAGGGACGCGTTCGTGATCGGGGCCGGGATCTCGGGGTTCGTCTCGGCCCTCCTCCTTCTGCGCGAGGGAGCCCGGGTCACGCTTTTCGACGAGCGTCCGAAGGAGGCCGTGGAGCGGTCCCTCGGGCACCCCGTCCCCCCGCAGATCGCGTTCGTCCACGGGAGGATGACCGAGAAGGCGGCGCTTGAGACGGCACTCGTCGTCCTCTCTCCCGGGGTCCCCAGGGAGAAGCTCCCTCTCCCGGCGCTGGTCCGCGCCGGGACGCCCGTGTGGGGGGAACTGGAGCTCGGTTTCCGCCGGTTCGGCGGGAAAGTGGCTGCCGTGACGGGGACGAACGGCAAATCCACGGTCACGACGCTGTTGGGCGACATGGCGTCGCGCGTTTTTCCCCGGGTCTTCATCGGGGGAAACCTGGGAACCCCCTTCGCCAGCGCGGCAGGCGGCTCGCATGACTGGGCCGTGGTGGAGGTTTCGAGCTTCCAGCTGGAGACGATCGACGCCTTCCGGCCTTCCGTCGCCGTCCTCCTGAACATCACGGAGGACCATCGGGACCGGTACCCCGATTTTTCCACCTACGCCGCCACGAAGATGGGGATCTTCCGGAATCAGGGTCCCGCCGATGTGGCCATCGTGAACGCCGACGATCGGGAGGTGTCCGCAAGGCTCCGCGCGGTCCCCTCCGTGCGGATCCCTTTTTCCCTCTCCCGGCCGCTTGTGGCGGGAGTGTTCCGGGACGGGGAGGACATGGTCTACCGGGACGGCTCCGTCGAGGAGAGGTACAAGTCTTCACTTCTCCGGGTCCGGGGGCTCCAGAACGTGGAGAACGCCATGGCCGCGATCGGGGCGGCCCGCCGCATGGGGATCCCTCCCGACACCGTCCGGGAAAGCCTATCGGCGTTCGCCGGGCTGCCGCACCGCGTGGAGTTCGTCCGGAAGGTGCACGGGGTGTCCTTCTTCAACGACTCGAAAGGGACCAATGTCGGCGCGGTACTCAAATGTCTGGAGGGGTTCCCCGAGCCGGTGGTGCTCATCGCCGGAGGGAAGGACAAGGGGGTGGATTTCCGACCCCTTCGCGATCCCTTGAGGCGGAAAGCCCGGGCGGCGATCCTCCTGGGAGAGGCACGGGAGAGAATGAAACGGGAACTCGCGGGGTCGGTGCCCCTCCTGCTGGCCGGCTCCCTGGACGAAGCGGTCCGGGAGGCCGCGGAGTGCGCGCGGGAAGGCGACGTTGTGGTGTTCTCCCCGGCTTGCTCGAGCTTCGATATGTTCCGCAACTTCGAGGAGCGCGGCGAGGTGTTCCGGGAGGTGGTGATGAGGTTGCCGGAATGAACATCGGGAAACGGCACGAAAACCTGATCCTCACTCTCTGCACGCTGATCCTTGTGGGCCTGGGAGCCGTGATGGTGTATAGCGCATCGTCAATCACGGCAGGGGCGTCCGATCGGCTCGGGCACGAC
The DNA here is from genome assembly GCA_001443495.1 of candidate division NC10 bacterium CSP1-5. Taxonomy (GTDB): domain Bacteria; phylum Methylomirabilota; class Methylomirabilia; order Methylomirabilales; family CSP1-5; genus CSP1-5. The sequence continues at coordinate 38,276 of LDXR01000019.1, read as the reverse complement.
GCGGCGTACTATTTCAAACGGCAGGTTCTCTTCTTCGTGGTGGGAGCCTCCCTGGCCCTTTTCCTTTCCCGGATCGATTACGACATCTTTCGCCGGCACATCCCTCTCCTTCTGGGGGGAACCTTCGTCCTCCTGATCCTCGTCTACGTCCCCGGGATCCGGCACACGGCCAACGGCGCGTCCCGGTGGATCAACTTGCGGCTCTTCACCTTCCAGCCTTCCGAGCTGGCCAAGTTCTCCCTCATTGCCTACGCGGCCTACACCATCGACCGGAGGGGGGAGAACTTCCGCGAGAGCGGGCGGGCGTTCCTGCCGATGCTCGCGGTCCTGGCTGCCACCGTGGTGCTGATCCTCAAGGAGCCGGATTTCGGGATGGCGGTGGTCGTAACCGCGTCGTTCCTGGCGCTGCTGTATATCGCCGGGTTCCCGTGGAAACTCCTCGCGGGATGCGGCATCCTGGGGGTGATCGGCGTGGCTCTCGCGATCGCCGCGAAACCGTACCGGATGGCGCGCCTTTCGGCTTTCTTCGACCCGTTCTCCCAGGCACAGGCGGCGGGATACCAGGTAGTGCAGTCCCTGATCGCGTTCTCGAACGGCGGTCTTCTCGGGACGGGGATCGGTGCCGGGAAGCAGAAGCTCTTCTACCTTCCGGAGATGCACACGGACTATATCTTTTCCGTCATCGGTGAGGAACTCGGGTTCGCGGGAGTCGTCGTCGTGGGCGCCTGCTTCATGACGCTCGTCTGGGTGGGTTTTCGGATCGGCCGGCGCGCCCGCGACCCGTTCGGGAAGTATCTCGCGATGGGCATATCGACCGTGATCGGCGTGCAGGCCCTCGCGAACATGATGGTGGGCTTGAAGATGCTCCCGCCGAAGGGAATGGTCCTGCCGTTCCTGAGCTACGGGGGAAGCTCGCTGATCCTCCACCTGGCGGCGGTCGGGGTCCTCACCAACATCTCGATGAAAGGAGCGGAAGGTTTTGTCGCTGAACCTGGTAATCGCAGGCGGGGGAACCGGCGGGCACGTGTTCCCGGGGATAGCGCTTGCTGAGGCGTTTCTCTCCCTCTCCCCGGGAGGATCCGTATCCTTCGTCGGGACGGAAGGAGGCCTCGAGGCGAGGGCGGTGCCGTCCCGCGGGATCGAGATCGATTTCGTCTCCTCGGGCCAGGTCCGGGGCCGGGGAGCGGGCGGGCTTACGGGGGTGGCCAAAATGATCGGCGGGCTTAGCGCCTCCTTCCGGGTATTGCGCCGCAGGCGCCCCGACTTTGTGTTCGGAGTCGGCGGATACGCCTCCGTGCCCGTCTCTCTGGCGGCGGCAGCCACAGGGGTTTCGCTTTTTCTTCAGGAACAGAATGCCGTACCGGGAAGATCGAACCGGATGCTCGGGAGGATCGCCAGGGGCGTGTACACGGGATTCGGGGGGGCGGTCCCGTACTTTCCCCCGGGGCGGGCGTCGGTGTCCGGGAACCCCGTACGGCGGGAAATCGTGGAAGCGGCCGCGGAGTCCCGGAAACGGGTTCCGCCCCCCGGACCCTTCACCGTCTTCGCGATGGGGGGGTCCCAGGGAGCGAGGGCGATCAACGAGCTCGTGCTCGGCATGGGAAGGGAAGGAAAGGGCGGGGAGGGCGAAATGCGGTTCCTCCTGCAGACCGGCGAAAAGGAGTTCGCCGCCGTGGAGAACGTTGTGAGGGAGGAGGGGCTCCCCATCGAGCCGTTTCCCTTCACGGATCGGATCGGGGACTTTTTCGCCCGGTGCCACGCGGTCCTGATGCGGGCCGGAGCCCTCTCCATCGCGGAGGCGGCGCTTTTCGGCAAGCCGTGCGTGCTGATCCCGTACCCCTTTGCCGCCGATCGCCACCAGGAAAAAAACGCCGAGGAGTTTTGCGCGGGAGGGGGCGGGATCTTCCTTCGGCAGGAGCAGGCGTCCGTTACGAAGGTGCGCGAGGCGCTTTCCCTTTGGGCAGGGGATCCCGCCCGGAGGAAGTTGGCGGAGGAGGGTGCTGCGGGGTTCTCCCGGCCGGGAGCGGCCCAGGCAATCATCCGGTCGGCCCTGCGCGAGATGGGGAGAGGAGTGGACGGGGGTGTATAGAAAGGGGTTGCGGATTCATTTCGTCGGAATCGGCGGGATCGGGATGAGCGGAATCGCGGAGCTCCTCCTGAACCTCGGATACCGCGTCTCCGGATCGGACCTGCGTCTCTCCGACACGACGGACCGGCTTACGCGTCTCGGAGCGGAGATCCGGGCCGGGCACGCGTCTGGCAACATACCGGAGGACGGCCACGTGGTGGTGGTCTCCTCGGCCGTCCGCCCGGACAACCCGGAAGTGATCGAGGCGCACCGCAGGAAAATCCCGGTAATCCCCCGGGCGGAGATGCTTGCCGAGCTCATGCGGATGAAATACGGGATTGCCATCGCGGGAACGCACGGCAAGACGACCACGACCTCGATGGTGGCCACCATCCTCGCGACGGCCGGGTGGGACCCGACCGCCGTGGTGGGGGGGAAGCTCAACAGCCTCGGCTCCAACGCCAAGCTCGGATCCGGGGATTTCCTGGTGGCCGAGGCCGACGAGAGCGACGGGTCGTTCTTTCGGCTCTCTCCCACCGTGGCGGTTGTGACCAACATCGATCCGGAGCACCTCGACTACTACTCGGGCATCGGACAGATCAAGGAGACGTTCCTCCATTTCCTCAACAAGGTTCCTTTCTACGGGTTCGCCGTCCTGTGCGTGGACCACCCGAACGTCCAGGAGCTCATCCCCGCGCTCCAGAAGACGTACGTCACCTACGGTTTCTCCCTGCAGGCGGATTACCGGGCCGACGGCGTCGCGCCCGAGGGCATGACGAACCGGTTCCGGGTGATCCACCGCGGGAAGAGCCTCGGAGAGGTTTCGCTTTCCGCGCCCGGCCGCCATAACGTGAGCAACGCGCTCGCAGCGGTTGCGGTGGCCTCGGAGCTGGGGATCTCCTTCGACAAGATCCGGGAGGGGCTTTCCGACTACCGGGGGGTGCACAGGCGGTTCCAGATCAAGGGAGAACGGGAAGGCGTGACGGTCGTGGACGATTACGGGCATCACCCTGCGGAGATCCGGGCAACGCTCGCTGCTGCCCGGGAAGTGTGGCCAGGCCGCCGGATCGTCGTCGGCTTCCAGCCGCACCGGTACTCCCGGACACATGCCCTGTTCCAGGAGTTCGTCTCCGCGTTCCATGACGCGGACCTGCTCTTCGTTTTCGAGGTGTACCCCGCGGGAGAAGAGCCGATCCCGGGGGCCTCGGGCGAGCGGCTCTGCGATGCGATACGGGACCACGGACACAAGGCGACCTTTTTCGCAGGGAAGGCCGGGGAAGCGGCGGGGGAGGTTCTGCCCCGACTGCTATCGGGCGACATATTTCTGACCATGGGGGCCGGAGATGTCTGGAAACTGGCAGAAGGTGTTGTATCCCGTTAAGGGCCGGGAGAGTCGGAGCCAGCCGGGAGGGGGGATGAAGAGGATCGAGGAGATGTTCGGCGCCAAGATGCGGGAGTTCACCACCGTCGGAATCGGTGGGGCGGCCGAACGATTGGTCTTCCCCCGCTCGGTGCGGGAGATCCAGGAGATCCTCGCGTCGGAGCGCGCCGCGAACCGGGAAGTGAGGGCGCTGGGGGGGGGCAGCAACCTGCTCGTGTCGGACGGCGGCGTTCGCGGCACGGTGGTCTGCCTCAAGAAGAACATGGGAAAGGTTCTCTTCGCTTCGGGGGGGACGACGGTTGCCGACGCGGGTGTGATGCTCCCGAGGTTCGCGGTCCTGTGCGCCCTGTCCGCCCTCTCCGGGGCCGAGGAACTGGGTGGGATCCCGGGTACGGTGGGCGGAGCGCTGACGATGAACGCCGGGGCGTACGGCCGTGCCATCGGGGATATCGTCGAGTGGGTGGAAATCGTGGATCCCGAGGGGACGCTGCACCGGGTCGCGGCGAGGGACATCCGTTTTTCCTACAGGACGGCCGAGTACCCCGTGGGGGGGATCATCGCCCGTGCGGGGTTCCGGCTCCGTCCGGGGCATTCCGACGACGCGTTTTCCCGCATGAAGACGCTCAACGAGGGGCGCCGCGCCAGCCAGCCCTGGGGGGAGCGGACGTTCGGCTCCACCTTCCGGAATCCCCCCGGCTTGGAGAGGGCGGCGGTCCTTCTGGAGCGGGTGGGGATGAAGGGCGCCCGCGAGGGAGACGCGATGTTTTCGGAGAAGCACGCCAATTTCATGATCAACAGGGGGCGGGCCGGCGCGTCCGACATCTTGCGGCTCATCGCGCGCGGGAGGGAGGCGGTGCGGAAGCTGGCGGACATCACGCTTGCCACCGAGGTGAAGATGTGGGGATTCGCCGATGAGTGAGAAGGGACGGTTTCGGGGGAAGACGGTGGGGGTGTTCCTCGGCGGAGAGTCCTCGGAGCGGGAGGTGTCGCTCCGGACGGGGGGCGCCGCCGCGTCAGCGCTTCGCCGGAAGGGATATCCGGTGGTGGAGATCGACATCCGGGGAGATTGGCTTTCGGCGATCCGGAAGGCGGAGATCGACGTGGCCTTCATCGCGCTCCACGGCCGCCTGGGGGAGGACGGTTGCATCCAGGGCGCCTTGGAGCTTGCCCGCGTGCCGTACACGGGGTCGGGCGTCGCCGCCTCCGCCGTCTCGATGAGCAAGGTGCTTGCCAAAAGGGTTGTGGCCGCCGTCGGAGTCCCCTGCGCGCCGGACACCGTATTCGAAGGGGAGGCGCTCGCCGCACCCGCCCCGCCGGCGTTCGGCTTCCCCCTCGTGGTGAAACCGGACCGGGAAGGATCCACGGTGGGGGTCAGTGTCGTCCGGGATCTCGGGGGATGGGCCGGCGCCATGGCCGAAGCGGGGAGATACGACACCCGTGTGCTGGTCGAGGCCTACGTGCCGGGCAGGGAAATCACGGTGGGGATCGTGAACGGCAGGGTCCTCCCCGCGATCGAAATCGTGCCGAAGTCCGCCTCGGGTCTCTACGACTACCATTCCAAGTACACGGTCGGGCAAACGGAGTACGTGATCCCCGTTCCGATGGACCGCGACATCCTCCTGCGGGCTGCGGAGTTCACTCGGGCGGCGGCTTCCGCCCTCTCGCTGCGCGGCGCGGCAAGGCTGGATTACCGGGTCGACCCGGCAGGGAACCTCTTCTTCCTGGAGGCGAACACGATCCCGGGAATGACGGAAACGAGCCTGCTGCCGAAGGCGGCCCGGTTCGACGGCGTCTCCTTCGAGGACCTCGTCGAGGAGATCCTGGACGATGCGGGGTTGACCAAGTAGATGATCGAGTACAAGGCATATCACAAGAAATCGCTCGGAAAGCGAATGCGGCCGCACGCGGCGAGAAAAAAGAAGAAGAAGGGAAAGGAGGCGAGCCCCGGCCGGTCCCGGTTCCGGCAGGCGATCCCGATCGCCGCGGTGGCACTGGTCATTCTCCTCCTGGGGGCGGCCGGGGCGGCCGCCTACTCCTGGCTGGGCCGTTCCGACATCTTCTCGGTGCGGATCGTCGACATGAACCCGTGCAACCACGTCTCGAGCGACGAGATCGCGGGAGTTCTCAAGGGGGTCGGCCGGGGGAACATCTGGTCGCTTTCCAGGGAGGAGATCGGCCGGCGGATCCTGTCCCATCCGTTCGTGCGGGAGGTGGCCGTGCGGAAGGCGTTCCCGGACAAGCTCGTGGTGCGAATCGAGGAGCGGGAGCCGGTCGCGATGATCAACCTGGACGCCCTCTACTACGTGGACGATCGGGGAAGCATCTTCAAGCGTCTGACCGCGTACGACGCGAAGAACCTCCCGATCCTCACCGGATTCTCGCGGAAGGACCTGGCGGCGAAGGACCCGGTCGCGATCCGGAACCTGAAGAAGACGATCGATCTCCTGCAGAACGCGGAAGCCGGGGTCCTGCGCCGGAATCTCTCGGAGGTTCACTACGATGCGCAGGACGGGTACACGCTGGTGACCCGGGATTTCGGCCTCCGGCTGAAGATCGGGACGATGGATTTCACCAAGGCGATGCAGCGGGTGGAGGAGGCGATGCCGAAACTGGCGAGTCTCGGCCAGGCGAAGGGGGTCGTCGACCTGAAAACGGAGGGCCGCATCTTCGTGCGGCCGGGGGAATAAATGGAATCGGCGACGGGGCCGGTGATCACCGGCCTGGATATCGGGTCGAGCAAGGTCGCAACGGTCATCGCGAGGAAAACCCCGGAGGGGGTGGAGATCCTCGGCATGGGGATCTGCCCGACGGAGGGGATGCGCAAGGGGTCCGTGGTCAACGTGGACGCGACCGTCAAGTCGATCAGGCAGAGCGTCTCCGAGGCGGAGAAGATGACGGGCCTCCCGGTTTCTTCCGCGCTGGTCGGCGTGTCCGGCCCATTGATCAAGTCGTTCAACAGCCATGCGGCCGTCTCCGTGCGGAACGAGCGGGAAGTGACCGACACGGACGTGGCGCGGGTCCTCGATCTGGCAAAGGCGGTGGAGCTACCGGCGGACCGGGAGATCCTGCATGTCCTGACCCAGGAGTTCATCGTCGACGATATGCCCGGAATCAAGGACCCCCGCGGCATGACGGGCATCCGCCTGGACGCGCGGGTGCACGTGGTGACCGACGACCTGCCGAGCACGCGCAATCTCGTGCGGTGCGTCGAGAAGGCGGAGATCAACATCGTCGACATCGTGCTCTCCCCCCTGGCCTCCGCGGAGGCCGTGCTGACCCCGGAAGAGCGCGAGGTGGGCGTGGCGTTGCTGGACTTCGGCGGCGGGACCGTCGATATGGCCATCTTCTATGACGGCGCCCTCCGTCACACCTTCGTGCTGCCGCTGGGGGGCGGGAACATCACCGCCGACGTGGCGGTGGGACTTCGGATCCCCGCAGCGGACGCGGAAAGCCTGAAAATCGCCTCGGGATGCGCCGCGATCCAGAAGGTCCGGCGGGACGAGCTCGTGGAATTGCCCGGCGTGGGGGGGCGCCAGCCGAGGCCGATCCGGCGGCAATACCTGAGCGAGATCATCGAGCCCCGCGCGGAGGAGATCTTCACCCTCCTGAGGAAGGAGATCCTGCGCTCGGGATTCGAGGAGATGCTCGGGGCGGGAATCGTGCTGACGGGCGGCGGTTCCCGCCTGGACGGCCTCCCCGATCTGGGGGAACGGGTCTTCCACCTGCCCGTCCGGCGGGGGGGGCCCATCGGGATCGGGGGGGTGGTGGAGGTGGTCAACAGCCCGACCTTCGCAACCGCCGTGGGGCTTGCTCTTTACGGGGCGAAGCTGGCGGAGAGCGGCATGGGCAGAGCGGAAGAGGAGGCCCCGGGCGGATGGATGGCCCGGGTGAAGCAGATCCTATCGGAGTTCTTCTAATACACCGGGAAGAGCGAAAAGGAGGCAGACATGTTCACTCTCGTAGAGGAAAACAGGTGCAGCGCGGTCATCAAGGTGTTCGGCCTCGGAGGCGGCGGCGGAAACGCAATCAACACGATGATCGAGGAGGGGCTCACGGGCGTGGAGTTCATCTCCGCGAACACGGACGCACAGGCCCTCTCGAAAAACCTTGCTCCCCTGAAGATCCAGATGGGCGCGAAACTGACCAAGGGCCTCGGCGCGGGGGCGAACCCCGACACGGGCCGCCAGGCGGCCCTGGAGGACCGGGACATCCTTCGCGAGGCCCTCATGGGCGCCGACATGGTGTTCATGACCGCGGGGCTGGGGGGCGGCACGGGCACCGGGGGAGGGCCGGTCGTCGCGGAAGTCGCGCGGGAGCTGGGGGCGTTAACCGTCGCGGTGGTGACCCGCCCGTTCTCGTTCGAGGGCGCCACCCGGCGCAGGCAGGCGGAAATAGGACTCAAAGAGCTCCGCAGCATCGTGGACACCCTCATCGTGATCCCGAACGAGAAGCTCCTCCTGATCGCCGGCAAGGAGATGCGGTTTGTGGAGGCGTTCCGCAAGGTCGACGAGGTCCTGTACCAGGCGGTCCGCGGGATCTCCGAGCTGGTGACCAAGCCGGGGTACATCAATCTCGACTTCGCCGACGTCAAGACGATCATGTCGGGTTCCGGAGTGGCCCTGATGGGTACCGGAAGCGCCGCGGGCCAGAACCGGGCGATGGCCGCCGCGGAGAAGGCGATCTCCAGCCCCCTCCTCGAGGATGTGGCCATCCGGGGGGCGCGCGGGGTCCTCTTCAACATCACGGCCGGCCCCTCCCTCTCCATGAGCGAGGTGCACGAGGCCGCAACGCTCATCCAGGAGGAGGCGGACGAGGAAGCAAACATCATCTTCGGGACCGTGATCGACGACACGATGGGGGAGGAGTTGAAGGTTACCGTCATTGCCACCGGGTTCGAATCGGGCGTGGCCGAGAGCATCTGGAAAAGCCCGCGCCGCACGATCAAGCTGGTGGGGCGCGAGGACCTGGAGAAGCCGACCTTCCTGCGCGCCGCCCAGACGAGAGAGCCGGAAAGGATTGAGCCGCTCCCGGTGCCCGAGTCGCCGATCGAGGAAGAAATCCTGGAGGAGTTCGACATCCCCACGTTCCTTCGCCGCCGGCCCCCCGGCGCATGACGTGGGAGATTCGCCGGCTTCACGAGGAGATCCTGTCCCGCGAGGTCGGTGGGGTCCGCAAGGAGTGGGGAGGGCGGGTCCGGGTCGCCCTCGTCTACCCGAACCGGTACGAGGCGGCGATGTCGAACCTTGGGTTCCTCTCGGTCTACGACCGGTTCAACGCCCGGGCGGACGCCGTATGCGAGAGGGCCTTCCTGCCCGGGGAGCAAGAGAAGCATATCCTCCGTCGCGGCGGCAACCGGTCTCCGCGACGGGGAATGCTCCTTTCCACCCTGGAGAGCAGCCGGCCCCTCTCCGACTTCGATATCGTCGCCTTCTCCCTCTCCTACGAGAACGATCTGTTGAACCTTCCGGGTCTGCTTGCCGCGGGAGGAGTTCCCCCTTTCCGGGTCGACCGGGCTTCCCGGGGCGGAGGAACGCTTCCCTCGCGTCGGGAACGGCCGCTGGTCCTGGCGGGGGGATTCGCGGCATCTTTGTCCCCCGAACCGGCGGGAACCGTGGCGGACGCCGTGGTCGTCGGGGACGGGGAGAGGGCGGTCGGATCGATCCTCGACCTGGGGTCTCCCCGGCCCTCCGACGATAGGTACCTGAAGGCCCTCGCCGCGATCCCCGGCCTGTTCGTGCCGGCCGGGTACGTTCCCGAGTACGTCCTTCCGGAGGGGAGCGAGACGGAAGGGTACGGGAGGCTTGCGGGCATTCGGCCCCGCCCCGGATTCCCCGCGCGGGTCATCCGGGAGACGGTTCCTCTCGAGGAGTTCCCCCCGGTTGTTCCCATTCTCGCGGAGGACGCCGAGCTGGGGAGAATGGCGCTGGTGGAAACGTCGCGCGGCTGCCCCAAGCGGTGCGGGTTCTGCGCGGCCGCGCACGCCTGCCCCGATTTCCGCGAGGTTCCCCTGGACTACGTGCGCGCGGCCGTGGACGCCCTCTGGCCGCATCGGAAGACGGTCGGGCTCATCGGGGCGGCGGTGCTGGACTGGAGACACTTCCGGAGCTTTTCGAAGGAGATCCTGGCTCGCGGCGGGGCGGTTTCCCCCGCCTCCGTCCGGGCGGACCTCGTGGACGAGGAGATCGCCGGAATCCTTTCGGCAAGCGGTCACAGGACGATCACCCTGGCGCCGGAGGCCGGCAGCGAGGAACTTCGGGCACGGATCGGGAAGCGGGTCGCGGACGGGGTGTTCTTCTCGGCCGCCCGGACTCTGGCCCGCGCCGGGATCGTCTCCTTCAAGCTGTATTTTCTTTGCGGGATCCCCGGCGCCGGGGGGGACGAGGAGGTGGAGGGGGCGGTCGACTTCCTCGCCGCCTTTCGCCGGGAGGTGCTCGCCGAGGCGAAGTCGGTCGGGAGGATGGGAACGGTGACGGCGGTCATCTCCCCGTTTGTCCCCAAGCCCTTCACCCCGCTGCAATGGGCTCCCATGGCCCGGGAGGAAGATCTCAGGGGCCGCCAGCGGGGCGTGTCCGCAGGGGTCCGGTCCCTGCCGAACGTTCGCGTCCGCGCCGATTCCCCCCGCTCCTCCCTCTTCCAGGGCTACCTGGGGCTTTCGGACCGGCGCGTCGAGGGGATTCTCCGGCAGGCGGAAACGGGACGGGCCAGGCTCCCCCGCGGGGATGCGCTCTCCGAGGTCGTGTTCCGGGAGAAGGATGCGGACGAGTACTTTCCCTGGGACGTGGTCGAGGGCGGCCTGCCCCGGCGGGGGCTGCGGTCCCGCTACGAGAGCATCATCCGGCGGTGACCCGGAAGAGGACGTTTCGGGTCCTCGGCCCGTCGAACTCGCAGAGATAGATCGACTGCCACGTGCCGAGAACCAGTTGCCCGGACTCGATGAACACCATGATCGAGGAGCCGATCAGGCTCGCCTTCGCGTGCGCGTGTGCGTTTCCCTCGGTGTGGAGGTAGGTTCCCTTCGAGGGGACGACCGATTCGAGGATATTCAGGAGATCCTGTTTCACATTCGGATCGGTGTTCTCGTTGATCGTGACCGCGGCGGTCGTGTGCGGGATGAATACCTGGCAGGTTCCCCGGGTGACGCCGCTTTCCCGCACGATGAGCCTCGCGGTGTGGGTGATGTCGATCAACTGCTGGGGGTTTTCCGTGCGGACCGTGATGGTCTTGAGACTCATGAGCTCCCCTGTCGGTATCAGGCTTTCCTCTTGTAGCACAATAAGTTTGGGTGGGTCAAGGAATTGGGTTGCCGATATAATGGGGAGGACGTGGCGTCGCCTCCGACGTTGATACTGGCTTCCTCTTCTCCCCGGCGCGATGCGCTCATGCGCGCGGTGGGGATCCCGTTCCGCGTGGTCCCCTCGCGGGTCGAGGAGGTTCCCGCGCGGGGCGAAGCCCCCCGACGCTTCGTCAGGCGGGCCGCGCGCGAAAAGGGGGAGGAGGTGGCGGGACGGTACCCGGAATCGTTCGTCCTCGCGGCGGACACGATCGTCGTCGTCTCCGGCTTGATCCTGGGGAAACCGAAGGATCCGGAAGACGGCGCCCGGATGCTCGGGCTGCTTGCGGGCAGGGAGCACCTGGTGCATACGGCGGTCTTCCTGCTTCGCATGCGCGACGGCTACCGGGACGAGGCGTGCGAAACGACGCATGTCCGTTTCCGGGGGCTGTCCCGCCGGGAGATCGCGGCCTATCTCCGGACGGGGGAGACGGGCGACAAGGCCGGCGCGTACGCCGCGCAAGGGACGGGCAACCTGCTGATCGACCGGATCGTGGGCTCGTACACCAATGTCGTCGGCCTTCCCATGACGCGGGTGGTCGAGATGCTGCTCCGGGCGAAACTCATCGCTGTTTCCCGGACGGGCCGCGGCTGGTACGGGTTTGCGGGAAGAAAATGAGCGCCGGGGAATCGATCCGGGAGCGCGCGGCACGGGTCCTCGACCGGATTGCGAGGGCCGCCGCCCGATCCGGGCGAACAGGCGAAGAGATCCGGCTGGTGGCGGTCGGAAAGACGCAACCCGCCTGGTGCATCGGAGAGGCCCTCGAGGCCGGACTCACCGTCATCGGGGAGAATTACGTCCAGGAGGCCGAAGAAAAGATCCGAGCGTTCCCCTCAGCCGAGTGGCACCTGATCGGGAGGCTCCAGAGGAACAAGGTGAAAAAGGCCGTCGCGCTCTTCTCGTGGATCCAGACGGTCGACTCCCTCGGGCTTCTCTTGGATATTTCCCGCCGTGCCGGGGAGGCCGGGAAGGTCCTCCCCGGCCTGGTGGAGGTGAATATCGCCGGGGAGGGAACCAAGGCGGGGTTGACCCCAGGGGAGTTGCCCGCGCTGATCGAGGCCGCCCCGGGCCTTCCCGGCATCCGCCTGCGGGGGCTGATGGCCATCCCCCCGTGGACGGAGGACCCCGAGGAGAGCAGGCCGTATTTCAAACGGCTTCGGGAACTGTTCGACGAGTGCGCCCTACGGGGCGGGGCCGGACCGGGATGGACGGAGCTTTCGATGGGAATGTCGAACGATTTCGAGACGGCGATCGAGGAGGGCGCGACGATGATCCGCGTCGGCACGGCCATCTTCGGGAGCCGGGCAAGGAGAGAGGCATGAAGGGACTGGGATTCGTCGGAGCGGGGAACATGGGGGAGGCGATGATCCGGGGGATCCTTGCGGCGAAGCTCGTCCCTCCCCGCGAGGTGGTCGTCCTGGACGTCCGGCCCGGACGCGGGAGGGAGCTCAGCAAGCGTTTCGGCGTCGCGACCGCGCGGGGGATGGCGGACCTCTTCCGGAAGTGCGACACGATCGTCTTCGCGGTCAAGCCGCAAGGTGTGGGGGAGGTGCTCCGCCAGGTCCGGGCGGGCGACGTTAAGGGAAAGCTCTTTGTCACGATCGCCGCGGGGGTGCCGACCCAGGTGTTCCTCTCCGCTCTGGGGGAAGGCGCACGCGTGGTCCGCGCGATGCCGAATACCCCGGCCCAGGTAGGCATGGGGAGCACCGGCCTCTTCTTCGCCCGAGGAGTTTCGCGGGAACAGAAGGAGTGGGCCCGGAAGATCTTCTCCTCCTTCGGGGAGGTGGCGGAGTTCCCCCGCGAGGAACTGCTCGACGTTGTCACGGCGCTCTCCGGATCCGGCCCCGCGTACGCGTTCCTTTTCATCGAGGCGCTCGCCGACGGGGCGGTTCGCGCCGGCATGGGGCGGGAGGAGGCGGTCCGGCTTGCCGCGGCCACCGTGGAGGGAGCAGCCCGCATGGTGCGGGAGTCCGGGAAGCACCCGGGGGAGCTGAAGGACATGGTCACCTCCCCCGGAGGGACGACGGCCGCGGGGATCGCGGCGCTCGAGATGGGTGCTTTCCGGGGGACGGTGCTGTCGGCGGTGTTCGCCGCCTGGCAGAGAAGCCGCGAACTGTCCGGGTAAGGAGACCACGATGTTCGTCGCGAAGAACCTTTTTTTTGCCGTTGCGAGAATCCTGGACATCGCCCTGTCCGCCTACATGTGGATCCTCATCATCCGGGCGGTCCTTTCCTGGGTGAACCCCGACCCGTACAACCCCATTGTCCGGGGTCTCTACTCCATCACGGAGCCGGTCCTCTCCTGGCTTCGACGGCGGTTCCCGCTGATGGCGGGCAGCATCGACTTCTCTCCCATGGTGGCGATTCTCGCCATCCTGTTCCTCCAGTACTTCGTCGTGAGGACTCTGTTCGACCTGGCGATGAGGATGTCGTGAGCGGGAAGGCCGCGACGGTTACGGTCCACGTGCTGCCCCGCGCCTCGAGGGAAGGAGTGGCGGGCCTCTCCGGGAGGGCGATCCGCATCCGGCTCACCGCCCCGCCGCTTACGAACCGGGCGAACGAGGCCCTCGTCCGGTTCCTTGCTGGCGAGCTCGGCCTCTCCCGGGCCGACGTGGAGATCGTCACCGGGCTCCGGGGGCGCAGGAAAGTCGTCCGCGTCGCCGGAATGTCGCGAGCGAGCCTCTTCCGCCGTCTCGGCCTAGAGGAGCCCCCGGATTAGTCCCCCGTCGACCTGGATCGTTGCCCCGGTGATGTAGGACGACCTCTCCGAGGCGAGGAACGTGACGAGCGCAGCCACCTCTTCGGGGGTACCGAACCTCCCCGCCGGGATCTCGGCGATCCCCGCCGCCATCGCCTCCTCCACGGACACCTGGCTTTCCGCGGCCCGCTTCTCGATCAGGGACCGGAGACGTTCCGTCAGCACGTACCCCGGGCAGATGTTGTTCACGGTCACGTTGTTCTCGGCGACTTCCCGGGAGAGTGTCTTGGCCATGGCGACCACCGCGCTGCGGATCGCGTTGGACTGGATCAGGTTGTCGATCGGCTGCTTGACGGAAAACGAGGTGAGGTTGACGATGCGGCCGAACTTCTGGGCGGTCATCCAGGGGAGGGTTTTCCTGATGCACCGGATCGCGCTTAAGAAATTCAGGTGGAAACTTCTCACCCAGTCCTCGTCCGACGCCCCGAGAAACCCGGATGGGTGCGGTCCGCCGACATTGTTTACCAAAATGTGCAGCGTGCCGAACTCGGAGCCGATCCGGGCAAAGAGCGCGTCGATCTCCTCGTTCCGTGTCAAATCCGCCCGGACGGGAAGAACCGGGTTCCCCGTCTTGGCCGCGATCTCCTCCGCCGCCCGGGAGAGCGTCTCCTCGTTGCGGGCGCAGACCGCCACGCGGGCCCCCTCGGCGGACAGGGCCTCGGCGCACGCCCGCCCGATCCCCTTGCTTCCCGCGCACACAAGCGCCGCTTTTCCCCGTATCCCGAAATCCATCGGGCACCCCCCAACGTGAAATGGGGTACGATCCCCGAAAACGGCGGAGCTACTCCACCCGGTGCACCCACCCGTACCGGTCGAAGATCTCTCCGTACTGAATCCCGCTGATCTCGGCGAAAAGCTTCCGGGAGACATCCCCGGGAGCCCCCCCGTTGACCACGAGCTCATCTCCCCGGTAGCGAAGAGCCCCGACGGGCGATATCACGGCGGCGGTCCCGGTCCCGAAGACCTCGCGCAGGGCCCCGTCCGCGGCCGCCCGCCGCAGTTCCTGCATTCCGATCCGGCGCTCGGAGACGTTCATCCCCCAGTCGCGCGTGATCGTAAGGACGGAGTCGCGGGTCACCCCCGGCAGAATCGAGCCCGACAGGGGAGGGGTGACGATCCCGTCCCCGATCACGAAGAAGATGTTCATCGTTCCGACCTCCTCCACTTCCTCGCGTCCGTCGGCGGAAAGCCAGAGCACCTGGTCGTACCCGCTCTCTTTGGCGTTCTTGGCCGCCAGGAGGCTGGCGGCGTAATTGGCCCCGGCCTTCGCCTCGCCCAGGCCCCCCTTCGCCGCCCGCACGTACGTTTCCTCCACCAGGATGCGGACCGGCTCGAGCCCCCGCGCGTAATAGCTCCCGACGGGGCCGGTGATGATAAAGAAGAGATACTCCGCGGAAGGCCTGACGCCCAGGCCGGGCTCGGTGGCGATCATCGTCGGGCGGATGTACAGCGACGTCCCGCGCGAGCCGGGGATCCATCCCCGGTCCACGCGAAGAAGGGCGGTGACCGCCGCGAGTGCTTCTTTCACGGGGATCTGCGGCATGCAGAGCCGCCTCGCCGACAGGTTCATTCGCTCGAAGTTTTTCTCCGGGCGGAAGAGGCACACGGTGCCTCCCGCCCCCCGGTAGCCTTTGAGCCCTTCGAAGATCTCCTGCCCGTAATGGAGGACCATGGCCGCCGGGTCGAGGGACAGAGGCCGGTAGGGGACGATCCGCGCGTCGTGCCATCCCGTCCCTTCCCGGTACCGCATGAGGAACATGTGGTCGGAGAAGAACTTCCCGAAGCCTAACGAGGACTCGTCCCCGGGTTTTTGCCTCCTTTGCTCAGGCGTCGCGAGCGTGATGGCGATGTCCATTCCAAGCCCTTCCGTGTGGGGCACGCAGGGGAATATAATGCCAGGAGTAAATGTATATCCCAATACGCATCGGGGGGGAAGAGCCGGGACGATGGTCACGCGCACGGTTCCGGTGCCCCGGAACCGCCCTGAGTGCAGGAAAAGGAAACGATCATGGGGGAGCCGATACGGATCCTCATAAGCTCCTGCCTGCTGGGGGAGAAGGTCCGCTACGACGGGGGGCACAAGCGGGAAGGGTTCCTGGTGGAGACGCTGGGGAGGTTCGTGGAGTGGGTTCCCGTGTGTCCCGAGGTCGACTGCGGCCTGCCCACCCCCCGGGAGGCGATGCGGCTCGTCGGAAATCCCGCCGCGCCCCGGCTGGTTACGAGCAAGGGCGGGATCGACCACACGGAGCGGATGCTCGGGTGGTCCAGAAGGAAGCTCAAGGAGCTGGAAACCCTGGGGCTATGCGGCTACATCTGCAAGAAAGATTCTCCGAGTTCGGGGATGGAGCGGGTCAAGGTGTACGGGGATACCGGGGCGCCCGCGAAGGTGGGCGCCGGGGTGTTCACCCGGGCGTTCATGGAGCACTTCCCGCTGGTCCCCGTGGAGGAGGAGGGTCGCATGAACGACCCCGTCCTGAGGGAGATGTTTATCGAGAAGGTGTTCATCCTGCGCCGGTTCCGCGATCTCCTCGCGGTGGGAAAGACGCGCGGGGGGCTCGTGGCGTTCCACACCGATCACAAGCTGCTCCTCTTGTCGCACGGCAGGAAGTGCTACGCGGAGATGGGCCGGCTCGTGGCCGGCGCAAAGGGACTTTCCCTTTCCGCCCTGTACGACCGGTACCAGCACCTTCTCATGGAGGCCCTGTCCGCCCGCCCCACGGAGAAGAAATGCGCCGACGTATTGCTCCACATGACGGGGCACTTCAGGAAGGTGCTGACGGCGGATGAAAAACAGGAACTCCTCGAGGTCATCTCCCGGTACCGGCAGAAGCTGATCCCGCTGATCGTCCCGGTGACCCTGATCGCCCATTATGTCCGCAAGTACAAGGTTTCCTACCTCGAGCGGCAGGTGTTCCTCAACCCCCACCCTGTCGAACTGATGCTCCGCAACCACGTGTAGCGAACCGCGTGCGAGGCCCCAGGTCCGTTGGAAGGGCGACCGTGAGCGGAGCTCATTTCCCGCCCGTTGGCGGGAAGGCCCCGGGACCGGCATCGCCTCCGGGAAATCACCCGGTGCAGGGGGTCACCGCGCTGGTCCGAGGAAGATGTCCCCGTAGTGCGCCACCGCCTCGCCGCCCGTGTTGTCCGTGTCGGTCATGAGGGCCACGGCGCCGATGGAGGGCGGGTCCTCCCCGAAGAGCGCCCGGTAGTCCTCGTACACGTTGCGTTCCTCGGTGATCCACGTCGCCGCCTTTCCGTCTCCCGATTCGACGGCGACCATCATCGCGTTCGCGGTGTAGGCGTTGGGGAGGGTTTCCCCTTTTGGGAGCGTGTTCGCCCAAATGTAATTGATCGCCCTTGTCCTCCAGAAGAGCGTCCTCGGGAAAACGAGGTACACCCGGGCGGCGTAGTCGTCCCCTTCCTTTGTCCTCTCGTTCCCGTTGGGGATCGTTCCCCGGATCTTCCACGACCAGCGCAGGACCGGGTACTTCCGCGGGTCGAGGGTTACCTCCTTGTACAGCCCGGACGCCGTCCCGCGGCTGTGCGCCTTCAAGACGAGCCGGTCTCCGTCGGACACCAGGGTGTACGAGGTCTCTCCCTTAAAGACCTTTGGAGTCCACCCGGTAAGTTCCCCGGCACTGAAGTTCCCGAAGACGAGGTCCGCGGAGAAAACCGGCGGGGCGGGAAACAGAAGCGCGATCGCCAATACAGCGATAACGGTTATCCGCCGGCGCGGATTTTTCCTCTGGGCCATCCCGGAACCGGGAATCGACTTTGTCTCCGGTATCAACCCTGCATTCCCCCGTCCCACAATGATCTCCCCGGCAGGGGGACGAGCGTTCATTGTACCCAATAAAAAAGCCGGCGTTCACGGGCTCAACCATTTCTGGTGCCCGTGGAGGGAGCGAACCCTTGCGATCTTGGGAAAAAGGGGAAAGTTCTCCTTGATCCTCCTTGAGAAATGTTGTATACAGTATACAAGTATCCCATCGTGAACCATCCATCTGCCCGCCGAGCGCAAGGCTGTCCGATGGACGCCAAATTACCGCTTGCCCCTACCGAATCCCCATCGGGGGCTCCTGCTGATCCGGGGGCCGGAATCGTCCTTCTTCCTGTCGTTCGCATCCCTCGGGAGGGCTTTCCGGTCGCCGATTCGGCGGAAGAAGTGCGGAGGATTCTGGAAACCGTCGATCAATCTCACTCCTTCGGCAAGGGTCAGGAGGGATCAAGATGAGGATCAATCAGGTACGCGAGATCGCCCCGTCGGTGGATATGTTCCGGGACGGGGTTCTCGGAATCCGGCTCCCCAGGACCGAAGAGGCCAGGCAAAAGACAAAGAAGGTGACCATCGAATAGGGAGGGAACGATGAAAAAGCGGCTGAGTTGCAGGGCGTTGGGGATGAATTGCAACTTCGAGGTCCACGACGAGTCCGAGGAAGAGATCGCGAAGGTCATCAGAGATCACGTAAAAAGGGTCCACAAGCTGGATTTCACGGATGCCCTGAGCCAGAAAGCGAGGGACCTCATCCGCTTCGTGGAGGCATGACGGTTCCTTTCTCCGGGAGGTGCCGGTCCAGGGGGGCCATCCCCCCGTCCTTCCTTCGAGGTGCCCCAGTTGATTGCGTCCCCTGAAAACGGCCTCCCCGTCCGCCGTCCGGCGGGAGAGGCCGCTTCCTTGAATCGGTGGTACACTGCGGGACACAAAGGAGACTCCCCCGTGAACGGGCTTCTGTGCAAGTCATGCGGGACAATGTACCCGATGAACGACCCGAGGTGGCGGTGCGACTGCGGGGGTCTCCTTACCGTCTGCTTCCGGGCCCGCTTCGACAGGGAGAAGATCGTCAGGCGGAAGCCGACGATGTGGCGGTACCGGGAGGCGCTGCCGATCGATGACGACGACCACGTTGTGTCCTTCGAGGAGGGGATGACGCCGATGATCCCGGTCGACCTCGGGGCGGGGAGCCTGCTTCTCAAGCTCGAGCAGCTCTTCCCGACGGGGTCGTACAAGGACCGCGGAGCGGCGGTGCTGATCAGCAAGGCGAAGGAAATGGGAATCGCCAGGGTCGTCGAGGACTCCTCGGGGAATGCCGGTTGCGCGATCGCCGCCTATGCGGCGAAGGCAGGCATCGAATGCGAGATCCTCGTCCCCGAAAGCACCTCGCCGGGGAAGCTGGCCCAGATCCTTCTTTACGGCGCCGCTTTGCGCCGGATCCCCGGAAGCCGGGAAAATACAGCGAACGCGGCTCTTGCGGCAGCGGAGACGACCTACTATGCGAGCCACTCCTGGAACCCCTTCTTCTTCCAGGGGACGAAGACGTTCGCCTACGAGGTCTGGGAGCAGCTGGGCTTTCGTGCACCAGACGCACTCCTGCTTCCCACGGGAAACGGAACGCTCCTGATCGGCTCCTGGATCGGGTTCCGGGAGCTGAAGGAGAACGGGCTGGTCGACATAATGCCCCGGCACATCGCCGTGCAGGCGGAGAACTGTGCCCCCCTCCTCGCCATGTTCCGGAACGGCCTCGACTCGGTCCCTGTGATCGCAACCCGGGAGACGATCGCCGAGGGAGTCGCCATCGCCAACCCGGTCCGCGGGAAGGAGATCGTCGACATCGTCCGGGAGACGGGGGGCGAGGTTCTTGCGGTGTCCGACGCGGAGGTGGAGAAGGCGCTGATCCTTCTGGGCGGCAAAGGGCTCTACGTGGAACCGACCTCCGCCCTGCCGGTAGCGGCCTTCCTCAAGTACCCCGGCGTGAGGTTTGGCGACGTCGTGGCCCCGCTCACGGGCCACGGCCTCAAGGCGGATGAAAAGATGCTGGAGATCGCATCGAAAGGAAGGAAAAAACGACGGAGGGAAGGGCGGACGACTGCATGAGGATACGGAATATGTCCGTGGTTTCCATGGATCCCGAGATCGATGCGGCGCCTGCCCCCCATCCGTAGACCGGTATTTCGCTCGCGGTATGCCCCGTGGTGCCCCATGTGACGGTGGGCACAATCCCCATCCCGTTGTTCGCAAGGACCTGCAATCCCCCCGCCTCGTGATCCGCGGTGACGATGATCAAGACATCGGACCGGTTCCTGCCCCATTCGACGGCCTTGGCGACCGCCCGGGAGAACTCGATCGTCTCCCGGATGGTCCGCTCGATGTCATTTGCGTGGCATGCGTGGTCGATGCGCCCCCCCTCGACCATGAGGAAGAAACCGTCGGGGTCATTGTCCAGGATATGAAGCGCCGCAAGCGTCATCTCCGATAGGTGCGGTAGCCCCCCCAGCCCGTCGAGTTCGTAGGGCATGTGGTCCCCGCCGAACTGTCCCGAGACCATCGATTCTGTTTCCGTGTCGAGGGCTTGCAGCCCTGCCCGGTCTGCCACGACCGTGTATCCGGCCGCTGCGGCAGCGGGTTTCGTTACGTACTTGGCTCCTCCAAACAGCACATTGGGCCGCGCATCGCGTAGATAGTCACCGGCGATGTTTACGTAGTTGTTTCGGTCCGGTTCGTGGGCGCCAAAGGCGGCCGCCGTGGCGTGGGTAACGAATGTGGTGGTCACCAGCCCGGTGCTTTTCCCTTCCGCCTTGAGGAGCTCCAGGACGGTTACCGACGGATTTCCGTTCCCGGGGATGGACATGCTGATCACCCCGTTGCTGACCTTGTTCCCCGTGGCCATGGCGGTCGCCGAGGCGGCCGAGTCGGTCACGCCTCCTTCCGCGTTAAGGGGCTTTGTGGAACCTCGGTAGGGGAAGGCTTCGAAGGACAAGGTTCCGGCCGCCCCGCCCTCATACATCCCCGCCGCCTTGACCTGTTCGAATCCCATGCCGTCCCCAATGAACAGGATGATGTTTTTCGCCGTCCCGGTCGGTGCGGGGTGAGAAGCGGGGGTAACCCCCTCCTGGGAGCAAGAAAAAGGAGCGAGAACGAGCAGGAAAAAGGCGATTGCGAGGGTTTGGACGAATTCGACATGAGACCTACCGGGCATTCTGCACCACTTCGATCTGGCTACGGCCATTATCGCGATGCCGGGGGGAGCAAGCAAGGTACAAGGGTGAAACATTGTTCGTAAATAAAAGCATCATCGGGGGCGTTGGGTCGGTTGCGACATCACGATTGGTCCAAAAAGATTACCTCTTGACCCCTATTTATTTTGTTGCTATTGTAACCCTGTTTTTCATTTAGATTGTCACCACGGAAAGTGCAAATTGAATAGTTGTTGTTCCAGAATTTGGAAGTTGACCGATTTCATGCTATAGGGAAAAGCCTAACTAAATAAAAAATCAGGGCAGAAAAAATGCTCATCCAACGTCTCCACTGAATGACCCGTTGATTTGGGAGATTCGGGAATGAACGTCGATTGCAATAACTGCCGGGCGCGTTACCGTATGGACGAAGCGATGTTCAAGGGATCCAAGGGGATACAGGTCCGCTGCCGCAGTTGCGGGAATTCCATGATCGTTTTGAATCCCGGGGTAATTATCACCGAGATGTATGTGTTGAACCAGGTGACTGCCTCACGGGATCGATCCGACAAACGGAGAACCGCCCCTGCCGTTTCCCTCGCCAGGAGAGAACACTCTCCCTCGCCGGAAGTGGGACAGGCAACCCCTGTCGAGGAACAGGTTCGGATATCCAAGGAAAACCGAACCCCCGAACCAATGAAGAATGGCAGTATGACGCTGGCGAAAGGGACAGGAAAACTCGTTGATTTCGACCGCGGCAAGGTTGAATGTCAAGTGTGCAAGGATGTATGGTATCCCTCTACTCGACCGGATGGTTGGTTTTACCAGAACGCGTTTCAATGTTCTTTCGGTTGCGCGGAATCGGAATCGACCGCAAAGAACGTAATCAGGATACCGGGGGACAGGATAAACTTCCTGGGAAAAGGGTTCCGGCTTATTACCGGGTCCAGTGATGCTTGACACCGTCCCGTGCCACCGGTAAATCCATCTTCCCCTTCGTAGACACTCCTTTTTCCGAAACCTTTCAGGGAGGGAATGCTCGTTGAAAAGGGAGAAGGCATCGACAGCTCCATCCTGGTGATGTAGGGGAAAACGATGGAAACCCCCGGCATGCTGATTTCCTGGATGGTTGAGGCGATTACCGACCTATCTGCATCCCTGTTCGATCCGAACTATGGGGGGGTACTCTTTGCGGTTTTTGTCTTGGTGATTTTGTACTCGATGGTTTCATCGATCAACCGCCTGAAGAGACAAATCGCGTCTGCTTCCTCGGAGTTGTCCGCAATCCGATCGACCCTCAAGAAAATCGAATCGTCCCTTGGAAGAATCGAAGCGAAGCGCCCCCCGGGCGATAGGGAGGAAAAAGACATACGGGACATTCGGTTCGAGTAGATCATGACCGGGCCGCGTGAACCATCACACCATTTTGGATCGATCCCCCTGACTTGATAACCATACGATAGATTCGGAAATTCCCTTCGATGGAAGAATTGCATACCATCGAACCCACTCTCTCCTCAGGATATACCCGAGTGCCTTTCCAGCGTCATCGCAGATGTTCTTGTCCGGTGGCCAAGCACCATCCGGACCGGCGACAAACACGCGGGAAACGGGTATGGAAATCCCGATGACCCAATAGCCGCCATGGAAACCGGTTACCAATTCATATCCGGAAATTTTTACAGGCACCCTCTGCAACCTGGAAAACAATTCATCCATCGTGCTTGGGGCATCATGTTCCCAGTGAAACAGGAAATCTATCGTGCCGCGTTCAAATTCCTCCCAGTCTTTGAGTTTGGACTCATCTTCTTCTTTCCAGCCTTGCTGGTACAGGGTAAACATGCCCCTCTGCCGGCCATCCGTCGGCGGTCCGAGGATGATGTTCAGGCAGGGTTCGAGAGCGGCTTTGGGCATTTTCCTGGATAGTTCATCATCATTCCGTACCCCATCCCCCCCCCACAGGACGATTTCAGGGGAGTAGAGGGTATTCGGAGAGGTGGAGGCATCATTTTTGTCGATTATTGTTTTCCCCTGGAGTGGATTGAGCCTTATATACCGTCACACGTCCCTCCTGGAAAAAAAGGGCGGAGCCGGAAGTCTGAGGGCTAATTTAGTTGTTTTACGGAAAGAATGACCCTTATAATCAGTACTTACCCCCATACCCGGGGCATGTCAATGGAAATATCCTTTCCCCCAATCCTTGGCCGGTCGT
Source organism: candidate division NC10 bacterium CSP1-5 (assembly GCA_001443495.1). GTDB lineage: Bacteria > Methylomirabilota > Methylomirabilia > Methylomirabilales > CSP1-5 > CSP1-5. Next base: position 15,575 of record LDXR01000019.1, on the reverse strand, counting down.
CGAACCTTCGGCGGTTTCTCTCCTACGCAAAACCGTACCGCAGGACCCTGGTCCTGGCGACCTGCCTCGGCATCCTGAAGTACAACCTGCCCGTTCTCTTCCCCCTCATCCTCAAGGACGTTGTCGACCGGCTGCTGAGCGGCCGGGAGAACCAGCTCGGTTTCAGCTTCGACCAGCTCATGGCCTTCTCCGTCCTGCTGTTCGTGGTCTACGCGGTCATCACCTATTTTCGCTCATACGTTGCCGATCGCCTTTCGCAGAACATCCTCCTCGATGTGCGGGCCGACCTCTTCCGGCATCTTCAGACGCTCTCCATGGATTTTTTCCAGCAACAGAAAACCGGCGCCATCGCCTCGCGCCTGATCACCGACGCAGCTCTCTCCCAGAAATTCATAAGCCTGGCCGGAACGAACGTGTTCATGGATCTTACCAGTCTCCTTGCCATCAGCGTGGTGGTGATGGCTATAAACTGGAAGCTTGCCTTGGTCGCCTTCGCCACTTTGCCTCTCTATGTCGTCCTGCACAAGAGGCTGGGGCACCGCATGCGCCAGAATTCCCGGGAGGCGCGCCGCCGCATGGAGCAGGTAGAGGGCGGATTGCACGAAACAATCACCGGCATCGCCGACATCAAAAGCTTTACCCGCGAGCGGGAAGAGACCCTGCGCTTCCGGCAAGCCTGCCGGCACTACCTGGAGAGTGCGTTTTCCAACATCCGAACCCAGACCCTGTCGTTGGGGACGACCGCTCTTCTCACCCGCGTTCCGCCGGTGCTGGTGTTGTGGGCAGGTGGCCACCTTGTCCTGCGGGAGGAGCTGACGATCGGCGCCCTGATGGCGTTCTATGCTTACCTGGAAATGATCTACAACCCCCTCAACCGTCTGAGCGACATGAACATTCAGCTCTCCGATTCCCTGGCGGCCATCGACCGCCTGTTCGAGTTCTTCGACCGGGAGCCGGAAGTGAGGCCGAGGAGGGACGTTCCCATGCTGCGGGTGCCGCGGGGAAAGATCCTATACCGGGAGATCACCTTCGGCTACAGGCCCAAACTGCCGGTGCTGAAGGATATCGATCTGGACATCGCCCCCGGTCACCGCGTGGCCTTGGTAGGAAAAAGCGGCGCCGGGAAGAGCACCTTGGTGAAACTCCTCATCCGCTTCCACGCCCCATGGCAGGGGCGGATCACCATTGACGGGCAGGATATTGCAGGGGTGGACCTCCATTCGCTGCGCTCCCAGGTCGCGCTCGTGCAGCAGGACCTGGTGTTGTTCAGCGGCAGCATCGAGGACAACATCCTCGTGGGCAAGTCCGGCGCCGGCCGCAGGGAGGTCATGGAAGCTGCCGAACGGGCCAATGCCATATCCTTCATTGCCGAGTTCCCCGAAGGGTTTCAGACCGAAATCGGCGAGCGGGGAGTAAAGCTCTCGGGGGGTCAGAAGCAGCGGATCGCCATCGCCCGAGCGTTTTTAAAAAACGCGCCCATCCTGATCCTGGACGAGTCGACCTCCAACCTGGATCAGCCCTCCGAGACGCTGGTATACGAGGCCCTGGAGCGCCTGATGGCGGGCCGGACCACCCTCATCATCGCCCACCGCCCATCCACCGTCGCCCGCGCCGACCGGATCATTGTCATGGATCACGGCCGGGTTGCCGAACAGGGCACCCACCGGGAGCTGAGTCTACACCCAGGGGGGGTCTATGCCGGGCTGTACGGCAAACTCTCCGAAACAGTGCACACCTCCCGTCCAAACGGTCGATAAAAGAAATACGCTTTCCCGCCCCCTCCATCGGGGCCTCTTGCCTGTCGAATGCCTGAAGTAGCCATCGGGGGATTCAAGGAATTGGATCCCTATCCGGAGGGGGTCTTTGCGGATTTCAAGCCGTCCTGGGGCCGGTAGCCAAGCACCCGCTTGCTTTCCCCGAGGTCCCAGACCATCCCCTCATTTTCCGACAGGGCGAAATACACCCCGAAGTCCGCATGCTTCGCTTCGATCGAGTTCACGAATATCCTGACCAGGTCGCCGTTGCTCAGCCACTTCCTTCTTTGCCAGGGAGCCGCCTCGGCTCCGGGACCCTTGTCGCCCCTGGGAACCCAGCCGATCCGCAGGCACACCACGGAGTAGGAATGCCTCTCCCCGTAATGTCTGCAGATCCGTTCCCCGATCAGTTTGCTGATTCCGTAATCGTTGGTCGGGAGGGGTTCCATATCCACCGTAATGCGACTCAGGCCTGAATCCCGATACCCTTCCATGGTCTGGCAGGAACTGGCGTAAACAAGACGCCGAGCCTGTTTTTCCGCGCAGGCGGCACATACGTTCATAACGGCATCGATGTTGTCGGGGACCAGATCCGACCACCGCGCATTGGTGTACGGGTTCGCCGCGAGGTGGATCACCGTGTCCACCTGATCGAAGTGGCGGACCCACCGTGGGTCGTACGCCCGGAAATCCGCGTGCCGTATCTCCCCGGTGCTTCCCGTCTTCCGGTCGAGCAGGACGAGTTCGTATTGCCCCGCGAGGTCCTTACACAACCTTGTGCCGATGTTGCCGCTCGCGCCGGTGACGACAATTTTTCTTTTGCTCATGGGCTGTACCCGTTGTTGCCGATTCCCCTTTCCCCTTCGACCTCTTTCCGTCGCAGAGTGGCCTTCCTTTCCTTGCGCAGGTTCTTGCCGCTGCCAGTTTTCATCATAGGAAATACGACCCGGTGGGGGAAGAGGAACAGGACGATGGACGACTCAAGGGGACATGTGACCATTTCGGAGGGGAAGGAAGGAAAGACGAGGGGCGGCCGGCGCCTGAACTACGCGAAGGTTTGGGTTGCAGTCAAGGATTGTCCTGCATTCGCTGCTGCGTCTTCCTGGTTGAAGGCAAAAATTATAGGAAAATTGATTTCGTGGGGGCCGGCTCCAAAATGGATGGGCGGCTCTTCTCTGGAGCCGCCCATAGGGGTGGCAGTGAAGTGGGCCTTCTATGATGTTCGGTACCCTGGAATCGCCATCCACCCAAGCGTCGTTTGGTTCGTTGGATTGAAATTCCAGCGAAACACCATCCAGTAACCCACTCACCCAACGCGGCCACCGGAGAATACGTAAAGCAATGAGAATGCCATTGTACGGGACATGGGTAAAATCATTATCTGATTGAAAATGCAATGATATTTTATAAAACATCCCGGAGGCAAGATAGGCAAAGAGAACAATTTCCTTTTTATTGCATGCTTTTTCTTTCTTTCACTGTTCGAATTCCATACCTTCCGCACCCTATCCGCTCCGTGTAGGGGGGGGAGGAAGTGAGGACGGTCAGTCAATACTGTTATTCTATTAAAATATGTTCCCTTATTTTTATATTGATATTGCCAGAACATAGTTATAAATTTCTTCTTGCTTCCCTGAAAACAGGACCGGATTGAAGACGCTTCATCGTCCGTCATGAAAGGAATACCATCATACAGGTGCGGGCCTTTTTTTATCGCACCTTGACTCCCATCTATCTCACCTCCTTTCCGGCTGGGTTTATTCCTTGTCCTTCAGAAAAATAAATAAACCAGAGCAAATGCCCACGACGATGGCCCATTGCACCATTAGGCGAGAGGTATCTATATGGGGCGCCCCTTCGACGCCATACGGTTTGTACGTTGGTGGTGAAAAAATAAAAGCATAAGGCCCAGGTCTATTTACAACAACACTTCCTTCGAAACTGAAATACCACGGAGGTAAAAGGCCCATAGCTGCGATTATGAAAAGTCCCACCAACAATATGTATTTCTGCTTTTTATTCATGATCTACATCCCCATCCCTCACGCCCCTTTTCAGGCTTGCGTTCTCGGACCTTGACTTCCAATATTTTCCCTCCTTCTTCGGCTTCCACTCCCGTGCCAACCGTTGCGCCTCAGCGATCTGGGCGGGGGTCATCAGGGAGTTGACGATATCTCTATAATGGACAGCATCATACAGGTTCTCTCTTACTGACGCAGGGTACTGTGAAGCCGCAAGATTGAGCTACATGTGCGCCAGAACATAGTCCCGCGATACACCTTGGCCTTGGTAATACATAATGCCGAGGTTCACCTGAGAATCGGCCATTCCCTGCCCGGCGGCCCTTCGGTACCACTTTCGCCGCCTCGGCGTAGTTCTGCGGTACGCCCTGACCTTGGTAGTACATGAGGCCGAGGTTATGCTGGGCTTCGGGGATTCCGTGCTCAGCAGACATTCGGTACCACTTCAATGCCTTGGTGTAATCCTGCGGGACGCCTCGGCCGTAATCGTACATGACGCCGAGGTTGTGTTGGGCCTTGGCGTCCCCTTTTTCGGCCAATGGCTTCATCAATCTAAATGCTGTTGCATAGTCGCCCCGCTCATAGGCGGCAGTAGCATCCTCGAATTGTCCCCCGAACGCTGAAACAGTCATTGATATAGAGAACATGAGGATGAGAAAACCGAACGTCAGATAGCGATCCATCCCTTTGCGCTCCCGCACCTTGACGCCCATTTATCTCACCTCCTTTCGCGTTTACCTGTACCGGAATACTATTGCCGTGATAAGTAGGCCAATACCTATCAATGTTGCAAGCATATTTAATGCAGACAACCAATTTGGTATTTTTCTCGAGTCGCCGTATCCCTTTCGCTGCAGATAGTTTTGCATTATGCCGTGGCTCCCGAACGCAACGATTCCGGTGATTACAGCAGACCAAAACAAAACATGATGACCTTTCTCATAAAACAAGATCGCCGCAATTACACAGATACCTGTATTTTCCCAGACTCCCATCCCTCACGCCCTCTTTCCGGGTTTGCGCTTGCGTGACTTGACGTCCTCCCTCGTGCGCAGCGGCCACTTCGGTTCCTTCTCGGCGAGATAGGCGTTGATCTGCCCTCGGAGCCAGTCGGTAAACGTCAGGTGATCCTCCAATAAACTTGATTGCCTTCTTCATCGCATCCCCGGTTGGAGGTTCACGGGATGAAGAACTGTCGATGGGTGGGTATGGTTAAAGGAAGATTATGGATGAAATGTGCCTTTCAGCGAGGAAGGTTGCAAGGGATCGTTACCGTGGAGGATACCTGAACTCCCACGGCGATACCGGATTCTTCTCTTGCCACAGGCCGACCTTCTTCGCCTTCGCTTCCTGCTCTGCGAACTCCTCCGGGAACGTCAGTTCGACCTTCATCGTTGACTCCTCCTTGCGGAACGTCTTCGTATGGACGTTAGAGAGTTCTTGATATATTACGGTGTGAATGGTCACGGAGAGGTGAAGTGATGACGAAGGCACCGCTCACGGCAGCCCAGGTTGCGAAGAGATTCCAGGTGTCTAAGTCCCACGTATACATCATGGCGAAGAAGGGAAAACTGCCATCCGTGCAGTTCGGGCGTGTCATCCGGTTCGACGGGGAGGAGATCGTTGCATTCATCCGGGCGCACAAGACGTTCACCACGGGCGAGAGTTCAAGACATGGATGAGCAAGAAATTCGCCCCCGTCACATAACCGCTACAAGCGACGGGTATTTATCTCTTCCCCTTGCGAATGCCTATCTCTGGCTGTCACGCAGAGGGTTGAGGGGGCGGCAATCTCAAATTGTCTACTATCGACCGGATGGACGACAAATCATATTCAAGTCAGGCTTTGACGCCTATATGGAAAGGTTTCGTGCCGATGCCATAGACCTTGACGCACTGGTGGAGAAGGTTCTCGGTCCACGAAGGAGGAATCAATCAAGGCACGGTCATGGAGGATACAAATCATCCGACAAGAAAAAGTCGATGAAGAAGGAGAAGTCCCGTTAGTCTATTATTGTGAAAATACTTCTTCCGAGTAAAATATTCCGGCCCCGCCTACCCGCTTCACGGTTCCAAGTCGTGATGAGATTCTGCCGCCAGCAATTGTATCGCGTGAGTTTTTAATGCGGCATCATTCATGGCGATGGGCGGAGTCAGTCTGCTGGCGATAGGGACGATCCTTGGTCACAAAACGGCCAGCATGACCAAACGCTACAGCCATCTTTCGCCGGGGCATTTGCAGGGCGCGGTCGCGGTAATCGACCGTGCAATCAATCAGACAAGCAGTCTACTGGCACAGTTTAGTGGCACAGTCGACCAAAACGACCCTTCCGCGAATACTATGGGGCACGTAACTGCCTGAAAAATAATGGTGCCGGAGGAGGGGGTCGCCCGCCTTAAGCCTCGGCGGTCACGCCACTTGCTTCGCAGCAAGCTGCTCGCAAATGCCACGCAACTATCATCGGGTGGCATCGGCCAAATGCAGGGCGGCGCGGCTTCGGGTGTCGGCGCCCTCGCCGGTTCGAGTCCCTGCAGAGCCCCATGAAAAGAGACAGGTCGCCCCTTCCTTGTCCTGATGCTTCCACTCGATCTCCAACGTCTTCGTCTTCCTCACATCACAGCAGGACATTGAACAGATACCCCACGATCAGGATCCCCATCCCGACAACCCCGGCGAATGTAGCGATCAAGCGGACCTTGAGAACCTTCCGGAGGATGATCATCTCCGGCAGGGAGAGCCCGATCACCGACATCATGAACGCCAGCACCGTCCCCAGCGCCGCCCCCTTCCCGAGGAGGGCCTGCACGACCGGGATGATGCTCGCCGCGTTGGAGTACATGGGGATGCCGATAACGACGGCCAGCGGAACGGACCACCACGCTCCCGACCCCATGATCCCCGCCATGAAATTCTCCGGCACGTAGCCGTGGATTCCGGCGCCGACGGCAATCCCGGCCAGCACGTACGGCCACACTTTCCCGATTATGTCCCGGACGGAATCGAGTCCGAAGTGAACGCGGTCCCGCCAGGAGACGTTCAGGACCTCGCCTTCCTCGTCGCCGCCCGCCGGGGCGGCGTAGACCCACTCCTCCACGTGGCTCTCCATCCCCAGGCGCCCGATGACCCACCCGGAAATCATGGCGATCCCAAGCCCCGTCCCCGCGTAGACGGCGGCGATCTTCCAGCCGAACAGGCCGTAGAGGAGAACGAGGGCAATCTCGTTGACCATGGGCGCGGAAACGAGGAAGGAGAACGTCACGCCGAGCGGCACGCCGGAAGTGACGAAACCGATGAAAAGGGGCACCGCCGAACAGGAGCAGAACGGGGTGACGACGCCCAGCAACGCCGCCAATATGTTCCCCGCCGACTCCCGCTTCCCGGCGAGGATCCGACGGGCCCTCTCCGGCGTGAAGAAGGACCGGACGACCCCAACTGCAAAGACGACCAGGGTGAGGAGCATCAGGATCTTCGGGGCCTCGAATACGAAAAACTGTACGGCCGATGTCAGATGCGACCCCGGCGTCAGGGTCAGCAGGGAGAAGGTAAACCACTTCGCGAAGGGGAAAAGACCCTGGTACACCAGCCACCAGATTCCAAGGGCAAGGACCCCGCTGCCGAAATATTTCGCGGTCGTCCGGGGATCGACCCCCGCCGTCGTAACCGACGCTTCCCCGGGTCCCGCTCCTTCGCAGCAGCTCGCCCCCGGCCCGGATCCTCCGGCGGGATTTTTTTCACAGCCCTCGCTCATGCTTTTCCATCGTGCGCCAGGAGCGCTTTGACCTCGTCCACCGTCGGAACCTTGCCGGAAATCCTCACCTGGCCGTCGAAGGCGACGGCCGGAGTCGTCATCACTTTGAACTTCATGATTTCCTTGATGTCTTCGACCTTGTGGATCGTGGCGTCGACGCCCGCCTGTTCGACGGCCTGGCGGACCACCTCGGCGGTCTGCCTGCACTTGGGACAACCGGTGCCTAGGATGGCGATCTCCATGGATTCCTCCGCGTCATTTCGATCCGGCTGCGACTTTGCGCGGGGCCGGGGAGAACGCCGCGGTGCGCCGTGCCGGGATCGTCATCCCCCGCTCGCAAATCGCGGCAGGCCCGATTTCCCGGGCCAGCGATCCCCGTTTTTGGTCCCGCTCGACCACCGGATCGTCGTTGAGCCATCCCTTCAAAGAGGCGAGCATCTTCCTTGCGTACGGGGATCCTCCGGAACCGGCGAGGGCGTAATGGACCCACTTCTTCTCCTGCCGCTCCCGGACGAGCCCGGCCATCTTCAGCAGAAAGAGATGCTTTGAGACCGTGGACTGGCTGAGTTCGAGGACGGCGACGACCTGGCATACGCACATTTCCCCCGCTTCGAGGAGCTTGAGGATCCGGACCCGTGTCGGATCGGCCACCGACTTCATCACCACTTCGTAATCCCGCAGGGACATGGCACCTCCATCAAATTGACAACTGGCGATATGTAATTGTAACATGGGATCTCCATGGATCTCAACCCGGCGGCCACACCGAAAAGGATAACCCTCTTCGAGAGGTACCTGACCCTGTGGGTCGCGCTCTGCATGGGGACGGGGATCCTTCTCGGAAAAACGTTCCCGGACGCGGTCGGGGTCATCCGCTCGCTGGAGTTCGGCGAGGGGAGCCAGATCAACATCCCGATCGCGGTCCTCATCTGGCTGATGATCTACCCGATGATGCTCAAGGTCGACTTCGGCTCGATCGCGCACATCGGAAGGAGGCCGAAGGGGTTGATGGTCACCCTCTTCGTCAACTGGCTGGTAAAGCCGTTCTCGATGGCCTTCCTCGGCTGGCTTTTCTTCAAGCATCTCTTCTTCCCCTGGATCGGTCCCGGACTCGCTGACCAGTACCTCGCAGGGGTCATCATCCTCGCTGCTGCCCCCTGCACGGCGATGGTATTCGTCTGGAGCTATCTCACGGACGGCGATCCGGCCTATACGCTCGTCCAGGTGTCGGTGAACGACCTGATCATGCTGGTCCTGTTCGCTCCCATCGTCACCTTCCTCGTCAGCGGAACCTCTTCCCTCACGGTGCCGTTCATCGTGCTCCTGTATGCGGTGTTCTTTTTCATCGTGATTCCGCTCGGGGCGGGGGTGATCTCCCGAATCGCTCTCATCCGATGGAAGGGAACAGCATGGTTTGAGCGATTCACGGCGACTCTCCACCCGATTGCCGTCTCGGCGCTTCTCGCCACGCTGGTCTGCATTTTCGCCTTCCAGGCGGACAACATCACCGGCCGTTTCCTTCACATTGTCCTCATCGCCATCCCGATCCTGATCCAGGTCTACTTCAATTCGTCACTGACTTACGGCCTTATGAAGTGGCTGAATGTTCCGCACAGCGTGGCGGCTCCCGGGGCGCTGATCGGCGCGAGCAACTTCTTCGAGCTGGCCGTGGCCACCGCGATCGCTCTCTATGGGCCGGGTTCCGGAGCGGCGCTGGCTACCGTGGTCGGGGTCCTGGTCGAAGTCCCCGTCATGCTTTCCGTTTGCTCGGTATGCAACCGGACGCGCCACTGGTTCCCCGCCGAAACCAGCACCTGATCTCGCTCGGAGGAATGAGGGTACGATGTTCAAGAACCTGCTGATCGCCATGGACCTGTCTTACGCGTCCATGTGTCTGCTGCGCTGCGTGGGTCCCCTTCGGACTGCGGGAGCGGAAAGCGCAACCCTTATCCATGTGATGAACGTCCGGGACGTGGGAGGGCTTTACATCTCGATGAAAAACCTTGTCGAACCACTCCTCAAGGACAAGGAGAAACAACTGGTTCTGCTGATCCCGATCACGATCCTGGAAGGAGAGAAGGGGGAAAAGAAGTGCGAAGTCCTCTGCGGCGACATTTTCCGCCACCCGCTGTTCGCCACCGATTACTCCGAACCCGCCGAGCGGGCCTTCCATTACCTGGAACATGTCGTGGCGCACACCCACCCTCCGGAGGGGACCCTCTTCCACGTGCAAGACCCGGTGAGGATTCAACCCCACCTCGCGCACCGTCTCGATGAATTCAACCGGATCGACCGGGAGCGGCTGGATGCACTCGAAGTGCGACTCAAGGAGTGGGGGGCCAGTGTGGTGAACAAGGAGGTGGAATTCGGCCGCCCGGGCCCGTTAATCGTGGAGAAGATCCGGAAAGGGAGCTACAGCATTCTCGTCATCGGCGGCCAGGGGCGGGGATACATGGCGGAGGCTTTCCTGGGGCGGGTGGCAAACCACGTGGTCCATCGGTCCGCGATCCCGGTTCTCGTGGTCCCGGGACATCCGTAAGGGGTTGCATCCGCGCAAAGGATGCACCCGGTGCAAGACGGTGGCCTTCTTGACCGCCGCCCGTCATCCTATGGTCCACCGCCTTCGGAAATGTCTTTCTTCATCCGCTCGAATTCCTCCCGGGTGATCTCTCCCTTGGCATACCGGATCTTGAGAATGTCCAGCGGGGATTGAGGGCCGGAGCTCCCGCCACCCTGCCCTCCCCATCCGCAGAAAGGCCCGCTCCCGGTAAAGACCCGGTTGAACTTAAAGAAAATCATGAATAAAAAGACAAAGAGTCCGATGAAAGGGAAAATCCACATTCCCCCTCCCCAAACCATCCATGGCACCATCGGCAAACCTCCCCAAGTAGGCGCAGAGGAATGCGTATAATGCCTCCCATAAATACCTTCATACGCCATCCCAAGAAACAGCAGCAGGACCACTGCCGCGACCCATACCGCAAAACAGGTCCGGGAGCCCCTCAATGACGTTCTCCGGCGCTGATTTTGATCTTCCCTTCGCGGGCTAGTTTGGAAAGCAGAAAGACAACGCTCTCCTTCGACACCTTGAAATGTTCTCCCACCTCTTCCGGGGCAACCGCATCCCGGCCTTTGAGAAATTCGAGGATCTCGGTCTCGATCTGGCCGAGCCACTCCTCGAACCGCGCCCGAAGTTCGGGGGTGGTATAGGCCGCCATCTCCGCCGACTTGGTGATGGAACCAATCATGTTTTTGCACATCTCCATCGGGTTGAAACCCTCTCCCATCATGCCCTTCATCATCTCACGAGGATCCATGACTCCTCCCTTCCCGTGATTTCCCTTGCCGGAAACAGGGGTTTTGATCGCAAGGCTGCCTATCGCCGCCCACGGCGCATCATCCGGCACATCACCTTCCAAGGGGGCCATTCGAAATCGGGCACGTCCCCCATCGCTCCCCCTTTGAGCCTTCTTGCGTATGTGTCGCAAGCATCCAGCAGGTTCACGAGGGAGGGGTCCTGGAGACGGTAATAGACGAACGGACCTCCCTTTCGAGTAGCTTGCACGATCTGATGCTCCCTCAGAATCTTCAGATGGAAGGAGACCAGCGTCTGGGGCAGACCCGTCTCTCCGATGATCTCCGAAACAGTCTTCTCGACCGTTCCGATGCTCGAGAGGATCTTCAGCCGACTCGAGTCTCCAATGAGCTTGAAGAAGATCTGTATGTGCTCCATGTTTGGATCCATATGAGAGTGTCCTTATATGAGCAGCTATTTATATGTTACTGCCGAGGGTTGTTTCCCGTCAACGAGAATCGTCACGATGTACCGTATCCGCGATCCACGCGTCCGCAGCACTCTCGTTGTGGACCTCTCCTTGGTTATTGCGATGGTGCCGAAGGGGGGATTCGAACCCCACGGGTTTCCCCACCACCCCCTCAAGCCGCTCCCACCCTATAAAATCCCATAATATTTTATTAATTCAAATAGTTATAACAATGCCGGAATTACACATTTATTGGATTCAGGGAACTTTCGGTTATAGACGAACTTTACCGCGCTCGACCAAAAGCCGCTTCAGTTTTTCGGCATCCATCGGGCAGTCGATGAGGCGGTATAGCTCCTGCTTGCTCAAACCGGCCTGACGGGCAACGAGTGCCAGAAGGTTGTCCCCGTACTCCGCGACACCGTGACTGATCCGGGTACGGATCGACGTTTTCCTTCCTTCGACGACAAGCCAGAACATCTCGTGGTGAGTGTCGTCGGCGATGAAACCCTTCGAGAGAAGCGCTGCCCGGACGGCCCGCGTCTTCCGGGGTCCACCCATCAGGCGGCCTCGACCTTATCCACGAGGGAAAGGAGCCGTTTCTTCAGACTCCGCGCATCCCGGGTGAGCTTCGCATCGACCTCGTTCGCAACCTGATCCCATGCCGATGCAAAATCCGTCCGGAAGGCAGCCAACGCCTCCTCCTGCGTGGAGCCATACGCCAGGATTCCCAAGGAAGGATATTCATAGACCCAGACGCCTCCCTCGATTCCCATGCGAACCCTGAGGGACTTCTTCAGAATAAAGCGCCGCCGTCCTCTCTCGATCACGGCCATGGAAACCGAGTCAGGGATTTCCACCGGGAACGGAAGGCCCTTCCGCATCCGAACCTGATTGAGGAACAGGTTGATGGCCTCCGTGTACGAGAGTCCAAGGCTCTTCAGGATCACTTCTGCTTCGGCCTTGAGACCCGCGTCCGTCCGGGCGTGGATCATAGCGGTCCGTGCCATTAGGCAGTCCCCCCTTCTTCGATATACGAGATAAGTTGTATCTCAAATGAGATACAACCACAAGTGCTCCGAGGTCCGGGGTCAACATGGAAATTTTTCCTCTAGACCCGATATGGAAACCAATCAATTTGAGCGGGATCCACTTTCGGATTTCCTTCAAGCAGCCCCAACCCTATAACGCACTATAATCCTTTAACTTATCGAATAGTTTCGACCATGCCAGCATGACACATTTGGCAGACTTAGGAAGTTTTCCGTAGGCTTCCATGGAAATTGGACACATTTGAGCCACATGAAAATTATCGATACCCACTTGAATCATAGTATCGCCATTGATACTATTTCCCTATGACGGTGGCTGCCAAGATCCTCGTCAGGATGCGAAACAATCCGACGGGCTGGAGGATCGAGGACCTCAAAACCGGTGCGGCCAGATATAAAATCGAGTACCGGCAGCCGAAAACCAGTCACGTTACGTTCCGCCATCCTTCGGGAGCAAAGCTTACGGTCCCGGCGCGAAAACCAATCAAGCCGGTATACGTGAGAAAGTTCATTGAACTGACCGACGAGGTGACCCATGAAAAAGATTGATTACCCCTTCACGATCCGCCGCCTCTCGAAATCGGAAGGCGGAGGCTGGCTGGTTGAATTCCCCGACCTCCCCGGGTGCATCGCCGACGGCGAAACAATCGAGGCGGCGGTGGAGAACGGTTCCGACGCGCTGCGCTCCTGGCTGGCCACCGCAAAGGAGTTCAAAGATCCGGTCCCTGCTCCCTCGGCGGGATTGAGCGGGAAATGGGTCCAGCGGGTTCCGAAAAGCCTCCACGCCAAGCTCGCCGCCAAGGCCGAGAAAGAAGGGGTGAGCTTGAACACCCTGGTTGTATCTCTCATCGCCGAAGGGTTGGGACGTCGAGCGAGTTGAACACCGAAAGCCAGAATCCCGCAGCGGGTTTTTCGTGGCCAAAACATGAAAAAAGGCAATCCGGGCGTCAATCCACCACCGGGGACATTCCTGAATCACTTCCGGGATGCGGGAGAGGAGTGTCCCCGCCCATCGGTCGGCGCCCTCGCCTGTTCGAGTCCTCCGGACTCGAACCCCCACGGGTTTCCCCACCACCCCCTCATAGAGGAGAGTTGGGCCGCTAAGTGGTCCACTCCCCCCCGATAACCGAATCAATGGTGAAATTCCGCCCCAACGTCTTCTAAATGAACGGACGGAAATCGAGTCATCAACTCAAAATAAACTGGAAAAATTAGATTAAGCGGGTCCCAATTCCCGCTGCCATCATGTGAGCCCCACGGTCCAATCTCGCGAAAAAGGGAACCTGGCGCGAGGCCAAGGGACCTTTTGGTTTTGCGGGGGATAGCTATCGAGACCACTCGATAAACCTGGCCCTCGTAATGCCCACCTCACGTTGTCCCACAAGGTTAATACTTTGACCGTCCGAAACGGGAATCTAAACCCTCCGGACGTGTATCCTAAGGACATATGGGTTCCTTTGCAGAATCAGGCGAATCGAGTAGGCATGGTCCTGACGGCGGAGAGTCCATGAGCTACAGCGACGACAGCAACAGCACCGACCCGAAACAGACCCCGAACTCGCGCCCGGACCCGGCGGAGAGCGCCGGCCCCACCGGGTGGCTGGACGCGTTGAATTCGTTTCTGGAACGCGCGTTCCTTAAGGCGGATGTGGATACCGGATGTTGACCCCCATGAACCGGGCGGGCGGTCTGCCGGCCAATCTCGAACTCCGGATGGCGACGGTGAGTAGATCAACTTTACTCAAAGAGGGGGCTGTTATGCAGCAGCGTATGACCAGAGTCAATCCTTCGGAAGAGACCATCAATATTGGTCCGCTGGGGATCCGGTTCCTCCTCACTGGCGATGATTCCAACAACAACATGTCGGTGTTCGAGGTTCTCGTCCCCGCCGGGCAGAAGCTGGCGGCGCCGGCCCACAAGAACGACGCCTACGAGGAGACCCTCTACGGTATCGAGGGCGTCCTCACCTGGACGGTTGATGGCAAGCCTATTGAGGTTGGTCCCGGGCAGGCACTGTGCATCCCCCGAGGCGCGGTGCACCGCTTCGACAATCTCGGCAGCGAGGATGTGAAACAGCTCGCCGTCATATCCCCTGCGATCATGGGCCCCGCGTACTTCCGCGAAGCTGCCGAAGTAATCAATGCCACCGCCGGTGGACCGCCTGACCGCGCGAAGATGATGGAGGTTTTCCGGCGTCATGGAATGACGGTGGCCGCGCCTCCGCCTGCCAAGTAGCGGGCGGCTCCCGCATTCAGATATAACCCTCGCGGGTCGATAGTTCGAGGAAATGGTTTCCGCAGGAAGGGAAAATTCCAGTCCTCGCCATTCCGCATGGTTGATTTGGGGAAGAGATGCGAGCGACTTTCATTCCAAACTTCTATAAAACGTCCATTTGTCCGTTTTTCAAAGAAAAAGGGCTACGGCTCTCACCGTAACCCCTTGTTTTTGCTGGCGCGCCCTGAGGGATTCGAACCCCCGGCCGCTTGATCCGAAGTCAAGCGCTCTATCCAGCTGAGCTAAGGGCGCGCGCGGCAGAAAGGTGATTTTACCGCGAGGAGGCCCCCCGCGTCATGCGCCGTTCCCCTTTCCCTCCACTCCGAGGACCCGGAGGAGGCGGGAGAGGTAGGTCGGCGACAACCCGAGGATCTCCGCCGCCCGCGACTTGCTTCCCCCCGCCTTGGCGATCGCCCGTCGGATCACCGCACGCTTGTGCTCCCGCACGGATTCGTGGAACCGCTCCCCCTCGATGTCGGCCGGGGAGACCGGCGCCTCCGGCTGCGCGAGCCCGAGGCACAAGTCGGCGGGAGTAAGCGTATCCTCGTCCGAGAGCGCCACGGCGCGCGCGACGGCATTCTCCAGCTCGCGGATGTTGCCGGGCCAAGTGTACCGGTCCAGCACCTCCGCCGTCCCGTCGGAAAGCGTTTTCCTTCCGACGCCGAGGTTCCGGCACGTTCGGGCAAGGAAGAACTCGGCCAGCGGCACGAGGTCCTCGCGCCGATCCCGCAATGGGGGGAGGTGGATCGGGATCCCGCTCACACGGTAGTACAGGTCCTCGCGGAATCGCCCCCGTTCCGTGTCCCGCTTCAGGTCGCGGTTCGAAGCGCAGATCAGGCGCACGTCGGCGGTCAAGGTTTTCACGCCCCCCACCCGCTCGAACTCCCCGTCCTCGAGGACCCGAAGCAGCTTCCCCTGGACGGCGAGCGGCACCTCGCCCACCTCGTCGAGGAAGAAGGTC
>LDXR01000018.1 GCA_001443495.1 candidate division NC10 bacterium CSP1-5 | reverse complement strand
TGCCCCTTCGGGGGCGGAAAAGCTCGTCGAGGTGGCGGGGCGGTCCTGCTACCGTTCCTTCGAGCCGGGGCTCAATCCCAACGTCACCAGGATTCGCGAGGGGAGCAAGACGTATCTCGAAAACATCCTGAACGTCAAGCACGGCAGCGTGCTCGAGCACGCCAGCTGGACCTTCGCCTTCTTCAACGTCAGTCGCGTCTTCACTCACGAACTTGTGAGGCATCGGGCCGGAACCGCCATCAGCCAAGAGAGTCTCCGTTTCGTGCGCCTGACGGAAGTCGGGATGTGGGTCCCACCCGAGATCCGCGACAATCCCGAGGCGCTTGCGATCTTCGAAGAGGCCGTGGCCAAGACTGAAGAGGCCCAGCAGCGCCTGGCCGAGGTCCTGGGGATCGAAGGCCGGCCCTTCCACGAGAAGAAAGTCCTCACCTCGGCTATGCGCCGCGTCGCGCCCGACGGGGTGGCGACCACGATCATCTGGACAGCCAACGCCCGGACCCTCCGGTGGGTGATCGAGGCACGGACCGAGCCCGGGGCCGAGGTGGAGATCCGCATGGTCTTCGGCAAGGTCGCAGACATCATCAAGAAGGAAGCGCCTCACCTGTTCGGAGATTTCACGCCGATCCCCCTTCCCGACGGCACCTGCCAGTGGAAGCCCGAGCATAGCAAGGTCTAACCGCACTGGCGCTCCCTTGTCAGACGATCCAGCCCAGGTATCCGTATAGATATGAGTCAGAAGACTTTTCTCGGAGTCAGTGGCACGATATTCGGGACTATTGCGATCCTGCATCTGGCCCGCATCGTTTACGGTTGGCCGGCTCAGATCGGAAGCTTTGCCGTGCCCACGTGGCTTTCCTGGCTCTCACTCCTCATAGCCGGCTATCTCGCCATCACCGCCTTCAATCTGTTGAGGAAGTTGTAAGAACCCTCCTGTGAGAGCCCCTCCGTCAAAGCGAGGAGGCGTGGTGGTAGGCTGCCGCACACCAGTGCTTCATCCGCGCTTGGATCTGGGCCCTGGGGATGTGAATTTTTCTCTTGACAAGGCGGATATAGTTCGATATTTTTGGAAATATGAAAGCAACTATTTCGCTGACCAAACTAGAGGCCGATCAGGCCCACGCGGAGGCATTCAGGGCCCTGGCCCACCTGACTCGCCTCCGAGTGTTCTTCTTCTTGGTTCGGGCGAGGCGTGAGGTGCCGGCCGGAGAGATCCAGGAGGCCATGGAGGTGCCCTGGCCCACGCTGTCGCACCACCTGGACCTGTTGCGTCGGGCCGGGTTGATCCAGAGCCGGAAAGAGGAGCGGTACGTCTATTATTCCGTCAAGCGCGAGATGGTTGCCCAGATGGTTCGGCTTTTGACCGCGTGCTGCTAAAGGAGGATCCCATGAGCGCCAAGGTGCACATTCACATCCACGTGTCTGATCTGGCAAAGAGTCGCGAGTTCTACCAGAAGTTCTTCGATGTCCTGCCGGTCAAAGAGCGGGTCGGCTACGTGAAGTTCCTTCCAGCCTTTGCCCCTATCAACCTGGCGTTGTCCCAGGGCCTGCCCGCTGGCACCAGTGAGGGCGTGGTGCATCACCTGGGCATCCAGGTTGACTCGACCGAGACGGTGATGGCGCACCTCGCCCGCGTGAAGGCGGCTGGAATTCCGGTCCACGAGGAGATGGGGGTCAACTGCTGCCACGCCAATCAGGACAAGTTCTGGGTCCGGGATCCGGACGGCGTCGAATGGGAGGTCTATCACCTGAACTACGACCTGCCTCCCGCCGCCGCCGAAGTCCCTTGCTGTGCTGAGAAGATTCAAGTCGGTTCCTGCGGTCCTGATTAGGGCCGGGGAGGCGAGCAATCCATCATCCCCCGCGATAGGAGAGACCTAGGAGAGACTGAGGATGGCGGTATTGTTGAAATCAAGAACACTGAGCGTCTCCATCAACTGTGATCCGGGAAGGGTGTACGAGTTTGTCTCGAAACCAGAGAATCTGCCGAAATGGGCCAAGATGTTCTGTCGGTCAATCAAGAAATCGAACGGCAAGTGGATCGCGGAAACCCCACAGGGTCCAGTGAAGGTACGTTTCACCGGGAAAAACAACTTTGGCGTCTTGGACCACTATGTGAATCCAGGTCCTGGCGTGGAGGTCTTTGTTCCCATGCGCGTTGTGCCGAACGCTTCTGGAAGCGAGGTGCTCTTCACGCTGTTTCAGCTAGCCGGTGTGTCAGACGAAAAGTTTGCCGAAGACATCGGATGGGTGAGGCAGGACTTGAGAACCTTGAAAGGCATCATGGAGCTGAGAAAAGGGGCGTGAGTGGTTGGGGCTCGACGCCTTACATTTTACACGCACCCAGGATTTGGGTGCGGATGGCGGATTCTTTTTCGGGGCTGCCTTCCGGGCCGAAGGCGTCCACGCTGCGCCAGAACTTGAGTTTCGCTTCTCGCCAATCCATCTCGGGCGCGATCTGCTGGAAATGGAATTCCATTTCGGTGTCAGTCGCCCGGCGATGGAGAGGGGGAGTGGTGGTCCCCCTAGAGCCGGGGGAGGCGGAAGGACTATGCAGCCCGGTAGATCGGGATGACGTCGGGTAGGGGGGGCCAGGGGAGGATGCCGAGGTTAGGTGTCGTCTTCCGTTGCCGCACTAAAAAGCCCCTTCGCATTCTTCGCGATGGCACCCGGATCCCTCGAGATGATTGCTGCCGCTAGACCAACCGCAGCGGTTGCGATGTTGATGACCTTCCGCACAGTCTTGAGAGTCTGGATAGCACGCTTTGCCTTATTCGTGGACCCCTGGAGCTTTTGGAAACTCGTCTCGGTCTCATCGAGGACGATCCCAACAGCGCTCGTTATCATGTCAGAAGACGCATTAAGCAAAGACCACTCCGCGTCTTCTGTGGTCCGCCGCTGGGCCGGTGAGAGTTCCTTCCACTTCGAGAACCGGAAATTGCCCAACTCGACGGAAAGCTCTCGAAACCGCCGAGAGAGTTCAAACGCTTCTTCGGACGTGAGTTTCATATCAAGATCTCCCGTTAGAGACTCTTGAGCGTGTCGAACCGCTTACGAAGGTCCTGCGCGTAGCGGCTCATTAGCTGCAACAGATCCTTGTTGTCTAGATCGTCTCTCTTGTCGTACAGTTTCTGGTGGCCCGAAGCTATCTTGGACAACACTTCTGAGTAGTCCGTGATAGCCTGACGCCACACCCTGACTTCGGCTAGCCTTGTGTCTCTCCACTCCTCAAGAGCGGCGATACCGGCCTTGTCCTTGGAGGATAGAATGATCGGCTGGTAGTAGTTCCGTATCGCAATTTCCTCGTTTTCAGTGTCTCCAGCGAATCCCTGATCGACGATTCGTTTCAGAGCTCCAACAACTTCCTGAAAGGGAGAGTTGGATTCTGTGATGAGTTCCCGGAGCTTCCTTTGCCGCCAATCATCTGCAGCAGCCCTGAAGAGGATCTTGGAAACGGAGCCAAAAGCACCTGCATCCCTTTCGCCAGCAAACTTATTAGCAGCAACGGCCTTTCCTAGCGCATCGATCTCCTTGTCGTATGTCACCGGTTCATCCGCAGCGAGTTGCCCAAGGGCGTCCATGTATTCCTCAATGAAGGCTTGTCGGAGCAAGAGACGCTCTTTCTGAGCGGCACGCTCACGGCTCATCTGGTCGAGGCGTGCATGCTGGCTGCTCGGCTGAAATCGCTTTTGGCGCTCGGGGAACTGTAGATACTGAGTCACGAGGCCGGTGTACGCAGCCGACTGAGCTGATATGTCTGCGAATTCGGTGATGGGGGCAAGGTTTGTACAGCCTACCCCCAGAACAAGGAGGCCGGTGAGTAGAAAGAGCTGGATTCGCGACGTTATCGATTGACTGTGCCTCATCTTTAGCCGTCTTCCTCCGATCAGTTGGGGTGCCAACGTCACCTAACAGTCGATTCGCGCTGGGTGGCCTGGTAGATGGGGAGGACGTCGGGGAGGGCAGGCCAAGAGAGAACGCCCAGGGAATCGTCGACGTAAGACGGCTTGCGCATGCCGTTCAGCACGCAGCTCACGCCAGGGGTGCTGGCGAGCACCCAGAGGGCCTTGCGGGAAAGACTCTCGGCCCGCCGCTCGGGCGGCAGCAGCGGATCGATCGCCGCGGAGACCGCCTGGCTCAGTCGCTGGCTCTTGGCGGCTGCCTGCCGGCGGAGCTCGGCCATGAGCTTGAGCAGCTCGCCAAGGTAGCGACTGCGCCAGGACTGCCACTGGGCCTGGAGCTCGCCCTCAAGGTGGGTATCGAGTGCCCTCAGCAGATGGGCGAGCTGTGGCGTGACCATCTGGCCTTCGATCTGCTCCCAGTGTTCAAGGCTCTGAATCTGGTCCGCCAGGCCTTGCAACTGGTCGGCCCACCGGAAAAAGTCGTCAGCGCGCATACTCCCTGCCGAGGTCTTGATATGGGGCGAGAGTTGGCGCCGCCACTCCGCCTCGAGCTCGGCAACGATCTTCCGCTGTGTTTCGACATCGATCGGTGTGCCCTCGGCGTGAATGTCTGCCAGGCGCAGCATGCCGCGGCCGACCATCGCATTCAGCGGCCGATTGATGAGGATGCCGATCCCTGTCTCACCGGCGGCCTCCAGCACGGTCTGCCGGTTTTCCGGCCCGGTGTTCTGCTCGAGCACGCCACCCGGCTCGAACAGATTCATCGGTATCTGGAGGACCCGGAAGTGATGGTTGGACCCTCCGGCTTCCCGTGCCTCTGCAAGCATCCGGGTGAGCGAGGTTGCCTCCGGATCAGAGGCGGGGGAGACGGCCGTGTTCGAGGAGACGCCATAGCACCGGATCGTGCCTATCGCAACTTGCGTCTCAAAGAAGGCGAAGGCCTCGCGCAAGCGCCGGTAAAACTCGTCGCGGGCCGCGTCCAGAGAGCTTCGACCTCGCTTCTTGGCATCGGAGAGGAAATACTCGGGGTTATGCAGCAGGCAGACGTCGAGGGTGTCGAGTTGTAACCGTGCCAGCGAGTGCTCGAGCTGCTCGCGCAGAAACTCGGGATGGATGCAGTGCCAGACGCCCTCCATGTACTTGACCATCTCCGGGAAGGGGCGGCCAACCTCCTCCCGTTCTTGAGCGAGGGAAAGGTTATTCCCCTGCACATAGCCGATCTTGGAGACCACGATGACTTCATCGCGCTGAAGCTTCCCGGCCCGCACTGTCGCACCAAGGATGGCACCAACACACCGCTCGCTCGCCCCGTCCGTGTAATTGGTCGAGGTGTCGACCAGGTTGGAGCCGCTGAGCAGCGCCTTTTCGAGGGCCTCGCGGTGCTCGGATGTCTCGTCGTCAATCCGGTAGCAACCGAAGCCGAGCCTGCTGGTCGTGAGTCCGGTTGAGCCGAGCGCGCCATAGCCTTGTGGCGTAAAGCGAGAGGCGTAGGCACGCGTGCTGGCAGGTGTCGCGCTCCCGGACACAAATGTTCCGACCACCCACCGCCGCCTGTCCTCCGCCTCCGGAGCTGGGGCGCTCAGGGCGGGGGCCACCAGGGCCGGATCGGTAATGGGGGCCTGGCAGGCGAAGTTCCGGCAAACATAGAGCGCCGCCTGCCCGTTGACGAGGCCCTTCCCCTGGAGCAGCGGAAAAGGCGGGGGATCACCCACTGCCGGATCGTGATGGGCGATGATGCGGTTAGGCAGGTAGTGGCGACCGATCTCCGCGCGGATCGCCTCGTAGCGGGCTTCCCGTGGACTTCCGATCAGGGCCAGTTCCATCGGGCCTTCAAGGAGGAAGTCCACCACGGTCAGGCTCTTGGCAAAGCCATGGGGAATACGGCCTATCTGCTTGCCATAGGCGCTGATCGCCCGCTCGGCGGCGACTCGCAGATCCTCGCGGTCCAGGTGGAACGAGAGGCGAGCCAATGCGGAGGCGGCGACGGCGTTGCCGCTCGGGGTCGCCCCATCGGTCCCCTCCCGGTGGCGGAGGATGAGGGATTCGTGGTCACGCGCCGTGGAGTAAAAGGCGCCGCTCTCTTTGTCGGCGAAGTCCGCCAAGAGCATCTCGGCGAGCCGTTGCGACTCGGTGAGATACCGAGCTGCGCCCCCCGCCTCGTACAGGTCGATCAGCGCCTTGGCGAGATAGGCGTAATCCTCCAGGTAGGCGTCCAGGTGCGCCTTGCCGTCTCGATAGGTCCGGAGGAGTCGACCGTCCGTCCGGACGAGGGTGGTGAGCAGGAAGTCGGCACTGCGGGAGGCGGTGTCCAGGTAGCGATGCTCTCCAAGGACCCGGTACCCCTCGGCCATCGCGCTGATCATCAAACCGTTCCAGGCCGTGAGGATCTTGTCGTCGAGCCCCGGCGCGACCCGCCGCTTGCGGGCTTCATAGACCCGCTGCCGCGCTCGATCCAGCGACGCCTGAAGTACCTCGGCCTTGATCTCGAGCTTGGCTGCGACCTGCTCGACCGTGCGCCGGACGTTCGGGATGCTCTTTCCTTCCCAGTTGCCGCGGGCCGTGATGTCGTAGTAAGCGCAAAAGAGCCGCCCATCCTCCTCGCCCAGGATTGCCTCGATCTCGGCGGGGGTCCAGACGAAAAACGTCCCCTCCTCCCCTTCCGAGTCGGCGTCGGTCGCGGAGTAAAAGCCTCCCTCGGGCGCCGTCATCTCGCGCAAGACGTACTCCAAGACTTCGGTGGCGATCCGCCGGTAGAAGGGGTCGCCCGTCGCCTGAAAGGCCTCGAGGTAGGTCCGGGTGAGGAGCGCGTTGTCGTACAGCATTTTTTCGAAGTGGGGGGCGAGCCAACGCTCGTCGACCGAGTACCGATGGAAGCCGCCGCCGACCTGATCGTAGATGCCTCCCCGTGCCATGGCATCGAGCGTGGTGCGCACCATCTGCAAGGCCTCACCGTCGCCGGTGCGCCGGTGATATCGCAGGAGGAGCGAGAGCTTCGTGGCGGGAGGAAACTTCGGTGCGGGGCCGAATCCCCCGTACGTGGCATCGAAGTGCTCGGCGCCGTAGGCGGCTACTGCGGCTATCTCGGCCTCGCTGATCGACATGGAGGAAAGCGGGCGTGATTGCTGGCGCAGGTGCTCGGTGAGCTGCGCGGCCTGACTCCGCAAGGCTTCGGGGTCACTCTGCCACATCTCTGCGATTCGTGTGAGCAAGGTCGCGAAGCCGGGACGGCCGTATTTGTCCGTAGGCGGGAAGTAGGTCCCGGCGAAGAACGGCTGCTGGTCGGGGGTCAGGAAGACGGTCATGGGCCAGCCGCCCTGCCCATGATTGAGCGTCACCGTCGCCGCCATGTAAATCTCATCGAGGTCGGGGCGCTCCTCGCGATCGACCTTGATACAGACGAAGTGCCTGTTCATCAGCGCGGCGATCGACTCGTCCTCGAACGACTCGCGCTCCATGACGTGGCACCAGTGGCAGGTGGAGTAGCCGATGCTGAGGAGGATCGGGCGATTCTCCTCCTTGGTGCGGCGGAGGGCCTCCTCTCCCCACGGGTACCAGTCCACCGGGTTATGGGCGTGCTGGAGGAGGTAGGGACTGGTCTCGCCGATCAGTCGGTTGGTGTGCGGGTGCACGGTCTCTCGATTCACAGGGAATCTCCGAATGGCCTCTCGGGCCGACCTTACTGGAATGGAGAAAGGGTGTCAAGCACTCACGCCATTGACAGGGCAGGGAGAAATGGCTATCGTAATGGCGTCGATACGTGGAAGAAAGGAGAAGCGGTATGACCGTCCAGGAGCTCGTCGCCAGATTTCCGGAGATCCCTCAAGACCTTCAGGGAGAGCCACTCCTTGCCCAATACGCGGTGGCCTTTGGAGATCAGCTACGCGTCGCCCGCAATCCGGGTGCGTGTTCCGCCCAGCACGATGTCGCCAACCACTACTATCTCAAACTCATGAGCCCCATCCGGCTCTACTGGTACAAACTCTCTACGCGCGAGAAGGTCCTGAAGCAGCTTCAGGATTTGCTCGAACAGTATCAGGCGGACCCGCAGGGATTTATCGCCAGCCTGGTGCCCCAGGGTGCCGCCCGGAGCGAGGTGCGCGGCCCGGGCTGCTCGTGAAGCTCTGCGACGGCCGCGCAGAGCTTCACCGCGTTCAGTCCGAAATACTACGCGGATCCGGACTACAAGGGGACTAGCTGGAACTGACCCTGCGCGGGCCTTCTCGTCACTTCTTCTTTTTCTTGGCGCGCAGGCGGTTGATGAGCTCGGTCACTTCCTTGAGCCGGGTGTTCACTTCCGCCTCCGCCTTGGCGACCTCCTCGGGGGACCCTTTGTCGACGGCATCCTCGTAGGCAGTCACCGCGACGCCGAACACCTTCAATACACGGCGCGTCTCGTCAGTGGGCATCGCTTATTCCTCCTTCTCCCCACTTCCTTGACCTTGCCTCAGGCCTTCCTGGGAACCTTGGCCACCGTCTCCACCCAGGCCCTGAGCGCGCGAAAGTGCCGGCGCTTCACCGCCAGGGGGATGGCGGCATTCGTGGGGCGGTGCTAGTTCTTTTCATCTGTGAACTTGGTATGCCAATGGCTTCCATCGCAAAACGGCTTGTTCTTGGAGGCTCCACAGCGGCACAGCGTGTAATGCTCTTCGAAAGCCCCCTCCCCTCGATGCTGATCTTTCAGCTCGACGCCGCCGGTCACGCAGTACGGGCCATCCTTTGACACCGTGATCATGGGTTCCCGTGTCTGGTCCCGGTATTCCACGTCCTCGATCGAATAGCTCAGCGCGCCTGACGGACACTTCGTGATCGTGTCGATGATTGCCGCGACCTCCGCCCCGTCCGGATCGATCCACGGCTTGGTCTTCATCCGGAACACGGACGCCAGGTTATCCGTGCAAAAGCCGGCATGAGAACAGATGCCGCGGTTATCGTGAATCGTGATCCTCTTGCCGACGTAGTTCCGTTTCTTGTCGCCCGAGCCATCAGTGAGCTTCTTTTCGGAGAACCCGATCGTGGAGTGGGTGCCGTCGCACAAGGGCTTGTTCGCCGATCCACCGCACCGGCAGAGGGCGATCGTCCGTCGCGTCGGAATCGGTTCGCCCCTGGAGTTGTGAAGCGTCTCCAGGCCCCGCACGACGTAGGGGCCGTCTGCTGAGCATTCGATGGTCGGCTTCTTCTGCTCGGTCATCTTATCGCCTCCTCATTCGAACCTTCGCACCGTTCGGTCAGGACTCCGTGGTTACTGGATGATGCATGTTCCCTCACGGGCGCAACCGGGAACAAAGCTCAGCAACGCCACTGCGATCAGAACCGCGCCAGGTCCCACGGCGCCGGCCTCCTCGTGAGGACCGAAACCCATCACGGGGACGAAATCGCCCTATTAGTACGGGAAAAGCGCGATCCGCGCAACCGGAATTTGGAGCGTGGTTCACCCGGTCGAAGCCGATCAGAGGAAATCTTTGAGCTCTACGCGCCGCCACTGGGCGCGGGTGACCTTCCAGTCGCCCTTGGCCTTGTCGGCGAGCGTAATGTCGAACCGGAACAGGTCGGCGCGGAGCGCCACGAGCTCCTCGGTGCCGCGAATCGGCTGGCCGGCCGTCGCGACCAAGATGACCGCCTCGGCTCGCGCCGGCTCGGGAAACGCGATGGTCTGCATCCGCGTCAGGAGGTAAATAGACTGGTTGCGGAAGAGGTGGAACGCAAGGATGCCCAGGATGGCCTGCTTGTCCTGCCTGAACTCGTCCAGGTATTGGTCCGAGATCAGGTCCCTGAATGTGCCGAGATCCTTCTTCTCGGCCGCCACCTCCGCCTTGTCGAAGAGGGCGCGCACCCGCGCCTCAGGCGAGTCGGGCTTGGACCCGCAGGCAATCTGCAGCACAGCAACAACGGCCAGAAGTGGAAATATTCTGTAGGATGTTCTCATCGCTTGTCGCCAGTTCGACCTCGGGCTGATCTATGCCAGAAATATGCCACACGCTGCTGTCCAAGGTCCAAGTATTCAGCGACTGTCACCCCCATCGGCGTCAGGAACGGGCGGGAAGGAACGGGGAGATGTGCGCGAGGAGCGATTTGGCTTTGGGGTGCGCGGGCATTGTGGCACAGTGATGCTGGTCCAGAGGGGGTCTCACCGGGACCGGCACGGGGAGCTGGGATGGGCGCCCATGAGTCTGGCCAGAGGGGGTTGAACAGCCGAGGAGAGCGTTCGGCGCGGCGGGCGTCCAGTTCCACGCCGGGCCTGGTGTCGTGGGCCTTCTATGACTGGGCCAGCAGTGCCTTCGCAACGATCATACAAACGTTCGTGTTCGCGGCCTACTTCACCCGCCACGTGGCGGAGAACGAGACCGTCGGAAGCGTGCAGTGGGGAAACACGCTGAGCGCGGCGGCGATTGTCGTGGCGATCGGCGGCCCAATCCTCGGTGCCATGGCGGACCAGGGCGGCCGGCGCAAACCGTGGATCGCTGCATTCACGACCCTATGTGTGGGCGCTACGGCTCTGCTGTGGTTCGTGAGGCCATCACTGGAGTATGTGTGGCTTGCGATGCTCCTGGTATGGCTGGGGACGGTCGGCGAGGAGTTCGCCGCAATCTTTTACAACGCCATGCTGCCCAACTTGACCGGTCCGGACCGCCTGGGGCGGTGGTCCGGATGGGGGTGGAGCCTGGGGTATGCCGGCGGAATGGCGTCACTCGTGGTGGCGCTTTTCGCCTTCGTCAGGGCGGACCATCCGTGGTTCAGCCTGGACCGCGCTGCTGCCGAGCACGTGCGGGCAACGTTTCTCCTTGTGGCGGTCTGGTATCTCCTCTTCGCGATACCGCTGTTCCTGGTCACACCTGACGCCCGCGGCACGGGCAAGGGGTTAGCCCGCGCGGCGCGGGACGGACTACGACAACTGTCGGATTCTATCCGCCAGGCGCGGCGCTATAGGGACATTATCCGTTTCTTGATCGCCCGCATGATATACATCGACGGCCTGGCGACCGTCTTCGCCTTCGGCGGAGTGTACGCGGCCGGCACGTTCAACATGAGCGCAGAGGAGGTATTGATCTTCGGCATCGCACTCAATGTCACGGCCGGAATTGGCGCCGCCCTTTTCGCCTGGGTGGATGACTGGATCGGCAGCAAACCCACGATCCTCCTCTCGCTGGTCGGTTTGATGGTGCCTGCCACGCTCATCCTGCTCGTCCAGTCCCCGACGCTGTTCTGGGCCTTCGGGTTGCTGCTTGGAGTCTTTGTCGGTCCTGTGCAGGCGGCGAGCCGCTCTTTCCTGGCGCGGGTCGCGCCCGCGCCGTTGCTTACTGAGATGTTCGGACTGTACGCCCTGTCCGGCAAGGCGACCGCCTTCCTCGGTCCGCTGCTCGTGGGTTGGGGGACCTACCTGTCGGGCAGTCAGCGGATCGGCATGGGCACGGTCATCATCTTCTTCGTGGTCGGCTTCCTCCTCATGCTTACCGTGCCGCCGGATAGAAAGAGCGGAGCTCTAGGGGAGCTCTAGGATTGTAAGACTCGATCTCATAGGTTCGTCCGCGGCACACGGGACCTTGGAGTGAGGGTGGAGGAGCCGGGGAACCCGCAATCGCGGCAGCGGGCCGTGGGTAGTCAAGAGGTTCCGGCTGTAGTGGCCGTTGCGGTGGCCCCGGCGGGTGGTGGTCCGCTCGTAGCGGCCTGCCCCGACTTGGCTAGTGACCTCCGACTCCAGGAAGGATACACCCCCTTCGAATTTCAACAGAAAACTATACGTGACCCCTTGCCAAATTTCCTCAGTTAGCTATTATTTTCCGAAATTAATCACTTAGAGGGCAAGCAAGCCACAGGCCCCAGCAGCTGGGCCAGCATTTCCCTAATGAAATCCCTCTTTTGGGGGAGGTTGTGCCTTATTTTCTTCTGTGTGGGGCCGATCTGGGTGGGCAATCGCTTGCCCGGCCTCGACCGGAAGGCCGGGCGGATGGAAGGAGGTATGTCATGTCGATTTCTAAAAAACTTCTTTTCACTTTATGCGCAGGAGTAGTCGTGATCGGGCTTGTGGGTTGTAAACAGGAGGGGCCCGCGGAACGTGCTGGGAAGACAATAGACGAGGCAGTCGAAAAAACTGGTGAACAAATCGAAAAAGCCGCTGAGAAGATAAAGGAAAGTGCCAAGTAGCAGGTTGCCGGTCCGGCCTGTGACACATGGGCGCAGGGCAGCCCATTTGGGCGCCCGGCAATCGGACCTTAACGGCCGCCTGCCCGCAACAGACACGCAGCAGGCTGGCAAAGGAGGACAAGCATGAAGAGGCTGATTGCAGGCATCGGCTTAGTGCTGTTGGCGATGACGACCACGGCCTGCGGCACGGTCACCGGGGCCGCGGTGGGCGCAGGAGCAGGGGCCGCCGTTGGCGCGGGCACGGGCTACGGGGCCGGCAAGGGCGCGCTCATCGGCACGGGTGTCGGCGCGGCCGCCGGCGCCATTTATGACCTGTCGCACTAAGGGAGGCGGCGATGAAGATGAAGATGTGGAGGGGCCTGGGGGCGGGAGTAGCCGTGAGCGTCCTGCTGTGGAGCGGGGCCGCCCTAGCGCAGGATAAGCCGGCCGGCTGTGGAAAGGCCACGCCGGAAAAAGTGGAAGGCCAGGTCGTCAAGATTGACCCGGACAAGGGCAAAATAACCGTGCGCGCGACCGATGGAACGACGTACGAGTTTGAGGCGGCGAAGGAGACGCTGGAGGAATACAAAGTCGGGGATACCATCAAGGCAAAGCTCCGCTCAGCCCCGGAGTGCCCGTAAGCCGCGTAGAGGGAGCGGAGCACACTGCATTGAGCGGATCGAGAGGATCCAGAAGATACGATAGGAGGGCAGTTCCTCGGGAGGCTCCAGGAGCGATATGGCCTAGCCCGGGCCGAGGCGGAAAGGCAAATCGACGAGTGGGTGAAAAGCATCAGATTCTAATCCCATATCGGGACGGTGCTGCCCCGTGCTGTTCACGGGGCAGCACCGTCCCGTCTCTTCTCGATAGGAGGATAACGACATGGGAACTATCTTACTCGTTGTGTTGATCCTGCTTCTTGTCGGCGCGCTCCCCACCTGGCCCCACAGTAGGGAGTGGGGTTATTTTCCGAGCGGCGCGCTGGGAACCATTCTCCTGATCCTCCTGATCTTGGTACTCCTGGGGCGCCTCTGAGGGGCCCCAGGCTGCAGGGAGGATGGGCTGTTGATTACAGCCGACAAGGCCTGGGAGGGCCCAAGCACCAGGTCTCACAGAGAAGACAACGCTCCTGAAAGCGGCGAGCTAACACAAGGAATAGACTAAGGAGGGTACCCATGTATATCGCCATCCAGCCCCTGGCGGCCCTTGTCGCGGGGATCTTGATTCTCCTCGTGCCGCGGCTGCTGAACTACATCGTCGCGGTGTATCTCATTGTGATTGGTGTCTTAGGCTTGGCACCTCAATTGCGCTGAACGCGACAGGGGGTGGCACATTATGAACTCGCGAATCTGATCGAGACGGACGCTCCACTACGTCCGCACGCCAGCGCGCGCAATTTGGTGACGAACGCTAGACTTTCTCACAGGAAGAAATAAGAAGAAGGGAGCAAGACTCATGAATTGGGATGACATCGAAGGGAAGTGGCACCAACTCAAAGCCGTTCGCATCACTGTAAGCCTACTCGCCCTGGTGGCGCTGGTGGGACTGAGTGCGTGTGGGTCCACCCAGCCGGTCGGCACCCAGTGGGACGACAACGTGATCACCACCAAGGTGAAGTCCAAGCTGATCGCGGATCCGCAGGTGAAGGCTTTTGACATCTCGGTTACGACCAACGAGGGGATCGTGACGTTGACCGGGCGGGTCAAGGAGCAACTGCAACGTACAGAGGCCGAGAAACTGGCCCGGGACACCGCGGGGGTGAAGGGGGTGAATAACCTGATCAAGGTGGGCGAGCTCCCCCCCCAGTAGTGCGGCCCGGAGCGTCCATCTCACCTCAGGCAGAGGATCAAAAGGCTGGCACACGCGTCACAGATCGCCTGGGTCCTCTTCCTGATCGGGATCGTGCTCCTGGTGGTCCACTTGGTCCGGGGGCGCACCCCGCCCGCCATCTGACCGGCCCCCCGACCGGATCTGGCCCGGCACTTCCCGGGCTGTAAGAGCGACGGAGGAATCAGTGCGTGTACCAAGGATAGCAGTCGTCTTCGGTCTCATTGGGATGTTGGCCGCGTGCGCGGCCCCGACCTCGCCGCCGCAGCGCCAGCCGCAGGGGGCCGGGCGGGAGCCGAGCGGCAAGCCGGTCGATCCGCAGATCGTCGAGCGCCTCCACCGCACGATGGTCCCCCTGATCCGCGCCATGGATAATCCCCGCCCCCCCAACCAGGTGCGGGTCGGTATCATCGATCACCCGCAGATCAACGCCGCAAGCGGGGGCGGCGGGGAATTCTATGTCACGACGGGCCTGCTCCAAAAGGCTAATGACGAGCAGTTGACCGCAATCCTCGCGCATGAGGTGGCGCACGATGACCTCGGCCATGTTGCCAAGCAACAGGCGCTCGGGGCCGGGCTGAGCATTGCCACCATCCTGCTCGACCAGCTCATCCCGGGGAGCGGCGCGGTCACGCCGATCGCCGGGACGCTCGTCGCGCGCGCCTACAGCCGCTCTGAGGAGCACGAGGCCGACCGGCACGGCGTCGAGATCTTGCGGCGGGCCAACGTCCCGAAGCCGAAGGAGGCCATGATCAACACCCTGACATGGCTCATCCAGGCGTCTGGGCCGAGCGAAGGTGGATTCTTTTCGACCCACCCGGGGACGGTTGATCGGATCGAGGCGATCCAGAAGATGCGATAGGAGGGCAATGCCCAGTCGTTCCGAAGGAACGAAAAAGGAGGAGCCATGCGATACGTCCTGCTCTGGCTACTTAGCGTGCCAATCAGCCTGATTTTGCTGTTCTGGATCTTTGGGATCTTTTAGATGTCGCCCGAGGAATGGGTGCCGCCAAGAAACGCGGTGACACACAGGAGGAGATCTACCCTGGGTAAGTTCGTCAACGAGGCAGGGTTCCCTGTCTACAGCGGCTTCTGGTGGAAGCTGGCCCTGCCGGAGGTGATCTTACCTGTGCACCTGGCCGTGGCCGTGGGGACCGGCGCCTGGGCTGCTTCCCGGGCGGGAAGTAGTTGGACCACGGTTGCCGTCGGGGTTCCGCTTGGGTTCTTCATCTGGACCTTGTTTGAGTATACCTTCCACCGGTGGGTGCTGCATCACAAGCGGCACCCCCTGCTGCGCAAGATCTTTTGGAATGGCCTCCACCGGGAACATCATATGTCCCCGGACATGAAAGATCTTGACCACCACGGGATTCATCTCGCGGTCTCGCTGCCGCTTGTCCTCCTGCTGGTCGGCTCGGTGGGCCTGGCGACGGAATCCGGCTGGGGGCTGGCGGTTGCGGCGGGCTGGATCCTTGGCTACTGTCTATACGAGGCCCTTCACTGGCTGTTTCACTCGGCCGATCCGGCAAGGGGACTGGGGAAGTTAGCGCCGATCCACCGATTATCGGCGGCACACACCGTCCACCATATGTACCAAGCGAAGAAGAACTACGGCTTCATCACCCTCTTCTGGGACAGGTGCTTCGGCACGTATCTGCCCCTCGAGGAGACCCGGCCAAGCGGAGGGAAAGGCTACCGAAGGCGGGTTGAGGGCCATGATGAGAAGGATCGTGGGCCCTCCACGAAAGGGGGGAGCGAGTCATGAGTATTCTCGGCTGGATCCTCTTTGGCCTGATCGTCGGGGTCGTGGCGAAGTTCCTCATGCCGGGGCGCGACCCGGGTGGGTTGATCATCACGATCCTGATCGGGATCGCGGGAGCGCTGATCGGGGGGTTCATCGGGCGCGCGGTGGGCTGGTACGGCGAGGGCGACCCGGTGGGCTTCGTGATGGCGCTGCTGGGGTCGATCGTCCTGCTCCTGCTTTACCGCATGATCGCGCGCCCCTCGGTGTAACACCCGCGCATTGAGGGTCCGACCGGAAGCGCTAAACTGCCGGGCTCCCACTGACTCTCTTACTGTCCCCGCTCTTTTGCTGCCTGGGCTGGGTTACTCCGGACCCGGATTCCTGCGCACCACACCGGCCCAGCCGTCCACGAAGAGCTCATCACCCGTGCGGATGCGCTCGGTCGCCCGGTCCACGTTCACCACGGCCGGCAGCCCGAGCTCGCGCGCGACGATCGCAGCATGGGAGGTAGGGGCGCCGATCTCGGTGACAACGGCCGAGGTGAGGCGAAAGACGAGAGTCCAGCCAATGTCGGTGGTTCGAGCGACCAGCACCTCGCCGGGCTGAAGGTCCTTCGCCTGTCCGATATCCAGGAGCACGCGGGCGCGGGCGGTGACTCGGCCGGGGGAGGCGCCGAAGCCGCGAAGGATGTCGCCGGATCCGGGGTCGGGCGAGAAGGGCACGAGACGTCCGTCGGGCAGCTCGGCCAGGAGCCGAGGCGGCGGAGGCCAGTCCAGCATCCGGCGACGGAGCTCCCGCCGGCGCCCCACCCGGGTGGCTATCGTCCCCCGTAGGGCCGGAGAAATGGGGGTTTCAAGGAGAGACGCGGTCTCGTCTCGCACAAGGAAAAAGATGTCCTCGGGAGCATCGAGGATGTTCCGTGTTCGTAGGCGGCGGCCAATTTCCAGCAAGAGATGGCGAAGGGTCTCCGCCGTTCCTGCCAGTAGGGCCCGGGTTGTTTCCCGCCTCTGCTGCCACATCCGTGCGGGCCGCGCATAGAGGGAGAGCACCCGGTGCACGGGCGCGCGACGCGGTATCTCAGGGGCAGGAGGTCTGGGCGGCCGCGGGGGCGTCAAGGCCATCTGTCTGGCCAGGCGCAGGACCTCGTGTGGTTGCTCGCGCCATCGCGGTTTGGCAAGTTCTGCCTCGTTCTCGCACCGGGAACCGCAAGCTTCGAGAAAGCGCCCGAGGCGTGCCTCGACCTCCGGATCGTCGTCCGCGCGTCCCGGGTTCTCCCGAAGCCAGTCAGCGAACGCGGCGAGCTGTCGCGATGGCTCCAGACTCTCCATCTCGCCCGCCCTGGCCATGGAGGCTACCTCGGCGCTCGGGACCTCTGGCATGTGCGTGCTGGCCAAATGCATCATGGCGTTCAGGAGTCCGTTGGCCATCGTGGATGAGATGCTCATGGCCGTGGCCACGGGACGCATAGAAACCGGCGTGGCCTGTAGAAAGCTCAGGAGGTCGGCATCGCTCGCGCCGCAGGCGATCGCCGATCGGACGCTTTCGTCAAAGGCGCGGACCGACTCCCGCACGTCGCGGATTCGTCTCTTGGCGAAGAGTATCCAGCCGACATAGCGCAGCATGGTAGCCGGCAACTTGACGAGAAAAGGCAGCCTTCGGCCTTGGCGATAGGCGACGAACGGCGCCAGCTCCGGCCCATCGCCGAACATCCGAAGCAGATTCTCCATCTGAAAGCCGGGCAGCACCGACATGGAAGATGCGACGGCGCTGTAGCTCATGTAGAACCGGCCCTTCACCAGCCGCTCGATCGGGCCATCGGGCTCTGGAAGGCCGGAGAAGCGGAAGGAGATCCGGAAGACCTCGTGGATGTTGTGTCGAGTCACTTCCTCTGAAATGGGGGTCAGCGGTCGAGGAATCGCCTCTTGGAAGTTGGCGGCCGTCCACAGGCGAAAGCGGTCGGGCAACGCCGCCTGCAGGGGTGCCGTAATCGGGCGGGCTTGGAGGAGCCATATGCGGCCCTGTTCTGCAGCCCACTCGATGTCCAGGGCGCCGCCGAGTCTTTCGACTGCGACCCGTGCCACGCGTTCCACGGCATTGTGGAGATCTTCGGGCAAGACGGACGGCCTCGCTCTTCCAGAGACCAACCGATCGCCGAGTCCAATCACGCCCTCGACTAGGAACTCGCCGTTTGAGTCCGCGAAGGCGACACCGGCGTACTCAGATTCGATCATGCGTTGGACGATCACGCACATCCTCGAGGCTGCCCGATTGGGATATTCGCGATACGTCGCACCCCGGGTCGTTAACACCGACGCGCGGCAGGCTTCCACCGCACGCAAGAGAGCTTCTTCGCCGCTGATATTCAGGAATGTTTCGAACTGTCCGGCGTATGAGAGACGGCTAGAGTCCTCGTCTGCGGCCGAGGAGCGCACCGCCACCCGCGGCGTTCCGACGCGGCGATAGGCAGCGATGATCTCTTCCGGTGTGGCCTCGGGCGAGACCACAAAGCCCTCGGGCACCGGGAAGCCCGCGGCGATGAGTACGGCGAGGCCCCGGGCCTTACCGCCCACCACATCCTGACTTGTGATTTCACTCAGCAGAAGGGTGGAATAGTTCATGACAGTGATACAAGTGTATTTCGGCAAGCCCGTGACGTCAACGCAGAAGGGAATTGGCCTGCGACCGTCACCGACTGGATGTCGAGAGGGGGGTGGGGGACAACGTCGAAGACGTGCCACCGGACCGAAGCCAGGTAAGCATCTCACTCAGCGGGACCCATTCGAGAAAATTCGAGTAGTGCTCGACGGTGACCCTGCCGACCGCCCGGCCATCCCGGACCTCCAGCCAGAAGTCGCCACAGATCGAAATCGCGAAATCACTCTTGTGAGCCGACGGGAAGAGTCGTTCCCAGAGGGATGAGGCTTGTTCTCCGGTTGTCTTCTGCACTGCGAAGAACCACGTGGTGCCGACCGGAAAGTGGCTGACGTAGGGCCGGCAGAGAGCGCCGGTATCCCCCCAGATCCTTATTGTCTTGCCTTCCTCGGTTCCCTTAAGGACTTCGATGACCCTCACATCCATGCTGTTCTTGTAGTGGGACAATACCTCTCCAAGAACGATCAGCTCTTTGCCCAGCGCGACCTTCGCAAAGGGTCCGGCCCACATACAACTACAGGCGAGTGCCGACTTGGGAAGGCCGGGGATCGCCAGCAGGACCAGCACAGGAACAGTCCTCAAGAATCGGAGACTCATCATAATTCATCTCCTTAGCGCGGACACTCGACCACGGGTCCGCCATCGAATCGGTAGCAGGTCGTGGATTCAACCATTCCCAGGCAGATCGTCTTTTTTGGCCCATCGGCGGGACGGTTGTCGTAGAGCTCCCACTCGATGCCGAGACACTTGCAGGTCTTGTACGGCGCGCCCATCCCCCCACCGTATGCGCATTCACGAACCAACAAGAATCCGGCCACGGCGTACAACGCCACGACGAGCACGATGTTGCGGAGCATCTTCGATCGCATGCGTCACCTCAGCACGATAAATTCAGCGCAGATGCCGTGATAACACCCTCCCGTCTCGCACGCTCCTGAGGTATTAGACCGGCCGCCCGCCAGTTAGTTCCGTGCTGTCACCAAAAAAGATGACGTCTCCCTCTCGGGCGGACTGGATCATAGCCGGTGCAGAGCGGGAGGAGAACGAGGGTAAGAAGGGGAGCCCTGAGGTGGGCTCCATCGGGGAGCATTTCAGAAGAGGCCGGAGCCCAACAGCAGCATCATCTTGTCGTTGGTCGCCCGGAGACGGCCCGAGAGCTGCTTGACCACGTTCCAGAGGATGGCGTAGGCAAGATCGCGGTCGCTTCGCAGCAGTTGCTGGAACGCCTCTTTTTTCACGACTAGCAGGGTGCACGCTTCGTGGGCCCTGGCAGTCGCACTCCGCACCACGGTATCATCGATCACCGACATTTCCCCGAAGGCCTGGCCTTTTTCGAGCACGGCCAGTGCCTCTTCCCTCACAATGGAGAGATGACGGGAGATGCGAACCTTCCCATCCAGGATCAGGTACAGTTCCTCACCTTGATCGCCTTCCTCAAAGATGACCGCGCCTGGCTCGAATTCCTCCATGCCGGAGACTCGGAGGATAGACTGGAGCTGCTTCGCGTCTAGCCCCTGAAACAGGCCCACTCTTGACAGTTGTGTCGTCGGATCCTTCATAACGTCCTTTGTGAAAAGCCGCCTTAGGGCGACTTGACGATGGTGCAAGGCTCATGCCATCCATTCCCACTCTTCCGGGCGTGCCGGTTATTCAAAAACGAAGAGCCCACTATCGCCAGTGATAGCGGGCTCTCCTATTCAGTTGGCTATCTCAGTAAAGTCTATCCTCGAACTTCTTCGGCCTGATGCTGGCGTCTTACCCCTAGGGAAGGTCGGTGGAACCCATGAGGTACCGGTCGCACTCGCGTGCCGCACCCCGACCCTCGTTGATGGCCCACACCACGAGGCTCTGGCCTCGGCGCATGTCGCCGGCAGCAAAAACACCCCTCACGCTGGTAGCAAATCTCCCGTACTCCGCCTTCACGTTGGAGCGTTCGTCCCGGTTGACGCCAAGCGGCTGGAGGAGCGTGTCCTCCGGTCCAAGGAAGCCCATGGCCAAGAGCACGAGTTGGCCAGGCCAGACCCTCTCGGTCCCGGGGATTTCCCTCGGGACGGACCGGCCGTTCTCACCCCGGTGCCATTCGATCTGGACGGTGTGCAGATCCTTGACGTGTCCGTGCTCATCCCCGGCAAACCTCTTAGTCATGATGCAGAACTCGCGGGGGTCCCGTCCGAAGACGGCTGAGGCTTCCTCCTGGCCGTAGCCGGCGCGGAAGATGTTCGGCCACTGCGGCCAGGGATTGTCGGGGGCCCGTTCCGTGGGCGGCTTCGGCAGGATCTCAAATTGGACCAGGCCCTTACAGCCGTGGCGCATGACGGTGGCGATGCAGTCGGTACCGGTGTCGCCGCCGCCAATGACGATCACGTCCTTGTTCTTGGCGTAAATATAATTGCCGTCCTGCAGGTTACTGTCGAGGAGGCTCTTGGTATTGGCGCGCAGGAAGTCCATCGCGAAATGAATGCCCTTGAGGTCGCGACCGGGAATCGCCAGGTCGCGCGGTTTGGTGGCACCACCACAGAGGACAGCCGCGTCAAATTCCTTGAGGATCTTCTCAGCAGGATAATCCTTGCCGACTTCGGTGTTCGTCACAAACTGTATTCCCTCCTCGGCCAGGAGGTCGACACGACGCTGGACGACGGCTTTATCTAGGTGCGGATTCGGAATGCCGTACATCAGCAATCCACCAATGCGGTCGTCGCGCTCGAACACGGTCACTCGGTGACCCGCTTTGTTGAGCTGGGCGGCACACGCGAGCCCGGCCGGCCCCGAGCCGACCACGGCCACTTTCTTCCCCGTCCGCCTCGCAGGCGGTTCCGGAATCACCCATCCCTCTTCAAAGCCCTTGTCAATAATGGCGCACTCGATGCTCTTGATCGTGACCGGCGGGTCAATGATCGCCAGGACGCATGCGGCTTCGCAGGGGGCAGGGCAGATCCTGCCGGTAAACTCGGGGAAATTGTTGGTCTTGTGTAAGCGATCGAGCGCTTCTCTCCAGAGTCCGCGATAGACCAGGTCGTTCCACTCCGGGATCAGGTTGTTGATGGGACAGCCCGAGGTCATGCCGTTGAGGATAATGCCGGTGTGGCAGAATGGGACGGCACAGTCCATGCAGCGGGCCCCCTGCGTCTTCAGCGTTTTCTCGGGGGCGTGCAGGTGAAACTCCTCCCAATCGCGAACCCGTTCCGCGGGCGGACGATCCGGCGGGAGCTCCCGAGGGTATTCCATGAATCCAGTCGGCTTGCCCATCCCAACGCCTTCGAGGAAATCAGAAATAGGAGGGTCGAGCGTCAGTTGCCACTCACGCGCGCCAGATCGAGCTTGTTTGCTTCGAAGGCAGCCATCGTGGCTTCCTCACCGCTCAGGCCGGCCTCCTCGAACCGCTTCATCGCTTCGACCACCCGTTTGTAATCCTTGGGCAGGATCTTCACGAACTTCGGTACTATTTCTTCCCACCGGGCCAGGATGAACCGTGCGCGCTCGCTGTTGGTATACTGGGCGTGTCGCCCGATCATCCTTTCCACCTCTGTGATCTCGTGCTGGTCGTCTAACCGTTCCAGGAAGACCATCTCCTGGTTGCACCGGCGGTGAAAGTCGCCGGCCTCGTCCAGCACGTACGCGATGCCGCCTGACATGCCAGCGGCGAAGTTCCGGCCCGTGGGTCCGAGCACGACCACACGACCACCGGTCATGTACTCGCAGCCGTGGTCGCCCACGGCCTCGATGACGGCGTGCACGCCGCTGTTCCGGACGCAGAATCGCTCGCCGGCCATACCGCGGATGTAGGCCTCCCCACCGGTGGCGCCATAGAAGGCCACATTGCCGATGATGATGTTTTCCTCGGGGACAAAGGTCGAGCCCTCCGGCGGATAGACGATGATCTTCCCCCCGGAAAGCCCCTTGCCGATATAGTCGTTTGAGTCCCCCTCGAGGATCAGCGTGATGCCTCGCGGGACGAAGGCACCGAAACTCTGGCCGGCGGATCCCTTGAAGCGGAGTCGGATCGTGTCCTCCGGCAGGCCTTCCCCGCCGTAGCGCCGGGTCAGTTCGCTGCCCAGGATCGTTCCGACCACGCGGTGGACGTTGTGAATGGGCATGGTTGCCCGAACCGGCTCGCCCCGATCAAGCGCCGGCCGACAGAGATCCAGGAGCACCCGCCTGTCGAACGATCGGTCCAGCCCATGATCCTGGGAGATTTGGCAGTAGCGACCCACCTCCGGCGGGACGTCCGGCTGATAGAGTATGGCTGAGAGGTCGAGACCCTTTGCCTTCCAGTGATCGACGGCTCTGCGGGCCTCCAGTTTATCGACCCGGCCAACCATCTCGTTAACGGTGCGGAATCCCAGCTTGGCCATCCACTCACGGAGTTCCTGGGCGACGAAACGCATGAAGTTTACAACATGCTGAGGGTCTCCGGTAAACTTCTTGCGCAGCTCTGGATTCTGTGTTGCGACGCCGACCGGGCACGTGTCGAGATGGCAGACCCGCATCATGACACACCCGAGGACGACCAGCGGGGCGGTGGAGAATCCGAACTCTTCTGCGCCCAGGAGGGCCGCAATGGCGACGTCGCGGCCGGTCTTAAGCTGCCCATCGGTTTCCACCACGATCCGGCTGCGCAGCTTGTTCAGAACGAGCGTCTGGTGTGTTTCAGCCACTCCCAGCTCCCACGGCAGGCCGGCGTGCTTGATGCTGCTCTGGGGAGAGGCACCCGTCCCGCCGTCGTATCCGCTGATCAGCACCACGTCGGCTTTCCCCTTGGCCACACCCGCGGCGATGGTGCCCACGCCCACCTCTGACACCAGCTTGACGTTGATGCGGGCGTGGTGATTGGCGTTCTTGAGGTCATGGATCAGCTCGGCCAGGTCCTCGATCGAGTAGATGTCATGATGCGGGGGGGGCGAGATGAGCCCCACGCCAGGTGTCGCGTACCGGACCTTGGCGATCCAGGGGTAGACTTTGCGCCCCGGCAACTGGCCTCCCTCTCCGGGTTTCGCGCCCTGGGCCATCTTGATCTGAAGCTCCCGCGCGTTGACGAGATACTCGCTGGTGACTCCGAACCTCGCCGACGCCACCTGCTTGATGGCGCTTGAGCGCGAGTCGCCGTTGGAGTCGGGGATGTAGCGGGCAGGATCCTCCCCGCCTTCGCCCGAGTTGCTCTTGCCACCGATCCGATTCATCGCAATGGCCAGGCTTTCGTGGGTCTCCTTGCTGATGGAACCGTACGACATGGCACCGGTCTTGAACCGTTTGCAGATGGATTCCACTGGCTCGACTTCCTCTAGCGGGATCGGTTCGGGGGCGAACTTCAGCTCGAGCAATCCGCGCAGCGTGGCGAGCTGTTCGGATCGGCGGTTGACCAGGTCCGCGTACTCCTTGTAGGCTCGGTAGTCGTTCCTGCGGCAGGCGAGCTGCAGCCTGTGCACCGTTTCCGGGTTGTACATGTGATACTCCCCGTCCTGGCGCCACTGATACTGGCCACCGACGTCGAGCGTTCGGCCGTTGACCGGGCGGTCCGGGAAGGCGCGGGCGTGCCGCAGTTGCGCTTCCCGGGCGATGACGTCTATCCCCACGCCCCCCACCCGTGACGGGGTCCAGGTGAAATACTTGCCGACCACACTTTCGCTGATGCCGACCGCCTCAAAGATCTGCGCCCCCTGGTAACTTTGGATTGTGGAGATACCCATTTTCGACATCACCTTGACGACACCCTTGACCGCGGCCTTGATGTAGTTTTTCACCGCCCGGTCATGGGTGATGTTCGTCAACATCCCCTGCGCGATCATGTCGTCCAGCGTCTCGTACGCCAGGTAGGGGTTGATCGCACTGGCCCCATAGCCGATCAGGGCCGCGAAGTGGTGCACCTCCCGCGGTTCGCCGGATTCCAGCACCAATCCCACCTTTGTCCGCGTCCCCTCACGAATGAGGTGATGATGAAGGCCTGACACCGCCAGCAGCGCCGGGATCGGGGCCTTATTCTGGTCAACACCGCGATCGGACAGGATCAGGACGTTGGCCCCCGCAGAGATGGCACGGCTTGCCTGGCGGAACAGCTCCTCCATGGCCTGCTCCAGTCCCGGACCTCCGTCGTGAACCCTGAAGAGAATCGGCAGCGTCACAGCCCTGAAACCGGGGATGTTGATGTGGCGGAGCTTCTCCAGTTCCTCGTTGGTCAAAATCGGCGTCTTCAGAATGATTTGGCGGCAGCTTTCCGGTTCCGGCACCAGGAGATTCCGTTCAGGCCCGAGCATCGTTTCCGTAGCCGTGATGATCTCCTCCCGAATGCAATCGATGGGGGGGTTCGTAACCTGCGCAAAGAGCTGCTTGAAATAGTTGTAGAGCGGCTGAGGCCGGTCGGACAGCACCGCCAGCGGGGTATCGGTCCCCATGGAGCCGACAGGTTCCACGCCCTCTGCGGCCATCGGTCCCAGAATGATGCGTAGCTCTTCGAAGGTGTAGCCGAACGCCTGCTGCTGTGCGAGCACCGCTTCATGAGCCGGTTCCCGAAGTGGGGGAGGGTCGGGCAGATCTGCGAGCGCCACGAGATGCTCATTCAGCCACAGCCGGTACGGATGCGCGGTCGCCATCCGGTGCTTGAGCTCTTCGTCCCCGACGATGCGCCCCTCTTCGGTATCCACGAGCAGCATGCGGCCCGGCTGGAGACGCCCCTTGTGGAGGACGCGATCCGGCGGGACGTCGAGGACGCCTACCTCGGACGCCATGATGACCAGGTCGTCCTTGGTCACGTAGTATCGCGACGGGCGCAAGCCATTCCGGTCGAGCACCGCACCGACGCGTATGCCATCAGTAAAGGCCATGGAGGCGGGACCATCCCACGGCTCCAGGAGACAACTGTGATACTCGTAGAACGCCTTCTTCTCGTCACTCATGCTCTCGTGGTTCGACCACGGTTCCGGGATCATCATCATCATGGCGTGCGGGAGGGACCGGCCGGCGAGCACGAGAAACTCCAGGCAGTTGTCAAACATGGCCGAGTCGCTGCCATCGGGATGGATGACGGGAAGGATCTTGCGTATGTCATCGCCGAAGAGATCGGACGTGAACATCGCCTGCCGCGCGTGCATCCAGTTTACATTGCCGCGTAGGGTGTTGATCTCGCCGTTGTGGATCAGATACCGGTATGGATGGGCGCGTTCCCAGCTGGGGAACGTGTTCGTGCTGAATCGCGAATGGATCAGGACGAGAGCAGCTTCCATGGCGGGATCCGAGAGATCCGGATAGTATTCCTCCAGCTGCTCCGCCGTGAGCATCCCCTTGTACACGACCGTCTTATACGAGAGGCTGGCGAGATAGAAGTATTCACCGCCCTTCATCCCTGAGTATCGGATGGCGTTCTCGGCCCGCTTCCGGATGACGTAGAGTTTCCGCTCAAAAGCCGGCGCATCTTGGAGCGTGGCATCACGTCCGATGAACACCTGCCGCACGCACGGTTCGCACGAGAGGGCCGTGCGCCCCAGGGAGGCATTCTGGGTCGGGACCGTCCGCCATCCGAGCAGGCGCTGCCCCTCCTCGGCAATGATCTTCTCGAAGTGCTGCTCGCAGTTCCGGCGCTGGGCAGGATCGGGGGGAAGGAAGAGCATCCCGATGCCGTACTCGCCGAAGGGCGGGAGGTGCACGCCGACCTCGGCACCCGCCTGCTGGAGAAAAGCGTGCGGGGTCTGCAGGAGGATCCCTGCGCCATCGCCCGTCTGGGGTTCGCTGCCGCGGGCTCCCCGATGGGTGAGGTTCAGGAGCGCGGTAAGCCCCTGGCGGACGATCGCGTTCGACTTCACCCCCCTGACGTTCACGACAAACCCGATGCCGCACGCGTCGTGCTCGAATCGCGGATCGTATAGACCCTGCTTGGGGGGCAATCCGGTGGACTTCATGTTCCGTCCTCTCTACGAGAACCGCTCACGCCGAGAAATTTTATGGCTGCCGCGGTCGATAGAATGCCCTTTGTATCCGAGCCCACACGCATTATGCTCTGACGCACCGTGGTATAACATAGGTATAATACACCTCAAGCACATCGAGGCTGAGCACAACTGGGGGAAGTCTCACACCTACATATACGCCGCAGGAGGCAGGGTGAAACCCTCTCCTTATCCCCCGTATGCTATTTCAAGAAGGGGAGTGCTGTCAAGGACTTAGAGCAAGTGGGGGGACGGACTAACCCGATGACTGGCCTTATGTTCGGACGATTGCGACCGCTCTGGGGCAGTGGTGCTATGGGGAGGCCGACCAGGCCCAAGAAACTGGCGGAGTACACCCTTTTGGGGGTGCTTGTGTGTCTGGGATCGCCCGTGCCGGCCCAGGCGTGGGGCCCTGCGGCCCACGTCCTCATCAACCGGGCCGCCTGCACCACGCTGCCGGAACCGCTCCGGCACTTTTTCATGAGACACCAGGCTTTCATCGGCGAACACAGCGTGGATCCCGATACGGTCCTCACGGAGCAACAGGGGGAGGCGGAACGGATCCGCCACTGGTTTACCCTGAATGAGCTGGATCGCTTCCCCTTCCGGGAGATTCCTCGCAACTACAGGGAGGCCCTGACCAAGTACGGCCGTGAGCGGCTGGAGAGGGCTGGGCAGTTGCCCTGGCGGATCGCCGAGCTGTACCGAGAGCTCGTCGAGGCCATGCGGGCTTCGGACTGGAAGCGCGTGCCCCTCGTCGCGGCCCATCTTGGCCACTATGTGGCCGAGGGGCACCAGCCGCTCCATACGACCACGAATCACGACGGGCAGTTGACCGGCAACGAGGGGATTCGCAAGCGCTTCGAAGACGAAATGATCCGTCGCCACCTGGCAGAGTACCAGGACCTTGCGGCGTTCACCCAACCGGCCAAGCGGGCCGTCGATCCATCCGCCTTCATCTTCGAGTTCCTGATTGACAGCCATGTGTGGGTGGACAACCTCCTGCGGGCCGACACCCTGGCGCGACAGGGGGTGTCTGATTTCGGCGACGCGTACTACGCGGCCTTGCACCTCTTCGCGGGAAGGCTGGCCAAGCTCAGCATGGCGCAGGCGGCCACGGACATTGGCAGCCTCTGGTACAGCGCGTGGATCGAGGCCGGACGGCCCCGGCTTCCGTAGTGCCGGGCCGACTTACTTCGCCTTACTTCGTCCTCGGTCGTCGGCCATCCTCAACGTACAAAAGGCGTACGCCTCCGGTGGCCTCCTCTCTGCGTCCTCGTCATGCTAGTAATTTGGCCCGGCACGTCTGTGTCTGGGAATGCGTAGCAATGCGTAGCATAGCAAAATAATCGACTGGGGTTCGAATAGAGGCACCGGAGGTTGAGAGGGAGATGCAGAAGGGGAGGAGAGAGCCGAGGCCGCGGGCGAAGAGAGAGGTGAGGCGGGGGCGGCGCCACGGACGGTCAGGGCCGCGGAAGCGGGTCACAGTCTTTTTGAGCGCCCCCCTGCTCAAGAAGGTGAGCCGCATGCTCGCTGAGGAGGAGCGCGACCTCGAGGGATGTCTCGAAGAGGCCCTGGAGGCGTGGCTCCGCCACCGTCAGATGGGCGTGAAGGGGAATTTCCCGGGGAGTTGACGGGCTGGCTGTCTCCCGATTATGCTTCCCCGGGTCGGCCGGACCGTCGGGTGACCCTCTGCCGCGGAGTGGACGCGTGATGACTGAGGCGCATCGAAAACGCGGACCGCAATTCTGGGGGTTCTGCGTGGGGACTGGATGGGTGGTCCTCATGGTGGTCATCTTTGGGTTCATGGTCTCGGGGTATCTTGAGATCTTCGGGATCATGGGGGCCCTCTTCGCCGTCGCCCTGGCTCCCCTCTTGGCGCCAGCCTATCCCTTTGTGGCCTGGTACTATATGGGAAGCTTCCCGTGGCTCTGGGTCCTCGGCTTCCTCGTCGCCTTCTTTTCGGGCCGCATCATCCTCGCGGAATAGCGGTCCTGGCACCACAAACCCTTGACACCGCTGGGCTCGGCCTCTATACTCGGTCTAGAGAACGGATCTTCCTTCCGAAAGATCCATCGCCGGGAGAGAGAAATGGGTTGCGGTCAAAATTATATTGGCGGGCGCTGGGTTGAAGCCGCAAGTGGACGCACTTTTTCAGTCCGCAATCCAGCGACGGGAGAGCTGCTTGGCATGGTGGCCGACGCGGGACGAGAGGATGTTACCCGGGCCGTCGAGGCGGCCCATGGAGCCTTCCCCGGGTGGGCAGCACTCGCTGCCCCAGAGCGGGCCAAGCTCCTCTTGAGGGCGGCAGCCCTGATGCTCGAGCGCAAAGAAGAGCTCGCCCGGATTCTCACCTCGGAACAGGGCAAGCCGCTGAAGGAAGCCCAGGGGGAGATCGAGTACGCCGCCGGGTTCGTCACATGGTATGCAGAGGAAGGAAAGCGGGTGTACGGCGAGACCATCCCGGCCTCGGTGGCTCACAAGCGCCTCCTGGTCATCAAGCAGCCAGTCGGCGTCGTAGCGGCCATTACGCCCTGGAATTTCCCTGCCGCCATGGTGACACGGAAGATCGCGCCGGCGTTGGCGGCCGGATGTCCCGTGGTGTTGAAACCGGCGGAGCAGACCCCCCTCACCGCGTTTGCCCTCTTCCAGATCTTTGAGGAAGCAGGTTTCCCAGCGGGTGTGGTGAATCTCATCACGACCCGCGATCCGAGTGAGGTGGGGCGAGAGCTGGTGGAGAATCCCCTGGTCCGGATGATCGCCTTTACCGGCTCGACTGATGTCGGAAAGCTCCTCATGCGGGGCGCGGCCGCGCAGGTCAAGCGAATCTCGCTCGAATTGGGCGGCAATGCCCCCTTCATCGTCTTTGAGGATGCGGATCTCGACAAGGCCGTGGCAGCGGCCGTGTCCTCCAAGTTC
This sequence comes from candidate division NC10 bacterium CSP1-5, assembly GCA_001443495.1. Taxonomy (GTDB): domain Bacteria; phylum Methylomirabilota; class Methylomirabilia; order Methylomirabilales; family CSP1-5; genus CSP1-5. The sequence goes on along the minus strand of LDXR01000018.1, from coordinate 27,366 downwards.
CGGAACATGGGGCAGACCTGTATCTGCGCCAACCGCATTTACGTCCAGGAATCGATCCTTGAGTCCTTCGCGACCAAATTCGTGGAGCGTGTCAGGCAGCTCAAGATGGGCAATGGCCTGGAGGAGGGGGTGCACGTCGGGCCGCTGATCGATGAGGGAGGATTCAAGAAGGTCTGCGCTCATGTCGAAGACGCCGTTGCCAAGGGGGCCAGGATCCTGACGGGTGGCGCGCCGCGCACAGATGGGCCGTTTGCCCACGGCCATTTCTTTGAGCCGACCGTCTTGGCCGACGTCAGGAAGGGGATGCAGATCCTGGAAGAGGAAACCTTTGGGCCCGTGGCTCCGCTGGTCCCGTTCCGGGATGAGGCCGAGGTCATCCGGGCCGCCAACGACACGCGCTATGGGCTCGCGGCCTACTTCTACAGCCAGAATGTGAGTCGCTGCATCCGGGTGGCGGAGCAGCTCGAGTACGGGGTTATCGGAGCGAATGACGCCATGCCTGCGGTTCCCCAGGCTCCCTTCGGCGGGCTGAAGGAGAGTGGGTTCGGCCGGGAGGGGGGCCGAGAGGGCATTGAGGAGTTTCTCGAAGTGAAGCTCATCTCCCTGGGCCTCTAAGGCTCGGGTTTCTGGAGGGACCCATGAGCGTCCTGGAAGGAAAGTTGGAACCGGGGGTCGTCACCACCACCTTGGACTGGCTCTTCAACTGGGCCCGGAAGTCCTCCCCCTGGCCGATGACCTTCGGCTTGGCGTGTTGTGCCATCGAGATGATGGCCACCGGGGCCTCGCGATTCGACCTGGACCGGCTGGGGGCCGGAGTCTTTCGCCCCTCGCCGAGGCAGTCGGACGTGATGATCGTGGCTGGGACCGTCACCGAGAAGATGGCGCCCAGGATCAAGACCCTCTATGAGCAGATGCCCGAGCCCAAGTGGGTCATCGCCATGGGTGCCTGCGCCATCTCCGGCGGGCCCTTTTACTATGACGCCTATCACGTCGTCAAAGGGGTGGATCTGGTCGTTCCCGTGGACGTCTACGTCCCCGGCTGTCCCCCTCGACCGGAGGCCCTCATCTACGGTGTGCTGAAGCTGCAGGAAAAGATCGAGCGGTCGACCATCGCCAAGAGGAAAGCGGCGCAGCCAGCCGCCACCCAGAAGGGTTCATAGTTCAGGGTTCAGGACAGACGGTTCAGAGTTCAGGGATCAGGGTTCAGAGTCGGAGTGCACAGGGAAGGGGAGACCTTTTCGGGTGCCCTTCGGTACTAAAGCCTCGACCCTGAACCCTGAAGGGGTACGATAGCCCAATGCCCCACTTTAAGCTAATCGACAACCCTGGTCCCGCTGACCACCACGGTCCCGTGACTGACACCCTGGGCCGGCCACTCCGCGACCTCCGCATCTCGGTCACAGACCGCTGCAGCTTCCGCTGCACCTACTGCATGCCGAAAGAAGTCTTCGGCCGCGACTACCCTTTCCTCGACCGGCGCGAGCTGTTGACCTTCGAAGAGATCACACGCCTCACCCGGCTCTTCCGAGCCCATGGCGTCGAAAAGCTCCGCCTGACCGGGGGCGAGCCCCTGCTGCGCCGGAACCTCGACCGCCTCGTCCAGATGCTGTCCGGGATCCCGGGCATCGATCTGACCCTGACGACGAACGGCGCGCTCCTGGCCCAGCAGGCCAAGACGCTCAAGGCTGCGGGGCTCCAGCGGATTACGGTGAGCCTGGACAGCCTGGACAACGCCGTCTTCCAGACGATGAATGATGTCGGCTTCCCGGTCGAGCGCGTTCTCGAGGGGATTGAGGCCGCCGCCGCCGCGGGACTTACCCCGATCAAGATTAACATGGTGGTTCAGCGAGGGGTCAATGAGGGAAGCATCATCCCCATGGCCGGCGCCTTCCGAGGGACAGGGCACATCGTGCGCTTCATCGAGTACATGGATGTGGGCCACACAAACGGCTGGCGGCTTGACGATGTCGTCCCGGCCGTCGAGGTCATCGCCCGGATCCACGCGACGTGGCCGCTCGAGCCGGCAGACGCGCACTACCGGGGCGAGGTCGCGCAGCGCTGGCGCTACCGAGACGGCCGTGGCGAGATCGGCGTCATCGCCTCGGTGACCCAGGCCTTCTGCCGCGACTGCACTCGCGCACGCCTCTCCGCCGAGGGCAAGCTCTACACCTGCCTCTTTGCCACCGTGGGCCACGATCTGCGCGCGCTAGTGCGCGAGGGGGCCTCGGATGCCGAGATCAGCGCTTCCATCTCCCGGATCTGGGGGGAGCGCGCCGACCGCTACTCGGAGATCCGCTCGGCCGAGACGGTGGGGCTCCCAAAGATCGAGATGTCCTACATCGGAGGGTGAAGAAATTGAAGCGGGGCGGCGCAGGCTTCCCGGGTGAAGATTGTTCTTGTCGATCAGGCACACCTCGGGGGGTTCCACCGCGTAGTCGGTAGGCGGCGTCCGGCGTCAGTTTCTCACCGAACCCACATTTAAGTCTCCGTTGACAGCGTGAAGATGTTTCGGGCCTTCCGGCAGGTCCACCGAGCATCGGAAGAGTTGGTCTGCACCCTGAACTGTGAACCAAGATGACAGAGGCGCGGTTGATCATTGCGGCCAGTGCGCGGGATGCCGACCTGTATTACGCGAGCCGCTTCCGCGCCCCTGATCCGTTCCCCTTCTTCCAGGTGGGCAGGGAACGGGTGATCATCGTGAGCGACCTGGAACTCGGGCGGGCCAGGAGTCAGGCCGCCGTCGAGACCGTCCTCCCCCTCCGGACGTATGAGGATCGGGCGAAGGGCCGAGTCCCGCAGCCGACCATGCTCGATGCCGTCGAGGAGGCACTCAGAGAGCGCGGGATCGGTCGCCTCCTCGTCCCCGGCAGTTTTCCCGCGGAGTACGTCGACAAGCTGCGGGATCGCGGGTTCACGCTGCAGGTCAAGGAGGGGATCTTTTTCGAGGAACGGTTGACCAAATCGGAGGCCGAGGTCGCCTGGATCACGGAGGCCCTCCGGGTCGCCGAAGAGGCGATGGGTATCGCCATCCAGGCCATCCGCGAGGCCGAGATCCGAGGGCACGCCCTCTACCGAGCGGGCGCGCCCTTGACCTCGGAGGCCGTGCGGCGGCTCATCCATCACCTCCTACTCGACCGCGATTGCATAGCCGACCACACCATCGTGGCCGGGGGCGAGCACGGCAGCGACCCGCATCACGAGGGGACCGGGCCGCTGCCGGCCCATGCGCCCCTCGTGATCGACATTTTTCCCCGTTCGACCCGGACCCACTACTTCGGCGACCTCACCCGCACCGTGCTCCGAGGTCGCGCCTCGACGCGTGTGCGGCAGATGTACACGGCGGTGCTTCAGGCGCAAGAACAGGCGTTTTCCCTGATCCGCGATGGGGCCGATGGAGCTGCGATCCACCAGGAGGTGACGGCGCTCTTCGAGGGGTTGGGCTTTTCCACGGGGGAGGCGAACGGGCGGATGCAGGGGTTCTTTCACGGGACCGGGCACGGACTGGGCCTCGAGATTCACGAACCGCCGCGGATCGGAAAACGGGGGGCGATCCTCCGGAGTGGAAACGTGGTGACTGTCGAGCCCGGTCTGTACTATCCGGGGGACGGAGGGGTGCGGATCGAGGATGTCGTAGTGGTGACCGACACCGGCTGCCGGAATCTGACCACGTTCCCGAAAGTGCTGGAAGTATAAGGGAAAACGCGCCCAATGACCTTGACACGAGGGCCGCAGTATCGTATAATGCGGAGGGCATAGAGGACAGGCTTTCCCTGACACCGCATGAGGCATGGATGGCGCTGAAGGTGCCGATTTACATGGATTACCACGCCACGACTCCTGTGGACCCGGAGGTCCTCGAGGCGATGCTCCCCTATTTTCGGGAGCATTTCGGCAATCCCTCCTCACGGACCCACGTCTTTGGATGGACGGCCGAGGCGGCTGTCGAGAAGGCGCGGGAGCAGCTCAGCACCCTCATTGGGTGCAAGCCGATGGAGGTCGTCTTTACTTCAGGGGCCACCGAATCGAATAATCTGGCCGTGAAGGGGATCGCCTGGGCCTCCCGGGACCGCGGAAATCACATCATCACGACAGGCATCGAGCACCATGCGGTCCTCGATACCTGTCGCCGCCTCGAAAAGGAGGGTTGTGACGTCACGTACCTTCCGGTGGACCGGAGTGGACTGGTGAATCCCGTGCAGGTGGAACAGGCGATCACTGACCGGACCATCCTGGTGAGTGTCATTGCTGCGCACAACGAGATCGGGACGATCCAGCCCCTCGCCGAGATCGGGCGGATCTGCAAGGCCCGGGGGGTCCCGTTCCATGCCGATGCGGCCCAGGCCCTGGGAAGGATCTCCCTGAGGGTGGATGACGTTCATGCAAATCTCCTCTCCTTTTCGGCCCACAAGCTGTATGGGCCCAAGGGGGTGGGGGCGCTGTATGTCCGGAATGCCCGGCCCGCCGTCAAGCTGATCCCCCTCATAGACGGCGGTGGCCAAGAGCGAGGGCGCCGGTCGGGGACGCAGAATGTCCCGGGGATCATCGGCTTCGGCAAGGCGTGCGAGGTGGCCTCGCGCGTGATGGCTGAGGAGGCCGAGCGGCTGACGAAGTTACGGGAGCGCTTGAAGGCAGGGATCTTGCAGCGGATCGATGGCGTCTATCTGAACGGGCATCCGGAGCGGCGCCTACCCGGGAACCTAAATCTGAGCTTTGCCGGGGTCGATGGGGAAGCCCTCCTCCTGAGCATGAAGGACGTCGCTGTCTCCTCGGGCTCCGCGTGCACTTCGACCCGCATGGAGCCCTCCTACGTCCTTCTTGCCTTGGGGGTGGGCGGGGAGCTGGCCAGCGCCAGCATCCGTTTTGGTCTCGGACGGTGGAGCACCGAGGAAGAGGTCGATTACACTATCGAGAAACTGAGAGAGCGGGTGGGGCGGCTTCGGGCCATGTCGAGTGGTTGGCCCGGGACCGTGGAACGCATGGCGAATGCCCGGCAGGCATCCGCATAACGTCTGGACATTCAGGCAACGAGGAGGCTCAAAGAACCATGATTACCATAACAGGTACGGCGGCAACGAAGCTGAAAGAGCTGATGGCCAAGGAGGCGACTGAGGGCCAGGGGCTCCGCGTCCGGGTGATGGGCGGTGGCTGCTCTGGCTATCAATATCAACTTGCCTTTGACGCCCCCCGGGAGGGGGACCGTGTCATCGAGCATGACGGGGTCAAGGTGGTGGTCGACTCCAAGAGCCTGCTCTTCCTGGCTGGAACAGAAATCGACTATCAGGAGGGGCTGATGGGGGCCGGCTTCGCCATCAAGAATCCCAACTCCAAAGGCTCCTGCGGCTGCGGGCAGTCGTTTCAGGCGTAAGATCTTCCTGGCGGAGAATGCGGGCAGAGGAGGGATGCCGGTGAGGGTTGAGCTGCTCGATCAGGAGCAGCCGGACCGGACGGGGGAAGAGGAGATCAAGCGCGGCGTCCTCTTCACGACCCTGGAGAAGATGCTCAATTGGGCGCGCAGCTCTTCTCTGTGGCCGGCCACCTTTGGACTCGCGTGCTGCGCCATCGAGATGATGGCCACCGCGGCTTCTCGATTCGATCTCGCCCGATTCGGGGCCGAGGTCTTTCGCGCCTCGCCCCGGCAGGCGGACTTGATGATTGTCTCGGGGCGGGTCAGCAAGAAGATGGCCCCGGTCCTCCGCCGGATATACGACCAGATGCCCGAACCCAAGTGGGTGATTGCCATGGGGGCGTGCGCCTCCTGTGGCGGGATCTTTAACGACTACGCCATCGTGCAGGGGGTTGATAAGATCGTGCCGGTGGACGTGTACGTGCCCGGGTGTCCGCCACGCCCGGAACAGTTAATCCACGGCATCATGCTGCTCCAGCAAAAGATCGCGAAGGAACGTCACCGGCCAGAGGATCTGGTGCACCTGCCCTGGCGGCGGCAGGGCGCATGACAATCGGGAAAACAGCGCAACACACCGGGAGAGTCTTGTGAGCGAGGAGAAAGCGATGACCACCCATATCGAAACCCCGCCCCGCCCGCAGGTGCCCAAGCGCCACGAAGAGCTCGACGAGGTGGTGATCCGTTTCGCCGGAGACTCAGGGGACGGGATGCAACTCGCGGGGATGCAGTTCAGCAACGAGACGGCAGTGGCGGGCACGGACCTCGCGACACTCCCCGATTTCCCCGCCGAGATCCGGGCGCCCGCCGGGACGCTCTTCGGGGTGAGCGGCTTTCAGGTCAATTTCAGCAGCCACGACATCTTTACCCCCGGAGACAACCCCGACGTCCTGGTCATGATGAATCCCGCAGCCCTCAAGGTGAATCTTCGGGATCTCAAGCCGGGTGGGATCATCATCGCCGATACGGCGGAGTTCACCGAGAACAACTTGAAGAAGGCCGGCTTCGCCACCAATCCCCTCGAGGACGGCTCTCTCACCAAGTATCAGCTCTTCCCGGTGGACATCACCCAGATGACCCTCCGCGCCGTGGAGGGGTTGAACCTGAACACGAAGGTGGCGAGCCGGTGCAAGAACTTCTACGCCCTGGGGCTGACCTCGTGGTTGTTCACCCGGCCCATCGACCCGACGATCCGCTGGATCGAGGGCCGGTTCAAGAAGACGCCGGAGCTGGTCGATGCCAACATCCGAGCCCTCAAGGCGGGGTACCACTTCGGCGAGACGGCCGAGATGTTCGCCGTCCAGTATGAGGTCAAGCCGGCCCGTCTGGCCCCGGGGAAGTACCGGAACATCACGGGGAATTCGGCCACCGCGTTAGGCTTCATCGCGGCGGCGGAGCGGGCGGGGGTCCCCCTCTTCCTGGGCAGCTATCCGATCACTCCGGCAAGCGACATCCTCCACGAGGTCGCGAGCTACAAGAATTTCAACGTCTACACCTTCCAGGCGGAGGATGAGATCGCAGCGGTGGGGTCAGCGCTCGGGGCGGCGTATGGAGGGGCGATCGGGATCTGTACCACGAGCGGCCCGGGGATGCTCCTCAAGCAGGAGATGATCAACCTGGCGGTCATGGTGGAGCTTCCGCTCATCATCGCCGACATCCAGCGTGCAGGCCCCTCGACCGGCATGCCGACCAAGACCGAGCAGGCGGACCTGTTGATGGCAATATACGGGCGGGCCAGCGAATCCCCCGTGGTCGTCCTGGCCCCGGCGACTCCCGGCGAGTGCTTCTTCATGGCCTTCGAGGCGGTGCGGCTCGCCGCCAAGTATATGGTCCCGGTGATCTATATGTCCGACGGCTATCTGGCCAACGGGGCCGAGCCTTGGAAAATCCCGAAGGTGAGCGAGCTTCCCCAGATCGATGTCCAGTTCCGCACCAGTCCCGAGGGGTTCCAACCCTATCTTCGGGACCCGGAGACGTTAGCCCGGGCCTGGGTGAAACCGGGGACACCGGGGCTCGAGCATCGGATCGGAGGCTTGGCAAAGGAAGATGTCACCGGTCATGTGAGCTATGATCCGATCAATAATGAAAAGATGGTGCGGCTGCGCGCGGAGAAGGTCGCCCGCGTCGCGATGGACATCCCCCGAACCGACGTTCACGGCGATCCCTCTGGGAAGCTCCTCGTCATCGGGTGGGGGAGCACCTATGGTGCCCTCGTGGAGGCGACTGAGCGGGTGCGCGCCCAGGGGAAATCGGTTTCTCATGTCCACCTCCGGTATCTCAATCCGCTGCCGCCCGATCTGAAGGAGATCATCCACAGATTCGAGACCGTCCTGGTGGCTGAGCTGAACACGGGGCAGCTCTTGAAGATCATCCGGGCGGAGTATCTCGTGGATGCCAAAGGGATGAACAAGATCCAGGGGTACCCCTTCAAGGTGGGCGAGCTCATGCAGAAGATCCAGGAACTCTTGGAGGAATGAAATGAGTCAGGCAGCAACGCCGACGCTGAAATTGACCCGCAAGGACTTCATGTCGGACCAGGAGGTCCGCTGGTGCCCGGGCTGCGGGGATTACGCCATCCTGGCGCAGATGCAGAAGGTCCTGCCCGAGCTGGGCATCCCCCGGGACCAGTTGGTCTTTGTCTCCGGGATCGGCTGTGCGAGCCGCTTCCCCTATTACATGAATACCTACGGCTTTCACACGATCCACGGCCGCGCTCCGGCGATTGCCACGGGCCTCAAGATCAGCCGGCCGGAGCTTCACGTCTGGGTGGTGACGGGGGACGGCGACGGTTTGAGCATCGGGGGGAACCACCTCATCCATGCCCTGCGCCGGAACGTCGACATCAAGATCCTCCTCTTCAACAACCGGATCTACGGGCTGACCAAGGGGCAATACTCCCCCACCTCCGAGCTCGGGAAGGTGACCAAATCCACCCCCTTCGGGTCGCTGGATTACCCCATCAACCCCATCGAGATTGCCCTGGGGGCAGAGGCGACGTTTGTCGCGCGGAGCGTCGATGTGGAGACAAAGCACCTGCAGGAGACTTTGAAGCGAGCCCACGAGCACAAGGGCTCCGCCTTTATCGAGATCCTGCAGAATTGCAACGTCTTTAACGACAGGGCGTGGGAACCGATCACGGATCGTGCCACCAAGGCGGACCACCAGTTGGTCCTCGAGCAGGGCAAACCCCTGGTCTTCGGGAAGAACCGAGAGAAGGGGATCCGCCTCGGAAAGGATATGAACCCCGAGATCGTGACCCTGGGGGACGGGGTGGATGCATCCCAGCTGCTGGTCCATGATGAGAGCAACCCGAGCATGGCCTATATCCTGAGTCGGCTCGGGCCGCAATTTCCGACACCCATCGGGGTCTTCCGGGCGGTGAAGAGGATGACCTATGATGAGGGGGCCAACGCCCAGATCGAGAGCGCCAAGAAGCGACTCGGCCCCGGCGATCTCGAGGCCATCCTCAACCGGGGAGACACCTGGGTGGTCAAGTAATCAGGACACCGCCTTCCGCTCTGTCATACCGGCTGGCGCCCAGGGACTCCCTGGGCGCCTGTTTTGTGCTTCTCGATGACTCACCGAAGTATCGCGAACATTGCGTGAGGAAAGGAGGAGGCTATGGCCCTCGCCGTGGGACAGAAGGCGCCCGATTTTACCCTCGTGGATACCGAACGGAAGCCCAGAAGCCTTGCGGAGTTTAAAGGGAAGAAACTGATTCTGGCCTTTTATCCCGCCGCCTTTACCGGTACCTGCACCAAGGAGATGTGCGCGTTCCGGGACAGCCTGGGAGGCCTTGGCGCAGCGGTCCTCGGCGTCAGCGTGGATACTCCCTTTGCCAATAAGGCCTTCGCCGAGCAGCACAAGATCAACTTTCCCCTCTTGAGTGACTATACACGCCAGGTCGTCACGTCGTATGGCATCCAGTTCCCCAATCTGGCGGGGCTGACGGGATACACGGCGGCCAAGCGGGCGGTCTTTGTCCTGGACGGAGCAGGGGTGATCCGGTATATGTGGGTCTCCGATGACCCGACGAAGGAGCCGAATTACGAGGAGGTCAAGAAGGCGGTCCAGCAGATCAAGTAGGGCCATCGGCCCTCGTTCAGGGTGCAGGGTTCGTGGTTCAGGGTGGGAAGGAGCCGTCCCTGAACTCTGAACCATGAACTATGAACGCACGCCGGAGGCGTGATGGAATTAGTTCTGGCCAACCACAGTAGCTATCCCAGGGTCGGTGCCAGCAGGGAGCAACAGCGCCTCCGGCGGGCCTACGCGCAGCGGGAACGGGGAGAGATCTCGGCGGACGACTTCAACCGGGTGCAGGATTCCGTGGTGGCGGAGGTCATCGAGGAGCAAGCCCGCGCAGGCTGCGAGCTCTTGACCGATGGCCAGATCCGATGGGTCGACTCGATCTCCCATCTGGCCGGACGGCTGAACCAGGTCGAGATCAACGGCCTGCTCCGGTATTTCGACACGAACTTTTATTTCCGGCAGCCCGTGATCAAGGGAAGGGTCGCCGGGAATGGGCCGCTGGTCGCGGAGGAGTTTCGGTACGCCAGGGCCGTCTCGCCCCGTCCGATCAAACCGGTCCTGACCGGCCCGTACACATTGGCCGTCTCCTCCATCCGGGAGACCCCCCTCTACCGCGACCTTCCCACCCTGGTCCTGGATCTGAGCGAGGTCTTGGCTCAGGAGGTCCGCGCCCTGGCGGGTGCGGGGGCGGAGGTGATCCAGGTCGAAGAGCCAGCCATCCTGAAACACCCCAAAGATCTTCGCCTGCTTCATAAGGCCCTCAAGCCTTTGAGCCAGGCCAAGGGATCTTCACAGCTCGCCCTGTACACCTATTTTGCGGATGTCACCCCACTCTACGAGTCCCTGCAGGAGCTTCCGGTGGATATCCTGGGGCTCGACTTTACGTATGCACCGAGACTCCCCGAGACGATCGCCAGGCTGGGCTCCCGGAAGACCTTGGGGCTCGGGCTCATTGACGGTCGCAACACCAGGATGGAGGCCGCGCCGCAGGTCTTTCCCATCTTGGAAAGGATCCTCCCGCGTCTCAGCGGAGGGATCGCCTATCTCAACCCCTCGTGCGGGCTCGAATACCTGCCGCGGGACAAGGCGGTGGCAAAGCTGAGGCTCATGAAAGAACTGCGGGATACCTTCCTGCAAAGGGGAAAAAGATGAGCCGAGCCAAGCTCGAGAAGTTGGGGCTCACGCTGCCGCTCTTGCCCACGAGCACGGTCGGGAGCTTCCCCAAGCCGGATTATCTCCTGCAGGCGAGAGCACGGTTCGCCCGAAAGGAAATCACCCAGAAGGAGTTAGAAGCCCTGGAGAGGAAGGCCACTGAGTTCTGGGTACAGCAGCAAGAGGAGATCGGCCTCGATGTCCTGGTGGATGGAGAGCAGTACCGTGGGGACATGGTGGCCTATTTCGCCGACATCATGCCCGGCTTCCGGATGGGCGGACTGGTACGATCCTACGGGAACCGCTACTATCACAAACCGATCATCGCCGGAGAGATCAGGTGGCCCGGCCCCATGACCGTGAAGTGGTGGAAGTTCGCGCAGGGCCTGACCAGCAAGCCCATCAAGGGGATGCTCACCGGCCCCTACACCATCATGGACTGGTCCTTCAACGACTACTACCCGGACCGAAAGTCTGCCTGTCTCGCCTTAGCCGGAGCGATCCGAAAAGAGGTCGAGACCCTGGTAGAGGCGGGGGCGAAGGTCATCCAGATTGATGAACCCGCCCTGTCGGTCCGTCCAGAAGAGCTTCCCTTCGCCATCGAGGCCATGCAGATGGTGACGGATGGCGTCCCCGCCTATTTCATCACGCACATCTGCTACGGGGCCTTCGAGTTCATCTATCCCAGGATGTTGCGATTCCCGGTGCATAACTTCGACCTGGAGATGTCCAATAGCGGGTTGGATCTGATTGGTCTCTTCAAGAAACACCCGTTCAATAAGGATCTTTCCTTTGGGGTCCTGGACGTCCACTCCCACAAGATCGAGAGCCCGATGCTGGTGAAGGAGCGGATTGCGAAGGCCCTACAGGTGATTCCGAAGGAAGCCCTCTGGGTCGATCCGGACTGCGGCCTGAAGACCCGCACGGTCGAGGAGGCCCAAGGGAAGCTCCGATCGATGATGGCGGCGGTCAAAGAGATTCGGCAGGCCTTGGACAAGGCGCCAAAGAGAAAGCAAAGGAGGATCGAGGTGGGAAGCGTCGTCAAAAAGCGGCGGAAGAAGATCCGAAAGCACAAGTACAAGAAGATGCGCCGCCGCATGCGTCACAAGAAGAAGTAGAGAGTGCCAGGCGGATCGAGGTCCGGTCATCGGCACGCATCGTCTCAACGACCCCGGCGTCGCGAGGAGCGGGCTCTCCTTGCCCTCGCGCCCGGGGTCCTTTTGTAGGAGCCTGAGACAGCAGAAGGCCACCGAAGGTCGAGGAAGATGGGGCAGGGGATGCTTACGAAGGAGGCGCTGGAACAGTTTGTCAAGGAGCAGTGCCCCATTGTGAAGGAATTCGGCATCACGTGCGAGAAGCTTGGCGAGGGGTATGCGGTGCTCCGCATGAAGTATGACGAGCGATGGTTGAGGCCCGGAAGATACATCATGGGTGGGATGTTGATGACCCTGGCCGATATGGCTATCTACTGTGCGATCTTGAGTGTGGTCGGGCTGAAGCCGATGACCGTGACGAACGAGCTGAAGATCAACTTCTTGCGGCCGGCCATCGGGGGAGATGTCCTGGCCCGGGCCGAGGTGCTCAAGGTGGGGCGGCGGATCGTGTACGGGGAGATCCGGCTCTTCATGGCGGATGATCCCAAGAAGCTGATCGCTCACGCTACGAGCAGCTATATCCAGCCCGACGGGTGAGGCTTTTCCTGCTGGGACACGCGCGGAGCGAACCATGGAAGGCATAGAGCAGTGTGACTTTATTGCATTGATCGTCAGGGACATTCGGGTGGCGGTCCGCTTTTATCAGGACATTCTGGGGCTCCCCTTGCGGTTTGTTGACGGGGACCACTACGCGCTCTTTCAGGTGGGTGCGATGAAATTGGCCCTGCAGGTGGCTCGTCCGGCCGGTCCTGACCTGCCGGTGGCTGATGACCTGATCGCACCGACCGCCCAGTGCGGCGCATCGGTCCTCGTCGCCTTCGCTGTCACAGATGTGGATCGGTGGTGTGCGACCCTCAAGGAACGGGGCGTGGTGATCTCGCGTGAGCCGGCGGATTACCCATGGGGCAACCGGGAGTTCTCGGTTCATGACCCGGACGGCCACGTCTTGATCTTCCATGGGCCATCCAAGGATCGAGCGTGAGGAGGCGCCTGTGGGCCCTTGCGGGGGCGGATCAGCTTCCGCCGCCCTCGCGGCGGAAGCTCGGTATCGTTGCGTTCCTCTACTTCCTTGAGGGGGCCCCTCCTGCCATCCTCTGGGAAGTCCTTCCCGTCTATTTCCGTGTGAGTGGTGCGTCCCTCGCCGCTATTGGGGGGCTCCGGCTTCTGGAGCTTCCCTATTCCCTGAAGTTCTTCTGGTCCCCCCTGGTCCAGCGGTACGGCGATCGACGGGCCTGGATTTCTGGCTGCTTGGTGGCTGCCGCCGGCGCGATCGCATTGATGCCGTTCGTAGAGGTTGCGCATCCCGGTTGGATTATCTTCGGCCTTGTGCTGCTCCTGGCGGCGGCCTCGGCCACCCAGGACGTGGCCATCGATTCGTACACCGTAGCCCTGGTCGATCCGCCAGAGGAAGGGGCTGCTAATGGCGTCCGGGCCTCTGCCTATCGGGTGGCGCTGGTGCTGGTGGGGGGTGTGCTGCTGATGTTTGCCCCCCTCATCGGGTGGACGGGGCTCTTCCTGACCGCCGGCGCGCTCCTCATTGGCCTCGCCATGGCCGTCCCCCGCGTCCCGCGGCTCGATCCTCCTCCCGAGGCCCGCCGGTCCTGGAAGGCCGGGTTTCTCACGTGGGTCGGGACCTGGCGTGCCGTTCCCCTGGTTCTCTTCGCCCTTTCGTACAAGCTGGGCGAGTTTGCCATCGGACCCATGATCAAGCCCTTCTGGGTGGACCAGGGACGCTCCCTCTTCGAGATCGGCCTGGTGCCCACGAGCGTCGGGATCGGGCTGAGCGTGGCAGGGGCGTTGACAGGAGGCGGCTTCATCGCCCGCTTCGGGGTCTTTCACGGCGTCTGGGCCCTGGGGCTCCTCCAGGCCGCGTCCAATCTTGGCTATGCGCTGGTGGCGTGGGGAAATCTGGGCCGGCTTGGCCTGTACGGGGCGTCAGTCTTCGAGTCCTTCACCGGCGGTCTCGGAACAGCGGCCTTTCTCGCATTCCTTATGAATGTCTGCGAGAAGGAGCACGCCACGGTCCAGTACGCCTTCCTCTCGTCCCTCTTCGCCCTCACCGGGCGATTGGCCGGGGCCGTGAGCGGGCTCGGCGCCGAGCAGCTGGGATATGGAGCCTACTTCGCGTTGACCTTCTTCTTGTCGCTGCCCTCCCTTGCCCTCTTGCCCTGGCTGAAGCCCTGGATTCGCGAAACTCCCGCACCCGCCTGATCTTTAGAGCGTCGGATCGATTGACTCGTTATTTCTTTGGTGTTTGTGTCTTCTGTTTGAGCTTTTCGGAAAAGCGTGCCCGATTGATGACAAATCGTTCGTGGGTGCCTTTGCTGATGACGTCCACCCAGGATATTTTCTCCGACACCCCGTGGACCACGAGAGTTTGGAAAGTCCGGCGGATTGCCGAGCGCAGCCTTCAATGCTTCAAGATCGCCTCTCTTATACGCCTCGTGGAGGGCAATCGCGTCACACATCACCCAAGCCTTCTATCAGTGCACTACCAGTGACTCGTCCGGGAACCCTCAATGCAGCCCGAAAAAGAAGTAAACACTTATCGCCACTCCAAAAGCCGCTAAAACCAGATTGGTGAACACACCAACGTTAACCCAATAGCCCTCCGGAATTTCCACCGGCTTGAGCGTCCTCAGGACGCGTCGGTACTGGACTGCGGCAAGCAGTGCCAAGATTGCCCCGAATAGAATGAAGGCAACACCAACCCAAAACGAGGCGTCTTTCTGCAATACCTGTCCCTCTTCTGACATGAACATACGAACAAACAAACCAAAACGCTCGATGACAAAGCCAAAAGCCATCAACGCAAGACTGGTACGGGTCCAAGCGAGTAGAGTTCGTTCAGCCGCGAAAAATACTCTAGGGTCATTCAGATCAGACACAGCTCCTCCAAGTGCCTAACTATGAGTATGTGGTTTCCGCATAATATCCCGCATGGGGCTCCTGGCCGACATAAGACCGGTCACCCCCTCCCCAGGGTCCGCTTTCATCCTTGCCCCGCCCCGAACTGCTGTCAAGGCGATTTTCTGGTCCGTTCAGTAGCGGGGCGAGAGATACTAGGGGTGATTACTCAGCAGCTGGTGGAACAGGCTGGATTCGCGCCGGTAGAAGCCCTCGGTGTGGAAAGACTCTTCAAGCCGGAGTAGCTTGTAATCGAGATGGTGGCAGAGTTCGTGGAGAAGGGTCCTGAGAAAGGTCCGGAAGGCCACCACGCGACGGTGTTTTGCCGTCCGCATCCACACGGTCACGCGGGCGGGTCGCCGTCCCTCGGCAGGTGTGTAGAGGCCGTGCAGTTCGCCCCAGTCCTTGGACGGGCGCGCGGTCAGCACCTCGACCTGGACAGGGGGGACCTTGAGCCTGGCGGTGAGGGCAGAGGTGAGATCCTGGGAAACTGCCTCGATCCTGCGGCGGTCCTCGTGTTTCAATGCCTCGGCGAGCTGCTCGACCAGCGGGGCGAGCGCTGCCGCATGGGGCAGAAGGATGCTGTCAATCTCGTCGCTTTGCCGGTAGATGCGCTGTTGGCTGCGCGTCAGACGACTGTAATACGCAAAAGGCATCCAGACTTCCGTACTCCATGGATCACACGGGAGAATCCAACCTAGCCTACCACATTGACGACCTCAGGGCATACCAAAGCACTACTCGACGATCAACTTTCCCCGGAGCATGCCCATCTGGCAGGCGAACTCGTACTCACCCGGCTGCTTCGGGAGGAACTCCACGGGGACGGTCTCACCCTCTGGCAGCTTTGCGCTCTTGTTGAAGTCCGGCAGGAGGACCATTTCAGAGCAAGAAGCCGATTCCTGCCGGACGAAGTTTAGGCGGACCGGCTTACCGGCCTCCACCACGATCACGTCGGGAGTGTACCCCCCCTTCACAAGGACCATCTGTTCCTGGTAGCCGGCGCTGGTCAGGGGAGCCCTGACCCCCTTGGTCTTCTTCAGCCAGAAGAACCAGACGATGAACCCGATCAGGGCCAGCCCGACCACGTCAACCACGATACGATCTACTGTCATGAAACTGCCTCCTTAGATGGCGGGCGGTTTCCACCGCTTGAGCCGGTTGGCGTTGGTGATCACGGTAACTGAGCTGAACGACATGGCGAGGGCGGCCAGCAACGGTGAGAGCAGGATCCCGAAGAAGGGATACAAGACCCCCAATGCGATCGGCAGGCCGAAGATATTGTAGATGAAGGCGCCGAAAAGGTTCTGGTAGACATTCCGCATGGTTGCCCGGCTGATGTGGATCGCCAGGACGACCCCTCGCAGGCTTCCCTTGATCAGGGTGATGTCGGAGGCCGCGATGGCCACGTCGGTCCCGGTGCCGATGGCAAATCCAACGTCTGCCTGGGCGAGGGCAGGGGCGTCATTGATCCCGTCGCCGACCATTGCCACGCTCTTCCCTTCCAGCTGAAGCTTCTGGACGTTAAAGGCCTTATCCTGAGGCAGGACCTCCGCAAGTACTCGCTCGATCCCGACCTGCCGGGCGATGGCCTTTGCCGTCCGTTCGTTGTCGCCGGTGATCATGACGACCTCTACCCCCATGTCCTTCAAGGATCGGATGGCCTCCTTGGAATCCTCCTTCAGGGTGTCGGCGACGGCGACTATGCCGGCGGGTCTTCCATCGATGACGACATACATCGGGGTCTTCCCATTGTCGGCGAGGGCCGTGGCCTTCGCCTCGAGGCCGTCGAGCGGGATCTTCCGGTCGCGCATCAGTTTGAGATTGCCGAGGAGCAACGTGCGGCCCTCAATCCGAGCCTCGATCCCATGCCCAGGGATGGCGTCGAACGTCTCGGCATCTGGGAGCGAATGACCGCGAGCCTTGGCGCCCTCGACGATGGCGGCAGCCAACGGGTGCTCCGAAGACTTCTCGACCCCGCCCGCGAGGCGTAGCACCTCCTCCTCTCGAAAGCCCCCCGTCACGACCGCATCAGTGAGCACTGGCTTGCCGTGGGTGATGGTGCCCGTCTTGTCCAGGATGATCGTCTGAAGCTGCTGAGCCGTTTGCAGCGCGTCCCCGCCCCGGATTAGGATCCCGTTCAGCGCCCCGAGCCCAACACCCGTCGTCAGGGACATGGGCGTGGCCATCCCAAGAGCGCAGGGGCAGGCGATGATGAGCGTCGTCACGGCCACAATCAGGGCGAAGGCGATCCGGGGCTCGGGGCCGAAGGTATACCAGATCATGAAGCCCAGGATTGCCAGGATGGCCACTCCGGGTGTGAAGTAGCCCGACACAACATCCACAATGCGCTGGACGGGGACCTTCGACCCCTGCGCGTCCTGGACCATGCGGATGATATTGGCGAGCGCCGTATCCTTGCCGACCTTCGTCGCCCGAAACTTGAAGGCCCCCGTCTTGTTGATCGTGGCTCCAATGACCTCGTCCCCGACCTTCTTCTCGACCGGGAGAGATTCCCCGGTGACCATAGATTCATCTACGGCCGAGGAACCCTCGATCAGCTCGCCGTCCACCGGGATCTTCTCCCCCGGTCGCACGACCACGACGTCGCCGACCAAGACCTCCTCGACGGGGATGTCGAGTTCCTTTTCCTCCCGGATGATCCGCGCCGTCTTGGCTTGCAGGCCGATGAGCTTCTTGATGGCCTCCGAGGTTCGCCCCTTCGCCCTGAGCTCCATGGCCAGGCCAAGAACCACGAGCGCGGTGACCACCACGGTGACGTCGTAATACACCTCGGTGAACTCTGAGGCCGGGAAGATCTGCGGGAAGAGAAGCGCGATCGTCGAGTAGATCCACGCCACCCCGGTGCCCAATGCGATCAGGGTGTGCATGTTGGCCGAGCGGTGCTTCAGCGCCTGGCAGGCGCCGATAAAGAATTGGTTGCCGCTGTAGGCCAGGACGGCCAGAGCGGCCACGCCCATCCCCGCCCAGATGTACCAGAGCTGGGGGCTCTCGCGCGGGAACCAATCTCGAAGAACCGGGAATAGCCACGGGTAGCTCATGATCATTGTGAAGACGCCCACCGCTGCCCCGAACCACCATTTCCGCATGAGGGACCGATACTCCCGCTCCCGCGCGCGCGCCTCCTTGTCGGCTGCATCAGGGCTGGCGGGCGCCGGGGCTTCCACAACTTTGTAGCCGGCCGAGCCAACGGCCGCCTTGATGGCGGGAAAGTCAGCAACGCTCGGCAGGTACTCGACCACCGCCTCTTCGGTGCCCACATTGACGCTGGCGTTCAGGACACCGGGCGTGTCGCGCAAAGCGGACTCGATCGTGGTCACGCACGAGGCGCAGGTGATCCCCTCGATGCCGAACCGGGCCTTCGCCCCCTCGGTCCGGTAGCCGGCGTCTCGAATGGCCCGCTCGAGCGCCGGGACACCGACCGTGGCGGGGTCATAGTCGATGAATGCCCTTGCGTTCGCGAGGTTCACCGTCGCCTTCTTCACCCCCGGGACTCCCCGCAACGCCTTCTCCACTGCCTGGACACACTTGTCACAGGTAAGGCCGAAAACCGGCATCTCCACTCGCCTGGGGCCGGCCACACCCTCGCGCACGCCCGTCGTCGCCGAGGGGATGTGCTGTCCATGTCCTCGCGGCCGCTCGCCGGCGTATTTCGGCGGGTCCGCAGCGAAGGTGGCTTCACACTTTGGCGAACAGAAGTAGAAGGTCTGCCCTCCGTGCTCGCGCCTAGCGTAGGCCTTCCCCTCCTCAATCTCCATACCACAGACCGGATCTTTGACCATGCCAACGCTCCTTATCGAGCATCCGGTTGGAGTCACCTGTGGGCATTACCGGCACATCCTGCTCCTACCCGGCCGCGAAGCGATCACGGTATGCGGGAACCGCTGCCTGCCAGCCCAGCTCGCTCTGGATTCGCTCTGCGAGGGTCTTCGCTGGCCCAGGATCACCGTGCACGACGAAGAGCCGTTTCGGCGGCCGGCCGGCGGTGCGCAGCCAGCGCATGAGCCCGTCCGCGTCGGCGTGGGCCGAGAGACCGTGAACGGTCTCGACGTGGGCTCCTACGGGGATGTCCTCCCCGAAGATCCGCACGGACTTCGCCCCCTCCTGGAGGCTTCGCCCGCGGGTGCCGATGGCCTGGTACCCGGCCAGCAACACCGTGGTACGCGGGTCGGGGAGGCGAAGCTTGAGGTGGTGGAGCACGCGCCCCCCCGTGGCCATCCCGCTGGCTGAGATGATGAGGACAGGCCCTTTGAGCTTGTTGATGGCGCGCGATTCGTCGGGGCTTCGTGCCAGTCGAAAATCGCCGCAGTGGAGTGGGCAATTCCGGGTCATGACCATGTCCCGCATGTCTCCGTCGAAGTCCTCCGGGTGCGCGCAGTAGATCTCGGTCGCCTCGATGGCCATCGGGCTATCTACATACGTGGGCAACCGGGGGATGCGTCCTGCCTTCTCTAGGTGGCTCAGATGGTACATCAGCTCCTGCGTGCGGCCAACGGCAAAGGCCGGGATGATGATCGCCCCGCCGCGCGCAACCGCCTCCTTGATGACCCGCTCAAGCTGTGCCGGGATCGGCTCGGGATCATGATGCCGGTCGCCGTAGGTGGACTCGACGATGACATAGTCGGCATCTCCGAGCGGTGCCGGATCCGGGAGGATCGGCGCGCCATACCGTCCCAGATCTCCCGAGAAGACCAGTCGCCAGCGGCTTGCGCCGTCCGCGATCTCCACCGTGACGATGGCCGACCCGAGGATATGACCGGCCCGCTTGAACGATATCTGAACCCCACCCGCCAGTTCCAGCGGCTCGCGGTACGCGATGCCAGCCACCCGTTTGGCCGCCTTGAGTCCCTCCTCAGCCGTATACAGCGGAAGCGCTGGCTTGTGTTTCGAGGTGCCGCGCTTGTTGTGGTAGGCGGCTTCCTCCTCCTGCAGATGCCCGGAGTCCGGGAGCAGGATCTTGAGAAGATCGGCCGTCGCCCGGGTCGCATAGACCCGCCCAGCGAAGCCATCCTTCACGAGCCGCGGCAGATACCCGGTGTGGTCGATGTGCCCGTGGGTGAGCACCACCCAGTCAATGGACGCCGGATCCACAGGAAGGCGGTCCCAGTTTCGGAGCCGGAACTCCTTGAGCCCCTGGAACAATCCGCAGTCCACCAGGAGCCGCGCGCCCCCGGCTTCCACGAGAAACTTCGACCCTGTGACTGTTCCGACGCCTCCGAGGAATTCAATGGTGGCCATCGCTATCCCTCAGCCCTCGCGCCGCAGAAGCAGGAGGGCCTTCGGAAGTGCTCGGTCTGATAGTAATGGACTAGTCGATCCACGAGCTTGACGGGGTCGTCATCGTACAAGACGCACGCACCTGTCTCTTTGCCGCTTACCCGGAGGATCTCCTCCACGATCTCGGTGATCCCTCCGGTCCCCGTGAGCACCCCGATCAGTCTTCCCTCGTCATAGGCGATCGCCAGCTCTCCTAGCGTTCCGGTCCGGCCGCCTGCGATCACGACGATGTCACACGACCGGATATTCGTGATTTCCCGCCCCATGAGACCACTGCCCGTGTAGATCAAGACGTCGAAGCCTTCGACCGGCGAAGCATATTTGCCACGATGCTCGTCAATGGAGAGGCCGGGCGAGATCCCGACGACGAGCCCTCCCGTGGCCTTTGCCCCACGGACCGCTTCGTACGGGAGCCCGGGACAGCCCCCCGTAATCAGGATCGCGTCCCGCTCGGCAATCGCCTCGCCGAGCCGGTATGCTTTCCGGAGCACCTCCTCGCCCAGGGTGCCGCCGCTTGATCCCATCACGCCGATCGTGAGCTTCATCTAGTCCTCCTCCCGTGACACTCGGGTCCGCGTCCAGCACGCGGATTTTGACGCATGAGCTCCCGCAGTTCAAAAGCCAGAACCATCATTGCCGATCACTTCGGGCGCGGGACGTTCCTGTTGAAGTGGACGCGGCGGTCCAGGCCGGGAGGTACAGCTGCTCGACATATTCTTTCACCATCCGCCGCGCGCTGAAACGAGGTGCGACGCTCCGGATCGCTCGCCGCATCAGCCTCAGCCACGGCTTCGGCAGGCCGGTCGGATCCCGCTCGTAGTAGAGCGGGACCACCTCGGTCTCGAGCAGCTGGTAGAGGGCCCCGGCGTCCGCCGCGTCCCGGGCCTCGCTGTCCTCGGGGCCGACCTCGGGAGCACCGATCGCCCAGCCATTCGTGCCGTCGTATCCCTCGGCCCACCAGCCGTCGAGCACGCTCAGGTTCGGGACCCCGTTGAGGGCGGCCTTCTGGCCGCTCGTCCCGCTGGCCTCCAGCGGCGGGCGGGGCGTATTGAGCCACACGTCTACCCCCTGGACGAGGTGATAGGCCACGTGCATGTCATAGTCCTCGACAAAGGCGATGCGACCGCCGTAGGCAGGGTCAAGAGCCGCGCGATAGACTTGCTGCAAGAGCTGCTTTGCGGGCTCGTCGGCCGGATGGGCCTTTCCGGCGAAGATGATCTGCACCGGGTGGCGGGAGTACGTGAGCAGCGCCCTGAGGCGCGCCGGATCCCGCAGGATCAGCGTTGCCCGCTTGTAGGCGGCGAACCGTCGCGCGAAGCCCAGGGTCAGCGCCTCGGGGTCAAGCAGCGTCCCGGTCGCCACGACCTGGGAAAGGGCAGACCGCTCCTCGCTCCAGCGGCGACGGGCGCGGTCGCGGAGGAACCGCAGCAGCCGGAGCTTGAGTGCGCGGTGCGCCTCCCAGAGTTCCCGATCGGGGATCGCCTCGACACCCTCCCAGAGGACGGGATCGTCATGCCGGGCGATCCAGTCCTTGCTCAGATAGACCCGGTAGAGGCGGTCGAACTCTGGAGCCACCCACGAAGGGACATGGACGCCATTGGTGACGGAGGCAATAGGCACCTCAGTCTCCGGGAGTGACGGCCAGAGCGGGCGCCACATGCGACGCGAGACCTCCCCGTGCCGACGGCTCACGGCGTTCCGATGCCCGCTCAGCCGAAGAGCCAGGGCAGTCATGTTAAAACCGGGCCCCGAGGGCTCCTGATGGGTGGCGAGTGACAGGAGCCGATCCCGGGTCCTCCCCAGATCTGGCCAGTAGGCCCCCAGGTGCTTGAGATACTTCTCGACGAGGGAGAAGCGGAAGGCGTCGTGACCGGCGGGCACCGGCGTGTGGCTGGTGAATACCGTCGTGGCGCGGACTTCTTCCACCGCCTGGTCAAAGGTACGGCCAGCCTCCATGAGCTCCCGCACCCGCTCGAGCATCATGAGGGCCGAGTGCCCCTCGTTCGCGTGCCAGATTGCCGGGGCAATCCCGAGGGCCCGGAGCAGGCGGACGCCACCGATCCCGAGGACGATCTCCTGACGGAGGCGCAACTCCTGGTCTCCACCGTAGAGGCGCGCTGAGAGTTCCCGGTCCCACGGCGCGTTGGCGTCGAGATCTGTGTCCATCAAATAGAGTGCAACGCGACCGAGCCGCACGACCCAGACCGCCACATGGAGGAGGCGGTCCGGGAGCTGGAGGGGCACCACGCAGGTCTGACCGGGCTGGGTGCAGGCCGGCTCCGTAGGGGCCAGCGCCCGGTCGAGGCGCTCGTAGATCTCTTGCTGGCGGCCGTCGGCCGACACGTGCTGGCGGAAGTAGCCCTGCGGGTACATGAACCCCACGCCGACAAGCGGCACCCCGAGGTCGCTCGCCTCCTTGGCGATGTCGCCCGCCAGGATCCCGAGGCCTCCTGCGTACACCGGGAGCGCGCTGTGAACCCCGAACTCGGCAGAGAAGTACGCCACCGGCGAGGCCGTGAGGTGGGGGAACCGTGAGGCGAACCTGGTAGTCTTCCCTGCCATATCGTCATCGAAGGCGGCCACTACCGCGTTGTATCGCTTGATGAATTCCGGATCCTTTGCGCGCAGTTCCAGCTCCCCTTCGCGCATCCCTTGAAGAAGGCTGAGTGGGTTGTGGTGAGGTGGATCCAGGACGGCCCGTTCCAGCTCTTCAAAGAGGTCTCGGGCCTCCGGGTGCCAGCTCCACCAGAGGTTCCGGGCCAGCTCCGGGAGACGTGCAATTGGCAAAGGGATCAGGGTCATGACGGTTCAGCTCTTGATGTACTTGGCCGGCGTCTTTTCGAACGTCGCCTTGCAGGCGGCCGAGCAAAAGTAGTAGGTCTTGCCGCCGAAAACCGCTGTTGCTGCGGCTTTTCCCTCATCCACATTCATCCCGCACACCGGATCCTTTGCCATGATTGACCTCCTTCAATCGTGAGTTAAGATTCCTCCATTCCACATCTCGCTCCTTACAGGTAAGGGCAGAGGATCCCCAGGGCGGTCATGAATCGGTGGGGAACCGGCGCCATGATCAGGAAGAGCAAAACGAAAGCGAGGGCGCCGATGGCCCGTCTCTGCCATCCGGGCAAGGGCAACTCGTTTAGAGCCGGCTCGTGCTTGACCCCGCCCAGTAAAAAGATCAGGATCGCCCAGGTGAGCCACCCGGACCAGTAAAAGATGCCGAGCGCCAGGAGGAGGAAGAAGGCCACCCAGCCGAGCGTCTCCGCGCGGCGCCTTCCGAAGAGCGCGTAGGCGACATGGCCCCCATCGAGCTGCCCTACAGGGATCAGATTCAACGCGGTGACAAGGAGGCCGAGCCAGCCGGCGAACCCCAGGGGGCTGAGCGCCACGACGTGGTCGGGGCGGACGGAGGTCCCGTTGGCGAGGCCGTAGAGCCATGCCAGGAGCATCGAACCCGAGAGGTTGACTCCCGGCCCGGATGGAGCCGCCACCGTCCCGGAAAGCCCAAAGTAGAGCGCGGGAAGGGCGATCACCAGACCCGCGAGCGGTCCAGCCACCCCAACGTCGAAGAGTTTTCGGCGATCGGGGATCGCTCCCCGGATCCGGATGAACGCGCCGAAGGTCCCGAGTCCCATAGGAACCGGGATAAAGTAGGGAAGCGACACTCTAATGCCGTGAATCCGGCCTGCAATGTAATGGCCGAGTTCGTGGACGAGTAGGATTGCCATGAGCGTAAGGGAGTAGGGAAGGCCAACGGCAAAGCGAGCTGGCTCCTGCCAGATGTCTACGCCCTGATGGAGCGCCCCGGCCCAGGTCGTGGTTACGAGCGTCGCGGCGAACATCAACAGGGGGACCGCAAAGCTTTCGCGAACACGCTGAACCTCCTCCGCTGGGATCGGGACAGCCACGACGAGGGTTCGACCCTCTTCACCCTCTAATATCCGTAGGGAACGGTCCATCTCGCGGAAACTCGGCTCGAGCCTTTTATATGCCCCCTCGGGCTCGGTGCGTAGTGAGCCTTCGAAGATCACCAAATCCCGCTCGTACCGCGTCGCCTCGATCTCCATCTCTCGGGACGTCCGGTCCGCGAGCGGACCCACGACCTGGAGCCGCTGCTGGCGCCACTCGGCCTCCTGGGCTTTCTGTTCCGTCTCTAGTTCGGCCATCATCTGTTCGCGGCTCTTAAGATGTCCCGCCCCTCTTAGGAACGGGATGACCAGGAACGGGAGGAGCAGGGCTCCCCAGAAGAGGAGGGGATGAACCGGGGAACCTGGAGGGGCCGCCCTGTGGAGCAACATGAGCGGAAGCAGCAGAATCAGGGTGATGACAAGGAGCGACGCGAGACTTGGGCCCGCGCTCGCTCTGGCCTGCGGTCGCGCTCCGTGAGCGCCAGCTGTGTCTTCGGGCGAACCCGCCTGGTGCCCGTGGCGCCCGTGGGCGTGCCCGTGCTTACATCCACCAAGCTGCCCGTGCATCCGTTGCATGAAATAGAAAACGAGAGCCAATGCCAAAATTACGAGCACCGCATTCATCGCACATTCCCCTCTATCACCATGCTACGATTCCTCCAATCGTGCCTTAACCCCAACATGCGGAAAGAATGCCGGGGAGCCCCGGGCAGCCTCCGGTGATCAGGGTCGCGTCCCGCTCGGCAATCGCCTCACCGAGTCGATACGCCTTCTTGAGCACCTCCTCGCCCAGATTCCCACCGCTTGATCCCATGACACCGATGGTGAGCTTCACGCAGTCCTCCCCGCTGACAGCAGCCGGGATCCCACGGCGCCAAAGTCATCCTGCTGCGTGCAGGCGGACCCATGTTAATTATGGCTAGTAGTGGCGTCAGGCGCTCTTGCTCACCACGATCCGGTCCCCACGCACATTCACGACGTAGGGTTCCAGCGGGCGCGGAGGCGGACCGGCGATGTTGATGCCGTTGAGGTCATAGTGCCCGTTGTGGCATGCACACCAGATGTGGCCGAGGTCGGACCGGTACTGCACCGTGCAGGCCAGGTGCGTGCAGACGGCAGAGAAGGCCCGGAGATCGCCCCCGGGAGTCCGGATGAGGATCGCCGGACGCTTCCCGAACTTGAAGATCTGCCCCGAGTTCGGCTTCACGTCCGCAGGCTTGATCGGCGGCGTGACTGTGGCTGCTGTCGATTCCTCAACCTTCGGCGGAATCAGATACCGGGCCACCGGATAGAACACCGAGAGGAGGAATGCCCCGGCCGTGGTGTTGAGGAACCAGTTGATGAATTTCCTGCGAGATGGCTTGTTGTCCAGATCCGCTTCAAAATCCGTCTGCTCCATCGCTTTATCCTTCTTTCCTCAGAAATCCTTGCTCTTCTCCGCCCTTTGGCCGGTGGTGCCCTCCGTGCATCCCCAAGAGATGCATCAACGGACACGCGAGGACGAAGAGGAAGAAGAGGGCACTGTTCCAGCTGACCCCTACGATCCCTCCGGTAGTGCCTGCCGTCCAACGCGCGGAAGGAACGCCGGGGTTTGCGCGGCGTAGCGGGCGTAAGCCTCGCCGAATTCTGCCAGGACCTCGCGCTCCTCGCGCCGCGCCAGCCTCACGTACATGAAGACGAGTACGGGAAACATCAGCAGCGTTAGTATAGTGGGCCACTGGAACAGGAAGCCGAGCATGATCAGCGTGAACCCGGCATACTGGGGGTGCCGGATGTACGAGTACGGACCGGTCGTCGCCAGGGTGCGGGTGCGCTGGGCCTCGTAGAGGACCTTCCATGCGGAGTAGAGCAGAATGAACCCGCCGAAAATGAAGACGTTGCTCAACAAATGCAGGGGGTTGAAATGTGGATCGCCCTTCCAGCCGAGCAACGTGTTCCAGAGGTGCCCGGCATCGTGGGAGAGGAGGTCCAGTCCGGGATAGCGACTCCCCAACCAGCCGGAGAGCAGATAAATCGTCAAGGGGAACCCGTACATCTCGGTGAAGAGCGCGACGATGAAGGCCGAGAAGGCCCCGAAGGAACGCCAGTCACGGCCGGTCCGCGGATGCGTGAAGCTGAAGGCAAACATGATGAAGACCAATGAGTTGATGATCACCAACAGCCACAGGCCGTAGGCAGGGGGGCCGCTCATTTCTCGTCTCCGTGATGATCGTGCTTATGGGTCTCGGGACGATCGGCGCGGCCTCCATCGCCTCCTCCATGCCCGCCGTGCTTCCCGTGCATGAACAGGTGCAGCAGCGGGCAGGCAAGCAGCAGCAGGTAGGGGAGGATACCGAAGAAATGTGCCCGGTGCTCCGTGAACATGAAGAACGCTGCGATGGCCAGGAAACCGAGCAGCGCCAGACTAGTCGACGACCAGAGCCAGTCACGTCCTTGCGGTTTTTCTCCGTGGGTCATCTCACCCTCCCAGGCTCAGCGCGTCCACCGGCGCGAGAAGTAGTTGTAGATGGGGGTAAAGACCAGCCCCGCGTACGCACCGTAAAGAAAGGTCTCGGCGAGGCCGAGGAAAAAGCTGCCGACAGTCAGCCACCGGAAGCCCGGTAGCACGGCCTCCAAGAGCTGCGCGGCGTGGAATTCCTCCGGGACCAGGAGGCCGTACACGACGCAGGAGACGTACATCACCGCACCAAAGGTCCCTACGCTCGACGTCATGACTTTCCAGCTGAGCGGCTTCATGGATCCATCCTCCCCGCCCTTGCCGGGCGCCCGTCCCTCGTTCCTATGGTGTTAGCGGGCCTCTTCGATGATCCGGATCGTGTCCTGCTCGACGCCCTCGGCCTCCGCCTTCAGCTCCCCGCGCTGCGGGAAGATGGAGAGCAAGAAGGTCGGCTTGATCATCCCGATCTTGACCTTGCCCCCCTCCTCGAAGACCGAGATCCGACAGGGGAGGGCGAGATTGACCGGCATGTGGGCGGTGAGGACACGGCTCGCCCGTTGGGGATTGCACACCTCCAGAATGCGAACCCGGTTAGGGAAATCGATCCCCTTCTCCTTCAGGGTCTTTTGCACATCGTGGACGTGGAGGACACCGTATTTGTTCCGCTTCACGGCTTCCTCGAGATCCTTGACGGCTGTATCAAAAGCTTTCTTAGTCTCGGTAATGTACAGCATCGTCTTGCTCCCTTCGGATCGACGCTAAGATAGATCCTGCTTCATCGCCTCAAACTGGTCCTTGGTAATCTCCCCCTTGGCGTAACGTCGCTTGAGGATGTCCAGCGTTGTGTCTCCCCCCGCAGCGCCCCGTGATCCCGTCTCCGTGACCAGCCACCGGATGATCAAGACAGCCCCGACAATGATAAGGATCCAGAACAGTAGCATCATGAGCCATCCAAAGAGCCCGTAGCCCGGGCCCCACCCGGGACCCCACATCATTCCCCACGGCATCATCGGCATCACCCCCTGTCTCATGAAATCAGCGAAGCGTCTTCAGATAGGCAATTAGGTCGTTCAGGTCCTC
>LDXR01000017.1 GCA_001443495.1 candidate division NC10 bacterium CSP1-5 | reverse complement strand
AGAGGGGGATGCCCACACCATCATGATCACTCTTTCGAGCTTCATCATGACCCCTCTCATCCAGAAGCTGCCCTTCAACTACAAGACCTTCACGCCGATCTCCCTCCTCGCCCTCGACAACTTCTGGTTCTGGGTGAACAACGATTCCCCGTGGAAGTCGGTGGCGGACGTCGTGGCCGAGTGCAAGAAGCGGGGCCTCAAGGTGGCAGGCACGGGGACCAAGCAGGAGGATGAGCTGATCTTCGCCTTCTTCGAACAGCGGGCAGCATGCAAGCCGATTGCGTACGTCCCCTTCAAGGGGGGCGGGACCGTGGCGGCCAACCTCGTCGGGAAACACGTCGACGCGACCGTCAATAACCCGAGCGAAGGCCTCCCCCACTACCCAGACAAGCTCAAGCCCCTCTCCACCTTCGCCGAGAATCGGCATGCGGGCACGCCCTACAAGGACATGCCTACGATGAAGGAGCTGGGCTACCCCATCACCTACGAGATGATCCGCGGGATCTTCGGTCCCCCCAAGATGCCCAAAGAGGCCCAGGAGTACTACACGGGCCTGATGAAGAAGGTCTTCGAGCTGAAGGAGTTCCAGGAATTCCTGGGCAAGAACGTCCTCTCCCCGACCTTTATGACGGGACCTGAATTCGCCAAGTGGCTGGACGGATACAACGAACTGCATAAGGACGTCATGACCAAGGCCGGCTGGCTCAAGTAGACGACCTGGGCATCACATGATGGACCGGGCCGCTCCGCGTCGGGGCGGCCCGGTCTTGTGCTGAGCAGATGCCGAGCGCATACCATGAAAAAGGCCGAGATCATCTGCGCCCTGGCACTCCTCACCTTCGCCGGCATCGGGACCGTGGAGGCAGTGCGCCTCGGATTTGGCTGGGGCCCCTCGGGACCTCGAGCCGGGTTCTTCCCCTTCTGGCTTTCGCTCATCCTCGGCGCCTGCAGCGTGGTGATCCTGGCCAAGGCGATCCGGATGGATCCTGCAGGTGAGACCGCCAGGAAGCCTTTCGTTTCCAAGAAAAGCCTCAGGCCGGTCATGGCCGTCTTCCTGCCCATGGTCGGTGCCGTCGTCCTCATCGAGGTGACGGGCTTTTACCTCACCTCGGCGCTCTACCTCGCCTTTTTCATGCGGTGGATGGGCCGGCATTCCTGGGTTGGGAGCCTCGCGGCCAGCCTGCTCTTTCCCGTAGCCGCCTTTCTGATTCTTGAGCGGTGGTTTCTCATCCCTATGCCCAAGGGGATGTTTGGCGAGTACCTCCCCTTTTAGGGAGGGAATCCCACGATGGAAGCCCTGGCAAATCTCATTCACGGCTTCAACATTGCCATCTCTCCGTTCAACCTAATGATCGCCGCCTTCGGGATCTTCCTCGGTGTGATTATCGGCGTCATCCCCGGTCTCGGCGGAACCAGCGGCGTGGCGATCCTCCTGCCCCTCACCTTCACCATGTCCACCACGTCGGCCATCGTTTTCCTCTCCTGTATCTACTGGGGGGCCCTCTTCGGCGGCGCCATCACCTCCATCCTCTTCAACATCCCGGGCGAGCCCTGGTCGGTGGCGACGATGTTCGACGGCTACCCGATGGCAAAACAGGGGAAGGCAGGACAGGCCCTTGCCGCCGCCTTCATCCCCGGCTTCTTTGCCGCCCTTGTCTCTATCATCCTCTTCACCTTCTTCGCGCCTCCCCTAGCTGAACTGGCCCTGAAGTTCGGCCCGGCCGAGAACTTCGCGGTCCTCACGTTAGCCTTCAGCACTTTCACCGGGCTCGGCGGCGGCTCGGCCGCCAAGACCATCGGCTCGGCATGTGTCGGCTTCCTCCTGGCCAGCGTCGGGCTCGACATCGTGACGGGACGGCCCCGCCTCAACTTCGGCTCCATCACGTTATTGAGCGGGTTCAGCTTCATCACGGCCTCGATCGGCCTCTTCGGGGTCGGTGAGATCCTCTTGGCCGCGGAGGAGGCGTTGGAGTTCAAGGGCGTCCAGGGCAGAATCGGCTTGAAGGATATCTGGGTGACGATCAAAACCCTGTGGAGGAATCTGTTCACCTGGATCACCGGGACGATCCTGGGATTCTGGATCGGGGTCATGCCGGGGACCGGCGCGACCCCGGCGTCTTTCATGAGCTACGGAATCGCCAAGCAGTACTCCAAGCACCCGGAAAAGTTCGGGACCGGAGTCCCCGAGGGGGTGATCGCGACGGAATCGGCTGCGCATGCGGCCGGGATCGGCGCCCTCCTCCCCCTGATTACCTTGGGGATTCCCGGCTCCCCCACCGCCGCCGTCATCCTAGGCGGTCTCTACATCTGGGGCCTCCAACCCGGTCCGATGCTCTTCGTCGAGCAAAAAGATTTTGTCTGGGGTTTTATCGCGAGCATGTACATCGGCAATGTGATGGGCGTCGTCTTTTGCCTCTCCATGCTCCCCGTCTTCGCCGCCATCCTCAAAACGCCCTACGCCATCTTGACGCCCCTGATCATCCTCCTCAGCGCCATCGGCGCGTACGCGGTGAAGAACACCATGCTGGACATCTGGCTCTTGCTGGTGTACGGCGTGATCGGCTACGTCTTCAAGAAGTTGAAGTACCCGCTGGCGCCGCTGGTCATCGCCCTGGTCCTGGGGGACATGACCGAGGAGGCCCTGCGGCAGAGCCTGATCCTCTCCGGCGGGTCTCTCGCCATCTTTTTCACCCGACCGATCGCCGCCGGATTCATGATCTTGACGATATTCCTCTTCCTGCTCCCGGCGATCCGGCCGCTCGCCCGGCGGGTCGGACGGACCTTCAAGGTGGAAGAGGTGAAGAAGGCGGGAGGCGATTAGCGCGGCGCCAGGAACGCTATGCCGATCATCGCCATGACCAGACAAATGGGAAGTTTGGGGACCTTCATCGGGATGGAGGCGGCCCGGCAGCTCGGCTATAAGTTTATCCGACAAGAGATCATCCAGGAGGAGGCCCCGATCAGCGCCAGCTTCATGGGCGACCCTCAAAGAAAAGTCCCCGCGGCCCCATTTCGCTGATGCCCCCTACAAGAACCGGATGCCGTACCGACCGCAGATGGCAACCACCTTTTCCATGTCCGGAGGCCCCGGCGGTAGCTGCGCCAGCTCTCGGAACATCCTTTCCAACCCGGAGGGGGACAGCAACACGAGCACCCTCGCCGGCGTCTGCCCCACTACTTTGAAGGCGTGCGGCACGCGGCGCGGCAGATAGACGGTCGTACCGGCGCCGGCCTTCATGGGCTTTCCGTCCAGCGTGAATTCCACCTGCCCTTCCACGACGTGGAATGTCTCATCCTCGTTCTCGTGAACATGCAGAGGGATGCCGACACCCGGAGGGTTGATCTCCTCGATGAGCGTATAGGCGCCCCCGGTCTCCTCGCCTGTTAGCTTGATGTACTGGTTGTCGCCGATGACATTGATGTATTGCCCCTCACGGGATTGCAGGACCTTCGCTTTCATCAGTCCCTCCGGGAAGAGAACTGTTCTCTGACCCCATTTCCCCAGTGCAGGAGAATGCGGGGAGCCTGGCGTGCCAGCTTGCCAGCGCTAGAAGCCGATGGCAAGGCCATCGCCGCGGGGATCGGCGCCACCCTCACGTACGCCTGATTTCGGATCGATCCGAATCGCCTGAGCCTGCCCCAGCCATTCATTCCAAGCGGGAAGCCGCCGAATGACATGCCCCCGCTGCTCGAGGCTCCTGAAAATGTCCTCTGGGAATCGTCCTTCCAAGTACAGCGCGAGTTCGGGCAAGACCCAGGAACGCCCGTACATCCACCGCGCCGCCTCAATGGCCTCTTGGACCTCCAGGCCAAAATCGATGATCCGAGTGGCGATGGCGGCGAGAGTCTGAGGCTGGCCCTGCCCTCCCATCGTCCCGAGGACCAGATAGGGTCGGCCACCGCGCAAGACCATGGCAGGCATCAGGGTGTGGAAGGTCCGCTTCTTGGGGGCTAACGCGTTGACATGGGTGGGATCGAGGGAGAAGAAGCTCCCCCGATTCTGTAAGATGACGCCAGTCTCACCCGCAACAATGCCAGAACCGAACTCGAAATAGATGCTCTGAATCAACGAGACCGCATTCCCCGCTTCGTCCACGACGCCGAGCCACACGGTATCCCCTCCCGACGGCGCGCCTCCGAGGCCCCCGATGTGCCCGCCCCGGGCGACCGTCCGGGCGATCTCTTGGAGGTAGGGACGACTGAGAAGTCGGGAGATCGGAGCCTTGACGAATCGTGGATCGGTCACCCACCGGTCCCGGTCTTGGAAGACCCTCTTTGTTGTCTCAACGATCAGGTGCAAGTATTCAACCGAGCTGTCTCCGAAAGAGCGGAGATCAAAGTGCGATAAGACCCCCATGAGCATGAGAAAGGCGAGCCCCTGGCTGTTCGGCGGCAGGCTGAAGATGCGGTAGCCGCGGTACGGAACGCCCAGGGGTCTCACCCACTCGGAGCGATGCCCCGCAAAGTCCTCACGGGTCAGGACCCCGGCTTCCCGCGCCAAGAATCGGACGATCTCCCGTGCGATTGGTCCAGCATAGAAGGCATTACGACCCCCTCGGGCGAGCTCTCGGAGCGTCCGGCCCAGATCCTTCTGCACCATCACCTCGCCTGCCCTGAAGGCGCGGCCCTGTTTCAAGAAGATGCGGCGAAAGCCTTCGAAGCGCTGTAGATGGTGGAGCTCGGCGTCATGGGACTCGAGGTTCTCGCGGGTCGCGCTCTCCAGGACTGCGGCGACGGGGAACCCTTTTTCCGCATAGCGGATAGCCTCGTCGAGGAGCGTGGCCCACCGGATTCGACCGTTGAGGACCCGCCGACTGTACCGGTACGCCTCCCACCAGCCGTCCACGGCCCCCGGCACCGTATTCGCGGCTAAGACGCCCCGTGATGGGATGGCCCGGGTGTGCCCTCGCTCTCGATACAACTCGATCGTGCAGCGCCCTCCCGCACGACCGCTCGCGTTCAGCCCGTGGAGCTGCCGGCGCCGAGCATCATAGATAAGCCAGAAGTTGTCGCCCCCGATACTGGTCATATGCGGATAGACGACGCAGAGGACAGCGGCCGTGGCGATCGCCGCCTCAACGGCATTCCCGCCGTCGCGCAGCACCGACACCCCCGCCTCGGAGGCAAGATAATGGGGAGAGGTAACCATGGCCTTCGGTGCCAGGATGGTCGGTCGGAACGAACGGAGGGGTCTGTGCATACGAGATTCCATACGGCATCCGCAATCGCCGTGTCAATAGCAAAGAGGGTTTGAAAAAGCCGTTGACATCGGGGAGGGGCTGCGATAAGGGAAGGCTACCACATTGTTGCCGTTCAGTCTCCCAAGGTTCATCGTTCATCTGCTGGTACATACTGTCCCTAGATACCTCAAAGCACCGAAGGGAGGTGATGATCACGAGGCCCGAGACATTGAAGGCGGGTTTGCCCAAGAATGAAGGACCAGCTAGTGGTGACGTCTCAGAGTTAGTAATAAGGAGGCAAGGGTGATGCGGAAGAAGAGTGTCGTCATCATAGCGCTCGTTGTCGGAGTCGTCTCGATCGGGCTCTATGCCATGGCCCAGCAGCGGACGGTTACCCTCGAGGGACAGAAGCTCCACATCCTCCCCGCCACGCTGGAGACCACCCAGTGGGGTTGGCTCGACCCCAAGGAGCCGTCCAAGCTGACCATGAAGTCGGGGGAGTTGGTGGCGATTGAGACGATGATGCATGCCCACAACCAGATCAACCCTGGAACCACGATGGAGGAGATCGTGAAGCTCCGGCTCGCCAACCCGGGTGGCGGGCCTCATTCGGTCACGGGACCGGTCTATGTCGAGGGGGCCGAGCCCGGGGACGTGATGGAGATCCGGATCAAGAAGATCGTGCCCAAGGCCTTTGGCGTCAATTTCAACCTCCCGGGGAAAGAGTTCCCCAAGGTCGGCGGGCTCCAGGAGTTCTTCCCAGAGGGCTTCGTACGGTATTTCTACTTGGACTGGGAGAAGAAGCAGGCCGAGTTTAAGCCCGGGATTATCGTCGATCTGCAACCCTTCCCGGGAATATTGGCGGTCGGCATCGATCCGGACGACCCCTCTCCGAGAAAAGGGGGCGCAAAAGAGAAGACGGCTCCGGTCAGCACCCTCCGCCCCTGGAAGAACGCCTCAAATTTGGACCTGAATGAGCTCCAGGAGGGTTCCATTCTTTACGTGCCGGTCCTCCTGAAGGGGGGGCTGGTCTGGGTGGGAGACGCCCACTGCCGGCAGGGGAACAACGAGGTGAACCTGACGGCGATTGAGTGCGCGTTCCGGGAGATCGTGCTGCAGCCCATCGTCCGGAAGGATATGAAGCTGACGTGGCCCCGGGCGGAGACCGCAACCCACTGGATCCTGATGGGCTTCCACGAGGACCTAAACGAGGCTTTCAAGCTCGCGGCGAAGGAGACCGTGGATTTCATGGTGGAGAAGTTCAAGGTCACACCCTACGAGGCCTACTCCCTCACCTCGATCCTGGTGGATTGTCGGGTGACCCAGGTGGTGGACATCCGGAAGGGGGTCCATTGCATGGTCCCGAAGAAGAACTTCGCGACGAAGATGTAACGTCCGCCACCATGAACCCAGAGGGCGGCCAGCGGGACGGTCCCGAGGCCGCCCGATTTTCTCGTTCAGCAGATGCAAAGCCTTCTCTTGAAACTCGTTACGAAGGCTGCAATCCTCCTTCTAACCTGCTGGATATTTTGGCCAAGCTGGGGGATCCCTGAGACAGGGAAGAAGATCCGCGTGGTGACCACCACTCCCGATCTCAAGGCCCTCGTCGAGGCCGTCGGTGGAGACCGCGTGGATGTGGAGAGCGTCGCGACCGGTGACAAAGACCCCCACGACCTCGAGATCCGGCCGAGCCATCTCGTCAAGCTGAAAGGAGCGGAGCTCTTTGTCCGGATCGGGCTCGACCACGAGCCCTGGGCCGGGAGACTCTTGCAGCGAGCGGGTAACGCGCGTCTTTTCCCCGGGGGCGAGGGTCATCTCGATGCTTCCCGAGATGTCCCGCTTCTGGAGACTGAGGTCCCACGCGCGGGGCGAACGCCGGGACATATCCACGGCTTCGGGAATACCCACTACTGGCTTGACCCCGCCAATGCGCGCCCCATCACCGCCAATATCCTCAAGGCACTCAGCCGCCTCTCCCCTGGTGATGCCGACCGCTTCGGTCAAAACCGGGCAACCTTTCTGGATCGCGTGGACCGGGCGCTGGAGCGCTGGCTTCGGGAGACAGCCCCCTATCATGGTACCCGCGTCGTCTCCTACCATAACAGTTGGCCCTATTTTGCGAAACGCTTCGGCCTTGAGGTAGTGGGCTTTGTGGAAGCGAACCCCGGCGTTCCCCCCTCCCCCGCCCATATCGGCTCCCTCATCGAGCGGATGTCACACCACCAGGTGAAGATCATCGTGATGGAGCCCTACTTCAGTGACTCCGTTCCTCGCCTGTTGGCCGAGAAGACGGGGGCGGCTGTTGTAAAGCTTTCCCCGTCGGTGGGTGGCGCCGAGGGGATCGCCGACTACATCGCGCTCTTTGACTATGACATCTCCCGGCTCGTAAGCGCCTTTCGGGAGGCCGGCATTCCCAAGAGGCAAGAGAGCGGCAGATGAACCAGGCACTCGAGCTTCTCACCGTCCCCTTCTTCGCGTGCCTCCTCCTCACCGGGATCCACGCGTACCTGGGTCTTCACGTCATCGAGCGGGGAGTGATCTTTGTGGATCTCGCGTTAGCCCAGATCGCGGCCCTGGGGGTCACCTTTGCCTTCCTGGCGGGATACGGCCTGCAAAGCACGGCGGCCTACTTTACCTCGTTAGCCTTCACCTTTCTCGGGGCGGCCATCTTCTCCCTGTCCAGGATGAAGGGCGGGAGGATACCCCAGGAGGCGATCATCGGCATCGTCTATGCCGTCTCCGCGGGTGCAGCCGTGCTAGCCGTGGACCGTGCCCCCCATGGAGCCGAGCACATCAAGTACATCCTGGTGGGCAGTATCCTGACCGTCTCCGCCCAAGAGACCTTTACCCTCCTCCTTCTCTATGGCGGCATCGGCCTTTTTCACTGGGTCTTCCGTCATCGGTTTCTCCTCATCAGCCTTGACCCTCAGGAGGCCGACCGGCAAGGACTCTGGATCCGTTTCTGGGATTTCCTCTTTTACATCTCTTTCGGCTTTGTGGTCACCAGTTCCGTGCAGATCGCCGGGGTCCTCCTGGTCTTCTCGTACCTCATCGTCCCTGCGGTCTGCGGATCCTTTTTCTCGGTCCGCGTCGGCCCTCGCCTTGCTATCGGCTGGGTCTTGGGATTCGCCGCCAGCGTGGTCGGTCTCAGTGGCTCCTACGTGTGGGATCTTCCGACGGGTGCGACGGTTGTCTGCACCTTCGGTCTCATCCTCATCCTCAGCGCCATCGCCAGGATCCTCCCCCGCCACCTGAGCCGCATCCGCGCCGGAGAAGGTCATCGCTACTTATGGGGAACGGTCATGGGCGGTTCCGTTCTCCTGCTGCTGGCAGCCCTCTACCTCATGATCCATCCACGGGGGAGCCATCTCTGGCTCGACCTCGCTGACAGGGCCGTTCCTGAAATCAATCTGGCCTTTCTGTCTCGGGTGGAACGAGAGACCTATCTGCATTCCATCGACTCGATCCGGAGGGCCGAGGCGGAGCTCAAGCGCCTTCAAGACATGCACCTAAAGGTCACATGGGGGGAGATGGAGATTTCCGCAGAGATGAAGGGCCGTCTCTTGCAGACCCTGGCAGGTCGCACGGAGATCGCCTGGGGGGATCGGATGGTCCTCGGGACGTTAAGGGAGAGGGCGAGGGTCCGGCAGCGCTTTATCCTGGGTGTTCCCGCTGCCGTGATTGGCGCCGGTTTACTCTGGATGTCGTTCCGGCGGTTTAGATACCTTCGCTCGAAGGGGGGCAAGCCTTCGTCGCTATTCATTTGACAATCGGCAGGGTATCGATTATGAGTAAGAGGGTTTGGAGGGCGGGTAACTCCGCCTGAGGGGTCGAATGGACCTCGAGTATGTCCTGCGTTTCGCGTCGATCACGCTCATCGATATCGTCCTGGCTGGGGACAACGCGCTCATCATCGCAATGGCCGCCAGGACCCTCCCGCCGACTCAGCGCCGCGTCGCCATCATCACCGGTGCCGGACTCGCGGTCTTTATCCGGGTCGCCGTCACCTTCGCCGTTGCCCAACTCCTGCGAATCCCCTTCCTGAGCGCCATCGGTGGCCTCCTGGTCGGCTGGATCGCCGTCAAGCTCCTGCTCGATCAGAAAGCGGTCGATGAATCCCACGGCCAGGCGGCCAAGGACTTCTGGCACGCGATCTGGATCATCGCCGTCGCCGATTTCATCATGAGCACCGACAATATCCTGGCGATCGGTGGGGCCTCTGGCGGGGATTTCGGCCTTATCCTCTTCGGGCTGGGCCTCAGCATCCCCATTATCATGTTTTGCGCCGGCTGGATTGCCCGCCTGATGGATCGCTACCCCGGGCTGGTGTACGTCGGCGCGGGCGTTCTGGGGTGGACCGCGGGTCACATGGTCGTGAATGACACGAAGGCCGCCCTGCTCCTGGGCATGGAGCACTGGGTGATCAGGCGACTCGTTGAGGCCGCGTTCACCCTGGCAGTCATCGTGATCGGAAAATGGATCGCCCAGCGGCGGAGCCGCCGCCCCGTGTCGGAGGCAACCCCACGCCCGGGCCAGCAATCGAGCGCATCTCCCTCGCGGAACCCCTCCACTGCGGAATCCCGCAACCCCGGACACGACTGCTGACTTCAGCCGGACCCGAGAACGCGTCCAAGGGCGGCGATGACGTGCGCGTGGAGCCTGCCGTTGGTTGCTACCACGCCTCTGTTACGGCGCAAGGTCCGCCCGAGGGAGAAGTCCAGCGGCTGACCCTGGACGTCGCTCACTTCCCCTCCCGCCTCCTTGACGATGATCCAGCCGGCGGCGTGATCCCAGTTCTTCTCCTCGTAGTCGGCCTGGGTAGGCAGTCGCAGGTAGACCGAGACGTCACCGCGTGCAAGTACCGCGTACTTACACTGGCTATCGATGCGTAGGGGCGGAGCGGCCATCCCAAGGAGGGACGCGACGCGTGCGGCGTTTCGGTGCGACGAATGAGAGTCCTCGACCGACTCGCAGAACGAAGCTGCCGTGGGATCCGTAATCTCCGTCACCGTGATCTTCCGTACCGTGGAGTCGTCGATCCACTGCATCGTCGCACCGTGTCCATTGACAGCGCTAAACAGGCAACCCTTGCGTCCGTCAGGATAGCTGGGATCGGCGGGGAGGTTCGGACAGCCGAGGACCCCCAGGACCACCTCGCCATCCTCGATCAGCGCGAGGGCAATCGCATACTGCTCACCGCGAAGAAATCCCTTGGTCCCGTCAATTGGGTCGAGGGCCCAGTAGCGGCCGGCGGGTCCGCCCTCCCACGCCCCCTGGTCGATGGCGGAGAGCACCGTATCGTCAGCCACGCCCGGCACAACGGCCCGAACGTGGCGACAGAGGCTGGCTCTGAGGGCCGCGCCCGAGGAGGTCCGGAGGAACGCGGCATCCTCTTCGGCCATGATGGGATCGTCTGGAAAGGCGATACGCAGGGCCAGGTTGACGACGGCCTGGGCACCGAAATCGGCTACCGTGACCGGAGACCGGTCCGCTTTCGCTATCGTCCCCTGCGAGATGAGCGACGCCCGGACCGATTCGCAGAGATGGCACGCCTGCCGGACGGCTTCCACCGCCACCTGTCGCTCAACCCGATACCCCACCGACGGCACCTACTCGATGACGCCGAGGCGGCCGTTGTGGCTCCCCATATACCAGAGCCGTCCCTGGGCATCCACGATCATCTTGCGGACACCGACGTCGCCCGAGGGTAATGGGAACGCTCGGATCTGCTCCGTCTTGGGATCCAGCCGCACCACGGTGTTCGCGTGAATCTCGTTGGCCCAGACCACGCCCGCCCCGTCCATCGTCACCGCATACGGCCCCCCGCTCCGGCCCGCGGGCAGTGGGTACTCTTTGAGCACCTTCCCGGCGCGGGGGTCGACGCGAATCAGCGTCCCCTTGCCGTACAGGGTGACCCACAGGGACCCGTCCGGAGCCGTCGCCATGCGACGCGGCTGCGAGTCCGGATCCAGCGCCAGTTCGGTCATGGCGCCCGTCTTTGGGTCGAGCTTCCCCAGCTTTCCGGCGCCGATCTGGCAGAACCAGACATTCCCCGCCTGATCAAGCGCGATGCCGTACGGACGACCGGCGGTCGGATACTCGGTGATCTTTCCCGTGCGGGTGTCCAGGCGCCCGATGCGGCTTCCGCGCTGCACCGTAAACCAGATTACCCCCTGCCCATCGGTGACGAGCGTGTGCGGATCGCCTCCCGATGGCGCCTTGTACTCCACCACCTTGCCCGTAGACGGATCGAGCCGGCCGATGGTGCCGTTGCCGTTTCCCGTGTACCAGACATGGCCGCCCGCGTCCACGAACAGGCCGTGCGGCTGCGCCCCCTTCGGGAGATCCCACTCTGTGAAGGTCTTCGAGCGGGGGTCGAAGCGCGCAATCTTATTCCCGGACATCACCGCGATGTAGATGTTGCCGTCAGGTCCCGGAGCGGGGTCACGCGCGAAGCGGGGTGTGGGCACCGGCCATTCCGAGATCTTGCCCTCGATGGACGTTTTCGCCCCTGGCGTGATCCCGTAGTTCGACCCCCCGGCCCAAGCGGCCTGACCCATGATGAGGATGAGCGCCCCGACAAGAACGCTTGTGCTGTATCGCATGCTGATGACCTCCTCTCTCAAGGATTCCATGATACCATCGAGTGGTCTGTCTTTCAACGGGACACGGAGGAATCGGTCTGCGTCCTGCCTATTCTTGGACCGCGATGCTTCGGGATCTGTGATCCGAGAGGAGGGTGAGCGTCCCGAGCGCTGCCGAGGCGAGGATCGTCAGCACAGCCATCAGTGTGATCATTCCGGCCAGGAATCGGTCCCACTCGAGGAGGCCAAGTTTTCCCAAGAGGTAGTTCCAGTCGTGAATGACGTGCTCGCCCCCTAAGAGGGGCAGGGCCAGTTGCCGTGCGTCGCCGACATAGACGGCTACATTGACCATGCTCTGGCCCGTCCACAAGCCGCACAGGGCCACACCAAAGGGGTCACCCCGCTGCAGGAGGGCCACGCCACAGACTACGGGAATCAGGACCTGCATCACGCTACCCCCCAAGATCCCGATGAATTCGCCTCCGAGAGCAAAGAGGACGTGGCCCGCCTCGTGAAAGACGAGGTTGACATTATCGAGGAGCCAGGCATTCAATCGCCCGGCGGCGATCCCCAACGCTCCCGCCGCCAGAACCCACAGGACACCCACCTTCACCCAGCGTGTCATACCCTTAGCGGTCTCCTCCAAAGGGAAGCCCGAGTTGGGCGAGAAAATCTTCCAGATGGGACCGAATCGATTCGAAACTCTTCTGGTAGGTGTCCATGCCCTGTCCGTACGGATCGTCAATCTCCCATGAGACAAGCTTCATCGGCGCGACCCCGCAGCGTTCCTTCAAGTGCCTGTGAACGTAGGGGTCCAGCGACACGACATAGTCGTAGTCTTCGAAACACACATCCAAAACCTGTCGTGGTTTATGATCAGAGAGATCGATCCCCTCCTGCCGCATCAGGCGAATGGTCTCAGCGGCGGCCCGGTGCCCGAAGGGTGCAATGCCGGCGCTCTCGGCCTCGCCGCGCCCCTCAAGCATGCGCTGGGCGAGACCGGCGGCCATCGGACTTCGACAGATATTGCCCATACATACGAAAAGCAGCCGAATGTTACGCACCTCCCAGCAAAAACCCCTTCATGGGCGGCCGAAAAGGCGTTCGCCGTTCAGTAGAGCCGGCGTTCGTGGGCCAATTGGCGTACCTTACAGGAATTCCGCCCGGAGATCTATCGAGGACTCGACGCCCACCTTATCGAAGTTGGTCTGGATCCACCGATCGGCGCTCTCGCGTCCGATGTCCCGCAAGTGCATGAGGAAGTGCCAATGAGGATCGAGCTTGCTGGAAAAGGCAAGCTGAGCCATGTACGGCTCGGCGTCGATGTCGTGGACGAGGATGCGCTTCAGTCTTCGTTTCTTCACCACGCCCTCGTCGATCAGGCGGGTGACAAAGGCAATGGCCCGCATCTCGCGCATGAGAGAGGAATTGAAGCTGATCTCGTTTATCCGATTCAGAATCTCCCGCGCAGTCTTGGGCACCTCCTCTCGCCGGATCGGGGTAACGCGGACGATCAGCACGTCCCGGGATTCGCAGTCGTAGATGAGGGGAAAGATCGCCGGATTCCCCATATATCCGCCGTCCCAGTAGGCCTCGCCGTCGATCTCGACCGCCCGGAAGAGGAGCGGCAGGGACGCCGAAGCCATCAGCACGTCTGCGGACAGCTCCCGGGTTTCGAAGACCTTGATCCTGCCGCTACGCACGTTGCTCGCCGAGATGAAGAGCTTGACCGGGCTGCAGTCCTTGAGGCGGTCGAAATCGATCGTCTTGACCAGCAGGTCGCGTAACGGATTCAGATTAAACGGGTTCAGCTTGTAGGGTGAAAACATGGGGGGCACGACGTCAAGAGCCAAGGTGGCAGGGAAGCAGCCCATGTTCCAGCTCCCCAACCAACGGCTCAGCCACGTCGATTGAAAAGGAGCTGTCTGGGCGGCGCCGCTGACACCGTGCCAGAAGGACTCGAGAGCGGCACGGCCACCTTGCGTGCCGCCGGTCATCAGCCCCTGGGCCAGGACCGCCGCGTTCATCGCCCCAGCGCTGGTCGCGCTGACGCCCTCGATGACAATGCGCGGATCCGCGAGGAGCCGGTCGAGCACGCCCCAGGTATATGCGCCGTGGGCGCCACCACCCTGCAGGGCCAGGGTGATCGTCTTGGCTTTAGGCCCTCTTCTCCACCAAGCCTTCATGGGGGTTCTATCTCCCGCACTCCCCCGGTGCAAGTTTCGGACCCACACGCGTCCCACCCCTTTCACGCGCCGGCGTGGCGATGCCAGGCCGCCCGATGGTCACGCTGGG
Source organism: candidate division NC10 bacterium CSP1-5 (assembly GCA_001443495.1). GTDB lineage: Bacteria > Methylomirabilota > Methylomirabilia > Methylomirabilales > CSP1-5 > CSP1-5. The sequence continues at coordinate 53,027 of LDXR01000017.1, read as the reverse complement.
TATCGGTGAGCGCTGCGGGCCCGTAGAACCTTTCATAGAAATCCGGATCCAGGTGATGGGCCTGATAGGCAAGGATGGTACGGAAAGGACCGCTGTGGGCGGGGAAACGCCCGTAGCGGTTATACACGTACTCGCAGTAGGCGATCGTTGCTGCGATGGCCCTGTCGGAGTACCGCGGAATGGCGGCCTGCACCGCGGCGCCATCCCTCCATCCCGTCACCGCCCCGCCGTCGCGAAAAATGCCCGTGCCCTCCCCGTATTTGAAGTCCACAAAGGCCAGGACCGCCTCCTCCATGTTGCGGTAGTAGGGCGGGCAGTACGGCTTGATAAGCACCTCACCGTCCCGCTCCAACCCCACCGCTGTCGGAACAGGCACGTCCTTCCTGAGCAGCCACAGGAGCCGTCTGGTCACTGGCCCGGCACCGATCGTCCGCGAAAAGGGGATCTCTTCCATGCGAAACCCGAGGGTCTGAAACCAGATGAACGGATGGGCCGCGAAATGGGGGAAGCCCCCTAGCCCAAGAGCCTGGCTCATCAGGCCTAGGTTCTGGAGGATTCCGCCTTGTTCGATGGCCGCGAATTCGTAGAGCCACGTTTCGAAGAAACCGAGTGTTGCCACGAGGCCGTGTTTGGGATCGTCCTGGAGGTGACCGCCCCGAGAGACGGCGAACTTGGCGATGCCCGCCGGTTCGAAGCGGTTGCGCTCGTCCACCACGAAGTAGCCGAACTCCTCGCCGAAAGCCGCCAGCATCACATTGATGTAGTCGGCGGTGAACTCGTTGACGCATAAAAAGTAGGTCGTACCTGGCAGATTGGCTGACCACTTGTTGAATGGCGGCACGAAGGGTTTTTGGCGTGGCACATCCAGGCGCCGGTCGGCGATACGGACCCGGCTCTTTTCGTACAGCTCGACGAACTTGCATTCATGTGCAGCTTGGATCAGGCTCGCGATTTCGGTTTGTCGATAATCCTGAGGGCGCTTGAGCATCCACACACCATCATCATTGACGACAAAGACGGTCACATAGTGCAAGGCATGGCCGCTGGCCACGGTGCGGCCGATGAAGCCGATCATAATGTTGCCACCCCCCGCCTCCGGCACCTCGCCGGTCTCGTACGGAAGCTCGGCGAGGGCGTACCCGGTAATGCCGCAGGCAGCAAAGGCCAACGCCGCTTCTTCTTCGAGACTCAGCGGCTCTGGGGAGTAGGCGCTGGCATAGGCGAGGGGTCCCCCGTTCAGGCACATCCCCTTACCAAATCGGCGCGAGCGGCGCTCAATCAGTGTCTTCACCAGCGGGTAGCGGGCGAGCTGTTCCATCAGCCCTCCCCTCTCTCTTGTCCACGGGTTGCCTCATTTGCAGCTCCTCGCATCATTCTCCGGTTAGCTCCTTTTCCTCGCTGTCGCCTTTGTTTTGGCCTGGAGCACAAGGGCCTGGTGTCCTGGATTCGCATTGTGGGCTCTTGCATCAGCGTCCGCCAGAGCGCGCGATGCCCGATGTGGCCCGGACCACGGTAAGTATCCGTAGATGGGGCTGTAATCATGGGGCGGCTGCTTGATGACGCAATACGCATACCATTTAGCAGGCTTGGCTGCCGGTCGCTTGGCAGGCTTCCTGGCCGCCTTCGCCCCCTTCGTACCCGCACGTCTTCGGGCCTTACTCGCGCTCGTCCTTTTCGGCCTCACTGGCTTCCTCGTGGCCATTTCACACCTCCTTTGCTATGTGTGAACAACGCACGGCACAAGAATCACGTCCCCACTTTGTTCGGGCTCAGGTCCCTCAATCATAAGGAAACGACGAGGCACTTTCAATGGATCTTCGAGGTGCGGCCCTTCTGTGACTTGGCTTGCGCAGATCGGCGGGGTGAGGTAGATTCACGGTTCATGCATGCGTTGATCGTGATCTGGTTTCAGTGGGTCCACGACTGGGGCTATCCGGGGATCATTCTTTTGATGGCCATGGAGAGCTCTATCTTCCCGGTCCCCAGTGAGCTGGTGATCCCTCCGGCTGCCTACTGGGCCGAGCAGGGACGGTACAGCCTTTGGGGGGTAGTACTGGCCGGGACGGTGGGGAGCTACCTTGGCGCCGCGGCGACCTATTGGGTCGCCCGCTGGGTGGGACGGCCGCTCGTGATCCGGTATGGCAGGTACTTTTTCGTTGCTGAGGCGAAGTTGCTCCGCGCCGAACGCTGGCTGGCCCGGTACGAGGCCGGCAGCGTGTTCTTTGCCCGACTGCTCCCTGTGGTTCGGCATCTGATCGGCATACCGGCCGGGCTGGTCCGGATGAACTTCACGGTCTATAGCGTCATGACCATTATCGGGTCGGCCATCTGGTGCGGCATCCTGGCCTGGTTCGGCGCCCAGGTCATCGGGGACCGGCCGCAGCTCCTCGATAATCCCTCCGAGATGGTCAATGTTCTGGTCTCGCGGTTCCATTGGATCGCCGGGCTGGTGCTCGTCCTGGCGGCCCTGTACATCCTCGTCATGTACCTCACGACAAAATCTGACCCCCACTCCACGCCGCGTCAGTGATCCGCGCACGTCAACCAAACCTTGACTTGTATTATTGGAGTCCGATGGCCGCGGCCTCGCCAGCGTGTCCCTACCGAATAATCAGGCCGGCATAGCCGACGACGGAGGCATGATCCTTGGTGACGTCGCCGGAGGTGGCGTAGCGGACCAACTCGCCCCGGGACGCCCCGAGTGTCTTCGCGGCGACCAGCATGGCGGTGGTCGGGTGAAAACCGCACATGCTGATCCGTTCCCGCAGCACAGTGGCGTGGAGCCGCTCCGGGTCCAGATCCAGTATCGCGTCGATAGCCATCCGATCCTTTCGCTCGGCCAGCTCCCGGGAGATGTAGTGGCTCATATCGGTGCTGGCAATGAGCAGCACCTGCTTTCCCGAAGCCTGGATGGCCTCGGCGAGGGCTTGTCCGACATCGCGGCACGCCCCGTATTCATGACTCATCAAGGAAATAGGCACAAACGACAGATCGGGGAACAGAATCTGGAGGAACGGCAGTTGGACCTCGATCGCGTGCTCCTTCCGATGGGCCCGATCGTCTTCCTCGAGCACCCGGGATCGATCGAGGATGGCCCGGGCCAGCTCGGTATCGATCGTCACTTCCCCCAAAGGCGTCTCCCAGGTCCCAGAGGTCATAATGGCGGCAGCGGCCCCGAGACCCGTATGGTTTGGGCCCAGGACGACACACGACTCGGGAGGGTCCAGCCGGGCGTAGACTGCCCCGGCCACCGCACCCGAATAGATATATCCAGCATGGGGGACTACCACGCCCATCGCCGCGGTCCTCTCTTCCCCTCGAGGGAGCAAATCCTCAACCTGAGGGTGGAGCGCCTTGGCGTTTCCCGCGTAGAAGAGATCTGCGACCGCCGGTCGGCGTACCACTTCAACCCTCGTTCGGGGTTCATGGTTGGTGGTTCATGGTCAATGGCGGACCAACCATTCCTCTCCCATCTCCGTCTATGAACTATGAACCCTGAACCGTGAACCTTCTTCGCAGCGCCCGGATATCCTGTTGGCTCATCCGACGTGCCTCCCGAGAATCCAACGGGCCGCGGCCGCGAGATCGGTGGCGACATGATCCGCCTCAACGGTTCCCGACTCTAACGCGAGCCTCCCCTGCCCGGTAAGCACGAGGATGGCCGTCATCCCCGACTGCCGCGCCAGCTCGATATCGACGAGCTGGTCTCCGACGACATACGAGCGGCTCAAGTCAATTTTGTGCTCCCGCGCCGCGCGCTCCACCAATCCCCCCTGAGGCTTGCGACAATGACACACCTGTCGAAACGGGGGAGCCCCCTCCGGGTGGTGGGGGCAGTAATATACGCCGCTCAACGTGACCCCCTCTGTCCCAAGCAGGCTCTCGAGCCTTTGGTGGATCTCGGCAAGCCTTGCTTCCGTCAAATACCCCCGGGCGATCCCCGATTGGTTGCTCACCACCACCAGCCGAAAGCCCCCCTCCTGAAGCAGCCGGAGCCCCAGCCCGGCCCCCGACAAAAGTCGGAGGCCCGAAGGATCAGCCAGATACCCTGAGTCCTCGTTGATGGTCCCGTCTCGATCGAGAAAGACTGCCGGCGAGCCCCTTATCATTTGGTGTCACAACTTAATGTACAACTTTATCATTAAAGTCATAAACACCTATTACAGAGGATAAAACCTGATCCACTGAAATCCCAGTCATGCACCGGTGGTCAATCGGGCATTCTCTCAGAAGGCAGGGGCTGCATGGGACCGGATGCCTGAGGAGCACGTGCCTTCCCAGCGGAAAGGCGGTCTTCTCATTGGTCGGTCCAAAGATCGCCACCAGCGGAACGCCCACGGCTGCGCCGATGTGCATCGACCCTGTATCGATAGTCACAAAGACAGCGCAGCGTCTCAGCACCGCCGCCAGAAGCTGAATGTCCGTTCGGCCGATCAGGTCAATCACATGCTGTGGATAGCGGGCATACGACCGAACCGCCCTCGCCACCGCCCCGTCGACTTTCGCCCCGGTAAGAAGTACCTTTACCCCGAGGTCCTCGACCAGGCGATCGGCCAGCGCTGCGAACCGCTCCTCGGGCCAGCGCCTGGCCGAGCCATAGATCGAGCCGGGATTGAAGGCCACAAGGGTGTCCTGCGGCCCCACCCCCTCCTCCGCGAGCAAGGCCTCGGCCCGCTCCTCCGTTTGGCTGCTGAGAAATAGGGACGGCTCGCGCTTTTCCTGTGCCCACCCGAGCGCGCCAAGGAGAGCCAGGTAGTAGTCGGCGTAATGAAGCTTTCTCGTCGATCGATCCTGAGCCACCGCCGTGGTCAGGAGCAGACCCCTCCCCTGGGTGTTGTAGCCAATTCGGTGGGGGATTCTGGCTAGGAAGGCAAGGAGGGCCGCTTCAAAGGCGTTCTGAAGCAGGATGGCCAGTTCGAACCGGGACTCCCGAAGCTCTCGGGCCAGCTGGAGGAGTCCTGTTACGCCCCTGTGACGGCCTTCCCCGTCGTAGATGAGTATCTCGTCGATGTGTGGGTTCCCCGCAAAGACCCCGGCAACCCACGGCTTCACGAGGAGAGAGATCTGCGCGCGAGGGAAGGTCTTGCGGATGCCGGCGATGGCAGGCGTGGTCATCACCGCGTCGCCGACCCAGTTCACTCCCCGGATCAGGATCCGGCGAACCCCGGCTGGATCGACCCCCGTCCGCTCGATCACCCTCATCGCCGCCTCTCGCCCATTCCGCTACGGAAACAGGGTGTCCAGGAAACGCTTCAGCTCCGGCTGGCCGCTCGTAAGGGTGAGGCTCACCCCAACTGCAAGAACGGGAAATGGGACCGGGAGTTTTTCAATGCGAACCGCATCCTTCTCAGTCGTCAGGGCGACCGTCGCCCCAACCTCCTTCATGCACTCTGCGATCGTGGCGATGTCCGCCGCGCTGTACGGGTGATGGTCGGGATAGATGAGATGACGCTTCGGTACCTTCCCGAGGGACGCGAGCGTCCGGTCGAAGGCCGACGGGTTCGCGATCCCGGAGAAGGCGACGAATCTTTGACCGCGGAGGTCTTCCTCGGCGACCGTCTGACCGCTCATGACATCGGTGAAGACCGTCGGGGTGTAGACCGCATGGAGGATAGGCACCCGCGTGATGTCGCGGGAGTGAGAGAGCGCGTCCGTGGGCTCCCCAGGGTCGCCCACCCCGGTCATCACCAGGAGATCTGCCCGTCGTATGGCACGTACGGGCTCCCGGAGGAGTCCCCGAGGAAGGAGATAACCGTATCCGAAAGGATTTTCTCTATCCAGAAGAACGATGTCCAGGTCCCGCGCGACCCGAAGATGTTGGAAGCCGTCATCCAAGAGGATCACCTGAGCGCCGAACTCGCGAACGGCCACCCGGCACCCCTTGACCCGATCAGCGGACATGAGGACGACAACCCCGGGCAACTTCCGCGCGAGAAGGAGTGCCTCATCCCCGACATCGGGATAGCCCGCTCTCACGGTCTGGCCGTCCGAGACAACGACCGTCCTCCCCTCCCTCGTCCCCCCGTAGCCCCTCGTCACTACCGCCGCTCGAAGTCCCCGGTCCCGGAGCTCCTGCCCGAGGTGGATCGTCAAGGGGGTCTTCCCGGTCCCTCCGGCGGTGATATTGCCGATGCTGATAACCGGTACGGGCGGGCGGACCCGTCTGAGCAGACCGACGCCGTACAGGCCGCGACGCCACCCGACACCCAGGCCGTAGGCCCAGGACGCCACACGCAGGAGAGCGCGCACCGGGCGGCCCCGCCGACCGTGACCGGCGACCCACTGGCGATAGTGTCGGTGAATATTCGGATTCACAGATACCGCTCGATCAGCGTGACGGTCCGCTCGGCCGCCCCCCGGTTGCGGGTCAGTACCCGATAGGCGGCCTCCCCCATCCGGTGTGCCGCAGCAGGGTCGCGGAAGAGGTTGAGGACCCGTGCCGCCAGCTCGGGGGCATCACGAACCTGGTGAGGCGTTCCCTCACCGAGGAAGGCCTCAGCCACCTCGCCAAAGTTGTCCATGTGCGGCCCAAACAGGATCGGCCGCCGATATCGGGCGGGTTCCAGGATGTTATGCCCGCCCACCGGGACCAGGCTGCCGCCCACGAAAGCCACCGTGGCCAGGGCATAGAGGTGACTCAACTCTCCCATGGTATCGACCAGGACGACTGACGGAAGCTCGGCAGCGCCTCCGGTAAGCGCGCTCCGGCGAACGAAGGGAAGGCCTGCCTCCCGGAGGAGCATCTCGACCTCGGGAATCCGCTCCGGGTGGCGCGGGGCAAGGACCAGGATCGAACCGGGGACCGCTGTCTTGATCTCGTGAAAGGCCTGGAGGACAGGGCCCTCCTCTCCCCGATGGGTACTCCCGGCCACCCAGACCGGCCGACCGTCCACGAGACGCGCGACAGGGGCAAGACGCGCGGGAAACTGGTCATTCGCCTCCTCGTCATCATACTTGATGTTGCCCGTGACGACCACGCGCTCCGGATCGGCCCCCAACGTCAAAATGCGGCGTGCATCCCCCTCGCCCTGCATGCAGAAGAGCGCGATGCGCTTGAGCACCCGCCGGTAGAGCGGCGTGACAAGCTGGCAGCGCCGGAAAGACCGATCTGAGACCCGGCCGTTCACCAGGAGGACCGGCACGTCTCGGAGGTGGCAGGCCTCAAGAAAGTTTGGCCATATCTCGCCCTCCGTCAGGAGGACGAGCCTGGGCTTGACGGCCGTCAGGGCGCGGGCCACGGGTCCGGGAAAGTCCAGAGGAAAGTAGATGTGCGCCTCCGCTTGGGGGATTCGCTCTCGAGCCACCTCCCGTCCCGTGGCGGTGACCGTTGAGACGAGGAAGGGCAGTCCCGACCGCCTCGCGCGCAGTCGTGAAAGTAGAATGCCTCCCACCACCGCTTCCCCCACCGAAACCGCATGGAGCCAGAGCGGGCGTTTCTCTCGAAGCCTGATGGTGAGCGATTCAGGGTATCGGCCTAACCGCTCCGCTAGCCCGAACGGACCGCGCCGGCCACCTCGGCGGAGAATGCGAGGCAGATGGGTGAGCAACGCCAGGAAGAGACCGATGCTGTACAGGGCCCTCATGAGATCCACTCTCGGATTTCAGCGATCAGCAGTCAGCATCAAAGGCTCCTCTCGGATCTTGCGCCGACGGCTGATGGCTGATGGCCGACTGCTGATTCTTTGAAGTACGCATCAGCCACCGCCGTCACCTGACGAAGACCCTCCTCGAGGACGGCGCGCGCCTTCTCCACCTCCTCGGGGCCGGCCGTCGGAGAAACCACGACCGGTTCTCCGTACACAAACACCCCCCGGCCAAAGGGATACGGGATCAGAAGCCGGTCCCAACTGCGCTCGAACCTTCCGTGCGACGCGGCAAAGGCCATCGGAATGATCGGGGTCCCAGCCAGCCGGGCGAGCTCGATCGTTCCGGTCTTCACCTGCTCCCTCGGGCCGAGAGGCCCATCTGGGGTGATCGCCAGATGATACCCTCTTCGGGAGGCTCGCACCATCCCGCGAAGGGCCCGGGCACCGCCTCGGCGGGCCGAACCCCGTACCGGTTGAATGCCGAATCGCTCTGCCACCCGGCTGATAACCTCCGCATCCGGGTGTCGACTCACCATAATTGCCCACGGACCTTCACGATACGCAAAGGGCATCATGAGGAGCCGGCCATGCCAGAAAGTTGCCATGACCCGTCTCCCCTCGGCGCGGATAATTTCGTCGAGCACCTCGCGCCCCACATAGCTCATTCGCAGGGACCGGAAGAGACCCCCGAGCAGGAACACCACCAGCCGGGTGAGGACGGCGATGACAACCGGATTGGTCCGAAGACCCTTCCAGGCTCGCTTCACCTCCGACTCCTGGCCTCCACCTCATACAGCGTCTTGAGGACCTCCCGGGCTGCGCGAAGAGAGGCCCCCTCCTCTCCGAGCTTTCTCCGAATCTTCTGGAGCTCCTCACGGATCGACCCAAGGGCCTCAGGGCTCTGCAAGAGCTCCAGGGCGATCTTGGCCACCCGCTCAGGGGTACAGTCCCACTGCAGCAGCTCGGGTACCACGCGCCTTCCTGCAACTAAGTTTACCATCCCTACGGCGGGAACATCCACCAAGAGCCTGCCCACCCACCAAGTGAGACGGGAGACCCGATAGATGATGACCATGGGGGTCCCGAGAAGCCCTGCCTCGAGTGTCGCCGTTCCCGATGCCGCGATCACCAGGTCTGCCGCTCGCATGATCTCGTACGTCTGGCCTCGGAGCAGTCGAATCGGTAAATCACTCCCCTGAAGGAGCGTCTCGACCAGTCGCGGGGGGAGTGAATCGGCCACACCCAGAAGAAACCGGACCGGGGGCTCAGCTTGAACAATCTGGGCAGCGGCCGCTTTGAGAACCGGGAGGTGGTGTCGGACCTCTCCCTCACGGCTCCCCGGGAGGAGGCCAATGATCCGATCCGAAGGATCATACCCCATGCGGCGACGAGCCTCTTCTCGACTCGGAATGTCTCGCAGACGGTCCAGCATGGGGTGGCCGACAAAAGTGACGGGAACCCCCGCCTGGCGATACAGGACCTCCTCAAAGGAGAAGATGACCAGCATCTTTTTCACCAGCCGCTTCAGCGTCCGGATCCTCCCTTTGCGCCAGGCCCAGACCTGCGGGCTGATATAGTACAGCACCGGAATCCCCCTCCGTCGGGAAGCCCGCGCCAACCAAAAATTGAAATCGGGGAAGTCGATCAGGAGGAGGAGGGCGGGATTTTCCGCGTCGAGGGCCGACCGGAGCCGTGCCAAGGCGCGCAGGACCGCCACAATGCCCGAGAGTGCTTCGGTGATCCCGACGGCGGCCAACTCGCCGGCATCGACGTGAAGGGTGACACCAGCCCGCCGCATCTGTTCCCCCCCCATCCCCAAGAGGGTGACCTCCGGGTCGAGGGAGAGGAGGGCCCGCGCGAGATCGGCGGCGTGGAGGTCTCCGGAGGCCTCCCCGGCCACGATGAATATTTTCTTATTCATTGTCAAATTTTGGCCAGGATCTGGGACGCGGCCCGGAGAGCCTCTACCGCCTCTTCCCCCGAGACCTCTGGCCGCGTCCGCTCCCGGACCGACCTGAGGTAGCTCGCGAGCTGTAGGCGGAGGGGTTCTTCTTTCTCGACGACCACCTCCTCCCTGACGATCCGGGGAGGCTGGGGGGGATGAAACGTAGGGTTTCCCGGCAGGCGACGGTAGAGGCTGATCTCTTGACTCGCATAGTCGAGGGAGATATACGTGTCCGGCTGAAAGACGCGGATCTTGCGGACGCGTTCAACGCTCACCCGGCTGGCGGTCACGTTGGCCACACATCCTGACGCGAACTCAATCCTGGCATTGGCAATGTCCACGCGATCGGTCAGGACCGGCACCCCGACCGCGCGCACCTGGGTGACCGGAGACTTCACCAGGCTGAGGATGATGTCGATATCGTGGATCATGAGATCGAGGATCACGTCCACATCGGTGCTACGCTGCGGGAAGGGACTGAGGCGATGACACTCAATGAAACCCGGCGCCTTGACCATCCGTTGAAGAGCGCGGACCGCCCCGTTAAACCGCTCCACATGGCCCACCTGGAGAATCCGTCCCCGTCGCCTGGCCAGATCCGTGAGTTCCTCCGCCTCTTCCAAGGTTTCGGCCAGGGGCTTTTCGACGAGGACGTCAAGGCCGCGCTCCAGACAGTCGCGGGCGATAGGGGCGTGGAGAACCGTGGGGACGGCGACGCTGACGGCGTCCACCCGGCCGAACATATCCCGGTAATCCTCACATGCGGCCACGCCCAGGGATTCGCTCAACTCCTGGAGCTTAGCGCGATCGATGTCGACGACGCCGACCAGCTCGGCTCCAGGGAGTTCCCGGTAGATCCGGGCGTGGTGCTGACCCACATGCCCCACCCCGATGACCGCCACCCGTATCTTTCGTTCAGGGTTCATAGTTCAACTCTGAACCCTCTCAGTCGGCCACGACCGCGATGCCGGCCTCATCCGCGAGACCAAGGGTCTGTTCCCGATCCAGGAGCAGGGTGCGGTTCGCCTCTACCGCCAGCGCCGTCCCTCGCACCTCGCGCAGCACCGCAATGGTCATCGGGCCGATGACGGGGACATCAAACCGAAAATCGTGCTGGGGCCGGCACACCTTGACGACCACCACCCCTTCCCGTCCCAGCTCCCCCCCTCGCCGCACCGCGGCGTCGGTCCCCTCGACCGCTTCGACCGCGAGGACCGCGCCGTGCTTTACCACCACCGTCTGCCCGACCTTCACGTGCGCCAGGGTGCTTGCGACCTCCCGACCGAATCGAATGTCCTCCCATTCCCGCTCCGTCGGAGCCCGCCGGGTCAGGACCCCCTTTTCGACCAAGACCCCAGCCAGAAACCGGGTACACTCGAGGAGGGTGATCCCGGCGCGCTCGAGCTCCTGGGCTACCGCTTCCATGATGGAATCGCCCCGGCGATCCTTCAGGCGGAGATAGAGTAGCGCTCCCCGGACATCCGGACGGACCTGGCTGAAGAGGTGACTCATCCGCACCTTGCCGACCATGATGGCCTCGCTCACCCCATCGCGCTTCAGAGCCCGGATGAGCGCCCCCAGTTGGCCGACTCCGACCCAGTGGAGGCGATCCGCCACCGCCTCGACCGCGGGGTCCGCCTCTTCGCGGATGGCGACCACGGTCACCATCCGCCCGGCCGCCTTGGCCTCACGGGCGGCCAAGAGGGGAAGGGGACCGGAGCCCGCAATGATCCCGATCCGAGACATAACTCACCTGCTCAGCTGTTCGGGGTCACCGGTCAGCAGGCCGTCGGGACGGAGAGGACGCCTCGGGGCTCGATGGTGAGGAGACCCTCATCGGGCCACGCCCCGTTCCGAGGTCTTGATGAACTGGACGAGGTGCTGCACCTCCACGCAGTCCCAGATCTCCTCCTGGATGCGCGCGACGGCCTGGGAGGTATTGAGCCCGGACTGGAAGAGGAGCCGGTAGGCCTTCCGCAAACTGCGGATCGTCTCCTTCGGGTGGTTGTGACGGCGAAGACCGACGGTGTTGAGCCCGTACAGCTTCGGGCCGTCCCCTGAGACCTTGGAAAAAGGAATGACATCTTGCCTCACGGCCGAGCAGCCACCGACGAGGGCATACTTCCCGATACGGCAAAACTGGTGCACACCGACGAGGCCTCCAATCACCGCAGATTCCTCGACGGCGACATGACCGCCCAGTCCGGCACCGGTCGCGAGGATGGCTCCGTCCCCCAGGATGCAATCATGGGCCACATGCGTGGAAGCCATGATCAACACATGATTGCCGATCACCGTCTTGCCGCCGCCCCCCGCGGTCCCGCGATGGATGGTCGTGAACTCCCGGATGACTACGTGATCGCCGATCACCAGACTGCTCTTCTCACCCTGAAATTTGAGATCCTGTGGCTCGGTGCCGAGGACGGCATGGGAAAAGATCCGACACCCCCGGCCGATCTCCGTCCATCCATCGACGATCACGTGGGACCCGACGCTAGTCCCTTCCCCGATGCTCACATGGTCCCCAATGACGGCGTAGGGACCCACGATCACCCCCGGCCCGATCTTGGCGGACGGGGACACGATCGCCGTCGGATGGAGGTGGACCGAGGGGTCCCTTCCAGACGCAATTCGACTGCCCCGTTTTTTTCGAGTCGGCAGGTTCACTGCTCGTGCTCCACGAGCATCGAGAGCAGTTCCGCTTCCACCACCAATTGGCCGTCTACATAGGCATGACCCCGCATCTTGCAGAGTCGACTCTTGAGATGCAGGATCTGGAGCTCATACCGCACCTGGTCGCCGGGATACACCGGCCGGCGGAACTTCACCTTGTCGATTGCGGCAAAATAGAAATACCGGGAGACGTCCTCTCGAGGCAGATCGATCGTCTTGCTCCACAGGACCCCTCCCACCTGTGCCATGCCCTCGATGAGAAGAACTCCCGGCATGATAGGCCGCCCGGGGAAGTGGCCGGCGAAAAAGGGCTCGTTCATGGTCACATTCTTGACTCCCACAATCCGGCGGCCCTTCTCGACCTCCAGAATCCGATCCACAAGCAGAAAGGGATAGCGGTGTGGAATGTGCCTCTGAATCTCCGGGATGTCCATGACGTCTTCTGCCATCGCCCCGACCTCATAATCGCCGCTGGCCCCACCGCACCCGGACCCAGCGCCCAGACAGCCGAGCTGTCATATCACGAAGGCGCTTGAGAAGCAAGCAAATAAGAGGATTCTCTCGGCGAAGCCCCGCCCCTGCCGGTGCGGCGGTCTCTCAATCAATTATTTCCCGGCATCGTAGACGGCGATAACTTCCTTGCTGATATCGGCCCCCTCACTGCTGTGCATCACCCCCGCGGCCCGCACCTCTAGGATCAGCACGTACCCGTTCTTCTTGCCGTATTCCCGCACCACGGTGGTAATCTCCCGGACCAACCGCTCTCGCAGATCTCGCTCGCGCTCGCCGAACTCGCGATTCAGGTCGTCCACGATCCGAGCCAGATCTCGCCGCGCCTTCTGCATCACCTTCTCCTTCTCCCTCCTGGCGTCTTCACTCAGCACGGAGCGTTGCTTCTCGAAATCGGTTTCCGTCTGGCGGACCTTCTTTTCTTGGGCATCAAGGTCTCGCTGCTTCGCGTCCCTGTCGGTCTTGAGCTTTGCCAGGGCGTCCTTCCCCTTCTTGGACTCCAACAGGACCCTCTGCAGGTCTACAAGACCGATCTTGACCGCCTGGGCACCCACCGGAGCCGCATCCACTCCGACGGCGAGTGCGGCCAGCACCAACAGCGGCAGTCCCCTCAAGGTCCCCCGCCTCATTCGCATTTCCTTCACCTCCCAGCTTTCACCTAGAACACGCGTCCCAGGTTGAAATGGATGACAAAATTGTCATTGTCCGCGCGCGGATCGGGGTTATATCCGAGGTCGACCCGGACCGGGCCGAAGGGGGTCACCAGGCCCAGCCCAAACCCAAAGGCATATTCCGGGTCAAAGTTGATCGCCTCGTCCTGACCCATGGTTTGCGCGGCATCAAAAAAGACGGCCCCCCGGAGATCGATAAACTCCTTGAAGATGGGGAATCCTACCTCCGTGGTGAAGAGGTAAAACTGGTTCCCTCCGACCCGCTCCCCGGTCACCGGGTCCCGGGGGCTCAGTTTCCGGAAACCACTCCCGCGAAAGTTGGTGGGTCCTCCGAGGAAGAACCGCTCCTGGAGCGGGACTTGATCAGTATCCCCGTAGGTCTCGACGAACCCACCGCGCCCCCGGATCGACCCAATGATCTCCTGGTCTTCGAAAATGGGAAAGTGATATCGGGCATCCAGAATGATCTTGTAAAAATCGTTGTCCGCTCCCAGCGGGCCGCCCGCCCACTCATTATTCAGGCTGACGCGGTACCCCCTCGTGGGGTTGCTGGGATTATCGCGCGTGTCTCGGACCAGCCCGAGGTTGATGGAGCTGGTCGACGAGGTCCCCTGCTCATTTCTGATGAGACTCGAGGCGGTCGGGCTGACGTCAGAGATATCAACCACCTCATACAGGTACCCGATACTCACGAAATTATACTTGAAGAATCGACGGCCAAATCCGATTTCGGCTCCGCGCCGCTCTTCGGTAAAATCGTCGAAGTCCGAGGTCCGGTCGAAGGCAGCCAGGCTGAAGGAATAGTCGGAGTCCAAGAAGAAGGGATCATCGTACCGAAGGTTCAGACCACTGCTGATGGTCCCCAACTGCGCCGCGAGACGGATCCGCTTCCCGAGCCCGAAGAGATTATCCTCGGTCAAGAAGACAGTCCCGATGGCTCCCCCGGAGGTGCTGAACCCCCCACCGACTCCCAACCGACCTGTGGGCTTTTCCTTCACGTCGATTCCGAGCACGAGTTGCTCGGGTGCAGACCCTTGGCTGCTCTTGACATCCACCGATTCGAAGTACCCGAGGCGGCTCAGTGCTGTCCGTGCTTCCCGAAGGAGCTTGCCGTTGTATACATCCCCCTCGGCTAACTCCAGATGTCTCCGGATCACCCCGTCACGCGTCTTCGTATTCCCCCGAATCTCGATCCGCTCCACATAGGCCTTTATCCCCTCGGTAATCTCGAAGTTTACGTCGACAACCGACTCATCCGCTCGTACCCGGGTGACCGGAACGACATCTGCAAAGACGTATCCCAGCTCGGAATATTTTTCAGACAGGGCCAGCAGGTCCTTGCGGAGGACATCGCGACCGAAGAACTCCTCCCGGGGCAGTTTGAGGCTGGCCACGAGTTCCTCTGGAGTGAAGATGGTGCTTCCCTGCACGCTGACCGTTCCCGTGCGGAACCGGAGGCCCTCCTCGATCCGGAACATGATGTCCAGGCGATTCGCCGCCTTATCGATCTGAATCTCCGGCTCTGCAACCTTCACCTGCAGATACCCTCGGTCGAGATACAGCGCCTTGATCCGCTCCACGTCTTGGTCGAGGTCCGGCCGTTTGAGGACCCCAGGCCGAAGAAACCAAATGAAAAACCGCTCCTTCGTCGCCATCACCCCTTTGATCGTCCCGGCACTGAGCCCCTTGTTGCCCACGAAGGTAATGTCCCTCACGTAAAACTTCGCCCCCTCCTCGATCTCAAAGACGAGGTCCACCTCCCGGTCCGAGACCTTCTCGGACCTTCCCACCACCTGGGCGACATAGAATCCCTCCCCTTCGTAGTGGGCCCGGATCTTTTCGGCATTCCGACCGAGGGCTTGGGGGTCGAACACCGTCCCGGCGGCAACGTCGATGCGGTCACGAACGTCCTTTTCTTCAATCTCCTTGGCCCCGACAATCCGAATCGACCGAATGCTGGGTTTCTCCGTGACCGCGTAGATCAGGCGCAGTCCTCCTTCCAGCTCCTCCGCCTCGACCATGACATCATCGAAGAAGCCCATCTTGAACAGGCGCTCGACATCCCCACGGATCTTCTCGGGCGAAAAAGGATCACCAACGCGCGTCTGAATGCGTTGACGGATGGCATCAGACTCGACCTTCTGATTCCCTCGAATATTGATCTCTTTGACCGTGGGTACCTGCTGACCCCACGCAACGGTGGGACACGTCTGGATCAAGAGGAAGGCAGACGACAAAAAAAAGACCGTCCGTAGGGTTCGCTCCATCTATCGACAACCTCTCCTGTAAGATGGAAATGGACCCTCGGCCTCTCAAGACACCGCGCGACTTATACCACTGCAGGGGGGGGAAGTAAACCAAAAAGGGTCCTGTCGGACCCTCGTGGTGGGATCTGGGTCACTCAGCTGGTCTGCCCGAGAAGATTGGTCACCTCTTCCGCTGTGAGCACGTCGACCCCTGCCTTCACGCGAACCGTGCTCCCCTCGGTGAGGCCTCCTCGAAGCATCTCTTCGGCCAAGAGGTCCTCCACGTAGCGCTGGATGGCCCGGCGCAGAGGTCTCGCCCCGAACTGCGGGTCGTATCCCTTGTCGATGAGGAACTCCTTGGCGTCATCGGACATCATCAGCGTGATCCGTTTTTCATCGAGCTGCGACTGGAGTCGCTGCAGCATCAGGTCGGCGATCTTCCGCATGTGCTCCTTCGCAAGGGGGTGGAAAACGATCACCTCATCAATCCGGTTCATGAACTCGGGGTTAAAGGTCTTCTTCAGCTCCGCCAGGACCGTCTCCTTCATCTTGGCGTAGCTCTGTTCCTGGCTCCCCGTGGTGAAGCCCATGGGGGCATGCATGGTGATCTGCCGTGCCCCGATATTGCTGGTCATAATCAGGATCGTGTTTTTGAAGTCCACCTGTCGACCGTAGCTGTCGGTCAGGTGGCCGTCTTCAAAGATCTGCAGGAGGAGGTTGAACACCTCCGGGTGGGCCTTCTCGATCTCGTCCAGAAGGATCACCGAAAAGGGGCGGCGACGCACCTTTTCCGTGAGCTGGCCGCTGTCATCATAGCCGATATAGCCCGGGGGGGCCCCGATGAGTCGCGAGACGGCGAAGCGCTCCATATACTCCGACATATCGACGCGGACGATGGCATCTTCGGTTCCAAAGAGGAACTCCGCCAACGCCTTGGCCAGCTCCGTCTTTCCCACCCCCGTCGGGCCGAGGAATATGAAAGAACCCACCGGCCTCCGGGGATTCTTCAAGCCGGAGCGGGAGCGCCGGATGGCCCGCGTCACTGCTCGGATCGCCTCCTCCTGCCCCACGACGCGCTTGCCGAGATCCTCCTCCATCCGGAGCAGCCTCTGGGCCTCGGCCTCTTCAATTTGGTACAGCGGAATGCCCGTCCACTTAGAGACGATGTACGCGATGTCTTCATCGTTGACTATGATCTTCTCTTTTGTCTTGAATTCCTTCCATTTATTCCTTCTTTCTTCAAGCTCTGCTCGAAGTCTCCGCTCGGCATCTCGGAGGCGTGCAGCCACCTCAAAGGCCTGCGTCCTGATGGCATCTTCTTTCTGCTGACGGAGGCGCTCCACCTCATTCTCCATCTCCCGGATGTCCTCCGGGAGCATCAGCGACTTCAGGCGGGCGCGGGAGCCTGCCTCGTCCATGACGTCGATCGCCTTGTCGGGCAGAAAGCGGTCAGCAATATAGCGGTGTGACAGCCGGGCAGCCGCCACCACGGCTTCTTCGGTGATGACGGCGGAATGATGGGCTTCGTAGAGGTCCTTGATCTCGCGGAGGATCCGGATGGTCTCGTCCACACTCGGCTGGCCGACAAAGATCGTCTGGAAGCGCCGCTCCAGCGCCCGATCCTTCTCCACATACTTGCGGTACTCATCCATGGTGGTGGCGCCAATCACCTGGATCTCGCCGCGGGCCAAGGCCGGCTTGAGCATGTTCGAGGCATCGATCGCGCCTTCGGCCGCCCCGGCCCCGACCAGGGTATGCAGCTCGTCGATAAAGATAATGACATTCCCCGTCTGCTGGATCTCTTTGATGACCGCCTTAAGCCGCTCTTCGAACTGGCCCCGGTACTTGGTACCTGCAACCATTCCGGGGAGGTCGAGCTGCACCACGCGCTTGCGCAGGAGGGTCTCCGGCACATCGGAGGCGACGATCCGCTGGGCCAATCCCTCCACAATGGCCGTCTTGCCCACGCCGGCCTCTCCGATAAGGACCGGATTATTCTTGGTCCGCCGGGACAGGATCTGAATGACCCGTTCGATCTCCGCCTCCCGACCGATGACGGGATCGAGTTTTCCCTGACGCGCCATGTTGGTCAGTTCGACTCCAAACTCGTCGAGGGCGGGCGTCCGACCGGTGCCAGCGGCCTTGGTGGCCTGCTCGCCTAACAGCTCTTGCGCCTGAGCCTTGGCGGCTGCGACCGTCACTCCCACGTCCCGGAGGACGAGCGATGCAATCCCCTCCCCTTCGCGGACGAGCCCCAGGAGGAGATGCTCGGTGCCGATATAGTTATGCCCCATGGACCGGGCTTCGGAGATAGCGTATTCGAGGACCTTCTTGGCCTGGGGGGTGAAGGGGACCTCGCCCGCGGGGCTCACCTGGGTCCCGACGGAGACGATCTTTTCCACCTCTCCCTTCAGGGTCGAGAGGTTCACGGTGAGCTTCTTCAGGATGGCCATTGCGAGACCATCCCCCTCCCGGACAAGACCGAGGAGGAGATGCTCCGTCCCGACAAAGTTGTGTCCGAGACGGATCGCCTCTTCCCGGGCCAGGATGATTACCTTCCGCGCCCGTTCGGTAAAACGCTCAAACATACCCATCCCCTCTCCCGGATGTATGGCAACTAGGCCGAGTATAGCAGCTTTCTCTCCGACCAGCAACGAAAGATTTTGGCACTCCTGCTCCGCGCCTTATGGTGTGGATGACCGCCCTCATCGGGTGCCGGCGTCCCTGACCCCCGACTCCCTTCCGGGCCCGACTTCCCCCAGCTGACCGTCCGCCATCCGAAGCATCCGATCGGTCTGCCGCGCAAACCACTCATTGTGGGTGACGAGGATCACCGTGAGTCCCTGCTCCCGATTGAGTTCCCGGAGGAGATCAAAGATAGCCTCACCGGTCTTCGAGTCCAGATTCCCGGTCGGCTCATCAGCAAGAAGGACGGTGGGGGACAGAACCAATGCCCGGGCAATGGCCACCCGCTGCTGCTCACCCCCGGACAGCTCCCCTGGCCTGTGCCTGAACCGGTCTGCAAGCCCCACGCGCTTCAACATTCCTCGCGCCTTCTCCTCGGCGTTCTCCCAACCCTGTCGTCCAATCAGGCCCGGCATCATGGTATTCTCCAGGGCCGAAAACTCCGGCAAGAGATGGTGGAACTGGAAGACGAAACCGATCGTGCGATTCCGGAACGCCGCCAGCTCCCCCTCGGGCAGGCGGGAGATCTCGACGCCCTGGTAGTATACGTGACCTGCGGTGGGGCGGTCCAGCCCCCCCAGGATATGAAGCAGGGTGCTCTTCCCCACCCCTGAGGGGCCCACGATGGCGAGGAATTCCCCCCGCCGGACCCTGAGATTGACCCCCTTCAAGATGTGGAGCGCCTCCCCCCCCATCCGGAAGGACTTCCGAAGATCGCGGACCTCGATGAATTCATTCATACCTGAGGGCCTCCACCGGGTCCAGACGCGAAGCCTGCCAGGACGGATACACGGTAGCGAGGAAGCTGATGACCAGGCTTACCGTCACCACCGCGACCACGTCCGGGACATTCACCTGGTGCGGCAATTTATCCAGGAAATAGACGTCGCCGGGAAAGGCGTTGATCCCGAAGAGGCGCTCGATGAAGGGGACGATCGTGTCCAGATTGACCGTCACGGCGAGTCCGCCCAAGAGCCCGAGGAGGGTCCCGGCTGTCCCGATCACAATCCCCTCCACCATGAAGATCTTCATGATACCGGCCGCTGTGGCCCCCATCGACTTCAGGATAGCGATCTCCCTGGTCTTCTCCATCACCACCATCGTGAGCGTGCTGACAATGCCAAAGGCGGCCACCAAGACGATCATCACGAGGATGATAAACATCACCGTCTTCTCGAGCTTCAGGGCCGAGAAGAGGTTCTTGTGCATTTCCATCCAGGTCCGGGTGTAAAAGGGAAACCCGAGCTCCTCCTGGACCCGGCCGGCCACCCGAGCGGCCTCGTAGATATCGTCGATCTTGATCTCCACCCCGGTAACGGCGGTGCCCATCCGGAAGAAGGCCTGGGCGGCCGGAATGGGGATGTAGGCCAGCCCTGCGTCGTATTCGTACATCCCGGCCTCGAAAATCCCAGCCAGGGTAAACTGCTTGACCCGGGGAACCATCCCGAGGGGCGTCACGCCCCCCCCGACGGGAGAGACGACATTCACCGCATCTCCGATGCGGACCCCCAGGCTGGCCGCCAACGACTTGCCGAGGATGATCCCATCATCGACCCGACGGAGGGCATCCAGGGTCCCTTCTTTCATGTTTCGTGCCAGCTCGGTGACCTTCCCCTCCTGCTGGGGATCAATCCCCCGGAGGACGGCCCCCATCACCCCCTGGCGAGACGTGAGCATGACCTGATGGAGGGTGAAGGGAGCAGCCCCGATCACATGCGGGAGCGACTCGACACGGGGCAGGAGCTCACCCGCGTTAGTCACCCCTCCCTCGCCGAACTTGAGCAAGACTACATGGGCAGTGGTTCCCAGGATCTTGGCCCGGAGATCCCTCTCGAAGCCGCTCATAACCGAGAGGACGACGATGAGGGCCATGACGCCCAGGGCCACCCCGCCGCTTGAGATCAGCGTGATCAGGGAGATCACGGCTTCTCGCCGCTTCGACTTCAGATACCTGAACCCGATCAGAATCTCGTAAGGCATCTGTCGACGCAGGCTCATCCCTGCTCCTTCGGACGGAGCTGCGGAAACAGGACGACGTCGCGGATGGAGGGTGAATCGGTGACAAGCATGACCAGACGGTCGATCCCGATCCCCTCGCCCGCCGCCGGCGGCATCCCGTACTCGAGGGCGCGGACGAAATCCTCATCCATCCGGTGAGCCTCCTCATCTCCACCCTCTCGCGCCCGCAGCTGTTCCTCGAGGCGCTGACGCTGTTCCTGAGGATCGTTCAGCTCCGTATAGGCGTTCGCCAGCTCGAGCCCTGCTACGAAGAGCTCGAACCGCTGGGCCAGTCGAGGATCGTCCGGCCGACTCCTGGCCAGGGGGGAAAGCTCGAGGGGGAAGTCGAGGAGGAACGTCGGCTGGACCAAGTGGGGCTCCACCAAATGCGCCATCAACGCGTCGACAAGCTTGCCCCGTCCCCACCCCGCCTGTACCGGAACGCCGCGCTGGGCAGCCACGGCCCGCAGCCTCTCGGCACCTTCCAGATCCTCCTCCCGGATTCCGCCCACCTTCCGGAGCGCCTCCACGACCGTCAATCGGGGCCAGGGGGGAGAGAGATTGATCCGCGCGCCCTGGTACGTGAGCTCCTCCCCGCCGAGAAGAACCCGACAGAGATGAGGGAGAAGTTCCTCGGTCAGGGTCATCAAATCATGATAATCCGCGTACGCTTGATAGAACTCCAGCATGGTGAACTCGGGATTGTGGCGCGTATCGATCCCCTCGTTCCGAAAGTTGCGGTTGATTTCGTATACCCGCTCCAGCCCGCCCACCAACAGGCGTTTCAGGTAGAGCTCCGGGGCGATGCGCAGATAGAGATCCATGTCCAGCGCGTTATGGTGGGTGATGAAAGGCCGAGCAGCGGCACCCCCCGCCACGGCCTGCATCATGGGGGTCTCCACCTCGAGGAATCCCCGCTGGTCGAAGAACTGCCGGACCTCGCGGATCAGCAGCGAGCGACGCTGAAAGACCGTCGCCACCTCCGGGTTTGCCACCAAGTCGAGATACCGCTGCCGGTAGCGAGTCTCCACGTCGACGAGGCCATGCCACTTCTCTGGCAGAGGGCGGAGAGACTTGGTCAACAGACGGAACTCTTCAACTACCACGGTGAGCTCGCCGGTGCGGGTCCGAAAGAGGCGGCCCGTGACCCCCAGAAAATCGCCGATATCTGTCCATTTCAGGAGGCTGTACGCCTCGTTACCGAGCCGGTCCTCGCGCAAGTATATCTGGATCTGGCCGGTGCGGTCCTTGAGATCGGCGAAGGTCGTCTTGCCGTGGTCGCGCAGTGTCATCAGCCGACCGGCCAGGCTGACGGCCACCACCTCGGAATCGAAAAAGGCGGTCGATGCGTCGCGGTGCTGTTGCTGAAGGTCACCGGCCAGCGCGGTGACTTCCCAACGCAAGCCGTACGGGTCGATCCCCATCCGACGCAGCTTCTCGAGCTTCCCCTGCCGCTCCCGGATCAGCGGACTGCTCTCCTCCACTCCGACCTCCACTGTCCCGTGGTCGTATTCGCAAAAGTGTAAAGAGGAACCTTCAAGTCTGTCAAGGTGAAAGGCGGCGAGCGGGCTGAAACAGATAGGCGTTCACGAAAGGATCGATCGCCCCACTCAGCACCGCCTCGACGTTCCCCGTCTCCACGCCTGTGCGATGGTCCTTCACGAGCTGATACGGCGCGAGGATATAGGATCGAATCTGCGATCCCCAGGCGATCTCCTTTTTTTCACCGGCCAACGCCTGCATCTCCCGCTCCTGTTTCTCCCGGAAATGTTCATACAGTCGGGATCGGAGCACCTTCATGGCGAGGGCCTTGTTCTTGTGCTGGGAACGCTCATTCTGGCACGAGACTGTGGTCCCGGTCGGGAGGTGGGTGATCCGGACGGCCGAGTCGGTCACGTTCACGTGTTGTCCCCCATGCCCGCTCGCCCGGAAGGTCTCGATCTTCAGGTCCTTCTCGTTAATCACGACCTCGACCTCCTCCACCTCGGGCAGGACCGCCACCGAGGCAAAGGAGGTGTGCCGTCGGTGGCTGGCATCATAGGGTGAAATCCGCACGAGCCGATGAACCCCCACCTCGGCCTTGAGGGTGCCGTACGCATAGGGACCGACGACAGAAACGACCGCCCCCTTGATCCCCGCTTCCTCCCCCGGCTGGAGATCGAGGATCTGCGTCTTGAAGCCTCTGCCGTCGCACCAGCGCGCGTACATCCGCAGCAGCATCTGGGCCCAGTCCTGGGACTCGGTCCCGCCCGCCCCCGGATTGATCGAGAGGATGGCATTGCCCCGGTCGTGTGGGCCAGAGAGGACCGCGCGGAGCTCTAGATCGCTGATCCGTTGCTCCAACGTCTTGACCGCTCCCTCGACCTCCTTGAGGGCCTCCTCATCGTCCGCCTCCCGGGCCAGTTCCAACAGCGTTCGCTGATCTTCGACCTCACTCCTGAGCGCAGTGTGGAGTGACAGTGTCTCCTTCAGCTCCCCGAGCTCCCTGAGAAGCCGCTGGGCTCGATCCGGTTCCTTCCAAAAGTCAGGGCCCTGGGCGATCTGCTCTAACTGTGTAGCCCGCTGTGCCTTCGCCGGCAGGTCAAAGATAGGCCCAGAGGTTTTGGATTTTCGCCACCGCCGTCTCGAGTCGCTTACCGAGTTCGACCGTCATCGTGTCCTCCTTTCCTTGCGCCCCGTCCGCCTCCTAAAGGCCAGGAGGAAGAGGCTGATGAGAACAGAGCTCCAGGCGAGCAGATCCCCGCGTCTCGTATAGAACGTTCCCCCTGGCCGGGGAGCCATCGTTGCCGACAGGACGGCCTCGACAAAGAGGTCTGACTGCTCCAGGATCTGGCCCGACGGGGCGACCAGGGCGGAGATCCCGGTGTTCGCCGCCCGCACCAAGTAGACCCCGTTTTCCACCGCCCGCAGCGCAGCCATACTCAGATGCTGATACGGGGCGGCGGAGTCCCCGAACCAGGCGTCATTGGTGATATTCACCAGGAAGTCGGCCCCGGCGAGAACGTACCGGCGAACCTGATCGGGAAAGATGGTTTCAAAGCAGATCAGAACCCCAAAGCGTCCGCCCGGGGTCTCGAAGACCGTGAACGTCTCTCCGGCGCTAAAATCGCCGATCCCGGTCGCCATTTTGTGCACGAAAAAGAGGAGCGATGATAACGGAACGTATTCCCCAAAGGGGACCAGATGCATCTTATCATATTTCTGCACAATCTCCCCCGCCGGCGAGATGAGGAAGGCGCTGTTGTAGTAGCGAGGCGAGGCGTCGCTCTCGCGATCCGGGCTTCCGACCAAGAGATGCGCCTGCGCCTCCATCGCGAGGTCGAGGACCCGTCGTGTCAACGGCCCCCCCTCCCGGAGGAAAAAAGGAACGGCGGTCTCTGGCCACACGATGAGGTCCGACCCCCGGTCTGCCCTGCGGGTCAGACGATCATAAATGCCGATCGTCCGGCCCGCGAATCCCGGGTCCCACTTGATCCCCTGCTCGATATTCCCCTGGACGACCGATACCCGGATCTCCCTGCGGGGGATCTCTGCCGACACCCTCCGTCCCATGCCGAACACCACTGCCCCGATCAGGAGCACGCCCACCCCCAGCACAGGCATCAAGGCCTGCCGCGCGCTCTGTCGCACGTGAAGGCAGGCCAGCGCCACCGCGGCATTGACCAGGACCAAGAGAAATGAGACCCCGTATACGCCTGTGATTGATGCGATCTGGATGATCGAAAGGCTCCTGTACTGGGTATACCCCAGGAGATTCCAGGGAAAGCCGGTCAGGAGGAAGGTACGCAGATATTCGAGGCCGACCCATAGAGTCGCAGCGCCCACGAGATACACGAGACCGCTTTCGGGTGACAGTCGCGTGACCCCGAACGCAAAGACCCCCACGTAGAGCGCAAGGTAGAGGGAAAGTGCGACAAGAAGCACGACACCGAGAGGGACGGGGAGCCCTCCGTACGTGGTCATCGTATGAACGACCCAGGGGACGCTCATGAGCGAGAAGACTACCCCTGCGATGATCCCCAGATACATGCCCTGCAGGGCAGAGACGCCGTCCAGCCCCACCAGGAGGGGGATGAGGGCCACGAAGGCGAGAGGGGCCAAGTCAAACTTGGGAAAGCTCAGTGCAAGGAGAACGCCGCTCAAGGCGGCCAGGCCTCCCCGCGAGACCATCAGGCGCCAAGCGAGAGGGCTCTCTCGTACCGTCGCTAGATCCATCCCATCTTGACCCAGAGGTAGAATATAGGGAGTGCGAAGAGGAGGCTATCCATCCTGTCGAGCATCCCTCCATGCCCGGGGATGAGATCACCCGTGTCTTTCACATGGAAAGCGCGTTTGATGCCAGACTCGACCAAATCTCCCAGCTGTCCCGCACCCCCGATCACGGCCCCCAGAAGGAGACTGAAGAGAAAGGGGACCGGCATGCCCAAGGCGCGCGTACCCATCCAGGACGCGAGCATGCTCGCCACCAGTCCGGCCACACTCCCTTCGACAGATTTCTTGGGGCTGAGTCGCGGGGCTAAGGGCCGGCGCCCCAGGCGTGATCCGACGTAGAATGCGGCGGTATCTCCAATCCAGACGATGCTGCACGCGAGAAGGATGTATCGTACGCCCTCCGGCATCCCTCTGAGGGCCACGGCGGAGCTCAGGGGACCGGCGACATACAGGACCCCGACAATACAGAGGGTGGCGCGACGAAGGTTGGCCTCCATGTCCTCTCCACCTCCGACGACACGGGAAAGCTCCAGCAACAGCAAGAGGAGCATGCCCGGACCGAGCCATTCCATGCCACCCAATGAGGTCGCCCCGACAAGCCCCGCCGCCCCCAGCAGGGCCACCGCCCGCCAGGGAACGGAGGGATCCACCAGCCGGGTGAACTCCCACAGGCTGATCACCGCGGCCACCATCGCCAGCAGGATAAATCCCCTTTCCCCGCCGTAGATGACGAGGAGGAGAAAGGGGAAAAGGAGGATCAGGGCGCTCAGGAGCCTTCTGCCGTGCACGGTCAGATCCCCACGAGAGACAACTCGGCCCACCGGAGGTCCCGGGAGGCATCTCTGCAACTGGGCAGGGGAAAAGAAAAAAGATCGTCGGGGGAGGGATGGATGAAAGCGTTCAAGAGCCACGCCTGGCCACTGGGGGACGTCTGTCAGAACTCAAGGATCTCCTTCTCCTTGGTGGTCAAGGCCATCTCGAGTTCCTTGATGTACTTGTCGGTGAGCTTCTGGACTGATTCGACACTCTTCTTGAGATCATCTTCGGTGATTTTCTTCTGCTTCTCGAGGGCCTTGAGCTTTTCGTTGGCGTCGCGCCGGACATTCCGAATGGCGACCCGCCCCTCTTCCGCGATGCGCCGCACCACCCGGACCAACTCCTTTCGCCGCTCTTCGGTGAGGGGTGGGATGGCGATCCGGATCACCCGCCCGTCGCTCGAGGGAGTGATCCCCAGGCCTGATTTCAGAATCGCTTTTTCGATGGCCGCGACCAGGTTCGGATCCCAGGGCTGGATGGTGATCAGACGGGTCTCGGGGGCCGCCACGGTGGCCACCTGCTGGAGCGGAGTCATGGTCCCATAACATTCCACGGTGATCCCTTGCAGGAGCGCCGCAGAGGCGCGACCGGTTCGGACCCCGGCAAAGTCTCGCCCTACCGACTCGACCCCCTTCTTCATGGTCGCTTCTGTCCGATCCAGCACATCCTTGACCATGGCCTATCGTTCCTTGACGATGGTCCCCACTCGCTCGCCCAACACCAGCCCCTTCAGGCGTCCCCGCTCAAGGAGGTTGAAGACCACGATGGGAAACTGGTTGTCCATGCAGAGCGAGATGGCCGTGGAATCCATCACCTTCAGCTTCTGACTGAGCACCTCGATATAGCTCAGCTCCTCGAACTTCTGGGCGGTCGCGTCCTGCAGCGGATCGGCCGTATACACCCCGTCAACCTTGGTGGCCTTAAAGACGATCTCTGCCCCGATCTCGATGGCCCTGAGCGCCGCCGCGGTGTCCGTCGAGAAGTACGGATTGCCGGTCCCGCCGACAAAGATCACTACCCGACCCTTCTCTAAATGCCGGATGGCCCGACGGCGAATGAACGGCTCCGCGACCTCTCGCATCTCCATGGCCGACTGTACGCGCGTGTCGACCCAGCGCTTCTCCAGCGCATCCTGCAGCGCCAGACCGTTCAGGACCGTCGCCAACATCCCCATGTAGTCGGCGGTGGCCCGATCCATGCCGGCCGCGGTCGCCGCCAGGCCGCGGAAGATATTGCCGCCCCCCACCACCACGGCGATCTGGACCCCCAAGGCGTGGACCGCCTCGATCTCCCCGGCGACAAAGCGAATCACCTCGGGGCTGATCCCATACCCCTGGTCTCCCGCCAACGCCTCCCCACTGACCTTGAGGACGATTCGCTTGTATTTAAGATCCATGACTGCAACCAGGTTCACGGTTCATGGTTCACGGTAAGATCTCGAAACCCAATCTGTGAACGGTGAACTGTGAACAGTGAACCCTCCGTAATGTTAACGGACATCGGACCTAGGACATCGGACTGTTGTCGTCGGACGCCTCGCCGAGTTGGTATCGGCAGAAGCGTCGGACCACGATGTTTTCCCCAATCGTGCTGATGGCCTCCTGGATGACCTGTTCGACTGTCCGCCCCGGGTCCTTGACAAAGGGCTGGTTCATCAAACACGTCTCGACGAAGAATTTCTCCAGCCGGCCCTGCACAATCCGCTCGACGACTTCGGGCACCTTGCTGCTGCCCGCTGCCTGCACTTGCAAGATTCGCCGCTCCTCGGCGAGCACCGTCTCGGGCACCTCCTCCCGCCGAAGGTAGAGGGGATTCATGGCCGCCACATGCATCGCCAGATCCTTGGTCAAGGCCTGGAATTGTTCGGTCCGGGCCACAAAATCGGTCTCGCAGTTCACCTCGATCAACACCCCGATCCGGCCGCCGGGATGGACGTAGGCGACGATCAGCCCATCGGTCGCCGTCCGCCCCGCCTTCCGGGCCGCGTTCGCCATCCCCCGCTCCCGGAGGATGGCGACTGCCCGTTCGAAATCTCCCCGAGCCTCCGCCAGGGCTGACTTGCACTCCATCACGCCCGCCCCGGTTTTGATTCGGAGCTCCTTGACCTGCGACGCCGCGATCTCCATCAGTGGTTTCCCATTCCGGCCGTCCAAGCCCTCGCAGACGGCCTGCCGTTACCTGTCGATACCTTACAGGACTTCGGCCTCCTCCTCAACGGCCGGCAGCGTCTCGACCGAGCCCTCATTGACCGCCTCGGCCCCCTCGAGCATCTCTCGTTCCAGACCCCGGTCAACGGCCCCCCGCCCCTCCAGAACCGCGTCGGCCAATCGAGACGTGATCAGCTTGATGGAGCGGATGGCATCATCATTGCCCGGGATCGGATAGTCAATCTCCTCTGGATCACAATTGGTGTCCACCAGGGCCACCACGGGGATACCAAGGCGTCGGGCCTCCCGAACGGCGATCCGCTCCCGCTTGGTATCGACGACCACGACGGCCCCGGGCAGCCGATTCATTTCCTTGATCCCCGCCAGCGTCCGGTTCAACTTTTCGATCTCGCGGCCGAGATGCAGCGCCTCCTTTTTCGGGAGGCTCTCGACGCTGCCATCCGACTGCATCTGCTCCAGTTGCTTGAGCCGGTTGATGCTCTTCCGGATGGTCTGGAAATTCGTCAAGGTCCCGCCGAGCCAGCGATGATGCACGTAAAACATCCCGCTCCGTTCCGCCCCTTCTTTGACAGAATCCGCCGCCTGCCGCTTGGTCCCCACAAAGAGCACCGAATCTCCGCGCCCGGCGAGTTCCCCGACGAACCGGCACGCCTCGTTGAACTTCTCGATGGTCTTCTGGAGGTCGATGATATAGATGCCGTTCCGCTCCCCGAAGAGATACTTCCTCATCTTCGGGTTCCAGCGCTTGGTCTGGTGTCCGAAGTGAACCCCCGCTTCCAAGAGCTCTTTCATTGTCACATCCGGCATAGATGCCTCCTCTCCACCGGTTCATCCGCCGCCCTCTTCACCTCTTCCGGGCCATTTGCCCAACGCAAACACCGGCCGGAAGATCCGAAGGCGTGTGTAGTGTGGCCTACCGTAACCCACTTTTTCATATCACATCCAGAGCCTATCTGACAAGCTACCGTTGGTGCTGGGCTAGAAACTCGGGCGGTTATCGGTGATCGCCCGTTAGCTGCGATAGGTAACGTTCGCCCGCACATACTCGTAGCCCAGATCGGTGGTCCAGATGACCGCCGCTCCCTCTCCCAGGTTGAGATCGATCGCCACGACAAACTCGCGCAGGGTCATAGCCTTGTGGGCTGCCTCCTCGGCCTCCAAGCCGAGACCGACCCCGCCTGAAACCACGGGCACCTCTCCGATCCTGATATTGATCGCCTCCGGGTCCACATCGACCCCGGAAGCCCCGATGGCTGCCATGATCCGTCCCCAGTTGCAGTCCTGAGCGAAAAAGGTGGTCTTCACCAGAGGGGAATTGGCGACCCCAAAGGCAATGCGCCGCGCCGCCGCGGAAGAGGGGGCCCCGGCCACCTGAACCGTCACGAGCTTGGTCGCCCCCTCGCCGTCGGCCACGATCTTCTTCGCCAGGGTCCGGGCGACCTCCACGAGAGCCTCTCGGAAGGCTGTCCATCCTGGCGCCCCCGGGTGAAGCGGGGGGCCGCCGGCTTTGCCGGTAGCAAAGCAGAGGACTGTATCGTTAGTACTGGTATCTCCATCCACCGTGATGCAGTGAAAGGACCGGTCAACCGCCTCGACGAGGAGCGCCTGAAGTTCAGGCGCCTGAAGGACGGCATCAGTGGCGAGAAAGCCGAGCATGGTGGCCATGCGGGGGGCGATCATCCCCGCGCCCTTTGTCATGCCCCCCACGTGGACTCGACGTCCCTCCACATCCACTGCAACCGCCGCCTCCTTCGGGACCGTGTCGGTCGTCATGATCGCCCGGGCAGCCTCGGGTCCCCCGTCCCCCCGAAGCCGAGCGGCCGCCTCGCGAATTCCCCAGGCGACGCGGTCTATCGGGAGTGTCCGGCCGATAATTCCCGTAGAGCACACAAAGGTTTCCTCCACCGGACACCCCACGGCGGCAGCGGTGAGCTGGGCCATCCTCTCGGCATCCTGGAGCCCCTGAAGGCCGGTGCAGGCGTTGGCATTGCCGCTGTTGACCACAATCGCCGACAGGCGCGTGCCCTCCTGTAGACGCCTTTGGCACCAGAGGACCGGAGCCGCCTTGACCCGGTTGGTGGTGAAGACCCCTGCCACCGGGCTCGGCTCCGCGGTCCGGATGAGGGCAAGGTCCGGCTTCGCCTTCTTGATGCCGCAGTGCACCCCCGCCGCCCGCACGCCACGGACGGCCGTGATCCCCCCCTCCAGCTCTACAAAGCGTTCATGGTTCATGGTTCAGGGTTCAGGGTTCATACGTCGTGGTTAGCCACCAGTCACTATCGGTCATCCGTCGTCGGATTGCGTCCTACGGGAAGAGCGGGGGGGCGGCGATCCCGAGGGTCTCGTCCAGCCCGACCATCAGGTTCATCGCCTGGATCGCCTGGCCTGCCGCCCCCTTGACCAGATTATCGAGCGCCGTGATGACGATGGCCCTCCCCGCGCGCGAATCCACCGCAACTCCGATGTCGCAGTAATTCGAGCCCCAGACCTGCTTGGTCTCGGGAAAGGTCCCCGGAGGCAGGACCCTGAGGAAGGGCTCTCCCTTATACGCGTGGTGAAAGAGCTCGTGCAGGCTCTCCACTACCATCGGGGAGGTCAAGGTCGCGTAGATGGTGCTCAGGATGCCGCGGGTCATCGGGGCCAGATGGGGCGTAAAAGAGAGAACCACCTCCTGCCCTGCGAGCCGCGAAAGCTCTTGCTCCATCTCGGGCGTGTGGCGGTGGGAGGCAACCGCATAGGCCTTGAAGTTCTCGTTCGCCTCGGAAAAGTGAAGGGGCAGATCGAGCTTGCGCCCCGCTCCGGAGATCCCAGAGGCCGCATTCACGATGATCGAGTCCAAGGCGATTTTTCTCGCACGCACGAGTGGCTGCAGACCCAGAAGGGCCGCTGTTGGATAACAACCGGGGACAGCGACCAATCGGGCCTGTCGGATACTGTCCCGGTAAAGCTCCGGCAGGCCACACACCGCCTCTGTAAGGAGGTGGGGCACCGGATGGGCCACCCGATACCACCGTTCGTAGACCCCAGGGTCCCGGAGCCGAAAGTCGGCGCTGAGATCGATTACGCGGCACCCGGCCTGGAGGAGAGCGGCGGCTGGCGTAGCCGAGGCAGTATGCGGCAAGGCCAGAAAGACGATCTCTGCGACCGAGGCGAGCCTCGTCGTATCCAGGGTGTCGAAGGAGAGGTCCACGAATCCAGAGAGGCCGGGCAGGGCCGCTCTTACCGGCTTGCCGGCGTAAGTCTCAGACGTCGCCGCCACTACGTCTACCGCCGGATGCCGAACCAAGAGCCTGAGGAGTTCCGCACCGGTGTACCCGCTGGCCCCGGCGACGGCCACCTTTTGCTTCATCCCGACAATCCTTTCCCTCTGAGACATCGAGGGATAAAAAAAGGAAGGTCACCCGGGTGACCCTCCTTTTTCGCACCCATGCTCCGGCTAGCGTTTGGAGAACTGGAATCGTGCGCGGGCCCCCCGTTGTCCGTACTTCTTGCGCTCTTTGACGCGGGGATCCCTGGTGAGCAGGCCCGCTTGCCGAAGGGGAGGACGGTGTCCCCCATCCAGTGCCAGCAGGGCCCGAGAGATCCCGTGTCGAATCGCCTCCGCCTGCCCCGTACTGCCGCCCCCCCGGACGTCGGCGATGACATCATACTTTCCCTCCACGCCGACGATCTTCAGGGGTTGGGCGATCACCATGCGAAGGGTGGCCCGGCCAAAATACTCGTCCATCGGCCGGCGGTTGACCACGATCCGGCCCTCCCCCGGTTTCAGTCGGACCCGGGCCACCGCGCTCTTCCGTCTTCCGGTCCCGTAATAGCCCCCTGTGGTATTGGCCACGACGCTCCTCACCGAACCGCTAAGGGAACAGGTTTCTGGGCCTCGTGCGGATGCTTCTCACCGGCGTACACCTTGAGCTTCCGGTAGAGGGCATCCCCTAACTTGCTCTTGGGAAGCATGCCCCGGACCGCACGCTGGATCAGGCGCTCAGGATGCTTCTTCAGCAGGTCACCCGCGGCTGTCGCCTTCAGCCCTCCGGGGTACCGCGAGGAATGGTAATAGATCTTCTGCCGTAATTTCTTGCCGGTGAGCAGGACCTTCTGGGCGTTGACGACGATCACAAAGTCGCCGGTGTCGACATGGGGGGTGAACTGGGGCTTCCGCTTGCCCCGAAGGACCATCGCCACCTCGCTGGCAAGCCGTCCCAAGACCTTGCCCTGCGCATCGACGACATACCAGTGCCGTTCGACCTCGCCCGGCTTCGCGCTATATGTCCGCCCCGCCAACATCCAAATGCCCCCTTTGGCCTCCTGGAAAACCCACTTATTCTAGCACTATTTCTTCCTCTGTCAACCCAATGCTTCAATCAAGATAGAGTTCCCACTTGACCTTGATAATGACACCACCCCTGACGACGAAGTGGACGGTATCAGCCTCACCGAAATACGAATAAACGTCCCCCTTGACTTCGTCTGGTTGCCCGAGCACGCGCTGCAGCTCGGTGACTGAGGCGCCCACGTTGAGACCGTGCTTGACTCGAAACCTCGCGCTTGTTATCTCAACCTCCTCAAGGAAGAGGCGCTTGTGATCCTTTGCTGGGAAATACGCCCTGACGTACAGCCCGTCGTAATATAGCTCACGAACCTCGTCGATTTGGTTTTCGTCATGCCGGTTCTTCACCGTTGAAACGACTTCACGCTGGACGTTTCCAACCGCCTTGAGATCCGTGAGAGACGTTCCTAAGTCGAAAGCCCAGCCCCGAGTCGCAAACTCATTAATCGTTTCGTAGGACTTCGCGTCCCGCTGCGCTGTCAACCCGATGACGGGAATCGCCAGAGCGACAAGAGCAGTCAGCGCCCCTAATGGTCCACCACGTCCAAATAAGAATATCAATGTCCGACCCTCGTCCCTCCCCCAACAAGAGTCAGGCGCGCGGGTCACGGCGTCGCCTGCACTCCTTGGTTCGACTTCTCTGTCCCGTACTTCTGGCAGAATTCCTCGACCACCCGCCACAAGTCTGGAGTGAGGCACTGCTGCACCCGGGTTGGGATGTCGGGGGGTATGCCGCCGTAGAATGCTTCCGCAATGCCACCCGTTATGCAGGCTAGGGTGTCGCTATCGCCGCCAAGTGAGATGGCATTGCGTACGGCATCCTCGTATGAGATGGAATCGAGGAACGCAATGATGGCCTCGGGTACTGTCCCCTGACAGGAGACATCAAAAGAGTACTTCGGACGGATGTCCTCAACGGTTCGGTTCAAGTCGTATCCGAACCGATCCGTAATCTCTTGTCTGATCTGCTGCTTGTCGCGGGATGTTCGGGCGAGAAACACTGCAAGAGCCGTCGCCTCCGCTCCTTTGATGCCTTCTGGGTGGCTGTGTGAGATCCGGGCGGTCTCGGCTGCTTGCTGCAGCACCTCGTTATCTGTCGAGAAGGCGAAGCCCACGGGACTAACGCGCATCGCTGCGCCGTTTCCCCAACTGCTGTAGGGCTGGGGATTCTCGGAATGTAGCCAGCGCCTGAATGTGCCGCTATACCCGGCGCCGGGATAACGCCGGCCAATCTCCAGGACCGAGCGCAAGTATGAGCGACCTGTGAGAATGGCATCGGCAATGGCCAGAGTCAGCACTGTGTCGTCGGTGAAGTGACAATCAGGGTGAAAAAGCGGGAAGTCCTTGGTCTTGATCGGGCAGCGCTCATATACCGATCCAATGATGTCTCCGGCAACGGCTCCGATCATGTCTCGTCTTCCTCAGTCGAACGGATCTGCCGCTCTGCTGCGCGACCACGATGCCGACCCGGACCGCGAGCTGCCAGGCGAGTGGTCCGGACCCCTCGCGTCCCCCACGTCAGCAGCAGGAAGGCGGAAAGGGCGGAAAAGGTGGGCGGAAAAGGTGCAGGCGGAAAAGGAGGCGGAAAAGGTGTCAGGAACCTTTTCGTGGCCCCCTACCCTCCCTTGTCGGGCGCCCGCGAGGGCGTAACGTCACTTCGAGGCCCAAGCGGAGCGCCGTGCGCCGCACCCATGCCTCCGAGCCGAAGGGCTGCCCCCGCGTGACACACCGGCGCAGTGCTTCAAGTTCCGTGCCCGTCTGCGGCTCGTTCACCCAGTTCACCCACCGCGCTGGCCGTGGAATAGGCCACTCGGCCAACCAGCGCCGCTTCGAAGCGGCGCCAGCCCTCCGCCACCACAGGCTTGACCACCGCCACTCTTCGGCTCTCACTACGAACCCCGCCCTCAAGGGATTCCGCTCCACATACCGGCATACTGCCAGGAAATGCTCATCCCTTTGCAGAGGAAATGCCTTGAACCGGCCCTGGTACACATGCCCCTGGCCCGTCGTCTTGCGGTGCGCATGCCAGCGTTGCGTGTGCGTCAGCGTCACCCACGCCAGAAACTGCGAGAGGTCGCCGTCACGCCGTGGCCACAGCACCAGATGCCAATGATTCGGCATGAGGCAATACGCTAGGGTCCGCATCGGGATCCGCTCGTGAGCCTCCTCGAAGACCCGCTCGAACGCCCCGTAGTCCCCGGCTTTCTCAAAGAGCTGCAGCCCGCCATTCGCCCGGTTCAACACGTGGTAGATCACGCCGCCGACAGCGGCACGTAACGGACGTCCCATGGGACCCTAGCCTAGCTTCACCCACCCTCCCCGTCAATAAAAAAGGTTCCTGACACCTTTTTCCGCCCTCAAGTCCGAGCGCGAGCTTCAGTTCTCAAGCGACTCAAGCACACGCGTTCGCGCCTTGGCAGCACTCGCGACTACCTCGGTGAAGACCCAGAAGTTGTACAGGATGGCGTAGCCGACGATGAGCCAGAAGAGGCCGCCCAGAAGACCGAAAATCGAGAATCCAGAGAGCAAGCCGTAGAGCCGTATGCCGCCGAAAACGACCATCACGAAGAGCGCGAAGACGTATGGGATGAATCCGGTGATCGCCATCGATGCCGAGAGCCAGCTTCGGCCGTAGAACATTGCCATCGGGTAGAAGATGCAGGACAAGAGCGAGGCACCAGCACCGACGAGCGGGACGTACGTTTGCCAATAGTGTCTTGGGGCAGTCCCCAGGCTGACGAGGTTGACGATCCCATACCCGAAAACAAGGAGTAGCGCGGGCGCTATCCTGAAGGTGATTCGCCCGAAAACGCGGCCCATGTCGTGCGCCATCGACAGGCGGAGCGCGCGTTCGTGTTCGCTGATTGTCATCCGTCCTCCTACCGCACCAGCGCAGGCATAGCCGTTGCCAGTGCGCTTCGTTCCGAACCCAGGCTGATGCTGTCAGATGACCGGTAGTGCGCGTTGATTCCTAGAAGGACTTCGGCCAAGCGGGTGCAGTCGGTGTCGTTGAGGGCTCTCGCCAGCCCAAACGCTGCGATCAACGCTGAGGATGGGGCAAGGATTCGCACCTGTCCGAGCGCCATCTTCAAGTGAATTGCCAGCGAGCCGCCAGACGTTGACTGGAGCGTGGCCGTGTAGGTCCTAGCGTCGGTGACCCGCCCCGGCTCCGTGAGGACCCAAGGCCAGATCGAGAAGTCCTTGCCTGCGACGTGGAGCTTCCACGGTTCGAAAGTCAGATTGCCATCGCCTTGCAGTGCACGCCGCGCGGCGTGTGCCATGCGGTCGAACAGCTCACCACGGGTCTCTTGGTGGTTGACCAAGGTTCGCGCGTATAGCAATGCGACGAGTGCGATCCTGCTCTGTTCATCCGACAGTGAGGCGTGTGGCCGCGTGACGATCCAGCGAAGGGCCGCGACACCTTGCCCGCTCCCGATGTCGAACTTCATCAGAACGTCAAGTTTGAGGTGCTCAGTAAGCCCAGCGAGTCTGGACAACCAACCCATGTAGCCCTCATGCCTCCTGATGCCACCGCTGGTGCGCCGAACAATTAAGTGAACCGTCTGACATCCGGGATAGGCTGCGCAGTCTATCCCGTTCCCGGTGGTATCCCTTCCTACCGAAAACAGCCGTAATATCAGCCACTTGGGGCCTTTTGTCAAGCCCCTCGTCCCGCGGATATACCGTCTGGGGCGGCAGTATATCCAGATATTAGCCCGCTGTATATCCCGGCGTTGACGGAAGTGGGAGCCGCTCAGTTAATTCTCTATGCGTAGGGTTAGCGGTTGCGGTCGTAGACGATCTGGAGGCCCTTGAGGGTGAGGAAGGCGTCAATGTGCTGGACCGTCTCGGACTCGCCAGGATCAGATGGGCCAGGCCGCCCGTGCCGATGACCGCCGGTTCCCGCTCCATCTCCTGGACCATCCGGCGCACAATCCCGTCCACGAGACTGAGATATCCGTAGAACAGGCCCGACTGCATGCTGCCCACGGTATTCTTCCCAATGACCGCTTTGGGGCGCACGATTTCAACCCGCGGCAACTTGGCGGCCCGCTCAAAGAGGGCCTCAGCCGATATCCCGATTCCGGGCGCGATCACGCCCCCGAGATACTCTCCCTTTGCGGAGATCGCATCGAACGTGGTGGCCGTGCCAAAATCGACCACGATCGCCGGGCCGCCGTACGTCTCATAGGCCGCGACCGCATTCACGATGCGGTCCGCCCCCACCTCGCGCGGATTGTCGTAGAGGATGGGCATCCCGGTCCGGATCCCGGGTCCCACCACGACCGGACCCAAACGGAAGTGGGCGCTGGTCAACTCTTCAAAGACGGGCTGGAGCGGCGGGACCACCGATGCGATGATCACGCCGCTCACAGCGGAGGGATGGATCCCCACCACCTCGAAGAGATTCTTGAGAAGAATCCCGTACTCGTCGGCTGTGCCGTCCCGCCGCGTGCCGACGCGCCAATGGTGCAAGAGCTCCCGCTCCCGAAAGAGCCCGAGCACGATGTTGGTGTTGCCGATGTCGATCGCGAGCAACATAGCT
Organism: candidate division NC10 bacterium CSP1-5; assembly: GCA_001443495.1. Taxonomy (GTDB): domain Bacteria; phylum Methylomirabilota; class Methylomirabilia; order Methylomirabilales; family CSP1-5; genus CSP1-5. The sequence continues at coordinate 16,644 of LDXR01000017.1, read as the reverse complement.
ACCATGAAGCTGTCGGCTGGCAGCTATCGGCAGTCCGCACGGATACCATTTCCCCTCCGGAAATTGCTGACAGCCGACGGCTGACCGCTGACAGCTTAGCGTTAGCGCGGTTACCGTTCATCTCGCAGCACGCCGAGGTGCCTCGCGAGTTTCTCCGAGGCCTCCCCCAACTCCCGCTGGGTCTCCCGCTCCTTGGCCACCACCTCTGCCGGTGCCCGGGCGAGAAAGTCTCTGTTGCTGAGCTTGCGGTTCACCCGCTCGAGCTCCTGTGCTACCTTCTGGAGCTCTCGGTCGACGCGCTGCGCCTCCGCTGCGATATCGATCAGCCCCTCGAGGGGGATGTAGATCTCCATCCCGGCAGTTACGGCTACCGCTGAACGGCGGGGCCGCTCGAGGGTCCGCCCGACCCGCACCTCCCTCGCCCGGGCTAACTGCCGAACGTAGGTCTCAGCGCTTGCGAGGAGTGACGCATCCTCCTCTTGCCCGATCTTCACCAGTACCATCGGCGAGGCATTGGTTGGAATCCGCACCTCGGATCGGATGTTCCGGATGGCCCGGATCACTGCCATGACCCGGTCCATCTTTCGCACGGCCTCCGGATCAACACGGGACGGCTCTGCAACGGGCCAGGGGGCGATCATCACGCTCGAGGGAGCTCCCGACGGATGGGGCAGATGCTGCCAGATCTCCTCGGTGATAAAGGGCATGATGGGATGCAGCAGCCTGAGCGACACCTCCAACACATGGACCAGGAGGAGACGACCGGTCCTGGCCGCTGCTTGGTCTCCGTCCGTGGTGAGCCTGACCTTGACGAACTCCAGATACCAGTCGCAATACTCGTGCCAGAGGAACTGATAGAGGTGGGAGGCGGCATCGCTGAACCGGAAGGTCTCCAACGCCTGGGTCACCGACGCAATCACCTCCTGCAGGCGGCTCACGATCCACCGATCTGCAAGGTCCGCCGGGGGCGGCGGCCCTTCCCTCTTGAGGGCCTCGGCATCGTCCGGACTGAGATGGAGACCCACGAAGCGAAAGGCGTTCCAGATCTTGTTACAGAAGTGTTGATACCCCTCGATCCGTTCTTCCGAGAGCCTGACATCTCGTCCCTGGGCAATCAGGGCGGTGAGGGTACATCGCAGGGCGTCGGCGCCGTACCGCTCGATCACGACGAGCGGGTCGATGACGTTCCCCTTGGACTTGGACATCTTCTGCCCCTCCGGATCCCGGACCAGGGCATGGATATAGACCTGGTGGAAGGGGACGTCCTCCATGCATTTCAGCCCCATCATGATCATCCGCGCGACCCAAAAGAAGAGGATGTCAAACGCGGTGACCAGAACGGTCGTGGGGTAAAAGACCTGCAGCTCCTTGGTCTGCTCCGGCCAGCCGAGGGTCGAGAAGGGCCAGAGGGCGGAGCTGAACCAGGTGTCGAGGACGTCGGGATCTTGCACGAGCTCCTGGCCCCCGCAGCGCGGACACCCTGTCGGCCTCTCGCGGGCCACGATCGGCCGGGCGTCGCGGCCGATGGAATATCCTCCCTCTGCAGCCGGAACGATATTGCCGACATCGCACGACCCGCAGTACCAGGCCGGAATCTGGTGCCCCCACCAGATTTGCCGGGAGATGCACCAGTCCTTGATGTTTTGCATCCACTCGAAGTAGTTTTTTTCCCACTGCGGCGGGATGATGCGCACGCGGCCCTCTTCGACCACGCGGATGGCCGGCTCGGCCAGCGGCTTCGTCCGGATGAACCATTGCGGCGTGGGGAACGGCTCGACGACAGTCTGGCACCGATAGCACCGGCCCAATGCGTACCGGTACGGCTCCTCCTTGAGCAGGACGCCCTCTCGGCGGAGGTCATCAAGCACCCTCCGCCGGACTTCGAAGCGGTCCAGACCAATCAGCGGCTGCAGGCGTTGGCGCACCTCCCCGCTGGCGTCGGTGAGGAACTCTTCATTCAGCGTTCCGTCCGGCAAGAGGGTAGCGATGACGCGCAGACCGTGCCGTTGGCCCATCTCGGAGTCGTTGAAGTCGTGGCCGGGAGTGATCTTGAGGGCTCCGGTCCCGAACTCGCGCGACACATATGGATCCGCGATCACGGGCAGCTTCCGGCCCACCAGCGGGAGGATGACGTGCTTGCCGACAGCCTTCGCATAGCGGGGGTCCTCCGGGTGCACGGCGACGGCCGTGTCCGCCAGCATCGTCTCGGGCCGCGTGGTGGCGACCACCACTCCACTCTTGGGATCCGCCGCGAAGGGATACCGGATGTGCCACAGGGTGCCGTCGATCTCCTCATGCACGACCTCGATATCGGCCAGCGCGGTTTCGCAGCGCGGGCACCAGTTCACCAGCCGCTCCGCCCGGTACAAGAGCCCATCCTCCCAGAGACGGGCAAAGACTTCCAGCACCGCCTTCTGGCGTGGCCCATCCATGGTAAAGACTTCGCGGACCCAGTCGCAGGAGGCCCCCAGCTTCTTAAGCTGGTTGATGATGGTCCCTCCCGACTGCTCCCGCCACCGCCAGACCCGGGCGACGAAGGCCTCCCGTCCGATCTGCTGTCGGGTGAGTCCCTCGGCGAGCAGCTGACGCTCTACCACGTTCTGGGTCGCGATGCCCGCATGATCCGTCCCGGGCATCCACAGGGTGTTATCGCCCGCCATTCTGCGCCACCGGATGAGAACATCCTGGAGAGTATTGTTCAGCGCGTGCCCCATGTGGAGGGAGCCGGTGATGTTCGGAGGGGGAATGACGATGGTATAGGGAGCCCGTGGGGAGCCAGGATCGGCGTGGAAGAAGCCCTGACGTTCCCAGAGGGCGTACCAGCGGGGCTCCACATCGCGAGGATCGTAGCCGTGGCCACTCCGCTCGCTCACTCGAGCCTCCAAATAAAAAATCGGGGTGCGAGGGGATCTCCCTCCCACCCCGGAACGGTCGCCCTGCTTACTGCTTCCCCTCGACGAGCTCCCGGATCCGTTGGAGTTCCTGACTGATTAACTGCTCGGCCAGGTCGGGGACCACCTCCCAAAGGACCTTATTCACCCGGTCGAGGAGGTCTGCCCTGAGCTCCCGGACCAAAAGGGTGGCGACCCGCTCCGCCACCTCGCGGGCTAACGTCTTGACCATGTCGGGCGGGACGGTCAGGGTCTGGTGGCCCGCTGGCACCGCCGGTGCTTCCCGGCCCGTCTGCGCCCTCCCCGCTGGTTCTCCCGTCCGCTCGTCTCGGGTGCGCGCCCCGGGTCTCCCGACCCCTACAGCGGCTGCCATATCCTCGAATCTGAGGTCCCTGACCCCGGAGGTGAACTGCGTATCCTCGTGGACCGGCTTCCCCAGCGCAAGCTCCTCCCCTTCTGTCACAGGCAGCTCGTACGTGGGGATGGACTCGTCCGACGGCGCCTGGACCTGGGTCATGACATCGGCCGGAAGCCTGATCTCCTCGCCCAACATTTCTGGAGGCTCGTCGCCAAGGGCTTCTGGTCCCGCGGCCCTCTCCGTCATCAGACCCGCCTCGTCCTGGGGAGCCGCGCCAAGCAGGAATTGCTTTACCTTCCCAATGAGGGTCTGGGAGTCAAAGGGTTTGGTCACGACGTCACTGGCCCCGACCCGCTGGACCGCCGCCGCGTCGACGGGACTCGAGACCCCCGCCATCAAGATGATCGGAATGCCTTTCAATTTAGGGTCCTTCCGGAACGTCGCGCAGAGGTCCTGGCCTGACCGATCCGGCATGGAATGGTCAATCAGCATCAGGTCGGGCTTCACGTCTCTGACCTTGCGCATGGCTTCCTCAGCGCTTCGGGCCTGGACGAGCTCTACCCCAACGCGATTGAGGGCAAGCTCTACCACCCTTTGCATGGTGGCGCTATCGTCGGCAACGAGGATCCGGGCTTTCATGGGGCACTCCTTTTCGCGCCGTGGACGCTGATACGAATTTCCGTTGTACCCCTGCAAGCCGCGTTCCAACTTGCGGAATTTATTGAGGACACGCTAGCGTCCTCCCCCCCCTCTTGTCAAGGGCTTTTTGGCACTATCGGGCCCAAGAGACCTGCAGAGCGCCAAAATTCAGTTGACTTCCCCCCCGCACCCTCGCTACCTTGTTTGTTACGCTGTATCGCCGTTCGGAGGACCGAGGAGCCTGCCTATGGCGCCTTTTGCCTATTTCAACAATCAGTTCGTCCCGCTCGACGAAGCCAGGATCAGCATCCGCACCAATGCCCTCCACTATGGGACCGGGATCTTCGAAGGCATCCGCGCATACTGGAACGCCCGCCGGAAGCAACTCTTTGTCTTCAAGATGGCCGAGCACTACGAACGACTCCTCCGCAATTGTCGGGTCCTCCGCCTCCGGGTGGGAAGGGATGTCAAGGAGCTCTGCGACATCACGCTGGAACTGCTCCGGAAGAACCAGCATCGGGAGGATGCGTACATTCGACCCCTGGCGTACATCGGCTCGGAAGGCCTGGGACCCAAGCTCGTCGGGTACGAGACCGGTTTCGCTGTCTATACGATTCCCCTGGGGGATTATCTCGACACCTCCACGGGGATCAAGGTGGGCGTCAGCTCGTGGCGGCGGATCAGCGACAATAGCATTCCGGCCAGGTGCAAGGTGACCGGCGGGTACGTCAATTCCGCTCTGGCGAAGACGGAGGCAATCGAGCAGGGCTTCGATGAGGCCGTCTTGTTGACCCAGGACGGGCATGTCTCCGAAGGATCGGCCGAGAACATCTTCCTGATCCGGGGCGGCACCCTGATCACGCCGGATCTCTCCGCCGATATCCTCGAGGGGATCACGCGGCAGACCCTCATCGAATTGTCCCGTGAGGAGCTCGGTCTGGAGGTGACTGAACGTTCGGTGGGACGATCAGAGCTCTATCTCTCTGACGAGGCGTTCCTCTGTGGAACCGGGGCCCAGGTCTCGCCCATCATCGAGGTGGATCGGCGCCCCCTGTCCGACGGCAAGATTGGTCCCCTCACGGCCAAGATCCAGCAGCTCTACTTTCAGGTCGTCAAGGCCGAGCACGAGAAATATCAGCACTGGTGCACGCCCGTCTACTAGCCTACCGTTCACAGCCCCAGTCAGCACTGATCCAAACATAACGGAAGTCCAGATTGCTGGTGGGTACCAGGTGGGTCGCGCCTCTTGGCTCTCCGGCTCTGCGGGTCCTGTCGGAGGCCTCGCCCGTCCGTCCTCGGACAATTAACGCGCCATTTATTGGGAAGTGTTGGTTGCGAAATTCTCCTGCGGGCGGCCGGGCCTCGGCCTCCGCCACCCGCGAGCCGCTGAGGGGAGAAAATCCTGAGGAAGGCGGAAACTGGTTTGGGTTCGGCCCGGGTCCTGCCACGGCAACAGCGCCTGCAGGCCCCGAGCGACATTGGCGGAAGCGGCGGGGTCCCTCGGCGGGCGACGGCCTGGGAAACCGAGGCGCGATCCGTGCCCGAGTTCGTTGCACGCATCGTGAACACGGAGGGACCCAGGCCGCAAGCCGCCGAACAGGGTCGCCGCGAGAGCCCTGGAGCGAGGGGCCAAGGGCGCTGCAGTGCGCCCGAGTCGGTGAGACGAGAAGGACACGACCCGCTGGCCGCTACTTGGTGGTGGAGGACCAGCCGGCCCAGAAGATCGTAAAGACCCCAGCCCAGAAGATGATGCCTCCCAGGGTGGGCGAGATGGGGATGAGGATCGTCCCCGCGACGAACCCGCCATACCCGATCAGCAGGGCCAGAACAGCCGCGCGCTCTCGCCGCCGATCCCGGGAGACCTCACCCCTCGCCACGGCCGACAATCCCCCGCTCGGTCATCCGCCAGGGATCCAGAATCCGGTTCAGCTCCGCCTCAGGGAGAATCCGGTGCTCGAGGGCCACCTGACGTATCGTCTTGCCGGTCTCATAGCTCTCTTTGGCGATCTTCGCGGCGCTGTCATAGCCGATGACCGGGGCCAGCGCCGTGCACATCGCGAGGGACTGCTCGATCAGCTCGGCACAGCGCGCCTCATCGGCACGGATTCCCACCAGGCACTTATCGACGAAGATCCGGGAGGCGCTCGAGAGCAGGGCGATGGACTGCAAGAGCGTATGGGCCATAACCGGCATCATCACGTTCAGCTCGAAGTACCCTCCCTGGCCCCCGATGGTGATGCAGGCGTCATTGCCGATCACCTGGGCCGCCACCTGGATGACAGCCTCGGGGATGACCGGATTGACCTTGCCCGGCATGATGGAGGAGCCCGGCTGAATGGCGGGAAGCACAATCTCGCCGAGGCCGCAACGGGGACCCGACCCGAGCCAGCGGATATCATTGGCGATCTTCGTCAGGCTCACCGCGACCGTCTTGAGGATCCCGCTCGTCTCCACGAGAGCATCTTGGCTCCCCTGGGCTTCGAAATGATTCTTGGCCTCACCCAGCGGGAGCTGGGTCATCTCGGCCAGGTACCGGATCACCCGACCGGGAAACTCGGGATGGGTGTTGATCCCGGTCCCCACGGCGGTGCCGCCCAACGCCAGTTCGTGGAGTGACGGGCGGATCCGTTCGATCCGCACGATGCCAAGCTCCACCTGCCTGGCATAGCCGCCGAATTCCTGTCCCAGCCGAACGGGGGTCGCATCCTGCAGATGCGTCCGGCCAATCTTGACCACCCGGTCAAACTCCCCCGCCTTGGCGAGGAGGACCTGGTGCAGCTTCCGCAGGGAAGGCAGGAGTTCCCGCTCGATCTCCTGGAGGGCCGCCACGTGGATGGCGGTCGGGATCACATCGTTCGACGACTGCCCCAGGTTCACATGGTCATTGGGATGGACTGGCTGTTTGCTACCGATCTGCCCCCCCAAAAGCTCGATGGCCCGATTCGCGATCACCTCGTTGGCATTCATGTTCGTCGAGGTGCCGGAGCCGGTTTGAAAGATGTCGACGACGAACTCCCCGTTCCACGTCCCGGCCACCACTTCCTGGGCGGCTTTGATCACGGCCTCGGCGATCCTCCGGTCTAGCAGCCCGAGGTCGAGGTTCGCCCTCGCCCCACACAGCTTGATCATCCCCAGGGCGTGGATAAAGCTCGGGGGGAAGCGGAGCCCGCTCACCGGAAAGTTCTCGACGGCGCGCTGCGTTTGCGCCCCATAATAGGCCTTGGCTGGAACCCGGACTTCTCCCATCGAGTCGCGTTCAATCCGATAGTCATCCCCGGCCATTGTTCCCCCTCCCAAGCTATTTCGAGGCTTCGACGACCTTCCTCCCTGACGCGGGTTGCTCCTTGGCGATAGAACCCCGCTTGGAGAATGCGACGGAGAAGCCGAGGATGAGCAGACAAACCAGAAAAATGATGAAGCGCGTTATGGGGGCGATATCCTGAATCGCCAGCGGCGCCACCAGGATCGCCACGAGGTTCATGACCTTGATCATCGGATTGATCGCCGGCCCCGCCGTATCCTTGAACGGATCGCCGACGGTGTCGCCGATGACCGCGGCCTTGTGGAATTCGGTCCCCTTCCCACCGAAGAGGCCCTCCTCGATCTTCTTCTTGGCGTTGTCCCAGGCCCCACCGGTATTGGACAGGAAGACCGCCATCAGCTGCCCGGTGAGGATCGCGCCGGCCAGGAATCCGCCCAGGGCAGGGGCGCCAAAGGCGAAGGCCACCAGGATGGGGCTTACGATCGAGAGGATGCCGGGCCCGAGCAGCTCTTTCTGGGCGGCGGCCGTCACGATCTCCACGCAGCGACCGTAGTCAGGCTTCTCCTTATACTCCATGATCCCGGGCTTCTCGCGGAACTGCCGTCGGACCTCTTCCACCAGGAGGAAGGCGGCCCGGCTCACCGCCTGGATGGCGAAGGAGGAGAAGAGGAACGGCACGGCCCCGCCGATGAGGAACCCGATGAACACCTCCGGGAGGTTCACTTGAATACCGATCTCATACAGGTGCGCCTCGTCAATGAACGAGCGAAAGAGGGAGACCGCGGCGATGACCGCCGTGGCAATGGCCAGTCCTTTGGTGAGCGCCTTGGTCGTGTTCCCCACCGCGTCCAGCTTGGCCACGATCCGGTGCGCCTCGATCCCGGACGGGGTTTTGGGGTTGTCCTTCAGCGCCCCGGACATTTCGAAGATGCCACTGGCGTTGTCCGAGATGGGACCGAACGTATCCTCGGCCAGGACGAAGCCGGTGGTGGCCAAGAGCCCCAGGCCGGCCAGGGCGATGCCGTAGGCGGACAGCGAGAAGCTCCCCCCAAAGATGCTGTACGAGCCGAAGATAGTGGCGGCGATGGCTAGGATGGCCCAGACGCTCGACTCCAGGCCATAGGCAACCCCGGAGAGGATCAGCGTGGCCGGACCCGTTTTGCTGGCGTGCGCAATCTCGTTCACCGGCTTTTTATCCGTCGCCGTGAAGTACTCCGTCATCCACTGGATCACCAGGGCCAGGACGATGCCCATGGTATTGGCCACGGACACGCGCAGCCAGAAGGGGAATCCCTCGCTGTGGTACTTCGTGGCGGTGATGCTCCCGAGGTACCACCAGCTCACCCCGAAGAACCCGACAACGGAGGTGAGGGCGGCCACCCAGAATCCGACGTTGATCGGCTTCATGGGATTCATGGCGGGGTCATCTTTCCCCCGCACGGCCCAGGTGCCGATGATCGAGCCGAAGACCCCCACGGCCCGGATGAGGAGGGGGTAGATGACCAGCGCTAATGTCACCTTGAGCGCAGTGGCCTCGCCTCCAAAGGCCTGAACGAAATCCTTGTCCAGCATGGCACCCGCACCCAGGATGATGGCGGCCACCAGCGTAACCTCGTAGGATTCGAAGACATCGGCCGCCATGCCGGCGCAGTCGCCCACGTTGTCACCCACGTTGTCCGCGATCGTGGCGGGATTGCGCGGGTCGTCCTCCGGGATTCCTTTCTCGATCTTGCCCACTAGGTCCGCTCCCACATCGGCCGCCTTGGTGAAAATGCCGCCACCCATGCGCATAAAGAGGGCGGCCAACGACCCGCCGAAGCCGAAGCCGATCAGGATCTTCATGGCATTTTCTCTGAACAAGAGGAAGATGATGGTGGCACCGAGGAGGCCGAGGCCGACGGTGAACATCCCGGACACCGTGCCGGCCCGGAAGGCGATCTCCAGCGATGTCTTGAAGCTTTTCAGGGCAGCGGCGGCTGTCCGGACGTTTCCCTTCACGGCCAACCACATGCCGACATAACCGGCGCCGTAGGACGCTGCCACCCCCATCAGGAAGGCGAGCGACACGCCGAGAGGAAGAACCAACCCCTCGTACATCCCGCGGTACATGAAAAAAAGACCGATCGTGATGGCGATGACAAACCAGATCATAGTCTTCACCTGACGCGCCAGGTAGGCAAAGGCCCCCTCCTCGATGGCGGCGGCTACCCGGACCATCGCTGGCGATCCCGGATCTTCCCGAAGGACCCGAAACGCCAGCAACAGACCATACCCCAGGGCGATAAAGGATGAGACAAGGACCACCCACAGGATGGTCCACTCCGTCGGCCCGAACTGGGGAAGGACAATACTGGCCTCGCTCATCGTCGTCTGCTCCTTTATTGAAGGTCAGTCATGCATGGCGGATGGTATCCCGTCGCAGGCGGGGAGAGTCTAGCAGGAGAGACCGGGGATTGCAATCTCTGTTGGGATAGAGCGCGGAAGGTCCCCCGGTTCGCGGAGACACGCGTGCCGTCCGTGGAAGAGATGCGGAACGTGAGTGCGGGAGACCCTTCCTACCAGATCTTGGACGGGATGTCCTGCCTTCCCTTGACCAGGACATCCACGAGGGCCAGGTCGAAGTAATTCGCCTCCCGGGCCACGGCAGCGTCCACATGCTTTTCGTAGTACCGGCGGGCGACTTCGATATCCTCTGCGAGGAGATCAAAGAGAGTATCATTCTTGATCCCCTCATCGATCTTGGCCTGATTGTAGAGGATGATATCGGCCACGATGAGCCGCGCGAGCCGCCTCGCCCGCTCGTGAGGATCCGTAGAAGCCGTTGTCATCTTTCTCTCCTATGCGCGTTCGCGATGCTCGAAGAGGTTCAACTGCCGCACCCCCTGGCCCGGAAACTCCACGGGATATCGGCCGGTCCAGCAGGCTGCACAGTACCCGTCATCCTTGCCCACGGCTTCCAGGAGGCCCTTGAGGCTGAGGTACGCCAAGGAATCGGCCCCGACGTACCTCCGAATCTCATCCACCGTGTGTGACGAAGCAATGAGCTCCCGGCGGGTCGGGGTATCGATGCCGTAGTAGCATGGCCAGCTCGTGGGCGGAGAGCTGACCCGCATATGGACCTCCCGGGCCCCGGCCGCCCGGAGCATGGCGACGATCTTTCGGCTCGTCGTTCCGCGGATGATGGAGTCATCCACCACCACGACCCGCTTCCCCTCCAGGACCTCGCGCACGGCGTTGAGCTTGACCTTGACACCGAAGTGCCGGATGGAGCCCTTGGGCTCGATGAAGGTCCGGCCCACGTAGTGGTTTCGCACCATCCCCTGCTCATAGGAAAGACCCGCCTCCTGGGCATAGCCCAGGGCGGCGTACATCCCGGAATCGGGGACGGGAACGACGATATCCGCGTCGGCGGGGGCCTCCTGCGCCAGGCGGCGTCCCAGCTCTTTCCGGACTCGAGAGACGTGCTGGCCAAAGACCAGGCTGTCGGGGCGTGCAAAGTACACGTGCTCAAAGATGCACATGGCGGGGGAGGTCACCGGCAGCGGGAAATACGAGTGCAGTCCGCTCTGATCGATCAAGAGAAACTCTCCGGGATCCACATCCCGCACGAAGGTCGCCCCGATCAGGTCAAAGGCGCAGGATTCTGACGCAAGCACATAGCCCTCCTTGATCCGGCCCAGGGAGAGGGGACGGAAGCCTCGGGGGTCGCGGATCCCGAGAAGCTGTCCCTCGTTCATCAGGACCAAGGAGTAGGCCCCGTGGAGGTCTGATAGCGCCGCGGCGGCCGCATCGATCAAGCTATCGGCCTGAGAGCGGGCGATCAGATGCAGGATGACCTCGGTGTCGGATGTCGAGCTGAAGACGGATCCCCGAGCCTCGAGTTCGGCCCGGACCCTCATGGCGTTGACCAGGTTGCCGTTGTGACCGAGCGCCAGGGAGCCCCGATGGGTGCCCGCGAAAAAGGGCTGGGCATTCTTGAGTTGGCTCGACCCGGTGGTGGAATAGCGGACGTGTCCGATGGCGATATCACCCGGCAGCCGCCGGAGGCGCGCCTCGGTGAAGACGTCGGCCACCAGGCCCATCGCCTTTTCCACATGGATCGTCTTCCCGTCCGAACAGGCGATCCCCGCCGATTCCTGGCCGCGGTGCTGCAAGGCGTAGAGGCCCAAATAGGTGAGATTAGCCGCCTCCGGATGCCCGTAGATGCCGAAGACGCCGCACTCGTCCCGGAACTTGTCTCGCTCAACGCTCATGTCTTCACTATACCGAACGTCCCTGCGCCTGGCAAGGGGCAAAGGCCGTCCTCCGCTCAGAGCGCCCGCCTGATCCCCTGGAGCGCCTGACGGGTCCGGTGTTGATTCTCCACCAGGGCAAAGCGCACATACTCGTCCCCCAGGTTGCCGAACCCGATCCCGGGTGAGACCGCCACCTTGGCCTTTTCTAGCAGGAACTTCGAAAACTCCAGGGAGCCCATGGCCCGGTAGGCCTCCGGGATCTTGGCCCAGACAAACATGGTCCCCAGCGGCTTTTCACAGGGCCAACCGAGCCGGTTCAGCCCGGTCACCAGCACGTCCCGTCGGGCCCTGTACATCGCCACGATGTCGTCCACGCAATCCTGCGGACCGTTCAGCGCAATGATGGAGGCAATCTGTATCGGCTGGAAATGGCCGTAATCCAGATAGCTCTTGATCTGGGCTAACGCGGCGATGATCTGTCGGTTCCCGACGGCGAAGCCGACCCGCCACCCCGGCATGTTGTAACTCTTCGAGAGGCTGAAGAACTCTACCCCGACCTCGCGCGCTCCCGGCACCCCGAGAAAGCTCGGGGCCCGGTATCCGTCGAAGGTGAGGTCGGCGTAGGCAAAGTCGTGGATCACGATCAAACCGTGCGCTTTGGCGAACTCGACCAGCTTGGTGAAGAAGGCGAGGTCCACCACCTGGGTCGTGGGGTTGTGGGGAAAGCTCACCATGAGGAGCTTGGGCGGCGGCCAGCACCCCTTGTAGGCCTCCTGCAGCTTCTCGAAGAAGTCGATCCCCGGTCCCAGGGGGACGTTCCGGACATCGCCGCCCGCAATCACCACCGAATAGGCATGAATGGGATAGGTCGGACTCGGGACCAACGCCACATCTCCCCGTTCCACGATCGCCAGGGCAAGATGGGAAATCCCCTCCTTGACTCCGATAGTGGCGATCGCCTCGGTGTCGGGATCGATCTCCACGCTGTACCGGCGGCGGTACCAGTCGGCGATCGCCTTCCGGAGCTTGGTGATTCCTCGCGAGGCGGAGTAGCGATGGTTTCTCGGATTCCGGGCCGCATCACACAGCTTGTCGACGATATGCTTCGGTGTCGGCTGATCCGGGTTCCCCATGCCGAAATCGATGATGTCCTCTCCCCGCGCCCGCGCCTTGGTCTTCAGCTCGTTGACGATGCTGAAGATGTAGGGGGGCAGTCGCTTCATCCGTGCAAAGTCATGCATGATTCCCCCCTTACTCGATGACCGATGACAGTAGTCCGATGACAAATGAGAGTGCACCGACGATCTGTAACCGATGACCCGCGACCGAGAAATACCACCCCTCGCCCTTTCGGTCAACGGTCATCGGTAGTCGGTAATCCGTTCGCTACATGCGTTGGGGTGCCGTCACGCCCAGGAGCGTGAGCGCGTTCGCCAGCACCGTCCGTGTCGCCGAAACCAGCGCGAGGCGTGCCTGGCTCAGCGGTCGATCCGCACCGATGATCCGATATTTATTGTAATAGCCATGCAACTCCCCTGCCAAATTCTGCAAGTAAGCCGGAATGCGGTGCGGCTCATACGTGACCGCCGCCGCCTCCACCATCTCGGGGTACAGGGCAAGGTGCTTCAAGAGTGAAATCTCCTCGGGCTGATCCAAAAGGGCCAGGGGGGCTTCGAGATAGGGGCCGGGGACCCCCGCCTTTTCCGCCTCCCGCAAGACGCTGCTCAAGCGCGCGTGGGCGTACTGCACATAGTAGACCGGGTTCTCCATGGACTGGGCCTTGGCGAGCTCGAGGTCAAAGTCGAGGGGGCTGTCCGAGCGGCGGGTCAGGAAGATGAAGCGGGCCGCATCGGTCCCGACCTCGGCCATCACCTCGGCCAAGGTGACGAACTCCCCGCTCCGCTTCGACATGGGAACCGGCATGCCCCCCCGAAGGACCGTAACCATCTGCACCAAGACGACATGCAGCGCCTCGAAAGGATAGCCCAAGGCTTCGAGCGCTGCCTTGACTCTCGGGATGTAGCCGTGGTGATCGGCCCCCCAGACGTCGATCAGACGTTCGAATCCGCGTTCGAACTTCTCGCGATGGTAGAAGCAGTCGGAGACGAAATAGGTGGGCTCTCCACTGGCCCGGATCAGGACCCGGTCCTTGTCGTCCCCGAAGGCGGATGTCCGGAGCCAGATCGCCCCCTCCTCCTCATAGACGTGCGGGCCAAAGAGATCGCGTACCGTCGCCAGCAGTCGAGCCTGATCCGGCGGACCCCATCGGCCGAGCAGGATCTTCTCGCTCACCCAGGAATCGAAGTGGATTCCGAACCGCTCCAGATCGCCTTTGATCTCCTCCAGCATGAGGCGAGTCGCAAACTCACCGATCACCGGGAGCGACTCCTGCCCTGGGAGATCCAGAAACTTCTCGCCATACTCTGCCTGCAGGGCAGCCGCCAGGTCGCGGACGTACTCCCCGTGGTACCCTCCCTCAGGCAAGGGGGCCTCCCGGCTGAAGCTTTGCCGGTACCGGGCCAGGACAGAGCGAGCCAGCATCTCGATCTGTGTCCCGGCGTCATTGACGTAGAACTCCCGCTCGACGGTAAATCCCGCAGCCGCCAACAGATTCGCCAGGGCATCCCCCACCGCGGCACCCCGACCATGTCCGACGTGGAGCGGCCCGGTGGGGTTGGCGCTGACAAACTCGACCTGAGCCCTCTTTCCTGCGCCAACCCGAGACCGACCGTACTCCTCCCCCGCGGTGAGGATCCCCGGAATCACCTGCTGCCAGAAGGCCTTGGTCAGGAAGAAGTTCAGGTAACCGGCGCCTCCCGCCTCTACCCGGTCTACGAATTGCGGATCCAGGTCGAGGTGGCGCCGCAGCGATTCTGCAATGTCCCGGGGCCTGCGGCGGGCCGACCGAGCCAGGGCGAAGGCGACCGGTGTCGCCAGATCTCCGAAGCCCGGTTCGGAGGGGTATTCCCAGATAACCTCGGGCCCCTCGACCGGCGGCACTTCACCTGCCTCCGCCGCCCGTCGCAGCAGCCGGCGTAAGTCCTCGCTGATTTCCGCCTTGAGTTTGGCGAGTTGCGTCATTGTCGTGTGCACCGGCGAGCTACAACGAAGGGTAACGTAGATCTCGCGCCGGGTCAATAAAAACTCAGGAGAGCAAGATACCTGGCACACCGATTGCTCTGTGCCTCTGGGAAGCCATTGGCCCTCCTGCAGTACACCAGGGGACCGTGGGCGCTCCGCGCGGACGCAAAACAGCGATGCAGTCACCCGTTGAAAGCACGAGACGAAAACACCACCTGGAGGATCCGATCCTCCGGCACCTCGGCGAGGGTGTGCTCGAGATAGACGCCCGCGGCCGAGTTCTCCAGGCAAACCCGGCCGCCGTCGAGTTGCTCTGGTCACCCGGAGCATCCGTCCTTGGCACCAGCCTCAACACCGTGTGGGGTGACCACGCTAATGCAGTCGCGGCAGCCCTTGCGCGTCTCGCCCGGCCTGCTGCGCCGGAACGAGAGGTCCTCGAGCTCGACCACCGCCAGCGACACTTGCGTCTCACCCTGACGAGACTCTCCCCCACAGAGGGGCCGCCCGGCTTCCTCGCCGTCGTCCAGGACATCACGCTGCTCAAGCGCCGGATCGAGGAACTCGACGCGCTCAATCAGGTGGCTGCGATCCTCAACTCCACCCACGACCTCAAGCGCGTCCTCGAGCTGGCGATCGAACGCATCGCCGCCGCCTTGCACGCTGAGGCGGGTTCCCTGCTCCTGCGGGATGACGCGACAGACGAACTGGTCTTTGAGGTCGCCATGGGACCTGTCGCGGACCGGATTCGCGGCCGTCGGCTCGCGCTCGGCCAGGGTATCGCCGGGTGGGTCGCCCGCACCGGAAAGTCGCTCCTCGTGCCAGACGTCAGCGCTGACCCGCGCTTTTCCGGCGGGGTGGACAAGGCGAGCGGATTCGTCACGCGCTCAGTGCTGTGCGTTCCGATGAAGACCAGTCAGGGCATCATCGGCGCTGTCCAGCTCCTCAACCACACGGCCGGCCGTCCCTTCAGCGAGGCGGACCTCCAGTTGCTTGAAGCCGTCGCCCTGCACACGGCCGCGGTCATCGGGCAGGCCAGACTTATGACCACCCTCAGGCGGCAGATCGAGGAACTCGACGCCCTGAACCAGGTCGCAATCATCCTCAATTCCACCCACGATCTCCTCCAGGTCCTCCAACTCGCCATCGAGCGGGTGACCTCGGCCCTACACGCCGAGGCCGGCTCCATCCTGTTGCGGAATGAGGCGACCGGGGAATTGACGTTCACCGTCGCCGTCGGACCTGTCGCGCATTGGCTTCCCTGGCGTCGCCTTGCACCCGGCGAGGGCATTGCCGGGTGGGTCGCCAAGAGCGGCCAAGCTCTTCTGGTTCCCGAAGCCCGGGCGGACCCGCGCTTCTCCGACGCGATGGACAAGGCGATTGGCTTTACCACTCGCTCTATCCTGTCTGCCCCCTTGAAGACCAGCCGCGGGATCATCGGCGTTGTCCAGCTCCTCAACCGCGCTGACGGACGTCAATTCAGCCGAGCGGATCTCCATTTGCTCGAGGCGATCGCGCTGCACGCGGCGGCCGTCATCGAGGGTGCGAGGCTCCTGGAACGAGAGAGGCAGTTCAACACCGTCGTGACCCAGTCAAACCTCAGCGAGGAGTTCAGCGGTCCTCTCGAATCGCTCGGGTGCCACCTGGACGACCTCTTCGAGGCGGCCAGCCAATCGAATCCGAACCTGGTCCCCACCATCGAGAAGGCCATAGAGCGCTTTGAAAGCTTACGGAGGCTTGTGCGACACCCCTCCCGGGCCCTGCCCGACCAATCCTCCACCCCTTCCCCTGGCTCAACTGGGCCAACGCGAAGCTGATGACGTCATCATCGATCCCCGTGTGACCAAACTCCGCCTGCTCTGATCCCCAAATTAAAGGCTTCGGCAAGGACACTTTTTCCCGGCACCGCGGCAAATTGCCCCCGATTTTCAAACGCAGTTTTAGCTTGACAGGGGAACGCCTACTGGGGTATGGGGGTAGCACCTCGTGGCGACCCCTCGAGTTGTCGCCTGTGCAACGCCTAAGGGGAGCAGGAAACTCTCGCGAGGTACTGCAATGGAACCGGGGTAACCATAGTCCCCCGGCCCACCTCTGGCATTCCTGGGCGCAGAGACTCCAGTATCTCAGGCTCCGCCAACCCTCCTCCCTTCCGCCTCCTCGGCCGTGGCGTGTTCATAAATC
>LDXR01000016.1:19592-71630 GCA_001443495.1 candidate division NC10 bacterium CSP1-5 | reverse complement strand
TCTGAAGGACAAGTACGAGGAGGGGACCACCCTCGAGGCCTCACTCGGGCTGGCGGTGAAGGCCCTGGAGGCCTCGGCGAATCAGACGGTCCGGGCCAACAATCTCGAGGTGGCGATGCTGGATCGGCACCATCCCGGCCGGAGGTTCCGCCGGTTCACCGCCGCCGAGCTGGTCGGCCTGGCGGGCGACCTGGAGTCGTAGGGAGCGGCCCCGTCATGTGCCTCACGGGCGGCGCGGGACACCGGACAGCGTGTTATGCAGACGAGGATCTTCGGACTGGAAAATGAATACGGCCTCATCTCCTCGTCGCTCGGCGGGAAGCTGAACCTCTCGGTCGAGAGTGCCCTCGGGTACCTGTTTGAAAAGGTGGTCTCCCGTCAGCGGGGGACGAATGACTTCCTCCGGAACGGGGCGCGCCTGTATCAGGACACCGGCTGCCACCCGGAGTATGCGACCCCCGAGTGCGACAACCCGCTGGACCTGGTGATTCACGACAAGGCCGGGGAGCGGATCGTGGAGGAGCTCCTGTACGCCGCGGAGCGGAAGCTCCGGGAGAACGGGCTTTATTGCGAGATCTATATCTTCAAGAACAACACCGACTCGGTGGGGAACACCTACGGCTGTCACGAGAACTACCTGGTGGAGCGATCGGTCAACTTCCACAAACTGGCCGAGCTCCTGATTCCCTTTTTTGTCACCCGCCAGGTCTACGCGGGGGCGGGCAAGGTCCTGCGGACCAGGGCGGGGAACCACTACTACATCTCCCAGCGGGCGCAGCACATCTACCAGGAGATCTCGGGGGCTACCACGAGCTCCCGCGGCATCATCAACACCCGTGACGAACCCCACGCCGACGAGGAGAAGTACCGCCGGTTGCACGTCATCGTCGGCGACAGCAACATGTCGGAGTTCGCCACCTATCTGAAGGTCGGGGCGACGGCGATCGTCCTCAGCATGGTGGAGGATGGGTGGCTCCGGAAGGATCTTGCCCTCGAGGACCCGGTCCGGGCCATCAAGGAGATCTCCCACGATGTTACCTGCCGGCGGAAGGTGCGGCTCAAGCGGGGAGTGGAGCTGAGCGGGGTCGAGATCCAGCGGGAGTATCTCGAGATGGCGTGGGCCTACTACCAGGGGCGCGAGGCCGCCCCCCAGATCCTTGACATCCTGGAGAAATGGGCGTGGGTCCTGGACAAGCTGGCGGAGGACCCATGGCAGCTCCAGCAACATCTCGACTGGGTGATCAAGATGGAGCTCATCCGGTCCTACATGGAGCGGCGCAAGGTGGGGTTCGAGGACCAGCGGATTTCGATGCTGGATCTGCAGTATCACGATATCAAGCGGAGCCGCGGGCTCTACTATCTCATGGCCCGGGAGGATCTGATCGATCGCCTGTGTACCGACGGGCAGATCGAAGAGGCGATGGTGGAGCCTCCGCAGACGACGCGGGCAAAGATCCGGAGCGACTTCATCAAGTACGCGATGGAGCGGAATAAGTCATACGACGTGGGATGGAGCTATCTCAAGCTCAATGACCGGTACCAGCGGACCATTCTCTGTAAGGACCCGTTCCAGTCGAGGGATGCCAGGGTAGAGGAGATGATCGCCTCCTCCTATTATTGAGGTGGAAAGGCCGAGATCCCGTTCCGGGTGGCTCGGGAGGGCCGCCCGATTTTTTTGCGATCAGCGCATGGGAGCCAGAGGGGGGGCTTGGACGGAAAGGGAGGGGGCTGGTGAACGTCGAAGTACGCGTCCAGGACATTCTCGCCTATAAGGGTGACGCTCTCATCGTCAATCTCTTCGAGGGGGTCACCAAGCCGGGCGGAGCGACGGCCGCAGTGGATCAGGCTTTGGGGGGCCTGATCTCCCAGGCGATCGCGCAGGGAGAGTTTCAGGGAAAGGCGGGGACACACCTGCTCCTGCATACCCAGGGAAAGCTCAAGGCCGAGCGGGTCCTCGTCGCCGGTCTGGGGAAGCAGGCACAGTTTGGGCGCGACGCGGTCCGGTCGGCGACCGGGGAGGCCCTGAGACTCCTCCGCCGCCACGGATGCCGGCAGGTCGGGACGATCCTCCATGGGACGGGGACTGGGGGTCTCGACGTTGCGGAGGTGGCTCAGGCCATCACCGAAGGGGCTCTCCTGGGGCTCTATACCTTCGACCGGTATAAGCGGAAGACAGACGATGACGATCACAGGGCGATCGATGAGGTCTCCCTGCTCCTGCGGGACCGGGCTCAGATGGCCGAGGTCAGGGCCTCGAGCACCACCGGGCAGATCGTCGCTCGCGCGGTCAACCTGGCCCGGGATCTGGTGAACGAACCCTCCAATTACCTCACCCCGCAGGATCTCGCGGCGCAGGCCCGCGCCGTGGCCAAGGCCCAGAGGCTCTCCTGCCAGGTCTTCGGAAAGCGGGAGCTTCAGCGTCTGGGGATGGGAGCTCTCCTGGGGGTGGCGCAGGGAAGCAGCCGGCCGCCGGTCTTGATCGTTCTCTCGTATCGAGGCGGACGTGGGAAGCAGCCGGACTTGGGGCTCGTGGGCAAGGGGATCACGTTCGATTCTGGGGGGATTTCCATCAAGCCGAGCGAGGGCATGGAGCAGATGAAGGGGGACATGGCTGGCGGGGCAGCCGTCATCGCGACCATGGCGGCGATCGGGCAGCTCAAACCGGCCATTAATGTGACCGCCATTGTCCCGGCCTGTGAGAATCTCCCCTCGGGATCAGCGCTGAAACCGGGGGATGTGGTCCGGGCCATGGATGGCAAGACGATCGAGGTGGTGAACACCGATGCCGAAGGCCGCCTGATCCTTGCCGATGCCCTCTGCTACGCCCGGAGACTTGACTGCCAGCGCCTGGTGGATGCGGCGACGCTCACGGGGGCCTGTGTCGTGGCCTTGGGATCAATCCGGAGCGGGGCTTTCACCAATAATCAGGGATGGATGGATCAGGTGCGGTCTGCGGCCGAAGCGGTGGGGGAGAAGGTCTGGCAGATGCCGATGGATGGGGAGTACGACGAGCAGATCAAGAGCGATGTGGCCGACGTCAAGAACGTGGGTGGGCGCAAGGCCGGTGCCGTTACCGCCGCCAAGTTTCTGGCCCGCTTCGTGGGCGAGACCCCCTGGGTCCATCTGGACATCGCCGGGACGACCCAGGCCGAGAAAGAAAGGGGCGATAGCCCCAAGGGAGCCACAGGAGTTCCCGTCCGAACCCTGATCCGTCTTGCCGGCGACCTTGCGCAGAAAAAAGGCTAGTAAGCTAGGACGCTAGAATGCTCGTAGGCTGGTGCATCCTAGCATCCCAGCCTCCCAGCGTTCTAGCCCTCTTATCGCACTTCGATGGCAACGCAGGTCAAGGTCTTGGTCACACCGGAGATTGTTCTGATCTTCGACAGGACCACCCGACCCAAGGCGTCGACGTCGGCTGCCTCGACAAAGGCGATGATGTCGTAGGGGCCGGTTACGGCGTGGGCCATCTTCACACCGGGGGTCTTGCTGATGGCCTTCAGTGCATTCTTAGCCTTGTCGGATGCGGCCTCGATGAGGACATAGGCAGTCGTCGGTGTCATCCCATTACCCCTCCTGGTTTCCCCGTGGTGGATGCTCCTTCGCCCTCGGCGGCGAGGTCGGTCCCCGCCTGACCTCACCGGTAAAGAGCTGCCCTTCCAGCCGTACGATCTTGTCCACCCGCCGGGCATGCCGCCCCCCTTCAAACTCGGCGGCAAGCCATTCCCGAACGATCTCGCGGGCAAGGCCCATGCCGATGACTCGGGCCCCCATGGCTAACACATTGGCGTCATTGTGGGCGCGTGCGTGCTTGGCCGAAAAGGTGTCGTGACACAAGGAGGCACGGACGCCCGGGACCTTATTCGCCACAATGGCGCTCCCGATCCCGGTACCGCAGAGTACGATCCCCCGCGGCACCTCCGCACTGGCGACGGCCCTCGCGACCGGGAACACGATATCGGGATAATCGACAGCCTCGGCCGAGTGGGTGCCGAAATCGACGCACTCGTACCCGAGCTCCTTGAGAAAGAGTTTCAGCTCCTCCTTCATGTGATAGGCCGCGTGATCGGCTCCGATCGCTACCCGTTTTTCTGATCCCATGACCGTGCCTCCACCGGTACCCACGATACTCGAATCGACGCGCCTCCGGCAAGGGAAATCCAGGGGGCCAATCCGTACCCGAGAAGCCTCATGGGGACCGCACGAGACCGATGGCAGACTGCACTGTTTCAGGCCGAGGAGACCGGTGTGGAAACTTCCTCAACCCTGGATGCGGCGGAGGAGATCGTTCGCCTCCTTGTACGCGGGATCAATCTCCAGGGACCTCTGGACGCAGCGCAGGGCACCCAGGGTATCTCCCACCTCGCGGAGGCACACGGCTTTATTGAACCACGCCTGCTTGAGATTGTTATCGATCTTGATCGCCTCATTGAAGCACTCGATCGCCTCCTGGTACCGCCGTCTGCTGAAGAAGCAGAGGCCTTTGTTGTTCCAAGCGGTCTTCAGGCGCGCGGGGTCCCTCAGGTCGCGGATGGCCTGGTTGAGGTATTGAATGGCGTGATCGTACTCCTGGATGAGGCGCATCACCGCCCCGAATTCGAGGGAAAGTTCGGCGTCCGCCACCGGCTTTCTTCCCGGCAGGGTATGGGCGTGGTGCGCCCGAAGAGAGAAGAGGGGATACTGCAGGGTGGCTGCCTTGAGCTGGATCCGCGCGAGGTACACCCGGACATCCCGGGCGATCAGAAGGCTCGAGAACTCTTCGTGGAGGCCATCGGTGATGGCCCGGAGCGTCAGGTCGCTCACGAATCGCGTCCGGGCGGCCTCCCGAAGCCTCTCTCGTTCTCCATTGGGGATAAACCGGGCGTTCATTTCGCGGTCAGTCATGACATAGGTCGGTGGTGTGGAGAGGACGAAGGCTAGGGCGGCGGGCGAAATCGACGCGAGCTTCGTGACCGCCTCGAGATCTTCCGCGGGCAGCTTCAGACGGAAACGCTCTTCGAGATAGGAGGTGAGGCCGGTCGTGATCATCTGAGCGGCAAAGGCGGAGGCGAGAAAGCGGAAGCGATAGGGCCCTGGCAAGAAATGACGGGCGACGTGAAGGAAGTTCTGAAAACTGCGCTGCAGGCGGTATCGATCGAACCTGCGGGGCTTCCTGGGTTCCCGCTGCGAGGTCACCACCGCCTCCTTCCCCAGCCACTGGAGGAGGGCGAGGACCTCCTGAGGCTGCTCCCCTAGGGCCCGGGCTAGTTCGCCGACGGCGCGTCCTTCCTGGGCGAGCAGCTCGAGGAGGGTCCGCTCTCGGAGGCCGAGATCGAGCAGGCGCTTGTCGCGCAGGGCGGCATCTAGCCTCTTGATCTCCTGGCAGACGGGGCGGGGTGCCGCCCCCCCCGACCCTTCGAGGACGCAAAAAGCCTTCGGCCGGCGACCCACCAGCAGCGTCTGGACCCAGTAAAGCTTCCCGCCCAAGAGAGCGATGGACCGAGGGCCGGGAGGGTAGGTGGATGAAGCGGCAATCTCTGCGTCCACCGCCTTCGGATCCAGCAGGCGGTGGGGCCCAGCCAGGCGTGCAACAATGGCATCAGGGCCGAGGAGCTGAAAGGCTTGCCGCACCTCGGAATCCAGGGTCTGATACCAGGCGAAGACCTTGGGACTGAAAGGAGTGCAAGAGAGGAACAGCCCGCGTAATCTCCTGTTCCTTCTCCGTTCTCGGCGGTATCGGCGGAAGAAGCTCTTGACCTCGTCGGCCGTCACCTCCCGGGAGAGAGCGCGGCATACGCCGATGGTCGGAGTGGCGTCCTTTCGGTTCCTTGCCCCGATGTCGATGAGGGGGCCTGCGCCGGTCACCTTGAGTCGCGTGCGGAACTGGGAGAGGCCGCACGAGTCGAGGACCTGACGCACAAAGCGTTCAAAGGCCTGCCCCCCCTCATGTCGCGAGGGGGCCAAGACCTTAATCATCCATGTCACCCTTGATCCTCTCAAAAGGCCCTAAGGCCGTCACTTATTCTTCTCCTCCCCACAAAGGATGGCTGACAATCTATAACATTATACTTGAGTATATATATGCTAAAATATTGTATAATAAAGATTATATGCAATTACACCCAGAACCACGCTAAATCTTTAGCCATCTTACGTAGCATACCGTGAAGGGGCGGGTCAAGAAGAAGTTTTATAGGCGGTAATTGACAGAGAAACCCGCCCATGCTAGCGTATCCGCGTTTTACTAGTGCCGAGACCGGATTCCGCTCGGGGGATCTTCGGGATGCGAATACAGGTAAGGCTCTTCGCAGCGGCCCGGGAAATTGTGGGACACGGGGAAGTTGCGATAGAGCTGAAAGAGGGGAGTACGGTCGGGGACCTCATGGAGGGTATTTTCAGCCGATTCCCCGGTCTCAAGGGGATGGCAGGATCTTTAGTGTTCGCGGTCAACCGCGAGCTGGCCGAACGGAGCGTGGGTCTTCGGGACGGGGATGAAGTCGGGGTCATTCCCCCCGTGAGCGGAGGGACTGATGTATGAGATTACCGAGAAGCCCCTCTCGGTCGAAGGGGTCGTCTCGGCGATCACCAGGAGGACCTGCGGGGCGGTAGCGAGTTTTGTCGGCGTCGTCCGGGAGTCCTCCCGCGGACGGCAGATCTCCTATCTGGAGTATGAGGCATACCCGGAGATGGCCATTGCCAAGATGCGACAGATCGAGGGGGAGATTCGGCAGAAGTGGGAGATCGAACAGATCGCCATTCATCATCGGGTGGGCCGACTGGGAATCGGCGAGGCCAGCGTCGTTATCGCCGTTGCTGCGGCACCCCGCCAGCCGGCCCTCGAGGCGTGTGCGTACGCCATTGAGCGCCTCAAGCAGATCGTTCCCATCTGGAAGAAAGAGGTCTCACCCGACGGGTCAACCTGGGTCGGCATGGGCTCCTAGGCGGTTCACAGTTCATAGGGTTTATAGGGTTCATTGGATTCGGGTGTTGGGTGTTGGGTTTTGGGTGTTAGACAAGGCCTCCGAGCGTCCCAGCATTGCTTCATCAATCACCAGCCATCAATCATCCATCACTACTCACCAGTTCCCGGTCTCATGTCTCCTTCTGATGTCTCCGGTCAGAGGTCTGTGAAATGTCGCGCCGGGTGAGGTTTGGGATCGAGAAGCTGGACCAGATGCTGGGCGGGGGGCTCCTCCCGGGGACGTTAACGGTTGTCTATGGGGCGACGGGGATTGGGAAAACCCATCTGGGTCTCACCTTCACCTGGGCTGGAGAGCGCTATGAAAGGGCGCGGGGACTCATCCTGGACATGACCGCCCGGGGAGATTCTCAACGCCACGACGAGTATGCGAAGCGCCTCTTTGGCTGGGAGCTTGGGCGATGGGACCACGCGGTTCGGCCGGGCCAGCAAAACCCCTTTCCGCCGGCCACACACCTGGAGAGGATGCGGTACTGCCACGAATTCGACTACGGGGGGCGCCTGGAGGAGTACCAGGTGGTGAGATCCGGGGATCGGGAATTCCGCCGGGACTGGCTGGCTGCCTATGCCCAGCGGTGGAAGGCGGTCCTCCCCTTTTTTTACTTCCACTTTGCGTCGGGGGTGAAGAGGATTGTGGTGGACGGCGTGGACCCGACCGGCTCCCCCCACGAGTCGATGCAGCTCTACATCTTTGAGGAGCTCTACCGGAAGATCATCCATCAGGATGGAGAGATCCTGGGCATGGAGATCCTGATCCCCGTCTGGCGCCATCGGGACTTCATCGACCGGCACCGTTACGACCACAGAGAGGTGGCGACGCTCTTGCTGGTCACCACGGAGGAGACGCTGCTCGACGACCTGATCGCCCGGAAGGTTGGGGAGGGGGATATCGGGGCCTCGGCGAACACCATCCTCCTTATGGGGAGGCGGATGGGACAGGGGCAAGTTGGTCGGGCGCTTCACGTCGCCAAGCACCGGGGGAGCGCTTGTAGCGACGAGATCGCCGGGTACACCATCACAGACCGGGGCCTCACCTTCCTCTAAGATGGGTCGGCGGCCTGCCTGCACGGTGTCGGGCGACTGGATCTACGGGAGGCTGCCTGCCTGCTCTCGGAGGAGCCTCAAGGTCTCTGCCAGCCGCTTCTGCTCCACCTCGTAGCCCGCAAAGTTACCCTGCCGTAGGAGCTCCTGGGCCTTGTGATACTGCTCGAGGGCTCTGTTCGCCAACTCGCGGATGGAGGAAGGCATGCGCGGCGTCGGCGAAGCGCCGGGAGTCGCAAGCAGGGGTGTCTTGCTGAAGACCCTCCCGAGCGCTCGGTCGAGCGTCTCCTCCATGGCGATCTGGTTTCCGTAGGCGACGATCACCCGTTTCAGCTCAGGCAGCGATTGCTGCTCGGCGGCCAGATAGAGCGGCTGGACGTAGAGGAGGGAGGTCTCGATGGGAATGATCAGTAACGGGCCGTAGAGCACCTGCGACCCCCGCTGTCCCCACAGAGAGAGCTGCTGAGAGATGAAGGCATCCTGGTTGAGTCGCGCCTCAATCTGTCGCGGTCCGTAGACCAGTTTCTGTTTGGGCATGGTATAGACGATCAGCTTGCCGTAATGGGGCGGGTCGCTCCGGGCCGCCATCCAGGCCGACATGTTATCCTTCCGGGCCGGGGTGAAGGGGATCAGGAGGATGAACTCCTCGGTCTTTTCCCGGGGAAGCTTCATGATGGTGTAGTAGGGCTCCATGGGGACGTCCTTCTCTCCCTGCCGCCGGGGGACGCTCCACACATCCTCCTTGTTGTAAAAGACCTGGGGGCTCTTCATGTGGTAGGTGGCGTACTTCTGCGCCTGGATCGCGAAGAAGGTCTCAGGATAGCGGATGTGGGCCTTGAGATCTAGCGGCATGGCCTCCAGCGGCTGAAAGAGCCCGGGGAAGATCTTGCCGTAGGTCTGGATGAGGGGATCGTTCGGGTCGCTGACATAAAAGCTCAGGGATCCGTGGTAGGCGTCGACCACCACCTTGACCGAGTTGCGGATGTAGTTTCCCACCTGGCGAGTCGGCTCTGAGTAGGGGTACCGGTCGCTTGTGGTGTAGGCGTCGAGGATCCACAACAGTCGTCCATCCTGCGCGATGACCAGATAGGGGTCTGGCTCGTAGCGGAGGAACGGGGCGACCTTCCGGACCCGTTCGCCGACACGCCGGTACAACATCACCCGGCTCTCCGGGACGATCTCCTGGGAAAAGAGGATGCGGATGTCCCGGAAGCGGAGTGCGAAGAGGGCCTTCCGGAAGAAGGATCCGACAGGAACCCCGCCTTTCCCCTGATACGTGGTGTAGACATTCTCCCCTCCTGCCGGATAGTCCAGCTCCTTACTCCCGGTGTTAACGAAGATGTACTCGTTACCCAATTCGCCGTAATAGATCTCCGGGCGGCTGATCCGGAGCGGAACGCCTGAAACCGGCGGGATATCCTTGATATAGAGGACCGGGAGTCCCTCCGGGCTCACGCGGTTGACGGGGGCCAGGACCGCCCCATACCCATGGGTGAAGGTCAGATGCTCATTGATCCAGATCCCCCGGCTGGGCAGATGATCGGTGGAGAGCTCCCGGGGAGACAGCATCACCTGCTCGTAGCGCCCGTTCAGCCGGTAGCGATCGACGTCCACATCGACGAATTTGTAGTACGTGCGGATCTCCTGAAGCTGGGCGAAGGTGGCGAGGAGCGGCCGAGGGTCCCACAGGCGGATGTTACTGACGGTCAATTCGTTTTTCCGGAGATCGGCAAGACTCAGATTCTCGTCGGCCGGAAACTCGACCTCCTCGATCCGATCGAGGCCATACGCGGCCCGGGTGAAGCGGATGTTCTCGAGGACGTACGGGGTCTCCAGATCCAGTTCGTTGGGGGCGACCCGAAAGCGTTGCAACAGGCTGGGGTAGACCATCTGGCCGATGACGGCGACCCCGATCAGGGTGGCGAGGCCGAGCAGGAAGGGGGTCAGGCGCTCCCGCCAGATCTGGGTCACGGCGAGGGCCCCACAGAGGACCGCCAGGACGGTCAGCACTCTGAGGGCAGGCAGGGTGGCGAACTGGTCGGTATAGCTGGCGCCGAAGACCACTCCGCGGGCAGAGGTGAGCAGATCGTAGGTGCTCAAGTGATACCCCCAGGCCTTCAGGAAGAGGAGGGCGCCGATCAGGCAGAGGAGGTGGATGCGAGCCCAGCGGCTGAAGCGAAGACCCTGGCTGGTGATCTGGATGCCTCGATAGGGGATGTACGCGAGGGCCGCCAAGAGGGTGCTGAGGACCAGGACGGTCATCAGCGACTGATAGACGACGTTGAGGAACGGCAGACGGAAGATGTAGAAGCTCAGGTCGTTGTGGAACAGGGGATCTTGCACCTGAAAGGGAGTGGGATAGAGGAAGCGGAGAACTGCCCCCCATTGGTCGATGGCCTGCAGGGCTGCCAGGAGACTGATGGCACCGGTCACGGGGAGGAGGAACCGCTTGGTGTACCGCTCGAGGATGAAGCGGCCGGGCAGTCCCAGGTGATCCTCAAGCTCTATGAGGACGTCGGTGGCTGGGGAGCGGTGGACCAGGAAGAGGTTCAGGGAGAGGATGGTGAAGTAGATCCCTCCAAAGAGAAGGGCCAGGACCCCTTGAGTGAGGAGGATCGTGCGCAAGACGGACGAGAATCCGAGCGCCTCGAACCAGAGCCAGTCGATGTAGAGGGGAATCGACTGGTTCGCCACCACGACGAGCGCGACGAGGAGGAGAATCACAATCCACCGGGAGCGGCTGCGTCCCGATCGGGTCGTCATCTCAGGGCGTTTGGCGAAGCGAAAGATATCCCGCATGCGTTGCGACTCCCTCTTTCGTGCCTTACGTTATGCCGAAACTTTTCTCAAAGTCAACCCTCATCTGTCGAAACTGCGCGAGCGGAGCCCACCCATCCGTGGCGGTCGAGGAGGGGACGGAGGCACCTGACCGCTGGCCGGTGAGAGGTGTGGAGGGGAGTTGACAAGGGAAAATGAGGGATGGTAGGGTAGCCCCGTCGAGAGCGATGCGAGACGACCCCTGGTTCTGTCTCTCGCGTCTTGGGCCCACCATAATTTCGGGAGGGGGGAATGGCTGAGGTGCAGGTGGGGCGGGTGACCCATTATTATGGGAAGGTCGGGGTCGCCCTCATTGAGATCCAGGCCGGCGAATTGCGCGTTGGGGAGGACATCCGCATCCGGGGGAAGACCACCGACTTGTCCCAGAAGGTAGAGTCGATGGAGATGGATCGCAAGCCGGTGCAGTCGGCCGGCCCGGGACAGGTGGTCGGGATCAAGGTCCGAGAGCGGGTGCGCGAGGATGATCGCGTGTACAGGGAGGTCCCCGACAGATAACCATGGTCGATCACGAGGCGGTTGAGCGTGAAGAAGAGCAGATGCGGCTCCTGAGGTGGCTGACCGACGCGACGGCCTGGCGACTCACGGTCGGCCCGATGACCCGGGCGGAGGGAGAACAGACGATTGCGACTGTCCGGGAGCGGGTCCTCACGCTGTTTCCGGACAAGGCTCATGTGTTCGACCTCGTCCTGCGACCCCGCTTTGAGCGACTCTTGCGGGAGCACCTCGAGGAGGAATGCTGGCGGAGGCTCAGGGGGTAGCTGCCTTCTTGGAGGGAAACCGAGCAGCGGGAGGGCGCGATGGAGCGGGGGGAGCTTGAAAAGCTGACCGCCACTAAGCTCAGAGAGTTCTGCATAGACAAGTACCCCGAGATCCAGGGGGTCTCGGGGATGACGAAAGAAGAGATCATCGAGGCGATCGTCGCCGAGGAGGTGCGCCTCGGGCTTCGTCCAAAGACCGATGCCGTTGCCCCCAAGAGGCAGACCGTCACGGACCTGAAGTCCCAGGTGCGGCTGTTCAGGGGCCGGCGAGACGAGGCGCTGGCGGCAAAGGATTCTGACGGCTTTAGAGAGGCCCGGGTTGGGATCAAGCGCCTCAAGCGCCGGATTCGCAAGCTCCGCGAGACCTCATAATGCAGAAGCTGCTCTTATGCCGTCGCGCCGCCTGACGAGGCAATGGGCATTGTGGAGGATGGGGGGGGTGACGAGGATGCCTTCTTATGAATTTCAGTGCAAGAAATGTAACAAGCCCTTCAGTGTGACCCTGACGATCAAGGAGCGAGAGGCGGGAAGGATCGCCTGCCCCACCTGCGGGTCGAAGGATGCGGAACCCCTCCTGGGCTCCTTTTTCGCCAAGACCTCCAAGAAGAGTTGACCCCCTTTCCTGATGCGCTCTCATGCCTTGTTGGGCCTTGGGCTTATGTGTGCGTGGGGGGCTGAGGCTGCCCTCGCGACCCCAGTCGTTTGCCTGCGTGGTGCCCGATGAGCGCCCGCTCTCTGGGTTCTGCAGAACCGAGCCGGCACCAGAGAACCCTGCTTCTGACCCTGTTATTTCTTGCCGCACTTCTGGCTCTGTCTCCAGGCATCGGCGAAGTCACCGGCATCACAACGGGTGATGAAAGTCAGCTCACGCTCAGAACGGCCTTGACCATGATGGAACACGATGTGTGGATTGTACCGCACCTCGACGAAGTTCCGAGACTCAAGAAACCGCCGATGATCTATTGGCTAACTCGTGCAAGCTTTGAGGTCTTTGGTGTCTCCCTCCTGAGTGCGCGAATAGTGGGTGTGGTGTTTGGGGCCCTCCTCGTCCTGGTGGTAGCCCTGATTGGCTTCGAATTCACAGAGAATCTCAGGTACAGCCTTTGTGCGGGGTTGATCGCGCTTTCCACGATCGGGATAACGATAGAAAGTAGGTATGCGATGCTTGATGTACCTACGGCAGCGTTCAGCAGCTGTGCGTTCTATTGGTTCCTCAAATGGTGCAGGAGCCGGCGTGTGTGGCTGTTGGCCGGCGTCGCCATGTGTCTCGCTGCCGGCTTACTTACAAAGTTCTTTGTCGTCTTTGTCATCTTTGGCTCGGGCGTCCTGGCACTGTGCATAGCTGACGCGGAAATCCGATCGGTCATCTGGCGGGGAAAAGTTGCTCTTGCCGGATCATTGCTGCTCTTCCTGGGACTGACCGCGCCGTGGTTTGTGTATGTGTATGTGTTGTATCGCGACCATGCCGTCCAAACGGTAATAGGGGAAACCATCTTCCGCCTTCTTGGACCTCTTTCCCCAGTCCCTCTTATCGCTCTACCGGTTATCGCCTTCCCGTGGTCATTTGTATGCATGCACCTCCTCATGCGGCCGAAGTCCTTTCCGTCCGATCTTTTTCGGATGGGAAGCCGGAGGCTTCTCGTCCTGTGGGTCGGTCTGAGTGTCCTACCCTTTTTTTTCATGGAGTCCTATAGTCGATACCTTATCGGGTCTCTTGTGCCTGTCGCCTTGCTTTGCGCTGCCACGATGAATCCCATGGACGAACGGCGAGTGCAGATTCACACACGTTTAGCAATGATCGTTACGTCTGTTATTGTGCTATCCTTTGCGGCGTTCTCCTGGTGGTTCAGGACCTCCATAGGCGGGCTCGTCGCTGTCCTGGCGGCCTACGCGGTTTTCGCACTCGTGTGGTGGCAATCGACCCACCTCGTTTCAATGGCGTCATCGGCGGCCCTACTCTGGATGACTCTGGCCGGCATTCTATATCCCACTTTCGGTTTCAACGCGATTCCTGCGAGGATTCTGGAGGCGGTCAAGGGAAGGCCGGTGATCTTATACAGGGATAAGCAGCCGCGTCTGCTCCACGTGCAAATCGGGCGGACGTTGACGCAAAGGCACGCATTGAGCCTTTCTGACGTGTCGAGCGAGGGAGGTCACAGTCCGGTCATCTTTACTTCGGAAGAGTTCGTAGCAGACCTCGAACAAAACCTCAGAGAGCTTGGTGTGGAATTTAGACGAGTGGATAGTTACAAGACCCCGAATGCGAGAGATAAGTGGATGAGGTTTACGCGAACAAGAGCAACCTGGGACGATTGGATGCTGGCCCTCCGAAGCCGAAACCTGGAGCCGGTGAGCCTCACCATTGTTCTGTATGCATTGGAGCCCCGGACGAAGGCTTTTATCCAGGTGTCTTAGCCGGTCGGAGAGGCGGGGATGCTGACGCAAGAGAGCGCTTTCTGTCCCGATTGCGGTGGGCGCCTGACATGGCAGTGGGTTGAGGCGGAGGGGAGGGAGCGGCCGGTCTGCCTGTCCTGCGGCTTCATCCTCTACCGCAACCCGAAGGTGGTGGCCGGGGTGATTCCCGTCCACGACGGCCGCGTGCTCCTCTTACGGCGCAAGATCGAGCCTGCCCGGGGGAAGTGGACCTTTCCCGCCGGCTACGTCGAACTCGGTGAGAGCGTCGAGGAGGCGGCGGTGAGGGAGACCCGAGAAGAGGTTGCGCTGGAGATCGAGGAGCTTTCCCTGCTGAACGTCTATTCCTACCAAGGATCGCCGGTCGTGACCGTCGTCTACCTCTCCCGCATCGTCGGGGGAGAACCGCGAGCAGGGGACGAGGCGGAAGAGGTTGCCTTCTTTCCTGTCGGGGCACTCCCCTGGGAGGAGCTGGCCTTCCGAAGTACCCGGGAGGCCCTGCAGGATTGGATTCGTGGGCTGAAGCACCGGTTCAGGGATCCGGGAACGTGAGGGGATTCGACTGAGGACCGAGATGCTTGCCTCACCGGGCGCCATCGCCATTCAGATCGGGCCGGTCGGGATTCGCTGGTACGGCCTCCTGATCGCCACGGCCGTTTTCCTCGGGATCTTTCTTGCCGAGCGGGAGGCCCGGCGTCGGGGGGAAGACGCCGAGCAACTTGTCAATGTGGCAGTGATCGCCATCATCGCTGCCTTGGTGGGGGCCCGGCTCTACTATGTCCTCTTCAACTGGGAGCACTACGCCTTCTCCCCCTGGAAGATTCTGGCGGTCTGGGAAGGGGGGCTGGCGATTCACGGTGGGCTGCTGGCCGGGGTCTCCGCTGGGGCCTTCGTGGCGTGGCGGCGAAGCCTTCCCGCCTCGGTGTATCTGGACATCGCGGCTCCTCCGCTCGCCCTGGGACAGGCCATCGGGCGATGGGGAAACTTCTTCAATCAGGAGGCCTTTGGGACTCCCACCGCCCTTCCCTGGAAGCTGTATATCGATCCGGGCCATCGCCCCCCCCATCTGGCGGAGTACGAATATTTCCATCCGACCTTCCTGTATGAATCCATCTGGGATTTTGTCGTCTTTGTCCTGCTCTTCGGCCTCCTCAGGAAACGGCTGGAGGCGGTCCGGGGGGCGCTGTTTCTCAGCTACCTCGGGCTCTACTCGCTCGGGCGGTTTTTCATTGAGGGGCTCAGGATCGATAGCCTCATGCTGGGGCCTTTCCGGGCCGCCCAGATCATGAGTCTTGTGCTGGTCCTTTGTTCGGTCGTGGGGCTGTGGAGGCTGCTTACCCTTCCGCGTCGCGGCAACCCCTAACCGCACGTTCTCACGTGCCCGATTTCTTGTTGACCAGCGGAAGGTTCAGGGGTATTGTTAAACGGTTTGTTCAGGGCTCGGGCGTAGAAGGAGGGAAGCAGCCGAAGAAGTTACGAGCGAAGGAGTGAGTTCGCCCGCGATTCGGAGGGTGGCTAACGTGGCGGAGGGGCCTCTATGCACGATGTGATCGTGGTGGGGGCGGGGCCGGCAGGGAGCCAGACGGCGGCCAGCCTGGCCCAGCGAGGGTACACGGTCCTCGTCCTGGAAGAACATCCACAGATCGGCGTGCCAACGAACTGCTCGGGCCTTATCGGGGCGGAGGCCTTCGAGCGATTCGACCTTCCTCGTGACTCGGTCATCCGCGGATTCAATTCCGCCACCTTCTTCTCGCCCAAGGGCGGTTCCGCGACGGTCGGGGCCGATCGGGTGATGGCCTATGTGGTGCGCCGCTGTGAGTTTGATCAGACGATGGCGCAGCGGGCCCTCGCCTGTGGCGCGAGTTACCTCTTGCGGGTC
The DNA here is from genome assembly GCA_001443495.1 of candidate division NC10 bacterium CSP1-5. Taxonomy (GTDB): domain Bacteria; phylum Methylomirabilota; class Methylomirabilia; order Methylomirabilales; family CSP1-5; genus CSP1-5. The sequence goes on along the minus strand of LDXR01000016.1, from coordinate 55,747 downwards.
CGATGTGTCGGCCTGGAGCAGCATAAGGATCATGTGACGGTGACGGCGGTCCAGAGGGGACCGGAGGACGGCGAGGCCCGGATGACCTTCAGGGCGCGGTCGGTCGTCCTGGCCACCGGCATCCGCTACGGGTTGCTTCGGGGACTGGGACTCAAGCGACCCTCTGCCTTTCTGCAGGCGGCCCAGGCTGAAGCCAGCATGGAAGGCGTAGACGGCGTGGAGGTGTATCTGGGGCGAGACGTGGCCCCCGGCAGCTTTGCCTGGGCTATTCCGGCTGGCCCCGTGGCGCGGGTGGGGGTCTGCAACGGTGCCGGGGCCGTGGAGCACCTCAGACGGTTTCTCCAGCACCCATCCATCGCCTCTCGACTTCGTCAGCCGGTGACTCAGATCAAGCGGAAGGCGATTCCCATTGCCAATATCTGTCGCAGCTTTCGCGACAGGATCCTGCTGGTCGGAGATGCAGCGGGACAGGTGAAGGTGACGACGGGCGGGGGAATCTCGTACGGAATCCTATGCGGTGATATAGCGGCCGCAACGCTAGACCGGGCCTTTCGCCTCGGGGATCTCAGCGAGCGAATCCTGGGTGAGTACGAGCGGCGGTGGCGCCAGGAGATCGGCGTCGAGCTTCGGGTAGGCTCTTTCTTCCGGCGCGTGGGAGGGACGCTCTCGGACGAGCAGATCGACCGCCTGATCCGCGCCTACCACGACTCCGACCTGCCAGAGCTGGTGAGGCGGTGTGCAGATTTCGAGCGGCACCGGAAGTTCATTCTCGCGCTGTGCCGCTCGAACATCTTTTTCCAATTGGTCTGGAACTACTTTCGCCGGAGGTCACTCTCGTGAGGATTTCCGAGCCACACCACCCCCCCTTCGCATTTCATGAGCTGTTGGACCGGTTTCCCCGAAGGAAGATCCTAGTAGTCGGGGACATCATGGTGGACGAATATATCTGGGGAGGCGTCTCACGGATTTCGCCCGAGGCCCCGGTCCCGATCGTCGAGGTGGAGCACGAGTATATCCGTCTGGGGGGCGCCGCCAATGTGGTGGCCAACGTGCGCGCCCTCGGTGGCCAGGCGGATCTGGTCGGCGTCGTGGGTGGCGATGCCATGGCAGAGCGCTTGATCCACGAGGTCGAGCAGATCGGGGTGAAGTCGGATGGTATGGTCGTGGATCGGTCGCGGAAGACCACGCGCAAGACCCGGGTTGTCGCCGGGCCCCAGCACGTGGTACGATTTGACCGGGAGTCCACGGATGATCTGGGTGATGAGATCCGGGGGAGGATTGAGGAGCTGATCCGGGATCGGCTGGCCTCTGTCGATGCCCTCGTCATTTCCGATTACGGAAAGGGAGTGATCGGCGGTCGGCTCCTCCAGGAGATCCTTCCGCTGGCCCACGCTCGTGGGGTGGTGATCGTGGTGGACCCCAAGGTCAATCACTTTGACATGTATCGCAATGTCAGCGTGCTCACGCCCAACCACTGGGAAGCGGCGACCGCCTGGGGACGGCCCATTCGGAGTGAAGCAGAGGTCGTGGAGGCGGGGCGACATCTCGTCGATACCTTGAGGGTTCAGGCGGTGCTCGTCACCCGCGGGGAGAAGGGGATGTCCCTGTTCGAGGCGGACGGTCGTGTCAGCCATATCCCGGCGGTGGCGAAAGAGGTGTACGATGTCACCGGGGCAGGGGACACGGTGGTCGGGGCCATGGCCCTTGCCCTCTGTTCCAAGGCGACGATGGTGGAGGCGGCCCACATCGCCAACCACGCCGCCAGCGTGGTGGTGGGGAAGCGAGGAACCGCAACGGTGAGTGTGGCAGAGCTCCAGCGAGCCTTGGCACAGAAGGAGGAGTAGCATCGTGAAGGCGGTAGGGGTCATCCCGGCCCGCTACGCCTCCTCTCGGTTCCCCGGCAAGCCGCTGGCTGCGCTCTGCGGACGACCATTGGTTTGCCATGTGTACGAACGGGCCCGTCGGAGCAAGACGCTGGCGCGGGTGGTGGTGGCGACCGATGACCTCCGGATCCGCGATGCGGTCGCTGCATTTGGCGGGGAGGTCCAACTGACGGCGGCGCATCACCCGTCCGGAACAGATCGCGTTGCGGAGGTCGCCGCCTCCCTGAGCTCCGAGCTGGTCGTCAACATCCAGGGGGACGAGCCCCTCATCGAGCCGGCCATGATCGATGAGGCGGTGGCCCCCTTTTTTGTTGAGGCGGAGCTGGTCATGGGGACGGTGTGCCGCCGGCTCGAGGCGGAGGACGAATGCCACAGCCCGCATGTGGTCAAGGTGGTTCGGGATTGCCGGGGATTCGCCCTGTACTTCTCCCGTGCTACGATCCCGTACCACCGGGCTCCCAGCGCAGAGTGCAGCGTGCAGGGTGCAGAAGGTGCAGGGAGCGCGAGACTTCAGTCCTCAGTCCTCGGCCCTCAGCCACTGTATTACAAACACATCGGCCTCTATGTGTACCGACGGGATTTCCTCCTTGAGCTGGCCCGGCTGGCCCCCACCCCGCTCGAGGAGGCTGAGCAATTGGAGCAGCTACGGGCGTTAGAGTATGGGTACCCGATCAGGGTCGTCGAGACGAAATACGACAGCATCGGCGTGGATACGCCGGAGGACCTGGCACGGATCGAGCGGATGGTGGCGGCGACCGGCTGGGGGAGGCAGGTGACGCATAGGATGGGGGAGCGATGACGACGAAGTATATCTTTGTGACCGGTGGGGTGCTGTCATCCCTGGGAAAGGGATTGGCGGCTGCCTCCATCGGGTGTCTCTTGGAGAGTCGTGGCCTCAAGGTAACCCTCCTCAAGTTCGATCCCTACATCAACGTGGACCCGGGCACCATGAGCCCCTTCCAGCATGGCGAGGTCTTTGTGACCGATGACGGCTCGGAGACCGATCTGGACCTGGGCCATTACGAGCGGTTTACGAGTGCCCGGTTGACCCGGGACAACAACGTCACCACCGGACAGGTGTATTACAACGTCATCATGAAGGAGCGGCGGGGCGATTACCTCGGCGGGACGGTCCAGGTGATTCCGCACATTACCGACGAGATTAAGCGGGCGATCTACCGCGTGAGCAAGGGGGTCGATGTGGTGATCGTCGAGGTGGGGGGCACGGTGGGCGACATCGAGGGCCTTCCCTTCCTCGAGGCCATTCGGCAGTTTCGAAGCGACGTGGGTCGGGAGAACGTGGCCTACCTGCATCTGACTCTGGTCCCTTACATCGGGACCGCCGGCGAGCTGAAGTCCAAGCCGACCCAGCACAGCGTGAAGGAACTGCTCCAGATCGGGATCCAGCCGGACGTCCTCCTGTGCCGGACCGACCGGCTCCTCCCCAAGGAACTCAAGGTCAAGATTGCCCTCTTCTGTAATGTCTCGGAGCGCGCGGTCATCACGGCCAAGGACGTCGAGACGGTCTATGAGGTGCCCCTGTTCCTGCACAGCGAGGGGCTGGACCAGCTCCTGGTGGACCTGCTGCGCCTCCCTGCCGCCCCCCAGAACCTCGGCACCTGGGAAGAGATCGTCCGGAAGGTCAAGCACCCGGCGCGGCGCGTGACCATCGCCGTCGTGGGGAAGTACCTGAGCCTGAAGGATGCCTACAAGAGCCTGATGGAAGCCATCGCCCACGGCGGGATCGCGAACAACTGCGGGGTGGAGGTCCGCTCGGTCGATGCGGAGCAGATCGAGCGGGACGGCCCCAAGCCCCACCTGAACGACGTCCAGGCGGTCCTGGTCCCCGGCGGCTTCGGCGTCCGGGGGATCGAAGGGAAGATCGCGACCATCCAGTACGCCCGAGAGGAGCGGATCCCCTTCTTCGGCATCTGCCTCGGGATGCAGTGCGCAGTGATCGAGTTCAGCCGGAGCGTCTGCGGGTTAGCCGGAGCCAACAGCACCGAATTCGAACCCAAGGCTCCCCACCCGGTTATTGCGCTCATGCCGGAGCAGCAGGGGATCACGGACCTGGGGGGGACAATGCGCCTAGGGGCCTATCCCTGTCAGCTGGTCCCGGGCTCGGGGGCGGCACGGATCTACGGTATGGCCGAGGTCTCGGAGCGGCACCGCCACCGGTACGAGGTGAACAACGAGTACCGGCAGGTCCTAGAGCAGCACGGAATGGTCATGTGCGGCTACTCCCCGGACAGCAGGCTCGTCGAGATGATCGAGCTGCCGGACCACCCCTACTTCGTGGGATGTCAATTCCACCCTGAGTTTCGGTCGCGGCCGAGACAGCCCCACCCCCTGTTCCGGGCGTTCATCGAGGCGGCACTGGCGTATCAGGAGCGGGCCGGCCAGGAGCGATGACCAGCAGTGGCGCGCCCTCGGCGGGCAGCGGAGCGGAGTGTCTCCTCTGTGGCGGCTGCCGTCTCCATCCGGTGTTCCGGAAGGAGCGGTGGACCGTCTTCCAGTGCGCTACCTGCACGAACGGGTTTCTTGTCTCGTCTTCGGCCGGGGAGGCGCTTGCCCCACCGGGCGATTGGTTCCAGCGGATCCCAGAGCAGCGCGGCGTCTTCCGGCGTCGGTGGCACGCCATCGGGAAAGCCTTGAGAGGTCTCCTCTACTGGAGAGGCTTCGAGGCCCGTAAGCTCCGCCGGGTCCTCCGCTGGAAGCAGGGGGGGCGGCTGCTGGACATCGGCTGTGCAAAAGGGGAATTCCTCAGCGTGGCCCAGAGTCAGTTCGAGGTCCAGGGGGTGGAGGTGTCGCCGACCGCCCTGCAGCGGTCCCGCGCGATGTTCGGGGCCCGGGTGTTCTCCGGGGACGTGCGGGAGGCGGGCTTCCCGGACGAAGGGTTCGACGTGATCACGCTATTCAGCACGGTGGAGCACCTGTCCGATCCACTCGCTGTCCTCCGGGAATGTCGGCGGTTGCTGCGGGACGGGGGTGTCCTAGTGGTGAAGACCCCGAACTTTTCTTCTCTGAACCGGCGGATCCTCCGCGGCGGGTGGAGCGGGTACAAGCTTCCCGAGCACCGGTTCTTTTTCAATCCCCGCGGGCTCCGGCTGCTCTTTGCCCGGGCGGGGCTGGAGCCGCTTCCCTCCACCTGGTTCGATCGCTTCCCCTTGAGCGACAGCATGTACGCCTACGCCGCCCGCAAGGGGCGGGACGGGGAGGGCAGGCCGTGAGCCACCCGAAGGGGCCTCCGCACCGGTCAGTCAGCGTGGGGTCTGTGACCGTGGGCGCCGGCCATCCGCTGGCCCTCATTGCCGGACCGTGTGTGATCGAGGGGGAGGACCACCTGCTTGGAGTAGCAGAACGACTCCAGGAAATCTGCGGCCGGGTGGGGATCCCCGTCATTCTCAAGTCGTCCTACGACAAGGCGAACCGAACCTCGCTCGCCTCTTTCCGGGGGCCGGGGATTAAGCGGGGGCTCGAATTCCTCCGCCGCGTGCGGGAAAAGACCGGGCTGCCGGTCCTCACCGATGTGCATGACGTGTCCCAGGTTACGCTTGCAGCGGAGGTCGTGGACGCGCTGCAGATCCCGGCCTTCCTCTGCCGACAGACCGACCTCCTCCTGGCTGCGGGCCAGAGTGGCCTAGCCGTCAACGTGAAAAAGGGGCAGTTCCTCTCACCGGGTGAGGTTCCTCGGGTGGTGGAAAAGGTGGTCTCCACCGGCAATCACCGACTGTTGATCACCGAACGTGGGACGAGCTTTGGATACAACAACCTCGTCGTGGATATGCGGGCCTTGCCGATGATGCGGGCCATCGGCTACCCAGTGGTCTTTGATGCCACCCATAGCCTTCAGCTTCCCGGGGGGACCGGTGTGGCCTCGGGGGGTCTGAGGGAGTATGTCCCTCATCTGGCGCGCGCGGCAGTGGCGGCGGGTTGTGATGCCATCTTCATGGAGGTCCACCCGGATCCGGATCGTGCCCCATCGGATGGAGCTACCATGTGGCCGCTCGGAGAACTCGAGGTGCTCCTGCAGTCGCTTCTCCGTATCTCCGCCGCGCTCCGCGGGGCGTGACTGGTGAGTAGTGATTGGTGACCAGAGACGAGTGATTGGTGAAAAGTGACCGGTCAAAGGTGAAAAAATGGCTAGTGGCTCGCGCTTGGTGACGAATGTTTTGCGCATTTCACCATTCACCAACCACTCATCACTGGCCACCATCCACCAATAAAGGGTGAGTCGTGAGAAACCTGATTCGTTTGTTTCGCTACGCCCGACCGTACAGAGGGCCCGTGGCCCTGGCGATCTTCTCCACGGTCGTCGTCTCCGCCCTGGGCGCGGCCTCAGCGGGGGCGCTGCAGCCGATCTTCGGCCTCGTCTTTCATATGGGAAGCGCCCCCCGCCTCAGCCTGCCGGGCCCCTTGCAGGACCTGGGGCCACAACTCCTCAGCCGGTTGCCCGAATCACTGGCGTCGAATGCCTTGACGCTCCTCTCGCTCGGTGTCCTGGTCCTCCTTCTGGGGGCGATCCTCCGGGGGATTTTTTCGTATCTCGAGGAATACCTCGTCAGTTATGTCGCCGAGGCGGTCAAGCGGGACCTCCGGGACGATCTGTACGCCAATCTCCACGCCCTGTCCGTCGGGTACTTTACTCGCACGCCGACCGGCGAGGTGATGTCCCGCCTGACCTTCGATGTCGATCTCTGCGGTCGGAGCCTGCTGTGGCTTTTCGCCAGCCTCCTGAAAGAGCCGTTCAGCGCGGTGGGCTTGCTCGTGGTGTTGTTTCTGATCAACTGGCCCCTGGCCCTCATCGCATTACCCAGCATTCCCCTCGCGGTCTACCCCATCGTGAAATTCGGCAAGAAGATGCGGTCGCGGGGGACCGCGATCCAGGAACGGCGGGCGGAGCTCAACATCCTCCTCCAGCAAACGGTGAGCGGCATCCGGATCGTCAAGGCCTTCGCCATGGAGGCGTACGAACGCTTCCGGTTCGCGCAGAAGAATGCGGGGCTCTTCCGGGCCTGCATGCGGATTGCGAAGGTGGATGCACTCTCCTCGCCGGTCATCGAGATCCTGGCCTTTGGCGGCGTTCTCCTCATGGTGTGGCTGGGGGGCTACCTGGTCGTTCGGGGGCTCATCCTTCCCGAGGAGTTGCTGACCTTTCTCCTCACACTGGCGCTGTTCTTCCAGCCGGTCCGGAAGATCGGAAAGATGAATAACTCCATTCAACATGGAATGGCTGGCGTCCGGCGGATCTTTGAACTGATGGATACACAGCCGGAGGTCCAAGAGATTCCCGGTGCGATCGTCCTGCCGCCGATGCGGGAACGGGTGGCGTTTCGGCACGTATCGTTCAGTTACGACGGGCATCAAGAAGTCCTCAGGGATGTGGCCGTCTCCGCCCGGATGGGTCAGATCGTGGCCATCGTGGGACCGAGCGGCACCGGCAAGAGCACCCTGGTCAACCTCATCCCCCGCTTCTATGATCCGACCGCTGGGGTGGTCGAGATCGACGGGGTCGACATCCGTCGCGTGACGCTGAAGTCCCTGCGCGAACAGATCGGGATGGTCACTCAGGAGATCATCCTCTTTGATGACACCATCTTCAATAACGTCGTCTATGGCAGGCGAGATGTGTCCCCGGAGCGCGTGGTTCGGGCCCTCAGCATCGCCAACGCCCTGGAGTTTATCGAGAAGCTTCCCCACGGGCTTGAGACGCGGATTGGAGAGTCGGGGGTCCTCCTTTCCGGGGGACAGCGCCAGCGGATCGCCATTGCCAGGGCCGTGGTGAAGGACCCCCCGATCCTGATCCTGGACGAGGCCACCTCATCGTTGGATGCGGAATCAGAGGAGCTGGTGCAGGCGGCGCTGGACCGCGTGATGGAACATCGCACCACTTTTGTCATCGCCCATCGCCTCTCGACCGTGCGGAGGGCGGACAAGGTGTTGGTTCTCTACGAAGGTCAGGTCGTGGAGCAGGGGACTCATGCAGAGCTCCTGGCGTGCGGTGGTACCTACGCCCGTCTGTACCGGGCCCAGATGATCGAGGTCGGTAGAGAAGCGTAAGACCACTTCCCCCTCCTTCCCCCGAACTGCTTTCCAGGTGGTTCCGTCTGGCGGACCCCCACTTTCCAGATTTTCCTTGACAAGGATTCCGTGTAATGTTCGAATGTTGAACAACTTGGCCCGAATCCTGCATAATCTACTGAAATCAAAGGGTTAAAAACCATGGATCCCCAGGCGAAACGCGAACTGGAACTGCTGACCGAAATCGCTAAGGGGCAGGGCGTTACCCAACGCGCGCTGGCCAAGAAGCTCGGGATGGCGTTGGGCCTGACCAACCTCTATATCAAGCGACTGGCCAGAAAGGGGTATGTCAAGATCGTCAACGTCAAGCGCTCCCGCCTGAAGTATCTCCTCACTCCCCGGGGAATTGCCGAGAAGGCTCGGTTGGCCTACCAATATGTGGAGTACTCTCTGAGTTATTACACACAATTACGCGAGACATTTCGGCAGCGCCTCTCGCCGCTGAGCCTCTCGGGTGGGCGGCGGGTCCTGCTGGTTGGGTCGGGTGAGGTTGCCGAGATCGCGGCCCTCGTCCTCTGGGAAGTCGATCTCAGCCTTGAGCACGTCGTCGATGATGAGAAGGCGGGGAGCACGTTCCTCGGGCACAAGGTGCGGACACTTCCTGAGGTGCCGGAGTTGAGCTACGACTGGGTCGTCCTGGCTGTTCGGAATGGCACCGAAGACATCCTGGATCGATTGCGCTCCCTGAAGGTCCCCGAAGACAGAATTGTTTTTCTCCGCGATACCCCTGCCCGAGAATCGGAGACCGACGGGGCGGGCAGCCGAGCAGGCTAGAACGCTAGCAGGCTGGAAGGCTAGCAGGCTAAGACATCCAGGCATCCGAGCATTCCAGCCTCCAAGCGCAAATGCATTTTAAGCTTTTATTCCTCGATGGTTACAGCGATTGTGGGCTGTAACTGAGAGGGCGCAAGCCTGCCCAGGGCCAGTGAAAGGTGATTGGTGAATAGTGGCTGGTGATTGGTGGGGTAGTGAACGAAGGTAAAAGGTGACAGGTGATTAGTGGTTAGTGCTAGGTGTTAAGGATGGTCAGGGGTGAGTAGCCTGGGGAAAGTGAGAAGCTTTGAGGACCTTGAGGTCTGGAAGGCGGCTAACCAATTGGCCCACGAAATCTTCAGCGTCACGCACCGGTTTCCCCGCTCTTACGTGTACGACCTCGGGAACCAGCTACGACGTGCTGCATTGTCGGTGCCTGCGAATATAGCGGAGGGCTCCGCAAGTATGCACTCCAAGGAACTCACACAGTCTCTGAACGTGGCACGCCGTTCTCTGGCCGAAACGCGGTACCTTCTCCTTTTTGCTCGTGAAGAGGGCTTAATTCCGGCCAGCCATCACGAGAAGCTCGCCGATGCTTGCCAGTCCGTCGGAAGAATGCTGACGAACCTCGTTCGGTCCATCGCTTCGAGGCGGAACGCCAAAGATCATGCCTAGAGAGCGTCGTCGTGTGGAAGTATCCATGACTCAACAGTCGTCCGCGACTCCCCAATCACTAATCACCAGTCACCAATCACTCTCAGTGCTGCGGTGGTACGCCCTCTACACGCGCCCCCGCCACGAGAAGGCGGTCGCCGAGCAACTGGCCAAGCGCGAGATGGAGGCGTTTCTGCCCGTCCGCGAGGTCCTCTCCCGCTGGAAGGACCGACGCAAACTGGTCCAACTCCCCCTGTTCCCCGGCTACGTCTTTGTGCACACCTCCCTCGTGCAGAAGCGGCAGGTGGTGAGCACGGATGGGGTGGTCTGTATGGTGGGCTTCCAAGGCACCCCGGCCCCCATCCCTGATGACCAGATTGAAGCCGTCCGCGAGATCTGTCTCACCAAGCTCCCCTGCGATCCATACCCGTATCTGACCGAGGGTCGATGGGTTCGCGTGGTCCGGGGCCCGCTGGGGGGGTTGAGCGGAATCCTGGTGAGGAGGAAAGGCAAGCACCGTCTGGTGGTTTCCATCGACATCCTGCAGCAGTCGGTTGCTGTCGAGATTGATGCCGACAGTGCCGTTCCCCTCGACTGGTAAAACCCAACACCCAAAATGCACCCCACAAACCCAATCAACCCCATGAACCCAATGAACATCTTAGTCACTGGCTGCGCCGGATTCATCGGCTGGAAGGTGAGCGAGTGCCTGCTTCGCGAGGGGCACCGCGTGATCGGCGTGGACAACCTGAACGACGCGTACGACCTGCGGCTCAAAGAGTGGCGACTCGCCCAGCTCGACGGCCACCCGAATCTTTCCTTTCACCGGCTCGATATCACCGACCGCGAGGCCCTTCAACAGCTATTGGCCACCAGCCACCAATCACCAATCACTGCTGTCATAAACCTGGCGGCCCGTGCCGGGGTGCGGCCGAGTGTCAAGAACCCCTGGCCCTATTTTCAGACCAATGTCATCGGCACCCTCAATCTGCTGGAGTGCTGCCGGAACTCCGGCATCAGGAAGTTTATCCTGGCGTCCACATCAAGCATCTATGGCGAGGGCGAACGGCCGTTTCGTGAGGATGCCCCCACCGATCGGCCGCTCTCTCCCTATACGGCGTCGAAGAAGGGGGCGGAGGCCCTCTGTTACACGTATCACCATCTCTACGGGCTTGACGTGACGATCTTCCGCTACTTCACCGTGTACGGCCCCGCCGGTCGGCCCGACATGAGCATCTTTCGGTTCATCAAGTGGATCGCCGAGGGGGAGCCGTTGATCCTCTACGGCGATGGCTCGCAGGAGCGCGACTTTACCTATGTGGATGATATCGCGCGCGGGACGCTCCTGGGGCTCCAGTCGATCGGCTTTGAGATCGTCAACCTGGGTAGCGACCGTCCCGTCAAGCTGCGGCAGATCATCAAGACGATCGAGCGCCTTTTGGGGCGCGAGGCGGTGATCCAGTCTCGCCCCGGTCATCCGGCGGACGTTCCCGCCACCTGGGCCGATCTCTCGAAGGCGCGACGGCTCTTGGGATGGTCGCCGCAGACGACCTGGGAAGAGGGGCTCGAGCACACGGTCAAGTGGTACCTGGAAAACCGGCAATGGGCCAGCGCCGTCGAGCTCGGCACCGAATGAACCCGACAAACCCAACAAACCCAATGAACCCGCTTCCCGTTGAATGCATAGGGGTGATCGGACTGGGCTACGTGGGGCTGTCGCTGGCCACCGCTTTCGGCCGGGTCCTCCCGACTGTTGGCTTCGACATCAATCCTGATCGCATTCGGGAGCTTGAATCGGGACACGATCGCACCGGAGAGATCCCGCCCGAAGCCCTCAAAGTCCCGCAGCTCATGCTTGCCAATGATCCTGCAGCCCTCGAAAAAGCCGATTTCCTCATTGTGACCGTCCCTACCCCGGTAGACCCGGCCAAGAGGCCGGACCTGTCGCACCTGCTCGAGGCCAGCCGCCTCGTCGCCCACATCCTCAAAATCCGACGACCGACGACCCAACACCCAACACCAAACACCCAACACCCAATCATCGTGTACGAGTCCACGGTCTATCCCGGCTGCACGGAGGAGGTATGCATCCCGATCCTCGAGCAAGAATCAGGGCTCAAAGCCGGCAAGGACTTTGGTGTGGGCTACTCCCCTGAACGGATCAATCCTGGCGATCCGGAGCACACGCTGGAGACGATAGTCAAGGTGGTTGCTGCCCAGGATGGTGAGACCGCTGAGACGATGGCGGGGGTCTACGGCCTCGTCGTAAAAGCGGGGGTGTATAGGGCCCAGGATATCAAGACGGCGGAAGCAGCCAAGGTCATTGAAAACATCCAACGGGACCTAAATATCGCCCTGATGAACGAGCTGGCCATGCTCTTTCACCGCCTGGGGGTCGATACGCAGGAAGTTCTCAAAACGGCCCAGACCAAGTGGAACTTCTTGCCCTTCGGGCCCGGGCTGGTGGGGGGCCACTGCATCCCGGTGGATCCGTATTATCTCACGCACAAGGCGCAGGAAATCGGGTACCACCCGGAAGTTATTCTGGCCGGACGGCGCATTAACGACTTCATGGGGGTGTATGTAGCCCAGGAAACCATCAAGCTGCTCATCAAGGCCGGAAAGGCCGTCCAAGGCGCGAAGGTCCTGATATTGGGTGCCACCTTCAAAGAGGACGTGCGCGACGTCCGCAACACCCGAATCGTGGAACTGGTGCGCGAACTGGAAACCTACGGGGTCGAGGTGGCGGTGTACGACCCCTTGGTCGGTGCGGCAGAGCTACACAAACTGGGCCTGCGACCCGTCTCTGACCCGTTCGAACCCTATAAACCTGATGGACCCAACAAACCCAACTATGACGCCGTCGTCCTCGCCGTTTCCCACCAAGTGTTTCGGCAAAAAGAACTCGAAACGTATCTTGGGCTCTTGCGGAAAGATGGGACCAGGGTGCTGGTGGATGTGAAAGGGGTGCTGCCTCGGGACGCCGTCGAGAATACCGGCATCCTCTACTGGAGCCTATGAAGATGTGGCGGACAAACTTAGCGGCTTGCATACAGAGCCGGACTTTAGGGTTTAAGCGTTCCAGCACGCCAACATTCCAGCATACTATGGCTAGCGGGCAGTAGATTGATTAAAGCAGGCGCCCCACATCGGGTATTTCAGTAGCTGGCTGGATTTGGAGGGTCGAAGACGTCGCGTCCAGGGGCTTTGACTGGTCGGCCACGCGGTGATGAAAATCGGGGGGATCGTTCAGGCTCGAATGAATTCCGATCGGTTACCAGGTAAGGTGCTCCAGCAGGTTGGCGGGAAGCCGATGTTGGAATATCTGCTGGAACGGCTGCGGCAGTGTGCCTCGTTGGACTCGGTCGTCATCGCGACGTCCACCGATCAGAGCGACGATCTCGTCGAACGATTTTGCCACGAGCGCAGCGCAGATTGCTGTCGTGGTTCGTTGCTGAATGTCGCGAGTCGGTTCGGGGATGTTCTCAACGTCTACCAGTTCGATGCGTTCGTCAGAGTAAGTGGGGACAGCCCGCTTCTCGATCCGAGGTTGGTCGACCGGGGTGTGGAGTTATTTCGAAGGGGTGAATTCGATCTTGTCACAAACGTTTTCCCCCGCTCGTATCCCCGTGGGCAGTCCGTGGAAGTGATACGGACGGAGACTTTTCGACGCACTGTGGAGACGATGGAGGATGCTGACGAGGCGGAACATGTGACGCTTTTCTTCTACCGGCATCCGGAGATGTTCAAGATTCTGAATTTCGGGGCGGACGCGGACTATAGTGGTGTCCACCTTGCTGTCGATAGTATCGCGGACATCGAGCGTCTTGGCGCCATCGTCAATGCGATGGAGAAGCCCCACTGGCAGTACGGGCTCGAGGAGATTCTCGACATCTACGAGAGCGTATCCTCCGGCCGGAGAGCGCGCGCATGAAACGCCTGAGGGTTGGTGTGATTGGCCTTGGCGTGGGCGAGGAGCACATTGCTGCGTATCAGGCACACCCAGCATGCGAGCTGGTCGCCGTGTGTGATCTGTCGCCGGAAAGACGGGCGGCGGCCCGCACGAAATATCCGTCCGCTGCCATCATGGACGACGCAAAGGAAGTCCTGAAGCACCCCGAGATCGACCTGGTGTCTATCGCCTCGTATGACGATGCCCATTACGAACAGACGATGATCGCCCTGCAATCCGGCAAGCACGTCTTTGTAGAGAAACCCCTGTGTCGTTCTTTCGAGGAGCTCCGGTCGATCAAACGATGCTGGATGGATGGGGAAAGGTTGTACCTCGCGTCCAATCTTGTCCTGCGCGCTGCGCCGCTCTACCGGTGGCTGCGAGCAGAGATTGCGAAGGGCGCGCTCGGGCAGGTGTACGCCTTTGACGGCGAATACCTCTATGGCCGCATCGAAAAAATCACCGAAGGCTGGCGGAAGGACGTGGCGGGATATTCCGTGATCCAGGGGGGCGGGGTTCATCTCGTCGATCTGATGCTTTGGTTTCTCGCCGAGCGGCCGGTATCGGTGACCGCCGTCGGCAACCAGATTTGCACCGCGGGCACTGCCTTTCGCTACCACGATTACGTGGCGGCGACCTACCTATTTCCTTCCGGTGCCATCGGCCGCATCACCGCGAACTTCGGGTGCGTGCACCGCCACCAGCACATCGTGCGGGTGTTTGGCACCAAGGGAACATTCCTCCACGATGATATGGGGCCTCGGATGCACGTCTCCCGGGATCGGACTAGTTCGCCGGTCGTTCTAGATCTCGCGGCAGTTTCCGCCACCAAGGGGGCGCTGATTCCCGGTTTCGTCGATGCGATTCAAGGCGGCCGGGACACCCGGGCAGAAACCCAGCACGAATTTGACGTGATCAGCGCGTGCGTTGCCTCTGATCAGGCGCTCGCCACGGGTACGGCGGTGGAGATTATGTACGTATGAGTGGCGCCGAAATCCGTCACATCCCCTTCGGCAGGCCCTGGATTACCGCCGACGACCGGAAAGCGGTGATGCAGGTGTTGGAAGGCCACATATTGACCCACGGTCCACAGTGCAGGGACTTCGAGAGCGAATTCGCGGCGTTTCTGGGTGATGGCGCGCATTGCGTCAGTGTGAGCTCGTGCATGGCGGCGTTGCACATGGCTTACCTGCACTTCGGCATCGGTTTGGGTGATGAGGTGATCGTTCCCGCCCAGACGCATACGGCCACGGCGCATGCCGTCGAGTGGGCAGGGGCGAAACCTATATTCGTGGATTGTGACCTGGCGACTGGAAACCTGACTGCGGACGCTATTGCTGCGTCCATCACCCCACGTACAAGAGCCATTTCGGTTGTCCACTTTTTGGGGATCCCATGTGATATGCCTGCAATCATGGCAATAGCCGAACGGCACGGCTTGAGGGTGATCGAGGATTGTGCGCTAGCGGTCGGAGCTCGGTTTGCAGGCGGGCACGTCGGACTCTTCGGCGATGTTGGTTGCTTCTCATTCTATCCGGTCAAGCACATCACCACCGGTGAGGGAGGGATGTTTGTCACACGCCACCTCGCCGTGGCAGAGGCGGTGGCGAGGTTACGCGCTTTCGGTGTGGACCGGACTCACACTGAACGGGGCGTTCCAGGAATGTACGATGTCCCCACCCTGGGTTTGAACTATCGCATGAGCGAGATGCAGGCCGCTCTCGGACGGTCGCAGCTACGCCGTATCGGAGTTAACCTGGAACAGCGCCAGGCGAACTTCGGTTCACTCAAGCAGACATTGAAGGAGCTTTCTGACATTCGCATCCTTGATGCGCGGAATCGTGATGCGGAGAGCAGCCATTATTGCCTTAGTGTGGTCTTGGGAGATAGGCTGTCCGCCGGACGCAATGAGGTCGTGGCTCGCCTCAACGCGGCCGGAATTGGCACCAGTGTCTACTACCCTCAACCGGTGCCCCGAATGAGTTACTACCGAAACAAATATGGATACAGCGCTGATGCCTTCCGTGGGGCGGCCCAGATCAGCGACCGATCGGTGGCACTACCGGTTGGGCCGCACGTTACGGCCGATGATACCAAATACATCGCTGACAAATTGAGGAGTTTGCTCATGGAGGTAAAGAGATGAGCGTTGCGATTCGCGGGCGAAAGATCACCCTCATCGGCGGAGCAGGATTCATTGGCCACAACCTTGCCCTCACTCTGGCCGAGCGGGGAGCGAATGTCGAAATCATCGACAGCCTACAGGTGAACAATCTGTTATGGTTCAGTTCGCACGACGCTGACGCGCAACACCGCGAGCTGTATCTGCGGATCATCAACGAGCGGCTTGATTTATTGCGCAAGGCTGGCATTCCACTTCATCCACAGGATGCCCGTGACTACCATGCTTTATCTCGTATTCTTGGTCAGATTAAGCCACAAGTCGTTGTTCATCTTGCAGCCGTCTCCCACGCGGGCCGGTCGAACAAGGATCCGTTCAGCACCTTTGATCACAGCCTCCGGACGCTGGAAAATGCGTTGGACTATTCTCGTGGCAACATCGAACACTTCATCTTCCTGTCCTCCAGTCTGGTGTATGGAAATTTCCTGACCGAAGCTGTTGATGAAGAACACCCATTGAACTCAATCGGGATCTACGGAGCCTTGAAGGTAGCCGGGGAAAAGATAGTTATTGCGTATCAGCAGGTATTTGACCTGCCTTACACGATAATCCGTCCTTCTGCACTGTATGGGCCCCGCTGCGTCAGCAGACGGGTGGGCCAAGTGTTCATTGAAAACGCCTTGAACGATTCCAAGCTCCGCGTCGAGGG
Organism: candidate division NC10 bacterium CSP1-5; assembly: GCA_001443495.1. Lineage (GTDB taxonomy): Bacteria > Methylomirabilota > Methylomirabilia > Methylomirabilales > CSP1-5 > CSP1-5. The sequence continues at coordinate 39,593 of LDXR01000016.1, read as the reverse complement.
TGACGGGACTGAGAAGCTCGACTTCACGTACATTGAGGATCTCGTACAGGGCGTGTGTCTCGCAATTGAAAATCCGGCCGCCCGAAACCAGATCTTCAACCTGACGTACGGGAGATCACGGTCCATTAAGGACGTGGTAGAAGTCATTGGCCAGCACTTCCCGAAGGCGGAGGTCGAATACGTCGAGCGCGACAGGCTGATGCCTTCGCGGGGGACGTTGAGCGTCAAGAAGGCTGCAGAGTTTTTGGGATACGCGCCGAGATATCCGCTCGAGCTGGGCTTCGCGGAGTACATCAAGTGGTACCGGACCTTGGATTTTTCGGCTGATGGGCTGTAGCAGAGTCTGAGCCGTGAAGACACGCGAGGACAGTTGGCTCTCCGAGATATTCGGCTATCCGGTCTTCAGGATCGAGGCTGACGATCGGGCGGCGGACGCGTGGCAAACAGCCCTGCCCCTCGGCGATTTGATCCGGGATCACGAGAGCCGTCATCCCGACGCCATGTACTACGCGAAGGTCGGCGCCGATCGCATCGAGACGGTTCGCCAATTGACCGGGGCCGGCTTCTACGTCGTTGATGTCAACGTGACGTTCGGAATGCCCGCCGCCGACCTGGCCGGTCCGACGGGGCCGGCCCATTCACGACGGCACGTGATCCGCGAGGTCGCGCGCGAGCATCACGAGGCGGTGCTCCGAATCGCCGCTACCTGCTTCAAATACTCGCGTTTTCATCTAGACCCACTCATTCCTGTGACCGTGGCAAACCGGATCAAGCACGATTGGATCCTCAACTACATCAGGAAGCAGCGAGGAGAGCAGTTGTGGGTGGCGCTGGATGACAGCCAGCCCGCCGGCTTCCTGGCGGTCCTCGCCTCCGATGCTGGAGGACGGCGCGTCCGGACAATTGATCTCATCGGCGTGGACAGCGCCTTTCAGGGCCGCGGCTTCGGCGCCTCCTTAGTGGCGTTCTTCGTCGATCGGTACGCGGGGGTGTCCGACTACCTGCAGGTCGGAACCCAAATTGCGAACCTCCCGTCGATCAAGTTGTACCAGAAATTCGGATTTGCCATGGTGAGGGTCCAGTACGTCATGCACAAACATGTGCGCGACGCGAGGGATGGATCGGGCCCGAAATGAATATCGGTGGATTCGATCTCACGCAGAAGGTACTGATCGTCGCCGAAATCGGTAACAATCACGAGGGAGATTTCGCGACGGCAAAGAAACTGGTGAGGGAGGGGGCCGCGTGTGGTGTTGGGGCGGTGAAGTTCCAGGTCTTCCGGACGAAGTATTTCGTCACCGTCGCGGACCAGGCAAGATACGAGCGGCTGTCCTCGTTCGAGATGTCCCACAAGCAGTTCGAGGAGCTGCACCGGCTGGCCAAGTCGCACGGTCTCTTGTTCATCGCGACCCCGCTCGATTTGGAGAGCGCGGCATTTTTGGAGCGGCTAGTCGATGCTTACAAGATCGCCTCGGGCGATAATAACTTCTTTCCCCTGATCGAGCGCATCTGCCGAACCGGGAGGCCAATCATCCTCTCCTCGGGGCTCACCGATCTGCAGGGCATCGGGAAGAGCAAGGTATTTATCGAGGACCGGTGGCGGACCTTCGGAGTCCAGCAGCACCTGGCAGTGCTTCACTGCGTGAGCAGTTATCCGGTTTCGCCAGAACAGGCGAACCTCGGGGCGATCCCGACGCTCATCCGCGAGCTCGAGTGTACCGTGGGCTATTCGGACCATACCTTGGGCATCCAGGCGTGCGTGATCGCCGTCGCCTTGGGTGCGCGGATCATCGAGAAACACTTCACCCTGGATAAGAACTATTCGGATTTCCGGGACCACCGACTTTCGGCGGACCCAGCGGAGATGGCAAAGCTCGTCCGCCAGATCGCCGACGTGGGCGTGCTCCTCGGGAGCGGCGAGAAGGTCGTGCAAGTGGCCGAGGCGGAGTCCGCGCATCGGGCGCGGCGCTCGATCGTGGCGGGGGCGGATCTGCCGGCCAGGCACACGGTGCGGCTCGAGGACCTGACCTGGATTCGCCCTGCCGTCGGTTTACCGCCCGGGGAGGAGGCGCGAGTCGTGGGTAAACGGCTCAAGCGGGCCCTGGCCTTCGGTGAGCCGATTCTTCCGGCGGATGTGGAGTAGGGGCGGCTGATGTGCGGGATCGCAGGATACTTCGGAGTACGACAGATCGACCCAGGGCGCGTTGAGGCGTGTCTCCGCCTGATGGGTCGGCGGGGTCCGGATCATGCGGCCTACCGGCAGTGGATCAATGCGGCGGGCCAGCATGTCTGTCTCCTGCATACACGGTTGAGCATCATCGATCTGGACGAGCGGGCAAACCAGCCGTTCGGGGTCGGGGCAAAATGGCTCGTATACAACGGCGAGCTGTACAACTACGTGGAGATCCGCGAGGAATTGGCTACCCGAGGAGTGCAGTTCCGCACCACGTCCGATACCGAAGTACTCCTGCGGGCCATCGACCACTTCGGCTGGTCCTACCTGGACAAGTGCGAAGGCATGTGGGCGTTTGCGGTCTACGACGAAGCAGACGGATCACTGACGTTATCCCGTGACCGCTTTGGCGAAAAGCCCCTCTACCTGTATCGGGATGAGACGGGGATCTACTTCGGCTCGGAGGTCAAGTTCATCGTCGCACTCCTCGGTCGGCGGTTTGAGGTGAACATCGACCACCTTTACCGCTACCTCGTGAATGGCTACAAGGCGCTCTACAAGGATGGGCACACCTTCTTCCAGGGGTTGTCCGAGCTGCCGCACGCCTCGCTCTTGCGTCTGGACGCCGCCGGTCGCGAGACGCGGCAGGGCTACTGGCAGCCGCGCTGCCTTCCGGACGAGGCCATGTCCTATGAGGAGGCGGTGGCGGGCGCGCGGGAGCGCTTGATTGGCGCCGTCGAGTTGCGCCTGAGGGCCGATGTGCCGCTGGCGTTCTGCATGAGTGGCGGCGTCGATTCCAACGCGCTGATCAGCATCGCCAAGAACGTCTTCGGGTACGACGTCCACGGCTTTACCATCGTCAACTCGGACGCCCGGTACGAAGAGCAGGATATGGTGGAGCATGCCGTCGCCGCGCTTGGGATCCGCCACACCTCGATTCCCGTGGACACGAAAGATTTCCTGCCGAAATTGCGCACCCTGGTGCGTCAGCACGATGCCCCGGTCTACACCATTGCCTACTTCGCACACTGGCTGCTGATGGAGCTGATCGCCGCCCACGGGTACCGGATAGCCGTTAGCGGTACCGCGGCCGACGAACTGTTCACGGGCTACTATGATCATCACCTGGCCTACTTGTACGAAGTGCGCGATCACCCCCAGCTCCACAGAACCTCACGACAGGCATGGATGGAACATATCCGACCCTTTGTAAGAAATCCGTATCTTGCCAACCCAGAGCTGTTCATCGAGAACCCAAATTTCCGGGACCACATCTTTCTCAACGCGGACGGCTTTGGGAGGTACCTGAAGTCTGTCTGGTGTGAGCCGTTCTCGGAAAAAGAGTTTGCGTCGAGCCTCCTGCGCAACCGGATGTTGAACGAGATGTTCCACGAGGCCGTCCCGGTGATCCTGCACGAGGACGATCTGAACGCCATGTACTTCTCCATCGAGAATCGATCGCCCTACCTGGATCGGCAGCTGTTCGATTTCTGCTACCGGATCCCCTCCAGGCACTTGATCCGGCGGGGTCTCGCCAAGGCGATCCTGCGGGACGCGGTGCGCGGGATTGTGCCCGACCGCATCCTTGACAATCCGCGGAAGGTCGGCTTCAATGCGCCGATCTTTTCCTTTCTCGAAGTGGCCGATCCCGAGGTCCGGGCCTCCCTGCTCGACGAGGGCCCGATCTTCGAGCACGTCCGGCGCGACCGGATCGAGCACCTGATCGGAAAGCCGGACCTGCCCAACAGCGAGAGCAAGTTCCTCTTCTCTTTCCTGACCAGCAAGATGTTTCTCGAGGAGTTCGGGGCATGAAGTATTGTGCACGGTGCATCACCCCCTCCAGTCGCCCCAACATCCGGCTCAACGAGGAGGGGGTCTGTAACGCCTGTGTGACCCATGCCATGCGGCGCGAGATCGACTGGAGGGCCCGCGAACTGGCTTTCCGGGAAGTGGTGCAACAGGCCAAGGCGCGCAGCCGAGGGTACGATTGCCTGATCCCGGTGAGCGGCGGCAAGGACAGCACATGGCAGGTGGTGAAGTGCCTCGAATACGGGTTGAACCCATTGGCGGTGACGTGGAAGACGCCGGCGCGCACGGAGATCGGCGCGAGGAACCTGGCCAATCTAGTCGGCCTCGGGGTCGATCATATCGACTATCAGGTCAATCTCAGGGTGGAGCGGAAGTTCATGTATCGGGCGCTGGTCCGGTACGGCAGCCCGGCGATTCCGATGCACTTGGCCCTCTTCAACATCCCGCTGAAGATCGCGGTGCGGTTCGACATTCCGCTGGTCGTCTGGGGGGAGAATTCGGCCGTCGAGTACGGCGGAGCGCCGGAGGATCGACACGGGTTCTGCCTGGACGGAGCCTGGCTGAGGAAATACGGCGTCACGCACGGGACGACGGCGCGGGACTGGATCTCGGACGAGTTGTCAGAGGGGGAACTGACGCCGTACTTCGGGCCGACGGATGAGGAGCTTAACGTCAAGGAGATCCTGGCGGTCTTCCTGGGATACTACTTCCCGTGGGGTCCCGAGACGAGCCTCGCCGTCGCGCGGACGCATGGGTTCCAGCCGCGCGCGGAGGGGCCGAAGACCGGCTATTATGACTACGCCGACATCGATGACGACTTCATCTCCATCCACCACTGGCTGAAGTGGTACAAGTTCGGCTTCACGCGCACGTTCGACAATCTCTCGCTGGAGATCCGGAACGGGCGGATGACGCGACTGGAGGCCATCGAGGTCCTGCGGAAGCGGGGGGACGAGACCCCCTGGGAGGACATCGCGAAGTTCTGCGAGTTCGTCGGCATTACCGAGGCGCACTTCCTCGACGTGATCGAGCGATTCAGGAGTCGGGACATCTGGATGCGCCGTGATGGGAAGTGGATGATCGAGGGATTCCTGATCCCGGATTGGAACTGGATATGAAGTTCACGCCGGCCGATCCGCCGCGCCTGTTCGACGTGGGCCACGGGGAGAAGAAGATTCGCCTCAAGGATTGCGGGCGCGTCGAGCTGGATCCGGATGAGCAGGTCACCTTTACGACGCCGTCGGGAGCCGAGTACGACGTGGCCCGTAAGTCGTGGGGGTTTTACGCGACGCCGTCGCTCAACGGGCGGTTGCAGCGGTTCGGCCTGCGGGGGGTCCTCGTCAAGAACCGGATCAACCAGTACTCCGTCCTCCTCGTGGAACGGAGCCAGGAAGCGGCCTTCGTGCGGTACGTGGCGGATGAGCGGCTCACGGTGGTCTCGTGGCTCGACGAAAGCGGGGTGCTCGAGCGCCTGGAGGCCGCGGTCCGATTGTCGGACGAGGTGGATCGGTGAACCCGCGTTGCCTGTGCGGGGGCAAGGAGTGGACGACGGCGTTCACGTATGATGCGCCGCCCGCAGGCGAAGTGCACTTCCGGTTCAGCGCGGTCGCAAATTACCACCGCGAGGTTCTGCGGTGCCCCGTGTGCGGTCACTTCGTCTCAGTCCACGCCATGGATGATTCGGGGCTCTACCAGGAAGACTACGTCAGCGCGAATTACGGAAGGGACGGCGTCCGAAAGGCTTTTGAGCGGATCGTGTCGTTGCCGCCAGAGCAGTCCGACAACGTGGGGCGGGTGCGGCGGATCCTGGATTTCGCGGCGAGTCACTTGGTGGCCCCCGCCCAGGAGGGTCGAGCCCCGACGGTCCTCGACGTGGGCTCCGGCCTGTGCGTCTTCCTGCACCGCGTGAAGGCGGCTGGGTGGGATGGGACGGCCCTCGACCGCGATCCCCGGCTGGTCGCCCACGCGCGGAACGTGGTCGGGGTCCGAGGCGTCTGCGGCGATTTTGCGACCGTCGAGGATCTCGGCCGGTACGATCTCGTAACCTTCAACAAGGTCCTCGAGCATGTCAGGGATCCGATCGGAATACTCGCGCGGGCCGTCAAGTTTCTTCACCCCGCGGGCTTCGTCTACGTGGAAGTGCCGGACGGCGAAGCCGCGGTCAGCGAGGGTCCGGGCCGTGAGGAATTCTTCATCGAGCATCACCACGTCTTCAGCGCTGCGTCACTCGCGCTGCTGGGTGCTCGCTCCGGATTCACGGTGCGCGTCATTGAACGGCTGCGGGAACCTAGCACAAAGTTCACTTTACGAGCGTTCCTCGTCCCGCGCATGCTAAAACTCGGTTGAGGAGAGGACTGCGGAGCAAAGCCGACCCGCTGTCGGTCGCCCCCATGGGAAACAAGATCACCGATTGGATGAGTCGTTCGATTTTCATGACCGAGCAAGAACGACTAACGGCGCTTGTTTATGGAGACACGTTTTCATTGTATGACGAAAAGACCTTCGATGAATTTGTCGAGCCGCTGTATGTGCGGCTCAAGGCTAATGGCATTAGCTCACACGTATTCAAGGGAAAGCGTTGTCTGGATGCAGGCTGCGGTGGGGGGCGCGGATCCATTCTGATGGCGCAATGCGGTGCGCGGGAGGTTATCGGGGTCGATCTGAGCGCAACCAACATTGAAAGCTGCCGGAAGCGAGCGGTCCAGAAAGGATTCCAAAATCTCGGCTTTCAGCAGGACTCGCTGATGGAACTCCCGTTTGTGGACGAAAGCTTCGATGTGGTGTGGTGCAACGGCGTGCTCCATCATCTCACCGATCCTGATCAGGGGTTGAAGGAGATCACACGAGTCCTCAAGACCGGGGGGCACCTATGGCTGTATGTCTACGGCTCCGGCGGAATCTATTGGTACACGGTGGATTGTATACGGGCGGCGTTGCGCGGTGTGGATCTGCGAGAGTGTATCATCCAGCTTCGGCTCATGGATACGCCAGTGCGTCGGATCGCGGAATGGATTGATGACTGGTTCGTCCCATATCTGCGGCGCTACACGGGGACCGATACGACCAATCGGCTGGTCGAACTGGGATATGAAGATGCCGAACCGCTCAGGCTGGGAGTCGGATATGACACCTCCCAGCGGCGCGTCGGTGCGTGCCCTGAGGAGTTGGCGTTCATGGGGGAGGGCGATCTTCGGTTTTTCTGCCGCAAGGCGAGGGCGCCGTGCGGCAGCCGGTATGCCTTGCCTGATCCGCCTGGCGGAAAGGGATCGCCTTATGTGGATGGTCCGCCGGTGGCCCAGTTCGGCGCACCGTTGGGGCGCATCGCCGTGGGACTGGCTCGGCTTCAATCGAAACACGAGATCGCCGCATACAAAATCATTGTCTGCCGCTCAGTGCACAACAAGGTGCGGAGCCTGCTTGAAGCGAAAGCGCCGTTCGATGCGCAGGCCTTGCAGGAGCATCTGGGTGTCGTAGGCAACCTGTTGGAAGAGTTCGGCGTAACCGGTTCGAGTAGTGTGAGACTCGCGGATATCTAACCAATCCGCGATCAGTCAGTCTCATTTCACGCCAGCACTAAGGCGTCCACCGAATCCAGTTCTTATATTAGAAATGATCAGGGTGCGTAAACTCCTATTTTTCATGTTTGGGTTCTTTCTGTATTTGTGGGTAGTGGCCAGGCGTAGGAGTACTTGCAAATGCGGAAATGCATTCTACAAGTTAGCCCAATGTGAACATCACAATTTAGCGAAGCAATAGCGGTCTCCTGTCTCAAGAGTCCGCTGAGGCGTCTATTTGAGAACTACAAATTGCGGCTGGTATACCCTCCGCGCTTTCATGGTTCCTTCAGTGTCTGCCCTAGCATCTTCGTCTGGGAAGGTTGAGGTCGTATAGGGTATGGAGCCTCCTGATGTTTCTATGGCTGTTAGTCGACCTGGGGCTATTGCTTCAAAACAACCGGGCATGGCCAGCCAATTAGTTTTCTTGGAGAACCGAGCACAGGTATACAGGGCCAAGCAATCGGTGCCGCTTGACTCGAGCATTAAATTGGTTGCAATAACGGCTGAAGCCCTGGATGCGCTGGATGAGTGCGGTCTGCCGCAGGAAGGGGTATCGGCGTATGCTGATACCCGCCAGCTCGCATGTGTCGAGGAACAGTTCAGTCGCGAAAGTTTTTCCCTGGCGCATGAAATCGAATCCTTTATTGCCGCAAGATACGAACCTGCCCGGTTTGAAGGCCCCGGATTCTTGAGTGGTCAGGCTTATTACATTCTGTTCTCAATATCGACTATAGTGACTCGTGCGTTTCTCATGCGCGAAACTCTGCAGTCGTTCGCACCCGATCGTGTGACAGTCTTTGATGACGAGATTGATCCATGGTTCGCCGGCGACGGATACAGGCGCAACCCATGGCTGGATGTCATCGAAGAGTTGTGCCAGGCACACGGCTTCCCATTTGAGACACTGCGAGGCGATGCATCTAAGCGTATTTTGGGCACCCACTATACGAGAAGTCTTTGGCGGGCTTGTCGTTACGCAAGTCGAAAGATTGCAGGGTTTGTCCGTGGACGATTGCAACCCCGACGGCCTCATCTTTCGTCTTTGGGTGATCTCGGTGGGTGGCGCTTACTTTTAGTCGAAGGTTCAGCCTATGAATGGGCCCCGACGTTGGACGCTTTGCGGTTGGCAAGGGGGGTTGAATGTTTCAGTCTTACAGCGGGCTGGCTGGATGAGCGATGGTGGACTCAGTATTACGTCCCGTCCGCGGGCTCCCTGCTGGGTGGCCCTGAGTATAAGTTCGATGTTGGTTTGCCGCAGGCAGACGCTGCCGAAGTGAGGCATCTATCTGACTTGTTTAATGACTGGCTTCGAGGGCGACCTGCATCGCCTGCAGTTACCGTGCTTGGGATGAACCTGTTTCCAGCCCTTGTGCCACATTTGCGGGCACTCACTGTGTTGGGTCCACTGCTCGCCCGCCATGCAGATGCAGTGGCAGTGCATGCTTTGGACGCCGTCAAGCCGGATGCAGTCTGCTTCTCCGCTATGCCGCTGCTGCCTGCGAAAAGGTTAGCGTATCACTGCCGACGACGGGGGATCCCGGTCGTTTGTTTTCAACATGGTGGTGCGTATGGCACGCACATCGTTCCATCGCATGAGCTAGCAGAGCTAGGGTATGCCGATTATTTTTTGACTTATGGCGAAGGCATTCAACCGCCCACAGCATCAACTGTACCCATCCGTGCACGATGTGTCCCTGTCGGCTCGGCGCGTATCGAGAGGATGAAACTCAGAAATCCTCTTCCCCAACGCCCACATAATGAAACCCTCAATGTTCTTTGGGTAGGCGAGCTATCATCGCGTAACACATTTGGTGGCAGCCTGCAAGTTGAAGATACCACGCGTTACTGGTTGCAGAGGCAATGCTTACAGATTTTGGGAAACGCATTGCACGTGCGGGTCATCTATCGCCCTTTCCCGTACATGCCGGACTGGCAGGCCATCCCATATTGGCTCAAGCGGACAAAGATTCGTTCAATTCGCACGAAGGAAACACAGCCGCTGGATGATCTGATACGGAGCAGTGATGTTGTCATCACTGACACCTCCAGCGGTACGGTCTGGAACGAAGTGCTGGCTTTGAACAAGCCGCTGATCCTGTATTGTGACCCGGGGCAAACGCGTCTGATGCCACACTTCGCGGCTGATCTTGAGCGTGCCTGTTATTGGTGTAAGTCTAAAGAAGCGCTTGTAGCAGCTGTGCACCAGTTGGTGACCGGTGGAAATAACTTTGTGGCTGAGTTGCGGGATATTGACGCGACAACCTTCGTGCGTAACTATGTTCTTCATGACGGGCAGTGTGTATCGCGCGTCCTATCATTTTTGAATCAGGTGTGCCGTAATAAGCATTCAGTTGATAATTGGGAAGACAGCGTTACTCTAAGTGACAAATTGGAAAGTTGAATGGTTGAAGGCTGACGGTAAGGTGGTTCGCAAGGAATAGGGTTGTGGAAATGAAAGGAGCGTTGAGAGAGATGAGGGGAAAATCAGGGTGCTAGAAGCTGCTTCAGTGCCTGGCGTCTTCATTGAACGAATCGGCATTCGCTTCGGCGTGACGGTTGTGGCTAATTTCCTCCGAGCCGGCCTCTCGTTCGCCACTGGTATTCTGATTGCCCGTGAGTTGGGAGCTTCGCGATACGGTGATCTGAATTTTCTCCTCGGGAGCTTCGTTGCCATCAGCCTGTTACTGGAGATGGGGAGCTCGTCGGCCTTCTATACTTTTATTTCACGAAGGCGTAGGGGGGCAACATTTTTCGCTCTTTACATCGGATGGCTTGTCTTTCAGTTTGCCGGCACGGTTCTAGTCGTCGGGTTGTTGTTGCCTGGTAGTGTCGTCGAGCGTGTCTGGGTTGGTCACGAGCGTGGGATTGTGCTTCTCGCCTTCGTCGCAAGCTTCCTGATGATGCAGGCATGGGGAATGGTTAGTCAATTGGGAGAGGCGGTCAGGAAGACTGTCATCGTTCAGGTGGCGTTGGTCATCCAGGCCGCGGCGCATCTCGCGCTGATTCTCGCGGCTTCATACTGGGGGTGGCTGACCGTCAAGAACGTCATGTGGTTGCTGGTCGGGGAGTACGCCTTGTTTGTGGCAGCATTGGGGCCGAGGTTGGTGCGGGCCAATCTGCCTGCGCATTACGAAGGGCGTGATAACGCGAGGGCAGTGGCGAAGGAGTTTACGACGTATTGTGCACCGCTCGTTATCTATGGGTGGGTAGGGTTTCTCTACGCCTTTGCCGACCGGTGGCTGCTGCAGCAGTTCGGGGGAGCGGAGCAGCAGGGTTTTTTTGCTGTTGGCCAGCAGTTTGCGAATGTCAGCTTGATTGTGACTGCGTCAATCCTGAGGGTGTTTTGGAAGGAGGTCGCAGAGGCTCGGGAGCGCCAGGACCACCGGCGGGTGCAGAGGCTCTATGTTTCCGTGTCTCGCGGCCTGTACTTTGCCGGTGCGTGGATCAGTTGTCTTCTCCTCCCATACAGTCGTGAAATCCTTAGCTGGACACTTGGGCCCAGCTATGAGGCAGCCTGGCTCATTCTGGGCCTGATGTTTCTGGTTCCGATTCACCAGTCGCTGGGTCAGATAGTAGGGACGTTCTTATATGCAGATGGGGAGACCTGGCGGTATGCCAAAATTGGCGTACTTACGATGGGGGTAAGTATTCCTGTAACCTACCTAATGCTGGCCTCGCCGTCGGCGGCGGTGCCGGGCCTTGGACTTGCAGCGGTCGGCCTGGCCCTCAAGATGGTAGTGCTGCAGGTAGTTGGAGTGAATCTTTATTCTCGCTTGATCGCCAAGGCGAACGGGTGGACGTGGGACTACGGCCACCAGGCTGCAGCACTCGGCATTTTGTTCGGGGTTGCGCTCTTGTCTAAATGGGTCGCCGGCGAAGCGTTGGGTCTAGCAGGTGTATTTGGTTGGGGCCATTTGGCGACCATGGGTCTAGGCTGGGTTTTATACGCGGCTTCGACCTTAATCATCTTGTACAAGATGCCTTGGCTTGCTGGGTTAGGTCGGGATCAGATTCGGTTTGTACTTAGTAGTGCTGGGAGACGGCTGGGAATCTTAAGTGCAGTTTCGAGGTGATCTGTAGGGGAAGCTGGCATTTATACCCGGTGATACGCGATGGGGACCATCGTTTCAGGGGAGTGGGGGTAGGTATTGATTTCAGGGCTTTTTCGAAAGTTGCGAGTTCAACGGTAGCTGGTTCTCGACGTTCCTGATGGTTTCTGTCCAGCCCCTGTCTACGAGTTGACGCTGCGAATCTCGAGAAACGGCAAGGTAACAGAGGCAGCATGACAACGCCCTTCTTCAACGTCGTGATTCCGACGTATAACCACGCGCGGTTCCTCCGCGGCGCCCTTGAATCGGTGCTCGCCCAGACGGACCCGGATTTCGAAGTGCTGGTGATCAATAACTATTCGACTGACGATACCGTTGGCGTGATCGAGAACTTTGGGGATCCACGGGTGCGGCGGATCGACTTCGCGAATCATGGCGTGATCGCCGCCTCACGTAACGTCGGGATCCGCGAGGCCGGGGGCGAGTATGTGGCCTTCCTGGACTCGGATGACCTCTGGTATCCTGAAAAGCTTGCGTGCGTCCGCGAGGCGATCCGGAGACATCCCGAAACGGACGTAGCCTGCCATGAGCAGATCTATCGAAGTCACGGCAAGATACGGCGCCTGTCGCGCTACCGCCCGCCCCGATCCCGCTGGGATGATCTATACGACTACCTCCTGTTCGTGCGCAATTGCCTTTCCCCCTCGGCCACGACGGTCCGCCGCTCCACGCTGATCGACGTTGGACTGTTTTCGGAGGATCGGACGCTCGTCACCGTCGAGGATTATGATTTGTGGTTAAGACTGGCCCGGGTCAGTCGCTTCCGATTCCTGCCCGACGTCCTGGGTGAGCACGTGGAACACGGCGAGAACGCCTCCCATCGGGCGATCATGCATTCGGAGTGCGTGCTAGCGCTCGTGAGGCGTCATTTTGCGGAGCACCCGCGGAGAGGCTCTCGCGGGTTTCGGCAGCGGACGCGGTGGCGAGAGGCCTCCGTGTTCTACGGAGCCGGCCGGCTTCTGGAGCGGCAGGGAGACCTTCGCGGTGCCTTCGTGCAGTATGGGAGGGCGCTCCGCATGGCTCCGTATTTCCTGAAGACGTACCCGGCCCTGGGCTTGTACCTGTTGCGGGCGACTCGCGCCGCGACGACCGCGGTAGGGGCGTGGGCGCGCGGCGGTACGGAAGGGCGCCGGTGAAGCCGGCGTTCAAGGAGGCCTTGCGGTCGGTCTTTGCAGCCCTGGCAAGGCGGTCACCCGCCGACTATACGAAGGAGCTGGGCTTGAAGCTCTACGCACGCAAGGCCGCGCGGTCTCCGGAGTATCGATCATGGGTTGAAGTCGTGGGGGATGAACGCTTTGCGAGGCACTACGGGCATACGCGGGTGGACGATCCCTTCACCCTCGAGCACTTGAAGTGGCAGCTTTTCGAAGTCACGCGGGCCCTGCGCAGGCGGGTCGGTCTGGCGCCCTCCATGGGGCGGGTGCTGGACGCCGGAGCATCCGACGGCCTCTTCCTTGAGGCCCTCGGGGCGCGGTGGGGTCTCGGGTACAACCTGCTCGAGGCGTGTGTCGTGCAAATCCAAAAGGACGGGTGGCTCGCCTGCCGCGGCGATATCGAAGCCCTGCCTTTCCGGGACCAGAGCTTTGACGCCGTGGTCTGCTGTGAAACGCTCGAGCATGTCCCGAATCCGGTCCGCGCCTTGTGCGAATTCGCTCGCGTCTGCCGAGGACGGTTGTACCTGACGATCCCGGGGGTGGCCGCAACGAGAGTCTGCCCTCGCTCCGACACCTCTCCCTCGGTGGACACGGGACACGTCTTCGAACTCTCTCCCAGAGACTTTGCGACGATGCTCTCTCACACCCCCTGGCGCCTCGTGCACAGCGAGGTCGTTCGCATCTTCCCCCGAGTGTCGAATCCTGTTCACAGCCTCGTCCTGGGGCAGGTGTTATTTCCGAGGTACTTTCCCGTGCTCCAACTGCACGAACTTACACGGGCCGATTGAGGATCAGCATGGCGAAGAAGGCCGAACAGGTGTGCGCCCTGCTACTCGGACGCGAGGGGAGTTCGGGATTTCCGGGCAAAAACCTCACGCCGGTGTTGGGACGCCCTCTGATGGTGTACCCGCTTCGGGCGGCCCTCGGCGCCAAGACCGTCAACCGCGTGTACGTCTCGACCGACTCACCGGCCATCAAGGCCATTGGCCGGGATCACGGAGCGACCGTGATCGACAGGCCGCTCGAGCTCTGCACGAATGAGGCGTTGGGTGAGGACGCCTACGTCCATGGATACCGGGTGATCCGGGACAGCCTCGCCCGCGATGGACTCACCGTCGAACTCATGGTCCTTCTCTTCTGTAACGCCGCAACCGTTACCTCGCAAACAATTGACGAGGGGGTCGAGGTTCTCCGGAGTCATCCAGAATACGATTCGGCGGTAACCGTCTCGCGGTACAACATGTGGAGTCCGCTCCGTGCCCGCCGGATCGGCGACGACGGACTGTTGCATCCCTTTATCCCGTTCGAAACCTTCGGCGATCCGGCGACGCTCACCTGTGACCGCGACTCGCAGGGGGACGTGTGGTTTGCCGACATGGGGGTCTCGGTCGTCCGTCCTCGGTGCCTTGAAAGGATTGAGGAAGGGCTGCTCCCTCAGAAATGGATGGGGCGGAAGATCTTTGCGCTCAAGCAATGGGGCGGCTGCGACGTCGATTACGAGTGGCAAGTTCCCGGGGTGGAGCACTGGCTCAGGGCCCATGGGGTTGAACCGGCGGGGCCGGATGGGTAAGGCGGGAGCGGCCGTGCCGGAGGTCCTGATTGCGACCACAAGCTTTGGCGCCGAGGATGACCGGCCGCTGCGGTTGCTTGAGGAGAGGGGGTTCCGATATCGCGTCAACCCGCATGGCCGGCGGCTCACGGCGGCAGAGGTCAAGGCACTCCTGGGGGACGCGGATGGGATGATTGCCGGGACGGAGCCCCTGAATGCAGAGGTCCTGCAGGCGGCCGGGCGACTCAAGGTGATCTCACGCTGTGGGGTTGGGGTCGACAATGTCGACCTGGCAACCGCCGAGGCGCTTGGCATCGCGGTCCTCACGACCACCGGGGCGGCGACGAACGCAGTCGCCGAGCTGGTACTGGCCGGCATTCTGGCCCTGTTGAGGCATCTGCCCTCGCTCGATCGGCGGTGCAAGGCACGGGAGTGGAAGCGGGAGATGGGACGGCTCTTGGAAGACCGTTGTGTGGGAATCGTGGGGTTGGGCCGCATCGGCAAGCGCGTCGCGGAGTTGGTCAGCGCCTTCCGCGCGCAGGTCGTCGCGCATGACCTGCTTGAGGATCGGGAATTCGCGCGCGTACACCGCATAGAGTACCTCCCCCTTGATTCCTTACTCCGGCGGGCAGATATCGTGACGCTCCATGTGAATCTTGGGCCCGCGACGAAAGGCCTCATCAGAGCAGAACAGCTCGCGCTGATGAGGCCAGGGGCCCTGCTGGTCAACTGCGCCCGCGGGGACCTGGTAGACGAAGTGGCGCTAGCCGATGCCATCCGAACGGGCCATCTCGGCGGGGCATTCCTGGATACCTTCGGTGAGGAACCGTACGTTGGCCCCCTCCTCGATCTGCCGCAGGTCCTGGTCACCCCCCACATCGGCGCCTACACAGTCGAGTCGCGGGTGGCAATGGAGATGGAGGCGGCCCGGAACCTCATCCAGTTCTTTGAGCGGGGAGGAGCGGCGTGATGAGGGCTGTCGTCTTTGGCGGGGCGGGCTTTGTCGGCAGCCATGTCGCGGATGCCTTAGCGGCATCTGGCCATGAGGTGATCGTCTACGACCTCAAGCCTTCGCCGTATCTGCGACCCGGGCAGCGGATGATCGTCGGGGACATCCTCGACGCGGCCAAGGTGGCTGAGGCGGTACGGGGCGCCCAGGTCCTGTACAACTTCGCGGGGGTTTCAGACATTGACGAGGCCCGGCATCTCCCCGTGGAGACCGTGCAAGCCAATATCCTCGGGACCGTCACCCTGCTTGAGGCGGCGCGGGAGGCCGGAGCGAGGCGCTTCGTCCTCGCCAGCACGATTTACGTCTACAGCCGCGCGGGGGGCTTCTACCGGGCGAGCAAGCAGGCCTGTGAGTCTTATGTGGAGGAATATCAGCGGGAATACGGATTGCCTTACACCATCCTTCGGTACGGGACCCTCTACGGTCTGCGGGCCGACATGCGGAACAGCGTCCACCGTTTTCTCTGCCAGGCGATCACCGATCGGAAGATCGTATATTACGGCGACGGGGACGAGATGCGAGAGTACATCCACGCCGAGGACGCCGCTCGCTGCAGCGTGGAGATTCTGGATCCCGCCTTTGAGAATCAGCACGTGATCCTGACCGGGCAGCAGCCGATGCGTGTTCGGGATCTGATGACGATGATCCGAGAGATTCTCGGCGACAGGGTTGAGGTGGAGTACCGCCAGGCGCTGCCCCGCGAGGAGGGGCACTACAAGGTCACGCCGTACTCCTTCCAGCCGAAGGTGGGGCGGAAGCTCGTTAGCTCCTATTACGTCGATATGGGCCAAGGACTGCTCAGCTGCCTGGAAGAGGTCCATGCCCGCCTGGGGGGGGAAGCAGGCTGATGGGACGGATGCTTGTCACCGGGGGAGCCGGCTTCATCGGCTCGCACCTGTCACGCCGCCTGATCGGGTTGGGGCATGAGGTATGGGTTGTGGATGACTTCTCGACAGGGCGACGCGATAATCTGCCGCCCGCGCCCCGGCTTCTCGAAGGTGATGTCGCGGACCCCGGCCTGCTCTCCCGCCTGCCGGCGGTCCACTTTGATGCGGTCCTGCATCTGGCGGCTCAGTCCTCCGGGGAGGCGTCGCACGACGCCCCCGTGCGGGATATCGATAGCAACATCAAGGGCACCCTGGCGCTGCTCGAGTGGTGCCAGCGGAGGGGGATCCCGCGGTTTCTGTACGCCAGCTCGATGGCGGTCTACGGTAATCCGAGGGTCCTGCCGGTCCGCGAGGACGGCCTCTGCGTTCCGGCCTCGTATTACGGTGTGACCAAGCTCGCCGCCGAACACTATGTCCGACTCTTCTCCGCTGCCGGGATCCGGACCACGGTCTTTCGCATGTTCAGTGTCTACGGCCCCGGCCAGAATCTGGACAACCTGAAGCAGGGGATGGTGAGCATCTACCTCGCCTATGTGGTGGGCGGACTTCCGATCCTCGTGCGGGGCTCACGGGAGCGATTCCGCGATTTCGTCTTCATCGAAGACATGGTCGACGCCTGGATCGCCGCTCTCGACGCTCCGGTTGCCTTTGGGAAGATCTACAATCTGGGGACCGGCCGGCGCACGACGGTGGCCGAGCTGCTCGAGACTCTCCTTCGAGCATGGGGTCTGGACCCGTCCGACTATCCGATAGAAGCGGGTCCCCCGACTCCGGGGGATCAGTGGGGGATGACCGCCGACATCGGAGCCATCGTTGCCGACCTGGGTTGGAGGCCTCGCGTGGATCTTGGGGAGGGAATCGAGCGAATGGTTTCGTGGGTCCGGTCGCGCCACTCGAGTCAGGAGGCGGAGTGCAGGACCGACTGAGGCTATTTCTCTGCGGGGCTGGAAACCGTGCGCTGCCGAAAGACCCCCAGCGCTCACACTGGCGAGGCTGGATCGAGACGATTCGACGGTCGCCCCGGTTTGAGCTGGTGGGAATCCAGGACGCGGATCCGTCGAGTCTCACCCGCGTGGCCACCTCGGGCGTGCTGCCGGAGGATCGGCTCTTTACCGACCTGGCTGCTGGACTGGCCCGGCTCCGCCCGGACGCGGTTCTGATCTGCCCGGTGGCTCAGGCCCACGCCCCCCAGGCGTTGGTGTCCATTGCCGCAGGGTGCCACGTGCTCGTCGAGAAACCGTTCGTGACGCGCCTTGCGGACGGGGTGACGGTCTGCCGCGAGGCAGAGGCGGCAGGCGTCGTGGTGGCCGTCATCCAGACCTGGCGGGCGAAGGCCGTGGGGCGAGCGATGCGCCGGGCTGTCGTCGAGGGGCTCATTGGCCAGGTTGGTCAGATCTTTTTCCGGTACCTGAGGAACCGCGAAGGAAGTTCTCTCCCCCCCTATCTGTTCGAGGAGTCCTTTCCTCTCCTGTACGCGATCGGGGTCCATCACTTCGACCTGTTTCGATACGTGCTGGGTGAGAACGTTGTCCGTGTCGAAGGGCGAGGCTTCCGACCGCCCTGGAGCCGTTACGCCTCTCCGCCGACGGTCCATATGGCGATGGAAACCGCGGGGGGAGTGTTGATCTCGTACGCCGGGACATTCGCGTCGCAGGGGGGCGCGCTCCCTCAGGAGGATTTGGCGGTGGAAGGAGAGCGGGGGACGCTTCTCAACCGCTCGGACTGGAGCGAGCCGCCGCTCTACCTTTCCCGCGTCGGCTCGTCCGAACTGCAGGACCTCACGGCCGACGTGGAGGAGCGGGACCCCCGATCGCAATACGACGCCGCCGATGCATGGTTCCTGGAGGACTTCTACGCGGCGGTCACAGGCACACGCCCTCCGCTCTGCCCAGGGGCCGACAACTTGTGGACATTGGCCGCTCTTGAGGGGGCGGCGCTGGCCTGCCAGAGCGGCAAACCGGTGGATGTCGCCGACATCCTGCACCAGGCAGGGTTCTGAGTGAGGAGCTGCTCGTGAATGTCATCCCAATCTGTCGCCTGTGCAGCGCTCCTGGAGGGCGCCTGGTCTCCGAGGAGGTCAGTGGAGCGCCCGAATCGCGCGTCTACCGATGCGCGGAGTGCGGTATCGTCTTCTTGCATCCGATCATGGACCCGGGTGAGGAGCGGGCCTTTTACGAGCGCGACTTTCCGAGCTACATGGAGGAACGGCATGCCCCTGGGGGAGCGGATCCCGCCTCCCATTTTCAGGCGCATCGGCCGGAGGCCGAGCGGCGCCTCGCGCTCGTCCGGGATCTCCTGTCGCCGGGCATGGCGGCGCTAGACATCGGGAGTGCCACAGGCTATTTCCTTGATGTGATCCGCCCGTACGTGCGGTCGGTGACAGGGGTTGAGCCGGGCGAGGAGTTTGCCGGATACGCCCGGACCCGGGGAATCACCACCGTGAGCTCTCTGGCCGACCTTCCTGGAGCATCATTCGATCTGGTCTTCCTCTTCTACGTCCTTGAGCATATGCGTGACCCGGTGGACTTCCTCACCCAGGTCCGGCGCGTGATACGCCCGGGCGGTCTCTTGGTCCTTGAGGTGCCGAATGTCGAGGACGCACTCGCCAGCCTCTACGATCTTCCGGCCTTTCGGCGCTTCTACTATCAGCGGGCCCACTACTATTACTTCTCCCCGCAGACCCTCGTCGCCGTCTTACAGCGAGCCGGGTACATCCCAAAGGTCCAACCCGTGCAGCGGTACGATCTTTCAAACCACATGTGGTGGATGATGGCGGGTCGCCCCGGCGGGAAAGGAAAATTTTGTCACGTCTTCTCGGATGATCTCGAGCGCGCATACGCAGATTGTCTGAAGACGCATTGGAAGTGCGACACGGTTCTCGCCCTCGCAGAGGTTCCCCGAGGCGTGTGAAGATGGCAAAACCCGTTGAGCGGATCAGCCGACTCGTGCGGATCTTCGACCACGAGGACCGGCGCCCCGATTACGTCCGGTTGGACAAGAACGAACGGACCGTTTCGTTCCCCCGTGAGGTCATCGACCGCTTGCGAGAGTCGGTGGTGACGGACCTGCTGACCGCGTATCCCGACACGACCGCGGTGATTCAGAAGCTGTCGGCCTTTCTTGGCGTGCCACCGGATCAGCTGCTGCTGACCAACGGATCGGATGCGGGGATCAAGGCTGTCTTCGAGACGTTCATCGCTCCAGGTGACCGGGTCCTGCTCCTGTCGCCCAGCTATGCGATGTTCGGGGTCTATTGCGACATGTACGAGGCCGAGAAGGCCTGGGTGGAATTCGACACGGAGTTCTGCCTGCCGCCGGAGCGGCTCCTTGGAGGGATCACCGAGGAGACCAGGATGGTCCTGATCGCTAATCCGAACCAACCCACGGGAACACGGCTGGAGCCCGAGCTTCTCGAGCGTGTCGTGGCGCGCAGCCGTGCGTGCGGAGCGATCGTGCTGCTCGACGAGGCGTATCATCCGTTCTGCCGGGACACGGGATTGAGTCTGTTGCCGACGTACGAAGATCTACTGATTGCGCGCACCTTTTCGAAAGGGTGGGGACTTGCGGGACTCCGCCTCGGCTATCTGGTCGGCTCTCCGGAGAACCTGCGTCAGATTGCCAAGGTGAAGTCCCTGTACGATGTCAACGCCTTCGCCCTGGCGGCCGCCGCCTGCCTCCTCGATGAGGCCGACGGGGTCGAGGCGTACGTGGCGGAGGTGGTGGCGGGCCGGGAGCGGCTGCGCTCCGGCCTCCA
>LDXR01000016.1:0-19552 GCA_001443495.1 candidate division NC10 bacterium CSP1-5 | reverse complement strand
TCATGACGCGGGTCCCCGCCGGCGTCGATCCAGCCGGACTCGTCCGGGATCTCCGGGAGGCCGGGTTCCTCGTTCGGGGCCCATTCGATCACCCGGCGCTCAGCGGCTGTCTGCGGGTGACCGCAGGTCCCCCCGACCAGGTTGCCGCCTTTCTCGCCGCCTTGGGATGCGTGCTCACCCGGAGAGGTCTGCGGTGAGCCGACAGAAACCTCCGCTCCGGGCCGTTGTCCTCGACTTTGACGGGGTCATCGTCGAGTCCCTCGACGTCAAGGCCGAGGCGTTCGCGATTCTCTTCGCAGAGCATCGGGAGCACGTCGAGGCGATCGTCCGCCTCCACCGAGAGAACGGGGGCATGTCCCGCTATGAAAAGTTTCGCATCATCTATCGCGACTATCTGCAGCAGCCCCTGGATCCTGCCACGATGGCTGCCCTCGACCTGCGTTTCTCATCCCTCGTTCGAGACCGCGTGATCGCTGCTCCCTTCGTCCCGGGAGCGGCCGAGTTCATCCGGACGATGGCCGGTCGGCTGCCGCTTTACGTGGTCTCCGGAACCCCGCAGGAGGAGATCCGAGCAATCATGCGCGCGCGGGGCCTTGATGCGCTCTTTCGTGGAGTGTACGGGTCGCCCACCGCAAAGGGAGAATGGCTCACCCAAATCGCAGCCCGTGAGGGGGGCGACCCTTCGAGGATCATCTTCATTGGGGATGGGCGAGCCGATCTCGAGGGGGCCCGACAGGCCGGCATGCGGTTCATCGGTCGAGTGCCACCAGGGGATCGGGATCCCTTCGGAGAAGGGACCATCGACGCGCGCGTGGCGGACCTTCGAAACATCGGGGACATCTTGGAGTCCCTGTTCACTGTGGAGGGGCAGGTCTCGGGGTCCGGGAGGATCGCATGAGGGGTTCTGCCGAGGTCCTCAGGGGACTCGTCGGCTCCACCGGAAGGTCAGTCCGATGGTGGATGTGGCGCCTGGGTCATCGTTTGCTGGGTTGGAACCCCCGGAAATACGACGAGACGGGTCAGATCTCAGCGCGAGAGTTCTGGGAACGTCACGGCGGGACATACCGTGAGGAAAGTCTATCCCACCCGGAGGTCCGGGAGCGCAACCGGCGCCAGCTCGCGGTGCTCATCGACTATCTGGAAGGTCGGCCGGGGGTTCGGGTACTGGAAGTGGGTTGCGGCTACGGACAGCACCTGGCCGAGCTTTCGGACGCCCTCCCGCAGATTTCCTTGATCGGGGTCGATCTGAGCGGAAGCATGCTTGTCTCGGCCCACGCCCACCTCGCGGGTCGGCTGGTTCGGCTTGTGCAGGCTGACGCCGCCCGCCTCCCGTTCCGGGACGCGGCCTTTGATGCCGTTTTGACGACCGGTTCGGTCTCCTTCATTCATCCGCGCCACGCGGGAGCGGTCTTCGACGAGCTGCTCCGCGTGACCCGGGAGCGTATTTATCACTTCGAGCGCTACCGGAGACACCTGAAGGAGCGGATCCACCAGGAGTCCTTCGACTTGTCCAACGTCAGCTTTCCCCATGACTACGAGGCGGAATACGAGCGCCGGGGGCAACGGATTGTAGAGTCCTCCCTGTTTCCCTTCTACACGCGGGAATCCCTGAAAGTGCTGCCGATGTCCACGATCATCGTCGAACGGGTCCGAAGCGGGAATCACGGGCGGGGGAGGAGACCGTGACCGGCAGCCTCTTGGTGCTGGGCCGGGCCGCCGATCCTCCGACGCGAGCGCTCCGTCGGCTCACGAGAACCCAGGAATGGCATTGGGCCTATCTCGGGGCGGACTTCCCACAGGCACTGCGGGTCGCTCAGGCGGTCGGGACCCGGGCGCACCGGCTGCCCCTCGGAGAAGAGCTTGTCCGGGTGGCCGCCGTCACGGCACGGGAGCTCGTGGAAGCCCTTGCCCGCCTTCGCGGAGAGGACGATCCGTTCGACTGGTGGACGGACTCCCTCTCGGAGCGAAGTCCCTATCTTTCTCCTCTGATCCGGGAGTGCGCCATCCTCCGCGTGGTGGAACGGTGGCTCGGGGGGCCGGGCCCCCTTCTTCTGTTCGTGGAGGGGGAGGCCCTCCGTGCGGTGATCGCGGGGCTGGCGCGGGGTCGCGGGTGGCAGGTCGTGGATACCGCGGGATGGCTTGGAGGTGCGCGGTCGGGGCTCCGGCGGAGGCTCCGGAGGGTTGGTGCCCCGCTGCTCTTCCTTGTCATGGGCCTCGCCAGGCTGGTTGAGCGGCGCCTCGGAAGCCCTCTGCGATCGAACGGATCGACCTCGGATGCCCTCGACGTGCTCTGCTTATCGTTCATCGGCCCCGCAGATCTCGCGCGCTCACCGCGTGCTTCGGACCCGTACTGGGGGCCACTGCTCCCATGGCTTGGAAACCAGGGGTATCGAGTCGGTCTCGTCCCGGTGGTTGTTGGGCGGCCTCTGTCGCCAACGCGGGTGGTGAAAGCGCTCGCAGAGCGGGGCACGGCGGTTGTGCTGCCGGAGGATCACCTCAGGGTGCGGGATTACCTCTGGGCCGCGTGCCGCGGCGTGTATGTCGCTCGGCGCCCCCTCGGCTCGGTAAGCTTTGACGGGATTGACATTCGCGGCCTCTGCGGCGAGGAACGCGACCGGCACGGAGGCAGCTTGCGGCTGCCCCTCGCGCTGCTTCAGTATCGTTTGGGCGTGCGGCTGAGTCAGAATCTGCCAGGGCTTCGCGGGTGCCTCTATCCCTTCGAAAACCAGGTGTGGGAGCGGGCCCTGCTGTTGGGGCTCCGCAGGGGACGTCCCGGTCTCGAGGCGGTCGGCTTTCAGCACAGCACCATTGCTCCGCTCGAGATGAACTACTTCCCGGCCAAGAATGACTGGAGAGATCTGCCGCTTCCGGACCGGCTGATCTGCCATGGCGAGCGCTTCCGCCAGGTCCTCGAAGGGGCGGGCTATCCGTCCTCGCAGCTCGCCGTCGGGGGTTCCCTCCGGTACCCGCATCTGCTCACCGCAGCGTCCTCGCAAGAGCACACAGCCGGAGAGGGACGGCCAGCCGTTCTGGTCCTCCTTTCAATCGTCCTGGCCGAGGCGGCGGAGGTCCTGTGGAAAGCGGAGAAGGGACTGGCAGGGATGCCGGGGGCGCGGCTGATCGTGCGCGCCCATCCCTTCATGCCACTCCCGAAGGTTCTTGCCGCCCTGGGGAGGTCGCATCTCCCGCCGGAGTTGGAGGAGGGCGTCGGGTCGCTCGAACACCTGCTGGTCGGTGCGGCGTGTGTCGTGTACCGCGACACCTCGGCGGCCTTCGAGACGGCGGTCCGAGGGATCCCATGTGTGTACGTGGCATCGGAGGTGACGGTAGACAATGACCCTCTCGATCTCCTTGGTCCCCTCGCGGGCCTCAAACGCATCGCGTCCTCTCCGGCTGAGATTCGATCCGCGGTAGAGGAGATCCTTGGGGCCGACTCAGCGACGTTGGAGGGGTGGCGGAGAGCTGGGAGTGGACTGCGAGGGCGGACCCTCACGGCCATTACTTCGGGAACGCTGACCGTGTTCCTCCCGGGTCGTGAGGAGGCATCGGAGGGTCCAACGGCCGCGTCGTAAATTTCCTCCAGTCCCGTATGGTGTGAGGCAGAGGTGCAGGAGTTTACATGGCCTTCGGCAGGGTACCCAGGCGTTGTCATACGCCGAGCCCCTCCGCCATGGGCGGATGAAGGTTCAGAGCGGGACGGCGATGAATTATAAGAGATTCGCGCGAATCACTCCGAGACGCGTGCTGAGCGCTTGCCTGGGAAGACTCTTCTATCAGGACCGAGTCGACAAAGATGGCAACGTTGCTCCACCACGGCCCGTCCTCGCCGAGCTCAACCGGAGGTTAGTGGAGCGGGGCCTTTCCCCGCCCTGGACCATGACGAAACAGGAGTGCCAGGACTTTTGGGCATCCAGGAAGAACGACGAGCAATCGCTGGGGAACAGGCCAGTCGATTATGCGATCAAGGATACGGGAATCATCGACTTTCTGCACAGCTTCTGGACCCCAGAAGTCGGGCCCGACAAGACTATTCTCGAATTGGGATGCAATTGCGGATCAAATCTCAACGCTCTCTATAAGCTGGGGTATCACGATCTCTCGGGGATTGAGATCAATGAGAGCGCGATCGACGAGATGCAGCGTCGATTTCCCGATCTGACGAGAATCGCTACCGTATCGAGGGGAAGCGTGGAGGATCTGCTGCCGAAGATCCCCTCGAAGGGTGTCGATGTCGTGTTCACCATGGCCGTGCTCATGCATGTACACCCGGCGAGCACCCACGTCTTCTCGGAGATGGTCCGTGTAGCGAGAGAATATATTGTGGTCATTGAGTTGGAGACGGCAAATTGTGGGTATGTGTTTGCCCGCAATTACCGTCGTGTGTTTGAACGGCTGGGCTGTTACCAGTTAAGATCCGTCTCGCTTACCAAGCATGCTTTTCCGGCTGTCTCAAGGGATTACGACGGATGTACGGCCAGGGTGTTCGCTGTGCCGCGAAGGTGAACATGGAGCGCGTTGTACGCGGTGGAGGAGGAGAGGTCCCCATGAGGCGGGAGTCGGTGGGGGTCGGTGAGGGAAACGGATATGGGAATGGGATAGGGGAGATCGTATGAAGGTAGTAATCCTGTGTGGCGGGCAAGGAACACGTCTGAGGGAGGTGACGGAGCTGCTTCCGAAACCGATGGTGGAGATCGGGGGCCGACCGATCCTGTGGCATATCATGAAGGGGTACTCCCATCATGGATACGACGACTTCATCCTGTGCCTGGGGTACAAAGGCGACACCATCAAGCGTTACTTCTATGACTACGAGTGGTTGACCCGGGACTGCACGATCGAGCTCGGCTCGCGTAAGATCGAGCTTCACGGGGACCACCACCCGGAGTCCCAGTGGCGGGTAACTCTGGTCGATACCGGGCTGACCGCCGGCACGGGAGCGCGGGTCAAAGGAATCGAACCGTTCGTCGATTCCGACACCTTCATGCTCACGTATGGAGACGGGGTGACCGATCTGGACGTCCGCGCCCTGCTCCGCTTTCACCAGAGCCACGGGAAGATCGGGACGGTCACCGCTGTTTGCCCCCCATCGCGATACGGCGAACTGTTCATTCAAGGAAACCGCGTGATCTCCTTTGCCGAAAAGCCGCAGACGACCGACGGGTTTATCAGCGGTGGCTATTTCGTCTTCCGCCGGGACTTCCTCGGGTATCTCTCCGCGGAGGATGACTGTGTCCTCGAACGGGAACCCCTCGAACGCCTCGTCGCTGAAGGGCAGCTGATGGTGTATAACCACCCAGGATTCTGGCAGTGCATGGATACGCCGAGAGACTACGACTATTTATGCGGCCTCTGGAATCGGGGAGAAGCACGATGGAAGACCTGGGAATGAGACGTGCGACGTGGCACGGCCGGAGCGTCCTCGTGACCGGGTGCACCGGCCTACTGGGAGGTTGGTTGACCCAGGCATTGGTCGAGGCGGGAGCGGCCGTGGTCGGCCTGATCCGTGACTGGGTGCCGCAATCACGCATCGTCGACGAGGGCGTGATCGAGCGGATCCGCAGCGTGCGCGGAAGTGTCGATGACCTCGCACTCCTCGAGCGTGTGCTGAACGAGTACGAAGTCGAGACGGTCTTCCATCTCGCCGCTCAGACCATTGTGCGAATCGCCAATCGTAACCCGGTCTCGACCTTTGAGAGCAATGTGCGGGGGACCTGGACGGTGCTCGAAGCGGTGAGACGAACGCCGACGGTTCGGCGACTCGTTGTTGCATCCAGCGACAAGGCATACGGAGAACACAAGGAGCTTCCGTATACAGAAGAGACACCGCTTCAGGGTCGGCATCCATATGACGTGTCCAAGAGTTGTGCCGACTTATTGACACAGGCCTATGTGGCCACCTACGACCTTCCCGCGTGCGTCACGCGGATGGGGAATCTCTTTGGTGGTGGGGATCTCAATCTCAGCCGCCTCATCCCGGGCACGATCTGGTCGGTCCTCAGAGGCGAACGACCCCTCATCCGGTCGGACGGCCTGTACAGCCGTGACTATATCTACGTTGAAGACGCCGTTGCGGCGTATCTTTCTCTGGCGGAACAGATGGAGGGGAATCCGGCTGTTGTGGGTGAGGCGTTCAACTTCTCCTACGAGCGGCCGATGATGGGGGTCGAGGTGGTCGAAAAGATCCTCATGGTCATGGAGCGCCCGGAACTTAGCCCGGTGATCCTTGATGAGGTCCGAAGCGAGATCCTGCATCAGTCGCTGAGCGCGGTAAAGGCGAGAGAGCGTCTCGGGTGGCGGCCGCGGTTCGACTTCGACGAAGGACTGCGACGGACTGTCGTCTGGTACCGCCAGGCCTTTGAGAAGGGGATAGTCCTGTGATTGTCGGCGTCGAGGTGCATCCGCTGCGACAGATCCCGGACGAGCGGGGAAAGGTGATGCACATGCTTCGGCGAGACGACCCGTGGTTCCGGGAGTTTGGAGAGATTTACTTCTCCGTGGTGTATCCGGGCGTCGTCAAGGGATGGCACCTTCACCGGCGTATGACACTCAACTATGCGGTTATCGATGGGATGATCAAGCTCGTCCTGTACGACGACCGAGAAGGATCCCCTTCCCGTGGAAATGTGCAGGAGATTTTCACGGGTGAAGGTTCGTACGCGCTCATAACAATCCCGCCTGGGGTGTGGAATGGATTCAAAGGGGTCGGGACCAAGCCGGCGATCGTCGCGAATTGCGCGACGGAACCGCACAACCCGGACGAGATCGTCCGGCGGGAGCCTACCGACAGTTCCATTCCCTACGCGTGGGACCTGGAGCACGGATAGGAAGACGCCGTGGGCAGGATCCTGATCACGGGGGGTCTCGGATACGTTGGTGGCCGAGTTACGCGGCACCTCGCGAAGGTTCACGGGCTTGCGAATCTTCGTGTGCTCTCGCGGCGGGACCTGGAGCGTGTCTCTCCCTGGGCGGGGAGCATTGAGGTCGTTCGAGGCGATTTGCGCGACCCCGCTGGACTCGCCAAGGCTGTGGCCGGGGTCTACGCGGTGATTCATCTGGCTGCGCCCGACGAGGTCATGTCGCGCAAGGATCCGGAGGAGGCGTTGGAGGTAACGGGGCAGGGCACGCACCGACTGCTGCAAGCCTCGCTCGAGGCCGGTGTTCGCCGGTTCCTGTATTTTTCCACGTTTCACGTGTACGGCCCGTGGGCGAGGGGGAGGATCACCGAGGAGACCGCGACACGGCCAGTCCATCCCTATGCGATCACGCACCGCCTTGCCGAGGATTACGTCAACTGGTTTCGACACGAGCACGGACTCGAAACATTGGTCTTACGTCTGTCCAACGCCGTCGGCTATGCGTCGGATCCGTTCGTGGATCGGTGGACCCTTGTCTTTAACGATCTCTGCCGCCAGGCGGTACTGAACGGTCACCTTCGACTTCGATCCGACGGTAGCCAGCTGCGAGATTTCATCACGCTCACGGACGTGGCACGAGCTGTCGAGCATTGTCTTGATCTTCCCGATTGGGGTGACGGACTGTTAAATCTAGGCAGCGGACGAACCCTGTCAGTGCTCGAGTTGGCCGAAGCGGTTGCAGCGGCGTATGCCGAGTTGCGGGGCAAGCCAGTGGGGATCGAGCGCGGGCCGCGAAGACCCGGCGAGTCGACATCCGCGTTCGAGTTCTGCATCGACAAGCTGCTTGCGACGGGATTTGCCCTCCGGGGGAGTTTTCTCGAGGAGACGCTCGGCACATTTGAACTGATCGAGCAGGGAGTGGCAACTGGGGCCCGATTGGGGCAGCCCTAGGGGAGGTTCTTTGGGAAAGCGCGTCCCTGAAGCGATGTCAGAGCGGATACTGATTACGGGCGGTGGCGGCTTCTTGGGCCTTCCTCTCTACGACAGGCTGCGGGAGATGGGAAATGCGGTTCTGTCGGTCAGCCGTCATTCAGGCGTGGACGTCGGCGACTGGAATCACATCTCCTCAGTCGAGCGGTGCGATGTGGTCTACCACCTCGCAGCGGTTACGGGGGGGGAGGCGGCCTTGGCCCGACCGAGGGAAGCCTATAGGACGAATATCATGGGAACGCTCAACCTCTTGGAGTACTGCCGCATTCAAAAGGTGAGACGCCTCGTCTTTGCGAGTACCTATGTCTACGGCCAGCCGCGGTATCTGCCGGTTGATGAAGATCACCCGGTCAATCCGGGCAATCTCTATGCCCAGAGCAAGGCGATCGGTGAGATCCTGTGCCGACGGTATTGTGAGGACTTTGGAGTCTCGGTAGTCGTTCTCCGGATTTTCAACCCATACGGTCCAGGACAGCAAGGAAATTTTCTCATCCCGACCGTTCTGAACCAGCTTCAGCACCAGGGCAAAGTCCTCCTGAGAGACCCGGCACCGCGGCGGGATTTCATCTTCGTGCAGGATGTCGTCGATGCCTTCGTCAAAGCGGGTTGCTATACCGGATCGGAATTTGCGATCTTCAATGTGGCCTCCGGGAAGAGTTACAGCGTCGCGGAAGTCGTCGAGAAGATTCGTTATATTCATGGACGACCCTTTGAAGTAGTCTATGCCGGGCCGAGCAGGCCTTTCGAGATTGCCGACTGCGTCGGTGGTGTGGCGCGCAGCAGGTTAGGGCTCGGGTGGGAAGCTGCGATTGATATGGACAGGGGTCTCCGGCAGACGCTC
Source organism: candidate division NC10 bacterium CSP1-5 (assembly GCA_001443495.1). Lineage (GTDB taxonomy): Bacteria > Methylomirabilota > Methylomirabilia > Methylomirabilales > CSP1-5 > CSP1-5. Next base: position 10,867 of record LDXR01000016.1, on the reverse strand, counting down.
GAGGCGTGGCAGTGGTGAACCAGTAATGCGAGTCGCTATAAACACGCTGGCCGTGATTCCGGGGGTCACGGTCAGCGCTGAGACATACACGAGTTCCTTGGTCCATTCGCTCCTCCATGAGGACAAGCAGAACGAATATATCTTGATTCTCCGAAAGGATAACAAGCACATTTTCCCTGATGAAGGGAAGAGGGTGTCGCACTTTGTGGCTCCTGTGGGGGTCGGGTCGAGAGTCGGACGCGTGTTATGGGAACAATTGGTTCTGCCTTGGGTTTGCAGATCCCAGCGAATCGACCTCCTGATGATTCCCACCGGGGTGGGACCCATTTGGGTTCCCTGCCGGACCATCGTGGTCGTAACGTTGATGCAGGCTTTCCAGATGCCTGATTCACTTCCGTGCCTGCGGCGTGTCTATTACCGATGGTTCCATTCGATTTCCCTTCGACACGCCAGCCGTGTTGTAGCTCTTTCCGAACAGGGCCGCCAGGATATCCAGCACTATATTGGTCTGGACCCTGCTAAGATCGAGGTCGTGCATCCAGGGGTTCCGGGTGAGTTTCGACAGATGTCCGGAGATGCGCGTTTCAATTCAATCGCCGAAATCGGCGACGGGCGAGACTACATCCTCGCCGTAGGGCCTGTGCAACCATATAAGAACCTGGACCTCTTGATTCGAGCGTTCGGCATAGTTCGAACGCGAGGAATCCCACATCGCTTGGTGATAGCATCAGGAGGGCAGCCGGTCCCATTCAGCCTGAAGCACCTGGCTGATAAGATCGGCACCGACGGCGAGGTCTGCTTCATCGAACGTTTCTTGAGCAGGGAGGAACTTATTACCCTTTACTCCGGGGCAGCCGTATTCGTGCATCCCTCATCCGTAGAGCAGTTTAATCTGACTGTGCTAGAAGCGATGGCCTGCGGGGTTCCGGTGATTACCTCAGACCTTCCGTCATTTCGCGAGCAGGTGGGAGACGCTGGTATCACCGTACAGACGCAAAATAAAGAAGCCCTGCAGGAAGCTATCATTCGCGTCTTATCACACCAGGACTTACGAAAGGACATGGCAAGCCGGAGCTTGGAAAGGTCCCGCATGTTTAGTTGGATTGTCGCTGCACAGAAAATGGCTGATATTTTCGAAACCATAACGCTTGTATGAAGCCCTTACAGGTGTACAAAGCTTCAATCAGAATCCGTGTGGTAACCTTGCTGTCCCTTCTCATCGTTGTCTATGTAATGCTCTTCGAGTGGAGGAGTCTGTTTTTAGCCCATGCAGTACAACCATTAGTGTATACTGCCAAGTTCATCATTCCAATTTTGCTGTTTATCGCCGTCCCTCTTTTCTATCCATGTTCAAGGCACTTCACTCTCTTTATACTTTTTTTCGCCTCATTCATGTTGTGGGGACTAATTCCGAGTCTATTTTCCGGCTACTACCCAGAGACATTAATTCAGTGGTTCAAGTTCCTACCGCGTGTACTATTTTCTCTTGTCGTTGGCAGCTATTTCTTGAGGAGGCCTGAAGCGTCGATCAAGGCAGTAAAGTGGCTCATGGTAATTGCTGTGCTCACAGCTATTCAGTATCTGCTGCTGGTACCCACCTCCCTTTTTGGAATAGCAAAACCAGTCTATATTTCTGGGGCGAGAGGTGTCTATTACGGGCCGTATGGTATATTTGGAAACCAAAGTGCCCTTATGAGTTTTTCCAATCTATCCGTTCCCGTGCTTAGGTTAACGGGGTTTTGGCCCGAACCGTCAAATGCCAGCGGATTTCTATTTGCTGTTTTCTTCTTGGCACAAGCCGTTTACATTATAGAGAGAAAATCTATCTGGTGGTTGATCAGCTACCTCTCTTTGGTCTGTGGATTTCTTACTTTATCCATGGCGGGTTATTTCGCGATAGCTAATGCAACATTGTTTGGGACCATTGTGCGCAAGAAGTCGTGGAAGAATATCATAGTGGTGGCTCCTTTGGCAATGGTATCGGTTATTGTGATATGTTTTGCGGTATGGGGTAGGGCTTTTGTCGCGGAGCATTATTACGAAAGTGGTGGCGCAAGAGCTATAGCTGGTGTTCGAGGTGGACCACGTGCGATATATCTAGAGGATCCATACAGCGGAAGAATCGGGGATATCGCGAAAAACGTAGAAGTATGGAAGGATAATCCGTTAGGTATTGGATTCAGAATTCCTGGGATCGATTTCTTTGAAGATGCGACTGGGACGGCACCTATTCTGTGGTTGGCATATACGGGTCTTATCGGCGGCGTTTTACTATGTTTTCGGGAATTGCAGGTGCTGTGTCCGGCACTCAAGTATTCGAGAAATTCAGAGCTTGTAAGAAAAGTGTCGCAGGCGTGGGTTGCTATGTTTAGTCAGCATATGTTATACGGGGATTTGATGTCCCCGATGTATCTACTCTTATGTGTTTTAGTCATTGGAATGACATTTCATCGAGGTGATTTTGCTAGGGAAGAATGTCCTAATCGGTCGGCCAAGAGTGAAAGGCGTCCATATTTTCTGAAGGCGAGGGCTGGTAAGTGAAGGCATATGTAAAGAGATTTACTGTCTGACAAAGATGTAATTGTGGCAGCTTACGGTCTGTACTGGGCTAGACTCAAGGGGGGTATAGGGAGGGAAGGGAATCGTTAAAGGATGAGAATTGTGGTTCTTACTCAGTATTATCCCCCGGAGCCGATTCCGAAGCCGCATGAGCTGGCCCGGGGGTTGGCCGAGCGGGGCCATGAGGTGGTTGTCATCACCGGATTCCCGAATTACCCGGCGGGGAAACTGTACCCCGATACGCGCCTTCGCCTATGGAAATGGGAGATCCTCGACGGGATCCGAATCCTCCGACTGCCCCTCTATCCGGACCACAGTCGTTCCGTGGTTCGCCGGGCGCTGAACTACGGGTCCTTCGCTGTTGCTGCAGCATTGCTCGGCAGTGTCCTGGGTGGCCCGGTGGAGGTGATATTTGCCGAACATCCGCCGCTGACGATCGGCCTGGCAGCCTGGGTCATTGGACGGCTCCGCCGGGTCCCATTCCTTTATGCGGTCAATGACCTCTGGCCGGAAAGCGTTGAGGCGACCGGGATGGTGCGCAGTAGCCGCGTCCTCGATAACCTGGGGCGACTCGAACGGTTTGTTTATCGTCGGGCGGCGGCCATCGCGGTTATTTCTCCGGGATTCAAGGCGAATCTCGCCGGAAAGGGGGTCCCGCCCGAAAAGGTCCATGTGATTCCCCATTGGGCCGACGAATCTCTGTATCGGCCCGTCCCTCCGGATCCCCGGTTGGCAGAAAACCTTGGCATGGGAGGGTGTTTCAACGTGGTTTTTGCAGGGCAGCTCGGTCTGGCGCAGGGCCTGGACGTGGTATTGGATGCGGCAGACGAAGTATCCGATCTTCCAGATGTGCAGTTTGTCTTGGTGGGCGACGGGACCGACGCGGACCGGTTACGTCAGGCGGCTGGGCAACGGGGCTTGAAGAACGTTCGCTTTCTCGGAAGGCAGCCCGCAGAACGGATGCCACACATCTTCGCGGTCTCGGATGTCCTTTTGGCGCACTTACGCGATGAACCCCTCTTTAGGATAACGATCCCTTCAAAGACGATCGCGTACATGGCGTGCGGACGGCCGGTGCTCATGGCTGTGGAGGGTGACGCGGCAGACCTGATCCGTGCTGCGGCCGCCGGTGTGACCTGTCGCGCGGGAAGCGGCAAGGAGCTGGCGGGTGCGGTCCGCCGACTTCGTGCGATGTCGCGGACGGTGTTGGAAGACATGGGCCGCGCAGGTCGGGCTGCCTTTCTTGCCTCGTACAGCCGGTCGGTCCTCTTGGATCGCTATGAGACGATCCTCTCGGAATTGGCCCGGGCCAAGACTCAAAAGCGAGAGTCGGAATGCGGGTCCTGATCCTTGGCGCCTCCGGCATGCTTGGTCACAAGCTGTGGCAGGTCTTTCGAGACCGGTTCGAAACATGGGGGACCATCCGTTCGAGTTATGAGGAATACGCCAGGTACGATCTCTTTGATGCTCACCGGCTGCTCGGTGGTATTGACGCGTCTGACTTCTATACGGTTGTGCGGGCATTTGAAATAGCAAAGCCGGATGTCGTCATCAACACCATCGGCATCATCAAGCAATTGCCGGCTGCGAAGGACCCCATAGCCAGCATCGCGGTCAATTCCCTGTTCCCTCACCGCCTCGCTCGCCTCTGCCAGGCCACCAGCGCCAGACTGATCCACATAAGCACCGACTGTGTGTTCTCCGGCCGTAAGGGGATGTATGCCGAGGACGATGTGCCCGATCCCGAGGATCTCTATGATCGATCCAAGCTCCTGGGTGAGGTCGCCGGCCCTGCTTGTCTGACGTTCCGTACTTCCTTCATCGGCCGCGAGTTGCAAAACAGCAACGGCCTGGTAGAATGGTTCCTGAGTAACCGCGGGGGATGCGTGCAAGGATTTACCAACGTGATTTTCTCCGGTCTGACCACACGAACCTTCGCCGGTCTCATGGCCGACGTGATTGAACGACACCCGGATCTCTCCGGCGTGTACCACGTCTCCTCCGAGCCGATCAGCAAGTACCACCTGCTTTGCCTGATGCGCGAGGCGTTTCGGGTTTCCGTTGAGATTGAACCGTTTCCCGATCACCACCTTGACCGGAGCCTCGATTCGCACCGCTTCCGGTCGGCGATCGGGTATGTTCCTCCACCGTGGCCAGCGATGGTCCAGGCTATGGCCAGTGATCCCACAACGTACGAAGCGTGGAGGCGTACCAGTGGTTCTTGAGGGGAAGCGCGTCCTGGTGACCGGGGGGACGGGTTCTCTGGGCAGGGCCGTAATCCGTCGTTTGCTGACCGGGCAGATGGGCCGTCCGAAGAGCATCGTCGTGTTCTCGCGCGACGAGGCCAAACAGCATGATATGCGCCTCGAGTATCTACGACGCCCGGCTGCTACCGACGAAGTCATTTACCGGAATTCGAAGGAGTTGCTGACTTTCCGCATTGGCGACGTGCGGAACTACTCTTCAATGGCTCAGGCTGTGCGTGAGGCTGATGTTATCCTTCACGCCGCGGCGCTCAAACAGGTTCCCACCTGTGAATACTTTCCCTTCGAAGCGGTCCAGACCAATATCTGGGGCGCAGAGAACCTGGTGCGCGTGATCCGGGAAAACGACACGTCGGTGGAGCTGGTCATTGGCGTTTCGACGGATAAGGCCTGCAAGCCGATCAACGTGATGGGCATGACCAAGGCACTCCAGGAGAGGATTCTTGTCCAGGCAAACCTGCAGTCCCCCCGGACCCGTTTCGCCTGTGTACGGTACGGGAACGTGATCGCCTCACGCGGCTCGGTGGTTCCCCTGTTCTTGAATCAGATTCGCGAAGGTGGGCCGGTGACCATTACCCTTCAAGAGATGACGCGATTCCTGCTCTCCCTGGACCAGGCGGTTGACACCATTTTTACCGCTGTGCGTACGGGGCTGCCCGGCGAGACCTACGTCCCGAAGATTCCATCAGCACGGGTGGTGGACATCGCCGAGGTGTTGATCAATGGGCGGGATATTCCCAGGGTGTACATCGGCATCCGTCCCGGCGAGAAGGTCCATGAAATCCTGGTCTCTGAAGAGGAATGCTATCGGACCATCGAGCGAGATGGTCATTACGTGATCCTTCCCGTTCTGCCTGAGTTGCGGAAAGCGCCGGCCGAGGCACTTGCCCTGAAAGGTGAGTACTCATCCGAACATGTCGCGATAGACGTGGACGCCCTGCGGGTCTTGCTGGCACCATACGTTCACGCAGGATTAGAAAGGATGCCGGCATGAATCTCATGACGATCTTCGGCACGCGACCGGAAATTATTCGACTGAGCGTGATCATTAAACACCTCGACCGGTTCTGTAAGCAGGTGCTGGTGCACACTGGCCAGAACTACGATGCGAATCTGAGTGACGTATTCTTTCGGGAGTTGGAACTCCGTCAGCCAGATATGTACTTGGGAGTCCAGGCGACAAGTTTTGCCGAGCAGGTGGGACAGATCATTTCGCGCACGGGCGAGGTCATGGAAAGTATCAACCCAGACCGCGTGATGATCCTCGGGGACACCAACAGCGGGCTCGCCGCCATTGTGGCCGCTCGACGAGGTATCCCGGTCTTTCACCTGGAGGCAGGCAATCGCTGTTATGATGACCGGGTGCCGGAGGAGATCAATCGGCGCATCATCGACCAGTGCAGTACGGTCCTCATGCCCTATACCAAGAGGAGTAAGGAAAACCTCCTGCGGGAGGGAATATCACCGGAGCGCATTTACGTTATCGGGAATCCGATTTACGAGGTACTCAATACCTATGGCCGCCACATCGAGGCTGCCGATACCCTGAAACGGTTAGGCCTCGAGCCACAGCATTATTTCCTCGTGACGACGCACCGCGAGGAAAACGTAGACGATCCGGAGCGGTTGGGGAAAATTCTGCAGGGTCTGGAGCGGCTGTCGGCAGTATATCAAGAACCCATTGTGGTCAGCCTACACCCGCGCACGCGCGACAAGATGCGGCAGCATGACATACACGTCGAGTCGGAGTATATCCGGCTCCTGGCGCCCCTCGGTTTTTTCGACTTCGTGTCTTTGGAGCGGCACGCCCGCGCCGTGCTGACAGACAGCGGTACCGTGCAGGAGGAGTGCTGCATCTTGCATGTGCCGAACGTCACGATACGGGATGTGACGGAACGGCCGGAGACTGTGGAATGCGGAAGCAACATTTTGAGCAGTGTGGAACCCCAGAGGATCGTCGAGGCCGTGGATCTTGTCCTGAATTCTTCCTGCGAGTGGAAGCCCCCGCCAGAATACATGGAGGAGCGCGTTTCGGCCATAGTGACGAGAATCGTGTTGGGTTATCACTGTCCGTCGCGCCAAGGATAACCTGAAGCGGAGAACCAGTTGTCTGCTTTTCCTGAACCGCCGACGAAGCGGGTCTTTGATCTGACCCTGGCCGCCGTTGGATTGCTGGTGTCTCTGCCGTTGTGGGTTGTGATCAGCGTTGCGATCTACCTCGAAGACGGAAGACCGATTCTGTTCATCCAGAAGCGGGTAGGCAAGAACGGCAAGGAATTCACGGCGTATAAGTTCCGCACGATCTATCGGCGGTATGATGATCAGGTGGGCCACGCCCTGGCCCTCCATGCGGACGATGAGAAGGTGACGCGGGTGGGGAAGGTTCTGCGGAGAACGGCGCTGAACGAGCTGCCGCAACTGCTGAACATCCTGCGAGGCGAGATGAGCTTTGTCGGTCCCCGCCCGGAGCCTCCCGAGTTTATCGCAGCCTACGAGAAGGAGGTTCCCAATATCGGCAAGATTCGCTACCAGATCCGCCCCGGGCTCACGGGAATCGCCCAGATATTTGGCCGACACAATACCTATCCGAGGAATAAGCTCCGCTACGATCTTCTTTACATGCGACGGCAGAGCTTGTGGCTGGATATCAAGCTGATCGGGATGTCGATGTGGAACACGATTCGGGCTAGATGGGACGCCTAAAGTAAACGTACTGCGTACGTTTACTTCGGAGCAATGGAACAGTGGAACAATAGAGCAATTGTGGAGGCAGAATGCTCCATTGGGGTCTAATCTTCCATTGCGCGATGGTTACAGAATACAATGCGTTGATGCCAGTCGGGGGTGTGCGGTGAATTGGGCAGGACGAAGGGTTCTCGTTACAGGCGCCGCCGGGTTCATCGGGAGCCACGTGGTGGAGGCGCTGGTTGCTCTCGGCGCACGGGTGACGGCATTTGTCCGGTACACCTCGCGAGCCTCGGTGGGTTTCTTGTCGTCCCTGACCAGCGACGTCCGAATTGTCGCCGGGGATTTGACCGAATACGAGAGCGTATACCGGGCCATGAAGGAGGAGGAATGTGTCTTTCATCTGGGCGCCCTGATCGGGGTCCCGTACTCTTTCGTGCACCCCCGGGAGGTTGTTCACGTCAACACGCTCGGAAGTCTCAACGTATTGACGGCAGCGCGAGAGACGGGACCGCGCCGGGTCGTCCTGACCTCGACGAGTGAAGTGTATGGGACAGCGCGGTACATACCCATCGACGAGGAGCATCCGCTCCAGGCGCAATCCCCCTACGCGGCGAGCAAGATCGCGGCGGACAAATTGGCAGAGGCCTTTCATCACTCGTACGGCCTGCCGGTTTCGATCGCACGACCCTTCAATACCTTCGGCCCACGCCAGTCTCTCCGGGCGGTGATTCCAACCATCATTGCGCAGATGCTGCAGGGGGGGCCAGTGTCGCTCGGAGCGACGTCGCCGACTCGCGACTTCACCTTTGTCAAGGACACCGTGAGCGGTCTGATCCGAATCGCAGAAGCAGACGGGTCCATAGGCGAGGTGGTAAACATCGGAACCGGCGGGGAAATATCGATCGGCGATCTGGCGAAGAAGATTGCCGCCCTGATTGACGGTAATATAGAAATCCTCAGTGATGAGCAGCGGCTGCGCCCTGGCAGCAGTGAGGTCCGTCGCCTCTGCTGTAACAATGCAAAGGCCCATCGCCTTCTGGACTGGCGGCCGCAGTATTCACTGGATGAAGGGTTGAAACAGACCGTTGCCTGGTTTCAGGAGTCAGGACATCTGGAGGAATCCAGGAGGTATCACATCTAAATGAAGGCCATCATCCTTGCTGGCGGGCTTGGAACACGGCTACGCCCACTGACCTTTGCCGTTCCGAAACCTCTTATCCCCGTCGGTGAGCGGCCGATACTTGAAATCCTGGTCGAGAATCTGAAGGGGCACGGTGTGGTTGACATCTACCTGGCCGTCGGATACCGAGCCGAGCTGATCCAGGTCTACTTCCAGGACGGGAGGCAGTTCGGGGTGAACATTCACTATTCTCGGGAGGACAAGCGGCTGGGGACAGCGGGCCCTCTTCGTTTGATCCGCGATCGCTTTGAGCTGTCAGAGCCGGTGTTGGTCATGAATGCCGACATTATGACAAAGCTGGACTTTCACAAGTTCTACCAGACGCACCTGAAGGAGGCTGCGGCGATCACCGTCGGCATCCGCCAGTACGAACACGTCGTTCCCTACGGGGTCGTACAGATGGATGGGGGAAGGATCTGCGCCATTGAGGAGCGTCCCAGGTTGCCGTTCCATATCAATTGTGGCATTTACGTGGTGAGCCCGGATGTCCTGGACCTTGTGCCGAAAGATGAGTTTTTCGACATGCCCGACCTGATCGGTGCCGCCGTGAGGAGCGGTCATAAGGTTTTTGGCTATCCGATACGAGAGGAGTGGGTCGCCATCGAAAGTCTTGGGGATCTGACGGAGGAGACAAGGAAGAGCGGCTAGAAGGGCAGACGGCACGTTCTAAGCGAGGTGAGGAAAAACTGGCTGGAGGCAGGTGGTGGCAGAGCAAGAGATAGAGTTGATTGATTACCTCCGGGTGATCTGGAAACGGAAGGCGCTGCTTATTTGGGGCACCTGCCTTGCCACCGCAGCGTCACTCGTGGTGAGCGTTTCGATACCCAATGTTTACGAGGTGTCGCGCACTGTGAAAATCGGCCAACTCCCGGACACCGTGGAGGAGGGCAAGGTCGTCAAGGGCAGAGAGATCGAGAGTCGCGAGGCGGTCATCGATCGCTTAAAAGACCACAGGATGCTTGAAGAAGCGGTCAAGGAACTCCAGTTGGAACTCGCCCCGAAGGAAGTCGCCGACCTCATTTCGATAGATGGAAAAGCGAATCCTCATATCCGCTATAAAGTCCAATCTGCCGATCGTCAAATGGCAACGCGCATCGCCAATTGGCTGGCTGAGAGTATGATTAAGGTCCACCAGCCAATCTTCGATAGAGGGGTGCAGGTTTTGAGGGAATATGAGGCGGAGCTTGTTGCAAAGATCAATAGTCTAGAAGCAGAAAACCGAAGGATGAAAGACATACTCGAAAGGATAATGCACACCCAGAATTCCGATACTACGGCAGCCGTGGTCCTCTACGCCAGTATCGGAGATCGAGAGAGAAACCTTGCGGACCTGAGAAGACTATTGCAACAGACTCGCTTCTCAAGTCTCGTGTATAAAAATACAGCCGTTATCGGGGCTGATACCCTTCCGCGCCAATCAATCAAGGCAAGGGTGGGACTGAATTTGGCAGTTGCAGGCACGCTGGGCCTGATGATTTGTATTTTGCTTGCCTTCTTCCTAGAGTACATCGAAAAGGCTAGGAGCAAAGAATCAGCTGTCAGGAGTGAGGGGTAACCTCTCCTTACGCAGCTGGCGGCTTTTCGCGTCTCGTATTGCGAAGAGCGTATATTCCCTCCGGTATCCTTTCTCTACTGTCTGATTTCCCGTACCGTTTCTCTCCGTAAGAGACCTCCAGTACCGCGGAAACACATAGGTCCCTCCGGTCGATTTAAAGGCAGTTTTGCTTGCGAAGCATCGGTTTTCGGTATATATAGGTCTTTCTTTCCCCATGGGATCGCACGCTTGTAGGGGACCCGGAAGGCCACCGGGTATCGCGGAACGGCCACGAACGGCGGGGGTGGGCCCCTGTCCCGGTTACCAACTTGCGCCGACTGCCCGGGACCGCCATGAGAGATCTTGTAAGGTTAGTCATCCTGAGCGTGGGTCTCCTTTTGCTGGTGTTCGGGTTCGCTTCCCCTGCAGTGGGCCAGTCTGGCGGCGCGATCGCTCCTGGCGCTTTTCAGATCACTGCGGATGTCGTGGAGAGCAGGGAGGGGGGGCGAGTCCTCGCAGCCCGTGGCAATGTCCGGATCACCCGGGAGGATTGGACGCTATACGCCGACGAGGTGGACGTGGATCAGGACGAGGAGACTTTCGTTGCACGGGGTTCGGTCCTCGTCTTCGATCGGGGAAATC
>LDXR01000015.1 GCA_001443495.1 candidate division NC10 bacterium CSP1-5 | reverse complement strand
TCACGGGGTATGGGATCCTGATCATGGTCGGCCGGGTGAATTTGAAAACGTCCTTTGAATTCCATGGGTTGATCGTGGCCTATGGTGGGGCAGAAATGTCGATAGAGGGCACCGGCAGTCAAGTCCTCCACGGCGCTCTTTTGGCGGCGGACAATGGGCCTCCATCAGGATCTGAGGACACAGAAGTGGGCGTATGGAGTGGGGCCACGGTGAACTACAACTGTGCTGCCATCAAGCAATACGTGGAACAGCTCGGCGGCGTGGGCGGCGCGCTGAAGGTGCTTTCCTGGCGTCCGCGATAACGAAGGGCAGGGATCTGTCCCTCTGATGAACTGGCGCGAGGTGTACTAGGCAGCCCCGAGGACTGAGGAGTGAGCGTCAATACTCCGATGACCGGAGACCGATGACGCTCAGACCTCAGCCCTCAGCACTCATCCCTTTAGCCCTCAACACTGGCCGCTCGCCTGTCGGCGCCCGCAGCCTCACCTTGGCACCTAATTTGCTACATCTTATTTCGAGTGCCAGGATCAGGGGACAAGTCCGCAAAATCCCTAGCAGAACTGCGAGGCATTCACAAACCGATCATGGTTCAGACGCCGGTCAAGCAGGATCGCTGGTCAAAGCCTTTCCTCGTGGTGGACCTGGACCCGACCGCGATTCGGGTCCTTGAGGTCAGCCCCTCAACGCAGGGGCCTTTCGTCAAGTGGGGCGCCGCCATGGTGGATCGCTCCAATGGAAGGTCCTATCGCCAGGCCGCAACCGAGGGCCTTCAGAAGCTGCTCACGAGCCAGGGGATCACGGCGAAAGAGACGCGTCTCCTCCTCTCCGGACCTTCGACGGTGACCCTGCCGCTCGACCTCCCGCCCCTTCCCGCCAAGGAGCTCCCCAATGCGGTGCGGTGGTCCGTCGTGCGGGAGATGCCATTTCCCCTCGCGGATGCGGTCCTGGACGACCATGCTCTTGGCGCAAAGCCGGGGGACCAGGATCAGCAGACGGTCCTGGTGGCCGCCGTCAGGCGTTCGACCCTCAACGAGTCGCTGGACATTCTTCAAGCGGCCGGGCTCAACTTGGTCCAGGTCAGCCTCCTCCCGCTCGCCCTCAGTGGGCTCCTCCAGGCCTTGCCGGTCAAGGGAAAGGAGACGATCCTCTTCCTCGATCTTCGCCCCCATCTGGCCACCCTGATCTTCTTTCACGGCCGCGACCTGCATCTCGTCCGCACGCTGACCGCCGAGGAAGGCCCCAGCCAAAAGGCGGACGCAGCAGCCAAGGGGTCGCTCCCCCGCCTCATCGACGAGATCTGGCTCTCCCTCGCCTATTATCAGGAGCGATTCTCGGGCGAGAAGATTCAGCGTCTCTTGGTCGCCGGGTCCGTCCAGGACCTCGAGCGGGTCCAATCCGCCCTGAGTGAAGCCATCGGCATCCCCGTGGAGCCGGTGAATCTGAATGCCGTCCTCCCCATGGGCAAGAACGAGGCGCTGCCCTCAACCCTCGCGGCCGCTGCGGGGATTATCTTTGATGCGTCAAAGGTGAACCTGCTGCCCCGCGAGGTCCGCTACGGCAAGCAAAGGAAGGTCCTCCGGACCGGCCTGAGAGCTGCGGTCGCGGCCCTCTTCCTCGGGACGGCCGTCTGGACGGGATTCGAGCTGGTCAGCGTGCGATACAAGCAGCGGGAGCTGGTCGAGCAGCAGGCCGCCTGGGAGCGCGTGAGCTCTGCGAGCGAGGAAATCCGCCGTTTCCAGCAGATAGGGGCCTCCCTCTCCCCCGCGCTGAGCATCTATGAGGAGCCGGTAGCCTTTAGCCGCCGCTGGCTGGGCGCGCTCAAGGTCCTGAGCAGCGTCACCCCTCCGACGGTCAGTCTCACCGCGCTCGAAGCGGACGGGGTTCGAGGTCTCAAGGTGAAGGGCCTGGTCTTCGCGGACGCGGATCCGCCGGAGGTTGCGCTCTCCGAGTTCATGGCTGGCCTCTCCGAATCCCCCTACTTCGGGACGGTCCAGCTCGGATCCTCGCAGGAACAGTCGGGGTATCCGCAGCGGACCCTGGTCTTTGACCTCGTCGTGGCGTGGAAATGACGATGAACCTCAGCAAGCGAGAAATGGTGATCCTGGGTGGGCTGGCGCTGGCGGCGGTCGCCATGTACCTCTTCCTCCTGGGTCCCACCGCCACAGAGCGGGCGCGTCTCGCCGCGGAGGCCGCGCGGCTCTCGCGTGAAAACCAGAAGATCACGGAGGCCCTGAAGGCAATCCCGAAGGGGAGAGAGGGCCTGGAAGAGGCCCGGACCCGCTTGGAGAAGATCCGGGCCCGCTTGCTGCCACCCGGCGGCGTCTCCACGCTCTTCGGGGAGATCTCTCGCCCGAGCAAGCGCCTGGGCGTTCGGATCGCCTCGTTCACCCCCAAAGGGCCTGACCCGGTCCAGCACGGACAGATCTCCGCCGACCTGATTGTCGAAGGGAAGTATCTCGAGCTAGGAAAATATCTGGAGGAGCTGTTCGAGGGTCCGATTCTCTTCTCGGTCAGTGATCTCAAGTTGCAGGCCGTCAAGCCGGGAGAACCATCTCTCCGCATGAACGTAGTGCTCAAGACCTGGATGCGGCAGGAGGTGTCGCAATGAAGCAGCAGATGAATCGACGCTCGAAGATCCTCCTGGTGGTCACCATTTTGGCCGCCGTCATCCTCGTCTTGGACCAGATGTCAGGCAGCAAAGCCCCACGGTCCTCGGGCAAGGCTCCGGATGCGCCAGCGGTCGCCAGCGTCCCCGGGCCAACCCCTCCGCCGACTCCATCCGCTGTACCTGCTGCACCTGCCGCTGTTCCCACCGCCACCGCCGCGCCGCGCCTCGCACCCCCACCCCCTCCTGACCAACCCTGGGGGAAGCGCGACCCCTTTGAAATCGGGACAAAATGGGCCCCCAGCGGCCCCAAAGGGTCAGACCGATTCGCGGGATACAGAATCACGGGCATCGTCTGCACCGCCCAGGGTTGCAAGGCCGTGGTCAATGACCGTGTGGTGCGCCCTGGCGACGATGTGGATGGGGCCCGCGTTGTGCGCATCACCAGGAGCGGCATCGACCTCGAGAAGGGCGGGGAGAGCCGGTTCATCCCCGTGGTCCAGAAGGAGTTCTTCCAATGAGCCGGTTCGCGTACAAGGGCCGTAACGTGCAGGGGGCCCCGGTGATGGGGACCATGGATGCGGAGACTCCCGAGGCGGTGGCGCTGCGACTCAGCCAGGCGGGCGTCATTCCGATCACCATCACCCGGGAGCGCGTCCGCATCCCCCTCAAGGCCCTCCCGAAACGGGAACAGCGCGTTCGGGCCGAAGACCTCATCTTTTTCACGCGCCAGATGACCACGCTCGTCAAGGCAGGCATCAGTCTGACCGAGTCGTTAGGTGCGCTCCACCGGGAGACCCAGAACCCGACCCTGCGCGTCATCCTCGACGCCATCCAGCGCCGCGTGGAGGGGGGCATGAGCTTCTCCGAGGCCCTGACCTACCACCCCCGGACCTTTTCGGAAATCTACATCCATACCGTCCGCGCCGCCGAGGAGGGAGGTTTCCTGGATCAGGCGCTCGATCGCGTCGGCATCATGCTGGAAAACGATCTCGAAACGCGGCGGCGGGTCTCGTCCGCCTTTCGCTATCCGCTTTTTGTCCTCATCACATTAGGGATCGGCATCGTCATCCTGATCACCTTCGTGATCCCCAAATTTGCCACGTTCTATACCGCGTTCAACGCGAGACTTCCTTTGCCGACCCGGATGGTCATCGGTCTCGGATCGTTCATGCAGGTCGCCTGGCCGGCCCTGCTGGTTGGCATCGTCCTCGCGGTCGTCGGAGTCCGGTGGGCGCTCCGGAAGCCCTGGGGCAGGGAGACCTGGGACGCCTGGAAGCTCAAGATCCCGGTGGTCGGCCCCCTGGTCAAGAAGCTGACCTTTTCCCGCCTAGGCCAGCTCCTGGCGACCATGATCACCACCGGCATCCCGCTCATCCAGGCCCTCGACCTCACGTCGCGGGCCATCGGCAACACCGTGATCGGCCGGGATCTCCTCCGCGCCCGGCGGGCGGTGGAAGGGGGAGAATCGCTGGCCGCGCCGCTCGGCCGCAGTACCGTCTTCCCATCGCTCCTGACCGAGATGGTCGCCGTTGGGGAGAAGACCGGGGCGCTCGACACGCTACTCAACGCGATCGCAACCCATTACGAGAACGAGGCCAATCACACCATCAAGAACCTGCCGACGATCATCGAGCCGATCCTGTTGGCTACGGTCGCGGGCCTCGTGCTGGTTTTGGCGCTTGCCGTCTTTTTGCCGCTCTGGGACATGGTCAAGCTCGTCCAGAAGTGAAGACGGAGTAAAGGGGGGTGATTGCTCGGAAAAGCTAAGGTGGTCCGGCTCTTGCAAGTATCCCTAATAGTGCCCAAACAAGGGTGACCGAAAATCGGACACCCTATAAACACCGAAACATAAAAAGGAGGCAAAGAGTACAATGCTCCGTTTCCTCAAGAACAAACAAGGCTTTACCCTGATCGAGCTGGTGATCATCATCATCCTGCTCGGCGTCCTGGCCGCGATCGCTATCCCGAGGTACGTGGACCTGAGGGACCAGGCAATTCGGGCCAGCGCCCAGGCGACCCTCGATGCGGGGCGGGCAGCCGTCCAGCTCGACTTCGCCGACCAGATCCTGAACAATGGGGCCTACGTTTATGCCATTGGCAACGGCACGGCGGCTGGCGCCGTATTCGTCGCCGGCGACGTGACCGACCTGGAAGTCGAGCTCGCGTCGAGCCCCAACTATCCACCGAGTGGCCCGTACAACATCCCGGGTGGCGCGGGGTTCCGGTGGTGGCTGGCAGTGGCGGGAACTAGCACACCGGCACTGCCCCCCGTCATCGACGGTGGCCTCGACACCACCTGCGCTGCCGCCGATGCCTGGACGGCGATCAATGACGACTGCAAGGTGAGCCGGCTGTAGCCTCGCGATCACAGACAAGAAGGTAAGCGGAGGGAGGTTTTTCGCAATCCCTCCGCTTATTTTTTTGGCGTGCGAGACCGTCCCAGCACCCGGCGGAGGAACTGGCCGGTAAACGAGCGCTCGACCTCGGCCACCTGTTCGGGAGTGCCGCAGGCGACGACGAATCCCCCGTCATCCCCCCCTTCGGGTCCCAGGTCGATGATCCAGTCGGCGGTCTTGATCACCTCGAGGTTGTGTTCGATGACCAGCACGGTGTTGCCTGCATCGGCCAGGCGATGGAGGACCTCGAGGAGCTGGCGGATGTCGTGGAAGTGGAGCCCTGTCGTCGGCTCGTCGAGCAGATACAGGGTCCGGCCGGTCCCCCGCCGCGAGAGCTCGCGGGACAGCTTGACCCGCTGCGCCTCGCCGCCCGACAGCGTGGTGGCCGGCTGGCCCAGCTTGATGTACCCCAACCCCACGTCGGCGAGGGTCTTGAGCTTCTCCTTGATCCGCGGGACGTTCTCGAAAAAGTGCAGGGCCTCCTCCACGGTCATATCCAGCACGTGGGCGATGCTCTTGCCCTTGTACTGGATCTCGAGGGTCTCCCGGTTGTAGCGCGCTCCCCGGCAGACCTCGCAGGTCACGTAGATATCGGGAAGGAAGTGCATCTCGATCCGGATGATCCCGTCCCCCTCGCAGGCCTCGCACCGCCCCCCTTTCACGTTGAAGCTGAACCGCCCCGGCCTGTACCCCCGCATCCGCGCCTCCGGCGTGAGGGCATAGAGATCTCTAATGAGGCCGAAGACCCCGGTATAGGTCGCGGGGTTCGAGCGGGGGGTCCGCCCGATCGGCGACTGATCGATATCGATCACCTTGTCGATGTGTTCGATCCCCAGGATCTTGTCGTGGGCCCCCGGTCGCTCCCGCGAGTCGTACAGATGCACAGAGAGGGCCCGCTTCAAGATGTCGGTGACCAGCGTGCTCTTCCCGGAGCCCGAGACGCCCGTGACGCAGGTGAAGAGGCCGAGGGGGACCTCGACCTCGATCCCTTTGAGATTGTGCTCCCGGGCACCCGCGATGGTCAGGTAGAGCCCGGTCGGCGGGCGCCGCACCCGCGGGACCGGGATCTCGAGTTCCCGCGCCAGATAGCGCCCGGTGAGCGACGCCTTGCAGGCAATGATGTCGCGGGGCGTGCCGCACGCGACCACGGTACCGCCCGAGACCCCGGCCCCCGGACCGAGATCGATGACAAAGTCGGCGCTCTGGATCGTCTCTTCATCATGCTCGACCACGATCACCGTATTCCCGATGTCGCGCAGGCGCCTGAGGGTGCCCAGGAGCCGGATGTGATCGCGCTGGTGCAGCCCGATGCTGGGCTCGTCCAGGATATAGAGGACCCCGACGAGGCTCGAGCCGATCTGGGTAGCCAGGCGGATCCGTTGGGCCTCGCCCCCCGCCAGTGTGGCCGCCGTCCGCTCGAGCGTCAAATAGTCCAGACCTACGTTGACGAGAAACCCGAGCCGCTCGCGTATCTCCTTGAGAATCCTCCGGGCAATCTCCTGGTCCTTCTCGCTCAAGTGGACGTCCGTAAAAAACCTCAGGGCCTCCTTCACTGAAAACCGGGTGACCGCGGCGATGCTCAGGTCGGCGACCTTGATCGCTAACGATTCCGGCCGAAGGCGCGTCCCCTGGCAGCTCGGGCAGGGCCGCAGCGTCGAGAGGCGGTCCACATAGGTCTCGATCTGCTCCCGCACCCGGGCGGACTCGGTAAACTTGTAGCGGCGGTCCAGCGACTGCAGGCTTGCCCCGAGGAAATCCGCCTCCCCTTCCCGCTCGAGGCGCGCATCGAGCGCGGTCCCCAGTCCGCCGCACGAGGTGCAGGCGCCGTGCGGGTTGTTGAAGGAGAAGATCCGGGGGCTGACCTCGGGGTAGCTCACGCCGCAGTCGATGCAGGCGAGCCGCTCGGAGAAGGTGTGGTCCTTTTCCTGCTCGCCCAGCACGTTCACGGTGACGATTCCCTCGCCGAGACGCAGGGCGGTCTCGAGGGAATCGGCCAGCCGGCGCCGGAGATCCGGACGGATCACGAGCCGATCGACGACCACTTCGATGGTGTGCTTCTTGTGCTTGTCCAGGGCGATCTCTTCGTCCAGGTCCCGAACCCTGCCATTCACGCGGGCCCGGGCGTATCCCTCGCGGCGCATCTGGGCAAAGATGTGCCGGTACTCCCCTTTCCGCCCCCGGACCACGGGGGCGAGGATCTGGAAGCGCGTCCCCTCGGGCTGGTTGAGGATCTGATCGACGATCTGCCCGACCGTCTGCGAGGTGATGGGCTTGCCGCACTGGTAACAGGTCGGCTTGCCCACCCGGGCGAACAGGAGCCGGAGATAGTCGTAGATCTCGGTCACGGTCGCCACGGTGGAGCGGGGGTTCTTGCTGGTGGTCTTCTGTTCGATGGAGATGGCCGGGGAGAGCCCCTCGATCAGGTCCACATCGGGTTTATCCATCTGCTCGAGGAACTGCCGGGCGTACGCCGAGAGGGACTCGACATACCGGCGCTGGCCCTCGGCATAGATGGTATCAAAGGCCAGGGAGGACTTCCCCGATCCCGAAACCCCGGTGATCACCACCAGCTTCCCGCGGGGGATCTCGAGATCGATCGATTTGAGGTTATGTTCCCGGGCTCCTCGGATGATGATGGCATCCGCCGCCATGTTTCCTCCAGCGCGTGGAGTCGATCTTGTATTATACCCCAGTTTTTTGTGCAGGCAAGACGGTTACGACTCAGTGATTTAGTGGTTCGTGGCTGGTGGTTAGTGGCTGGGATGCTAGGACGCTAGGAGGCTAGAAGGCTGGCATGCTTCAGCGCATATCGAAGCGACCGAACACCTAACACCTAATACCCAACACCCGGCTCGTCGCTAGACGGACGAAGCAGAGTCCGCATCTGTGAATCGCTCTCGCGCATGGCTGCGAAGGCCGGGTCCTTGGCCGCCCGCGCCCGCCACCGTTCATCCAGCTCTATCGCCCTGGCGAGCGCCGCATAGGCCCCGCCGGGATCGCCAGTCAGGGCTCTCAACCGGGCAACGTGGAACCATTGTGAGCCGGACTTGGGTTGAATGGCTGCGGCGGTCTCGTACATCCGCAGGGCTTCTCTCGTGCGGCCGGTCCTCTCGTAGAGGCCTCCCAGATTGATATAGGGGCTCGCGTCGCTCCGCCCCAGGATCCCATTGGCCCGGAGGAACAGTGCCTCGGCCTCGGCGATCCGACCCTCCTCTGCGGCGAGGATCCCGAGATTGTTGAGGGCGTGGGGGAAATCGGGATTGACAGTCAGGGCTTGAAGAAACATCGCCTTGGCCTTGGGCTTTTCCCCGAGCTTGACATAGGCGGCCCCCATGGCCCAGTACGCAATCTCCGACTTAGGGTGGATCTGCAACATTTCCTGCGCCTCCTGGATTACTTCCTGGTATCTCCCCTGCACCGAAAAGATCTGGGCCCGCCGATACCGAGCCAAATAGTATTGGGGGTTCCACTCGAGGCTCCGCTCGAGCCGGCTCAGGCTCGCCTCCATCCGCCCGTCCCGGAGTTCCCCTTGGGCGAGAAAATAGTGAACCTCTCCGGCCAGGGGGCGAAGGAAATACTGAAAGTAGAGGAGACCCAAGACCAGAATTCCAGGAAGGAGAACGGCCAGGCGGACCGGCCTTCCGCGCTCCCCCGGGCCGACCTCGCGATCCATCCCGTCGAGCATGCCGAGGAGGATGGCGACATTCACGGCAGAGGCAGGAACATGCACGACGTAGAAAAGAGTGGCGTAGGCGGCGGTGGCGGCGAGTCCGCCCAGGACCCCAGCGAGGACTTCCCTCCTCACCTCGGCGCGACCGGCCAGATGCCGGCCTAGTCGGACAACCCTGAAGAGAAGCCAGAGGGCGACGAGCAGGCCGAGAGGCCCGAGCTCTGCCCACAGGTTGAGATATTCATTGTGGGGATGCTCAATCTGCACGCCGGGATTCCGGTAGATGAACCGAGATCGATATGGGACGAATGCCAGCGCGAAATTGCCGACCCCGACCCCGGTCCAGATGTGATCCCGGATCAACCGGAGCGTACCCTCCCAATAGGCCCAACGCACCTGGAGGCTATCTGACCCAGGATCGAAGATGCTTACCACCCGCTTGCCGAAAGAGGTCAGGCCAGGTAGACACAGGGGCCACAGCGCGACGGCGAACAGGACGGCCGAACCGAGGAGGAGGAGTGGACCAATCTGCGATCGGTGGGGTGCGCTCCAGAAGCTACCGAGCCGCCGCTCCGAAGAGAAGTACACCCGGACGAGGATCCACAGGCCGATCCAAATGCCGACCCAGGCCCCCCGGACCATCGAATGAATGAGAAGCGTCATAGAGAGGAAGAGGGTCGTCCCGTAGACGGTCTTCTCCCAGCTCCGGGATGCGGCAAGAGTGTAGGCCATGCCGAGGGGGATGACCGTGAGCAGGTAGGCTGCTCCGTAATTCGTATTGCCGAAGAGCCGGTGGATCATCTCTATCGGGCCATCGACCATCAAGGGCACTCCGACGGTGCAGTCGTAAAGGGAGAGGCTGCTCACAACGAGCAGGGTCAGCAGAAGAGTCCGGATGAGCGTCTCTTGCCGATCGGGGTGAGAGGCGTAGGCCACCGTGAGGTAGAGGAGGAACAGGAAGAGCAGAAAGGCCATGCGCTGAAGGCCGGAATAGAGGTTGATCGCCTGCAGGAGCGAGAGTCCGGAGACGAGCAGCAGGGTGAAAAGGGGGGCGGCCAGCTTCGGAAGGGGGCGGAAGGGCCGGCCACACCCTCCCCAGAGCCACAGGAAGGTCGTGGCTGGCGCGAGGATCCCGAGAATGGCCCATTTGAGCGACCCGGGTGCGAGAAAAGAATAGACCAGGGGGATGGCGGCAATCAAAACCCCCAGGGCGATGTCGATCGCACGGCAACACGCAGTGCCCTTTGGGGCTGGCGACGCGATGGCCGGACTCGATCCCAGGAAGCCAGCAACTTTTTCGGCGAGGCCCTTCCGCTCGTTCATGCCTTCCGATGCTCCCGTCACATCACCCAGGGTATGCAGCAGCCCGAAAGGAGACGACTGGCATGGCCTGTGATGGGACGAGCAATCCGCGTGCCAGGGCCGGGATGTTGGGTGTCGGGTGTTCTGAAATGGGGGGAGCGCTCAAGCTCAGTCCTCAATGCTCAGCACTCAGTCCTCAGTCCTCAGCACTTTCGCCTAGAGATCTTCAAAGTGGGCGAGCTGCTTGAACTGCCGGTAGCGGGACTCAATCTCGGGGTAGGTGAGGTGCTGCAGCCTCTGGAGCGAGAAGGCCTCCACCGCAAAGGAGGCCATAACCGAGCCCATGATGACGGCCCGGCGGAGATTCGCCTCATCGAAATTCCGCGTGCTGGCCAGAAACCCCAGAAACCCTCCGGCAAAGGCATCACCCGCGCCGGTGGGGTCGTAGACGTTTTCCAGGGGAAGGGCGGGGGCCGCGAACCACCCTCCGTCTGAAAAGCTGAGGGCCCCGTACTCTCCGCGCTTGATGATCAACGAGCGGGGGCCCCAGCCGAGGATCGTCTTGGCCGCCCGGACCAGATTCGGCTCCTCGGCCAACATCCGGGCCTCGGCGTCGTTGATGATGAGAATCTGGACCTGTTTCAGGGTCTGGCGTAACGCCTCCGGCTTGCCCTGGATCCAGAAGTTCATGGTATCAGCGGCGACGAGGCGGGGAGAGAGCACCTGCGTCAGGACCTCGCGCTGGAGGTCCGGATCGATGTTCGCCAGGAAGACCACCTCCCGCTCGCGGTAGGGCTCGGGCAGCCGCGGATGGAATTCGGCGAAGACATTCAACTGGGTCTCCAGGGTCTTCGCCTCATTCAGGGCAAAGCCGTACTCTCCCCGCCATCGGAAGGTCCGCCCGGGCCGCCGCTCGAGTCCGGTGAGATCGACTTCTCGCCTTCTCAGAAACTCCAGCGCCTCCATCGGGAAGTCCTCACCCACCACCGCCACCACGCTCACGGGGGCGAAGAAGCTGGCACTCGAGGCAAAGTAGGTCGCCGAACCCCCCAGCACCTCCCTCGCGTCGCCAAAGGGAGTCGTGACCGTGTCGAGGGCCACCGATCCGACGACCAAGATCTCCATGTCGTGTCCTCGATGCGTTACGGGCCCAGGTATTTCCCGACGATGGGCCAGAGCTTCTTTTTGGTGGCCTCCGGGATGGCCTGGGGGGCGGTGATGATGGCATCCTTCAGGGCCGACGCGCAGCCGCAGGACCGGCCCGGCCGGATCTTGTGGATCACGCTTCGGACGATCCTCTTGGCGGTCGCCACGTTCTTGTGCAGAATCGCGATGACCTTCTCCACCGTTACATCCCCTTCCGCCTCGTGCCAGACGTCGTAATCGGTGACGAGCGCCATGGTGGCGTAGCACATTTCCGCCTCGCGGCTGAGTTTCGCCTCCTGCAGATTGGTCATCCCGATTACGTCCACGCCCCAGCTGCGGTAGATGCGGGACTCCGCCCGGGTCGAGAACTGGGGGCCCTCCATGCAGAGATATGTCCCCCCTTTGTGCATGCGGGCACCGAGGTCGCGGCCGGCCCCGTAGAGCAGATCGCTCAGGTCAGGACAGACGGGATCGGCGAAACTCACGTGGGCCACGACCCCGTCGCCAAAGAAGGTGCTCGTCCTCGCCCGGGTGCGATCAAAGAACTGATCGGGGATGACGATATCCGACGGGCGGATCTCCTCCCGCATGCTCCCCACCGCCGAGGCCGAGATGATCCACTGGACCCCGAGCACCTTGAATCCATAGACATTCGCCCGAAAGTTGAGTTCCGAGGGGAGCAGTCGATGCCCCCGACCGTGGCGAGCGAGGAAGGCGACCGTGTGCCCGTCCAGGCGACCGAGGATATAGGCATCGGAGGGATCGCCGAACGGGGTCATGACCCGCTCCTCCCGCAGGTGGGTGATCCCTTCCATCTCGTACAGCCCGCTCCCTCCGATGATGCCGATCACCGGCTCTGCCATGTCAGCATCCCGCCACAAGCGGCAGTGGGCGTTGGAGCGGCGGCTGCGGCGCGGCACCGCCGGTTGGCACGCGACCAGAGAGCATGCCCCGTCCGCCCATCCCCTCGACCCGCACATCCACCAGCCTGCCCCGTAGGCCGTCCGGCCCCCCAAAGAGGATGCCCAGATAGTTGTCGCTCACCCCGTGGAGGAGACCGGTCTCGCAATCCCGCTCACCCAGCACCACCACCGGAAGCGTCTGCCCCACGACACTCTGCTTGAAGGCGAGAAACTTCTGCTCGCCGAGCTGCCGCAGAATGCGGTTGCGGCGGGCCTTGGTCTCGGCGGGAACCTGGTCGGGCATTCCCGCCGCCTTCGTGCCGGAACGGCGGGAATAGGTGAAGACGTGGAAGTAGCTGACGGGGAGCTCGTCAAGGAGATGGCGGGTATTTTCGAACGCCGCCTCGGTCTCTCCGGGAAAGCCGACGATCACATCCACCCCGATGGCGATCCCCGGCACCGCCTGGTGAAGGGACTCCACCACCTCCCGGAAGTGCCGCGACCGGTAACTGCGGGCCATCCGTTTGAGGATCTCGTCGTCGCCACTCTGCAGGGCCAGGTGGACATTGCGACAGAGGCGGGGCGAAGCGCCGAAGAGTCGAACCATCTCCGGTTTGATCTCGTGGGGATGGAGCGAGCTCAACCGGATCCGCGGGATCGCCGTCTCGTCCAGCAGGCGCTGCAGCAGCGCCGACAAGAACATCCTCGGTCTCAGATCCCATCCATAGGTCCCCAGGTTGATTCCGGTCAGGACGATCTCAGGATGCCCACCCGCGGCGAGGCGCCGGCCCTCTTCCACCACCCGATCAGGGGGAAGGCTGCGATTCGGGCCCCGGACCGCCGGGATGATACAGAAGGTACAGGCGAAGTCGCACCCGTCCTGGATCTTCAAGAAGGGACGCGTCCGATCCGGCCGCTCCGGCGCTGGCGCAGCCTGAAAGGTGCGCACCGCCCCGATATCGCCGACACGGATGTGGATCCCCTGCTTCCGAGGGCGATCGCGCTCGAGATCCTGGACCTCCCAGCCGGCGGTCCTCAAGTGCCGCATCAGCTCCATCTTCTCGACATTGCCCAGGATCAGATCGACCCCGTCAATGGCCGCAATCCGCTCGGGGGCGGCTTGCGCATAGCAGCCGGTGACGACCACAAAGGCCGTGGGGCTCTGCCGGATGGCCTGGCGGATGAGGCCACGCGCATCGGCATCGGCCCGCTCGGTCACCGTGCAGGTATTGATCACGTAGACCTCGGCCGGGTGCGTGAAGGGGACCGGGGTCAGGCCCGCCGTCCGGGCCTGATCGACCATGATGTCGGTCTCGAACTGGTTCTGCCGGCACCCTGACGTGGCGAAGGCTATGCGCACGGTGCCATCCTCCCGCAAGCCCCCACGTTACCACAGCCGACTCGATTTGCAAGGCCTTCAGGGTTCATGGATCATGGTTCATGGTTCATGGTTAAGGCCTTTTCAGGACGGTTTGTCTCCCCCCCTGAACCCTGAACCCTCAACCCTGAACCGAAAATTGACAGTTGTGAAGCGTGGATGATACGAATGAGCAGCGAATGGTCGCGGCTCTGCTGTCATCGGTCGTCGGTCACCGGTCATCCGAAGGAGCCCCATGCGGATCGGGATCATCGGACTGCCGCACGCCGGGAAGAGCACCGTCTTCTCCCTGCTGACAGGTCAGAGTCCCCCGCCGGCCAAAGGCCCGGCCCCGACGGTCGGGATCGCGAAGGTCCTCGAGCCTCGCCTGGACCGCCTCGTAAACCTCTTCCGCCCCAAGAAGATCACTCTCGTCACCCTCGAGGTGCTGGACTTTCCCTCCCTCGGCCGAGCGGGGAAGGGTGGCGATGCCGAGGGGTCTTTGCTGGCAGAGCTGCGGCAGGTCGATGTGATCCTGCACGTGATCCGGCACTTCGAGGATGCGCGGGTGCCTCATGAGGAGGAATCTCTCGACCCCGTACGCGATCTTGCCCTCCTCGACACCTTACTCCTACTGGCCGATCTCGCCGTCGTCGAGAAACGGATCGACCGGATCGCCGACGACGTTCGCAAGGGCCAAAAGGGCGAAGGGCATCAGGAGCAGCCCCTCCTCGAACGCTGCCGGGGGATGCTGATGAAGGAGCACGGCCTCCGCCACATGGCCCTCACCGCGGCTGAGGCGAAGAGCCTGCGGGGGTACGCGCTCCTGACGCTCAAACCGCTCCTCCTGCTTCTCAACATCGGGGAAGAAAGGCTTGGGAGCGCGGACCCGGTCTGGGCGCGCCTGCAGGAAAAGGCGACCGCGCCTCGGACCGGCTGGTGCCGCCTCGCGGCCAAGACCGAGTGGGAACTGAGTCAACTCCCAGGCGAAGAGCAGCAGGAGTTTTCGCGAGCGCTCGGGCTCGAGACCCTTGAATCCCCCTCGGTCCTCCGCCACTGCCTCGACCTTATGGATTTGATCACCTTCTTCACCGTGGTCGGGGAGGAGCTGCGGGCCTGGGTAATCCCTCGGGGGGCGACCGCGCTGGAGGCGGCTGCCACCATCCACACCGACATGGCGCGAGGTTTCATCAAGGCCGAGGTTATCGCCCTCGAGGACCTCGAGGGGGCCGGATCCATGGCGGTGGCGCGCAAGCAGGGGCGCGTACGGCTGGAAGGAAAGGAGTACTGCGTCCGGGACGGCGATATCCTGACGGTGCGGTTCAGCGGCTGATCTTTTCCCGGGTGAGGTCCTGAGCGGTCTCGGCGAGAGGCTTTCGATCGGGGGGCGTAATAGTGCCACCCGAGATGATCATCTTCATTGCCTCATCCACGGAGATGTCGACGGGGATGATCTCCTCCTCGGGCACCAGCAGGAAGAACCCGGCGGTGGGGACCGGTGCGGTGGGGATCAAGACAGAGACGGCGCGACCGGGTCGACCCGGAATATCAAACCGCCGGCGGCTGGTAATGAAGCAGAGGCTGTAGATCCCCTCGCGGGGAAACTCCACTAGGGCCACCTTTTTGAACGAGGCATCCTTCACCGCGAACAGGTCGATGAGTTGCCGGACAGACGTGTAAATTCCCCGGACCACGGGGATGCGCGCGAAGAGGGTCTCGGCCCATTGGAAGATCCGCTGGCTGAAGAGGGTCCCGGTCACTCCCACGAGGCAGATCAGGGTGGCGGTGACGAGGACGCTTAACAGGGTGGTCAGCGGTGCCGCCAAATCCGTGGCCACGACGTCGCGGAGGATGACCCCGAGGAACGGAGAGACCAGCCCCCCTATCAGGCCGAAGAGAATCCAGACGATGTAGAGCGTGAGTAAGGTCGGCAGGACAATGACCAGGCCGGTGACAAAATACCGGCGGAGCGAGGTCCGGCTCGCCTGTAACCGCCCGCTCATCTCACAGCTCCTGCACCCCCGCAGACCGAATGGACCCGCAAAGAATATGCCCCAAGTGACCGCCGCCGACCCCTAGGTCTTGCCTACGTGTCGGGCAATCCCTTGGGACTATCGATTATTTTGTACCACGGGATGCGGTGGGTGTCAAATGAAAGGCCCGGGAGGCCCCGGGCCTTTCATTTTCTGGTGGGCGGTACTGGGATCGAACCAGTGGCCTCTGCCGTGTGAAGACAGCGCTCTCCCGGCTGAGCTAACCGCCCAGGCCCTGTGAGCAATTCTTTATCACAGCTTGGACCGACCTTGTCAAGGCCTAGATGCGGGGCAGCGTGATCTCCTGCTGGCCTTGGTACTTGCCCTGCTTGTCCGCGTAGGAACGCTCGCAGACCTGATCGGCCTCAAAGAAGATCACCTGGGCGATCCCCTCTCCTGCATAGATCCGGGCGGGCAGGGGTGTCGTGTTAGATATCTCAAGAGTGGCATGCCCTTCCCACTCGGGCTCAAAGGGGGTCACGTTTACGATGATGCCGCACCGCGCATAGGTGGACTTCCCCACACAGATGGTCAGGACGTTTCTGGGAATCCGGAAGTATTCAACGGTCCGGGCCAAGGCGAAGGAGTTGGGGGGGATGATGCAGATCGCTCCCTGAAAGTCGACGAACGATTGCGGGTTGAAGTTCTTCGGATCCACGATGCTCGTGTTGATGTTGGTGAAGATCTTGAATTGATCCGCGACCCGGATGTCGTAGCCGTACGACGAGAGGCCGTAGGAGATCACCCCGTCCCGGACCTGGGAGTCGACGAAGGGGTCAATCATCTTGTGCGTGAGTGCCATCCTCCGGATCCACGCGTCTGCCTTGATCCCCATACCCCCTCCCTTTCCTCGAGTCGTGGTACTTTTCAGCAGGAAGACTGCCCTGCCTGGCCCTATAGCGAGGACAGGCTGCCCGAGCAGGAGACGATGGCCGGGTCGAGGGGGGCGCGGAAGCTACTTCTCGAGGGGGGCGTCGAAGACCTTGAACTCGTCGATCCGCCAGCGCCCCTGCTCCCGGACCAGGTCGTAGGTCTGCCGGCTCACCTTCTTGCCCTCCGGGGTCTTCAGGTGAAAGCTGATCACCACCGTCGCCTCCTCGCCGCGGACGATGGCGGGATTGACGCGCAAGAAGAGAACCTCGGACCGGGGCCTGATGTCCTGGCGTCTGAGCTGTTCCACCCAATCTTTTCGGGATCTTCCGTTATGCCACTTGGAGGAGAGATGGCCATACGCCTCGTTATAATCCCCATCCAAGAGGGCCTGGAGATAGGCCCGGACCACCGCGGTCGGAACCGCCTCGCGGCCGGGTTGCTCCACTCCTACCGCAATGTGGGGCGCCAGCACGCCCAGAAGGATGACGAGGAACGCCTGCGGTATCCCGTGCCAGATGCGGATTGCCCTCAGTCCGTGGATCTCCGGGAACGATCGGTCCACGAAGTCGGCTCCCCTCGAAAAAACGCCGCCCCCTCCTGGTAGCGGAAGTTACAAGGATCATGCCAATCTCACCCGACCGGGCTGAGACAGCCTGGGCCCAATAAAGCAAAACCCGGGCTGAAAGACAACAAAAAAAGAGGCTTCCGCCTCTCCGCAGCCTACGAAGATTCACCTCCTCCAATGCCGTTCCAACGTGCTGAGCCGAATGTGGCCAGCCTATCTTCCTGCAACGGTACCGCAAGGATGCGGGCACGAACAGTTGAAACGGTCCTAGCTGGCCAGGCGCCTTCTTCTCGGCATCGCGCCTGCCGGGCGACGCACCTCCTTCGGCAACGCCCGCCTCGGGACCAAGGGACGCGGCTGCTTCCGCTGGGCCATGGCCTTGAGGTCTGCCCGGCGACGCTCCATGGCAATCCGCTCCCTCAGGGCCCGGATCTCGACATCGCTCCAGCCTTCATCCACAGCCGGCTCTCACCCCCTCTTCCTTCCCGGCGATCACGGCTCCAACGCTCCCACGAGGATCCGCTCGAGGACGTGCTGGATGGCGGCATCCGGATCGGTCAGAATCTCGTCCACCAGCCCCTGCCAGAACCGGATCTGAATCAGGTTGTGCGCGTGCCGGAGCGCCACCAGACATTCTCCCTTGCCCACGTCGAGAACGAGAAGGTCCACTCCTGCCGGGACCATCCGATGGAGGACCCGTCGCAAGACCCCTTCAAGCCGCTCGGCCCGCCTCCGCCCCTCGAGCTGCTCTGTCAGAAAGGCTTCTGCAGTCGTCGTCAGCAGATGCTCCTCGCCCATGCGCCCCCCTCGTGTTAGCATTCGCTGAAGCCGCAGGAGTGACATTTCCGACACCCTTCCTCATTGACCAGGGTCGCCTGTTGGCAGTCCGGGCACAGATCGCCGACCTTCGTCAGCGCCCCGTCCGTCCGCTTCTGCTCCGTCACCTCCGTCAGTCCGATGTGTTTCGCCAACGCTTGGGCCAGGGCATCCGGAAGTGATAGGACCCGCTTTCGCCCAAACCCCAGCGGCCTCCCCCCGCCAATCCCACTCAGCTGTCCGATGATTTCGGCCACCCGATCCCGGGCGGACACCCCTTCGGGGAGCGGGAGTCGAAGGATCAGCGAGATCAGGCGCCCGAGCGCCTCGGCATGGGCCATGGTCTCGCTGCCGGCCTTTCCGACGCTCACGAACACCTCGAACGGCTCTCTGCCGCCCTTGCCGTTATCATTGACCGTGATAAAGGCCGTCCCGACCGGGGTCTGCATCCGATAGGTCTTCCCGGCGAGGGCATCGGGTCTCGGCTGCATGCCGGTCCCGACCTCGACGGCCTTCGTAGCCGTGGCCTCGTCCTTCTTCTTCGTGCCCACGTGCAGCACCTGATTCCCCTTGCACCCATCCCGGAAGACGGTGATCCCGATGCACCCGAGTTCATAGGCCAAGAGATACGCCCTGGCTACATCCTCCTCGGTGGCCGAATGAGGCAGGTTAATCGTCTTCGAGACGCCGTTATCGGTGTACTGCTGAAAGGCCGCCTGCATCCGGACGTGCCAGTCGGTCCCGACTTCGTGGGCGGTGACGAAGACCCGCTGGACCTCGTCGGGGATTCCCGTCAGGCCTCGGACCGTGCCGCGCTCGGCCACCGCCTTCATCAGCTCCTCGCTATAAAAGCCCCCGGCCTTGGCCACCCGCTCGAAGATGGGGTTCACAAAGGTTAGGTGCCGATCGCCCACGATGTGGCTGAAGGCCAGGGCAAAAACCGGCTCGATCCCGGAGGAGCAGTTGGCGATGATGGAGATGGTGCCGGTGGGGGCAATGGTGGTCACGGTCGAGTTCCGCAGTGGCCGCTCGTCCCGGTAGATGCTCCGGGGCCAGCTGGGAAAGTGGCCCCGCTCCTCGGCAAGGCAAGCCGACTCGTCATGCCCTTTCTCTTCGATGAACCGCATGGCCTCGCCAGCCAGACTCAAGGCCTCGTCGCTGTCGTAGGGGACACCCAGCTCGAACAGGAGGTCTGCCCAGCCCATCACCCCGAGGCCGATGCGCCGATTGGTCTTCACCGACGCATCGATCTCCGGCAGGGGATAGGGGTTGGCCTCGATAACGTCATCCAGAAACCGGACGCTCAACCGGACCACCCGCTCGAGGCCATCCCAATCGAGATGCATTTTCCCGTTGCCCGCGGCCGCCTTGAAGAACTTCGCCACATTGATCGAGCCCAAATTGCAGGCCTCATTGGGATACAGGGGCTGCTCTCCACAGGGGTTCGTGGCCTCGACCTCGGCAAGAGTCGGGGTGGGATTCGCGCGGCCGGCGTTACACCGATCGATGAAGAAGAGGCCGGGATCCCCGGTGCGCCACGCGGCCTTCACGATGCGGTCGAAGACCTCCCGCGCCTTGAGCCTCCCCACCACCTTCTTCGTCTCAGGGGTCATCAGCTCGTACTCCGCGTCCCGCCTGAGTGCCTCCATGAACTTCTCGGTGATCGCCACAGAGATGTTGAAATTGGTGATCCCCCCGTCGAGCTTTGACTCGATGAACTCGAGGACATCGGGGTGATCCACACGCAGGATCCCCATATTGGCCCCCCGCCGGGTCCCTCCCTGCTTCACCGCCTCGGTGGCCCCGTTAAAGACCCGCAGGAAACTCACCGGGCCGGAGGCCTTGCCCCCCGTCGAGCGGACGACGGCGTCTTTCGCCCGCAGCCGAGAAAA
The DNA here is from genome assembly GCA_001443495.1 of candidate division NC10 bacterium CSP1-5. Classification (GTDB taxonomy): domain Bacteria; phylum Methylomirabilota; class Methylomirabilia; order Methylomirabilales; family CSP1-5; genus CSP1-5. The sequence continues at coordinate 58,167 of LDXR01000015.1, read as the reverse complement.
GGCGAAGCCCGTCCCCCCTCCTGACTTGTGGATAATGGCGGCCGCCTTCACTGCCTCGAAGATCTCCTCCATGCTGTCCCCTACCGGGAGGACGTAGCACGCCGAGTATTGGAGGCCATTCTGCTTCCCGGCGTTCATCAGCGTTGGAGAGTTGGGGAGGAAGACGCCATCAACCATGAGATCGTAAAACCGACCGGCGATCTCGCACATCTCCTCAGCCGATTTCCCCCATTTCTCTTCTGCGGACGCGATCTCGACCGCGACCCGCCAGCACATCCCCTCAGGGGTCTCCAGGACCTTGTCTCCTTGCCGGGCCAGGTACCGCTCCCGTATGACCCGAAGGGCGGACTCGGACCAGTCCCCTTTCCTGGCAGGCGGGTTGGGGAACCGCTGCAGAAACACCGCTCCTCGTCCCTTCTCGCTGGCCACTTGCCGCGAGCTTTCCGTCATCCCCAGCCTCCTCTCACGGTGAGAATATCTGCAATGAGAATCTCTGTGTTCCGCAGCCTCTCCCCACGGACTCCACAACTTATCCACAGCTTTTTCCACAAGATTTAGTGGAGACGCACTCAATATGCTACAACATGTTGTGGTTTGTCAAGGAAAAAATGAATAAGCGGGCAGATTTTTTCCCATCCCCTCTTCATCTCTGTGTCGAGCCCTCCCCGAATCGAAGCTCAGGCAGATCACATAAAGACATCGCAATTCATTGAAAAATAATGCAAAAGGGCATATAATTTTTCTTGCCTCGATCATGGGAAGCCAATAGAATACCAACGCACTCGACAAAGCCTTCATGCACTACTATCATCCTCAGACCCGGTCAGAATTGAATTTAAGATAAGGGAGGGGAGGAATATGACTTATATCGTCTGTGAGCCGTGTATCGGCACCAAGGACCGGGCCTGCGTCGAGGTCTGTCCCGTCGAATGTTTTTACGAGGGGACCGACCAACTCTACATCCACCCCGAAGAGTGCATCGACTGCGCGGCCTGCGAGCCGGTCTGCCCGGTCACCGCGATCTTCCCCGAAGACAGCGTCCCCGAGCAGTGGAAATCGTATACCCCGAAGAACTACAAGTTCGATTACACAAATGCCCCGCACGCCTTGACCAAAGCGATGCAGGGAGAGCAGGATAATTTCGCCCATACCTTTACCGTGGATGGCAAGACCATCACATTGCCACCGCCCCCGGCGGGTTTCGGCGGCCCCGCCCCGCCCGCACCCAAGGCTGAGGCGGGAGCCCCGCCAAAGGCAGCGGCACCGGCCCCACCGCCCAAAGCGGAGGCACCCAAGGCGGCGGCGCCCTCAGCAGCGCCCGCGGCCCCAGCAGCGGCTGCGCCCCCTCGGGCAGGCACCGTCTCAGCCGACGCGTTTGCGCAAATGGCCGAGGCGGCGGCGGCGGCGGCCGAAGCGGCGGCTCGCGCCGCCGAAGCCGCAGCCGCGGCGATCAGGATACTCCTGGGAAAAGCTGACGGGCGGACGGGTACTGGGGCACCGTCCGCCCCGGCAGTAAAGCCCCAAGCCACTCCTGCCGCCAAGCCAGCAGAGGCCAAGGCGGCGGCGCCCGCGGCGGGCCAGCGTCAGGAGGCAGAGCCACAGCGTGTCGCTCCCGACCCCTCCTTCAAACGGTCCCAAGAGGTCCTCTACAGCCTCATCGACTTTGAAAGTGGGACGCGGGCAGCAGACACGGAGGAACTGACCCTGGCCGAGCAGACCGCAACCACTCTGTTCGATGATATCGCGAAGGCCGTTGGAAAGCGGGACTATACCCTTCAAGACCTCGAGAAGAAAAATGTGGCGCTCCGCCAGAAGATGGAGCTGGCGAACGCCATTGTCGATCGGGTCGGCAGGATTCGACTCCAGATGGAGATCGGACGGCAGCGGGGCCGGACCCGTGCCCAGATCCCAGGGGCGGTGGCCGCCTTTGGGATTGCGGGGGTCTGCGCAGCCGGCGGACTCCTGTACGCCTTGAGGTATGGCGTCTCGCCCGTTGGCACCCCGACGCTGCACGACCTCCTCAACGCACCCTTCACCCCTGAGGGCTTCATGCCCTTCCTCGGGTTTAACCTCTTGGCGGGAACGTTCGCCCTCTTCGGCGCATTGGCCATCGTGAAGCTGGCCCGCTCCTGGGCCGAGGTCCGCCACCTCGAATCCCTCCGCCCCAAGGAGTTTGGTGCCGCCTCGCTGAGGCCGCGCCGCTTCTCTTGGACGGACCGGTGGGAGATCGAGTCGCCGCGTATCCGCGAGGCCGAGCGCATGCTGCAGGCCCTGGCGGCGAAGAAGCGGTAGCTATCCCTTCTGGGTGGCGGGGGTCCTTCGCCCTCGAAAGGTGCGCACGACGATCACCGCGAGGGCGACGACAAAGACGGAGAGGAAGAGGATCATCACCTGCCCGTGGCTCGCCATATAGGCCTGAAGCCAGAGGAGCAGATAGAGATCGTTGCCACTCTGCCGCCACGCCCGGCGGTAGGCCTGGAGGGCCTCGGGGTACTGACCTCGGGATTCATGTGCCTTCCCCAATCCGTACAGCGCCAGCGTGTATTCCGGATTGATGGCGAGCGCGCGTTCGAAATGCGCGATCGCCTCCTCTCCTCTACCCGCCTTCTGGTACGCAAGCCCTAGGTTGGTCTCGATCATCGGGTCCTTTGGATCCAAAGCGGCCGCCTTTTCGAGAGCCGCAACGGCCTCCGGATAACGATTCATCTTGTAGGAAAGCCAACCCAGGTCGTTTAGCAGGGCGGGATTCTCGGGGTCCAGCTTGACGGCGGTGAGATAACGACTCATCCCCTCGCGGTAGTCCCCCCGCGCCTCGACCATGGCGCTCCCGAGCCCGGCGTGCGCCCGGGCCATCCGGGGTTGGAGCTGGAGCGCCGCCTCGAAGGCAGTCATGGCGTCCTCATAACGGCGCAGCTCCAGCAGGACCCAGCCGCGGTTGACCAGGGCATCGGCCGCTCGCGGCTCGGCGTTCAGGCTCCGCGCAAACGCTTGAAGCGCTTCATCCCATCGTCGGTCCCGCCCGTAGAGAACCCCCAAGAGGTTCCACGCAATGAAGTCGTCCTCCTGTCGGGCGACGGCGGTCTCAAGGAGCTCACGGGTCAGCGCGAAAGCGTGGATCCTATTGTAGATCTCCCGAAGGCGATCGAAGGCAGCCGGATGCTCCGGGAAGCCCTGGAGCGTCTCACGGTACCCGCTGATGGCCGCCTCGAGCCTTCCCGCCAGGCGAAGCGCTTCCGCCCGCTGGTAGTTCTGCGTCGCCTTCTCTTCCGCCCCGGGCGAGGCGTGCGCCAGCGAAAGAGACCCCACCAAGACTCCGGTGATCCATGGCAGCAGAAGGTGCCTCATCCTGCTTTCCGCTCAAGCATCCAGCCCAGCATGAACACGACCGCGCCGATCCCCAGGAGAACCATCTCGGGCCCCATGCCGTGCTCCTCAGTGATCCCGACGAAGAAGGCCACCACCAGATTCGCCATGCCTATGACCTGCAGTCCTCGGCCCAAATAAAACATGGACATCCCCCCGACGCGAAAAACTTTCCCACTATAGCGGAGGGCCAGCAGGGTGTCAAACCGGCGGGCGGTGCGGGCTCGGCGGAGGGGAGAACGACCTTGCAATACCGGGGGGATCCGGCTAGAATCCTTCCACCACACCCGGAGGGACCGAGCCATGGAGCAGTTCATCTTCACCCTCAGCCGGCCCGATAACATTCCCATCACGATCTTGTTGATCTCGGCGGCGATCTGCCTCTACGTCGCTCTCAAGCAGGCCTTCAAAAATGATCGGCTCATTGAAGAGGGGCGCGAGGACGAGATCTACGAGGATATGATCAAGTAGGCCCACGATGTTTCTGCTCGTCCTGCTCTCTCTGGCCATGGGCTTCGTCTTGATTGGGGTCCTGGTCTTTGCCAAACCCAGCAGGCCGGCGGTCGAACGAGAGGGGCGCCGCCCGGAGGCGGCGTCCGGCTTTGCGCATCTGACCATGGAAGACTTTGAGCGACTCTGCCTCACCCTGGTTGAGGAGATGGGCCTCGTGGTCAGCTCCTATGTCCGGAACAGGCCGCGGGAGCTGGAGATCGCAGCCGTCAATCCCCAGCCGATTACCGGGGGTGATTTCGTCGTCCACTGCACCCATCCCGAGGACGGCTTCGTCGCCGCAGCCCGCGTGAACCTTCTCCGGGACCAGGTCAAGGGCGAGCAGGCCGCGAAAGGCATCTTCATCACCACCGGCTTCTTCGCCGAGGAGATCTCCAAGGTGGTCGAGGGGCCTCCCCTTGAGCTTATCAATGCCAAGCGGCTCAGAGAGCTGATGCGCGACTACCGCCTTGCCGTGTAGTGCTCCCCTCAGGTCAGACGATCCCCTGCCCGATCATGGTGACCCCGACCAGCGCCAGCAGCCAGACGAGAATGGATTCGAGCCGGTGCGCCGACAGCTTGGTTAGGCATCAGGTCGCGCTCCGGCGGGCACTGGCCGCCGCCGCCCCAAAAGCCACAACGCCGAACAGCAGCGTCAGGAGAAGCGAGGGGAGGAGTGGGGCCACGTCCCCGGCGAGAGCGGGGTTCTCCAAGTACAGGCACCGCCGCAAGGCCGCCACGCCGTATGTCAATGGGTTCAGCCTCATGGCCCACTGCAACCACACCGGAACACCCGAGGCGGGAAAGAAGGCGCCGGACAGGAGCCAGATGGGGATCAGGATCAGGTTCATGATCGCGTGGAATCCTTGGGTCGAATCGATCCGCCACGCGATCACCAGCCCCAGGCTCGTGAGACCGAAGGCCACGAGAAACATCACTCCTGCGGCCGCGAGGGCTGAGACCACCGTGAGCGAGATGCCGGCGGCCGGCGCGAGGAGGAGCAAGAGGACCCCCTGGAGCAGCGCCAAGGTGGCCCCCCCCAGTGCCTGACCGAGCACGATGCTCCCGCGCCCCACGGGGGCCACAAGGATCGCCTGCAAGAATCCCTCCCGGCGGTCCTCCACGATGGAGATCGTGGCGAAGATGGCCGTGAACAACAGGACCAGGGCAACAATGCCGGGGTAGAAGTACTCGGCATAGCCAGTCCCTTCCGGAGCTCCCGGGGGACGAAATGAAGCACTGAACCCTCCGCCGAGCAGGACCCAGAAGAGCAGGGGTTGCCCGAACGCCCCCACCAGGCGACTCCGCTGGCGGCAAAAACGGACCATCTCCCTCCACCAGAGTGTCACCATGGGGAGAAGGAATTGCGTATGTGATCCGCTACGCTTCACCGCTCCACAGGCGCCGGCCGGTCAGGCGGATAAAGACGTCTTCCAGTGTCGGCCTCCCAAAGGCCGCGGATTTCACCGCGCCGGGAAAGGCGTCGACGACCTCCCGGACGAACTCATGCCCCCCGGGGCGTTCCAGGCGCAGGGCGCCGTCAACCAAGACCGGCTGACACCCGAACCGCTCGCGGATCTTCCCCTGCAGCTCCACGGGGTTGTGGGCATCGATCACCACCACGTCACCGCCGACGGTCCCCTTCAACGCATCCGGCTCTCCCAGCGCCACCAGCCTCCCCCCGTGCAGCACACCCACCCGGTCACACCGCTCCGCCTCCTCGATGAGATGGGTCGTGAGCAGAATGGTGACGTTCTCCTCCTGGCGTAACCGGCGCAGGGTGGCGTTGAAATCCTGCCGGGCGCCTGGATCCAGACCCGTGCTGGGTTCGTCCAAAACCAAGAGGTCTGGCCGGTGCACCAAGACCTTGGCCAGCTCGGTTCGCCGCCGGAGCCCCCCCGACAGCGTCTCCACCAGATCACGGGCACGATCCTCTACCCCGAGCCGCTCGAGGCTTGACCGCGCTCGGCTCCGGAGGGCCTGCCCCTGCAAGCCATAACAATGTCCGTGGTGGAGGAGGTTTTCCATGACCGTGAGCTTCGGATCGAGGCTCGGGACCTGAAACACGATCCCCAAGCGCGGCCGTACCGCCTCGGGCTCGTGCGCGAGATCATGGCCGAAGACGCGCGCGCGCCCGCCGGTCGGAGGCATGAGCGTAGAAAGAATCTTGAACAGGGTCGTCTTGCCACTGCCGTTTGGGCCGAGGAAGCCGAAAATCTCTCCGGGTGGGATGGCGAACGTCACGCCGGCGAGCGCCTCCCGATCTCGGTACGCGTAGCGAAGGTCCTCCACGTCCACCGCTGGAGTGCCCATTGCCGATCCGCGTCGCTCACCCTCGCGGTCCGCTGCGCCGCTCACACCCCCGGACCCTCGGGGTTGAAGATATAGTCGAGGCTCAGCCATAGGCTCCTCGAATAGCGGAAGAAGACAAGCGGAAACCAGACGGCGAAGGAACCCCACAGGATGAGCTGCGGGGCGAGGGAGAGTCCGATGAAATGATCGAGCCCGAAATACCCGGCGATGGCGATGACGGCGGTCACCGCATAATTGATATAGATCGCCCCGACAAAATACCCCTGCTCTCGTTCAAATCGAAGATCACACGAGAGGCAGTCCTGGTACATCGAGAAGAGACCCCGGAACAGCGGGGCAGCACCGCACCTCGGGCATCTCAAGCTGAGGCCCCTGCCTAGAACGGATCGGAGATGTCGAATCCTGCCTAATTCCACCGGTCTTCCCGCTATCATTCTAGCATAGACGGAATCCGACGGCATGCCTTCCCCCTGCTCACCCGCACCCTCCTCCGCGATGCCCACATGGCGGTCCCGCATGTCGCCGGATGGGACCGGCCTTACTCAGGGGCTGGCTCGATCTACCGCGGCGGGTAGAGCTGGTAGAGCATGATGTAGACAATCACGCCAGTCACCGAGACGTAGAGCCAGATCGGAAGGGTCCACCGGGCAATTCTCTTGTGCCGATCGAACTGTTCGCCGAGCGCGCGGTAGATGGTGGCCAGGGCTAAGGGCACGATGAAGGCGGCAAGGGTAATGTGGGAGATGAGAAAGACAAGATACACCGAGCGAATCCACCCCTGCCCGGAAAAGGGTACCGAGCCCACCTGATAGTGATGGACCAGATACGACACCAGAAAGAGGCAGGAAACGCCGAACGCGGTTCCCATGCAACACTTGTGAGCGGTGACTCTTTTTCGTCGGATGAAGAGATAGCCCACCGCCAGAAGGACGGCGCTCGTCCCATTGAGGAAGGCGTTGACCGCGGGCAGGGCCGACGCACGATATTCACCCTTCACCGCCGGCTGGCGGCCTAACAGGATGAACCCTATGCCCAGCACGACGAGAAGGGAGACCAGGCCAATGGCGGAGAGAAGCCAGCGGTCTCTCCTGCTCGCCTCACCACGGAAGAACCGGTCATCAGACCGCAGGACCACGATCACTCTTTCCGAGACAGAACGACGAGGTGCATAAGGAGCTTCTGGAAAGGCGCCGCTGGGAAGGCGCTACCCGTCGGGGAGGAACCCCAAGGGCCGGCCTGCCTTTCACCGGACGAGCCCGTGTAGCGCGTCCATCACGGTGACGGCGATCACGGGAAGTAGGAGGAAGATGGAGAAGACGGCGAAACCCCAGACCCACCTTCCCTCAAAGCGGAGGTGCATGAAAAACAGGCCGACCAGGACCGCCTTGGTCGACGCAATGGCCAGCGCGAGCGGGACGTTCCACCCCCCGAGGTTGATCTGCGCCGCTACGACGGTCACAACGGTGAATACGAGAAGCGCGATCCAGACCGCGTTATAGATCCAGTAGGGCTGCACGGAGTGGCCGGAACCCGGAGTACCCACGCGATATCCTCCTTTCCATTCTTCCTGTCAGGTCTCACCTATGCGACCAGATAGAGCAAGGGAAAGAGATAGATCCAGACGATGTCGACCAGGTGCCAGTACAGCGCCGTTCCCTCAACGCGGACATAGTTCGTCGCGGAAAAGCGTCCCTGAAAGGTCCAATACAGCACGAGACTTAGGGCGACCAACCCACCCAGCACATGGGCCCCGTGAATCCCCGTCATGAGAAAGTAAATCGAAAAGAAACTGCTCGTCCACGGATAGATGCCATGAGCGAACTTTCCGCTATACTCGAAATACTTAATGACGAGAAAGACGAGCCCGAGGAGAATCGTGATCCCGAGACACAGTTTCAACGGACGTGTCTTGCCGCGCTGGATGGAGGCCACGCCCAACGCTACGGACAAGCTGCTGCAGAGCAGGACCACGGTGTTGATCGCCCCCAAGGTGACGTCCAGTTCCCGGTGATCCCGCGCAAAATCCTGGACGAAGAGGCTGCGGAAAACGGCATACGTGGCGAACAACCCACCGAAGAGGAGGACCTCCGAGAACAGGAAGATCCACACGCCCATCTTCGATGTCTCAAATCTGGGAAACTCCTCGACCCCTGCAGCGTGTTCCATCCCCGCTCCTTTCTCCCCTGTTCTGCCGAGGTCAGGTTATCTCCCGACCCCCATTCAGCCCGATGGTCACTCGACGTGGTGAAGCGATGTCACATGCTGGGCGGGCGCCTTCCTCCGCTGCCCGGAGGCGCGCCAGTACCTGTAGAGCAGCCAGCCGGCGATGGCACCGACAACGACATACGGCATCGCGATGAGAAAAAAGAGGCTCGTGTTGAAGCCCGTCCCTGCATCGGTGCCCATCGCCGCACCCCCACAGACGGAACACGCGTGCCCCGCCGCCGGGATCAGCAGCAGCGCTGCCATCCCCATTCCGAGGGCCCGACACCGACGCATCATGCGCACGCCGTCCCCCACACCATCCTCCTCTGGGCTCAGCTCAAGTAGACCAAGGTGAACAGCAACGGCCACAGGGCCACCACGAAGTACCAGTACATCCCGCAGAGAGTCAGGGCCGCATGTCGTGTCGCCGAGAACCGATGTGCCCTGGCCCCCGCCAGGACGACCAACAGCCAGAGCACGGCGCCGAACACGTGGAGCCCGTGGACCCCGATGAGAGTATAAAACGTCGCGCCATACGTGCCGCTCGACAAGGTGAACCCAAAGTGGACCAGCCGAATCCATTCATATCCCTGCACCCCCAGGAAGATCGTCCCGAGGAGCGCCGTGACCAGAAGGCCTCGAACGAGCCCCTGGCGGTCCCCGCGGCGGATGGCACGGAGTGCCCGGCCCATCGTGTATGCGCTGAACAACAGGATGATGGTGTTGACCCCCGTCACGCCCACCGGCAGATAGGGCTGGCCGGGAGGGGGCCACGTCGCACTCCCGAAGCGGAACACCAGAAACGCACCGATCAGCCCGGCGAAGAACATCGCCTCGGCCCCCAGGAAGATCAGCATGCCCAGGCGGGCATTGCTGACCGCCGGCTGGCCGCGGCCACCCTTCCCCGCGGCCGAATGGATCTCGGGGGAATTCCGGGGGCGGGCCCCCGTCGAACCGGAGACGTTCCGGAGCCAGATCCTCTGCACTCTTATCGATGACCGGGGTCTCGACTCCTCGTGATATCGCACGACCCTTATGCATCTCCTCGGCGAATGCCCCTTCCAACTCTCTTCAATAGTCAACCAATACCATCGCCCACCTAGAACGGCACCTTATCCAGTGCCATGAGCCCGAGCTGCGCCGGCAGATACACCAGGGAGGCGAGGAGGAGGCGGCGCGCAGCCGTCTCCGAGCGGGAAATGGCGAGCCCGATGCCACACCCGAGGAACCCGACCCCGAGGACGAAGGCGCCGACGAAATAGACCGATCCCGCCAACCCGATGAGTGTCGGCAGCGAGCCCACGGCAAGCAGGGCCAGGCAGTTGCTGACAATCTGGCGCCCCGTACTCCCGCCGTCCGGCTCGATGACCGGGAGGAGCCGGATGCCGGCCCGCGCGTAGTCGTCCCGATAGAGCCGGGCAATGGCGAGGGAATGAGGAATCTGCCAGAGGAACAGAATGGCAAAGAGGACCCAGGCCTCAGCCCCCAGCCCGCCTCGGGCTGCTGCCCACCCAATGACCGGCGGCAGCGCGCCAGGGACGGCCCCCACGATGCTGCAGAGCGAGGTCTTGCGCTTCAGGGGCGTATAGAGAAAGAGATAGCTCCCCACACTGACCGCCGTCACGCCCGCACTCAGGAGGTTCACAACGAGGGCGAGGAAGAGGAGCCCGCCGCCGGTGATCACCGCACCGAAGAGGAGCGCCTCCCTGGGCTCCAGCCTCCCATCCGGTAATGGCCGACGTCGCGTGCGCTCCATCCGCGCGTCGACGTCCTGCTCGAGGTATTGGTTCAACGCCAGCGTTCCACCCGCCGCGAGTCCCAGGCCAATCAGCGTAGAGACCAGCCGGAGATAGTCCGGCGCCCCCACCGAGCCCAGGTAGAACCCGACGAGGGTCGTGACCAGGACCATGACCACCACCCGGGGCCTGGTCAGTGCCAGAAAGTCGGAGAGGCGGCCTCGGGCGTGTGCCTGCCCCGACCTCCCTATCGGATGGGCGCGGCGTGCACGACCGACCGCAGGCACCCGGGAGGGCAACAGCCGATAGACGCGAAGGGTCAGGACGAGGCACGTGGCCAGCATCAACGCCCCGGCGGCCACGTGCAACGTTGTGAGCGTCACCATGAAACGGGCGGGCACGGCCGCCGCCGGCGTGACGAACCTGCTCCAGATAGACCCGAGACCCAGGAGAAGTTGCACGATCAACAGCCCGCCAAGGAGCGCACCGGGAAGGACCAGTCTCGGCAGGTCCCGGTGATTTCTCAGGATGCGGCCGGTGAGATACACGATCACGGTGGCCACCACCAGAGCAAAGATCAGGTGCGCGCCAAGTCCTCCGCCCGTGTGCCGCAGCACGGCGCCGATCATTGACTGGAGATAGATACAGCCCATCGTGAGGAGGGCGAGGCGGCGTAAGACCACGGCATCGGTGACAGGCGCCTGGGGTGGTCCTTCCCTCCCCTCGTCGGAGGTAAAGAACGCCACGCTGACCGTCAGGGCAAAAAAGGCCTGGGCCAGGGCCGCGTGGACAACGGCTAGTGTTCGTTCAACCAGGACGACCCGAAGACCCCCGAGGATCCCTTGCACGATCACCGCACCGAGGGCGATGACCCCCAGCCAGCGAAGCCATCCTCGCGGATCCGCGATCCACAGCCACACGGCCACAGCCAGCGTCAGGAGGCCGACGCCTGCGCCAATCAGCCGATGTCCGTGCTCGATCAAGATCCCGCCGACCATTTTCGACCAGGGATACAGAAACATGTTGTGCCCGAACGTCGTCGGCCAATCGGGGACCGCAAGGCCTGAGCCCGTGCTGGTGACCAGGCCGCCGGCAACGACCAGGACAAAAGTCGCCCCCGCAGTGAGCAGGGAGAACCGATGGATCCATCTGTTGTGATCGGATGCGACCCGAGGGTCTTGCGCCATTCGGGCAGTCCTCAATGCCCCGCCGTTACGGGGAGGGCATGCGGCGTCGTCTGCGGCAGATAGTCTTCCTCCACGCCCGGTACACTGTACTCGTACGGGCCGTGGTGCACGACCGGGAGATGTTCCCCCCAGTTGCCGTGTGGCGGCGGAGAGGGAGCCGCCCATTCCAAGGTATTGGCATGCCAGGGATTCACCTCCGCCTTCTTCCCAGCAAACAGGCTCCAGAAGAAGTTGACGAGGAACAGGATCTGCGAGAGGCCGAGGAGGAACGCACTCACACTGATGAATTGATTCATCCCCTGAAGCGGCTGGAGAAACTCGTACTGGAGGGGATTCCAGATCCGCCGCATGTGTCCGGCCACGCCAAGGAAGTGCATCGGAAAGAAGGTGGCGTTAAAGAAGATGAAGGTGAGGACAAAGTGGATCTTCCCGAGCGTCTCGTTCATCATCCGGCCAAACATCTTGGGAAACCAATAGTAGACGGCCGCGAACAGGCCAAAGACGATGCCCGCGACGACGTAGTGGAAATGGGCCACGATGAAGTACGTGTCGTGGATGAAAATGTCCACCGGGGTCGACGCCATGAAGACGCCACTCAGCCCTCCGATCACGAAGATGGACACAAACGCGAGACCATTCAGCATTGGCGTGGTCAACCGAATCGAGCCTCCCCACAGCGTGCCGAGCCAGTTAAAGGTCTTGATGGCTGAGGGGACCGCGATCACCATCGTCGACATCATGAAGGCGGTTCCCAACGCCGGATTCATCCCGCTGAGAAACATGTGATGACCCCACACGATCCAACTGAGGAAGCCGATGGAAATCATGGACATGGCCATGGCGCGGTAGCCGAAAATCGGCTTGCGCGAGAAGGTGGAGAGGACATCCGAGGTGACCCCCATGGCGGGAAGGACCAGGACGTAGACCTCCGGATGCCCGAAGTACCAGAACAGGTGCTGCCACAGCAGGGGCTCACCCCCACCGGCAGGGAGGAAAAAGTGGGTCCCGAGCATCCGATCGGCCAGGAGCATGGCCAGCGCCGCGGTCAGCACCGGCAGGGCCAGCAAGAGGAGGATCGCGGTGACGAAGAGGGACCAGATCACGAGCGGGAGCCGGAACCAGGTCATGCCCGGGGCCCGCATATTGATGATGGTCGTGATGTAGTTGATCGACCCCATGAGCGAAGAGGCACCAACGATAATGAGGCTGATATTCCAGAGGTTCTGGCCCCAGTCCACCCCGGTGTAGATCGCACTGGCGCTGAGCGGCGCGTACGCGGTCCAGCCGCTGGCCGCGTGTCCCCCGGGGACGAAGAACCCCGCCAGCATCACCACCCCCCCCACCGCGCCGCTCCAGAAGGAGAGCATGTTTAGGACGGGAAAGGCCATGTCCCGGGCGCCGATCATGAGCGGGATGAGGAAATTGCCGAAACAGCCGATCATGATGGGCATGACCGCGAAGAAGATCATGATCGTGGCGTGCATGGTGAAGAGCATGTTGTAGGTCTGCGGCGGGACGATCCCCTCGAACATGTACGGTTCCGGCACCCAACCCATTCCGGGCACCGGCGTCTCTGGCCAGCCGAGCTGCCAGCGCATCAACATCGCCAACAGGCCGCCGATCACCAACATGAAGAGGCCGAGGAAGAGGAACTGCCTGCCGATCATCTTATGATCTGTCGCAAAGACGTACGTGCGCACAAAGCCCAGCTCTTCATGATGGACGTGTGCCCCATGCACGGCGTGGACCCCCGCAGATTCACTCATCATCCACCACTCCTGTGAGAATCGCCTCGATCAACCCGCGTCTGCGCAATCCTTCCCCTCGAGTATCCCTCCCCGCCCTAGGTCACCGGGAAGGCCATTGCTCCTTGACCCACTTGCTGTACTCTTCGGGGGAGTACACGGTCAGGTAGCCGAGCATCCCGGAGTGCCCGAACCCGCACAGCTCGGCACAGGGGATCTCATACCTGCCGGTCTTGGTCGCCTGGAACCAGGCCTGGATCACGCGGCCGGGAACGGCATCCTGTTTCAGTCGAAGCTGCGGAAGGAAAAAGCTGTGAATGACATCCTTCGAGGCCAGGAAGACATGCACAGCCCGATTGACCGGGACGTGCAGCTCGTTGTCGACTTGCAGATCGTCCGCCGTGTCGAACTTCCCGTCCGGCCCGGGATAGACGATCTCCCAGTTGAACTGCTTGGCGGTGATGCGGACCTGCAGATCCGTCGGTGGGACCTCTTGCTTGATCCTTCCCCAGAGGGGCTGGCTCATAAAGGCGAGCACGACAAAGATCACGGCGGTGACAATGGTCCAGGTGATCTCAATTACGGTATTGCCGTGCAGGTACGTGGCGCGGCGACCCTCCCGATGCCGGAACATGATGACAAAGGCGATCATGGCGAACGCCACGAGGAGGAAGGCCACGCCGGTAATATAATAGATGATGTAAAAGAGGGAGTCGATCTCGCCGCCGTATGTGGAGACATTCTCCGGCAGCCAGCTTAACATATCCCACATGGGGCTCTCTCCGTCGTGCGCGCGATCCTCTGTCTGGGTCCTGGCAGGGACGTGATCCGACGAGCAATCTGGACGAATCTCAACGGTCCGAGAAACCGGGCGGAATCTTACTGGTGAATGACTGGAATTGTCAAGCTTTTCTAAGCAGTCAGCAACCGGCTGTCAGCTATCAGCAACCAGCGGCTAGAAGGCTGCTGGCCCCGAGCTCCCTAGCGTCCTCGCAACATGAGACCCAAGAGAACCATCGCCACCGCGATGCCCAGGTTCCATCGTGTCACCCGCGTCATCCGGGATTGGATGGCACGCCACTGCTGCTCGCCGAGAATTCCGCCGCCTCCAGCAATCAGCAGGGGGGCAAGCTGGCGATTCATCGAGATCCGCTGCCAGGTCTGGAGGCCCGCCATCAGCAGAAATCCGAGCACCTTGACCCCCAGGATCTTCCAAAAGCCCTGCGAGAGGCCGGCCCCTTTCCCCCCACGGATAAAGATGGCCAGGGCGCCCGTGACGAGCAAAAGCTCCATCGCCCGCGCTACCACGAACTGATAGCGCCTGCCCGCGGCGTACGCGATCTGGATCTCTTCCCGAGCGGGGAGCGTGCCGTGGAAGACGGGGGCAAGGACCGTCAGGAGAAATACCATGCCCCCCACCCACGCGATGACAGCAAGGACGTGGATCCAGAGGATCAGCAGATTCAGGCCTGCCCCCTCGCGGCGACGGCGGCCCGGGTCGCAGCCCTGGGTGCTACTTCTTCAACTCGAGGGCGACCGTGACCGTCTCGCCGGCCTTGACCGTCACTTGTTGCTTCGTCGGCCCGAGGGTCTCGTGCCAGATCTCGAGGCTGTACGTCCCCGGTGGCACATTCTCAATCTTGAAGCCGCCCTTCTGGTCGGTCACGGCCACGTATGGATTCTCCGACACCACGATCCACCCGGTCATCCACGGATGGGCGTCGCAGGTGACCTTGAAGATCTCGGCCTGTTTGAATTCCACCTCCATCTTCTTCCGAAAGCCGGGCTGGGCCTGGTTGAGAGCCGGGTTCTTCTTCCCGTGGCTGTGGAAGTTGTGCAGGATGCCGTCACTGTTCAGGACCGTGACCTTGCCGGGGGGCGTGACGAGGACGTGGGGGCGAAACGTGCAGCCCTGCTGATCAAAGGTCGCCCCTTTGCTTTCCCCCTTCCCCTTGGCCCCTTCGACCGAGACCACGGCCCACTGGATCCCCTTGCTCGCCTTGTCCACGACGAGGCTCTCATCGAAGATAGGCCCCTTGCCGCAGACCTGCTTGTCCTTGGTGGGCGGAATCTCCTTCACGGCGGGCGGATCGCCGGCAAACTTCACCACGCCGGTAATCGCCCCGCCAGCAGCACTGTCGGCGGGACCGCTCGCCAGAGCCCACAGCCCGAGACCAAACCCCACGAGCACCACGATCGTCACATTCTTTCGCATCGCACCTCCACTCCTTTTCGGGTTACTGCCGTCCGAGGCTTAACAGATACTCCCGCAAGGCCAAAATCTGCTTCTGTTCATCTCCCCCCAGGATCTCGTCCGGCCCGGAAGTCTCATCGAGGAAGAAGCTCGGCATCTGGGTCCCGGGTTGCACCTTTTGCGGGTCCTTGAGCCAGGTAACGACCCACTCGGACCGGAGACGTCGGCGCGCCAGCGAAAAATCTGGTGCCCACCCCTCCGGAGGCCCCTCCGGCTTCTTGTCCCCCTCCACGTGACAGCTCCCGCAGGAGAAGTACTCCTTCGACGCGAGCCGCCTCCCCGCTTCCACCATCTCTCGCCTGAGCTCATCCACCGGAGGGACGAACTCGAAGGGGACCTTGCGTCCCGCCCGGGCGACGAAATAGCTCGCGAGCCCCGCCACCTCCCTGTCGCTGAGACCGAACGTCGGCATCCGAATCTGCAACCAGGGCCGGATGGGCGTCGGCCGGTGGAGAAACTCGAAGAGCCACCTGGCCTGGACCTTTTCCCCCTCGCTCAAGGTTCCCTCGATTAAGACGAGGGGAGGCGGCGCTTCATTCAATCGCCCGTCGTACCGGACACGGATATCTCCCCCCTTTCCCTCGATGACATGGCACCCCACGCAGTTGTAGCTCCGCACCAGGCGTTGCCCCTTGCCGACGGCGATCCGCTCCGCGGTCGTCTCTTCACGATACCGCCTGGAAACCTCGGTAGCGGCAAAACTCTTCGCGAGCACCCGGAGCGTCTTGACCTCGTCATCGGAGAATCCGAAGTTGGGCATGCGGAGCTGCTCCCGATCGGTGGCGTAGATCTGGGGATTCTTGAGCTTCCAAAAGGTCCAGTCCTCCCAGGTATGGTGGACCTGGACGGCGTCGCCAAAGGAGAGCTGGAGCAGCCGCTTGTGCCCGAAATCGCTGAGATCGGGTGCGATCCGCTGGGCGGTCTCAAAGCCCCGAATCTCGTGACACCCGAAGCAGCCCCTGAGCCCGATCAGCCCACGCCCCTCCTCGATCCGTTCCTTCCTCTTGAGCTCTTCCACGAGGGTCTGCGGCCTCGCCTGGCGCTCTCCCCGCATCATGAGAAAGGCCGTCAGCGCGCTCGCCTCTTCATCGGTCAGGCGCAGGTTCGGCATGGGGGTCTGCGGCCGGATGGCCTTGGGGTTTTTCAGCCAGCGGAAGAGCCACTGGGGATCCTTGATCTTCGTGGCCACGTTGCTGAGATCCGGGGCGTGGTCCCGGCCGACCATCTTGAACAGGCTCCGGGGCTCCTTCTCCTCATAGACCGCCCGCATCGCATGACAACCGAGGCAACCAACCCGCTCAAAGATCTGCTTCCCTCTCTCTGGCGAGGCGCCAGGGTTATAGCGACCCGCCACAGGCGGATCCGGCTCTGACCTTGCCAGGAGATACGCGGCGATGGCGGTGGCCTGCTCTTTGGACAGGCCGAAGTTGGGCATCCGGGTATGGGGGAGATAGGACTGGGGATTCTGGATCCACTGGATGAGCCATCCGGGTTCAACCTTGTTGACAATCCGGGTGAGCTCCGGGCCCACCTTGGCTGCCTCCTTGTACCCCTCGACCGGATGACACCCATAACAGCCCAGGATCTCGAACATGCCGAGTCCCTTGGTCAAGGTGGGGGCCAGGTCGATCCATTCCACCTTGGCCCCCTGGCCCTCGCCTATCTTGATCGCGGCGGCGAACTCGGTCCGGTCCAGGTGGCATTTCCGGCACGACGACTCGACCATCTCACCCCGGAGCAGCGGGAAATCCCAGAGGATGTTGGGACTGCCACCGTACTCCCTGCCGAGGCCATGGGGGGTATCAGGGATCCGACCCTCAACCCTCCATTCGAAATCGAGGGCCGTCCCCTGCCCCTCATGGCAGACCGTACAGCCGAACCGGCTTACCGGGTGTTTCCCCAGGATGGCCTCGCGATTTGGGTGGGTCCGAAAGGGTGGCGGGGCGTTCTCGAATCCCGGCCGGTCGATCCCGAGATGACAGGTCTCGCACCGGTCCACCCGGAGGACGAAGACGTCAAATTCATTCTTATCCAGCCCGTCCAGCACCACCTGTTTCACTTCCAGCGGACGCGTCCGGATGGCCTCCAGGCGCTGTTCCAGGCGGAGGGCCTCCGCGGTGAATCCCTTGATCTTGTCCCGCACCTCTTGCACGGCCCGGTCGAGCTTCTTCACCCGTTCCTTGGCCGCCTCGAGCTGCTGCTTCGCGTCCTCCGCCTCAGGCTCGAGCTTGCGCTCCAACTCTTTCAGCCGATTCACCTCGGCGAGTTCGGCGGTATAATCCCGCCCCTCGTGCTTCGCCTTGTCACTCCAGTAGTAAGCCTCGTCCAGCTCGCTCCGGGTAAATCGCAGCTCCTGATTGATGGCGTCGTACGCCGCCTTCCGTCCCTCGACCTCCTTGACGGCGGCCTGATAGTCCGGTCCCCGTCGGGCCTCCTCGGCCCACCTGAGCTCCTCGCGTAGCTTCTCGAGCCTCGTCTGTACCTCGGGCTGATCCAGCCGCGCGCGGGCCTCCTCCAGCTCCCGCTGGACCGTCTGGTATTCCAGTTGCTTGAACGCGGTCTGGTATCGGATCCAGGGCCGCCGCGAGACCGACTCGTCCCACAGGGCCCAGACGGTCGTCCCGACCAAGACCATGCTGGAGATGAAGAAGATGCCCCGGAGCGAGCGCTTTTCGTCGGGCACAAACTGCCGCCGCGGCATCGGGTGCATTGCTCCTCGCGTGAAGTCGCTACGGACCAGCGCGGTCAGACATTAAACCAGGGGGTGACCCAGAGATATTTAATGTTGAAGGCGATGCGCAAGACCATCTTAATGGGGAGCCCCATCATCGTGAGAAACAGGAACGCGACGATCCCGTATCGCAGGGGGCCCAGTTCCTGCAGGATCGGACTCGTCTTGCTCTTCCAGAACCAGAAGGCCACCGGCAGTACGATCAGGTAGAGGGTGACCAGGGTCAGTCCCAAAAGCTCCACATCGAAGATCTTGGGATTCCCCAGAACCTTGAACGGTCCCCAGTACGGCAGATCGACATTCGTCAAGGCGACGACCTTGTGCGGATCCCACACCTCCCAGGGCCAGAAGAGGTTCCATCCGGGACCCCGGAGAAAGACCCCGGTGACGATGAGGCTGACCCAGAGGATCAGGAATCCGAAGAGAAACATGGTCACCGCAAACTTCCGCTCCTGGAAGGTGTAATAGCCGTTCCCTCTCGGATTGATATCGATGAACGGGATCACCATCAGCCCCACGATGATCAGGCTGGGAAGGACCACGCCGGCCATCCACGGGTCGAAGTAGACGAGCATCTCCTGGAGACCCAGGAAGTACCAGGGGGCCTTCGACGGGTTCGGCGTGTTGGTCGGATTGGCCGGCTCCTCCATGGGGGCGTCGATGCCGATCGACCAGACCATCAGCAGGGCTGTGATGATGATGGAGCAGACATACTCCGACCGGACGAGGTAGGGCCAGCAATGGACCCTGTCTTCGATCGGCTTGATCTTGGGCTTCGGCGCTGCCTTCGCCTTTTCGGCTACCGCCGCCCGGCCTGGTGCCTCGGCCATCCTTCACCCTCCACTGGGAAACGGGTGCGATGCCTCGCGTGCCTTAGAGCGGACCCGAGATTCCTCCGTCCTTCCGAATGCGCCAGAAGTGCACGATCATCAACAGGCTGGCCAGGATGGGCAAAAAGATACAATGCAACACGTAAAACCGGAGCAAAGTCGGGGGGCCCACGATCGTCCCGCCCAGGAGAAAGGCGCGGGCATCGTACCGTGGCGTCACGCCGGCGACCTGGGCGAAGGGACCCTCGTGACCGAGGAGCGGCGTCGCTCTGGCCATGTTGGTTCCCACGGTGACCGCCCAGATGGAGAGCTGGTCCCACGGGAGCAGATAGCCGGTAAAGGAGAGGAGCAGGGTGAGGGTCAGGAGGATGACCCCGATGACCCAGTTGAACTCACGCGGCGACTTGTAGGAGCCGGTCATGAAGACCCGAAACATGTGGAGCCACACGGTGATGACCATGCCGTGGGCTGCCCACCGGTGCATGTTGCGGACAAGCATCCCGAAGGGCACGTCAAACTGGAGATACTTCATATCGGCATACGCGTACTCCGCCACCGGCCGGTAATAGAACATCAGGACCACCCCCGTCACCGTCAGGACGAGGAAGAGGAGAAAGGTGATCCCCCCCATGCACCAGGTAAACCGGATGCGGATGGCATGGCGCCGGACCTTGGGCGGATGGAGATGCATCCAGACGTTCGACATGATCTGGAGCGTCCGGTTCCGCGGGGTGTCGGCGTAATCATGGCGGAACATCGAGCGCCAGACCTGAGATTCGAGGATCGTTTTTTTCAGATCCTTCAGCCGCTTGATCATGCCCTCTCCCTCGTGGATCCCCTACACCCTGAGGAGACTCTCCGGGTATTGTTCGTCCGGGTCCTCACCCGGCCTCATGCTGTACAGGATCGATCTGTCGACCAACAGGTCCCCTTCCGGGCTGAGCGTGAGCTTCACGCGGTCCATGGGGCGCGGGGCTGGTCCTTCGTAATTAAACCCGCTCATATAGTAGCCGCTGCCGTGGCACGGGCACTTGTATTTGCGGTCGGCCGGGATCCAGTTCGGCGTGCACCCGAGGTGAGTGCAGATGGCCAGCATCGCGAAGAAGCTCCCGTCCTCGTACCGGACGACCCAGGTGCGGTGAGACTGCTTGAACCGGTCATCCACCGTCCCCGACTGGTAGGTATCCGGCTGCCCGGCGTTGAACCGGGGGTCCGGCTCGAACAGGACCCGCGGGAACATGAAGCGCAGGAAGGCAACCGAGACGGTGGCAAGAAAGGCGAGCACCCCGCCCCACGCCGTCAGGGAGAGGAAATCCCGCCGCGACCAAATCGTCGCCTCGCCTTCCTCCTCGGCCTCCGCGCCGAGCTTCCCGATGTCGACTCCGGTGTCCCTCGCCACTGCTTTCCTAAATCCCCTGCTCAGACGAACGCCCCGCCCGCTCCTCCTGGGCGGGGACGCATCTCATCCGTGATGTCGTCGAGGCCTGGATCGACGGGCCAACTTCTCGGTCTCTTTTTCTAACGAGAAGCACCGGCAATGTCAAGAGCAAAAGCGCCCCCGTCACCCCGTGCGGCGTGCTGGGCCTCAGTCGTCGGCCCCGCCTGAGGCGAATGAGCTCCGGCGGCCTGTCCCCGCGCCGTTCGGGGATCTGCCACCGTACCCCTCATTCCGCCACCGCCGTCTTCCACAAGTTCATGGCCAGGCACGTGACGGCCACCAACCCGATCATCCCCGAAAAGCCGAAGGCGGCTTGCGCAATGAGGGCGCTTCCGGGAACCGCGTCGATGAGACTCGACGGGGCAAGCAAAGGCAGTACGCGGCAGGCCGCCGCTGTACTCCCCAGCCAAAAGGTTGCATCCACTAATCGGACACTGGCCACACATCGCTTCTTGAGCAAGCCTGGGATCACACGGACCGACACGCCGAAGATCAGGTGGGTGATGAAGCCCAGGAGGACCATGTGCCGGATGGCGTCCGTGGCGATCGGCAGCGGGTTCCCCAACAGGCTGGCCCCTCCGACGAGCATCTCGAAAAGTGCGGCAAGGACGAGCCAGGTGTACGCCGCATACACCAATCGTTCAAACCGGCCGAATTCTCCATAATCCGGCAGGCCCCACCGCGCGGGCCGCTTGTCGGGGAGCGGCGCAACCTCCCGTTTCACCGTCCACGCATCCCAGCACCGTGTCAGGATGTCCAGCTGCCACACAAACCAGAGGATGACCCCTCCTTTGAGGAGCGATCCTAGACTGGATACGATGCGGGCGACCTCGGGATCCAGTCCGGAAACGAGGGGGATCGATGGGATCACCTGGACAGCCAGGGAGACGACATAGGCGTATGCCGTCCCGCGGACCGGCCAGTCCGGAGCACGGAGTGCGAGATATAAGGGAAGCATGCGGGACGAAAAAGCGAAGGCCACGGGAAGCAACACGAGACCGATAAAGATCTCAATGTCGAATTGATTCCAGGCCGGGTCCATCACCACGTCCCCGCGCCAAGCCATGTCGAAGAGCAGCAGAAGGTTGATCGACGCATAGAGCATCCAGCCGGCCAACATGGTGGCGAAAAAGGGCCGAACTGACAAGAGCGCCGGTTGCCTCTTGGCATCTCTGACGCCTCGCAGGGTCCGGAGAAGCAGGGTCACGTAGATTCCTACGCCGCCCCACTCCAAGAGACCCGAACCCACCACGGCCCAGTATCCAAAGGCGCTCTCGCCGCGATACGCGAGGGTCGGATGGGCAAGACTGCGAAGCAAGAGGCCCCCCGCCATGAGCCACAGGATCCGTGGGATCCATCGGGGGTTGGCTATCGGGACGCTCGCCAGCCGCGGAATAATGTGAAGGCTGATCCCAATCATGAAGAGACCGGCCCAGCCGACGAGTTGTACGTGCCCATGCGTCTGGACCAGGCCGGCAAACCCCCTCCCGAGGGAAAAATCGAATCCAATGATAAACGCCAGATGGGCGCCGATGGCAAATCCGGCAAATACTGCGGTGGCGAGGGCCACCCAGATGTAGCCGATCTGAAACTCGGCCTGCGTGGTTTTGGGATCGGAAATAACTGGTAGGGTACTCATTATTTCCTCTCGACCACGTCGCCTTCACGTGTGAGAAAAACGGGAAGGGCATGGACGAGATCATGTGCTGTCTTCCGACTCTTTCCCCTCTCTCGGCGGAGGAGGACGCGCCTTCCCGGAACGAGGAGTTCTCCCAGTCGTCCTGAATGGGGAATGTGGGCGCGCACGCGCCTCTGACCGAGAAGGGCCTCACCAGAGAAGCGGGTCAACCGGCGGATGAATCGCCCATCACGAACTTCTCCGACGAGGCGCATGGCCGCGCATCCCTTCGAGAGTCAATCTCCACCGACGCTGCGGGCGCGCTACGACCGAGCTTTTCGGGCTGTCTTGCGGGAGGGTTGGCGCGGGGCCTGCCCCTGCTTCCGATGGATGAGGGCCCGCAATAGATCAGTCTTCGTAATGATGCCGACGAGGATTTCTCCCTTGACGACCGGCAGGCCCCCGATCCGGTATTTCAAGAGGAGGTGGGCGGCCTCTTCGACCGGCGCCTCGCGATGGATGGTCACGACAGCGCGGGCCATGACCTCCCAGATGCGGACCTTTTCGGCCAGGTACGGGATCTCGTGCACCTCGAGGCTCGCCGCCCGGGAGGGAAGCGCGTGCCGGAGGTCCCGGTCGGTGACGATCCCGACCAATCGACCCTGTTCCACGACCGGCAAGTGCCGGATCCGGTGCTCGCGAATGATGCGCCAGGCGGTCCGGAGGGTCTCCTGCGGCGAGATGGTCACCGGTCTCCGCCGCATCCAGTCTTCAACGCGCATCCGCGTCTCCGTATGAAGCCCTCTCCCGTAGGTCCAAAAGTCCAAGCCGCGCATGTCACCGAACAGCGCTTCGGTCACGCCAGGCGTAGGATACCCCGCTCTCCTCCGAGACACAAGGCCCATTTGCATGCGAGTTTCATGGGGTGTTCGAACACCAGCGGCCCCGGACCACCTGCGAGGGAGGCCACCCTGAGATGGAGCCTGAGAGATGTCCGCGAAGCTCAGATGGTGGGACGGCGCAAGAGTCGGAGGCCGTTCAAGACGACGAGCAGGGTGCTCCCCTCGTGACCCACGACGCCGACGGGGAGCGTCATCCACCCGATCAAAGTCGAGGTCACCAGTCCCAGGATCACCAACCCCGCGAACCCGAGATTCTGCAGGACCACCCGCCGGCAGCGGCGGCTCAGCTCCAGGGCCCGCGGCAGCTTCGTCAGATCGTCAGCCATCAGGACGACATCCGCGGTCTCGAGCGCCACATCGGTTGCCGCCCCGCCCATGGTCACTCCGACGGTCGCCGCGGCCAGGGCCGGCGCATCATTGACGCCGTCTCCGACCATCGCGACCGGACCGCGGGTGGCAACGAGTTCACGCACCGCCGCCACCTTCTGCTCCGGCAAGAGCCCCGCGCGCCACTCGGAAATCCCGATCTCCGCCGCGACCGCATTGGCGACACGCGCGTTGTCCCCGGTCAGCATCACCAGATGGGTGATCCCCTGGCGCCGGAGCTCCTCCACGACCCGGCGGGCTGCCGGCCGGACCGTATCGGCGACCGCGATCAACCCGAGCGGGCGCTCGGCGCCGACCACGACGACGGTTTTCCCCTGAGACTCGAGCGCCTGGATCCGCGATAGCACCACGCCGTCGAACCCCACGCCGGTCTCGCGCATCAACCCCTGATTCCCCACCCAGACGCGCCGCCCCTGCACCACCCCGCAGATCCCGCGCCCCGGGAAGGTCTCGATCTCTTCGGCCGGAACCACGGGCAACCCGCGCTCGCCCGCTGCCTCGACCACCGCCTTGCCCAGATGATGTTCCGAGCGGACCTCGACGGCAGCCGCCAGACCAAGCACCGCAGCGCCGTCCTCCTGGTCCAGCGCAAGGACATCGGTCACGCGTGGCTTGCCCTCGGTCAGGGTCCCCGTCTTGTCGAGCGCCACGACCCGGACCGCTGCCGCCTGTTCGAGGGTGACCCCTCCCTTGAAAAGGATCCCGTCGCGGGCGCCGCCGGCAATGGCGGAAAGGACGGCCGCCGGGATAGAGATCACGAGGGCGCAGGGCGAGGCGACTACCAAGAGCGTCATCGCCCGATAGAAGGTCAGCACGAAGGGCCATCCGAGGAAGAGCGGCGGGATCAGGATGAACAGGGACGCACCCCCCAGAACCACCGCCGTGTAGTAGCGGCCGATCCACTCGGTCAGGTGCTGCGCCTCGGCCTTCTGACTCTGAGCCTCTTCCACGAGGCGGATCACGCGGGCGAGGGTGCTTTCGGAGGCCGGACGGCTCATCCGGATCTCGAGCACTCCTTGCTGATTGAGGGAGCCGGCGTACACCCCATCGCCCGGCCCCTTCCCCACCGGAATCGACTCGCCCGTGATGGGAGACTCATCGACCCCCGACCGCCCTGCCAGCACCTCCCCGTCGATCGGGATGCGCTCCGTGGGCCCGACGATCACGACCTCACCCACCCGGAGCTCCGCGACCGGCACGCGGACCTCCTCACCGTTGCGGCGGACCCGGGCGTCCTCAGGACTGAGCGTCATCAGTTGAGTGATGGCCCGCCGTGTCCGGGCCATCGCAAACGACTCTAACGTGTTCGAGAGCGAGAAGAGGAACATCAGCACCGCCCCCTCCTGCCAGTAATCGATCGTGGCGGCGCCGACGGCTGCCGTCACCATGAGGAGGTTGACGTCAACGGTCCTTTCGCGCAGGGCGGCAATGGCGTTCCTGGTGCTGTAGTACCCACCGGACAGATATGCGAGGACGAAAAAGGCGAGTGGGGCGACCCGGGGAACCCCGGAGACGAGCTCGAGGAGTGCGCCTGCCGCCAGCGCGAGCAAGCAGACGGCGGTGAGGACCGCCATCCGGCGCCGTTGCGACGCCCCAGCGTCCTCGGGGGAAGGCCGCGGCGCAAAGCCGGGCTCCGCCACCCGCCGCTCGAGTACACCCTCAGGCTGCGGGCAACATGAAATCTCCACTCGCTGCGTCATTGCTCAGTTCCGTTCATCGCTGGGAGGCACTGGCCGGCGTCGGCCAGCGCTTCCTGTGTATGGTTGTCGCCCATTGAAACGACGCGCGCAAGGCCCTTGTCTGCACCCCGACTGCTTGCGTCGCCGCTCCCCATACCATAGCATGATTCGGGCCGGATCGCTCCTCCCCATGCAAGATCAAGACCGCCTCCCCTCCACAGATTCGGTTGACCCCGGATGGCCTCGGGGCATATAGTACGATGCGGGTTTGTGTCACCCCCTGAGGAGGGAGACGGCAAAATGACTGAGATACAGGTGCATGGGTTTCTCTATTTCCGGGTTCCCCAAGGGCTGCGCACGCCCGAGATGAGGGAGCAGGTCCGGCGTGCGACGGAAGAAGCCCAGAAATTCCCAGGGGTCGTGGCGCTGTACCCCTACAGCCTTGTGGGGCTCCGCGCCTCGGCGGACCTGGGATTCTGGCTGGCGACGGATGAGATCGAGGCCTATCAATGGGTGGGCGGCCGCTTTCTCCGGACGAACCTGGAACTGACGGCGAGCCTCTGGGGCTACGTGCGCCCCTCGCAGTACACCGGCCAGAGCGGCATCAGCGTCCAGGTGCCAGGAGAACGGAAACGCTATCTGGTGGTCTACCCGTTCATCAAGACCCATGACTGGTACCAGCTTTCTGCCGATGACCGGCGGGCCATGATGAAGGACCACGCTCGGGTGGGGCACGCCTTCACAGAGATCGACCAGGTGCTGGTCTACTCTACCGGGATTGCTGACTGGGAGTTCGTGGTGGGATACGAAACGGATGACCTGAAACGCTTTTCCGAGCTGGTCACCGCCCTCCGGAGCACGGCGGGTCGACTGTACACCCGCCGCGACACCCCGATCTTCACCGGGCGGCATGGGCCGCTCCAGGACGTGCTCCATGAGGTCTTCGGCGAGGAAGACCCCCAGTGAAGAACCCCATACCCACTGATCCCGTGCGCGGCGATGTCCCGGGACCCCACGCTGCTTCGTGAGGTCTGTTTCTCCCTTCTCGAGGAGAACCGGATCATGACCCTCGCGACCTGGGGAGCAGACGGTCCCTGGGCCACGCCCGTCATTTACGCCCGGGAACCCACCGCCTCGGGGGTTTCCCTCTATTTTATGTCCCGCCTCTCCACCCGCCACGTGCAGAATCTGTCGGCGCGACCCCGAGTGGCTGCGGCCATCCATCCCAACGACACGCGACCCCTTCGGGGTCTCCAGATGGAGGGAACGGTGGCGCTCTTGCGGGAGACAGAGGCGCTCCGGGCCATCCGGATCTACCTCCGTCGGTTCCCCCGGGCCCGGAGACGTTTCTCTATTCGGGCCGTGGTCCAGGAAAGTCTCGATCTCCGGTGCTTTCGGTTCCTGGCGGAGCGCGTCTTTGTCCTTTCAGAGGAACACTTCGGATGGGGAAATCGGGTCCTCCTCGAACTCGTCCCCCATCCCGAGACGTAGGGCCGCCAGCCGTGCACGCGAGACCCCAACCTATCGGAGCGAGCCATGATCTATCCCAGCATGCTGTTTCTGCACTTGCTTTCGGCTGTCGCGTGGATCGGGGGAAACATCCTCTTCTTCGCCGTGGCCCCGCGGCTCCGGACGACCCCCCCCGCCATGCGCGAGCTCGGCAGAACGTTCCGGGTCCTCTCCTGGATCGCCTTTGCCCTACTGCTCACGACGGGGGCGTATTTAGTGCAACGCGGATGGGACTGGCGTGGGTGGCCCCTGTCACTGAAGCTCACGCTCGTGGGCATCGCCCTTGTGCTCAAGGTCCTCCACGACTTCTGGATTGCGCCCACCGCCGCTCGGCGAAAGGGGGGTTTCTTCACCGCCGCGCTCCAGATCGGGCGGACGAATCTAATCCTGGGCATCGTGATCCTGTACCTGTCGGTCCGGATGCGAGGGTGATGCGACGTGGTGGGAAAAATGCGTGAACGGATTCTCAACGCAGCCCGCCGAAAGCCTGTAGACACGACGCCCATCTGGATCATGCGTCAGGCGGGCCGGTACCTCCCGGAGTACCGGCAGCTGCGAGAAAGACACTCGATGGAGGAGATCTGCCGGGCACCGGAACTCACGGTCGAGGCCACGCTCCAGCCGCTCCGCCGCTTCGATCTCGATGCAGCGATCCTGTTCTCGGATCTCCTGGTCCCCCTCTGGGGGATGGGGGTGTCCTTTGATCTGGTCGAGGGGAGAGGCCCCGTGTTGCAAAAGGCCCTCACACCCGCGGAGCTGGCCGTGCTGCCACCCCTGGATCTCGGCGGGGTGGAGTTCACCTTTCATGCCATCCGCCTCCTCCGCCGCGAGCTGGATCGTCCGCTCATCGGCTTTACCGGCGGACCCTTCACCTTTGCCTCCTACCTGATCGAAGGCAAGCCCTCTCGTGACTATCCCCGGACGCGGGCCTTTCTCCACACATATCCTCGGGAGTGGGAGGGCCTGATGAAACGACTCGCCGATAATCTCGCCCTGTACCTCAAGGGGCAGATCGAGGCGGGGGTCCAGATGGTCCAGATCTTTGATTCCTGGGTGGGTGTCCTTTCGCCGCAGGACTTCCGCGAACGGGTCAAACCCTACCTCAACGCGCAGCTCGAGCAGGTCGGCAATGGGGTGCCTCGGATCTACTTCAGCACGGCAAGCGCTCACCTCTTCCCCGAGTTCGTCACCCTGCCTGTGGAGGTGATGGGGGTGGACTGGCGGGTCTCCCTGACTCAGGCGAAGGGAATCTTCGACAACACCTACGCCCTCCAGGGGAACCTCGACCCTACCCTGCTCCTCGGCCATGAAGAGGACCTGTTGGCGAAGGCCTCGACGATCGTGGGGGAAGGGCGGATGCTCGTCGGCCACATTTTCAACCTCGGCCATGGCATCCTTCCCGCCACCCCGCCAGAGCGGGTTGCGCGCCTGGTGGATTGGGTCCACGCCCAAGGAGCCAGAGGATGATCGGGGTGCTGCTCATGGCCTACGGGACGCCGAGGAGCCTGGGCGAGGTGGAGGCATACTTCACCCATATCCGCCGGGGACGGAAGCCAACCGAGGAAGAGGTGGAGGAGCTCACCGAACGCTACCAGGCCATCGGGGGGGTGTCGCCGCTCTATCAGATCACCGAGTCTCAGGCCAAGGCGCTTCAGGAGGCCCTCGATCGGAGGGCGCCGGGGCGCTTCCAGGTCTATCTCGCCATGAAACACTCCCCGCCCTTCATCGCCGAGGTAGTGGCGGAGATGCTCCGCGATGGTGTTCATGAGATGGTGGCCCTGGTCCTGGCTCCCCATGAGTCAAAAATGATCATCGACGATTACCTGCGGTACGCGCGAGAGGTCCTCGAGGCGCACCCGGAGGTGAAGGCGCACGTCATCCGGAGCTGGCACCTGAATCCTCTCTATCTCTCGGCTCTCGCGAGGAGAATTGAGCGAGAGCTGGCCGCTTTCCCCGCGCCGGGGGCCGACCAGACCGTGGTGCTCTTTACGGCCCACAGCCTCCCCGAGGGGATTCTCGCCAGGCAAGATCCCTATCCCACGCGTCTCGAGGAGACGGCCCGAGCCCTGGCCGAGCGCCTGGCCCTCTCCCACTGGCGCCGAGCCTACCAGAGCGCCGGGAAGACCCCGTTTCCCTGGCTGGGGCCGGATCTCCTCGATGTGCTCGAGGACCTCAAAGGGGAAGGGCGTTCGCAGGTGCTGGTGGTTCCCATCGGCTTCGTGGCCGATCACCTGGAAATCCTCTACGATATCGACCTGGAGGCCCAGGCCAAAGCCCGGGAGCTCGGCCTCACGCTCCGCCGGACCGAGTCGCTGAACTTGGATCCCGAGTTTCTCGAGGGACTGGCCGAGGAGGTGTTGCAGGCGACCGCCGCCGCATCTCGCGGCGAAAAGAACGTCGGATTCTGAAAGCATGTTGACGGGGAAGCTCCGGCCCTGCATGCGTCCATCTTCGTGAACGGGTCCCCCGGGGGAGAAGGGGTCAGAGGGCCATCGGATGATCGAGGAACTGGAGATCGAGGTATAGTGGCCGGGCGCATTAGAGGCGCCAAGAGAAGGAGGAGGGCGATGCCGATATATGTCAGCCTGCTCAATTGGACCGATCAGGGGATCCGAAAGGTCAAGGAGACGACCAGGCGGGCCGAGGCGTTCCAGGCGCTCGCGCAGAAAACCAAGGTGAAGGTCAGGGAGATTCATTGGACCATGGGGCGGTACGACGTGGTGGTGATCATGGAGGCCCCGGACGACCACACCATCAGCCGCCTCATGTTGGCCCTGGGCACCTTGGGGAACGTCAAGACCGAGACCCTGAGGGCCTATTCCGCCAAAGAGATGGCGGAAATCCTCAAGGGGATCCCATAGCCAGAGCGGCGAGGCAGAGTCAGGCTGCGCCTCAACCAGTGGCACGATAAGGCGGGAAGCTTGCTGCTTTGGCCGGTCTCAGCCCGGAGACGGCCGTGCGGCTCCTGAGTCAATTCCGTCAGGAAGGGCTCCTCGAAGTGCACGGGCGGCGCCTCATCCTCAAGTCCCCGGAGCGACTCCGGGCCCTTCTCTGAGGCCTGATCTGCCGCACCCCACCAAACCAGACGCAGATCCTACAGGCGTTGCCCTGTTCGCGGGCCCAGTTCGGTCCCGCATACGGGGCAGCCCGTCCCCGGCATCGACATGATCAGGATCAGCTTTCTCGCTGACCCTCGTCATTGAAACGATATGAAACGTGTGGTCTTGTCTGCGGGGGGCAGTCGGATTCTCGGACCTGATCCGGGCCGGTTGTTACACGTGAACCCCGAAAACGCCGGAGATCTCCGAATGCTGAGTTGGCTTCCCGAGAATGTCTCTACTTACGGTGGAGATATCGACTCCATTCTGTATCTGATCTATTACATCACCGGGGCCTGGTTTTTCCTTACGCTTGGAACCATTGTCCTGTTCCTCTTCCTGTATCGCCGCCGCGAAGGCCGCCCGGCCACCTACGTCCATGGAAACACCTTAGACCAGAGCGCCTGGATTCTCGTTCCAGTGGTGATCGTTTTGGGACTGGATCTCTGGATCGACTTTCGTGGGGCGGAGGTCTGGGAGGCGGTCAAGGGCCACATGCCCCCTGCTGATGTCCGGGTCCAATTGACCGCCAAGCAGTTCAATTGGGAGATCCTCTATCCTGGGCCGGACGGGCAGTTCGGGACGGCGGATGATTTGCAATTGGACAACGAGTTACACGTCCCCGTCGGTAAGGTCGCGCGCGTGACCCTGAAATCGAAGGATGTGATCCACAGCTTCTTTCTCCCCAACCTGCGCCTGAAGCAGGATGTCGTACCGGGCCGAGAGATCGAGGCCTGGTTTGAAGCCACCAAGCCCGGGGTGTACGAAATTCCTTGCGCTGAGCTGTGCGGATTCGGGCACTCAGGCATGGTGGGGCACCTCACCGTCCACTCCGCCGACGACTACGAGGCATGGCTGAAGCGCACCTGGCCCTCCCCGCAGAGCAGCAGCGCTCGGCTGTCAGCGATCAGCGGTGAGCCGGAGGATAGAAGGCCATGAGCGAGTCCATAAAGCCCCATGCCCATGACGAGGCGCTGGGCCTCTGGCGCACGTATGTCTTCTCCACAGATCATAAGACGATCGCCAAGCAGTACCTCGCCATCGGGCTCTTCTGGGCCATCGTGGGGGGCCTGCTGGCCTATGTGATGCGGTGGCAACTGGCGTATCCTGACACGGCGGTGCCGGGGTTCGGCTGGGTACCCGAGCCCTCCATGGTCGGGGGCATCGTGCCCCCCGAGTTTTACAACATGGTGGTGACGATGCATGGCACGATCATGGTCTTCTTCGTCGCCATGCCCATTCTCTTGGGAGCGTTCGGCAACTTTCTCATCCCCCTCATGATCGGCGCCCGGGACATGGCCTTCCCCCGACTCAACATGCTCTCTGTCTGGACTCTGGCCCTGTCCTCCCTCGTGCTCCTCATTTCCTTCTTCGTCCCCGGTGGCGCCGCGGCCTCGGGTTGGACCGCCTATCCGCCCCTTTCCGCCAAAGCGATCTACACGGGGGTGGAGTGGGGACAGAACCTGTGGATCATCGCCCTCGCCCTCGAGTTCGCCTCATTCCTCATGGGTGGAATCAACTTTCTCACGACCACCATCAACATGCGGGCGCCCGGCCTTTCCCTATTCCGACTGCCCCTCATGATCTGGATGCAGTTCACCGCCGCCGTCCTGTTCATGCTCTCCGTGGGACCCCTCATCGCAGGGGCCGTGATGCTGCTGCTTGACCGGCTGGCGGGGACCAGCTTCTTCCTGCCGGAGGGCGGCGGCCAACCGCTCCTGTGGCAACACCTCTTCTGGTTCTTCGGCCACCCGGAGGTCTACGTCATCATGCTGCCCGGGATGGGCGCCTCGCTGGAGATCCTCCCCGTCTTTTCCCGAAAGCCGATCTTCGGCTATCGCCCCATCGTCTACTCGACCATCGCCGCGGGCCTCCTGAGCTTCCTCGTCTGGGCCCACCATATGTTCCCGAGCGGCATGGATCCCCGGCTGGCGATGCCGTTCAGTATCACCACGATCCTCATCTCCGTCCCGTTCGCCATCATCGTCTTCGCCATGATCGCCACCCTCTGGCGGGGATCGATCCGGTTCCCGACACCGATGCTTTTTGCCCTGGGGACCCTGACCGTCTTCATCGTGGGGGGCCTGACCGGCATCTTCAACGGCTCGGCACCCGCCGACATCTACATCCACGACACCTACTTCGTCGTGGCTCACTTCCACTACACACTGTTCAGCGCGATTTTCTTCGGCGGTTTCGCCGCGATCTACTACTGGTACCCAAAAATGTTCGGCCGCATGATGCACGAGACCCTGGGGAAGATTCATTTCTGGATGACCTTCGTATTCTTCAACGCCGTCTTCTTTCCCATGTTCTTCCTCGGCGCCGGAGGGATGATGCGGCGGATCGCGAACCCCCTGCAGTATGACTTCCTGAAGCCGCTCCAGCCGCTCAACATCTTCATCACGATCGGCGCGATCCTCCTCTTCTTGGGCCAGCTCCCCTTCGTCGTCAACTTCCTCTGGAGCCTCTGGGCGGGCGAAAAAGCGGCTTCGAATCCCTGGGCGGCCAATACGTTAGAGTGGACCACCCCGTCACCGCCCCCCCACAGCAACTTCGAGGTCATCCCGGTGGTCCACCGTGGCCCCTACGAGTACAGCTCACCGGAGGCCCCCGAGGACTGGTTCCCCCAGGACCGCCCGGTGCAAGCGCGACCGGCGACAGCCGGGTAGGAGGTCCGACACCCGCCTGCTACACCCACCTCTACCGTTCGCCGCTTCCTCTTCCCACCCACACGCGCCCCAAGACACCCCGGTAGGCCGCGGTCCGCACTTTCAAGAACCATGACGCAGATCATGGTTCGGACCGACCGGTGTCATTGCGCGAGAATCTCGCGCGCCTTATCTTTAGAGTCAAGAGAGCCGAAAGGTCTGTTGAGACCGGAGATGCATCAGTTAAGGTAGAAGGTGTAGATGATGATTGAGGGAGGACGTCGCTGGTTTCTTCCCGAGCGAATGCGCTTCCTGCCCCGATCACGGGCGATGTCCATCGCGTTGCGCGCCGTTCACCTAGCCGCCTTTGGAATACTACTGGGTGGTCACACCTTTGGCGTTGAAGCGGAAAGGCTGTTGGTGTCCCTCTACCTCACCATCCTCAGTGGCCTGGGGCTGATGGCACTAGAGATCTATGCGGTTGGTTTCTACTGGGTTTTCCTGGGAAAGGGGATCATGGTGCTGGTCAAGCTCGCCCTCCTGCTCGTGATCCCCTTCTTCTGGGAAGCCCGCGTGGCGCTCCTTCTGCTCGTAATGGGGATCGCCTCGGTCGGATCCCACATGCCGGCGCGCTACCGGCACTATTCCCTCCTTCATCGTGGTGTGATCGAGCCAGGGCATTCCCTCGACTATCCGGTCCTCTCCTCGCCACCTCAGGGCGTGACAGCTACAGTCATTATTGATGATGGCAGGGGAGCCCCATGCATCTCAGCCGCGAGAGCGAATACGGACTGAAGGCCATGATTTACTTGGCTCAGCAGCCGCCGGCGACGGTCCTGACGCTGCACCAGATCGCCGAGGCGAAGGATCTGCCGGTCGGCTTCCTGGCCAAGACCCTTCAGAAGCTTGCGCGGCACGGAGTGCTCCAGTCTTTCCGCGGACGTCAGCGCGGGTATTGCCTGGCCCGCGCCCCCTCCCAGATCCGCCTCCGGGAGGTGCTGGAGGCGATCGAGGGAGCAGATCTCACCGAACGCTGTATCTTCTGGGGGCGTCGATGCGGTGACAGGAACCCGTGCCTTCTTCATGCCGGCTGGCGCGAGATCAAGCCCTACCTCACCGAGTTCCTGGAGACCATGACCCTCGCCAGCCTGGCCCAGAACGGAGGAGAGGATGCAGATTCGGTATGAGCCGGTCCTCCTCGATGCGGTTGTCTCGGCGCTGATCCAGGAACGCGAGGCGACCGGTGATTTGCACTTTACCCACGAGTACCACGCCCTCACCGATGCCGCATACCGCCTCGACCTCGCCGCGCGTGAGGAGGCTTTCCAGCAGATCCACCGACGCCTGTTCCGCCGGTGGAATCTTGCGGCGCCGATCGAAGCGGCCTTCACGGAGTTTCCCGAGCTTCGCGAGCACATCCAGACCCTGTGGGTCGTGCGGGCCCCGGGCGCTAGGGATGAAGGGGCCGACCTGCAGTTTCCAGGGCGGACCGCAGCGATCCTCCGCCTGCTCCCTCGTCGCTTTCTTGACCCGCTCAGTCTCACCCGACTCCTCCGCCACGAGCTGACCCACCTGAGCGATGTGCTGGATCCGACCTTCGCCTATGAGCACACCGAGGGGATTCCCGGGATCCACCTAGCCGAGGAGCCGCTCGTTCGAGATCGCTACCGCCTGTTGTGGGACATCACCATCGATAGCCGCCTCATCCAGGCTGGGCGCGAGACGGTCGCCGCCGAGGCCCAACGCCGGGCGGAGTTCGAGGCCCAGTACCGGGGAGTTCCCGCTCCCTTGCTGGAGAAGGCCTTTAGACGAACCTGGGACATGCCCCGGCCATCGCACCCGCAACTCTTGGAAATGGCGACCGAGCCGGGTCGAGCCCTCTTCGAGGCGTGGGAGGGGACCATTCGTTCGCTCCCGGGCTCCCGCTGCCCGCTCTGCCGCTTCCCCTCCCGGTCCTTCCGACAGGGAAGCGGAGAGATCCCGCTCCCGCTGGTGGAACTGATCCAGTGTGACTTTCCGGAATGGCAACCGGAGCTCGGCGCGTGCGAGCGATGCGTGGAAGGATATACCGTCTGCCAGGGGACGCGTTGAAAGGGTCCCCGAACCAGTCCGCGCTTTATATCGAGCATTACGAAACGAGCGGGATGGCAAGAACCGGATCCCGGTGAAAGGGGGATGACGTATGGAAATCACCCGCAGGACTTTTCTGAAAGCGGCCGCGACCGGTGCCACCGCCTTCCTCGCCGATGACGCCTGGGCTCTCCGGCTGCTCCAGCCCGCCGTCGAGGTGGGCAATCCCCTCTCGGAGTACCCGGATCGAGGGTGGGAACGGATCTACCGGGATCAGTACGGCTACGATCGCACGTTTACCTTCGTCTGCTCGCCCAACGATACGCATGCCTGCCGACTGAGGGCGTATGTCCGAAACGGCGTGGTGATGCGGATCGAGCAGAACTACGACGTCAGCCGCTACGCCGACCTCTACGGCAACAAGGCAACCCCCCACTGGAACCCGAGGGGATGCCTCAAGGGATACACGTTGCACCGAAGGGTCTACGGTCCCTACCGGGTGAAATACCCCTTGGTCCGTAAAGGCTGGAAGCGGTGGGCCGACGACGGCTTCCCCGACCTGACGCCCGCAAACAAGACCAAGTACAGGTTCGACAGTCGGGGCACGGACGAACTCATGCGAATCTCCTGGGACGACGCGTACTCGTACATTGCGAAGGGGATGATCCAGATTGCCAGGCGCTATAGCGGCGAAGAGGGCGTGCGTCGCCTGCGCGAGCAAGGATACCCGGAGGAGATGATCCGAGAGACGCACGGGGCGGGGACGCGGACCTTCAAGTGCCGCGGCGGTATGGGCCTTCTGGGCGTGATCGGAAAGTATGGCATGTACCGCTTTGCCAACACGCTGGCCCTGTTGGATGTCCATGTCCGGGGCGTGGGACCCGATCAGGCGCTCGGCGGCCGGACCTGGTCGAACTATACCTGGCACGGCGATCAGGCGCCGGGCCATCCTTACTCCCATGGGTTGCAGGGGTCCGACGTCGACCTTAACGACTTCCGCTTCTCGAAGCTCCACATCCAGTGCGGGAAAAACTTGATCGAGAACAAGATGCCCGAGTCCCATTTCTTTAACGAGCTGATGGAGCGCGGGGCGAAGATCGTGGTTATCACGCCAGAATACAGCCCTCCGGCCGCCAAGGCCGACTACTGGATCCCGATCCGCCCCAACACCGATACCGCCCTCTTCCTGGGCCTCACCAAAATTCTCATGGAGGAGAGGCACTACGACGCGGCCTTCGTGAAGCGCTTCACCGATTTCCCGCTCCTTGTCCGGACGGACACCCTCAAACGGCTCAGGGCCCACGAGGTCTTCCCGGGATATCGCGGGCGGCTGCCCGAGAACGGCCCCAGCTTCACGATCCAGGGTCTCACGAAGGAGCAGTACGAGAAGCTCGGGGACTTTGTTGTCTTCGATGCAAAAAGCCAAAGCCTGAAGCCCCTCACTAGAGAAGACGTAGGTGACAGGCTCGCCCAGCAGGGAACCGACCCGACCCTCGATTGGCAGGGGAAGGTCAAACTCGCAGATGGGACCGAGGTCGAGGCGATGACCCTGTGGGCCATGTACACAATTCATCTCAAGGACTACGACCTCGACACGGTCCACGAGATCACCCATTCCCCGAAGGAGCTCATCCAGCGGCTCGCCCGGGACATCGCCACCATCAAGCCGGTGGCCATCCATATCGGCGAGGGGATCAACCACTGGTTCCACGCCACCCTGTCTAACCGGGCCTTCTACCTCCCCTTGATGCTCACCGGCAACATCGGGGTCCCGGGAGCGGGCTCCCATACCTGGGCGGGGAATTACAAGGCGGCCCTCTTCCAGGGATCCTCCTGGAGTGGGCCCGGCTTCAAGGGGTGGGTCGCGGAGGATCCCTTTAACCCCAACCTCGATCCGAATGCCCCGGGCCAGGCGGTTAAGGTGAAGGGGTACACCAAGGACGAGGAGCCGGCCTACTGGAACCACGGGGATCTGCCGCTGATCGTCAACACGCCCAAGTACGGCCGGAAGGTGTTCACCGGGCTGACCCACATGCCTACGCCCACCAAGGTGATGTTTTTCAACAACGTGAACCTGATTAACAACGCCAAGCATGTCTACGAAATGCTGAAGAACGTCAATCCCCGGGTGGAGATGATCATCTCCGTGGACATCGAGATGACCGCCTCCATCGAGTATGCCGACTTCGCCCTGCCGGCCAACTCCTGGATGGAATTCCAGACCCCCGAGATCACCGCCTCCTGTTCCAACCCTTTCCTCCAGATTTGGAAAGGGGGCATCAAGCCCCTCTACGACAGCAAGGACGATGTGACCATCCTGGCCGAGTTGGCCCAGAAGCTCGGCGCGATCGTCAACGACCACCGGTTCGCGGCGTACTGGCGCTTCGCCCTCGAAGGAAGGCCGGAGGTCTACATCCAGAAGCTCCTCGACACCTCCTCCACGACCGCGGGCTATCGGGTCGACGAGATCATGGCCGGCAAGTACGGAGAGCCCGGCGCCTGCCTGATGCTCTTCCGGACCTATCCAAGGGTCCCCTTCTGGGAGCAGGTCCACGACAGCGACCCCTTCTACACCGACACGGGGAGGCTCCACGCCTACTGCGACATCCCCGAGGCCATCGAGTACGGCGAAAACTTCATCGTGCAGCGGGAGGGCCCGGAGGCGACCCCGTATCTTCCCAACGTCATCGTGAGTACGAACCCGTATATCCGTCCCGAGGACTACGGCATCTCGCCGGATGCGATGCATTGGGACGAGCGGACGGTCCGGAACATCAAGATGGCGTGGGCCGACGCGAAGCGGACCACGAACCCCCTGTGGGAGAAAGGCTACCGGTTCTTCTTCCTGACTCCCAAGACCCGTCACCGGGTCCACTCGCAGTGGTCGGTGTGTGACTGGAACCAGATCTGGGATTCGAACTTCGGCGATCCGTACCGGATGGACAAGCGGATGCCCGGCGTGGGCGATCACCAGCTGCATATGAACCCCCAGGCGGCCAAGGACCTCGGCATCAATGACGGCGACTACGTCTACCTGGATGCTAACCCGGCCGATCGTCCCTACATCGGCTGGAAGCCGAGCGACCCCTTCTACCGAGTGAGCCGCTGCATGGTTCGGGTGAGGTACAACCCGGCCTATCCCTACCAGGTGGTGATGATGAAGCATGCCCCCTATATCGCAACGGAGCGGACCGTCAAGGCACACGAGACCCGGCCCGACGGCCTGGCCCTCTCCGAAACCGGCTACCAGGCCAATCTTCGGTACGGCTCCCAGCAATCCCTTACCCGCAACTGGCATATGCCGATGCATCAGACCGACACCCTCTTCCACAAGGCCAAGGCGACCATGAGCTTTCTCTTCGGCGGGGAGGCAGACAACCATGCCCTCAACACCGTCCCCAAGGAGACGCTGGTCAAGGTCACCAAAGCGGAGGACGGAGGGATGCGCGGCAAAGGAATCTGGGAGCCCGCCCGGACGGGGTTCACACCCGGGAACGAAAGCGACTTCATGAAGCGCTACCTGGCAGGGGAGATTGTCCAGATCAAGAAACGCTAGGCCCAAACACGAGGAAGAGGGCAATGGGGGAAAAGCCGTTTGAAGATGACGATCCGATGGAGCTAGTCGGTACGGCCCTGCCCGACGGGGATGTCGAGGAGATGGCAGCGTGTATCGTTGAAGAGTTCGTCAAGATGGGGCTCGACGACGCGCATCTCTTCTCTCTCTTCCAGAGCCCGTTCTACGCCGGCACCCATCGCATTTACCAGCAGAAGGGAGAGCAGTACGTCAGGGCCTTGATCGAGGAAATGCGATCGCGGTGGAGCGTTCCAGGGACGGACAGCCCTCGGGAGCCTTGATCCAATTTTTCAAGGAGGAAGGCGATGCCCACGGTCTACAACTGGCAGCTCGGCCGAAAGATGCACTACCCGTACGAGGAACGGCATCCCCGCTGGCAGTTCGCCGCCGTCTTCAATACCAATCGTTGCATCGGTTGCCAGACCTGCACCATGGCCTGCAAGAGTACCTGGACGTTTTCCAAGGGCCAGGAATACATGTGGTGGAACAACGTCGAAAGCAAGCCGTACGGCGGCTACCCCCAGTTTTGGGACATGAAGCTGCTGCAACTGCTCGACGAGGCCCACCAGCGCGAGGGACGCGAGGCCGCCTGGGATCCCTCCCAGAAGGATGGAGCACAGAGGCCCTACGGCGTCTTTGAGGGGATGACCATCTTCGAGGCGGCCGTCAAACGATACGGGCCGGAGGGGCACACCCGGGCGCTCGGGTACATCCCCGGTGACGAGGAGTGGCGGGCCCCCAACATTTTCGAGGATACCGCGCCGCCGTACGAAGGGGACCGCATGGGGTTCAGCAAGGAGGGGGTCTCGCTCCCGGAACACAAGACGTGGTTCTTCCACCTCCAGCGGATCTGTAACCACTGCACCTATCCCGGCTGTCTTGCGGCCTGCCCGAGGAAGGCGATTTACAAGCGACAGGAGGACGGGGTGGTCCTGATCGATCAGTCGCGGTGCCGCGGGTACAAAAAGTGCGTCGAGGGGTGTCCCTACAAGAAGGCGATGTACCGAGGCACCACGCGCGTCAGCGAAAAATGTGTCGCCTGCTACCCGCGCATCGAAGGGAAGGACCCGCACATCACCCCCGACGGCGTCCCCATCGAAACGCGCTGCATGGCCGCCTGCGTGGGCAAGATCCGACTCCAGGGCCTGGCCCGGATCGACCAGACCACCGGAGACTGGGCCGGTGATCGGGCAAATCCCCTCTACTTCTTGGTCAAGGTGGAAAAGGTCGCCCTGCCCCTCTATCCGCAGTTTGGGACCGAGCCGAACATTTATTATATGCCGCCCCGGTGGGTTCCCCGCGCATATCTGCGGCAAATGTTCGGTCCCGGGGCAGACGACGCTGTCAACAAATACATGGCCCCGTCCCGAGAGCTGCTGGCCGTTCTCCAGCTCTTCCGGTCGACCCAGAAGATCATCTTCCGCTACGAAATCGTCGAAGGCAAGAAGGTCTTCGAAACAGAGATCAACGGTAAGCCCTGGAGCATGTACAACGATACGGTCATCGGCTTTGACAAAAACGGTACAGAGGTTGCGCGCCTCACGGTGGAGGAACCGGTCTATACACGGCCCGCGAAGCATCCGAACTCTATCTAAATGAGGCAGACACCGATCCTCCCGTTCATGCCGCGTCCGCTGTGGCCAGACCGGAGAGGCGACCGCAGGTCGATACATCGAAATGACAACGCCCTCGGAGGACTTGACGCATGGCGGGGAAAATAACTGAACAGGCGATTCACGAAGCGATAACGCGGAGTCACGTCTATCGGCTCCTCTCGGCTGCCCTCCTCTACCCGAATGACGCGTTCCCTTCGGGCATTACGAAAGAAAGCATCTCTGAGCTACGCCCGATCCTCCCGGCCCTCCTCGATGGTGACGGAGCACAGGAGGCGTTGACGGCCATGGCCTCGCACGACTTGTCCCTGGACGCTCTTCAGGGGCAATATCGGCAGATTTTCGGCCATACCATCTCGCAGGAATGTCCTCCCTACGAGACCGAATACGGCAGCGCCCACGTCTTTCAGCAGGCCCAGCGGTTAGGTGACATTGCCGGTTTCTACCGGGCCTTCGGCGTCGAGGTGTCGGACCGGGCCAAGGAGCGGCTCGACCACATCGCCGTCGAACTGGAGTTCATGAGCTTTCTAACCCTTAAGGAGGCCTATGCATTGACCCACCACGGGGAAGAGAAGGCCTCGATCTGCCGTGATGCCCAGCGGAAGTTTCTGGAGGAGCACCTCGGGTGCTGGGCCCCCCTCTTTGCGCAGCTCCTGAGTCGGAAGGCTTCGGACGGCTTTTATCGGTCTGTGGGCTCGTCCCTGGAGGCGTTCATCACCGCCGAATGCCGGCGGATCGCGGTGAACCCTGCTCAGTTTCACGAGGGAGATGTCAGGCCAATTCCCCAGGAGCCTGAAGGGGGCTGCTTCTCCTGTGGAATGGACGATCTGTGCGCCGTCGAGCCAAGGGAGGAAGACTAATGGACGCGAAGAGGGGAGCCAAGGTCTGGAGGGGGATCGGGATGGCGTTGGTTTTTACCTTGGCCGGGTTCGCTATGCACGGGATCCTATCGGCCACCGCGGGGGAGAAGGCGCAAGCAACCCCAGAAATCCTCGCTGAGGGCAAAGCACTGTATGAAAAGAAATGCGCCGTCTGTCACGGAACGGATGGGCGGGGGGACGGGTCTGCCGCGTATCTCCTCTACCCGAAGCCGAGGGACTTCACCAGCGGCCGGTTCAAGATCCACTCGACGATGACCTTGCCGACCGATCAGGACCTGTTCAACAGCATCACCAATGGGATCGCCGGGACGTCGATGCCC
This sequence comes from candidate division NC10 bacterium CSP1-5, assembly GCA_001443495.1. GTDB lineage: Bacteria > Methylomirabilota > Methylomirabilia > Methylomirabilales > CSP1-5 > CSP1-5. The sequence goes on along the minus strand of LDXR01000015.1, from coordinate 17,574 downwards.
TCCTGGGCCGCCCTCACCGAGCAGGACCGGTGGGCGGTGGTGGCCTACATCAAGAGTCTTTCGCCGGTATTCCAGGCACAGAGCCCCGGAGATCCGGTGGCGATCCCGAAGGCGCCACCGCGGAGCCCCGGACTGCTGGCCCTCGGGAAGAAGTTCTACAAAGAGGCCGGTTGCTTCGACTGCCACGGGCTCTCCGGCAAGGGGGATGGCCCCTCCGCCGCCACGTTGAAGGACGAATGGGGGTACTCCATCGTCCCGTACGACTTTACGGTTCCCGGGCGTATGAAACGTGGTTCCACCGTGCAGGATGTCTACCGGACACTTCAGGTGGGGATCGGCGGCACCCCGATGCCCGCGTACGGTGACTCCCTCACGCCGGAAGAGACGTGGGCCCTCGCCTATTACACCCTCTCCTTGGCGAAAGCGCCCTTGACGGAGCCGGCCCCGAGCCAGCCCGGGACCGTCGTCTCGAGGTTCGTGCCGGGCAGTCTCCCCCTCGACCCCTTTGCCGTGGCGTGGTCGAAGATTCCTTTTGTCCGGGTCCACCTCGAACCGCTCTGGATCCGCAAGCAACCGGTCGAAGAGGTGAGGGTGAGATCCGTCCACAACGGAAAGCAGATCGCATTTCTCCTGGAGTGGGATGATTCGATCATCAATCAGGATGTATTACGGTCACAGGACTTCCGGGACGCCGTCGCCGTTCAATTCCCCGTCGCGATGGCCGAGGTTCACGGCGCAGGCCACCCGGAACCCTCCTTCACCATGGGGGATCAGCACGGCCCGGTCAACATCTGGCACTGGAAGGCGGATTGGGAAGCCGACCTGCAACGGTACCGGGATCTCCAGGACCGTTACGCTGGAATGGCGGCTGACCTTTACCCCTTTAATCAAACCGCCCCCCCAGGAAGCTCGGTCACCGCCCAGGTGAAGGCACCGACGGCTTCCCACGATTCGACGTTCCTCACTGGCTGGGGAGCCGGCAACCTTCTCTCGACCCCAAATCGCCGCTCATCAGTGGAGGACCTGAACGCTTTGGGCTTCGGCACGCTGACATCCCAACCCACAGAGGACCAGAACGTGCAGGGGCGCGGGATCTGGAAGGGAGGGAAGTGGCGGGTCGTCATGGTGAGGGAGATGCAGTCGCAGGGCGACCGGGATACGCAATTTACTCCGGGCCAGTCCCTCCCCGTGGCCTTTGCGGTCTGGGACGGCGCCCAGGGGGATCGGGATGGACAGAAGACGGTTTCGGTCTGGCAGCGCCTGCAGATTGAGAAGGGGCGATAGCTGGAAATCTCCGTCCCATGAGACAGCAATGTCTCATGCGCGATCCTCTTGAGAAAAAAGCTGATGAACGCCACGCGAAAAGATGCCCTGAGGCATTCCTGTATCACGGTTCGAAACTCTCGGCGGGGGGAAAGTGGCACCCCCATTGCTTCCCCATGCACGCCGATTCCCACGGCAACACCGTCTCCACGAAGCTGCCCTCAGGGCTCTAAGCACGAAAAGGAGGCCACCGCCCTGCAGGTCACGCGACCAGACTTCCCGACAGATCGGAGTTCTCCCTGCGGATGGCAGCGAGGCCGCGCTCGCAATCACGACGTGACGCATCCGCGTCGCGAGGAGGGACACGATGGGTCAGTTGAGCAGGCGTGACTTCCTCAAGTTCATCACGGTTGGAGCCACGACAGCCTCCCTTTACGATGTTGAAGAGGCGTTCGGTCAGTTCCTGGAGCCGGTCAAGGTCGATAACCCCTTGGCCCACTATCCAAGCCGGGACTGGGAGCTTGTCTACCGGGACATCTGGCGGCACGATTCGAAGTTCGTCTTTCTCTGCGCCCCCAACGATACCCACAACTGCCTCCTGGAAGCCTATGTCAGAAATGGCGTGATCGTCAGGATCGAGCCCACCTACGGCTACGGCAAGGCTACGGACCTGTATGGAAACAAAGCGACGCACCGGTGGGAGCCTCGCTGCTGCCAGAAGGGGCTCACCATGATGCGCCGTTTCTATGGCGATCGCCGAGTAAAGGCCCCGATGGTGAGACGGGGATTCCTCAAATGGGTGGAGCAGGGGTTTCCCCGTGATGCCGATGGCCGGCCTCCGGCTGAGTTCTTCCAGCGCGGTACCGACGAGTGGGTGAAGGTCTCATGGGATCGGGCGCTGGAGGTGGCGGCGAAGGGGCTGGTGAACATCGCCACGACCTACAGCGGCGAGGCGGGCCAGGCCCTCCTCACCGGCCAGGGGTACGACCCCGCCATGGTGGAGGCGACCCAGGGAGCCGGCACCCAGACGGTGAAGGTCCGTGGCGGGATGCCGCTCCTGGGCGCCACCCGGATCTACGGCCACTACCGCTTCGGAAATGCCCTCGCCCTTCTGGACAGCCACATTCGCAAGGCTGGCCCCGACAAGGCCCTGGGCGCCCGCGGGTGGGATAACTACTCATGGCACACCGATCTGCCGCCCGGTCACCCCATGGTCACCGGCCAGCAAACGGTGGACTTCGACTTGTCCGCGGCGGAACATGCTGGGCTCATCATCGTCTGGGGGATGAACTGGATCGCGACGAAGATGCCGGACAGCCACTGGCTCACCGAGGCGCGTCTCAAGGGGACCAAGGTGGTGGTGGTGTCCGTGGAGTACAGCGCCACGGCCCCCAAGGCCGACGAGGTCATCATCATCCGGCCGGGAACCGACCCCGCCTTCGCCTTGGGCCTGGCCCAGGTCCTGATCGCCGAGAAGCGCTACGACGAGGCCTTCGTCAAGCGCTTCACCGACCTGCCACTCTTGGTGCGCCTCGACACGTTGAAGCTCCTGAGGGCCGGCGAGGTGATCCCGGGTTATCAGCCGGCCGACCTCACCAACTTCACCACCGTCCTCAAGGCCGGCCAAGCCCCGCCGCCGTTCGCCCTGCAGGAGAAGCAGCTCATTCCGGAGGGGCTTCGGAAAGAGTGGGGGGACCTCGTGGTGTGGGACCGGAAGAGCGGCGGCGCAAAGCCCCTCTCCCGCGATCAGGTGGGCGAGCACTTCGACCGGGCGGGTCTCGATCCGGCGCTCGAAGGGGAATTCACCGTCAAGACCACTGACGGCAAGGAGGTGAAAGTTGCCCCGCTCTTTACCCTGATGCGCCGCTACCTGGACGAGAACTTTACCCCCGATCAGGTCTCGGAGATGACGTGGTCCCCGAAGGCCGCGATTGTGAGCCTCGCCCGGGAGATCGCCAAGCACAAGGCCAGGACACTGATCCCCGTGGGGATGGGGCCCAACCAGTTCTTCAACGCCGACCTTAAGGACCGCGCCATCTTCTTGGTAGCGGCGCTGACCGCCAATATCGGCCAGAAGGGTGGAAACGTAGGGAGCTACGCCGGAAACTACCGGGCCGCCCTCTTCAACGGCCTCCCCCAGTACATTGGCGAAAACCCGTTCGACATCGAGCTGGACCTGACCAAGCCGGCGCGCCCCCGCCTTTACTGGAAGGGGGAGTCGGTCCACTACTATAACGCCGGTGATCGGCCTCTCAGGGTGGGGACGAAGCTGTTCACCGGAAAGACCCACATCCCGACCCCCACCAAGGCGGTCTTCGTCACCAACAGCAACTCGATCCTGGGAAACGCCAAGGGGGCCTACGACGTCATCGCCAACACGCTGCCGAAGATCGAGCTCTGGGCCACCAGCGAGTGGTGGTGGACGATGACCTGCGAGTACTCGGACATCGTCTTCCCGGTCGATGCATGGAACGAGTTCAAATTCCCGGACATGACGGCCTCGGTGACGAATCCCTTCCTCACCGTCTATCCGCGGACGCCGCACCCAAGGCTCTTCGACACCCGGTCCGATGTCGAGGTGCCGGCGGGCATCTCCGCCGTCCTTGCCAAGATGACCGGGGATAAGCGCTTCTTGGACTACTGGAGGTTCGTCCACGAGGGGCGGGTGGAGGTGTATCTCAACCGGATCTTGAGCGGCTCCAACGCGACGAGAGGGTACCGCTTCGAGGAGCTGGAGACGCGAGCCCGCGATGGGATTCCCACCCTGATGATGACCCGGACGACGCCAAGACAGACTGGGTGGGAGCAGACCAACGAATCGAAGCCCTGGTACACCAAGACCGGGCGGCTCGAGTTCTACCGGGAGGAGGACGAGTTCATCACCCTCGGGGAGAACCTCTTGGTCTACAAGGAGCCGGTGGAGGCGACCTTCTACCAGCCGAGCGTCATCGTGGCGAAACCTCATCCGGCTGTCCGGCCGATCCCGCCGGATCAGTTCGGCATCTCGCCTCAGGATTTTGCCAAGTCCGATGTCCGCCAGGTCTTGACCCTGGTGATGCCTTGGGAGGTGCTCAAGAAGCACCCGAGCCCGCTCGTCAAGGCCGGTTACCCCTTTATCTTTCATACCCCGAAGTACCGCCACGGTGCCCACACGACGGGGACCGACACGGACTTCCTGGCCATGGTCTTCGGACCCTTCAGTGACGTCTACCGCCGGGACAAGCGGATGCCGTTCCTCGCTGAGGGGTACGCCGATATCAACCCCGCGGACGCGAAGGCCCTCGGAATCGAGGACGGCGATTACATCTGGGTGGACGGCTGGGCCGAGGACCGCCCCTACCGGGGCTGGAAACCCGGGGATGCCATGTACAAGGTCTCCCGCATGATGTGCCGTGCCCGGTACTACCCCGGCACCCCACGTGGCGTGGTCCGGATGTGGTTCAACATGTACGGGGCGAGCCACGGCTCGGTCAAAGGCCACGAGTCGAGGCCTGACGGCTTGGCCAAGAATCCGGCGACGAATTACCAGGCCTTGTTCCGGTATGGGAGCCACCAGTCCGTGACGCGGGCGTGGCTCCGGCCGACCCTCTCCACCGACTCATTGGTGAGGAAGGAGGTTTTCGGCCAGCTGATCGGCAAGGGCTTCCTGGCGGATGTCCATACGGTGATCGGGGCACCGAGAGAGTCGATGGCGAAGATTCAGAAGGCCGAGGAGGGGGGGATCGGAGGAAAGGGTCTCTGGCACCCAGCGGCCCACGGCTTCCGCCCGACCTATGAGAACAAAGCGGTGAAGCGCTACCTGAAGGGCGCCTTCTTCATCAGGAGGGGATAAGCGATGGCGAACGTCTATAACTGGCAGATCGAGCGGCAGATGGAGTACCCCTACGAGGGGGCCAGACCGAAGCGGCAGTTCGCCGCGGTCTTCGACCTGAACAAGTGTATCGGCTGCCAGACCTGCACCATGGCCTGCAAAACCACCTGGACCGTGGGGAAGGGGCAGGAGTACATGCAGTGGAACAACGTGGAGACCAAGCCCTACGGCGGCTACCCGATGGGGTGGGACGTCAGGATCCTGGAGAAGCTGGGGCCTCAGCCGTGGGAGGGGAAGAAGTACGTGGGGAAGACGATCTTTGAGGCGGCCCCTCGGGGGGAGAAGGTCCTCGGCTATCTGAAGGAGGAACTCGACTGGACCCACTCTAACGCCGGGGAGGACGAGGCGGCCGGCACGCTCGACAAGGGTGCCTACTTCACCATGCCGACCCACGACATGTGGTTCTTCTACCTCCCACGGATCTGCATGCACTGCACCTACCCTGCGTGTCTCGCCTCGTGCCCCCGGCAGGCCATCTACAAGCGGGAGGAGGATGGGATCGTCCTGGTGGACCAGACCCGCTGCCGGGGCTACCGGGAGTGCGTTCAAGCCTGCCCCTACGGGAAGGTCCTCTTCAACCCCGTCCTCCGGATCTCCCAAAAGTGCATCGGCTGCTACCCGGCTGTTGAGCAGGGGATGCAGCCTCGGTGCGTCACCACCTGCATCGGCAAGATCCGGTTGATGGGGTTTCTCTCAAAACCTGACGAGGTCAAGCCCCACGCCCCGATGGACTTTCTGGTCTACGTGAAGAAAGTGGCCCTCCCCCTCTACCCCCAGGTCGGCCTCGAGGGGAACATCTATTACATCCCCCCGGTCAATGTGCCAAGGGAGTTCCTCCGCCAGATGTTTGGGACCGGGGTCGATCAGGCCGTCGAGACCTACCTGAAGGGGAAGGACGACCCGGAGCTGCTGGGCCTCCTCCACCTCTTCGGCGACACCAAGGAGATCGTTGAGACCTTCACCGTCTTCCCGGAGGCCCGAGAGGCGGCGGGCTTCGACAAGAAGGGGCGGGAGATCGTCCGGGTGCCCTTCACCGAGCCTGACTATCTCAGGCCGTTCTACGATGACGCCCGGAAGGTCTACCGCCACAATATTTCGTAACCTTCTCCCAACCCTCCCCCTCGAAAGGGGAGGGAACGGTGGGGGTGACGTTTCGGCTGAGCGCTTATTGAGGAAAGGGGGTACTTTGATGCGGACGAGATTTCAGCTTGCCCTCGGGATCGCTGTCCTTCTGCTGGGAACCGCGGTGGGCGAGACCCAGCAATTGGACGCGCCCTTTATCAAGGGCATGATCCCAGTGGATCCGCTCTGGAATGGCTGGGAGGGGGTGCCGGCCATCCAGGCAACCATCAAGCCGCAAGACCAGGTCAGACCGTGGCACCTGGCCCCCTCCATCAAAGGGCTCACAATCAAAGCCGTCCACAACGGGACATGGATCGCCTTCCTCCTTGTCTGGAAGGACGCCACCAGGGACGTGGTCATGTATCTCGATAAATTCCGGGATGCCGTAGCGGTCATGGTTCCGGTGAAAGAATCGACGGACATCGCCATGGGAGAGCCGGGCAGACCGGTCCTGCAATTCCACTGGAAGGCCGACTGGCAGGAGGATATTGATAAGACGTTCCAGGACATCTCTCAGCTCTACCCCAATGCGTGGGAGGACTGGTATCCATTCGTCCCTGGTGAGCCACCCTACGACATCACGGCTTGGACCAACCCCGAGGCGCAACGGTACATGACGGGGTGGGTCCTTGGCAACCCGCGCTCCCAGCCTCAAAAGCGGGTCTCGGTGGAAGAGCAGATCGCCGAGGGACCGGGAACGGTGACGACAACCCCTCGCCAGAGTGCGGTCGGCAAAGGGGTCTATGCCAACGGGGAGTGGACGGTCGTCATCGCCCGTCCTTTCGTCACCGGCGACCCGAACGATCCCAGCTGGGGTCCTGGTGAGGAGATGCTCGTGGCCTTCGCCGTCTGGGACGGGGGAAAGGGTGAGATCGGTCCACGCAAAGGGTATGTGGACTGGGTTCGAATGAATCTTCGTCCGGGAGGAGGTTAACGATGGAGAGGATCGAGCAGTGGGCTGCACGAGCTTCGGTCTTCAAGTACCTCTCCCTGGGGTTCTCCCCTCCCGGCCCCATCCCTTATCCAGGGTTGTTCACTCGACTTCGAGAGGCATGCGGGTGCCTTCCAGAGCGCCATCGGGAGGTTCTCGCACCCCTGGTCGAGATGGAGATTCAGGAGGGCCCGGATGAGGGGGAGTATTGGCGCCTCTTTGGACCGGGAGGGGTTATCTCCCCTTACGAGACGGAATACGACCCTCTTGTGGCCGCAAGGAAAGGGCACGAGCTCGCCGATCTCATGGGCTTCTATACCGCCTTCGGGTTCAAGCTCCGGGAGCCTGCGACGAGCTCAGTCGAGGCGGCTCAGCGGGAACTTCCCGACCATCTGGCGGTCGAGCTGGAGTTCCTGAGCCTCCTCCTCCTTAAGCTCCTGTACGCCCGCCGGGAGGGGATGCGCGACGCTGAAGAGGTAACCCACACCGCCATGACCGCGTTCCTGAGGGACCATCTCGGAGGATGGGTTGAACCGTTTGCCGAACGGGTTGAGAGGGCGCCGGTGTCTTCAACTTTCCGGGCATTGGCCAAGTTGCTCCGGGCCTTTATCGGGGAGGAGTGCCGCCTCCTCGGTGTCGCTCCTCTGACGATCCATGGCACCGCCGAACGGCCCAAGGAGGCGGTGGAGTGCCCCTTTGCCAGCGAGTGTCGCGCGGGCCCACTCTCATTGTCCCTTGACATTGACTCCTCCCCAAGGTAGAGGGGGAGCATTCGGCCCGAAGCTGCCAGCCACATGATGGAAGGCGACGGGACGCCAGACTGACCCGCCGCCTTGATCGTGATCTCGTATGGGCCGACCCTCTTCGAGCTGATCCGGTCCGCCCAACTGACGTCACCCGGTTTTAAAGCGTGGTAGGCGCTTTTTGCTGAGCGCTGATGGCTGACTACTGAACGCTTTTGGTTGCGGAAAGGAGGTTTGTCGATGTTACGGGGAAGTTTGCGGAGCAGGGCCGTTGTGGGAGGGCTTTTTGCCCTCAGCCTGTTGGGGAGCGTCTTCGCCAGGCCCGGGGAGGCCGCCGATCTCGCCAAGGGGGAGAAGATCTACAAGATGATGTGCCTGAAGTGCCACGGTGAGACTGGGAAAGGAGATGGCCCCAAGGCGAAGGAGTTGTCGAAGAAGCCGGCCAATTACTCGGATCCTGGGTTTTTCGCCAAGCGACCTGATGAGGATCTGAAAAAGGTAGTGATCGAAGGGAAGGAGCCGATGCCCTCTTTTCAAGCGAGGCTGAAGGATAAGGACGTGGACGATGTGATCGCGTATATCAAGGCCTTTTCCAAAAAGTAAGGTAATGAAGGGCGTCCGCATTGTCGTGATCGTGGTGCTGCTCGTGGCCGCCGGAGTCGGGGTCATCTTCCTCACCGCCTCGGGCCGCGGGAACGCGGTGGAGCAGCCTATCGCCTTCAGCCATAAGATCCACGCTGGCCAAAACCAGATCCCCTGCCTGTACTGCCATGCCAATGCGCGGAGGTCGGCGGTCGCCGGAATCCCGTCCGTCCAGCGCTGCATGAGCTGCCACCGGAGCCTCACGGCCGATAAAGATAAAGCGGATAAACCCGGCATAGAAAAGCTCAAGGAATACTGGGAGAAGGAGGAGCCTATCCCATGGGTGAGGGTCTACGACCAGCCCGATTTTGTCCGTTTCTCCCACAAGCGCCATGTGCTGAAGGAAATCGCCTGTGAGGCGTGCCACGGCCCGGTCGAGACGATGGACCAGATCGAGGCGGTGGTCGTCGTGAACATGGATCGGTGTGTCAGTTGCCATATGGAGCGGAGGGCGAGCATCGACTGCTGGACCTGCCATAAGTGAATTGCGGATTGTCGATTTCGGATCTCGGATTGAAAGAGAGGGACAGGAAAATCATTGGGCGAGATGGGAATTGATCGGCGAGCCTTCCTGAAGGTGATCGGCGTGGGGGGGGCCACCACAGCCCTTGTCGGCTGTGGGGCGGAACCTCCCGAGAAGCTCATCCCTTACTTGATTCCGCCCGAGGAGCTCATCCCAGGGATGGCCAGCTGGTATGCCACCGTCTGCCGGGAGTGTCCGGCGGGGTGCGGGATGCTGGTGAAGACCCTCGAAGGGCGGGCGATTAAAGGGGAGGGGAACCTTGCTCATCCTGTGAACCAGGGCCGCCTCTGCGCCAGGGGCCAGGCTTCGCTTCAGGGGCTCTATAACCCCGACCGGATCCGAGAGCCCCTTTCCCGAGACCAGAACGGCCATCTCCACTCCATCTCCTGGGACGAGGCGGAGGGTCGGGTGGCTTCTCGCCTTGCCGACCTCCGCCGGAAGGGGAAGGCCGATCGGGTGGCCTTCCTCACCCCGCTTCTTTCCGGGGGCCTTGACCGGCTCATCGACACCTGGCTTTCGGCCCTGGGATCAAGACGCCGCCTTCGCTATGAACCCTTCGCCTACGAGCCGCTTCGGACCGCCAATCGGATCACCTTCGGCCGCGATGCTATCCCGGCCTACGATCTCGAAGGGGCCAAATTCCTCCTCTCGTTCGGGGCCGACTTCCTGGAGACCTGGATCTCGCCCGTCGCCTACGCCAGAGGCTTCGCTGCCATGCGGGCATACCAGGATGGGCGGATCGGAACGTTTTTCTACGTGGGGCCTCGACTTTCCCTCACGGCAGCCAACGCCGATCGGTGGATCCCGATCAAACCCGGGACCGAGGGCTTCCTCGCTTTGGGGATGATCCACGTGATCCTGGGTGAAGGGCTTGAAGTACCCCTTCCCCAGGAGGAGCGGGAAAGGCTGAAGAGCCTGGTCAAGCCCTATCCCCCGGAGCGCGTGGCGATCCGGACCGAGCTTCCGGAAGGAACGATCTTTCGGCTCGCCCGGGCCTTCGCCCGGGAAAAGCCAAGCCTCGCCCTCGGGGGAGGGGTGGCGATGACCGGATCCAACGCCACCTCGACCTGTGTTGCCATCAACCTCTTGAACTACGTCGTTGGCAATGTCGGAAAGACCGTTCGCTTCGGTCCGAACGTTACCCTGGCCAACCTGGCGACCTACCGCGACATGCTGAGCCTGATCGACGCGATGAACGGGGACAAGGTAGAAGTCCTTCTCCTCTACAGCACCAACCCCCTCTTTACCCTCCCTCAAGCGGCAGGGTTTCGGGAGGCACTTCGGAAGGTTCCCTTGGTCGTGAGCTTTTCGAGCTTCCTTGACGAGACGACAGCCGAAGCTCACCTCATCCTGCCGGACCATACCTTCCTCGAAAGCTGGGGCGACTACTCCCCGCGAGAGGGGATCTACGGACTCATGCAGCCGGTGATGCGGCCTCTGTTTCAAACCAAGGCGGTGGGCGATACCCTCCTTTCGCTCGCCCGACAGAGCGACCCCAAGATAGCCCAACGCTTCCCCTGGCCGAGCTTTTACGAGTATCTCCTGGAGCAGTGGAAGGAGCTTCAAAAGCGGCTTGAACCGGGAACACCCTTCGACACCTTCTGGGAGCAGGCCTTACAGCAGGGAGGGGTGTGGAAGGAGGTCAGAGCTGAACCGGTTCGGCTGTCTCCTCAAGTCTTCGAACTCGCCTTGAAGGAAGCGGCGTTCGAAGCCAAGGCTGAGCAGGCGTTGTACCTCCATTGCTACCCTTCCCTCATCCACTTCGACGGAAGGATGGCCAACCGGCCGTGGCTTCAGGAGCTTCCCGACCCGATGACGCAGATCGTATGGGACAACTGGGTCGAGATCCATCCCGAGGCGGCCGGGCGCCTTGGGATCGTCGAGGGGGACGTGGTCACGGTTGCCTCCCCATATGGGGAGGTCGAGCTTCCGGCCCACCTCTCCGGGGGGGTCCGGCCCGATGTCGTGGCGATTCCCGTGGGCCAGGGCCATACGGCCTTTGGCCGGTACGCCGAAAAGCGTGGGGCAAACCCGATGGCGCTCCTTCCGTCAAAGCCAGAACCTCTAGCCGGGAGCGTCATGGTTCTCTCCATAAAGGTGACGCTCACCCGGACCGGAAAACGACATCAGCTCGTGTCCCCTGCTGGAAGCGACCGGCAACAGGGTCGGGAGATCGCCCAGGCGATGCCCTTGAGCCAGCTCGGGGAGCATACGGAAGAGGACCATGCACCGAAGCAGATTTACCCGCCCCATGACCATCCGGAGCACCGCTGGGGGATGGCCATTGATCTCAACGCCTGCATCGGCTGCGAGGCCTGTATCGTGGCCTGCTACGCGGAGAACAACGTCCCCGTCGTCGGGAAAGAACGGGTCCAAGAAGGCCGGTGGATGGCGTGGATCCGGATCGAACGGTACGTTGAAGGAGAACTGGAGCGGCCGGAGACCCGCTTCCTCCCCATGCTCTGCCAGCACTGCGATCACGCGCCCTGCGAGCCGGTCTGCCCCGTCTACGCCACGTACCATACGCCGGAAGGGTTGAACGCCCAGGTCTACAACCGGTGCGTGGGGGTCCGCTACTGCTCGAACAACTGCCCCTATAAGGTCAGGCGCTTCAACTGGTTTGAGTACTCGGATCCCAAGAGCAAACAATACGCCTTCCCCGAGCCCCTCAACTGGCAGCTCAACCCCGACGTGACGGTCCGGGGGAAGGGGGTCATGGAGAAGTGCACCTTCTGCGTCCAGCGGATCCAGGCGGCGAAAGATCGCGGGAAGGATGAGGGCCGACCTGTTCGAGACGGCGAGATCATCCCGGCCTGTGCCCAGACCTGCCCGACCCAGGCAATCGTGTTTGGGGATCTCAAAGACCCAAATAGTAGAGTATCAAAGCTCGCTCGGGATCCCCGGCGCTACCGGGTCCTCGAGCACTTAAATACCCAGCCGGCCATCACCTATCTGAAGAAGATTAAGCAGGACACGGAGCAGGTGTGAGCCTGTCCTGAGCGGAGTCGAAGGAATGGTCCAGCTCAGCTATAGCCAGATCAACCGAGATTTGCTCAAAACGATGAGCCCTCCGGGGAGGGTCTATTACACGATCCTTGTCCTCGATCTCCTCGTCCTGGCCTGGGGGATCTTTGCGTGGGGTTACCAGATCCGAACCGGGATGGGGGTAACAGGGCTCAACAATCCTGTGGGCTGGGGGGTCTATATCGCCACCTTTGTCTTCTGGATCGGCATCGCCCACTCGGGGACGCTCATCTCCGCGATCCTCTTCTTATTCCGCGTCAAGTGGCGGAACGCCGTGTATCGGACCGCCGAGGCGATGACCGTCTTCGCCCTGGTCGTGGCTGGGCTCTTTCCCCTCATCCACATTGGGAGGGCCTGGCTCTTCTACTGGCTTCTCCCCTATCCCCAGCGGGGCTACCTCTGGATCAACTTCCGCTCCCCCCTGGTTTGGGACGTCTTTGCGGTCGGCACCTATCTCATTGTGAGTTCGACCTTCTTCTTCACCGGTCTCGTCCCCGACCTGGCCGTTGTCCGGGATCAGGCAACCGGATGGCGCCGGAGGATCTATGGGTTTCTGGCCCAGGGGTGGATGGGGACGGATCACCAGTGGCGCCATTACTCGCGTGCCTATCTCTTCTTAGCGGCCCTGGCCACCCCTCTGGTAATCTCCGTCCACAGCATCGTCTCCTGGGACTTCGCCGTCTCCATCGTCCCAGGCTGGCACTCGACCCTCTTCGCCCCCTACTTTGTCGCCGGGGCGATCCACTCGGGCCTGGCCATGGTCCTCACGATGCTGATCCCGCTCCGGCGGATCTTCCAGCTTGAGACCTACATCACCCGGGACCACCTCGAGAGCATCGCCAAGCTCCTGATTTTGACCACCCTCATCATGGTGTACTCGTATCTGACGGAGTTTTTCATCGCCTGGTATGGTGGGAACCGCTTCGAGCAGGCGACGTTCCTCTACCGGGCCGTGGGGGATTACGCCCTGGCTTTCTGGTTCATGTTGGTCTTTAACGCCATCGTGCCCCTCCTGTTCGCCGTCAGGGAGATCCGGAGGAGCATCTTCTCGCTCTTTACGATCTCGATCCTGATCAACATCGGCATGTGGTGTGAGCGCTTCGTCATCATCGTCGCATCGTTAGCCCACGACTATGTCCCCTTTGCCTGGCGAACGTACAAGCCGTCGTGGATTGAGGTGAGCATTCTGGCCGGAGACGCTGCCCTTTTCTTCCTCATGTTTCTCGTCTTCGCGAAGCTTCTTCCGGTGGTCTCGATTGTCGAGGTGAAGGAGCTGGTCCCGCCACCCGTGAAAGAAGAGGCGCTGCAATGAAGGAACGGACTGTCAGGGTTGTGGGGATCTTCATCTATTTCGATGCCTTCCTCGAGGCAATCCGACGCCTGAAAGACCTCGGCTACCGGGACCTGACGGCTTTCTCGCCGGTCCCCCACCACGAGATCGAGGAGGTTCTAGAGAAGCCCCAAAGCCCTGTCCGGTACTTCACCTTAGGGGGTGGGTTCCTGGGGGCAGTCACCGGTTTTGGCCTGGCCACCCTCACCTCCCTCAACTATCCCATCATTGCTGGTGGGATCATGACCGGTGGAAAGCCGATTGTCTCCATCCCCCCGTTTTTGATCATGGCCTTTGAGTTGGCGATCCTCTTCGGTTCATTGAGCACCATCCTCGGGATGCTGCTGAACATCCGCCTCCCGCGGCCTCGGGTGCAGCCCGGCTACGATCCCCGCTTCTCCGTGGACCGGTTTGGCCTTTGGGTGAGGTGCCCGGCGGACCGGAGCGGCGCGGTGGAAGAGGTCCTTCAGGCCTGTGGCGCGGAGGAGATCCGTCGTGACGAGATTTGACCCCTTACTCTTTTGGGCGGTTGCCGCCGTGCTTTTTTTCACGGTCGGGCTGACCTACTTCTTTCTCAGCATCCCCCCGACGACAGAGATGGCTAATCAGCCCTCCATCAAACCCCAAGAGCAGCCTTTCCTCCCTCCACCCCAGTCCGTGCCCATTCACGGCAGGGAGCGAAAGGTAGAGCTCCTTGAGGCAAGCGAGCTGAAGAACCCGGTGGAGGCCACCCCCGCTTCTCTTGAGCAGGGCCAGCGGCTCTTTGCCATCTACTGTGCTGTCTGCCACGGAACCAATGCGAAGGGGAAAGGTCCCATCGCCAAGAAGCTCATCACCCCACCGGACGACCTCACCCAGACGTCTACGGCGGAACAGCCTGATGGATATCTCTACACGGTGATTAGAGAAGGTGGAGACACGATGCCCGGGCAGGCGGAGGGCCTCTCTTCCCGGGAGCGGTGGGACATCGTCAACTATCTTCGGAGCCTCCAGAAAATCCAGAAGAGAGGATAAGATGGTCAGGGCACCGATCCAGCTCCCTAAATGGCTTCGAGGACTGCTATGGGGACTCCTTCTCATCGGGGTGGTCACGTTCCTCGTCGAGGCCAGAGGGCCAAACCGGTTGAGAGCCTGGCAGACTTTCCTGGTCAACTTCCTCTTCTTTTCGGGAATGGCTCAGGGGGGTCTGGTCTTTGCAGCAGCCTATGATCTGACCCGGGCCAGGTGGGGGGAGGCGGTGAGAAGGCTTGCTCAGGGGATGGCAGCGTTTTTGCCCGTCTCTCTCCTCCTTTTCCTCTGCCTCTTCCCGGGGTCTCCCATCCTCTTTCCCTGGGTGCTCAACCCCATCCCCGAGAAACAGACCTGGCTGAACCTCCCGTTTCTCTTTAGCCGAGACTTGCTCGGCCTGCTTGCCCTTTACAGCTTTGGCCTGACGTATCTCTTCTGCTCGCTCCGTCCCGAGATTGGAGCGGCTGTTGACCAGCAGCGGGGGCACGTTCCACGGCTGTGGGCCCTTTTCACCAGGGAATGGCGTGGGATTGAAGCAGAGCGGGAGCGGAACCATCGGCTCCTCGCCATCCTGAGCCCTCTCTTCATCATCTTCTATGCCCTGGTCTTCTCCCTCCTCGGCTTCGATCTCGTGATGTCCCTTGACCGCCACTTCGTCAGCAGCCTTTTTGGCGCCTACTTCTTTATGAGCAGCTTCTACGTGGGATTGGCTGGGATCGCTCTTTTTGCGGTGTTCCTTCGAAGACCCCTTGGATTGGAGGGATCGATTGGGAGATCCCAGTTTCACGACCTGGGGAAGCTCCTATTCGGCTTTTGTCTCGTGGCCGGTGACTTCTTCTGGTCGCAGTACGCAGTGATCTGGTACGGGAACTTGCCAGAGGAAACGGAGTACGTCATCGTGAGGACAAAGGAGATGCCGTGGGCGCCCCTTGCCTTAGTCGTCCTCATCGTGAGCTTCCTCGGCCCCTTCCTCCTCCTCCTCAGCCGGCGGATTAAGGAGCATCCCATGACTCTTGCTGCCGTCGCTTCCCTCATCGTGGTCGGGATGTGGCTGGAACGCTTCCTCCTTGTGGTCCCCTCGCTCTGGCATAAGCCGGGACTTCCTTTGGGCTGGATCGAGCTTTTCATCACCTCGGGCTTTCTTGCGGCCTTTGTCCTGACGTACCTGGCCTTTGTCACCCGCCTCCCGATCCCGGCTTCAGCCTTAAGCCCCTTGGGCGAGGCGCGTGGTGAAGCCCGGTAAGAGAGAAACGAGCCTTAGCGGCCGTCATCTCGATCGAGGAGATTCTCACGGATCGACGGAGGACTCGGAAGAGGAGTTGAAAAGACATAAGGAGTTTGGTAAAAGAAGGTCTGCGAGGGGCGTTTCGCTGAAGGCTGAATCTTGGGCGGGGCAGCAAGTGCGGTCGGGCCAGGGCCCACCTTTCATCGGCAGCCGGCATCGGTTCTACGGTAAGTCAGCCACCTGCACGGGGGCTACGATCTGGTCAGTGACCGGATCACCGGGGAGAGATCCATGCGACCACTAGTCCTGAGTTGCTTCACCACCTGGATCCTCCTCGGCGCGGTCTCGGCCGCAGGGGCGCAGGACCTCCAGCCATTGCCTCCCCTCGAGGCTCCCAAGGCCGAGCAGGTGGAACTCGGGAAGTACCTGTTCTTCGAACCGCGGCTTTCCGGCGACGGTGGCATCTCGTGCGACAGCTGCCATAATCCGACGACGGGGTGGGGCGATGGTAAGCCGCTCTCCACGGGCTATCCCGGCAGCGAATACTTCCGGAACGCCCAGACGCTTCTGAACGCGGCCTACTACAAGCGGAGCTACTGGGATGGGCGATTAGCGGGCGCCGACCTCCCCACGCTCGTCCGTGACCATCTGACCGAGGCGCATTTCATGCAAGTAGACGGCCGGCTCTTCGCGGAGCGGCTGAAGCAGATTCCCGAGTACGTCGAGATGTTCAAGACGGCCTTCGGGGGTGAGCCGACGTTCGGGAGGACCCTGAGTGCCGTGACCGCCTTCTTGAAGACGATCACCTCGCGGAATGCGCCCATCGACCGTTACCTCAGGGGTGACACGGCGGCGCTCTCGACCGAAGCACGGAACGGCCTCGTCCTCTTCCAGGGCAAGGCCGGCTGCATCCAATGCCACAACGGGGCCCTCCTCTCTGACCAGAAGTTTCACGCCCTTGGCGTTCCCGAAAATCCCGACCTCTTCGCGGATCCCCTGCGTCACATCACGTTCCGCCGCTTCTTCAGAACGCTCGGCGCGCCGAATGCCGAGAACTACCGGCAGGATCCCGGGCTCTACGGCGTGACGAAGGAGAAGGCGGACTGGGGGAAGTTTCGGACGCCGAGCCTTCGCGAGGTGAGCCGCACCGCGCCCTACATGCATAGCGGCGCCCTCGCCACCCTTGAGGATGTCGTCGCCTTCTACGACCGGGGCGGGGGGCAGCATCCGAACAAGAGCCCGCTGATCAGGCCCCTCGGGCTCACGGCGGCCGAGAAGCGCGCGCTGGTGGAGTTTCTGAAGAGTCTCGCTGGCGACCCGGTGGTGATCGAGCGGCCCGACTGGCCCGATTACCAGCCGCGGAAGCTCGGCCAGAACTGAGGAGAGGAGTCATGCGTATCCTCAAATTCTTTGCGCTAGCCCTCGGGATCCTCCTGGGGACCGTGCTCCGGGCTGCCGAAGCTCCGGTGCAGGCGAAGCGGTTCCCACCCCTCGGTATGCTGCCGCCCGTTCCGGTCCCCCGCGACAATCCGATGTCGGATGCCAAGGTTGCACTGGGCAAGCTCCTCTTCTTCGACCCTCGGCTCTCGGGGGATGTCTCGACCTCCTGCGCGGCCTGCCATGACCCGAAACTAGGATGGGGAACCGACCAGCCGATCTCTCGAGGCTACCCCGGGGCCGAGCACTGGCGGAACTCTCAGACGGTCCTGAACTCGGCCTACTACGCCAAGCTCTTCTGGGCGGGCGAGGTGACGAGCCTGGAGTCCCAGGCTGCCGCGGCGGCGACCGGAAACGTGGCGGGAAACGGGGATCCCATCATGATGGAGGAACGCCTCCGCCAAGTCCCGGAGTACGTGAGGCGCTTCAAGGAGGTCTTCGGGATTGAGCGACCC
>LDXR01000014.1 GCA_001443495.1 candidate division NC10 bacterium CSP1-5 | reverse complement strand
GTCGGGGGCGCTCAGGGGCACAGGCAGCTCGGTATTGCTCCCGTTGAAGTACCGAAACTGGAGACTCGAGACCTGGTCAACAAGAGCGTTCGAGTTCCGCTGTAGCGTGCTCCCCGAAAGGGAAAAGGTGATGGTGTTGTCCAGCACATCGACGAAGGTGATGCTGGTGGCGTTGGCGCCCGTCGTGATGTTGGGGGTGTTGTCGGCCTTCTTCTGGATATTGCGCAGCTCCCGGACCAACCGGGTCGCGGCCTGCCGGGCCTGGGAGGTGAGATCGCCCCGCGCCTCGGTAACCGCGAAGCTCTGCACCCCCTGATGGAGCGGTGGGATGATGACTGCCGCAATGATGCCAATCAGCACACACACCACCACGATCTCGATGAGGGAGAACCCCTCGATCCCCTTCCTGAATGGCGTGCGCTCCCTCCGCATCCTTCCCCCTGATACCTTAACAAGTTGGTACTGCATTAAAAGCTCGAGATCAGCGTCACCAGCTCAGTGACTCTCCCTTCGGGATCGGTGACCCTCACCCTGATCCTCTTATAGTTTGACGTCGCGGCTGCCTCGGGGCAGGTGTTGTTGTTCAGGTCGTTGCTGGCCACATAGCGGACGCACACCTCCTGCCGAAATCCGGTGGAACCGCTCATGGTCACTCCCAGGGAGTCCTTCGGGGGGGTCTCGTCGAGCCCGTTGAAGTCATCCACATCATCGTAAGTGGCACGGGTCTCTCCGCTGTCGGGTCCAAGGGTCGCGCTCGCGGCCCCCGTATTTTCATCCCAGCGCTTGGACCGGATCTCTTCGAACAGGTTCGAGGCCAGGTGGTTCGCGCGGGCTATGGTGACCCCGAATGTGCTGTTCCGCGTACTCGTGATGAAGACCCCCACCATGGGCGGCACGGCGATCGCCAGGATGATGATGGTGATGATGAGATCGATCAGGGTGACGCCTCGCTGATCGCGATAGAGTCGTGAAAGCTTCATGACCCAGTCACCTTCCCGGTGTTCGGTTCAATGGTCACGGTCCGCGGCCCGCCGGGGCCCGAGACGGTCACGCTCTTGGCCGCGGCGAGGGCGGTCCCGGAGCCGGAGCCTTCCAAGGGGTTGCCGAGGGAATCGAATTTCAGGATGCTGTTGGTAAACGTTTGACTGAGCGTCACCCCCGAGAGCTTTCCCGACATGGTCACTTCATAGGTCGTCCCCGTCTGCGGGTCCTTGGCGGCGTTGTTCGTATCGTTATTCGTAAAGACGCGGTATTGGGTGCTGCTGATGAAGTAGATCCCGGACATCGTCTGCAACCGTGTGGACAGCTCTTTGGCGTAGCGAATATCCGAGAGGAGTCGCCGCGAGACCACCCCTGCCTTGGGGTACTGGGGAAAGCGGGGGATGGCCAAGAGGGCCAAGATCCCTATCAGGAGCGTGACGACGACAAGCTCGATGAGGGTAAAGCCTGCCTCGGGGCTCCGTTCGGTTCGGCGCATGCGTTGCCTCTCGGGTAAACTCTTGATTATCCTTCCCGCGCCGTCGCGCGGGACTGTGTCCGCCTTTCGGACACTCTCGCTCAAGTTCCTCACGCGCATGGAAGAAGGTTGCAATAACTGTGCCGCGCACGAGAGGCTTCCAAGGGGCCGTCAATGGCCCATCCACAGGCCTGAGGGGAGCGACGCCCCTTCGTCGTTTGGGGACCCGGGCGGGGTCCGTGGTTCACGGAAACCCCGGAACGCATTTTTTTCTTGCAATTTCTCCAGACCGTTGTATAAGCGAAGGAATGTTTGTGTAGTCCACGGGGGATGTTCGCGCTTTGGTGGGAGGTGAGATCGCGCAGCACGCGTGAAAGGAGGGAGTTCATTGAGGGCACTGGGCAGACACCTTTTAGTGGAGCTGTACGGGTGCGACCCGGAGTTACTCAAGAAGGTTGACGCCGTCCGGGAGATCTTGGTCGCGGCGGCCAAGGCCTGCAAGGCCACCGTTGTGGACGTGGCCTTCCACGAGTTCAAGCCCTTCGGGGTGAGTGGAGTCGTGGTCATCGCCGAATCCCACCTCTCGATCCACACCTGGCCCGAGTACCGATACGCAGCCGTGGATATCTTTACCTGTGGGGAGACGATCAAGCCGGAGCAAGCGGTCCGGCACATTGCCGACCGTTTTCAGTGTCCTCACCCGTCGATCGTGGAGGTGAAGCGAGGGATCATGCCTGGGCGCGAGCCGTTACCTCACAAGGTGGAACAGGCGGGGCGACGGTCCCAAAGCTCCCGCGAGAAGGTCCCGGCGGTGTCCTAGTGCCGTTCCACCTCGTTGCCCCGAACTCCGGCAACGAAGCCTGGTCTTGGCATCGCATGTCTGTGCCGGGTGGAAAAAGTTGAATCGACACTAGGCCTTCGAGCATCCGGACTGCTGGTGTGATTGCACCGGTTCCCCGCGAAGGACAGTGCTCGTGAAGCGGTATCTTGCATGGAGGGCAGGCCTGGTTGGCGCGGCTGCCCTCCTTTCCTTTCTCTACMTCCTGCCCTCGATCCCGGGGCTTTCTCCGCTTCCAGGGTGGTGGCGATACATGCGGCCTCTGATCCTTGCCCCGGCCCCCGAGCCGATCAACCTCGGCCTCGATCTCCAGGGGGGCATGCACCTCGTCTTGGAGGTGGACGCGAACAAGGCAGTCGAGAACGCCGTGGAGCGGCGCGTGGCGGAGATCCGCCGAGCCGTGGAGCGGGAGGGAATCCGGGTCGCGGTGCTGGAACGACGGGGGACCAACCAGATCTTTGTCGAGGTGGGGGAGGAAAAGGCCCTGGGGCAGCTGGAGCGGATCCTGGGGGAGTACCCCGAGATGACACGGTTCCGGGAAGGGGCGACCCGGCTCTTGCTGACGCTGAGCGGGCGCGAGGTGGCGGCGATTCAGGAGCGGGCGGTGGATCAGAACGTCCAGAAGATCCGGAACCGGGTGGACGAGTTCGGCGTCCGGGAGCCCTTGATTCAGCGGGAGGGGGATCGTCGAATCATCGTCCAGCTTGCGGGGATCAAGGATCCGGAACGGGCCATCGCACTCATCGGCAAAACCGCCTTGCTCGAGTTCAAGTTGGTCGACGAGCAGCACAGCCTGGAGGAGGCCCTCCAGGGCAAGGTGCCGGAGGGCTCTGAGATCCTCTACGAGAGGGTGTTGGATCCGCAGGGACGCGTCGTCCGCCGGATCCCCTTCCTGCTGGAGAAGAAGACCTTGCTCACCGGGGACGTCATCACCTCGGCCGAGGTGCGGATCAGCTCCGAGAACAATGAACCGTATGTCTCGCTGGCCTTCGACCGGGCGGGCACGCGGATCTTTGACGAGATCACCACAAAGAACGTGGGACGGCGGCTGGCCATTATCCTCGATGGCAACATCCATTCCGCCCCCGTCATTAGGACGCGGATCCCAGGGGGCCAGGCGCAGATCGAAGGCCGGTTCACCCCGCAGGAGGCCCGGGACCTGGCGATCGTCCTCAGGGCGGGTGCGCTGCCGGCCCCGGTTGCAGTGATCTCCAATCTGACCGTCGGGCCCTCCCTGGGGCAGGACTCCATCCGGGCCGGGGTGCAGGCCAGCATCGTGGCCGGGATCGTGGTGATCCTCTTCATGGGCTTCTACTACCGGTGGTCCGGGATCCTCGCCGACCTGGCCCTGCTCCTCAACCTCCTCATGATGCTCGCGGTCCTGGCGGGGATCCAGGCGACGCTCACCCTGCCGGGGATTGCGGGCATCGCCCTCACCATTGGCATGGCGGTGGATAGTAATGTCCTGATCTTCGAGCGCATCCGTGAAGAGCTGCGACTCGGGAAGACGGTGCGCTCCGCCATCGACGGCGGATTCAGCAAGGCCTGGGTGGCCATCCTGGATTCGCACGTTACCACCTTGATCACCGCGTTAGCCCTCTTTCTCTTTGGGAGTGGGCCGGTGCGAGGCTTTGCCGTGACGTTAGCCCTCGGCGTGTCCATCAATCTGTTTACGGCGACCGTGGGGACCAGGGTGGTCTTCGACTGGCTGACCCTTCGGGGAATGAAGCAGCTCAGTATCTGAGGGCCCGCCGCGGAGACGCGGGCGACGAGCTATGGAATTTGTCGGCAAAACGAACATCGATTTTCTGAGCATGCGGCGGGGTGCCTTCGCCCTCTCGCTCGTGCTGGTCCTCCTGGGGGTCGTCGCGTGCGTCCAGATCGCCCGGGGACGGGCCGACCTGGGGATCGACTTTGCGGGCGGCACCTCCATCCAGGTGCGCTTTGATGACCCGGTGGAGCTCGGCGAGGTCCGGAGGGTCCTCGCCGCCGGTGGCGTCGCCGAGAGTGAGCTCCAGCAGTTCATCGGCGGAAAGCGGCTCTTCATCCGGGTGAAATCCTCAGGGGAGTCGGCGTCCGGCACCGCGGCCAGGATCGAGGCGGTGTTGCGGGAGGCCTTTCCCCGGGACCCGTTCGTCGTGGAGAGCTCCAACGAGGTGGGACCGGTCGTCGGCCAGGAGCTGCAGCAGGCGGCCGTGTGGGCGGTCCTGATTTCCCTTGTGGGCATTGTGACCTATATCGCGTGGCGATTCGAATTCCGGTTCGGGGTCGCCGCGACCGTGGCGACGTTTCACGATGTCCTGGTAGTCCTCGGCATCTTTTTCCTCCTGGACAAGGAGATCACCCTGCTGATCGTCACGGCCCTCCTGACGCTGGCCGGGTATTCGCTCACCGATACGGTGGTGGTCTTCGACCGGATCCGGGAGAACCTCCGGGCCCGACGGCGCGGCACGCTCGCCGAGATCATCAACGTGAGCATCAATGAGGTCCTGAGTCGGAGCATCATGACCTCGGTGACGGTCATGCTTGCGGTCCTCGCGCTGCTCCTGTTCGGAGGCGACGTCCTCCGTGATTTTTCCCTGGCCCTGACGATCGGGATCATCGTGGGGAGCTATTCCTCCATCTTTGTCGCCTCGGCGCTGGTCTACGAGTGGCGTATGCGGACCCGCCGGCAGGCGGTAAGGGTCAAGAAACAGGCACAAAGCTTGCACTAGCCCGCAACCATCTCGAACGGCGCGCGAGATCGGGCCTCTCGGATCGGAAGCGCGTGGGAAAGAAAGAAAGGCGGAAGGGCCAAAACACAGGGGGAGCAGAGGATGATGAAGAGAGAGCGGATACGCGGAGTGCTGAGCTTCTTGGTCATGACCTGGCTGCTGATGGGGCAGGTCGCGGCCCAAGAGGCTGCCCCTGGTGGGGAGCAGACGAAGAGGCCGGAGACGCTTCCGGAAGGGGTCCACCATGTCCGGCAGGGTGATACCCTGTGGGCGATTGCCGGCCGCTATCTCGACAACCCTCGTCTGTGGCCGCAGATCTGGAAAGAGAACCCCTTTGTCACCGACCCCAACCGGATCTTCCCCGGTGATCCCCTGACCATCCCGGGATTCGCCCCGCCCCCTCGGCCGCTGGCGGAGGCCCCCCCGGTGCCTCCCGTCGGCGAGGAGCGGGTTCCTCCGCCCATCGCACCTCCGGTGGAGGCGGCCCCCCCGGCTGAGGTTGCTCCTCCACCTGATGTAGCGGCGGTCACGAGGCCGGAAGACGGTATCAAGCTCCCGGCGGCCCGCCCAGTTCTCGCAATTCCCCAGGCGGCCCTGGAGTGCAGCGGCTTCGTGGCGCAGCCCAAAGAGATCGTTCGCGCGGGCCGGATCGTTCGGCCGCTCGATGCACAGAACATTCGGCACTGGTACTACGATGACGTCTTTGTGGATCTCGGTGGCCGAAAGGTCCAGCGGGGAGATCGGTTCCACGTGGTCCGCCCAACCACAGCGGTTGCACACCCCGCGACGGGCGCTCGGGTGGGGGTCAAGGTGAGGACCTTGGGCACGCTAGAGATCGTCAGTACCACGGGAGCGGCGCCCCGGGCGAAGGTCAAGTACAACTGTGAAGACCTGGCCACCGGAGACCTGCTGGTGGAGGCGAAGGAGTTGATGCCCCCCCAGAGAAGCGTGAGCCAGGCAACCGATATTCGCCTGGGGGGATACATCGTGGGCTCCAAGGACGACGCCGATGCAATGGGGCAGGGGGACATCATCTATATGGATGTCGGGCAGGAGCACGGGATTGTCCCCGGCGATGAGTTCAGCATCTATCGGATGTCTGGGGTGGGCATCCATCCAGCCAGCGGTCAGACGATTCCCCTGGCGCCGACTAAGCAGGGGCAACTGGTGGTGATCCGAACCTCTGCCCAGGCGGCCACGGGGCTGCTGATCTCGTCCGACATCGATCTGCGTGTGGGTGAGCGACTCGTCCTGTTCCGGAAGATGCCTTGACCGCTAGCGGCTAGCAGGCTAGTAGGCTGGGATGCTAGTAGGCCAGAAGGCTAGCAGGCTCTAGCGATCATGACTTTCCCGCTTCCCAGCGTTCTAGCCTTCTAGCGTGCGAGCCTGTAAGTTGCTGACTGCTGACCGCTGATACCGGACAGCCCCGCGGCACCCCTTGACTCCCCCCCTTCCCCGGGTATAATGCGAACCTTATACACTGTGAGGATTATTGATCTCGGAAGAAGGGCGCAATGCAAGAGCAAGAGGCATGGCTGGCACTCAACATGGTGCCCCACGTAGGGCCGGCCGCCTTTGCGCTGCTCTTGGAGCGTTTCGGAAGCGTGCGACGCATCCTCAAGGCTCCGCTCAAGGCGCTGGAGAGTGTGCATGGAATCGGTCCCGTCACGGCGAGGGCCATCTGCTCTTTTCCTGCGGAGGAGACGGTCGCTCGGGAGCGAAAGCGGATGGCGGCGCGGGGTCTCCGGTTCATCACGCTCCGGGACGCAGAGTACCCCGCCCTTCTTCGGGAGATCGCCCAGCCCCCGCCCGTGCTGTACATTCGCGGCACCTGGGAGGATCGGGACCGGAGGGCGGTCGCCATTGTCGGGTCCAGAAACGCCACACCGTATGGTCGGGGGGTGTCCGATCGCCTCGCCTTCGACCTGGCGATGCGAGGGCTGACCATCGTCAGCGGGTTGGCCAGGGGGATCGACGCGGCCGCTCATCGGGGGGCGCTCAGGGCCGGCGGGCGGACCATCGCCGTGCTGGGATCGGGGGCCGATATCACCTATCCCGCGGAGCATGAGACACTGGCGAAGGCGAKCGCAGCGCAGGGAGCGCTGTTGAGCGAGTTTCCTCTGGGGACTGCTCCTCTGAAGGGGAACTTTCCCCAACGGAATCGGCTGATCAGCGGACTCTCCCTGGGGGTCATCGTGGTCCAGGCGTCGGTGGAGAGTGGCGCCCTCATCACGGCGAATCATGCACTGGAGCAGGGGAGGGAAGTCTTCGCGGTCCCAGGGATGGCCAAGGGCCGGCTGAGCCAGGGGTCTCACCGGCTGATCAAGGCGGGGGCCAAGCTCACCGAGGGGTGGGAGGACGTTGTAGAAGAGTTGCGGATCCCGACTGACATGCCGCCGGAGGCGGTTGCCCCGATGCCGTCCCTTCCGCCGCTCGAAGGGGAAGAAGGCCGGGTGCTCGAGCTGCTCGGAGAGGAGCCGGTCCATATCGACGCCGTCATCACCGGTGCGAAACTCCCGGCCCCCGCGGTGGCCGCGTCCCTGCTTGCGCTAGAGATGAAGGGGTGGGTGAAGCAGCTCACCGGCAAGACGTTCGTTCGCGCCACCGACCCCTGGAGCGGTCAGCAGTCAGCAGGCAGCGGTCAGCAAGAGGGAAAACGGCGAAGCAAGTAAGCACATGAGCCTTCATGGTATTATGGCTGGAAGTTTTTGCTGACAGCCGATCGCCGATAGCTGATAGCCATTCACAGGAGGAACAATAGTCGTGCCGAAATCGCTCGTCATCGTGGAATCGCCGGCCAAGGCCAAGACCATCACGAAGTTTCTCGGAAAGGGGTATGTGGTCAAGGCCTCGTATGGCCATGTCCGGGATCTGCCGCCGAATCGGCTCGCGGTGGATACGAAGCGGAACTTCAAGCCGCAGTACCAGGTGCTGAAGGGGCGCGAGAAAGTGGTGGAGGAGCTGCGCAAGTCGGCCCGGAACTCTCAGGCCATCTATCTGGCCACCGATCCGGATCGGGAGGGGGAGGCCATCGGGTGGCATCTCGTCCAAGAGCTGAAGCCACCGAAGAAGGCGGTACATCGGGTCGTCTTCCATGAGGTGACCAGGCGGGCCGTCCAAGAGGCCTTTGCCCATCCCGGCTCGCTCGATCTCAAAAAAGTCGAGGCCCAACAGGCGCGCCGTATTCTCGACCGTCTCGTCGGATATCAGGTGAGCCCACTGCTCTGGGAGAAGGTCAGGCGTGGGCTGAGCGCTGGTCGGGTCCAGTCCGTGGCGCTTCGGCTGATCGTCGATCGCGAGCTCGAGATTCGCGCCTTTGTGTCCCAAGAGTACTGGTCCATCGATGCCCTGCTCGCCGCCGGGGCGCCGCCGGAGTTTCGGGCCCGCCTCTCCAGGATGAACGGGGAAAAGATCGAGATCCACACCGGGGCCGAGGCCCACGCCCTGGTCGAAGAGCTTCGGCAGCAGCCCTTTCGGGTCAAAGAGGTCAGCACCCGGGAGCGGCGCCGTCATCCCGTTCCCCCCTTCACCACCTCCAAGTTTCAGCAGGAGGCGGTGCGAAAGCTCCGCATGACCGCCCGGCGGGCCATGAGCCTTGCTCAGCAGCTCTACGAGGGGATCGAGCTGGGGGAGGAGGGGTCCGTGGGTCTCATCACCTACATGCGGACGGACTCCCCCCGGGTGTCGGACGAGGCGGTGCAAGAAGCCCGCCGCTACCTGACCGAGCGATTTGGCGCCGAATATGTTCCCGAGCGGCCCCCCGTATACAAGAGCGCCAAGGCGGCCCAGGAGGCCCACGAGGCCATCAGGCCCACCTCGGTCTTGCGGGATCCCGCGAGTGTGGCCCGCTACCTCACGAAAGACCAGCTCAACCTCTATACCCTGATCTGGAATCGCTTCGTCGCCTCGCAGATGCCCGCGGCCCTCTTTGACGTGACCACGGTGGAGGTGGAGGCAGGGCGCTTCCTGCTCCGCGCCACGGGGCGTGTGACGCGATTTGAGGGGTTCATGCGGCTCTACGTGGAGGGGACCGACGAGGGGATGAAGCGCCGAACGGACGAGGGGCAGGAGGCCAACGGCGATGGCGAGGCCGACGGAGAGATGGCGCTGCCCTCCCTTCACGCAGGGGAGGTACTGACGCTCGGATCTCTGGACCCCCAGCAGCATTTCACCCAGGCACCCCCGCGGTACACCGAGGCCACCTTGGTCAAGGACCTTGAGGAGAGGGGCATCGGCCGGCCCAGCACCTACGCGCCCATCGTGCAGGTCATTCAAAATCGCGATTACGTCATTAAGGAGAAGGGGAAATTTCGGCCGACCGAGGTGGGAGAAGTGGTGGTCGATCTGCTGGTCAAGAGCTTCCCACGGATTATGGATTACGAGTTCACGGCGAGGATGGAGTCGGTCCTCGATGAGATCGAGGAGGGGAAGGTCGACTGGCTCGAGGAGATGCGGCGCTTCTATGGGGCCTTCTCCAAGTGGCTGGAGCAGGCGAAGACCGGGATGGAAAACCTCAAGGCGCTTGAAGAGAAGACGGAGGAGACCTGCGAGAAGTGCGGGAGCCCCATGGTCATCCGCTGGGGACGGTTCGGAAAGTTCTTGGCCTGCTCCGCCTACCCGGAGTGTAAGAACACCCGCGAACTGGTGACCCCCGATGACCGCATACCGGCGACCGATGACCGGGGAGACGAGAGTCAGGGCGCGGTTGACGGTGATCGGTCAACGGCGAACGACACCAAGGTGTGCGAGCAGTGCGGGCGCCCCATGGTGTTGAAGCGGGGGCGGTACGGACTCTTCTGGGCGTGTAGCGGCTACCCGGACTGCCGGAACGTCCTCCGCCTCGAAGGGAAGGAAAGGGTGGCGCCGGAACCGACGGATGAGAAATGCGAGACCTGTGGCGCCCCGATGGTGATTCGCCACGGCCGGTATGGCCGCTTCCTGGCCTGTTCCGCCTACCCGAAGTGCCGAACCGTCAGACCGCTTCCCATCGATGTCAAGTGCCCCCGGTGCGGTAAAGCCCTGACCCAGCGCCGCTCCAAACGGGGCAGGTCCTTCTACGGCTGTACCGGGTATCCCGAGTGCACCTTCGTCCTCTGGAATCGGCCGATCCCCGAGCCGTGCCCTCAATGTGGTGCCCCCTTCCTCGTCCAGCACCGGACCCGTCAGGGTCTTGAGCTCAAGTGCGCGACGGTGGATTGCAATTACCGCAAGCCCGGGGCATAATCGGATCCGTGAAGCCCAAGGCGTGTGTGACCATCGTGGGGGGTGGCCTTGCGGGTGCAGAGGCGGCCTGGCAAGCGGCCGAACGGGGTGTGCCGGTGTGCCTCTTCGAGATGCGACCGACCGCCGGCACCCCGGCGCATCAGACCGACCTGTTGGCCGAGCTGGTCTGTAGTAACTCCCTCAAGTCCCAAGAGCTGACGAGCGCGTCGGGCCTGCTGCACGCGGAGGCAGGGCGCCTCGGGTCCGTCATCCAGCAGGCGGCGAGGGCCCACGCGGTCCCGGCGGGCACGGCGCTCGCCGTGGACCGCACCGCCTTTGCCCACGAGGTGACCCGCCGGATCGGGGGCCATCCGCTCGTCACGGTGTATCGGGAGGAGGTAACGGAGATCCCCGCCGAGCGGCCCGTAGTGATCGCCACGGGTCCCTTGACCTCGAGCCCCCTGGCTGAAAGCCTCCGGTGCCTCTTCCGGGCGTATCTGGAGGAGCAGCCTCCGCAGCGATGCGCGGCAGAAGGTGCGCGGCTCCTCTCTTTCTACGACGCCATCTCACCCATTCTTGCGACCGAGTCCGTCAACCGGGAGAAGGTCTTTGCCGCCTCCCGCTACGGCAAGGGGGGCGAAGACTACTGGAACTGTCCCATGACCGACGAGGAGTACACGGCCTTCTGGCGCGCCCTCGTGGAGGCAGAGCTGTACCCGCTGCACGATTTCGAAAATCTGGAGGAGGCCTGTTTTTTTGAGGGATGCCTCCCCGTCGAGGAGATGGCACGCCGCGGCCGGGAGGCGCTCCTCTATGGCCCCCTCAAGCCGGTGGGCCTGACGGATCCTCGGACCGGACGACGGCCTTGCGCGGTGGTGCAGCTCCGCCACGAGGACAGGGCGGGGCAGATGGTCAACATGGTGGGCTTTCAGACGCGTCTGAGACGGGCGGAGCAGCAGCGGATCCTCCGGATGATCCCGGGCCTCGAGCAGGCGGAGTTCTTCCGTTACGGCAGCGTCCATCGCAACACCTACATCCCCGCCCCACTCCTCCTAGAGCCGACGCTGCAATTCAGGGGGGATAAAGGGCTCTTCTTTGCCGGCCAGCTCATCGGGGTCGAAGGGTATCTGGAGTCGATGGCCTCTGGGCTGCTCGCGGGGGTCAACGCGGCCCGGCTTGTCCAGGGCCTCGAATCCGTGACCCCCCCGGGCGATACGATGCTGGGAGCGCTCCTTACCTACGTGACTTCCACAGATCCCTCCCGATTCCAACCGATGAATGCGAACTTCGGTCTCCTGCCGCCCCTCGACGTTGTCGTCCGTGATCGGCAGAAGCGCAAAGCGGCCTTGGCCGAGCGCTCCCTCAAGGCCATGGAGGCGTGGATGCGAATTTTTGCTTGATCTTTGAAGCCGCAGGCCGTATCGTCCATTGCCGAGGGGATAGCGGGGTGGAGCTATCCCCTCGGTCGCTATGGGGGCGGCGATGCAGCGACTCATCCAAGAATATCTCCGGGAGCTGGACACTGAGGGGTCCTCACCCCAGACCGTCCGTAGCTACCGGATTGACCTGACCCAGTTCCTCGCGTTTCTCCGTCGAATGCACCCGGAGGCGTCCGAGGCGATCCCGCTGGATCGGATCGATCCGCTGACGGTACGGGCGTTTATGGCCTCGCTGCGCAGTCGAGGACTCTCCCCGAGGACTTTGGCTCGCAGGGTCGCGGCGTTACGCTCGTTCTGTCAGTTCTGCTGCCGTCGCGGGCTTCTCAGCTGGAATCCCGCCAGGCTGGTAACGACGCCCAAACTTCCCAGGCCGCTCCCTCCGCATCTCACGGTGGATCAGGCCTTTCAGCTCCTCGCCACGCCCCAGGGTGCAGCGCCGATCACTCTCCGGGATCGGGCGATCCTGGAGCTCTTTTACGCCTCGGGGATCCGCGTGGGGGAGCTCGTGGGTCTCGCCGTCGAAGATCTGGACCTCGAGCAGCGCCTGGTGAAGGTGAGGGGGAAGGGGAACAAGGAGCGGATCGTCCCCATCGGGCGGCCCGCCGCAGAGGTCCTAAAGGCGCACCTGGCGGCGAGAGATACGCTGGGCAGCGGGAAAATCAAGGGGATGGCAGGGTCCACCCGCCTCGGTGGCCACCGGAGCCCGCTCTTTCTCAATCGCCGAGGGGACCGGCTGACCTCCCGGAGTGTCGAGCGGCTTCTGGAGAAGTATCTGAAGAAGAGCGGCATGGGCAAGGCCATCACTCCTCACGGGCTTCGGCACAGCTTTGCCACGCATCTGCTCCAGGCGGGGGCTGACCTGCGGGTCATCCAGGAGCTGCTGGGGCATGCCAGGCTGAGCACGACCCAGCGCTATACCCACGTGAATCTGGACCAGCTGATGGCGGTGTATGACAAGGCCCACCCGAAGGCGTGAGACACGTACAGTACAGGGTAAAGCGTGCAGGGAAAGACGTACAGGGTAACGCGTGCAGGGTAAAGCGTGCGGAAGGTGAAAGAGCAAAGCAAGAGGCAACGGCGGGGTTCCTCGCTTCGGGGGCGCCGTGAACCGTCCACGGTGAACCGTGAACTACGAATACGGGGTACGACGATTCTGTCGGTCCGCCACAAGGGGCGGGTCGCCGTGGCAGGAGACGGCCAGGTCTCTCTGGGCGAAACGGTGATGAAGCACACGGCCAGAAAGGTCCGGCGGATGTACCACAACCAGGTCATCGCGGGATTCGCGGGGGCGGCCGCCGATGCCTTTGCTCTCTTCGCCAAGCTGGAGGGGAAGCTGGAGGAATACCAGGGCAACCTGCCCCGGGCCGCGGTGGAGCTGGCCAAGGACTGGCGGACGGACCGGGTGCTCCGGCGGCTCGAGGCCCTGCTGGTGGTGGTGGATCAGGAGTGTTCCTTCATCATCTCTGGAACGGGAGACCTGATCGAGCCGGATGACGGAATCATCGGAATCGGCTCAGGCGGTCCCTACGCGGCCGCAGCCGCCCGCGCCCTGGTGAAGTTTACCGACCTCGACCTGAAGACGATCATGCAGGAATCGATGCGCATCGCGGCCCAGTTGTCCGTTTACAGCAACGACCAGATCACCATTGAGGAGCTGTGACGGATGCGCGAGGGCAAGGGGAGCGCACGGGAAGCCCTATGGACCGATTGACCCCCAGGCAGATTGTGGCCGAGCTGGATAAGTACATCATCGGCCAGCATGCGGCCAAGCGGGCGGTGGCCATTGCGATCCGGAACCGGTGGCGGCGGCAGAGACTTCCCCCCGAGCTCCGGGACGAGGTGGCGCCCAAGAACATCATCATGATCGGTCCCACCGGCATCGGCAAGACCGAGATCGCCAGGCGTTTGGCTAAATTGGCCGAGGCCCCGTTCCTCAAGGTCGAGGCGTCCAAGTTCACGGAGGTGGGCTACGTCGGGCGGGATGTGGATTCCATCGTCCGGGACCTGGTCGATATCGCCGTCAACATGGTCAAGGGGGAGCGGACGGCGGTCGTGGCCGAGCGGGCAGCAGAGCTGGCCGAGGAGCGACTCCTCGGTCTGCTCGTCCCCCCGAGTAGCGCTGGGTCGCCAGCGGTGGGCTTGGGGGCGACCGAGGCCGCCCCTCACGACACCCGAGAGAAGTTCCGGACGATGCTCCGGGCCGGCAAGCTGGATGATCGGATGGTGGAGATCGACGTCCGGGACCGGGCCTTGCCGATGATTGAGGTCGTGCCGGGGGCGGGGGTAGAGGGAATGGATCAGCTCCGCGAGATGCTCGACAACCTTCTCCCACACCGGATGAAGCGGCGCAGCGTGAAGGTCAAGGAGGCCCGACGACTCCTGACCCAGGAGGAGGCGCAGAAACTGATCGACATGGACGAGGTGGTCGCCGAGGCGATCCGGCGGGTGGAGGACTCCGGGATCGTCTTCCTGGACGAGATCGACAAGATCGCCGGTCGGGAGCGGGGATACGGTCCTGACGTGTCCCGAGAGGGAGTGCAGCGAGACCTCCTCCCGATCGTGGAAGGCTCGACCGTGAGCACCAAGCATGGGATGGTCCGGACCGACCATATCCTCTTCATTGCGGCCGGGGCCTTCCATGTCTCGAAGCCCGCGGATCTGATCCCGGAGATGCAGGGCCGTTTCCCCCTGCGGGTGGAACTGAAGAGTCTCACGAAAGAGGACTTTGTCCGGATCCTGACCGAGCCGCAGAATGCGCTGACCAGGCAGTACACCGCGCTGCTGGCCACCGAGGGGGTCGACATGAGCTTTACCGGGGATGCCATCGAGGAGATCGCCACTATCGCCACCGCCGTCAACCAGGCCACCGAGAATATCGGCGCGCGACGGCTCTATACCATCATGGAGCGCTTCCTCGAGGATGTCTCCTTCGAGGCCCCGCACATGGAGGGGGTCAAGGTGGAAATCAATGCCGGCTATGTCCGGGAGAAGCTCCAGGACATCATCCGGGATGAGGATCTCAGTCGCTACATTCTCTAGCAGCCAGTGCTGAGGACTGAGACCTGCAAACCGCCACTCGGAACTGAATGGCGAGGAGCAGAAGGGTGAGCGAGTCACGACACGAGTCGCCCGTTGCCAAGGCCGAGATCCTGATCGAGGCCCTCCCGTACATCCGGCACTTCTTCGGAAAGACCATCGTGGTCAAGTACGGGGGGGCCGCGATGGCGGAGGACAAGTTGAAGGCCGAGGTGGCGCAGGACATTGTCCTTATGCGATACGTCGGCATGCGGCCGGTCATCGTCCACGGGGGTGGTCCCCAGATCGGAGAGGCCATGGCGAAGGCAGGACTCACCCCCACCTTTATCGACGGCCTCCGGGTGACCGATCCCGAGACCATGCGTATCGTGGAGACCGTCATGGTGGGAGGCATCAATCAGGAGATCGTCGGCCTGATCAGCCGGAGCGGCAGTCCGGCGGTCGGGCTTTCCGGGAAGGATGGGAACTTCATCAAGGCCCGGAAGGTTAGGCACAGCCGGAAGAAGGGGGCGGAGACCGAGCTGGTGGATCTGGGCCTGGTGGGCGAGGTCGTCGCGGTGAACCCGACGGTGGTTCGGTCACTCGAAGAGGCGGGGTTTATCCCGGTGATCGCCCCGACCGGCGCGGATGAGGAGGGGACCACCTACAACATCAACGCCGACCTGGCCGCGGGGGAGATCGCGGCGGCCCTGGGGGCGGAGAAGCTGATCGTTCTCACCGACATCGATGGGATCCTGGACCGGGACGGACGCCTGTGCTCTACCCTGAGTCGGGATGAAGTCGAGAAGCTGCTGGAGGAGCAGGTGATCTCGCAGGGGATGATTCCCAAGGTGAAGGCCTGCCTCCGGGCCTTGGAAGGTGGGGTGACGAAGACGCACATCATCAACGGCACGATCCCGCATGCGTTGCTCTTAGAGCTCTTCACTGCCGAGGGGGTCGGGACCGAAGTGTGCGCCTGAGAAGCGCGCTATGACGCGAGGGGGCTACAAAGCTACAAAGCATCCTAGCGTCCCAGCATGCCAGCGTGCTAGCGACCGGGGGATCGATGACCGAGACGGAAGGATGGATGGCCAGGGCGGGCGGGTGCTTGGCCAATACCTATGCCCGATTCCCGGTAGTCCTCGAGCGGGGGGAGGGGTGTCGGGTCTGGGATGTGGAGGGGAAGGAGTATCTCGACTTCGTCGCCGGGATCGCCGTCTGCGCCCTGGGCCACTGCCATCCGGCCATTGTCCAGGCTGTCACATCTCAAGCGGCAACGCTGCTGCACGTCAGCAACCTCTATCACGTCACTCCCCAGATCCGCCTGGCTGAACTCCTGTGCCAGCACTCCTTTGCCGATCGGGTCTTCTTTTGTAACAGCGGCGCCGAGGCCAACGAGGCGGCCATCAAGCTGGCCCGGAAGTACGCCAAGGACGGCGGCAGTCGAGAGCGGGTCGAGATCATCACCATGGAGGGCGGCTTCCACGGGCGGACGATGGCCACCGTGACCGCCACGGCCCAGACCAAGTATCAGCAAGGCTTTGAGCCGCTCCTTCCCGGCATCCGGTATGTCCCCTTCGATGATCTGGCAGCGGTCGAGCGGACTGTCGGTCCCGCAACCGCGGCCATCCTGGTCGAGCCGATTCAGGGAGAAGGGGGAATCCGTGTCCCGTCGGCCGGGTATCTTCAGGGACTTCGGAAGCTCTGCGATGAGTCGGGGGCCCTCCTGATCTTCGACGAGGTCCAGACCGGCATCGGCCGGACCGGCCGCCTCTTTGCGTACGAACACTGGGGGGCTCCACCGGACATCATGACGCTGGCCAAGGCCCTGGGCGGCGGGGTTCCGATTGGGGCCATGCTGGCGACCGAAGTGGTGGCGGCGAGCTTCACCCCCGGGACCCATGCCGCGACATTCGGGGGAAATCCGTTGGTTACTGCGGCTGCCATTGCGACGCTCACGACGATCCTGGAACAGGGGCTTGTCGCCCGGGCGGGCGAGATGGGCGGGCGAGTACTGCAGGAGCTTCAGACCGTCCAGGCCCGCCATGCCGCGGTGAAGGCCGTGCGGGGGAAGGGGCTGCTGATCGGCATGGAGCTCGATCGAGAGGTGAGACCGGTCCTGAACCGGTGTCTCGAAGCGGGACTCCTGTTGAGCAATGCGGGTGAAAAGGTCATCCGGTTTGCGCCGCCCCTCATCGTGAGTGAGGAAGAGGTGCGAGCGGCGGCCGGCATCCTGGATAAGGTCCTCCAGGAGGTGACCGCGTGAAGCGAAACCTCATTTCCATCCGCGATCTGACCCGAGGAGAGATCGAGGGGTTCTTCGATCTGGCGACGGATCTCAAGCAACGGCTTCACCAGCAGATACCCCACCCCCTGTTGCCGGCCAGGACATTAGCCCTGATCTTCGAGAAGCCGTCGCTCCGAACGCGGGTGACCTTCGAGGTGGCGATGACCCAGTTGGGGGGGCATGCGATCTATCTGGCTCCGCAGGACATCCGTTTGGGGGCGCGGGAGACCGTCGAGGATGCCGCGAAGAATCTCTCGCGATGGGTGGATGGGATCGTCGCGCGCACCTTCAACCATGCCACCGTGGAGCAACTGGCGCAGCACGCGACGGTCCCGGTGATCAACGGGCTGACCGATCTCACCCATCCCTGCCAGGCGCTCAGCGACCTCTTCACCTTGAAGGAGAAGCGGGGCAACCTTGCGGGTCTCCGGGTCGCCTTCATCGGCGATGGCAATAATGTCTGCCATTCCTGGCTCTACGGGGCGGCGAAGATGGGGGTCGATCTCACCGTGGCGTGCCCCAAGGGGTACGCACCGAACCGGGACGTGGTGGCGAAGGCGCGGGAAGAGGCTGCGGCGACTCGGGCGCGGCTCGAGATCATTCACGACCCCGCCCGGGCCTCCGAGGGTGCGGATGTCCTCTACACGGATGTATGGGTGAGCATGGGGCAGGAGGAAGAGGGAAGTCGCCGGAAGCAGGAGTTTCAAGGTTTCCAGGTCAATCAGGCCCTGGTGGACCTCGCGCAGGAGGATGTGTTGGTCATGCACTGCCTCCCGGCCCATCGGGGCGAAGAGATCACCGATGAAGTGATGGACGGACCGCACTCCATCATTCTGGATCAGGCGGAAAACCGTCTCCATGTCCAGAAGGCGATCCTGGCAGCCCTCTTGGGGCGGTCAAGCTCAAGAGAGTAAGAAGCAGCGCCGTGATTTGATCGTGGACGAGATATGACGCAGCAGATCAGAAAAGTGGTGCTGGCCTATAGCGGGGGGCTCGACACCTCGGTGATCCTGCACTGGCTCATCAAGACCTACCGGTGCGAGGTCGTCGCCTACTGCGCCGATTTGGGTCAGGGCGAGGAGCTCGAACGGGTGAGAGAGAAGGCCGTGAAGACCGGGGCGCGCAAGGTGGTCATCGAAGATCTGAAAGAGGAGTTTGTCCGGGACTTCGTCTTTCCGTGCTTGAAGGCGAACGCCGTGTATGAGGGAGGATATCTGCTCGGCACCTCTATGGCTCGCCCCCTGATCGCCAAGAGTCAGATCGAGATCGCCCGACGGGAGAGGGCGGATGCGGTCGCCCACGGGGCCACCGGAAAAGGGAATGACCAGGTGCGGTTCGAGTTGACCTATATGGCGCTGGATCCCGCGATCCGGGTCATCGCCCCGTGGCGGGAGTGGGACCTCAGATCCCGCTCTGACCTGATCGACTATGCGAGGCGGCATGGCATTGCGATCCCTGTGACGATGGAAAAGCCGTACTCGACTGACCGGAACCTTTTTCACATCAGCTTTGAGGGAGGCGTGCTCGAGGATCCGTGGCGAGAGCCGCCCCAGGAGATGTTCACCCTGACCGTTGCTCCGGAGAAGGCTCCTGACCATTCAACCTATGTCGAGATCGGCTTTACCGAGGGGCTCCCCGTCGCCGTGAATGGACGGAGGCTTTCGCCGGCGAAGCTCCTTGCGACGCTGAACGAGGTCGCGGGCAAGCACGGCGTCGGTCGGGTGGATCTCGTCGAGAACCGGTACGTGGGGATGAAGTCCCGGGGGGTCTATGAGACGCCCGGTGGCACGGTGCTGCAGGTGGCCCATCGGGCGGTGGAATCGATCACCATGGATCGCGAGGTCATGCACCTGAGAGATGCACTGATCCCTCGCTTTGCCGAGCTGGTGTATTACGGGTACTGGTATTCGCCCGAGATGGAAGTCCTGAAGCGGATGATCGACGAGACCCAGAAGCACGTGACCGGGACCGCGCGCCTCAAACTCTTCAAAGGCACCTGCATCGTGGTGGGAAGAAAGTCCCCTGTCTCCCTGTACGATGCCGCTATGGCGACCTTCGAGGCCGATCGGGTGTACGACCAGAAGGACGCCGGAGGGTTCATCCGGCTGAATGCCCTGCGATTGCGCCTCAAAGCCATGCGGCGGCGAGGGAAAAAGTAGCGATGGGCAAGACCAAGAAGGCGTGGGGAGGCCGGTTCGGGGAGGGGACCGATACGCAGGTCGAGGCGTATACGGCCTCGATCTCCTTCGATTGGCGTCTGTACCCATATGATGTGCAGGGATCGATCGCCTACGCCCGCGCGTTGATGAAGGCGGGCGTCCTGACCGGCGTCGAGGCGGGGCGAATCATTCGGGGCCTCGAAGAGATCAAGAAGGAGCTGGATAAAGGGCGGCTCGACCCCGATCCCGCCCATGAAGACATCCATATGTATATTGAAGGGCGGCTGATTGAAAAGATCGGCGAGGTGGGGGGCAAGCTGCACACCGGCCGGAGCCGGAACGAGCAGGTGGCGCTCGATCTCCGTCTGTATCTCAGGGCCGAGACCGGTGAGATCGTGCGCGAGATCCGTGCACTGCAGGAGGCCCTGTTGGACCAGGCCGAGACGCACTTGGATGTGATCATGCCGGGCTACACGCACCTGCAGCGGGCCCAGCCGCTCCTCTGGGCCCATCACCTGCTGGCCTATGTTGAGATGCTCCGTCGCGATGGGGCGAGATTCCGCGATGGTCTTCAGCGCGTCACCGTCATGCCCCTCGGCTCCGGGGCGTTGGCGGGGACCGCCTATGCGATCGACCGGGCCGCGCTCGCAGAGGAGCTGGGGTTTCCCGAGGTCTCGCGAAACAGCGTCGATGCCGTCTCGGATCGGGACTTTGCCGTGGAGTTTCTGGCGGCCTCCAGCATCACGATGATGCACCTGTCTCGTCTCTGCGAGGAGATCATCCTGTGGGCGTCGACGGAATTTGGCTTCGTCGATATCCCGGAGGCGTTTGCCACGGGGTCGAGCCTGATGCCCCAGAAGAAGAACCCGGATGTCGCCGAATTGGCCCGGGGGAAGACGGGGCGGGTCTTTGGCGACCTGATTGCACTCCTGACCGCCATGAAAGGGCTTCCCTTGAGCTACAACCGGGATCTCCAGGAGGACAAGGAACGGGTGTTTGATGCGGTAGATACACTGCGCGGGACGCTACAAGTCCT
Source organism: candidate division NC10 bacterium CSP1-5 (assembly GCA_001443495.1). GTDB lineage: Bacteria > Methylomirabilota > Methylomirabilia > Methylomirabilales > CSP1-5 > CSP1-5. Next base: position 59,631 of record LDXR01000014.1, on the reverse strand, counting down.
CGCCCCGTTGCTCCGGGGCCTTCGGGTGAATGCCGATCGCATGCGGCAGGCGACGGAAGAGGGATTCTTGAATGCCACTGATGCCGCAGACTACCTCGTGAGCAAGGGACTTCCCTTTCGCCGGGCCCATGAGGTCGTCGGCAAGATCGTGCGGTACTGCATCGAGCAGCGAAAGCGATTGGAAGAGCTTTCCCGGGAGGAGCTCTCGCGCTATTCCCCCCTTTTTGACGCAGGATTCTACACCTATATCGCTCTCGATGCCTCGCTGCACCGACGGGCAGTCGTGGGGGGGACGGCCCCGAAGCAGGTGCGCAAGGCCATTCAAGTGATCCGGGCCGAACTCAAGAAGGAAATGGGAAAGAAATGAGGGCTGTCATCATCGTCCTCCTTGTGGTCGTGTGGTTCCTCTCGGCCTGTGGCGTGAAGAACGGTCCCCGGCCCCCCAAGCCCGAACCCCCTCCCCAAACCTCGTACCTCGACCCCTGCACCGCGATTGAGTGTATTGCGTCGCGGAGGGGCGAATTTCTGTATATGTATTGGTTGGTCTGAGAAGCGACACGTCAGGGCGATGCATCAACCCCAATCTGTCACGCGTTTCATCATCCAAGTGGACCGGCCGGGCCAGAGGCTTGACATGGCGGCGGTCCACGACCTCCTCGGAGCGACAGGCATCGAACTCGACAGCAGCTACGGGCCTGTTCTGATTGACCCGAAGCTCGGGCGGTACGTGGTGCGCGGAACGGCCACGCCCGAGGCGCGATCGAAAGCCGAGCAGATCCCCGGGATCCGTTTCTTTGCCGATACCCGCCAGCAGCCGCTGTCCCGGTAGCGGAATCTGGTTCGCGTACACAACGACCCACGGGACAACGAGGTGCACAAGACAGTCGTTGACCCATCGCCATCGTGATTCATTGACGCTGGGAGGAGAAAGGTGCATCGCCGCATCGTGTTACTCCGGAGCCGGAAGCCATTGCAGCAGGCGTGGGGCCGCCGATCGTTTGCCCTGGTCGGTTCCCTGCTTGAGACCGCGATCAAAGTCAGCGGGATGGTGTTCGATGAGAGATACCATCCGGTTCGGATCCTGGGTCGGATTGGCCCTGCCGCGGAACGCCCCGCCGCCCGAGGCTTCAATTATGGCGACGTTGAGGCGGTCACCATGTATAGCGTGCGGTGTGAGTTCGAGGACGAAGACGCCATCGCACGCCTCCGCCACGACCGCGCGCAGGATGTGGTCGGGGTGTTCGCCGATCCCTCGGTTGCCCCCTTTCCTGCCCCCTACTGCGGTGACCGCCCGATCGGCAGTGACCGCGACGTGGCCCGCAAGTTGGGGGTTGCGATATTGCGCCGCGTAGGCCTCACCGGACGGCGGGTGCGTGTGGCGGTGGTGGACACCGGCATCGATGGCAGCCGCATCCCGGTCGCCGGGGGCTGGGCCCCCTTTCCGGGGTACGTGCCAGGCTCTACGCCTCCGGATCATGGGACGATGGTGGCCCATGACGTCCGCATCGCGTCCCCTGAGGCGCGCATCCTCGACTACGCCCTGCTTCAGTCTCAGGCCGGGACCTGGACCGCGTTTCTGTCGGATGCCATCGCTGCCTTCGCTGACCTCAGGGATCAGCTGGACCGCGAGCCCGGTCCGTTGGTCGTCAACAACAGTTGGGGCATGTTCGATCGCTCCGAAGACGCGCCCATCGGCTCGCCCGAGAACTATAGCGCCAATCCAGAGCACCCCTTCAACCAGATCGTGGCCAGCCTGGTGGCGGCGGGCGCAGACGTCTTCTTTGCGGCGGGCAACTGTGGCGCCGAATGCCCTGATGGCCGGTGTGGCACCGGGGACACCGGCCCTGGAGCGAGCATCCATGGCGCAAACTCGCATCCCGACGTGGTGACCGTGGCCGCCGTGACCGTGACCGATCGCCGGTTGGGCTACTCGTCCCAGGGGCCGGGAGGGCTGTATAATCGTAAGCCCGATCTCGCAGCCTACAGCCACTTCCGGGGCTCTGGGGTCTACCCGGCCGATGGTGGAACGTCGGCTGCATCCCCGGTCGCTGCCGGGGTGGCTGGTGCAATTCGCCAGAAGGTCTCCACCAAGAAGCTCGGCCCCGCCCAGTTGAAGGGTCTGCTGCAGCGCACCACCCGCGATCTGGAGGGCAACGGCTGGGACTACGACCTAGGCTATGGGGTCATCGACGCGGCGTCGGCCGTCAAGGCCCTGAGGCTCAAGCCGAAGAAGAGATCGAAATAGCAGTCACGACCCACGTCGGCCCTAGACCCTTCGGATGAACTCCCGGATGGCGGCGTTGACCTCTTTCGGTGCTTCAAGGGGGAGCATGTGCCCTCCCTTCTCGATCACCCTCAGAGTGGATCCGGATATCTCTTGATGTAGACGCTTGGAGTGACGGACCGGCGTCATCCGGTCTTCGCTCCCGCACAGGATCAGCGTTGGCAGCTTGAGCCCTTTGAGCTGACCCCTGAAATCAAAGTTGCGGCAGGCGGCGAAATCGCCCAGGATCGTCTCCAGGCTGCAGCGCCGGACATCATCTCGCGCCATGGCCAGTGCCTCCTTCGTGACCAGACTCGAGAAGAACATCCCCTTGAACTTATGCGGAATGGTGGCCGCCGCCCACAGGAGCATGTTGGGCGTGAGCGCCAGCATATCAAGGTAGGCCGCCGTTGCGACGAGGATCACGCCCTTGAGTAGCTCCGGATGTTCCAGGGCGACCTGGAGCGCAACGGCCCCGCCCATCGAGTGGCCCGCCAAAAAGACCTTTCTTCTTCCAACTCGTTGGAGCAGCCCTTTCACCGTCAGGGCGTACCGCTTGATAGATGGGTCGCTCACCGGCTCGGAGGTGCCATGCCCTGGCAGGTCCACCGCGACCACCGCGAAGTCTTTGGAGAGGCCGTCCAGCTGGTACCGCCAGGAGTCGGCGCTGCACCCACTGCCGTGAATCAGGACTAGGCGGTCACGCCACAGGGGCCATCGCGCCCCCGCGCGAGCGTACGCAACCGGCAGTCTATCAATCCGAAGGCGTTCCCGATGAAGCCGCCTCGGCGGCGCGATTGGCATAGTGGGATGGAATTATGGGAAGTGACCGGGGGAAAGTCAAACGGAATCGGGATCAGATTGCGGCTTCAAAACATCGGGGTGGGGATGTCGCCCCAGACCACATGGGGCGGTGGTGTGTCGATCCCGCTCACCTCCGGGACAGAAATATCGACTTTTGCCAGCACGATCGGGTCCCGGCCGTAGGCAGATGTGATGATGTCCCTCTCTGTGGCTTCCACCGTGTGGATTCGTGCCGCGGTGAAGAGCACCTTGTAGTGTCGCCGGTCGAAGTCGGCTCGCGTCTGATGACCTCCGGACTTGTGGACCGCCTCGATGGGGAGATCCGGGAGGTACCACTCCACGGGCACGACGTAGACGATGAGCTTTGCCGGACGGGCAGCGATAATTGCTTTTTGCACTCTAGTGTCGGCTATCGCCGTGCGATACGCCGCGCCCAACTCCTGGTCGGTCAGGAGGGCGGGGGAGAGCACTGCGGTGCTTTTCGTGTAAAAAGCTGAGATCTTTGAGAGCGAATAGTCGCGCAGGCCGAAGCCGAGCGTGATCGTCGCCGGGAGTAGCACCGCGTAGAGCCCAAGGACTGCGAGAACCCTCTTGCTCGTCGATACCGGCAGGATCCGGGGGAGCCGCTTGGACAGGCTTCGCGGCAGAAACATCCCTGTCCGGGCTTGATAAGCACGGTAGGCTTCGCCGAATCGGGTCAGACACTGCTCTTCCTCCCAGTGGGCCAGAACGGCGTACAGGAAGAGCATCGTGACGTAAGTGACAAGTACCAGGAAGCGTGGCCAGATCAACAGGGTTCCTAGACCTATCACTGCCAGTCCGACATACTGCGGATGTCGGATGAGCGCGTAGAGCCAGCCGGTGACCGGGCCGCGGCCCCGGAGTTTTGCCCAGTAGACGGGGATCGCACCGGCCAGGAACAGCACCGCGCCGGCGAGGATCAGCAGCCCGCCGAGCCCGGGCAGGGCGTTGAGGAGCGGGCTGCTAGTCTCCGAGATGTGCGGCAGAAAAAACTGGGTGAGCCACGCGGTCCAGGGCCACCGGTGGAAGACGTTGAGCGTTGGTCCATACGCCGAGTAGAAGTACAGGGCGAAGGGGCTGATCATGAACAGGATCTCGAAGACGATGACCACGTAGAACATCCACACCGCTGGCTTCAACGCTTTCCTCATGTTCGTCATCACTGCTCCCTTTCGATCCGGACTTCTGCGGTTGGCCCACCCGTTTGTGGCAGCGACGGTCATCGGGCCATCTCAGTTAGTTGTCAAGTTCAAAATGAGGTCGGCCAGAAGAATTTTCGGCCGCCTTCGGGGTGCCTGCGCTCAGTGCAATGCCAGGGGGCAGGGGGGATGTCCTTCAACTCGCCTTGCCAAGAAAGAATCGCTTATGTCGGTCTCCTCAGTGAGCGAGGAAGAGGTCGTACACGTAGTCGTGGGCGGCCAGGGCCTTTTTGCTCATGGTGCCCGCCTGGACGCGCTTGACGATCTCCTCGCGGGAGAGGTCGAAGATCGCCTCGAAGATCTGCGTGTGCTCCTGGCTGTTTGCCTCCCCCGCGACGAAGAGCACGCGGGCGCTGTGCTGGATGTAGCGGGGGCAGAGGAGCTGCCGCTTGAGGAGCTCCATGATGACGGGCGCCTTGGCGCGGTCGAAGCGGCCCGGGTCGCCGCGGCGGTCCAGCTCGGCGAAGAACGCGTACGTCCACTCGTTGTGGGAGTCCCACAACTTCTCGAACAGCTCTTTCGTGAAGCGGGTACCCGCCTTGACCTGGAAGGCGTTCTGGGCCGGGACGAGCCCGTCCTCGGTGAGGGCCGGGCCTTTGAGGTAGCCGTCCTTCGTGATGGCGGCCCGGTGATGGATGAGGGCCCAGAGCCAGGAGACGTCGATCCGATAGGTGGCGAGGTCGTTCATGAACCTGAGGTGGAGCTCGTAGTCGTCGATGGCGGCCGCGAAGTTGCCGTTGAGGATCTGGAAGCCGTAGTTCGCGGCCATGTAGAAGGCGTGCTGGATGTTCTCGATCGTGATGTCGCCCTTCGGCACCCCGTAGATGTCCTCCCAGAGCTCTCGCGTGAAGAGCTTCTCCGGCGTGTCGTACATGTCCTTCGTGATGACCCAGGCCGTGATCTTGCCTTGCGCGTTCAGCAGGTCGCGGGATTGGAGGAGGGACCGCTCCGCGTCGCTGAGACCGCTGGCGACCGTCGGCACCGGTTTGCCCTTCACGTCCACGGTCTCGCGCGGCGCATCGACGAGGGCCTGGAGCTGCGTCACCGGCGCCTGGAGGGGCCCGTTGCCCGCGGCGACGTAAGCCGGCTCCGGGCTGGCGACCCAACTCTGCCGATAGGCATCGTAGAGGCGTCCCCTGACCCGGCCGGAGAGGATCTCTTCCAGGGTGGGCTGCTGCCCGGCGGGGAAGGGTCCGTCGGGCACGAACAGGAGGCCCAGCAGGCGCTCTCTGAGCTTGTCGATGACAATGGCGCGGAGCGCGAGCGGGTTGTAGCTGGCGCGGCCATACGGGTCGGCCTGCGGGTAAATCATGACCGCGGCCATGCCGCCGATGGGGCCCCCATGGCTGAGCTCGCCGTTCTTCATGCCGGCCATGAGCATCATCAGCGCGTTGTACCGCTGGTACGCGATCATGTTCGGCGAGGCCATGCCGATCGACTGCGGATCCGGAAAGACGCCCTGCGGGTCGTCCTTCCACATCTCGATGAGGCTGCCCAGGTAGTCCCAGCGGCCGACGTTCGTCCCCAGGAGCCGGCGCCGCAGCACCCAGGCGATCGCGGGCAGGAACCGGCCCGCGTTGCCCTCCTCATACAGGATCTTGATCTTGAAGGTCCCCGGCCGCACGCCGATCGCCTCCTCCACCCGCACCAGGAGCTTCTCGAGAATCAGGGCCTCCTGCGGGGTCTGGATCTTCGGGATGTAGTAGTACATGCCGGTGCCGGCGCGCGTGAGGCCGTCATAGGTGTTGACGGCCCAGAGGATGGTAATGGGGATCATGGCGGGCACAGGCCGGCCGTCCACCGTGATGTGGTCGTACTGCACGTGCATCCCGGGAGGCCGGGCGAACCGGGTCGGCCACTCGGCCGGGGACTTCTTGATCCGGTACACGCGAGGCTGGCCTTTTTTCACCACCTCGTAGGGACGGTCGGCCCAGCGGCCCTCCATAATGTCTTTGGCGTTCTGCATGGCCGCGAAGACCCCGATGGGCTGATTCTTAGGCGCGCCGTCGGGCCGGAAATGAGGGGGCGAGGCGTCCTCGAAGTCCGGCATGTTTATGGGCGCCGCGCTGTTCAAGGCGTTGAAGGCCATGTCGAGCGGATGCCACGGGCCCGTGAGTTCCAGGCCGGGGTTCGTCAACGGATGGGCGTCCTTCGGGATGGGCACCTCGTCGTTGAGGCGCCAGCGCCACTGGCTGTCCTGGCCGAGGAAGTTGTCGATCATGCCCTGGACGATCTGGTGAAAGGTCCAGGGCTTCCCCGTCACGGGGTCGTCGAAGGTGTCGTCCCACTTCGGCCAGGCGTATTTCTCCCTGACCGGCGCGGAGGATGCGAGGAGCTCCCGGCGCGCGGTGAGGGCCTTCGCGATCTCGGGAGCCAGCTCGCGGGTGAGCGCGACGATCAGCTGTTCGACGTCGACTTCCCGGCCGTTGACTTTCTTGGTCCCGAAGAGCTCCGGAAAGGTTTGGGCGATGTCCTCGCGGATGATCATGGCCTCGGCCTCCTCAGCATGTCCCTGTGGGCATGCCTACATTGAACCACCGGGCCGCCTGGACCCGGCTGCCGTACGGGCCCCCCCCTGGATGCTACCGGCGGCGGAAATAGCCAGATGCTAAAGGAGGATGGAGCGCCAGTCAAGGGGGCGATCGTGACGGGGGCCGCGGCATCGGCCGCGCCGCGGCGCTCGCTCCTACTTTCCCTTTGACAGGCTGCCAGGGCTGTGCTACCTAACGAGAAGTACGACAGAGTCCCGCCGCGCGGGAGACATTCATCCATGCATCACTTTCACTACCGGGGTGAGGATCTCTACTGTGAAGAGGTCCCCATCTCGGCCCTTGCCGATGAGGTTGGGACCCCCTTCTATCTGTACAGTCACGCCACCCTCACCCGCCATTTTCGCGTCTTCGATGAGGCCTTCCGGGAGGTTCCGCGTCTGATCTGCTTTGCCGTCAAGGCGAACGCCAGCCTCGCTATCCTGAAGCTCTTCGCCACGATGGGCGGTGGGGCGGACGTGGTCTCGGGCGGAGAGCTCTTCCGGGCGCTCTACGCAGGCATACCTCCCGAGCGGATTGTCTTCGCCGGGGTGGGGAAGAATCGGGAGGAGATGCAGGAAGCCCTCAAGGCGGACATCCTCATGTTCAATGTGGAATCCTCGCAAGAGCTACGTCTGCTCAATCAGGTGGCGGGAGAGATGGGGACGGTGGGACGGGTGGCCGTTCGGGTGAACCCCGATGTGGATCCCAAGACGCATCCGTACATCTCCACCGGGCTCAGGAAGAGCAAGTTCGGCATAGACATCTCGATCGCCTTGGAGGAGTATCAGCTGGCGCAGACGCTGTCCCACATCGCCATCGTCGGAATCCATACCCATATCGGCTCGCAGATCACCGATGTGAGTCCCTTCGTCGATAGCCTGACCCGCATTGCCGAGTTGATCCGTGAGCTGCGCACGCGTGGGATGGATATTCGGTACCTCGATGTGGGCGGCGGGCTGGGGATCCCGTATGGAGACGAGACGCCGCCGCACCCGACCGAGATGGCCCGGGCGGTCATCCCCATCCTGAAGGATCTGGGATGTACCATCCTCTTTGAGCCGGGACGCGTGATTGTCGGGAACGCCGGGATCCTCGTGACCAGGGTCCTCTACACGAAACGGACCCCCACGAAGGATTTTATCATTGTGGATGCGGGGATGAACGACCTGATCCGCCCGAGCCTGTATGGCTCGTACCACGCCATCCAGCCCGTCCGGCGGCAGGAAGGGCGGCAGCGCCTCACCGTGGATGTGGTTGGCCCGATCTGCGAGTCGGGAGACTTCTTGGCGAAGGATCGGGAGATCGCCATGGTGGAGCCCGGAGAGCTCTTGGCGGTGATGAGCGCCGGCGCCTACGGATTTACCATGGCCTCGAACTATAACGCCCGACCTCGGGCCGCCGAGGTCCTGGTCAGGGGCGATCGGCACTTCCTGATCCGGGCGCGGGAGCGTTACGAGGATCTCATTCGCGGCGAAGAGATTCCGGACAACCTCTGATTTGACGACCGATGACCGTGGAGGGTATCGGGTAGAACACCCAAGACCCATAGACGGGGAGGAGGAGGGCGATGAAGAAGAGCTTTGAAGGTTCCATCGTGGCGATGGTCACCCCCTTTCGAGACGGAAAGGTCGATGAACCCAAGATCCGCGAGCTGGTCGAGTTTCACGTCAAGAACGGGACCGATGCCATTGTTCCGTGTGGGACCACCGGTGAGTCTCCGACACTGAGCCATGCGGAGCACAAGCGGGTCGTGGAGGTCACGATTGAGGCGGCGGCGGGCCGGATCCCCGTGGTGGCCGGGACCGGGTCTAACTCCACCGCCGAGGCGATCGAGCTCACCCAACACGCCAAGAAGGCGGGCGCGGACGGCGTGCTGATGGTCTGCCCCTACTACAACAAGCCTACACAGGCAGGCCTGATTGCCCACTACACAGCGGTGGCGGCGGCGGTGGACATCCCGATCATCATGTACAACATTCCGGGGCGGACCGGGGTCAACATGCTTACCGAGACCGTGGCGGCCCTAGCGGAGCTGCCAAGCGTCGTCGGCATGAAAGAGGCCAGCGGATCGCTCGAGCAGATGACGGAGGTCATCAGTCTCTGCGGGGATCGGCTCACGGTCGTCTCGGGCGATGATACGTTGACCCTCCCCCTGATGGCCGTTGGGGGGAAGGGGGTGATCTCGGTTGTCGCCAACATCGTCCCGAAGGAGACGGCAGAGATGACCCGTGCCGCGTTGAACGGCGATTGGAAGCGGGCGAAAGAGCTTCACCTCCGCCTCTTCCCCCTCTGCAAGGCCATGTTCTACGAAACCAATCCGATCCCGGTGAAGACCGCCATGCAGCTTCTCGGGAGACTGAATGGCGAGCTCCGGCTGCCGCTCTGTCCGATGTCTCAGGCCAACCGGGACAAACTGCAGAAGGCACTGCGAGCCTATGGCCTACTGTCGTGAGCCTTCGGGGCGTGAGAATACAGCCCAGAGCCGATCGCTGAATCACCGAGCGGAGGAGCGATGATCCGAGTCATTGTGACCGGGGCCGCTGGGAGGATGGGGGGTCGCGTTCTGGCCCTCGCGAAGGAGGCGGGCGACTTTCGGATCGTCGGGGCCACGGAACGCCCCGGTCACACCGCCATCGGGCAAGATGTCGGAGAGGTGGCCGGGATCGGGGCGGTGGGGGTCAAGGTGGCCGATGGCCTGGCGAAGATCATCACGGGCGCCGACGTCGTCATCGACTTTACGGCGCCAGAGGCCTCTATCGATCATCTCCGTGAGGCGAGCAAGGCGGGTGTGGCCATCGTTGTGGGCACGACGGGGCTGACCAAGGAACATCTCGCGGAGGCCCGGCGTCTCGCCGCCCACATAGCCTGCGTCATTTCCCCGAACATGAGTGTGGGGGTCAACGTCCTCTTCAAGGTGTTGCGGGAGGTGGCCCGGACCCTGGGGGACGACTATGATGTGGAGATTGTCGAGGCCCACCACCACTTCAAAAAGGATGCCCCGTCCGGCACCGCCCTCCGGATGGCCCAGGTGGTGGCCGAGGCGTTGGGGCGGGACCTGGAACAGGTCGGCATTTACGGGAGGAAGGGGATCGTGGGGGAGCGGCCACAGGCGCAGATCGGCGTCCATACCGTCCGCGCAGGCGATATCGTGGGGGAGCATACCGTCCTCTTCGGAGGCATGGGAGAGCGGATCGAAATTGGTCACCGGGCGCATAGCCGGGACAATTTCGCTCGGGGGGCGCTGCGAGCTGCTCGGTTCGTGGCGCAGGCCCCCAAGGGGATCTATGACATGGCGGACGTCCTCGGGCTGACATAGGAGATGTCGGCAGACTTCGGCCAGGATCATGCCGCTCTTTCCTGGAGACATTATCGCCACGGGGACCCTGTCTGGCATCGGCCCGATGAAGCCCACCCGCCAGCCCTAGGAGGCCCGATGAAGAGACAGTTTCCGTATGCCACCAGACTGAGGCAGCTCCCCCCGTATCTCTTCGCGGAGATCGATCGGCTCAAGCAAGAGGCGATCAAGCGGGGAACGGACATCATCGATCTGGGGGTCGGGGACCCGGACCTTCCGACGCCCCCCCATATCGTCAAGCGGATGGCCGAGGCCGCCGCAGACCCCCGGCATCACCGCTATCCCTCGTATGAGGGGCTCTTGGAGTTCCGCGAGGCGGTGGCCGAATGGTACCGGAACCGGTTCGGGGTGGACCTCGATCCTACCACAGAGGTCTTGACGCTCATCGGCAGCAAGGAGGGGATCGCCCACATGCCGCTCGCCTTCATCGAGCCCGGCGATGCGGTGCTCATCCCCGATCCCGGCTATCCGGTCTATCAAGCGGCGACGGCCTTTGCCGGTGGAACCCCCTATGCCCTCCCTCTCTATCCTTCGAACGGCTTCCTACCGGATCTGGAGAGCATCCCGGTCGACGTGCTGCGCAAGGCCAGGATGCTCTTCCTGAATTACCCCAACAATCCGACGGCGGCGGGTGCCCCCGAGGCGTTCCTGGCTCAGGCTGTCACCTTTGCCCGGAGACACCGTCTCATCCTCTGCCACGATGCCGCCTACTCCGAGATCGCCTTCGACGGCTTCCGGCCCTCCTCTGTCCTGAGCGTCGAGGGGGCCAAAGAGGTGGCGATCGAGTACCACTCGTTGTCCAAGACGTACAACATGACCGGCTGGCGGATCGGGTTTGCCGTGGGGAATGCCCACCTCTTGGCCGGACTTGGCCGGATCAAGACCAATGTGGACTCCGGCGTCTTCCAGGCGATCCAGCTCGCCGGGATCGAGGCGCTCAAGGGCCCGCAGGACTGCGTCGCGGCCCACTGCAAGGTCTATCAGGAGCGACGGGACGTCCTCGTCGAGGGTCTCACCCGTCTCGGATGGAACGTCCCGAGGCCGCGGGCCACCTTCTACGTCTGGATCCCGGTCCCTCCAGGGCAGAACTCCACCGAGCTCGCCAAGCGGCTCTTGAGTGAGGCAGGGATCGTGATGACGCCGGGCATCGGTTTCGGCCCCCACGGCGAGGGGTTTATCCGGGCCGCCCTCACCGTTCCGGTTGACCAGATTCGGGAGGCCGTGGAACGCATCGGCACGATGAGCCTGTAGTGGTTGGTGGATGGTGGTTAGTGATTGGTGGCTGGAAGGCTAGGAGGCTAAACGCAACAAACCCAATAAACTCTACGAACCCTATGAACCCAACAAACCCAACAAACCCCGTTGCCTATCTCGGTCTCGGCGGAAACGTGGGGGATCGGCAGAGAGCGCTCGAGCAGGCCCTCTCGCTCCTCCTATGCCGTCCCGGCATCCACCTCCTCCGCCTCTCGTCCCTGTATGAGACGGAGCCGGTGGAGGCGGCGGCGGGCTGGTTCTTCAATAGCGTGGCAGAGATCGAGACCTCTCTCGGCCCCGACGAGCTGCTCGCGACCCTCGGGGAAGTGGAGGAGGCCTGTGGCCGGCCGCGCCGCCGCGAGCGGGGAGAGGCACGCCTCGTAGACCTGGACCTTCTCCTCTACGGATCTCGCATCATCGCGGAGCCGCATCTTCAGGTCCCGCACCCCCGGATGCACCTGCGACGCTTCGTCCTCATCCCGCTGGCCGAGCTGGACCCCGGTCTGGTGCACCCGGGGCTCGGGACCCGGGTGAGTGACCTCCTCGCGCATCTTCCACAGCTTCCCGAGGTTCGGATGGTGGCCCGGGAGTGGTGTGTCGCCCGGGCCGGAAAGAGGAGTGTACCGTGACCGCCGGCTTCGAGGCGCACTACCTGGCCGTCGAGGGGCCGATCGGGGTGGGCAAGACGGCGCTCGCCGAACTGCTGGCCCAACGGCTGCAGGCGCGGGCGGTTCTGGAGGCGGCCGAGGAGAACCCCTTCCTGAAGGATTTCTATCAGGATATGCGGCGGCACGCCTTTCAGACCCAGCTCTATTTCCTGCTGACCCGCTTCCGCCAGCAGCAGGAGCTCCTGCAATTCGATCTGTTCAAGCAGCGGGTGGTCTGTGACCATCTCTTTGCGCGGGACCGGATCTTCGCCTATCTCACCCTGGATGATCACGAGCTCGCCCTCTACGAGAAGATGCACGCCCTCTTGGAGGCCCGCATCCCCAAGCCCGACTTCGTTATTTACTTGCAGGCGGACGTGGAGGTATTGTATAAGAGGATCGCCGTCAGAGGGCGGGCATACGAACGGGACATCCCGCGCGCATACCTGGAGGATGTGGTTCAGGCGTATACGCACTTTTTCTTCCATTACACGGAGACGCCTCTGCTGGTGGTCAACACGACGGACATCGACTTTGTCAAACGGAAGGGGGACCTTGACGACCTCATAGGACAGATGCAGTCGATGAAGCGGGGAATGCGGTATTACGTCCCGCTTGGATCCTAGGCGGACCGAGACGGGCAGGGAAGGGCCGCTCGAACGGCAGGAAATGCCACCCTGAACAGAAACCGTCGGGAGTGGCGAAGGGTCTCAGGACGCGAGAGCGGCATCGCTCACTCTAGGCCTCCCGGCACGTCCGGGAGGTCTTTTTTGTTCATAGTTCGGGTTCATGGTTCAGGGTTCGTTAAGAGCCCAGGTTTTTCCATGAACCATCAACCATGAACCATGAACCTTGAGGGAGGAGGGATCGATCGTGGCGACAGCGCGGGTAACGACGGTCACCTTGCGGGAGATGAAGGATCGCAGCGAAAGGATCAGCATGCTCACAGCCTACGACTACCCGATCGCTCGGCTCCTCGATGAGGCGGGGATCGAGGTGATCCTGGTGGGCGACTCGTTGGCCATGGTGGGGCTCGGGTATGAGACCACCCTGCCCGTCACCATGGAGGAGATGCTGCATCACGTGCGCGCCGTGAGTCGAGGGGTGAAGCGGGCCCTCCTCGTAGCCGACATGCCGTTCGGCTCGTTTCAGGCCAGCGTGGAAGACGGGGTGAGGAACGCCGGTCGATTTCTGAAGGAGGCCGGCGCCCAGGCGGTCAAGCTGGAGGGGGGGCGCGAGGTAGCTGACCTCACGCGGCGTCTCACATCCGTCGGCATCCCCGTGATGGGTCACCTCGGGCTGACCCCCCAGATGGTCCATCAGTTCGGGGGTTTCAAGGTTCAGGGCCGGACCGCGGCGGCGGCTGAGCGTTTGCGGGAGGATGCCCTGCTCCTCGAGGAGGCAGGGGTCTTTGCCCTCGTGCTCGAAGGCATCCCCTGGCAGGTGGCGGAGGTTATCACCACAGAGCTCCGGATCCCGACCATCGGCATCGGGGCGGGATCCTCTTGCGATGGCCAGGTGCTGGTGACGAACGACCTCCTCGGGCTCTTCGACGACTTCACCCCCAAGTTCGTCAAGCGCTACGCGAACCTGAAGGAGACCATCGCGGCGGCCTTCACCCGGTACCGCCAGGAGGTCAAGGCCGGCGAGTATCCCGGCCCCGAGCATGCCTTTCGCCTCGATGACGGGGAGGTCCGGCGGTGGCAAGAGCAGCTCGACCGGCGGCGTCGGCAGGTGAAGACGCTCGGGCGGGGCTGAGGCGATGGAGGTGCTCGGCGACGCAACCCAGATGCAGAGGCGGGTGAGCGCGCTTCGTGCAGCGGGGAGGGCAATCGGCTTCGTCCCCACCATGGGCTACCTGCACGAAGGCCACCTCTCCCTCTTGCGCACCGCCCGCCGCAACAACCCCGTCCTGGCGGTGAGCATCTTTGTCAACCCGACCCAGTTTGACCGGCAGGAGGATCTGGAGCGTTATCCGGTCGATCTCGAAGGGGATCTCGCCAAGGCGGCCGCCGAGGGGGCCGATCTCGTCTTCGTCCCGGAGCAGAAAAGCATGTATCCGGACGGGTACGCCACGTTCGTCGAGGTCGAGGGACTCACGCGCCGGTGGGAAGGTACGTACCGCCCCGGGCACTTCCGGGGAGTCACAACGATCGTGGCGAAGCTTTTCCATATCGTGAGACCGCACCGCGCCTACTTTGGCCAGAAGGACTACCAGCAGGCGTGCGTCATCACACGCATGGCCCGGGATCTCGATATGGATATCGAGGTAGTCGTGCTGCCCACCGTCCGGGAGCCGGATGGGCTTGCCATGTCCTCTCGCAACGTCAATCTCACACCGGGTGAGCGGCGGCAAGCCCCGGTGTTGTACCAGGCCCTCCGGTGGGCCGCCGATCAGGTTAGGCGGGGTGAGCGGGATGCCCGAGGGCTGGCGGAGGGGATGCGGCGGATGATCCACCAGGGGACCACCGCTACGATTGATTATGTCGCCGTGTGCCATCCCAGCTCCCTCGAGCCGCTGGAGACGGTGGAAGGTCCAGCCGTCGCGCTGCTCGCCGTCCGCTTTTCGAAGGCACGTCTCATCGACAACCTTATGATCGATACTCATTGAGTGAAGGGAGAGGCGACCATGCATCGGATCATGCTGGCATCCAAGATTCATCGGGCCGTGGTACGAGAGGTGAATCTTCAGTACGAGGGGAGCATCACCATTGATGAGACGATCCTCGCCGCTGCCGACGTCCTCCCGTACCAGCAGGTGCAGGTCTATAACGTCAGCACCGGGACGCGCTTCGAGACCTACACCCTCGCCGGAGAGGCCGGCTCCGGCACGATCGTCGTCAACGGGGCAGCGGCGCGGCTGGCGCATCCCGGCGACCGTTTGATCATCGCCGCCTACGGCATGGTCGAAGAGGCTCGGGCGGGAGAGCACAAGCCCAGGATCGTCCTCCTCGACGAACAGAACCGGATTGCCGCAACCCTGTAAGGGGTGCTCCGCGTCCGGGCCCCTTTCCTCGGGCATTCCGCCGCCCTCGCCCTAGATCTGCCTGTCCCTATCCCTCTCCAACCCAACATACAGGGGTTGTTCCACGAAGAAATAAAATCATCGGAACCTGTTGATTTTTCTTGACAAGAGGATTCTAAAACGATATTTTTCAGCCGCGAAGTGGGATGATGTGGGAAGGAATGGTATAAAAGGTGCATATTTGGGAAGGTCATGAGATTCATCGGACGATTCCCGCACACCATCGACGATAAAGGCCGACTGAGCATCCCGGCCAGATTCCGCCAGACGCTGAAGAAGCGGGGTCAGAACATCCTCGTCCTCACCGACTTTGACACCTGTATCACCGCCTACCCGCTCGATGTCTGGGCACGGTTTGAGGAAAGAATCCAAAACCAGAGCAACTTTGAAAAGGACATCCGCGCCTTCCTTCGCCTCTTCTATTCGGGGGCGACTGAGAGTCCGGTCGATGGACAGGGACGCATCCTGGTCCCTCCCCAGCACCGGGAGAAGGCCGGTCTCAATCGGGAGGTGATTATTGTCGGGGCCCTGAATCGGATCGAGATCTGGGATCGGGAGCGTTGGGAGCAGTTCCTGACGACCTCCCCGGTTACCTTCGAAGATATCGCCACCAAGTTGACCCAGTTGGGAATCTAGCCATGGAGCAGAGATGGTCATAGTGGAGAAACAGAGAGCGGAACGGATCGCGATCTTGCGGCTGGCAGGGTCCATTGATCTCGTGCGGATGATGGCGCTCCGCGAGGCCATCATCAAGGTGGCGGCAGAGGGGTACCTGCAGGTCATTCTGGACTGTCGCCGCCTGCGGTCGGTGAACGAGAAGAGTCTCGAGGTCTTGACCAGCACCCTGTGCCGGCTCCGGCGCTTTGATGGCGATGTGAGTCTGCTGGCGCTCCCTCCCGCAGTCGAGGAGACGTTTCGGTCCGCCGGGGTGTTCCCATTTTTTGAGCACTACCGGGAGGAGCGCGGCGCCCGACAGGCCTGTCGACTCAAGCGCCTCGCCATGGCGGGGTGACGACTGGGCATATCCCGGTCCTGGTCCGGGAGGTGGTGGCCGCCCTCGGACCGAGGCCGGACGGGCTGTACTTGGACTGCACCGTCGGGGGTGGAGGCCACGCCGCAGCGATCCTGGATGCGGCCGGACCGCCATCTCGGCTAGTCGGGGTCGATCGGGACCCCGAGGCGATTGCCGTTGCCAGGGGTGCACTGGAGCGTTTCGGCGACCGGGTGCGATTGATCCGTGGGGATTTCCGGGAGCTGCCCGTGCTGGTGTCCACGCTCCACCTGGGGCGATTCGACGGGATCCTTTGTGATCTGGGGGTCTCGTCGCTGCAGCTCGCCGATCCTGGTCGGGGGTTTAGCTTCAGCATGGAGGGGCCTCTGGATATGCGAATGGACCGGCACGGTGGGGGGCTAACGGCCCGGGCGCTCCTCCACGCCCTTCCGGAGGAGCGCCTCGCGCGGATCATTCGAGAGTACGGCGAGGAGCGGTGGGCCCGTCAGATTGCCCGGGCAATCGCGCGCGCGCGCGATCACGGATCCTTAGAGACCACGCAGGAGCTGGCCACGGTCATCAGCCGGGCCATCCCGCGGCGACTCTGGCCCCGCCGGATCCATCCGGCGACGCGCACCTTTCAGGCGATCCGCATCGCCGTCAATCAAGAGCTGGAGGGGCTGGAGGAGGCGCTTGAGGCGGCGATAGACCTGCTCAAAATTGGGGGACGGATCTGTGTGATCGCCTTTCACTCCCTGGAGGATCGGGTGGTAAAGCATCTATTCCGTCGGCTGGCGGCGCCGGGCGCGGTCCCCCGTGTCCGGATCCTCACCCGGCGTCCTGTGACGCCGTCGGCTGGCGAGACGGGCGTGAACCCTCGGGCTCGGAGCGCTAAGCTGCGGGCCGCCGAGCGGCGGGAGGAGCAGGATGGCCCCTGAGGTCCGCTCAGGATCGATCCAGCAGGAGCTCCCCTTCGGAGTCCGGGCCCGGCGCGCGAAGCGGGGGCTGTCACCCGAGTCCAAACAGAAGCTCATCGTGTGCGGGGTGCTGCTGCTCGGTCTGCTCTTCTACGTGTGGCAGCACATCCAGGTGGTGCGTCTTGGCTACCAGATCGAGCGGCACCGGGCCGCGCAGGCCAGCCTGACCCAGGAAGGGAAGACGCTCCGGATGGAGCTCAGCCGACTCCGCTCCCTGAAGAGGGTCGAAGAGTTCGCCCGACGTGAGCTGGGCATGGTCAACCCCCGTCCGGGGCAGATCATCCAGCTCGAGGAGCCGTAGATGACCGCGTCCTTCGGGACCCCTCCCCGCGCCAGGATCGCCGTCCTGGCCGTCCTCCTCGCCGCCCTGTTGGGCGTCGTCGGCGCTCGCCTCTACGTGATTCAGATCATCCGGCACGAGCGTCTCGGTACCCGAGCCGAAGGGCAGTATGAACGCCGCATCCCCGTGGCTGCCAAGCGCGGGACGATCTATGATCGCCGCGGGCGGATGTTGGTGATCACCCTGGATGCCGCGTCGGTCTTTGCCCATCCGGGCCTGGTGCAGGACCCGAGCGCCACCGCGACGCGGCTGGCCCGGGTCCTCAGGCTTCCCGTCCGTGAGATTCAGGCGAAGCTCCGCAGTGATCAACCCTTCGTGTGGATCCAACGCCAGGTGGATCCCGAACAGGCGGAGGCCGTTTCGAGGCTGAGCCTTCCGGGAGTCGGCCTTGTGCCTGAAGGGAAACGGTATTATCCTAAGAAGGACCTCGCGGCACACCTCATCGGATTCGCGGGGGTTGATAACAGAGGATTGGAGGGGCTCGAGCTTGCATATGAGCGTCTGCTGACCGGCGGACCGCGGTCCTTCGTGAGTCGCGTGGACGCCAGGGGCAGGATCGTCTTTCGGGAATCCAAGGAAACTCACCCGGGCGCCGATCTCTACCTGACGATTGATGAGGTCATCCAGCATGTAGCAGAGCGGGAACTCGACGCGGCGGTGCGACGCTCCGGGGCGAGGGCCGGGACGGCCATTGTGATGGATCCCGCGACCGGAGAGATCCTGGCCCTCGCCAACAGCCCCGCGTATAACCCCAGCGCCTACGCGAGTACGTCCCCCGCCTTTCGCCGGAATCGGGCCCTCACCGATCCCTATGAGCCCGGATCGGCCTTCAAACTCGTCCTCGCCGCGGCGGCGCTCGAGGAGCGACTGGTGCGCCCCGACGATCTCTTCTACGGCGAAGAGGGGACCATCGAGGTCGGGGGGGTCAAGATCCGGGACCACGAGAAACACGGGTGGATGACCTTCCGGGACGTCATGGCCTTCTCCAGCAACGTGGGGGCCGTCAAGGTGGGGATGAAGGTGGGCAAGGAGCGGTTCTATAGCTACATCACGAGCTTCGGCTTCGGCGTCCCGACCGGCGTGGATCTGCCCGGTGAAAACCACGGGGTCATCCGCCGGCCGCGGCACTGGTCACACCTCTCCCTGAGCGCCCTCTCCATCGGTCACGAGATCTCGGCGACGGCGCTTCAGATGATCAGCGCCATGGGCGCCGTGGCGAACGGGGGGTCCCTGATCCGGCCGCGTGCGCTCCTGGCGGTTCGCCATCCCGATGGGAGCGTCGAGGAGACCAAACCCCTGGCGGTCAGGCGCGTCATCTCGCCTGAGACCGCCAGGACCCTCACGTCGATCCTCACCGAGGTCGTCGAGCGGGGGACCGGGCAGGGGGCGGCGCTTCCCGGCCACCGAGTCGCGGGCAAGACCGGCACCGCGCAAAAGCTCGATCATGAGACCGGGCGTTATTCGCCCACGAAGGTGGTGGCCTTCTTCGTCGGCTACGTCCCCGCCGAGGACCCAAGGCTCGCCATCCTCGTCTTGGTCGATGAGCCCCAGGGCATTGCCTGGGGGGGGACCGTTGCAGCCCCCGTCTTTCGAGAGATCGCCCGGGAGACCTTGAACTATCTTGCGTCCCCCCCTACCACCTCACCCGAGCGAGTCGCCGGGAGGCGTGATGAAGCCTCTCCGAGATTTAATTGACGGCTTTCCCCACCGGCTCCTGCAGGGGGCGTTGGACCAGGAGATCGCCTCGGTCGAGTACGACTCCCGGCGGACAGGACCCCAGAGCCTCTTTGTGTGCATCCGGGGAGCGCGACATGACGGCCATCGGTTCATCCCCGAGGCGCTCAGCCGGGGGGCGGGTGCCTTCCTCGTTGAGAGGGATGTGCGAGGCGCCGGGGGGACACCGGTGCCTGGGACTATCGTCCAGGTTGAGGAGACGCGCCGCGCCCTCTCCCACGTGGCGGCGCGCTTTTACGATGCACCCTCACGTGAGCTGTGTCTCACGGGGATCACGGGAACCAATGGCAAGACGACTGTGAGCTATCTGGTCGAGGCGGCGCTCCAGGCCGGCGGCCATCGGGCCGGGATTATCGGGACGGTCGAGTACCGGTGCGGAGGGGTCCGCCGCGAGGCAGAGCGGACCACCCCTGAGGCCTCGGATTTGCAGGCGCTGCTCCGGTGGATGCGTGGTCAGGGGGCGGACGCCGCCGTGATGGAGGTCTCTTCCCACTCCCTGGTGCTGCATCGGGTGGCGGCGTGTGCCTTTGACGTCGCCGTCTTCACCAACCTGACCCAGGATCACCTCGACTTCCACGGGACGATGGAAGACTATTTCGCCGCCAAGGCTCAGCTCTTCACGATGCTCCGGGAGAAGGGCGGAACGGCCGTCATCAACCTGGATGACCCGGCGGGCAAGCGACTCCGCGAGATGGCACGTGCCCCTGTGGTCACGTACGGGCTGACGGCTGAGGCAGATGTGACTGCGGTGGCTCCTGCGTATGACCTGCAGGGGATCCGTGCCTTCATCCGCACCCCGTGGGGGACGGGCGGACTGCGATCCCCGCTGCTTGGTCGGCACAATCTCTATAACCTCCTGGCCGCGGTGGGTGTGGCAGGAGTGCTCAAGATCCCCATCGAGCGGATCCTCGAGGGTCTGCCCACGGTGCGCCGCATCCCCGGCCGGCTGGAACCGGTCGAGGTCGGACAGCCCTTCAAGGTGGTGGTGGATTACGCCCACACCCCTGATGCCCTCGAGTGGGTCCTCCGGTCTCTGCGGGAGCTCTCCGCGGGTCGGCTGATCGTCCTCTTCGGATGCGGCGGCGACCGGGACCGGAAGAAGCGCCCGCTGATGGGAGAGGCGGCCGTGCGGTGGGCCGACCGGGTCATCCTCACCTCTGATAACCCGAGGAGCGAATCACCCGAGACCATCTTGGAGGAGATCGAGGCGGGGATCCGAAGCGTGTCGGGCGGGGCGGAGAGGACGATGCGCTGCGTGGATCGGCGTGACGCCGTGAGGGCGGCGGTGGGGGAGGCGCGGCCCGGCGATGTCATCCTGATCGCCGGCAAGGGACACGAGACGACACAGGTCGTCGGTGAGAAAAAGATTCCCTTCGATGACCGGGAGGTGACCCGCGAGGTTCTGGGGGAGCACGGCTACAACGGAGGAACCAGGTGACTGGTGACTAGTGGCTGGTGATTGGTGTTCCTTCCCAACCACCAATCACGAATCACCAACCACCCGTGGACTGTGGACGCAAAACGCTCGGATGGTCGTTGAATCATCGGAATGGCGATATGGTGGGGTTAACAGTACAGGAGGTAGTGGAGGCCACGAAGGGCACGCTCGTCGGGGGCGACCCGGGCCGGGAGATGGCCAGTTTCTCCACCGACAGCCGAACCCTCAAGCCCGGCGACTTTTTTGTCGCCCTCAAGGGCAAGAGCTTCGATGGTCATACCTTCCTGTCAGAGGCGGCAGGCAAGGGGGCTCTCGGGTGCGTGGTTGCAGCGCCCCCCAGCATCCCTCTTCCACCTGGTTTCGTCGTGATTCAGGTCGAGGAGACGCAGTGGGCGCTGGGCCAGATTGCAGAGTGCTGGCGCAGGCGTTATCCGGCGAGGGTTGTGGCGATTACGGGGAGCAACGGGAAAACCACCACGAAAGAGATGACGGGGAGCGTCCTGCGCCAGGGCTATCGTGTCCTTGTCTCATTGGGGAACCTGAACAATCTGATCGGCGTGCCCCTCACCCTCTTGCAGCTCCGGCGAGAGCACCAGGCCGCGGTTCTCGAGCTGGGCATGAACGCGCGGGGGGAGATCCATCGCCTGGCGGAGATGGCGCAGCCGGACGTGGGGGTGATCACGAATATTGGAGAGGCGCACCTCGAGTTTCTCGGGTCGGTAGAAGAGGTGGCCGAGGCGAAGGGGGAACTCCTCCCGTTTCTCACGGGGGACCGCGTGGCCGTCCTGAACAGGGATGATCCGTATCTCACTCGGCTCTTCCCCAGGGTCCGGGGCCGTCTGATCACCTTCGGCCTTCACGAACGGGCGGATGTCCGGGCGGAGCGGGTCCGAAGTGGCCAGAACGGCCGGACGCTCTTCACCCTTGCTGCGGGGAGGAAGGGGCGGTCGGTCCGACTGAACACCCCGGGCCGTCTGAATGTGTGGAACGCGCTGGCCGCGGCCGCCGTCGGGACCGCCTTCGGTCTTGACCTGGACGCGATCACCGCCGGGCTCGAGCAGGCGCCGGCCGCACCCATGCGAATGGAAAGGATCCTCCATCCCTCGGGGGCCGTGATCGTCAACGACGCCTATAACGCGAATCCGACCTCGATGGCGGCGTCGCTCGAGGCCTTCGTCCGACTCTCCAAGGGGCGGGAGGCCATCGTTGTGCTTGGGGATATGCTGGAGCTGGGGTCAGTCTCGGAGGCCGCCCATCGGCGCATCGGAGCCCTGGTGGCTGGGTGGCGCCCGGCACTGCTGATCACGGTCGGAGAACGCGCCCGAGCCATCGGCGAAGGGGCCGCCCTCAATGGGCTAGACGTCACCAGGATTCACTGCTGTCGCGACCATGGGGAGGCGCGGGCGGTGCTCAGGGCGCACGTGACCAGAGCCCCCTGGATCCTTTTGAAAGCGTCGCGAGGGATGGGGCTTGAAAAGCTCCTCGAGGGATTGTGATGCTCTACCACCTTCTGTATCCGCTGGTCGATTACCACACGGTCTTCAATGTCTTCCGCTATGTGACGTTCCGCACGGCGGGCGCCATCGTCACATCCCTCTTGCTCAGCCTCGTCCTGGGTCCCTATATCATCGAGCGACTTCGGGCGCTACACATCGGGCAGCAGATCCGGGAGGATGGACCGCGAACCCACCTCGGCAAGGCCGGAACGCCCACGATGGGGGGAGTCTTGATTGTTGCCGCGGTCATCGGATCGACGCTCTTGTGGGCAAACCTGACCTATCGATTTGTCTGGGTGATCCTCCTGGGGACACTGGGGATGGGCGCCGTGGGGTTTTGCGATGATTACCTGAAGCTGAGGCGGAAGAGCAGCAAAGGGTTGGCCCCGCGCTACAAATTTACCTGGCAGATCATGCTGGGGCTCGGCGTGGGTCTCTACCTCTATCTCAGCCCGGTGGACGAATTCACCACGCGCCTGAGCATCCCCTTTGTCAAGTGGTTGGTGCCGGACCTGGAGTGGGTCTACGTCCTCCTGGTGATGCTCGTCATCGTCGGCTGTAGTAACGCCGTGAACCTCACCGACGGCCTGGACGGGCTGGCGACCGGCCCGATGATCATGGCGGCTGGCGCCTACACCGTCCTGGCCTACTTGGCCGGGCATGGCGCCATCGCCCGCTACCTTCAGGTGATCTACGTTCGCGAATCGAGCGAACTCACCATCTTTGGGGGCGCGGTGGTGGGGGCTTCGCTGGGGTTTCTCTGGTTCAATGCCTATCCCGCGCAGATCTTTATGGGGGACACCGGATCGTTGGCACTCGGGACGGCCCTGGCCCTATTGGCGGTGCTGACCAAGCATGAGTTGCTCCTCATGATCATCGGAGGGGTCTTCGTCATTGAGGCGATCTCGGTCCTCCTTCAGGTCTTCTCGTACAAGACCACCGGGCGGCGGATCTTTCGCATGGCACCTATCCACCATCATTACGAACTCAACGGGGTCGCCGAACCCAAGATCATTGTGCGGTTCTGGATTATTTCGTTCCTGTTGGCGCTCATCTCGCTCACCACCCTCAAACTACGATGAGGCGTTCATGGTTCAGAGTTCAGGGTTCAGAGACGGATGTACCGATGACCGGCGAACAGAGTCTCGATCTTTCTATGAACCATGAACCATGAACCATGAACCAGGGCAAAGGATGGAGCGGGTGCTGGATCTGCAAGGCAAGAGGGTGACGGTGGTGGGACTCGCGCGGAGTGGGGCCGCCGCCTGCAGGCTCCTCGTGAGTCGGGGGGCGCGCGTCACCGGCAGCGATCATCATCCGGCCGCAAAGATCCAGACCGATCTCGACGACCTCAGAAGGAGAGGGGTGAAAGTTGAACTTGGCCAGCATCGACCAGGGACCTTCCTGCAGGCCAACCTGATTGTGGTGAGCCCGGGGGTCGACTCGGATCTTCCCCTCCTTCAAGAGGCGCGGTCCCAGGGCGTCCGGATCTGGAGCGAGGTGGAGCTAGCCTTTCGGGCCACGGAGGCCCCCTTCATCGCCGTGACCGGAACCAACGGGAAGAGTACCACCACGACCCTGATCGGATTGATGATCGAACGGGCAGGGAAAGAGGCGGTGGTCGCCGGCAATATCGGGACCGCCCTCTCGGATGTGGTGGGCGGGCTCTCCCGAAGGCATTGGGTCGTGGCCGAGATCTCGAGCTTCCAGCTGGAGGCCATCGAGACCTTCCGGCCCCGGGTGGCCCTCCTCCTGAATATCACCCCGGATCACCTGGACCGGTACGCGGATCTCGCCGCATACCTCCAGGCGAAGGCGCGCATCTTCCTGAATCAGCAGCCTGATGACACGGCGGTTCTGAATGCCGACGATCCATTGACGCTCGACGCGGCCTCCCGATGCCGGGCACGAAAGATCTTCTTCAGCCGACGGCAGTCGGTGAGCGAGGGGGCGTTTCTCAAGGAGGGGACGCTCTGGCTCCGCCTGGGCGGCAAGGAGGAGGCCGTCTGCCGGCGGGACACCCTGGAGATCCAGGGGGCCCACAACACCGAGAACGCCCTGGCGGCCATCGCCGCCTCCGGATGTGTGGGGGTTCCCTCGCACTCCATGCGCGAGGTCCTCGCGAGTTTTCCCGGGCTCGAGCACCGGCTCGAACTGGTGGCGGAGATCGCCGGGGTCCGGTACTTCAACGACTCCAAGGGGACCAACGTGGGGGCTACCGTGAAGTCCGTCGAGGGGTTTCCGGCGGGAACGGTGGTCCTGATCGCGGGTGGGCTGGACAAGGGGGCCGACTTCAGGCCCCTGGTCCCTCTGGTCAAAGAGCGGGTCAAGACGGCCATTCTCATCGGCCGGGCGCGGGAGAAGCTCGCGGCGATGCTCTCCGGTGTCTGTCCCACCAAGGCGGTCACGAGCCTCGAGGAGGCGGTCCAAGCTGCAGCCGGGGATGCGGCCCCTGGGGATGTGGTGCTCCTCTCTCCGGCCTGTGCCAGCTTCGACATGTTCCAGGACTTTGAAGAGCGAGGACGGATCTTCAAGGCGGCGGTGCGGCGGTTGACCGATCGGGGGTCGAGCGAGGATGCGGGGGGAGTACGATAAAGTTCTCTTTACCATCACGCTGATCCTGGTAGGCCTGGGGATTCTCATGGTCTACAGTGCCAGCGCCATTCGGGCCCAGGAGCAATTCGGGGATCCCTCCTTCTTTCTGAAGCGGCAGGTCGTCTGGGCCGTGGTCGGACTCACGGCCCTCATCTGGGTGCTGGGACAGGACTACCGCCAGCTTCAGCGGTGGGCCCCCCTCCTCTATGTGATCTCGGTCCTCTTGTTGATCATCGTCCTGATCCCGGCGGTGGGGACACGGGTGAACGGCGCCCGACGGTGGCTTCGGTTTTCCAGCCTGTCATTTCAGCCGGCCGAGCTCGCCAAGTTCGGGCTGCTCCTGTACCTCAGCCGGCTCCTGGCACGAAAGGGAGAGCGGGTGCGAGAGTTCACGGACGGGCTCTTGCCCCCCATGATCCTCGCCATGGTCGTCGCTCTCCTCATCGCGCTTCAACCCAACTACGGGACCGCCCTGGTCATCCTCGCGACGGTGGGGGCCCTCCTCTTTGTCGCGCGGGCCAAGGTATCGCACCTGGCGCTCACCGGCCTGGGTTTTCTGCCCCTGGGTGGTCTGCTCCTGCTGCAGGTCCCCCACGTCCGGGCGAGGGTCCTGGCGATGGTGGACCCCTCTCAGGTCTCTCCGCGGTTTCTCTACCAGTTGAACCAGTCCCAGATCGCCTTGGGGCGGGGGGGCTCGCTCGGGGCCGGGCTGGGCGATGGGATGCAAAAGCTCTTCTATCTGCCCGAGCCTCATACCGACTTTATCTTCGCCATCGTCGGCGAAGAGTTGGGCTTTGCCGGCGCCATAGGGGTCCTGGGCCTCTTTGCCTTTTTCCTGTGGCGGGGAATCCGGATCGCGCTTCAGGCCTCTGATCCCTTCGGGTGCTATCTGGCCCTGGGGATCACTTGTCTCATCGTGACGCAGGCGGTGGTGAATGTGGGGATGGTCGTCGGCCTCCTACCGATCACCGGTCTTCCTCTTCCCTTTCTGAGCTTCGGCGGCACCTCGTTAGTGATGACCCTCTTCGGGGTGGGCATCCTGTTGAGCATCTCCCGCCGTTCTCCGGCCTATTCCGGCTATTTCCGTCTGCGAGGAGGAACGCCATGAAGGTGGTGCTGGCAGGCGGGGGAACCGGGGGCCATGTCTTTCCGGCGCTCGCCCTGGCCCGCGAGCTCCGGGCCCGGGATGTCGAAGCCCTGATGGTTGGAACGGCCCGAGGCCTGGAGGCGGCCGCCTTCACGGCAGAGGGGTTTTCCCTGGAGACGATCCATGTCGAGGGACTCCAGGGGGTGAGGGTCGGGGCGCAGGCCAGATCCCTGATGCTCCTCCCTCAGGCCCTGATCCATGCCCTGCGGCTCCTCGGGCGTCATCGACCTCGCGCGGTGGTCGGGGTGGGCGGCTATGCGGCCGGGCCGATCGGTATGGCGGCGGTCCTCAGGCGGATCCCCCTCCTCATCCACGAACAGAATCGCTCCCCCGGACTGACCAACAGGGTCCTCGCCCGGGTTGCAAACGTGGTCGCGGTGAGCCTGGAGGCGACCGGCCCGTTGTTCGGACGCGAGGTGGTGGTGACGGGGAATCCGATCCGCCGGGAGATCCTGGAGGGGGACCGACGCAAGGGCCTCGAGGCCTTCCAGTTGGACCCCACCAGGAGGACCGTGCTGATCTTTGGAGGAAGTCAGGGGGCGCACCGGATCAATCGCGCCATGGTCGAGGCCCTTCCGCATCTCCGTCGATTGTGGGATCGGATCCAGATCATCCACGCGACGGGGGAGCGGGACCGGGGCGAAGTGGAGGAGGCGTACCAGGCCTGGAAGGGCGAGGCACGGGTTCTCCCCTTTGTCCAGGACATGGCCTCGGCCTACGCGGCGGCGGACCTCGTGGTGTGCCGGGCCGGGGCGACCACCATCGCGGAGCTCACCGCGCTCGGAAAACCGGCCCTCCTCATCCCCTATCCCTTCGCCGCCAATGATCATCAGCGGGAAAACGCGGAGGAGGTGGTGAGGGTCGGGGGTGCATGGATGATCCTCGACCGGGATCTCACCGGTCATCGACTCGCAGTGGAGCTGTATGAGTTGCTCGACGACCCCGGGACGCTCACCGCGATGGGCCAGGCGGCGCACAGTCTGGGGCGGCCTGATGCGGCCTCCCATCTTGCCGATCTGGTCTGTCAGCTGGCGGGAGAGCGGCGGGGCGAGCGGTCGGCGAGACACATCGCGGAGCAGCGGTGGGGTCGCCGGACGGGGGATTGACCGATGGTGCGGCGGTACCGGCACATCCATTTCGTGGGGATCGGCGGGGCCGGGATGAGCGGGATTGCAGAGGTGCTCCACAACATGGAGTATCTCGTGACAGGATCCGATCTGAAGGCGTCGGAAGTGACTCGGCGTCTCGAGAGCCTGGGAATCCGGGTGTCCATCGGGCATGCGCCGGAGAACGTACAGGGCGCCGATGTGGTGGTTCGCTCTTCGGCGGTGGCCCTGGATAATCCGGAGGTCGCCGCCGCCCGCCAGCACCTGATTCCGGTGATCCCACGTGCGGAGATGCTGGCGGAACTGATGCGTCTCAAGTACGGCGTCGCGGTGGCGGGCACCCACGGCAAGACCACGACGACCTCCATGCTGGCGACCGTCCTTGCCGAAGGGGGGCTCGATCCCACGATCGTCATCGGCGGACGCCTGAGAGGTCTCGACACCAATGCGAAGCTCGGCCGGGGAGACTTCCTGGTGGCGGAGGCGGATGAGAGCGATGGATCCTTCCTGAAGCTCTCACCGACGATCGCGGTGGTAACGACCATCGACGCCGAGCATCTCGACTACTACCGGGACCTGCCGCACATTCTAGAAACCTTCCTGCAGTTCATCAATAAGGTCCCCTTCTACGGGTCCGCCATCCTGTGTCTTGATCAGGAGAACATTCAGACCCTCCTCCCCTCGGTGGAGAAGCGGTTCATCACGTACGGGCTCAGGACCCAGGCGGACATCACTGCCAGGGAGATCCACCTGGAAGGCATGGGATCGGAGTTCGCCGTCGTGGCGCGGCAGGAGGAGTTGGGGAAGTTCCGGCTGCGCGTGCCGGGAATCCATAATGTGAGCAACGCGTTAGCCGCCGTCGCGGTCGGTCTCGAGCTGAACATCGAGCCGGAGGTCATCCGGGAAGCGCTGGCGCAGTTCGCCGGTGTCGATCGCCGCTTCCAGGTGAAGGGCGAGGTTGGCGGGATTCTGGTGGTGGATGATTACGGCCACCACCCCGCCGAGATCCGCGCGACCCTCGATGCGGCCAAGGACGGCTTTGGGCGGCGGGTGGTCGTGGTCTTTCAGCCTCACAGATACACGAGAACCAAGTATCTGCTCGGAGAGTTCTTCACCGCCTTTTACCAGGCCGACGTGCTCGTGGTGACCGAGGTGTACGGCGCTGGTGAGCCGGTCATCCCCGGCGTCAGCGGGAGGGAGATCGCCGAGGGGGCGTTGGAGCATGGACATCGCCATGCCACGTTTGTCCCGGATAAGGAGGCGATCCCGGACGTGTTGATCCCGATGCTCCGCCCTGGAGATATGGTGATCACCTTGGGGGCCGGAGACATCTGGCAGGTGGGGGAGGAGATCGTCCGCCGCCTCGAAAGAGGTTCATAGTTCATGGTTCAGCGTTCAGAGTGGGGACGGCGCAAACTAGGCTCTTACCATGAACCCTGAACCCTGAACCCTGAACCATGAACGACATTGAGAGGCATGGTGGGAGCGACGCTCAAAGAAAGGCTGGAACAACAGATCAAGGGGCGCATCGTGTACGGGGAGCCCCTCGGTAAATATACCTCCTTCGGCATTGGGGGGCCTGCAGACATCATGGTCTTTCCCGAAGGTGAGGCGGACGTCCGGGCTGCCCTACGGCTCTGCCGAGAGGAGGGGGTGCCCTACCTCGTCTTGGGAGGCGGGAGCAACCTGTTGGTCCGCGATGGGGGCTTTCGAGGGGTGGTTCTTCATCTCGAGGGGATCTTCACTCAGCTGAACGTGGCGGGAAGGCGAGTCTCGGCTGGTGCCGGAGTCCGCCTGAGTCGACTGGTGGCCTTCTGTTCCAAGCTCGCCCTCAGCGGGGTGGAGTGCCTGGCGGGGGTCCCCGGGAGCGTCGGGGGCGCAGTCCGGGGGAACTCCGGCGCCTTTGGGGGATGTATCGCCGATCACCTGGTGGCAGTGCGGCTGCTGACACGCGAGGGGGATGAGCACGTCTTTTCGCGGGACCGGTTGCAGTTTTCGTACCGACGCTCCTCCCTGCCGGAGGGATGCGTCCTCCTCGAGGCGGCCTTCGATCTGGAGCAGGGCGACGCCGGTGAGATTCGGCGTCGGATCTCAGCGAACCTCATCCAGCGGAATCGGGGACAGCCGGTGGAGTGGCGATCGGCAGGCTCCGTATTCAAGAATCCACCTGGGGAGTATGCGGGCCGCCTCGTGGAGAAGGCGGGGCTCAAGGGCGTGCGGGTCGGGGGTGCCTGCATCTCGCCGAAACACGGAAACTTCATCATCAACCTGGGGGGGGCGACGGCGACGGATGTGCTGGCCCTCATTGATCTGATGCAACGCCAGGTCCGGGAGAAGATGCAGGTGGAGCTCGAGCTGGAGGTTCGGGTCGTCGGAGATGACTAGAGCGTTCGCGGTTCACGGGTAAAGGTATCTCCTTCTGCTGTGAACTGTGAACTCCGAGGAGGGGAAGTGCGTCGGAGACGAAAGGAAAGTGATGGCCGCTGGCGGCGATGGATGATCGCCGTCCCCACCACCACCGCGGTGGCCCTGGTCATTGGGGGCGTCTGGTGGGCCCATGGGTCCCTGCGTCAGCTCTCGGTGCTTGAGGTGCGTGAGATCCGGGTCCGGGGAAATGTCCACGTGGAGACAGCCGAGATCCTTTCCCGGTTGCGGCTCCGGCCGCCGGTCAACATCCTCCAACTGGATCTCGAGGAGCTGGCTGGCAGGATCACGACCCATCCCTGGGTCTTGAGCGCCTCGATCCAGCGGCAGCCCCCCCTCAGCCTGATCATCACCGTCGAGGAGCGACGGCCCGTCGCCCTCCTGTCCCTCGGGAAGACGTTTCTGCTGAGCGCTGATGCCGTCATCCTTGAGGAGAAGCGGGCACGCCCGGGGCAGGCCCTGCCGCTCCTGCGGGCAGCCTGGAGAGCCGAGGCCCGGGCCGGGGAGCATCTCGACGACCGGCGACTCCTGGGTGGGCTTGAGCTCCTCGAGCTGCTCCGGGAGGCACCGCTCCTCAGGCAGACACTGGTGGAGGAGGTGACCGCCGAGGCGGACGGCAACTATGTCCTGCGCCTGGCGGGGGGCAGGGCGATTCTGCGGATCGGCCCGGATCCCCTCGCGCAACTACATCGTCTCAGCCTGGCCCTGGGTCATCGCGAGGAGCGGCTGCAGGGTTTCGCGTATGCGGATCTCAGATTTCCCGGGCGGGTGATCCTGAAGCCGCCCGAGAAAGGAGGATGAGAGGTGCCACGGGAAAATGACGTGATCGTGGGATTGGACATCGGCACCACCAAGATCTGCGCCATCATCGCCGAGCTTCTCGACGATGGGGGCCTGGACATCATCGGCGTCGGGACCAGTCCCTCCAAGGGGCTCCGGAAGGGGGTCGTGATCAACATCGAGGTCACGGTGGACTCCATCAAGCGCGCCCTGGAAGAGGCGGAGCTCATGGCCGGGGTGGATGTCCATTCCGTTTTCGTGGGGATCGCCGGGGGCCACATCAAGGGGATCAACAGCCGCGGCGTCATTGCCGTCTCGAGCAAGAGTCGAGAGATCACCCAAAAGGATGTGGACCGGGTCATTGACGCCGCCAAGGCGGTCGCCCTCCCCGTGGATCGCGAGGTGATCCATGTCCTGCCCCAGGAGTTCATCGTGGACGGCCAGGGGGGGATCAAGGAACCACTGGGGATGACCGGGGTGCGGCTCGAGTCCGAAGTCCACATCGTGACCGGGGCCGTCACCTCGGCCCAGAACATCATCAAATGCTGCAACCGCGCCGGGCTCGAGGTCCAGGACATCGTGCTCCAGCAGCTCGCCTCTTCTCTCTCGACCCTCAGCTCCGACGAGAAAGACCTCGGCGCGGTCCTGGTGGATATCGGCGGCGGCACTTCCGACATCGCCGTCTTCGAAGAGGGGAGCATCTGGCACACGGCGGTGCTGGCGGTCGGCGGAGACCATCTCACCAACGATATCGCTATCGGGTTACGCACTCCCATGCATGAAGCGGAGGAGATCAAAAAGAAACACGGATGCGCCGTGGCCTCGCTGATCGAGCGGGAGGAGCATATCGAGGTGGGGGGCGTGGGCGGTCGGCGGTCCCGCACCATCAGCCGACACATGCTGTGTGAGATTATCCGGCCTCGCCTCGAGGAGATCTTTTCCCTCGTCGATCGGGAGATCCGGCGGGCCGGGTTTGAAGAGACGGTCGTCGGAGGGATGGTCGTGACGGGCGGGTCCTCAATCATGCCTGGGGTTCCGGAATTGGCGGAGGAGATCCTCACATTGCCGGTGAGACGGGGAATCCCCGCAGGGGTGGCGGGGCTCGTCGACGTGGTGGCGAGCCCGATCTACGCGACTGCCGTGGGTCTCGTGCTGTATGGGTCCCAGAATCGACACCAGCGGAAGTTCCGGCGGGTCACCGAGGGCGCCCTGTTCAGTCGGGTGACAGAGAGGATGCGGGAGTGGTTCGGCGAATTCTTTTAACAGCTATCAGACGGCTGATGGCTGACAGCTGACAGCGTTTTTGGGGCTAACACAGAGGAGGGGGTGAGCGATGCCGTTTCAATTAGAAGAGGGTCCTCAGAAGACGGCCAAGATCAAAGTCGTCGGTGTCGGAGGAGGGGGCTCGAATGCGGTGAACCGCATGGCGACCTCGTCGATGACGGGGGTGGAGTTCATCGTGATCAACACCGACGCTCAAGCTCTCCATTCTTCCCCCGTCGAGAGCAAGCTGCAGATCGGGGAGAAGCTCACGAAGGGGTTGGGAGCCGGGTCGAACCCGGACATCGGCCGGAAGGCGGCCATCGAAGACACCGATAAGATCCTGAGCTTCCTGGACAGCGCGGATATGGTCTTCGTCACTGCGGGGCTCGGCGGGGGAACCGGCACAGGCGCCGCCCCCGTGATCGCCAATCTCGCCAAAGAATTGGGGATCCTGACGGTGGGTGTGGTGACCAAACCCTTCCAGTTTGAGGGCAAGGTCCGAATGGCGCAGGCCGAGCGGGGCCTGCAGGAGCTCAAGGAGAAGGTTGATACCCTGATTACCATTCCCAACCAGCAACTCCTCGCCATCGCCGATCGGTCCACGACCTTTCTCGAGGCCTTCAAGCTTGCCGACGACGTCCTCCGCCAGGCGGTCCAGGGGATCTCGGATCTCATCGTGATCCCTGGGCTCGTCAATGTGGATTTCGCCGATGTGCGGACCATCATGGCCGAGCGGGGGCTGGCCATGATGGGGACCGGTCATGCCGTCGGCGAGGACTGCGCCGTCGAGGCGACGCAGCGGGCCATCAATAGCCCCCTCCTGGAGAATGTCTCCATCCAGGGGGCCCGCGGGGTCTTGCTCAACATCACCGGCGGTCCGGACCTCTGCCTCCATGAGGTCGAGCAGGTCGGTCAGGCGATCTATGCCGCCGCTGATCCCGATGCCCACATCATCTTCGGAGCGGTGATCGATGAGCGCATGAACCGCGAGGTGCGGGTGACGGTCATCGCGACCGGGTTTGAGCAACAGCAGGCGAAGGCGACCGAGCAGACCAAGATCGCCGACCTCAAGGCCTATGCGAGCAAGGTAGTCGAACGGCCGGGGTATCTCAGGCGGCGGGGGGGCAGGCTAGAGGTAGGTGCGGCCCAGTTGACGCTCGCCGAGCTGGACGAGGAGGAACTCGACATCCCGACGTTCCTCCGCCGCCAGGCGGAGTGAGCGGTCCTTCGCTTCTCTTGGGGCGGCCCTCTCCGGGCCGCCCGGTTATTTTCCGTTCCCGAGACACCCCGTGGGGTTCTTGCGCCCGGGGTGATTGGGCGAATCACATGTGTTATATATAATGTAGGATAGACGAAGGGGCGGGATGGGATTCACCGAGCGGGGGATTGTCGAGAGTGAGGAGCCGGGGTTTCTCCGGCTCTCTTTTTTTGATGAGTTAGGCGTCCGGCACGCCTTCAGCACCCGGAAGGGGGGAGTGAGCGTCCCGCCGTATCACTCGCTCAACCTTGGGCTCAGCGTCGGCGACAATCCGGCGGCCGTGCGCGAAAATCGGCGCCGGTATTTCAGCGTCCTCGGCCTGGATCCGTCGCGCATCGTGCGCGTCCGCCAGGTGCATGGGAACGATGTTTTAGTCGTGGATCCCGGCCTAGCGGGACGCGAGCAGTTCCCCCGACTCTTGCTGGATGATGACTACCTCTACGACGCAATGGTGACCGATGTCCCGGGTTTCGGACTCACCATCAGCACCGCCGATTGCCTGCCGATCTTTCTTGCTGACCCTCGCCGCCGGGTCATCGGGGCCGTTCATGCCGGCTGGCGGAGCAGTGTGCAGCGTATCGTCGAGCGCGCACTTCGAAAGATGCACGAGGCGTATGGCACCGATCCCGCCGAGTGCTATGCCGCGCTCGGTCCGGGCATCCGGGGTTGCTGTTACGAGGTGGACGAGCCAGTCATCACCAAGCTGAAGGGGGCCTGTACAGCGTGGCAGGGCTGTGTGAAACCGATCGGAGAGGGTCGCTGGATGTTGGACCTCGCTCGCCTGAACATCGCCATCCTGGGCGAGACAGGGGTCAGCCGGGAACGCGTCGTGGACACCGGCCTCTGCACCGCGTGCCGCAGCGATCTCTTTTACTCATATCGGGCCGAAAAGCCAAAGACGGGCCGGATGATGAGCGTCATCGCCCTCCTGTAGTGACTGGTGATTAGTGATTAGTGATTGGTGAGTAGGACCAACCACCAGTCGCCAACCACCAGCCACCTAGCCTCGCCGGTCGTCGGTCGACGACTGGAATTGACACCTCTGAGGCCCTCTGATACGTTACGGTTGGTACGCTAGAAGCTTGTAAGGCGAGGCGGGATGACCATCAAGGAGCGGGTCGAGAGCGTGCGGGCGCGGATCGCGGCGGCGGCCTTGCGGGTGGGCCGAGATCCGGGGGAGGTTCTGGTGGTGGCCGTGGCGAAGAGCTTTCCAGCCTCCACCATTGAGGAGGCCATCGCCGCTGGCATCAGCGATATCGGAGAGAATCGGGTCCAGGAGGCACAGGCCAAGATCGGCGAGATCAATGCCCCGTGCCGGTGGCACATGGTGGGACACCTCCAGACCAACAAGGCGCGACTGGCGGTGCGGCTCTTTGACTGGGTCCACTCCCTCGATTCGTGGAAGCTTGCGCAGGAACTGGATAAGGCGGGATCCACTCTGGGCAAGCGGGTCCGAGCGTTGGTCGAGGTAAATGTCGCCGAGGAACCGACCAAGACCGGAGTGACCGAAATCGAACTCTTCCCTCTGCTGGAGAGAGTGGGGTCTCTGCCACACCTGAGCATCGAAGGGTTGATGGCCATGCCCCCTTTCGATCCGGACCCCGACGGGGTCCGGCCCTGCTTTCGGCGGTTGACCCGGCTCCGGGAGGAGGCTGTCTCCCGCTTCCCCGAGCTGAGCCTGAGGCATCTCTCCATGGGCATGAGCCACGACTTCGAGGTCGCCGTGGAGGAGGGGGCGACCATGGTCCGGATCGGGACGGCGATTTTCGGCGCCCGACCTCAGGGGTAGACGCGAGGACGCTAGGAGGCGAGAACGGAGGCTGGACTGTCGGCTCTTGAGCATTCCAGCTTTCTGGCAGACTAGCCGGCTAGCTGGCACTTCACGAGACGGCATGGCACGTTGAGGAGGAGCGCGATGCAGATCTTTATGGATAGCGCCAGCGTGAAAATGATCCGGGACGCTGTGCAGCACGGGCTGATCGATGGGGTGACCACCAATCCGTCCCTGATCGCCAAGGAGGGGGCAGACTTCCGGGAGGTGGTCGAGGAGATCTGCCGGATCGTTCCCGGCCCGGTGAGCGTTGAGGTGGTCGGCAAGACCTACGAGGAGATGATGGCCGAGGGGCGGGAGATCGCCAAGATCGCCGATAACGTGGTGGTGAAGATCCCGATGCTGAAACCAGGGCTCAGGGCGGTCCGGGATCTGAGCAGCGCGGGCATCCGCGTGAATGTGACCCTGGTCTTTTCGGCGACACAGGGCCTCCTCGCGGCCAAGGCGGGGGCGACCTTTGTGAGCCCTTTTATCGGACGCCTGGACGATTACGCGCACGTCGGCATGGATGTCGTCCGGGACCTCGTCGCCATCTATAGGACGTACAACCTCGCTACCCAGGTCTTGGCCGCCAGTATCCGGCACCCCCGCCATGTCGTCGAGGCCGCCCTGGTGGGCGCCCATGTGGTCACGGTCCCTCCACCCGTCCTCGAGCAGCTCGTCAAACACCCCCTGACCGATGTCGGGCTCGAACGGTTTTTGGCCGACTGGCAGAAGGTCCCGCAGGGGATTTTTGGCCTCCCTAGGTAGGGCGCGCCCCCCGGACGGTTCCTCGGGTCTCCCGCTCCCCCCGGTTTCATTTTTTACTTGACAAGAATAGAACGAGATTTTACATTAGCCTTGCCTTGTTAGCTTCACCGGGCACGAGGCGCCCACACACGTAGACACATCCTTCTAGGTCAGAAAGTCCGATCGCCGTAAACGAGATCCCGGTAACGGGAGCCTTCACGGAGCCAAGTCCCGTTTGGCACCCAGGCGGACGGATGGCTCATCGCCGCAAGGAAAAATCAGAGTACATCGTCCAGTCCGTCGACCGGGCGCTGGATATATTGGAAGCCTTTAACTATGAGCAGGAGGAGTTGGGGGTTACGGAGCTGAGCCACAAGCTCGGACTGCACAAGAACAACGTTTTTCGTTTGCTCGCCACGCTGGAGGTCCGGGGGTATATCGAGCAGGACCAGAGGACCGGGAACTACCGGTTGGGGATTAAGACCTTCGAGGTGGCCAATATCTTCGTCCACCATCTGGGCCTGAGAAGGCAGGCCCGCCCCATCCTGGAGGACCTGGTGAACCGGTGTGACGAAACCGCATATCTGGCGATCCTGGATGGTCCCGAAGTGGTGTATGTCCTGATGCATGAGACCTCCCAGACGGTTCGGATCGTCCCGCGACTCGGACATCGTCTGCCCGCGTACTGCACTGCCTCTGGCAAGGTCCAGCTCGCCTACGAATCCCGGGACCATCTGGCCCAGGTCTTTGAGGGCCATACCCTAAAGAAGCGCACGCCACACACCATCGATAACCTTGACAAGCTGGTCACCCATCTCAAAGAGGTGACACGGCTCGGCTATGCGGTGGACGACGAGGAGTTGGAAGAGGGGGTCCGGTGTGTCGCTGCGCCGGTCAGAGATTACTCGCACCGGGTCGTGGCCGGTGTGGCGCTCTCGGGACCGGTCCCGCGGTTTTCCCTGGAGCGGATCGAGAAGGACCTGGTCCCCCTCGTGAAGGAAGCGGCGAGCAAGCTCTCACAGCGCCTGGGGTACGAAGTAGGCGCCTTGGCCGCCAGGTAACGTAGAGAGGAGGTGAGAGAGAACAAAATGTAGATGCCGTCCCGGTGTGGCGGTGTTCCGTGGAAGCAGAGGCATCACCGTTATTCCAGTAGGAGGAGGAGAGCATGCCAGAAATCAAGAGTTCTGACATCCCTGTGCTGCCATGGCCGGCGGTACCCCTTATGACGCCCGATGAGGTCTATAAGGGGTTGAGCGAGGCAGCGCGGGAATACCCCAACTGGCTCGAAGCCAATGTCCACTGGCGGGATGTGGGGAAGAAGCCGGAGAAGCTGAGCCGGCTTCGGATCCTTGACTGTACCATGAAGAGCATGGGCGGCCACTGGGCCACCTCGCTCTTCGCCGAGCACGGGGCCGAGGTCATCATGGTCGAGCCCCCCGGCGGGGATCCCACCCGACGACTGACCCCCTTCAACCGTAAGGAGTGGATGTTCAAGGACAACGTCACCGGCGAGGCGATGGGGGCAAACTTCCTCCACGAGTGCCGGAACAAGTTCTCGATGACGCTGAACCTGGAGTCTGCCGAGGGCCGCGAGCTCCTGAAAAAGCTCGCCGTCGACGCGGACATCCTGGTCGAGAACTACCCCCCCGGGCAGTTCGACGCGTGGGGGATCGGCTATCGGCAGCTTTCCGAGATCAACCCCCGCCTGGTCTACGGCTGGATCGGGCAGCGGGGGCAGTGGGGACCGCTCAAGGACCGGCCTTGGATGTATGACCCGACGGGGCAGAACGCCTGTGGGTTTACCCATGGCACCGGGGCCCCGGCCGCCTTCGGCGGTCGGCCCACCCGGTCCGGCATGTGGGTCTGCGACTACGTGGGCGGCACGTGCCTGGCCAATGGGATCATGGCAGCGCTGAATTACCGGGACAGGATCTCGGGCCGCGGCCAGTTCGTCGAGGCCACCGGCGCGGCCGGGATCATGCGGATCATTGACTATAACTGGGGCTGGCAGGGGATGGACGGCAGCATCCGGCCCCGCTTCGGCAACTGGGACCTGGCCATCAATATCTATGCCGTGAACCCTTGCAAGGATGGCCAGATCATGGTCGGTGGCGGCCACGACCGGCTCTGGTACCGGATCTGGAAGACGGTGGGCAAGGACCGGCCCGAGCTGGAGCAGCACATCGTCGAGGACCCGACGCTGAAGGTCGTGGTGGACCGGCTCCCCTTCTATGCCCAGGTCGAGACCTATACGACCTTGTCCGAGTGGTTCAAGGACAACTCGCGGCTTGAGGCCGAGACGAAGCTCCAGGCCGAAGAGGTGGCCTCGGGCGGCGTGACCTTTGCCGACGAGGTGGCGGAGTTCCCGCATTTCAAGTACCGGGGTCACGTGATGCAGGTCGACGATCTCATGTACGGCAAGGTCGTCATCAGCCCGCCCTCCCAGTTGGCCCAGAAGGCTCCGCCACGGATCAAGTGGCTCGGCCGGCCGACCGGGTTCGACAACGAGGAGATCTACCGCAAGTACTTCGGGTTCAAGAAAGACGAGATCGACGCCCTCAAGAAGAAGGGGACCATCTAAAACGCCTGAGACAAGGAGGTCTGCAGCATGACTCAAAAGGATCTCAAGGCGATGAGCTTTGAAGAGTACTGTCGCACGGTCTTCGACGCCAAGAAGATCTTCGAAAAACCCGAGGCGTTCAAGGGGTATACGGCGATCTCCACGACTCAGTATATCCTCGGCCCCTCCTGCGCCAACTACTTCGCCGAGCTGGGCATGGAGACCATCAAGATCGAGCTGCCGCGGCGGGGCGAGCCGATGCGGCACACCACCCCGTACAACGAGCCCTTCCTGTATCCCTTGTCCAGGTGGATGCCGGATAAGGGGACGGGCCTCGGGTTCTTTGGCGCGAATCACAACGAGTATTTCCTCGCGGTGGACTTCCACAAGCCCGAAGGGGTCGAGATCGTTCACCGCATCCAAGCCAAGACCGACATTCAGGCTGAGAACTACCGGCCTGGAACGTTCGACCGCTGGGGGATCGGCTATCGCCAGGCCGCCAAGATCAACCCCCGGATGATCTATATCTGGATGGGGGGCTTTGGCGGCTGGGGGCCGGGACGGGTCCGGGCCTCGTACGACATCCTGGGCCAGGCCCAAGGCGGAACCTTCTCCATCACCGGCATGCCCGGGCCGGGGCAAGGCCACCCCGCCGTCGGGCTCCCCTCCAAGCACACCATCTGGCTGGCCGACTACTGGGGGGGCATGATGGGCTGCTTTGCCGGCCTCGCCGCGCTGTGGTGGCGGGATAACATCTCGGGGACCGGAGAGTTCATCGAGTACAGCCAGGTCCACGGCGCGACCCGGATCATCGAGGGGACCATCCCCCTGTTCGCCCGCTACGGGGTCGTCGCGCAGCGCTGGGGGAACTGGGATCGGCAGCTGTGCGTCCACGGGATTGTCCAGTGCGGGAAGCCGTCCTACCCAGGGTCCAAGATCCCCTTGGAAGCGGAGCCGGGGCAGATCCTGATCTCCGCGCCTGAGGATGGCGATTTCGCCAAGCTGTGCCAGCTGGTGCCAAACCTGAAGGCGCTGGCGAGCAAGTACGCCAAGTACGACGATCGGGTTCAACCCAAGGCCCAGAGCGAGATCTACACCGCTATGGAAGAGTGGGCCAAGGACAAGACCAAAGAGGAAGTCTGGCAGATCATGGAGAAGAACGACATCAACAGCCAGCCGGTGTGGAGCAACAAGGAATGCTCCCAGCAGGAGCACTTCCACCTGCGGGACGAGATGCACTGGATGGATGACCCAACCTTCGGCGACGTCCTGAGCCAGGGGCTGCCGTACCATCTCTCCGATACCCCTGCGCGCCATCGGTGGGTCTTCAAGCCGGTGGGGGCCGACAACGAGTACATTCTCCAGAAGTACTGCGGCTACGGCTTGGACCAGATCCGGGAGCTGGAAAAGAACGATATCATCTAAAGGTCAGCGACGGGTAGGGGGGCCGCGAAGGGCGGTCCCCCCTGGGCTGACGAGGAGGTAGGTGAATGGCAGACTTCAAGCATTGCTCGCTGCTCTTGGAGTGCGGCAAGTGCCAGATCGTCAACTACTTGGACCCGTTCACCTTCTGGTTCTTTGACGGGAAGGTGAAGTGTGCCGGCTGCGACGCCATTTGGGCGGTGAAGATTGACAACGGCACGCGGGTCTCCGGGCCCACTGAGGCCAAGCCGCCCCACGATAAGCTGCCTGGCTTCGCCCAGTCCAAGGATTACAAGACCAAGATCACCGATACGACCAAGGTGAACCCGCCGGTTATGGCCCGGGCGGACTTCGTCGGCAAGCCGATCCCTATCACCAAGAGCATCCGGGGCAAGCCGGTGAGCGGCGCGCCGCTCAAGGCCGAAGACCTGGTGGGGAGCCGGCCGCGCTTTATCATGGAGGGAAGACATAAGTAGGAGCGATTAGGTGCCGAAGCCAAATCCAAAGGGACGGGGGGGAAAGGGGCGGCGCCCTGCTCGGGTGGGAAAGAAGGCGGCGAAGGGTCGCAGGCCCAAGACGAAAGCGATGAAACCGGCTGCTCCAAAGGGCAGGCCGGTAGCCGCCAAAAAGAAGGTACGAACGCCCCCAAGGCCGGCCCAGAGGGCGGGCAAGCCCGCTCCTGTTCCCCGGACCCAGGTCGCAGCCCCCAAACCTGCCCCGCCCATCGAGAGGAAGGAGGCAACCAGGATGGCAGCAGCAACGCAGAACTGTCCGATCCATAACAGCCCTGACTGCTATAAGCCGGCGCTCGACGCCCACATCCAGAAGGCGTACGACGGCTACTGCATCAAGATCGACTGGCCCTACTGGAGGATCATTCCCAAGGGATGGAAGCCGGGCAAGTAGCTTTTACCCTTGGGCGATCCAAGAAGGTGGAGACAGGCCACGGCTGTGATGAGCAGCCGTGGCCTGTTTTTCTCGGGAGATCACCTTGACCGGTAGGAAGAGAGCATGGTACGGTGAGCCAAAGTAAACGCACTAAGTGCGTTCACTTTGGAGCAATGGAGCAATGGCATAATAGGGCAAAGGTGCTCCATTGAGGTCTAATGGTCTAATGCTCCATTGTCAGAAAATGAAATGCGTTTGTAATAGTTTGTGAGGCGATCCGGGCGTTGACAAGAAGGGGGAATACGCTATGAAGGTCGAATTGTATTACAGCAGCAAGCAAGAGCCGGCGAAACAATACGCCTGTGACAACAAGAAGGCCGTGGATCTTGCGAATCAACTGAAGGCGAAGGGGGTCAACATCAAGATCCAGGACTGCGGGGAGCAGCCGGCCGCCTTCATGACCTATAATGCTGCCGTGACCGGGCCCAGTGCGGCCAAGCGCGCGGTCTTCGGGACGAAGGGCGCGCTTGAAGAGGAATTCGGAAAGGCGGTTCCAGCTCTCCTCGTCTTTGACAAGGAGACCGAACGGTATCCCACCGAGGTGTATCCCCGGATGGATAAGGAAGAGAACAAATTGATCGGCGTGGAGGAGGCCCTGCAAAAACTGCTGAGCAAGGCCTAGAGGAGGAGGCGCCATGGGAAAGATCCCGGAAGGATATCTCCCCCCGAGGGAGCTCTGGCCGACCCGGGTCTACAAGCTCCCGGAGTATCAGGCCTACCCGCAGAAATTCAACAGCACCGAAGAGCTCATCGACAAGCAGGTGGCGGGTGGGAAGGGGGATCGGCCGGCCATCCTCTTTGAGGATCGCAAGATCCCGTACAAGGCGCTCCTGGGGATGGTCAACAAGCTCGGGAGCAGCCTGAAGGCGTTGGGCATCGAGGAGGCGGACCGGGTGGCCCTGCGCGCCCCCAATATCCCCCCCGCCCTGGTGGCGAATTTCGCCGTCTTGAAGATCGGGGGCGTCTTCCTGCCGACCTCCGGGCTCTTCTCGCGGTCCGAGATCGCCCACGTCTTTAACAATGCCGAGGTCAAGGCGGTGGTGGTCGCGTCGGCCCTGCTCGAGGAGCTGGAGAAGGCCAGGCCCGATCTCAAGACGCTCAAGCATATCATCGTGATCGGCGGCACCCCCGAAGAGCAGGCCACGTTCAAGCAGAAGGGGTATCTTCTCTACCAGGAGCTGGTGGATGGCGGGAAACCGGAGTGTGATCCGGTCCGCCGCGATCGGATGGATGTCTCGGTGCTCCTCTACACCTCCGGCACCACGGGCCTCCCCAAGGGAACGGCCCATTTCCTTGAGGAGGCGCTCATCGTTCCCGACGGCTTCGGCAAGTACTGTTGGGGGATTACAGAGCATGACGTCATCCTGAGCGCCGCCCCCATCTCCATGGCGGCTGGCTACTCCGCCGTGGCGACGA
Organism: candidate division NC10 bacterium CSP1-5; assembly: GCA_001443495.1. Classification (GTDB taxonomy): domain Bacteria; phylum Methylomirabilota; class Methylomirabilia; order Methylomirabilales; family CSP1-5; genus CSP1-5. Next base: position 18,077 of record LDXR01000014.1, on the reverse strand, counting down.
TCCCGTACCGCTTCGGGGCCGCCGTCTCCATCTTCCCCCGTTTCAGCCCCGAGGGGATGTTCGACCAGATCCAGAAGCACAAGGCGACCATCCTCTCGGCCCTCCCCACAGCCTATCGTAAGATGCTCCAGGTCCCGGATGCCGAGAAGAAATACGACCTGAGTTCCCTCCGGGTCTGTACCGGCGGGGGAGAGTCGCTCACGGCCAAGACCTACCACGACTGGAAGGCCAAATTCGGCCAGGAGATCTTTGAGGGGCTGGGGACCACCGAGATGATGTTCGTCTTCATCTCGTCGGCGGCCACCAAAAAGGTGAAGCCCGGCTCCATCGGTCCCGCCATCCCTGGATACGAGGTCAGGGTGGTCAATGAGGAGGGGAAGGATTGTAAACCCGGAGAGACCGGACAGCTTGTTGCCCGGGGACCTACGGGAACCACGTACTGGCGGGATCCCGAGAAGCAGCGCTCGGTCGTCAAGGAAGGGTGGTGCCGGGCCGGCGACATGGTCACCATGGACGAAGATGGGTACATCTGGTTCCTGTCGCGCGAGGATGACCTGATCAAGTCCTCGGGCTACCGGATCGGCCCGGAGGAGATCGAGGATGTCTTGGTCACCCACGCCGCCGTCGCGGATGCAGGGGTCGTGGGGGCTTCAGATCCCGTGATGGGCCAGAAGACCAAGGCCTTTGTCCAGCTCAAAGCGGGTCAGCAGGGCTCGGACACACTGAAGCAGGAGCTGATCGAGTTCTGCAAGGGCAAGGTCGCGATCTACAAGCTGCCACGCGAGGTCGAGTTCATCGACAAGATGCCCCGGGCACCTGGGCCTGGCGGTCCGGGGACCGGGAAGCTCCTGCGGCGCGTCCTCCGGCAGCAGGAGGCCGAAAAAGCGAAGAGGTAGTCTCGCGACAGCAGGAAAATCAGCGAAGAAAAGAGAGGGGGTCCCGACGATGTCGGGATCCCCTCTCTTGTTGCCTGCCCCTTTTTCTCTTGACAGGTTCGGTGGGACATCGTTTAATGACGAGAACTTCGTTCTATCCAGAGAACATTCGAGGGGTCTCACCATGGCACACAGTCAGGTCCCGGCGGTGGAAGGCGCGGTCCGGATCCTCACGTTCTTGAAAGACCGGAACCACCGGCCCTGGGGTGTTTCCGAACTCAGCCGGTCCCTTGACCTCAACAAGAGCACCTGTTTTAACATCCTCAGATCCTTGGCCCGGCATGGCCTGGTCTCTTACGACGGGGGGACGAAGAAGTACGGCCTGGGATCGGCCCTCATCGAGTTCGGAGGGGCGGCCTCGGCGGCTACCAGTCGGGCCGATGTGGCTAAACCGTTCCTCCAGGATCTGTTTGATGAGCTCAAGCTCACCTGCCTCTTGGGCCAGCGATTTCAGGATCGGGTGATCATCGTGGAACGGGTGGAGGCCCAGGATCCCTTCCGCATCACGATCCCGATCGGCCAGGCGCTCCCTCTGGGTCAGGGGGCGTTAGGTCAGTGCTTTCTCGCTTATGTGCCCGAGGGGGATCTGGATCGGCTCTGGTCTCGAGGAGTCCTGGAACGGCCCGAGCGCCGCAGGGAGCAGCGGTACCCGCAGATAAAGAAGGCCTTGGCCGAAGTGCGCCGCCGCGGGTTTGCCGAGAGCTTTGGAGAAGTGGCCAAGGGCGTGAACGCCGTCGCGGCCCCCATCCTCGACCACCGCGGTCAAGTGACCCTTGCCCTGGGCGTGGTTGGGTTTGCCTCCCTTCTGCCACGCCGTCGGCTCGCCCGGTGTGGGCGGAAGCTCCGCGAGGTCGCCGGGCTCATCACCCGGGTCATCGGGGGGCAAACCCGCTAGTGAGTTTCCCCTTGACGGGTCCGGATGCGGGTGGTATCGTGCTGGCGTTTCGTTCGCTTGGTCGAACGGACGAGGATGCCATGGCCATGAAGGATCGGGGAACTCTCCTGGCTCCTGCTGGGAGTGTGGAGGCGGCGAAAGCCAGCCTGGAGGCAGGGGCGGATGCCATCTATGTGGGGCTCAAGGGGTGGAGTCGAGGGGGCGCCCGGGGTGAGCTCACCCCGGCAGAACTGCAAGAGGTCCTGACCCTCGCCCGCCAGCGAGGGGCGACGGTCGAGCTCGCCCTCAACACGATTCCGCGAGGCCATGAGGTCGACTTTCTCCTTGAACGCCTTGCAGGGCTCAGTGCATGGGGGATCGCAGGAGTCATCCTCAATGACCCCGGCATCCTTGCCCGTGTTCACCGGCGCTATCCGGACCTGTCGCTGACCGCCAGCATCGGGTGCGGCGCCCTGAATGTTCACGACGTGGCGCTCCTTGGGGAGATCGGCGCGAGCTGCGTGGTCCTCCCGGGGACGCTCCACCCTGCCGAGATCGCCGAGATCCGGCCGCATGTCAAGGCCCGGATCGAGGTCATGATCCATATGGTGGATGAATTTCACCAGCTCGGGAAGTGCTGGATGCCGAGCTATTACCGGACGAATCCTGCCTTGATGCCGGAGATGCCGGCCGACGGTGAGCGGCTCACCGGATCGATCAAGCGGGGGGGCGCGGGTGTCTGCTTCAAGGTATGCCAGCATCCCTGGGGCCTGTATCTCGACGGAGAGAAAAGAGATGAGCGCGTGCTGCCCGCCCGCCAGGTGAGCCGGGCACCCGAGGTCGGGGCCTACCTGGAGGCGGGGGTGGACGTGATCAAGCTTCAGGGGAGAGGCCTCCCCGTAGAGCTTTTGTTCGCGTTGGTCCGGCGCTTCCGCACGGCCATTGATCAGACCCGAAACGGACAGCAGATCGCCGACGCCGAGCCAGTCGGCCTCCCGACATCATGGGTGGTGCTCGGACGGTGATACAGCACCCAACAACGATGACCGATGACAGACGACCGATGACCGTGAACCAAGAGCTCGGAGGGACCTTCCTCGGCAGCGCCATATTCTCCGGGGACCTGATGCGCAGAGGCAACGTTACGCATGCTGAGGCATCGGAATTCGCCAGTGCGGGCCACCCCCACCTGCGCTGCGCTCCGGCGGCGGGACCCCGGCCGACGCAAGCCAGATGTCGCCTGCCTCGGAAGGAACCCCTCCTCGCTCTTGGCGACATCGGACATCGGACTTCGGACCATCAACCCTGAACCGTGAACGGTGAACCATGAACCGTGCCTTCGAGCTGAACACCGGTATCTCCAATATGAAAGATCTGATGGCGTCGGATCTCGGTCCGTACGATGCCGTCTACCTGGGAAATCCGTTCTGCCGGGACTACGAGGCGAATTTCTTGGAGAGGCTTGAGGATCTGCGGGCCGGGATCCGCCACTGCCGGGGGGCGGGGCGCAAGGTCTACCTCACCACGTATGCGGCCCCCCGGAACTATTTCCTCCCTCAAATCCGGAGGGCGATCGCCGTGGCCGCCGAGGAGGGGGTGGACGCCGTTGAGGCGCACAACCTGGGGGTGGTCCGGATCCTCCACGCGGAGTTTCCTGGTCTGGCGATCCACATCGGTGGCTTCGCGAATGTCTACACCGACACGGGAGCCGCGGTCCTCCGAGACTACGGGGCGGCCCGCGTGACCCCCAACTACGAACTCTCGCTGGAAGAGATCGAGGGAATGGCGGAGAACACCGGGCTGGAGCTGGAGATCCTCCTGCACGGCAAGATGCCCCTCGGGATATCCGATTACTGCTTCCTGCTGGAGTATGAAAAGGTGTGGGGAATGAAATGCCCGGATCTGTGCCAGCAGGATCTGTACCTCCGTCAAGGGGAGTGGGCGATGAAGTCGGTGGGGAAGGGGGTCCTGAGCGGACGGGATATCTGCATGCTGGAACATCTCCCCCGTCTGGTCGCGGCTGGGTTTCGCTCCTTCAGGGTGGAGGCGATCTCGGAAGATCCCGTGTACCGTCGCGACATCGGGCAGGTCTACCAAGAGGCCCTGGAGCACACCGTGAGCGGCGCGTATCAGATCCTGGGGGATTGGTGGAAGAGGATCCAGGGCCATGCGAAGGTCGGGCTCTGTAACGGCTTCCACTTCGGTCAATCGGGTCAACTATACATCGGCAGCCAGCCATCAGCAGGCTTCGGCGAGACTTCGGCGAGCTCAGTCGAGCCGCTCAGCCGAACCGTCGGCAGTCAGCTCAAGGTCATCTCTTGATTGCTGACTGCTGACAGCTGACTGCGGACAGCTCATCATGAGGAGGGACCAATGGTCGAGCTACTTGCGCCAGCGGGCAGCATTGAGATGGTCGAGGCGACCGTGGCAAATGGGGCGAATGCCCTCTACGTCGGGCCCAAGGGTTGGAGTCGGAGGCGGGACGCCTACGAACTGAGCGATGAGGCGTTACGGGAGGCGGTCCGGATCGCCCACGCCCGGGGCGTCAAGGTCCGCGCGGCGGTCAATACCCATCCCACGTCCCAGGAGCTTCCACGTCTGCTCAGGCGAATGGAGGTATGGGTGCGCGACGGGATCGACGGGGTCATCCTGAGCGACGTGGGGGTCATGGCGGCGGTGCACCGGACATTTCCCGACCTGACCATCCACGCCAGTATCGGGGCCAACATCTTGAATGACGAAGACATCTGTTTCTACCGCGAGATCGGGGTCCGCCAGGTGGTGGCCGACACCAAGCTCTCGCTGAAGGAGCTCCGCTCGCGTCGGGAGATCGAGGTCGGGGTCGAGGTCCTGATCCACGCCAACAAGTGCTACACATATCTGGGCAAGTGCTGGATGTCCCCATACCACCGGCTTGAACGGGGCCAGGATGAGAGCGGCAAAGATCTGTTCAAGGGAAGCCCCAACCGTGGCGGCCTGGACTACCGGGTTTGCCTTGAGGCGTGGAGCCTGTTGCGGGGTAATCACGACCCCTGGGCGGACCGGGTCGCCCTCAAGAATGATGCCTTCTTTCTCCTCGAGGACGTTCCCCACCTCATCGACATGGGGGTTCACACCCTCAAGATCCAGGGGCGGGAGTACGCTGTGGATCTCATTGGCCGGATGATCAAATTCTACCGGGACCTCATCGACACGTACTCGGCCGATCCTCACGATTTTGATCTCGGTCCGTGGAAGGCCCGGCTGGCCCGGATCCAGGCCCAGCGTGATCTCGAGCGGGCCAAAGGAACCCTCGATCTCTTTCAGGAGGCGAGGGAGGCGGTCCAGGGATGCCAGCGATGAGTGCAGTACAGAAAGTGCAGAAGGGTGCAGAAAGTACAGAAGGGTAAGAGGGGTACAGAGGGTGCAAAAGGTGCAGAGGGTGCAGAAAACACAGAGGGGGCGGGGGGAAGAGTGATCTGCAAGCGGTGTGGCCAGGGGGGCGCGGACCAGTTTCACCAGGTGGACAGTTTTGAGCGGATCGCCTTGGCCGATGACCCCGCCGATCCCAACTGCGGGCACTATTACGTCGACACGGTGTGTGTGATGCGCTGCGCCGCCTGTGAGCATTCGCAGGAGGCGGCTGTCAAGCGGTGGCCCTTCAAAACCCTCCGAGAAGCCCAGAAGGAGCTGGATAGCCATCTGATCGGGAAGGGATAGTACATAAAATACAAAGAGTGCAGAAAGTGCAGAAGGTGCAGAAGGTACAGAAAGGTGCAGAGAGTGCAGAGGAGGTTATTGTCGGGATCGGGTCAGGCGGCGGGCCGTGGTATGTCCCCAGAGGAGTGTAAAGAGGGCGTGGCGGGCCGTCTTACGAATCTGCTCGTAGTGCCGGCAAACCCCGTCCGCAAAGTGGACGCGCGTCCGGTCCTCACGGCAGAGGAGAACCCGTCCGGAGACAGCGTTGTGCCGGAGGCCCAGGGGGGCCACATTGAGCACAGTGACATCCACAGGCAGATGCAAGGCCCGACTCAGGTCCTTGGCGAGGGTGACCTGATACTGGAGAGAGGCCCGCCGCGTCCAGCGCCCGTGGTTCAGGTACACCGCTACGTCGATGTCCCGGAATCGGCTCCCGTTGACAAAGGAACCGTGAAGATAGGCGAAGAGGACCTCTTCGCGAAACTCCAGGAGGTCCCGCAGGGCTGAGGTGACGTGGGCCTTTTCCCGGGAGGTCAAACGGTACCTAGGAAGCACGGAGGATCCTCCCCGGTTCGGTGGCACCGCCACGGTCGTCACGGCCCACGTACTCCTCACAGATCACCCATGCGCCTGGCCCCTTCACATGGACCTCAGCTTTGAGGATCCCCTGGCCTGTGATCTCCCACAGCCTCATCCTTCTCCGAGCTCCCTCCGTTCCACCTGCACGTCCCGCTCCATGGACATCCGCCGGCGGATGCGGCGGAAGGTGAGCATGTCGCGTTTCAGATCGGGATTGCCCATCCGCTTGTCGAGCGAGATGACCTCTTCCAGGAGGCTGAGCGCCTTCCGATACTCTCCCTTCTCCTCGTGGACGATCGCAAGATTATGCATGAGAACCGTGACGCGGAGGAGGTCATCCCGTTCCCGCAGGATCTGGATCCCCCGTTGGTACGTCTCCTCTGCTCCGTCGAGATCCCTCATCTCCTTGCGGGCAAGACCAAGGCTGTTGAGAATCCCTGCACACCCCAGGGCATCCCCCAACGCCTCGTGGAGGGCATAGCTCTTTTCGTAGCATTCGGCGGCCTTCTGCCACTCCCCCCTGTGATGATGCACGCGGCCGATGTTGGCCAGGGTGATCGAAAGCCCGCGAGTATCTCCGGTCCCTTCCTGGATGAGCCGACCCTGCCCGTACGCCTCGAGGGCCTCCTCCCATCTCTCCATCTTCGCCCGGAGCGTGCCGATATTGTTCCAGGTCAGGCCGAGGCCCACCCTGTCGCCGAGCTCCTCTTTGATCCGCATACTCTCGCGGTAGTGCTGCAGCGCCTCCTCCCATTCCCCCTTCCCCTCATAGGCGTTCCCCATCTTTCCGAGGGTGGCGGCGAGCCCGGGCCGATCGTCAAGCTCCTGCTGCAGACGCCGGGCGCGGTCCAGGGACTCCAACCCCTGATCCCACGCGCCTTGCTGAAACGAAAGATGACCCATCAACGCAGCGACAGAGGCCTCCCCCGGCTTGTCCGCCAGTTCCTCAAAGACCTTGAGGCTTTCCTGAAAGACCGCGAGGGCCTCCCGATGCTTTCCCTGCGTCTGGTAGACGGTCCCGATCTTGGCCAAGGCCCAGCCGGTCCCTGGAGCATCCCCCCCCGCTTTACATCTATCCAGTTCTGCCATGAGTGCGGGAAGGCTCACCTGTCCCTGCCCCGGGGTCCCCTGCCGATCGTCCTGACTCATCCCTTGGCTTACCTCCCCTCGGCCTGCGGCCTCTTGAAGATCATGAGAGCCCCCACCGTTCCATAGGCGAAGCCATCCTTGTTGGGCGCAATCAGGGGGACCGCAGAAACCATCTCCCACCCCTCCCGACCCACGTCATTGAGCCAATCCAATCCGCTGACCAACCCTTCGGCCGTTTCCTTGAACATCACCATCCGCTCCTGATATTGCCAGCCCATTTTTCGTCCTCCATGGAGGGTTTAGGAGTGCGCCTCAGGGTCGAGCAGGGGCTCCGGCAGGCTGAGGGCCCTTGCGATGCCTTTCCGGACTTCCAGCAGCATGGCCTGCCGCTCTTCCGGGGGCCGCTGCTCGACCTCGAGCATGCCACGGGTCACTCTGCGGTTCAATTCCCGCAGCCCCGCCTTATCCCCCCCCTTGCCGAGCTGTGTGATGATCGTGTCCTGCAGGACCTGGTAGAATGGCTCCTTCAGGAAGGACATCTGTGCGGTCGGATCGTGGAGCATCTGGTAGAGATAGCTCATGAAGACCCGGCTGATGTGTCGAGCCATCTGACTCGCGTCCATGCCGTCGTCGTCTTCCGTGAGGAGACGGACTCGCTCCTCATGAGGCAGAAGGGCCCAGACCTCTGATGAGATGCGTTGCCGCGTCACCAGACTGCCCGACCGGTACCGGTCTGTGAAGCTCAGGACGGTCCGGCCGCCGATCTTCTCATCGAGGCGCCTGACGGGTCATGGAGGTCCGCCTCTGGGATGTCATAGAAGGAGGCGTACCGATCTTTGAGGGGGGAAAGCTCACGGCGCATCTCGTCGACCGTCATGAGGTCGGTCAGGGCCTTGACGGATAACTGGAGCTCCTCCCGGGACATCACTGGAGTATCCGGGGCCGCTGTCGCTTCCGCGACCTGGTCTCCTCCCCGGGGAATCCGCCCCATCGCGCCTTCAAAGAGACTGTCCAGGGGTCTGTCGAGGGAAATGGCGCGGGCGATCTCCTCGCGGATGCCCAGCAAGATCTCGTCTGCGGCCTCGGGTGGAGCCTTGTCCACCTCCTGGGTCTTGGGCAGGAGCCTGTTTCTGAGGGCGCGGAGATCCTCGGGGGACAGCCTGGCTAACGACTCTTGGATTTCAAAGTAGCTGGGAAACTCGATGGCCGCCATGGAAAGGGTGAGATCGCAGTACAGGTCATAGCTCCGGCAGAACAGGAGCCGGGCCATCTCCCGCCGGAGCTGCGCCGGGGTGAGGGCCTCTTCGTCCGAGGCCAGCAGGTACCACTTCTCGGCGCAGGACATGTTCTGAAGCTCCTCTTCCGTCAGGGCGCTGAGGCCCGAGCCTTCGACCTGGGTCTTGACGTCGAGGTCCGCGAGGGCCAGTTGGGTGTACTGGGGGATGAAGGAGGCGACGAAGGCTTGGATCCTCTCGAAGGGGTGGTATTCGCTGTACCCTTCCAGGCAGAGGGTCCGGCTGGTCTCGTCCAGGCAGTCGGCGAACACGCGGACGGTCCATCGGAGTTGGTCTTCGGTCATCTCTGTGATCGTGGAGAGGAGCTCTTTTTCCCTGGAGTGGATGTATCGCCGCATCTGTTCGACCCGGGGCCCCTTATCCATCCCTCTTCTCCTGATCCTCCAGCGCCTTGAGCAGCCCCGCAACGATCTCTGCGCGGTGATCTTCTCGGATGCGCCAAAAGGCGTTCACCGGAATCTCGTCCTCGCTGTCCATCAGTTCTCCAATATTGATCGGTTGGGGTCCGCTCGCCGGCGGTCCCAGGAACCCTGCGAAGTAGTCGATGAGTGCAAAGGACTCCTTGCGTAGCGAATGGACGTCGGCCGTCCCATAATCAGATCCGATGAAGAGGAAGAATTCCACCTCCTCCCGGCTCCCCTCGGGAGATGCTCGGCCTTCCATGAGGAGACCCCGGTCTCCCCCCTTCTTCTTCGCGAGCCGAAAGCGCCAACCCATCCCCGTCCTGTGCGACGACCGACCACCGACGACGGCATCGGGTCTTAGGTGTTCGGGGTTGGGTTTTTTTAGATGGTCCAGGGACACCAGGCCCCCCACCCAAACGCCTGGTATTCGTCCTCTCCCATCCATTCCGCCAAGTGGGTCCGGTGCTCTGTGACCAATCGGAATTCCTGATCGAACTCGATGGTCACGATGTGCCGGTCTTCAAGATCACAGTACCGGATGGCGTACAGGTTCTCGGTGGCGGAACAGACGTCAATGGGCCGGATGTCCTCAAACCCCTGGCCGAGGATCCGGAGGATCTCGTAGAGGTCATAGGACCTCCCATTGATGCTCAGTTGGAAATCCCTGGTCCCGAGTTCACCATACCGCTTCTCTATGGTCTCCCTGTCGATCATACCCCTCTACTCCTTTCTACGAGCCGTCAGCCGTCCGCTGTCAGCAAAAAACTGCTGGGATGCGTCCACCCGTTCTTCCCTTCTAGCGTGCAAGCCTCCTAGCCTATCCTTGCTGACAGCCATCTTGCTCCTTTAGGAGGCCTCCGTCAGCCGGTACATCAGGTCGGCGAGATCGGAGGCGCTCCGCAACGGTTTGACATCGGGGCGCCGTACGTCGATCAGCCGATCCAGCACCTGCCTGGGGGTGCAGCCGGCTGGTTCCCATCGGATTCCAAGGGGGAAGAGGGGATCGGCCTTTGAGGCCGACTCCCATGCCTGCAGAGAGACAATCCGTGGATCGAGGATCTTGGCCCGCTCGAAGCCGTTCCGCTCAATGTCAAGGTTAAAGCCGGTCTCCCAGAAAAAATTGAGGAGGGTCTCCATCTGTTTCGCCAGGGGAAGGTTCTCCAGATCCTCGGGATGCCCGCGGAGACATGCGCGGCAGTTCGAGGTCAGGACGGGGTCGACCTGGACATTGAAAAGATTGGGGACATAGAGCGGGTCATCAGGAGACTGGAGCGGCGCGTTCCGGTAATAGACGCGCATCTCTTCCAGCCCTCCGCCGTACGCCTCGTCCCCCTCGATGGTATACAAGATACAGATGTGAATGGTATAGGGGAAGGCGAGCCAGTGGGTGCTGTATGCTCCGCCCTGGTCCATCGTGGCCGGGCTCCAGGTCATGCGCCGAATCTCGGGGGGCAGCTCTACCACGAGTCCCGTGGAGGCCCCGCGGACTTTCACGTACCGGGTCCCGGCCGGGAGGAAGAGGGTCGTGTCCCTCTGGGACGTCTCCATGGACGAGGCGATGCCTCCCAGCAGCTCCCGTAGACCGACCTGCCGCTCTACGGTTCGCCGCCCGGCCCCGTCCCCTCCCATGGCGTACGCTGTATCCCCGACGATCTCGATCACATCGCCCATGGTGCCATCGTCCTGAGGAGACTGCAGCGGCGATCGCCCTTCTCTCCAGCCTGGCGCACGAATTCAAGATGTTGGCCTGGCAGGAGAATTTGGCCCTCGTTCACCTCCTGCCCGTCAACGAGGGCTATCGCTCTCGGACTGATGTTCATGGCCTGACCGAGGACCACCCGGACGTCGCCCACCGTCTTCCCGGCAACGCCGACGGATAGGGCGTGAATGCCATAGACGACACGCACCGTTCCGACGACCTCTGCGGGTGGTGCAGCGATGCGCCCACCGGGCGCCCCGATCTGCTTCCGTTGGTCGTTACTCAAGGTTCCTCGTCCCCTCGATCGGGGTGTGGCGGGTTCGGGAACACTGTTTGAATTCTATTGACGGTCCGGGAGGATGTCAACAGCAAAGGGGCGTGAGAAGCGGCTCACGTCACTTCGACTCGGCGATACGATACATGAGATTGGCGAGATCGGAGGCGTCGGCGATGGCCTGGCGAGGCTGGGGGCCGGACTCCACGAGATGGTCTATGACTTCCCCGATTGTTAAATCCAGCCGCTCCCACGGGACCTGGAGAGGGAAGAGGGGGTCGGCCTCTGAGGCCGCCTCCCAGGCCTTGGGTGAGGCGATCCGTGGATCGAGGGTCCTGGCCCGCTCGAAGCAGTTGCCGACGATGTCAGTGTTAAAGCCGGTCCCCCAGAAGAAATCGAGCAGCATCCTCACCTGCTGGACGAGCGGTCTCTCCCACAGGTCCTCGGGCCTCCCCCTGAGACAGGCACGACAGGCCGAAGGCTTCTCAGGGTCGGCCTGCACATTCCAAAGATTCGACATCAGCAATGTATCATCCGGGCCCTCCAGCGGCGCGGTCCGGTAGTAGACGCGCATATCCTCAAAGCGTCCCTGGAAGAAGAGGAAGATAGAGACGATGTAGGGGAAGGCAAGGCGGAAGGTCTCGTACTCCGCCCCCTTTCCCATAGAGGCGGCGCTCCACCGGATGACCCGCACCTGGGGTGGTGTCTCGATGCACAGGATGTTCACCACGCCCTCGAGCTTGACGATGCGGGCCCCGGGCGGGAGGAGAAGGTGGTGTCCCCGGCCGGGCCGGCGGACGGCGGCGGTGACCTCCCGAAGGAAATCCTCGAGCGGGACCTCACGATTAGGCGTATGCGGGGTCCCGTCCCGGTAGAGCAGCACCTTCTTCCCCTGGATTTCGATCCGCTCCACGTCTCGCCTCATCATTCTCGTTGATCTGTTAGCTTATGCCACTGTCATCGGGGTGTCAAGGCGCGCCGTTGCCGCAGAGTTGAGGTCTCAGGACTGAGGACTGAGCTTTGAGGTCTCGACTTGGCTCAGCGCTCAGCGGTTCGGCCCTGAGCGGTTCGATCGTGAGCTCACCGTCGAACGGCTCACCGCCGAAGGGTCCTCAGCACTCAGCCCTTAACCCTCAGGTCTTCTCCCTGAGCCAGTCAATGGCCCGCTGGAAGACCTCGGGGTTGAATTTCAGATCGAGATGGTTGAACCAGTGGTGCAGATAGGGAATGATCGTTGGCGTGAGTGCGGTTTCGGGATGCTGGAAGGTGGTGACGGGGGCCATGGTTGCGTGGGGGAGGTCCTGAGCCACGCGACGAATCCCTTCGATCAGGGTCGGGATGTCCCGTTCCCCGTGCAGGAACAGGACCGGCCGGTCGGGCTGCTTCACTTCGTCCATCCTCCGGAGCAATTCCAGGATGGTGCTCGGACTCGGGCTCCGGACCGTGGTAGAGCCGAACGCGAGGAGCATCTGCCGTCCCTCCTCGGAGGGCCGACTGGCAACGGCGGGAGAGATGGCCACGACCAGGTCGGCGCTGGAGATGAGTGCCAGCCGCCCGCCCAGGCTATGCCCAACGGCAACAACCTTCTCGTAGCGACGCAGCCAATTGAGGGCCGCCTCGAGATCCTGCAGCACGCCTTCATCCAGGGGGGCAGGGTGCTCGCCGTGTCCCCGGAGGTCGAGGGCGAGCGTCGCCCATCCCTCCTCGGCGAGGCGGGCCGAGATGCCCAGCATCTGTTCCTTGCAGCCCCCGTAGCCGTGGACCACGGCGGCGCCGCCGCGCGGGGCTTCGGGGAGGAACAGGTAGGCGGGCACGGCGTGGTTGTCCGCCGATTGGAGATCGGTGACTCGAAGGAATCGCATCATCCACTCCTGCACATCCGTGAGGCTTGTGGGCCTTGTCCCAGTGGCCAACAGCTGATCGCTGACCGTCACGGCCCCAACTGCCCGGTGGAGGGTCAGGGTGCGGTGGGTGACTCCAGGGACCCTGGGGGGTAGAGCTCGGGGTGGAAGCGAGACAGAAATTCCAAGTCGACCGGGCTGTCGTACAGCTCGAGGTCGCGGGTAATCACCTGGAGCTTCTCGCACATCTCGGCAACGATGGACGCCCGCAGCGCTGCCTCGTCGCCTTCCTCCCCCCGGTCGGGAATGATCGTGACGGGAAGGTCGGTCAGGACCTGCCGCGTGGGGCGCAGGGTGTCGAGGCGACAGGTAAGCGCCCCCGCTTTATTGCCGATCAGGGAGAGCATGAAGTCGCCGGGGAAGTTCTCGATGGTCCGCTCGTCCGTCTCACTCCACTCCACGTCCATCTCGGCGTGGCTGTGCCACCATAAGCAGAGGGACGCGGGGTCCCGCCCTTCGGCGACGCAGCCCTGCAGCATTTCGAATACGGCTGCCGGGTCCAATTCCGTTTCTGCGGGAGAGACCTTCTGGGAGAGGATGAAGAGGTCGGTGATCACAAAGTTCGGGCCGGAGCGCTCCACCGCGCCGAGCCCGCCAATCTCCATGGGGCAGAGCTCGATGTACAGGCGCAGCTTTTGGAAGGCGAGCGGCGCAATGAGGACCTGGGGAGGGGGGGCGTCAGGCCGGTTCACGCCTTGAGTTCCTCCCAGTGCTCGATGGGGGTATACCACTCTTTCGGGGTTACCGTCTTCACGTACTCAAGGAGCAGTTCGGCCGCGGCCACCCATTGAAACTCGCTGACCATTTTCAGGACGCTCGGGCCGATATTCCCGAGGCACGGCTTGGCATTCCACACGTGAGGGTGGTCATAGTAGCCGTATGCCCGGGTCAGGTTCCTGATGGCCACATCGCCATTGAAGCGGATGTCAAGGCGGAAGCGTCCCAGGCGGTACCGCTTCCCGGCGACGACCGTGTCGATCGTATCCGTAAGGACGCACAGGCGGTCCCTCAGGACCTCGACGCCTCGCACTGCGGGGATGTTGAGCAACGCGTCGATGTCGCGCCCCAGCACGTCCTCCGATTGCTCTGCCTCCTTGAGCGAGCTGAGCATGCGGAGCCGCTCCCGGCAGCTGTTCAGGAGACGGGTCTGAGACCCCATTTGCCGGGAGAGCTCCTTGAGCTTCTCCTCCTTCACCGCTATCCACTTCTGGATCACATCCTCGTCCTCGACCCGGGCCTCTGGATCCCCGTTTCCCGGACGGTCTCCGCGCGCGTTCAGCTGGTCCAGGGTGAGCAGGGCCGTGGGGTGACTCAAGCGGTGGAGGATGATCTGGACCTGATGGGGGAGGCTTCCGGTCTCGAGGGAAAGCACCCCCGACATTCCCCCGAGGCACAGGTCGAAGGCCTTCCGCAGGAGGAGCGGCACCAGCTCTTCGGGTTGGCCTTGGAGATCAAAGAGGAGATAGATGTTCTCCCCAAGAATCCCGGCGATGGCGTGACCGCTGTGATCGTATTTCAGGACCCCCTGGGCAAAGAGCTTCCCCGGGGCCAGGGCTCGCTCCGTTCCCGGCCTCAGCCCCCAGGAAAAGACCGCGGGGATCTCGACGCTGGGGATGATGGGCCAGAGGCTGAACCAGTGCGGTCGGACTGGCAGGGCGAAGATGTGCAGATGCAGGCCGCCGCCCCGCCGCGGAGGGGAGAGGTGGCTTGCCGGGGCATAGGCGTGAATGGGGCTCCCCAGGGCTACCTCGTACTCTTCAAGGACGGCCTGGAGCAGTCTCGATACCGATCTATGGCCCCGGTCGCCGGACTGCAATCGGATCATCGGGTACCCTCGTGTCTCCTGGCCGTTTCCAAGGCACTGCCGTGATTTTTAGCACAGGAGAGGCGGAGGAAAAAGGGAAAAGGCAGAATACATCCACGCAGCCGCCCGTCAGAGGGCCAGGGGAGTGGCACCCGGGACGAGCGGTGGCGTACGGGAGTGGCGAAACAAAAGCGGATAGTTATGCGTCATATAAAGTGAGGCCTCCTGTCAGAGAGGGCCCACGATTGGGCAAAAATATGATGAGAAGGTATCTTGGCAAAATTCTTGCATTACCGAAAATATACAATCTACGGGACCCCAACCGCTCACCGAGGGTAACTGAGTCGTGTTTGTAACAGACGTCATCACGATCGTGTCGCTCTTATCCCTCGGCGGTATTATCGGAGTTGCCGGATTCCGCCGTCTCTTCCGACTGGATCGCCTGCGCTGGGAGTACATCCGGCAAAACGCCTGTCGCTGGCACCGCTGGCAGACCCTCGAGCAGGGGACCTCGCTCGTCTGTGCCCTGTGCGGGAAGCGGAGCCGGCGGCTGAATCCCCCTCCGGACTCCCCTCCCGAAATGATGTAATCATCGGGGAACGTCTCCCCATAGCTTTCCCCTTGCCACGTTCGGTTCACGGTCCCCGTTCGACCCTTCCCCACCTGCGCATACTCTAGCTTAGCGCCCCCAAGCGGGCGGAAACGAGGGAGGTGTCAATGGTGTATTTTTACTTGACAAAACCTGAATAAAACACTATTTTACGCACCTATTCCAAAGGTAAAGCCGTTTGCGGTCCATGCAGGCCGTTCTGGGGTAAAATGCGTTTATACATTTCCCTTGACAGGGGGAAGTTAAATCTGGTAGGAGAGACCAATCGCATGATCTCCAAGGCCGTAGGCATCGATACGAGATAAATCTACGAGAGAAAGGGGGGGTGGTCAAAGACGAATTTCTTTCAAGGGTGGGGGGGAGGTCAACGTCTCTACGCACGTGTGGCTTAGAAGGGAGGCAAAGTCGTCCTCCCTTCTGGAAAGATGGGAGGCGTGAAGATGGCAGACGAACGGCTTCCGAACCGAATAATGTTTCCGATCCTGGGAATCCTCATGAACCTCTGTATGGGGAACCTGTATGCCTGGAGCGTCTTCCGGATCCCCTTGCAGAAGGCATACGGATGGTCGGCTTTTGATGCGACCGTGCCGTTCGCCCTTTCGATCGCGTTCTTCTCGGTTGGGTTGATCTTTGCCGGCCGCTGGCAGGATAAGGTGGGCCCGAGGACCGTGGCGATGGTAGGAGGTATCCTCGTCGGGGCAGGGTTTATCCTGTCGGGCATCATTGGGAGCACCCTGACGGGCCTCTACATCGCTTTCGGCGTGATTGGCGGCCTCGGCCTCGGCGCCGCCTATGTGACCCCGCTGGCGGTCACCATCAAGTGGTGGCCCGATCGGCGGGGCCTGATGACGGGCTTGGTCGTGATGGGGTTTGGCGCGGGCGCCATCATCGGCGGCATCGGGGGGCCGCTGCTGATCGCGAACGTAGGCGTCCTGACGACGTTCGTGATCTTCGGGATCATCTTCGGCGCCGTCATCACCTTCTGTGGGGCGCTCCTCCGGAACCCGCCCCCTGGGTACAAGCCGGCAGGCTGGTCGCCCCCGGCACCCGCTCCTGGTGTCAAGGTAGTGAAGTACGACTACTCGTTAGGAGAGATGGTGGCAACCCTCCCCTTCTGGCTCCTGTGGGTTGAGTACCTCATCTCCGCAGGGGTGGGGCTCATCATCATCTCCCAGGCATCCCCCATCGGCCAGGAGGTCGCAGGGCTGACGCCGGTCGTCGCGGGAGGGGCATTGACGATGCTGGCCGTCTTTAACGGGTTAGGGCGGCCGGGCTTCGGTGCGATTTCCGACGCGATCGGTCGTAAGAACGCAATGGCCCTGATCTTTGCCATGCACATTGTGTCCCTGCTGTTCATCCTCCCGAACGCGACGACCTTCGCTACGTACGCCTTGGGGGTCTGCGTGGTGGGATTCGCCTTTGGCGGCACGCTGGCCCTCATGCCGGCCTTCACCGCCGACTTCTTCGGGACCAAGAATCTGGGAATCAACTACGGCGGGCTCTTCACCGCCTATGGCGTGGCCGGCGGGGTGCTGAGCCTCTTCGCCATCCAGGTTCGGGTTGCGACGGGCGCCTGGACAAGCGCCTTCTGGTACCTGGTGATCGCGTGCGCTGCGGGGCTCGCCCTGACCTTTATCACCAGGGCGCCGGCCCCGAAGGAAGCTGAGGCAAAGGCGTAAGGAACGTCTCCTGGAAATCGAGGGTGTTTGCATAAGAGGCTCACCGCAAGGTGAGCCTCTTATTGTCTCTTGACTGCTCCGCTCGAGCGAGGTGTCAGGATGAGCCAGAAAGCGCTCTACGCCATCGGCGAGATGCCCCCCCTTGGGACCGTCCCCAAGTCCATGCATGCGTACCTCATCCGTCAGGACAGGTTTGGCGACCCGATCAAGGCCTTTCGGGTCGAGCAGGTCGAGGTCCCGTCCATCAAGCCGGATGAAGCCCTGGTCTATGTCATGGCCGCCGGGATCAACTACAACAACGTCTGGGCCGCCCTCGGGAGCCCGGTGGATGTGATCAAGAGCCGTCAGAAGGATCCCGACACCGTCCCCTTCCACATCGGCGGCAGCGACGCCTCGGGCATCGTCTATGCGGTCGGCTCCGAGGTGAAGGGCCTCCGGGTCGGCGACCACGTGGTGATCCACTGCGGGATGTGGAGCCGCGACTGCCCCATGGTCCGGTCCGGGGCCGATCCGATGTTCAGCCCCACCTTTCGGATCTGGGGCTACGAAGCCAACTGGGGGAGCTTTGCCCAATTCACCAGGGTCCAGGCCCACCAGTGTCTCCCCAAGCCACCCCAGCTCAGCTGGGAGGCGGCCGCGGCCTACATGCTGTCGGGTGCCACCGCCTACCGGATGCTCCAGGGCTGGCCCGAGCATGCGGTCCGGCCCGGGGACGTGGTCCTGATCTGGGGGGGGGCGGGCGGCTTAGGGTCGATGGCCATCCAGATTACGAAGGCGGCGGGCGGGATCGCGGTGGCGGTGGTCTCGGGCGACGACAAAGGGGAGTACTGCCAAAAGCTGGGCGCCAAGGGGTACATCAATCGGCGGAAGTTTACCCACTGGGGGATGCTGCCGCACTGGAAGGACATCGAGGCGTATAACCGCTGGCTGGAGGGGGCCCGCGCTTTCGGCAAAGCGATTTGGGAGGTTGTAGGTGAGCGGAAGAACCCGCGCCTGGTCTTTGAACACCCGGGCGAGGATACCATCCCGACGTCCATATTTGTCTGCGATACGGGTGGCATGGTGGTGATCTGTGCCGGGACCACCGGTTATACTGCAGGTGTGGACCTCCGCTACCTCTGGATGCGGCAGAAGCGGTTCCAGGGGTCCCACTTTGCCAATGATGAGCAGTGTGCGGCCCTGAATCAGTTGGTCATCGCGGGCAAGGTCGATCCCTGCCTGTCCCGGACCTTTGCCTTCGACGAGATCCCCCTGAG
>LDXR01000013.1 GCA_001443495.1 candidate division NC10 bacterium CSP1-5 | reverse complement strand
GCCCTAGTTAGGGCCGAGTTCTGGAAGGGACGAAAGTGTTCTACCTTTTCATTTAGATTTCGGTGGCACCGCCGATCCTCCCTTCCAGTCCGCAGGCAAGATCTCGAAATTGATTATGCGAACGGGTGAAGTGGTCTTGTTGTACGCGGCAGTGGTCACGTCTCCCGATTCATAAAAGTATTCGCCGGTCTTGTAGGTTCTCGTCTTGCCCTCCCCAACAAGCGTCAATTCACCGGAGGCGACAAATCGAATCCCGGGCCCGACGTGGTGATGCTCGGCTATGTTTCCTCCTGGTTCAAAGGTTATCTCGGTGACGATCAATTTGTACTTGCCATTGAGTTCGGTCAGGTAGCCGGACATCACCTGATCAACCTTGACTATCGAAGCTACCCCCTTTCGGTCCACTTGTTGCTGGGCGGACGCGTAACCCACTACGTAGCCCACCATCGGGACCAACACCGCAAAAAGTAACAGCGTGAGCCGTTTCATGATTTTCTCCTTTCTTGTGTCCGAAATCGGGGTCAGAGTACATTTTCGCGGGTCCCCTGGTATTTCTTTTTGCGTCGTCCCCGCGTAAAGGGCACCGGGCTCCTTTCGCCCCTTCATCTCGCTCCCGATTCCCCGCACACGAGGAATCGAAAATCAGCTCCAAGGAAATCAGCCAGTTACCTCTCCAAAAGTGTCCGGTACCTTTAGGCCCCTTGAGCGGGGCCGGAGTAGCCGCGTCAGCACGCGATCCAGTGCTGCGGCGAACGCCTGCTTGGCCCGCGCGTCGTAGGGTGGAGGGCCGCCGGTCACCGCCCCGGCCGTGCGCAACTGGTCCATGAAGTCCCGGACCGACAGCCGCTCCCCGATCGTCTCGGCCGTGTGCTCGTCGCCGCGGGGATCCAGCACGGCGACCTGCTTCGGCACGAGCACCGCCGCCAGTGGAATGTCTTGGGTGACAACCAAGTCGCCGGGTTCAGCGTGGGCGGCGATATGCTGGTCGGCCACATCGGCGCCGCCATCGACCCAGATCGCCGTGACAAGGAGATTGCCAGGCGGCGGCTGCAGCCGCTGGTTCGTCACGAGTACCGTGGGCACATTGAGGCGCTTGGCGGCCCGAAAGACGAGCTCCTTCACGTCGCGCGGTGCGGCGTCAGCATCGACCCAGATCTTCAGAGGCGCCCCCTCTTGATGGTGGTGATCGGCCTAACGGCTGCGAGCTCAGCGGCCCGGCAAATCGATTCTCGATCGAAGGCCGCGCGCTGGCCGGGTCCGCTGCAGCGAGTTGTTATGCTCTTTCGAGTAACTATTTCCCTTTCTCCTTCTTCTTTTGCCTTTTCTCCTTAATTGTTAGCTTAGGCTTTTTTTGATCTTCTCTTCTCGCTTTGTCTTTCTTTCCTTTATCGCCCATATCAACCCCCCTTGAATTGGAAATGGCAAAATCAGCTGTTCTGTACTTGTCAGTGTTTCATCATGCCGAATATACACAGAAGAGCATAACTATTGAGTAGATTGGTCAGCCTATCTCCACTGATGAGTTTTGCAGTTACGGCAAATCCTATAAGCTTTCTCGGCCCTTAGCAATTAGGAAAATGTACCGAACACCATTCAGCTCTTCATCCTGCTCCCGATTCCCCGCACGCCAGGAATGGAAAATTAGGTCCCAGGAAATCAGTCAGTTACCTCTCCAAAGGTGTCCGGTACCTTTACATGCTGATGCGCTATCGCAAAACCTGACACGAATGGCGCAAGCCCGACCAAAAAACGGAGATGGGCCTAGCAGGTAGCAGGTAATGTCCGCAACTCTTGAGACCAATAACCCGGAAGTGTATCCCAGGGATTCGGCAAAACATCATTCGTTACGAATACGTTCGCAGCATTGCGTTTCTTGGCAAGGGGAATCGCATTCTTCATCGCAGTGGTGCTTGATGTCGCGTGTACCAGATGAGCAAATTTGCTCGCGGGGTAGTTGAACACCCAGGAGGGCAACTTCAACGTCTTGTAGGTATTATAGCTTCCCTCAAAGACCACGACGATATCCCCGACATTCATGTACCCTTGGTCTGGCACGATACCTGGATTCAACATGACCAGCGTTCCCGGTGTTGTACGGATGTACGTTGCCAACTCGTCATAGTATGGGATCAGCGCTTTGTCGGCCGATACCTCATCCAAAAAGATATCATTTACCTGATACCAGGCTTTATAAGCATCTATTTCCGCCTTCACCGTTGCGGCGCTCAGCGTCCCGTAGCTCGTATGGACGTAGCCAAGCACCTTGATCCCAGCGGCCTTGGCTCTCGTGACTACGGCAACGTAATCCGGATTCTGGCTGGCACCCGGACCACTGTTTGGATTCATGATCATCACCCCGACTTTGGGAGCGCCCGCAGTTGCTTGATCCCACAATGGACCTGGATAAAAATAAGCCGGAATGGCCATTCTTTGGCAGACGGCCGCGTGACCTGTTGAGATGAACCCCATGCTCAATCCGCCCATGATAATGATTATTGTAATGATCCTTGCTGCCATCTTCCGTACTGCCATACGTTGCCTCCTTGATTTGCTGGGACACTGCCCAACTATTAAGTGAGCCGTAGGGCCGTCTGTTTTTCCCGGCGGCCTATCACCTGCACACTAGTCCACAATGAAGCAGAAAAACAACCATATTTTCAGTTAGACACCCGTCATGTGTCAATCTGGTTCTGACCGAGAAATGCCGCCCCGCTGGCATCCTAATGGAAGTGAGAAGAAGTCAAAATTTCCAGATGAGCGGAGTTTCCAAATCGTGGGGGTATCTGGTAGATTGGGGGCGGAACACACCGACCGTACAGGCGCTGGAGGAGATTGCGATGAAGACAGGCGTCATCCGGAGAAAGGGGAAGGGGGCGGAGGTGGTCGGGAGGTGGCGGGCGGATCAGCAGTCCTTGGTGGTCGAGACGGAGGATGCCGAGCTGCGCAAGGCCGCCGACGAGATCCTCAAGACGCCCCAGACGATCCCGGTCCATGCCCCCGAGCACTACGACGGCACAAGCTTCGCGGTCCCGGTCGTCGAGCCTCCGGCCAAGCTCAAGTACCTCGCCCTCTTCGCCCTCGAGATGGAAGAACGGGGATTCGAGGTCGAGCCGGACGAGGAAGAGGACTGGGAGGACGAAGACGAAGACGAAGAAGATGACGAGGATGAGGAAGAAGATGACGACAACAATGACGATGACTGACGGGAGCGGGTCTGGCCAAGGAGCTCTACTCGAAGAGGGACGGTTGAGCGGAGGCGGGGCGACGGAAGGCGGCGGTGGAAAGGTGTGGGCCGCGCGCGCCGATGCCGGCCTTGCGGCATGCCAGGCTGAACAGGTCCTTTATCTGCTCGGCGAAGATCCCTTCGCCCTTCATCCGCGAGCCGAACCGCGGATCATTGAGCCGTCCTCCCCGGACCGCCCGGATGCGATTGAGCACCTTGTCTTTTCGCGCTGGCCGGTGCTCGGCGAGCCATGCTTCGAAGATCGGGGCGACCGCGTGCGGCAGCCGGAGCAGGACATAGCCTGCGTATTGCGCCCCTCCCTCGGCCGCTCTGCTGATGATCGCGGGCATCTCGTGGTCCGTGAGCCCCGGTATCACCGGCGCGACCAGCACCCCGGTGGGCACGCCAGCTCGGGAGAGGGCCTCGATCGCAGCCAGACGGCGGGTCGGATGAGAGGTCCGGGGCTCCATGGTCCGGGCCAGACGCGCATCGAGGGTCGTCACCGAAAGATACACGGCGGCTGCCTCATGGCGCGCCAGCTCGCCGAGCAGCTCCAGATCTCGCGTGACGAGATGGTTCTTTGTGATGATGATGACGGGATTCCGGAACTCGGCCAGCACGGCGAGACATCGACGCGTCAGTTGCAAGCGTCGCTCGACCGGCTGATAGGGGTCCGTCACTCCGCTGATCGCCAGGACCTGGGGCTTCCAACGGGGCGAGCTGAGCTCACGTCGTAGCAGCTCCGGGGCATCTTCCTTCACGAGGATCTTCGTCTCGAAGTCGAGGCCGGCCGAGAAGCCCAGGTATTCGTGGGTCGGCCGCGCATAGCAGTAGATGCAGCCGTGTTCGCACCCCCGGTACGGGTTGATGCTGGCCTCGAACCCGACGTCGGGACTGTCGTTAACCGTGATGAGCGAGCGGGAGGGGTCCTTGAAAAACTGGGTTTCGGGAGCGGGCCCCTCGGGATCGACTCCCTCGGGATCAGGATGATACGCCAGAATCTCAAACCGGTTCGGGGGGTTCCGGGCGGCGCCACGGCCGCGGATCACAACATGATCGCTCGTCATCGACCCCCCTCGTCACACCGCACGCTTAGCGACGCAAGAGATCCTTCAATCCCTTCAAAAGTTCCTCCTCCGGCTTTTTCTCGGGGGGCTTTGCTGGTGCTGCCGGAGGAGTCGATCCCTGTCCTGATGGCGGGGGCTGCTCTGCGGGTGGCGATTTCGGCTTCAGTAGCCCCTTCGTGACCTCCTCGATCCCCTCCCCGACGAGACGGCGCTGAAGGAGACGGGTGACGTAGGCCAGGTCCGGTTGAGGCGTGACCCGCGGGAGGGTCCCGGTCAGGGCTACCGGAATCTCGAGGCGGCCCTCCTTGTTAGCCAGGTATTTGAGCCCCTTGACATCCGCTACGAGGTCCGTCGTGAGTTCACGCGAGAGGAGGACGACCGTTCGCATGTCGAGGCTTTGATCCAGCCCCATGGAGCCTTGGCCCCGGGCGACCCAGTCGGTCGCGGCAACGAGGAGATTGTCGAGTTGAAGCCTCCCATCCCGGAGCGCGAGGGACCCCTTGAGTTGACCGAACTCGGTGTTCCGGGTCGCGAAGAGCACCGGGTACTTGTTGCGCACCCGCGGAGAGATAAGCATGGAGAGACCCGGGACGCGCGTAAGCCCCGCCAACGTGCTCTCGGCCACATTGACGTCGAGCAAAGCGCCCCGCATGATCTCGGCCTGCCCCTGGCCCGAGAGGGTCCGCTGGATCTCTTCCCAGCGGTTGCCGGATCCGGCGAGGTTCAGATCAAGGTTGATGCCACCGCGGAGATGACGGGGAGCGGCGGGCGCTGCCCAGCCGAGCAGCTCGGCGAGATCGAAGCCGCGCACCTGGGTCGTCGCGGTGAACCGGGGCGTGCTCTCGCGCATGTCGTACTGTCCCCGGCCCTGTAGCGAACCGTTCAGGGCTTTGAGCGCGAAGCTGTCAATGTTGACCACCTGACCGGCCATGGAGAAGGCCGCCTGGAGGTCGGCGTAGTTTACGTCATTGATCGTTCCCCGGGCGGAGGAGATTGTTCCCCGAGATGAGAACATTCCCTTTTCCATCCAGGCCCGCCCCTCACCGGTTACCTGGCGCAGGACTTCCGGAGCCTTGCTGGCCCCTCGGGCCTCTCGAAGATCGGCAAGCCAGAGTTCAGGGGCAGTGAGGCGATAGGTGAGGGAGACCGGGACCAATCGTTCGGCCTGGGCGGCAAGTCGCATCTGGGACTTTCCGATGCTGAGCGGGGTCTCTCCGAGCACCGCCCCCTGGCCGGTGAAGTTGACGGTGGCGCTCTTGGCTGTGAGCGGCTGAGGAACCTGTGGCAGCGTGGCGCGAAGCTCGGTCAGCGTGAGTGAGCCGTCCATATCCGGGAGCCGGTCTTTGGCCATCCGGCCCTGGATCCGGGCGTGCACCTCGAAGCTCCCGGCGAGGTTCTGCTCCCGAAGTACCGGCAGGATCTTCTCCCAACCGGCGAGGCCTGAGCGGTTCGAGTCTAGCGTAAGGCGCACTACAGGCAACGCATCCCGTGACACCGCTCCGGTGGCTGTAAGCTCCAGGGTGTGGAGTTCGATCTTGGCCTTCTTCAGCGCGATCTCGTTCCGTGTCACCCGGGCGTCCCAGGAGAGAAGCAGAGGCAGGCCCTGAGGTTTCCGGAAGTGCTCCCCGAAGCTCATAGTGGTCGCCGTGCCCTCCCCCTTGCCTGTCACGGCCAGGTCTTCCAGGGTCCCGTCCACGTGGGCGGTGAGCGAGAAGGGCCCGTCCGCCTTGAGCGTGGGAGGGAGAGTCTCAGCAAGAAAGGGCAGACGCTTCACGTCAGCCAGAGTTACTGGTCCCAGGTTGACATCGCCACTCAGACGGAGGCCTTTGGGGTCGTCCAACGCAAACGTCGGGGGCAACGGGCCTATCTTTCCCTGGAGGGTGAGGTTCCGGCGGTCACTGTTGACGGCTGCGGCCAACGTAATCGAGACCGGTTGGTCAAAGCCGAAGTCGCTGACCTTGAGGTCCACCTGGCTCGCGCGAAGCTCCACACCCGCCTTGCGGTCGACGTAGTAGAGCTCGCCACCGGCCACGTCCACGAGCGAGACAAGGAGCGGGAGGGCTTTAGCTGTTGACGAGGGCGGGGGACCCTCCGTCTTCTGTTGTCGTTCCGCTCGGCCGGGACCCCCGATACTGGCGAAGTTGAACACACCCCCTTTGTTGCGGATTGTCCTCACGACCGGCTTATGCAAGATCAGCCGCTTGACCCGTAGCTCTTTCCTGAGGAGCGGGAGGAACTCTACGTTCACCTGCAGGTCGGCCGCGCGCAGGAAGTCCTGCGTCGAGAACGCCTGGTCGTCTGCAAGGGTGAGGTTCTTCAAGCGAACCCCGATTCCCCCCCACAGGGTGACGCCAATGTCTTCGACCCCGACCTTGCGCCCAAGGGCCTGTTCGGCCTGCGCGAGAATGTAGTCCTTGTTGCGCTTGACCAGTTTATCCAGGTTGAGCAATGCAAAGGCGACACCTGCCGCCAGGATGAGGAGAATGACCGCCGCGATCGTCAGTTTTCGCATGATGGTTTGTCCTATGCAAACCCCAAACGGGATCCGATCTGCATATTGCTCTTCTTCTAGGAAACCGGAAACCGCGATGATTGTCAACCTGGATGTCGCATCGCACCCCCGGGTCGGTCCCTCCGCCGGCCGGGCAAAGCGGCCGGCCCCTCGTCTCTTTCTGCTGAGGTGCGGGACGCCGGGGACGCAAATGTCGGACCTCGTTCCGGGGAAAAGGGGGAGGCTGGTATGCCCCTTGCAAGGACGTCTCCAGACAGAAGGAGGGTGCCGCCCAATGACTGCCAAGCACAGGCCTGAGACGACTGTCCTCATCGTTGACGACGAACCATTCTTCCACAAGGTCCTTTCTGAGCTCTTTGGGCAAGGACAATGCCGGGTGGTGACTGCGTCCACTGGCGAGGAGGGTGTGAGACAGGCGGGGCGTCTCCGGCCGGACGTCATCATTCTCGATTTCCACATGCCCGGCCTCGACGGGATTGCCACCTGCAAGATTCTCAAGGCCGATCAGGCTACGCGTGCTATTCCTGTCATTATTCTGACTGCAGAAGAGAGCGTGGAGCTAAACCAGATGGCCTTCGAGGCCGGTGCGCAAGCGACCGTGCTCAAATCGATGTCCCACGATCGGCTGATGAATATCGTTGACGTGTTCATCCAGACCGGCACGTCCAGCGGTCCGTCCTGATCTCCCAATACCTGACACGGCGTTACCCGAGAACCTCTAACGACCTCCCCGAGATCACGACCCTCTGCAACACTCTCCGAAGCGCGTTCATCCGACGCATTGATATCCTCGCCTAGATGCCGGTCGCAACTTACCGGGAAGGTGATGCGTAAAAGGCGGGCCAATGGGTAAGCGGTTGGGGGATATCGTTGGACGCTGCCCTTATGTACGAATGCCAAACGCCCGGGGGTGTATAGCCCGCCGGGCGTCGGGGAAGGGTATCGGGGGAATTGGTCACACGTGAATGGCGCGAAAGATTCCTTCCCCCCTTCTCCAGGTGTTCCAGGCGTGCCGGCTCGGATAGATCCTGGGATCCGGTTCGAAAGCACCGGTCCCATCCAGCTTCAGAAGAACCATGTCATGGTGATCGAGACAGACCTCACAGAAGCCGTACACAGCAGCGTGGTCCTCTTCCGTGATAAACATGCGGTGACCGTCCTGGCGTGGTTCTTCCACGATGTGTCCTCCGGCAAGAAGGCTGGCCCGGCAGATTCAGCCTTATGTGGGTGAGTCCCCAATCGAGGCTTTGTAGCGGACCGGTTCGACCCATGTCAAGCATTTTCTATGAAAGTCTCCGATTTTCGTCGAATCTTGCTCGTGCGTCAGAACCACTTGCCTGCGAGCGCTCGGAAGCGGTAAGCTAGAAGGTATGGCACAGCGGACGCTCACCATTTACGATCATCGACGGGAGCTCGACGAAAACCGGTACGTCTATGCCGTCCTCAGCCGGCGTTCGGGAGGGGTGTCGATCGGCATCAATCTGAATCCCGACAAGGTCTGCAATTTCGATTGCATCTATTGCCAGGTGGATCGGACAACCCCCGGGCGCTACCGCAGGGTTGACCTCAAAGTCCTCGAACAGGAACTCAGGGACATCCTGACCAGGGTCAGATCGGGCGACCTCGTTGGGCATCTACCCTTCTCCGGCATCCCCGCGCCGCTCCGCCAGGTGAAGGACATCGCCTTCAGCGGTGATGGTGAGCCGACGACCTATCCGCGCTTCAAAGAGGTAGTGGAGCTGGCCATCCGGGCGAGAAACGAGGCTGGCCTCGGCCACCTGAAAATCGTGGTCATTACCAACGCGACGATGTTTCACCGGCCAAGGGTCCGGGAGGCTCTCGCTGTATTGGATCGGCACAATGGAGAGATCTGGGCAAAGCTCGATGCGGGGACCGAGGAGTACTATCACCTGGTAGATGTGACCACGATCCCTTTCCAGCGAGTCCTGGACAATATTCTCGAGGCGGCCCGTCGTCGGCCGATCGTGATTCAAGGCCTCTTCATGCGGGTACACGGGGTGGGGCCGGACAAGAAGGAGGTCAGAGCATTCTGCGACCGGTTACGCGAGATCGTAGTGAAGGGGGGAAAGATCAACCTGGTTCAGGTCTATACCGTGGCCCGGCGCCCCGCCCAAGACTACGTCACCCCGCTCTCCAATGCCGAGGTGGACGCCATCACAGAAGCGGTCCGCCAGATTCCTCTTCCTGTAGCTTCCTTCTATAGTGGCCAGGAGTGACGGCAGACTGGAGACCACAGCCTACAGATCCCAGACCGGGGAGCCGATAGTTCATGGATGACTGCCTAACACCCGACACCCGACACTCAGGTGCAACATGATCCTGGTGGCTGGAGCGACTGGGCGCGTGGGAAGCCTGGTTGTCGATCTACTGCGACAGCAGGGGAGGGCGGTGCGGGCCCTGTGCAGGAGCGAGGTCAAATCCAAGCCGCTCCGCGAGGCCGGGGTCGAGATCACGTTAGGCGACCTCACGGATCGTCGGGCCTTGGTCGCAGCCTGTGAGGGAGTTCGCACCATCTTCAGTGCGGTCACCTCGTTGAACCCCAGGGCATTGAACCAGTCATATCGCCCCGAAACCGTTGAAGAGCAGGGACACCGGGATCTCCTGGAGGCCGCTCGGGACGCCGGGGTTGACCAGATCATCTACCTGTCCGCGATCGGGGTGGACCATCCGGCAGCTCCCAGACAGTTTCAAGTGAAACGTCGGGTGGAGGAGGTCGTGCAGTCATGCGGGATCCCTTATACCATCCTACGCCCGTCTGGCTTCATGGAGAACCTGTTGACTGTGCTCCCCCCCATCCGGCGCTTTGGCGTCGCGCCTCTGCCGGGAAAGGGGACGACACCCATTACCTACATCGCGGGCAAGGATGTGGCCCGTGTCGCCGTTCTGGCGATTGGACATCCGGAGGCGAAGGGAGCTACCATCGAGTTCGGCGGCCCCGAAGATCTGAGCAACCGCCAGTGCGTGCAGATAGTCGCCAGAGTCTTGGACAGGTCCGCACGGATTTGTCCTATTCCCTTCCCGGTGCTTCATCTGGCTGCGGGCGTGGCTCGCCTATGGTCCCCGGCCCTCCGGGAATTCTTTGCGATTCTACACTTTGTCGACCGATATGGTCTGCGTGCGCCCCGCCGTCCTCCATTTCCCGATAAGCTGTGGGCCCCGAGTTCCTTTGAGGCCTTTGTCCGGCGGCAGACCGGCCGCGTAGGCGTTGACCGTTGAGAGCAGCGATGAGGACTGAGATTCGAGAACTCAGCACTCATAGCTCAGTCCTCAGCACTGAAGCGTAAGCGCTCAGCCCTCAGCACTCATCGTTCAACACTGCTTCATACGAGGCCGGCCCGTTCAAAGGCGCGTCGGATCTCGAGGCGCTCTTCATCTTTGGGGTGGAGGAGCGGCGGCCGCGGCCATCCTCCGGTATGTCCCACCATATCCATGGCTGCCTTCAAGCCTCCGATGCCGAAGCGGGTGGTCACCGCCTGCATCGCCGGAAGCAGCTTGAGCTGTTGCTCCCGTGCCTCGTCGAGCTTCCCCTCCCGGAAAAGTGAATAGAGGTTGAGACACGCCTCGGGCGCGCAGTTGGCAAAGGCGAGGATGCCGCCCCGTGCGCCAAGCGAGAGGGCCGGGAGAAAGACCGGGCCTGAGCCCACGAAGAGGATGAATTCGCGAGGACTCACCTGCAGGTACTGGGCGAAGAGCGCCATATTGCCTGCGCTGTCCTTCATACCGACGATGTTGCCGTGCTCCGCCAAACGGCCGACCACGTCGGGGTCGAGGACGATCCCGGTGAAGATCGGTACGTTGTAGAGGAACACGGGGACCGGGGAAGCGTCGCCCACCCGTCGGTAATGCTCGATCAGAACGTGGGGGCGCATGTGGGGCTTGTAGTACGAGGGAGTGACGACCATGACGGCGTCCGCCCCGATGTCCGCCGCGCGCCGGGTCAGCGTGATCGTGGCCTGCGTCGCCTCACAGCCGGTGCCGGCGATCAACACCTTGTCGCGGGGGATGTGCTCTCGCGTGATCTCCAGGATCCGGACCTTTTCCTCCTCACTGAGATAGACGAACTCCGAGTTGCTCCCCAGGATGAGGTAGCCCGCCAGGGCCGTCCGATTCCACCGCGCGAGATTACTCACCAGGGCGGGGTAGTCCACCTCGCCCGACTCGGTAAACGGCGTAATGACGGGCGGGATGACCCCGCGAATCTCTCGCATCCTTGATTGCCCCCCGAAAGGCGGTCAGGATCGCTGCGACCATAGCGCGTTGAGGGATCCGCGTCAAGATGAAGACAAAGCCCTTCCGGCCTCGAGAGGATCGTGCTATCAAGGGGCGGACCTTTGCGGACAGGAGTGAGTAGAGGAGGGGACTGGAGGCGTGTGATGGAAATTCGCTTTGCCGGTGGCAGTTGCGCAGTTGAGGCTCCGGACGGATCGCGGATCCAGCCCGCGACCAGCAAGTACCGGATCCCGACGGAGCACCCGGCGACCGGGCCCGGTTTCAAGCATCTGTACGAGCTGGTTGCACCCGGCGGGAGCATGCGGGTCATCCATGTGACCCACGATAAACCGGAGGTAGCCTGGCACTTCTGCGATCAGCCAAAGGATTGTAAGCGACCGTAACGAAGCAGTTAGGATCCGCAAGAATACGTTGGATTAAATACCTCAATATTAGATAGTTATAGTTAATTCATAAAGTAAAATATGAATGTTTGACGGGGGTGGCTGCTAAGGGCTGGCCGGTGGTTTTCGCTGAGAGTGGCTGGGCGCTATTGCGCTCCTGGCGAGGATTCCGTAGAATGCGATCACTCAGGACACGTCTCGTCGAAAGGGGCCGTCGTGGGATCGAGTTTTTTTACCGCGAATGATTTCCGGGTCTTCGAGATTCCCGATTTTGCGGGGCGGATGCGGGCGATCCGGGAACAGGTTCGGCCGAAGCTGACCGCGCTCGGGGAGTCCTTGGCGCCGCATATCGGGCGTCTGGTCAAAGGTGAGGTCTTTCCCCACGTGGCCAAGCACGCGCGGCGTACGGTGAACCCCCCCGAGGATACGTGGGTCGCCTTTGGCCCCGAACGCCGGGGGTACAAGAAACACACGCACTTCAAAGTGGCGGTGTCGAAGAATTGCGTTCGTTACCTGTTCGAGGTAGGCGCAGAGCATGAAGATAAGCGAGGCTGGGCACGCCGGTGGGAGCGGCGCCCGGCGGATCTGATCGCGATCGTGAAGCGGGGGCAGGACATCGGCTGGTTCAAGAACGAGCATGACGAGGACCCGGCGGCGTCGGCAGGGGAGGCGGATCCCACTGAGATCCGGATGATGCTCGGCGAGCTGACTCGGCGGCGGGATGGGCAGCTCGTTCTCGGGCGTCGACTGTCGCGGGCCGAGGTGACCGGCATGACGGCCGAGGCGTTTCAGAAAGCCGCCCTCGACGTGTTTCGGGTGTTGGCTCCGCTCTACCAGGGTGCATAGCGGAGGAGAGAGCGAATGACTGACACTCCAGAGAGCACGACAGAGATCACGTGTCCCTGTTGCCAAGCCCGCCTCACCATTGACCTCTCCCTCGGGGTGGTCCTCCATCACGAGCCACCGCCCAAGCCGAGCAGCGTGACGGATCTGAAAGAGGCGGTGAAATCCCTCAAGACAGAGACCGCCCAGCGTGAGGCCAGGTTCAAGGAGCTGATGCAGGCGGAAAAGGAAAAGGGGAAAGTCCTGGATCGGAAGTTTCAGGAGCTGCTCAAGAAGGCCAAGGATGATCCATTGACCACGCCGCCCCCGCGCGACATTGACCTCGACTGACTCCCTGCTCGGCGTCGTTGGATGAAGGATCCCTTCATCCCTTGATCTAGGCTGTTCGGTTTAGTTGCGTAGGGCGAGGATGCGGGCCTTGAACTTGGGGTCCTCTTCGACCTGAAAGGCCTCTCCACATTTGCTGCACTGTCCTGTCCACGAGCCGTCAGACTCTTGTCTCAAGACCACCACGCCACAGAACTCTTTGTTCGGCACCTTATGAACGGTAATCGCGACCAAGGGTCTCTCCATCCTGTCTTCAGCCATCTCTGGCACGCCTGGTGTCCTTTCGACCCGCCGCTATTATAGCAGAGTTTGCGGAGAAGGGGGCCGGCATCTACGGCACTAGGTCTCTTCATAGATCCGTTCACCCCGGTGGAGACGGTAGGCGATCTGGAAAGTCTGCCCCTGGGCGCGCGGAGTGGGGGCATGGGCCGCCAGATAGCGAGCAGCCGCGATCAAGACGTGGGCCTTTTCCGCCGGATCTTCCGTGAGCGCATAGACGCGGAAGGCAGCCTCCAGCGCCTGGATGGTGTGAAAGTCCCGATCCTCCCGGAACAGGGCATGGCCTAGAGTGGCGAGAAGGGGGCCGGCACCGGCGCCGGAGGCCAGATAGCGAGCGACGAGCAGACCTGCCTCATCCACCTGATGCCTTCGGTCGAACGTCGTGAGGAGTTCATCAAGCATCATGCGGTCTTGGGCCGGACCAGGCCCTCCCTCGGGCAGACGGGCAACGGGGACGTTCAGGAAGCGGTCGAGGTAGATACTCATGGCGGCGTCAAAGAGCCCGCGCGCCAGTTCAGGGGACGGCGCTCGGCGGAGTCCCTGGAAGACGGCATTGGCAAAGGTGAACGTGTGAAGGACCGTATCCCAGTCCCCGAACTCGTTTGCCGTGTGGAAGCGGGCGATGCGCAGCGCTGCCGCATACGCCACCGCGCCGCCCAGGGCCTGAAGGGTTGCCCCCTCCCGTAGAGCGGTCAGAAGGGCGTCGGCGATAGCTCGGGGATCTTCACCCAACAGGACCGGAATCAATGCCGTTCGCCCGCCCCAGACGACCTGACGCCTTGCCCCAGCCTCCAATGCTTCTGGCAGGCGATCAAAGGCGGCATGGAGGATCGCAACGAGGTCAACAGGATGCCGCCAGGCGTTCGATTCCTCCATCCGATCCGCCGTCGCATAGTTCAGGACCAGGCTGGGCAGAACGGCTTCGGCATGCGGCCAGCCGACCGTGTCCAGGGCCTCAAGGGCCTTGTTGGTGAAGTCCAGCACGTGTCCGGTGCTCAGGTACCGATGGTCGGTGGCCGCCGCAAAGAGGAGATCGGCGACCTGGGCGGGGTCTCCTCCACCTCGGAGGACGCTGGCCAGGCACCGCTCGGCCCCTTCAGCGTCCCGCACCTCGATATACCGGCGGAACCAGCGCTTCAAGGAGTCGGGGCCCGTCGACGGCATGGGGAGCGGTCGCATGGGAACA
This sequence comes from candidate division NC10 bacterium CSP1-5, assembly GCA_001443495.1. Lineage (GTDB taxonomy): Bacteria > Methylomirabilota > Methylomirabilia > Methylomirabilales > CSP1-5 > CSP1-5. The sequence goes on along the minus strand of LDXR01000013.1, from coordinate 83,704 downwards.
CGGGGCGGCTGGCCGTCGCAGTCCTGGGCCACCGCCGAGAGGCCGTGGTACAGCGCTCGTGCCCGGTCATCGGCGTGCAGGGAGCGGAGGAGATTGGCTGCGCAGGTGAGGATGGTGAGGCCCATCGACCAGCCATCGCGGCGGAATCTGGCACCAAAGCTGAGACCGGTCCGAAGGGGTTCGTGCCCGCCGCCCTCTTTTTCGACAAGGGCGATGACCGACTTCGCAATCACGAGCCGGATGTTGCGCTGCAAGCCGTCCTCAAGTCTCTGGAGCTGTCGGCCCTGCTCATCCGCCCGTGGCGAGGGATCGATCCAGACCTCGTCCCCCTCCACACGGACGGGGAAGCTCCGGACATCATCAGCCCAGGGGTCAAAGGTGCCGCCACTCGCAAGATCAAAGCGGGCGTGGTGCCAGTGGCAGGTCAAGACCCCGTCCTGGAGCGTCCCGCGGTCCAGGGGAAACCCCATGTGCGGGCATCGGTTGTCAATGGCGTACAGGGAGCCCTGGTGCAGGAATAGGGCAATAGTGTGTCCCTCCACCTGGAGGACCATGCAGCCCTTTCGTTCGAGATCGGCCATCCTGGCCGCCTTGACGAATCGCGACGTCTTCATGGCACGGTGGGGATGGTTCGGCGCAGCGCCTCGTAGTAGCGGCTGAGGCGCCGGTTGGAGCCGATCATCAGCAGGGAGGAGGCCATGATGCGGTAGACCTCAGGGCGAGAGATCTTCGTGGGTGCGGAAGGGTCCAGCAGATTCTCCGATTGCGCGATGAGGGCGAGCGTCTTGAGCCCGATGAGGAGGGGCCAGGCGCAGGCCAGCCGCATGCGGATCTCCCGCCGGGGAATGGCCAACGTGTAGTTCCAGCCGCTCTGGTAGTGCGCCAGGGTCTCTGCGAGCAGGTCGTGCAGGAGGGGGCGCAGTTGGGTGATGGACTTGGGCTCCAGCAGATCTTCCGGGGTGATGCCCAGGGCGGCTAAATCCTGCTCCGGGAGATAACAGCGGCCGATGCGTAGATCTCGGGGAAGGTCCCGAAGGATGTTGGTCATCTGGAGCCCCTTGCCGAACCGGACCCCCCGTCTCTCCATCTCGGCGACGTCCCATGCCCTGAGGGAGGGACGGTGGGCCATGTGTATCTCGGTCCAGAATTCCCCGACGCATCCCGCGACAAAATACGTGTACCGGTCGAGGTCGTTCCGGGTCTTCAACGCAATGAGGCGGCCGTCTTCCTCTCCGGGAAAGGTCGTGAGATCCATCTGCATGCCCTGGGTGATGGTCAGGATGAGATCTCGGATCCGCGCCCGGTCTGCGGGATTCAGCCCCCGGTAGATCGCAAAACACTCCTCGAGTCGGGCGAGGAGTTCTCGCTCTTCCGGGATCTGCTGCGGACCGGTCAGCGCCTCCTTGACCTCGCGGATACGACTCGGGCCGTTCTCCTGAATCTCCGCTCGAAACAGCTCCAGGTACTCGAGGCGCTTGTCCCGGCTGACCAGCCGGGTGTCAGCGATGGTGTCGGCGGCACGGGCGAAGAGGTAGGCGAGGCCCACTGGGCGCCTGAGATCTTTGGGCAGGACCTTCAGGCTGAGAAAAAAGGTCCGGCTGACGCGCTTCAAGATCTCACCGAGGAGTTCCGACTCACTTCTTCCCATATGCTTTGATACTCCGGCTAGAAGGCTGGCACGCTAGAAGGCTTGAAAGCTGGAAAGCGAAGGCTTTGTCCTCCGAATACCCGCAGTGCGGCCTTCAAGCATCCTAGCTTCCCAGCGTTCCAGCATCCCAGCTGTCTACTGCGGTGGCGTAAAGACCTCATTCAGATCGCTCCGAGAAGCCCCCGGCTCGGGGCCTCCGGCAATCACGTAGATGCGGCCTTCGAAAGAGGCAGCCCCCAGTCCGTGACGGGCCGTGGGCATCGGTTTGAGCTTGACCCACCGATCCGTCTTCGGATCATAGGCCTCGGCGTCGGCAAAGGTGCGTTCGGGGTCCTCGCCGCCAAAGATGTAGATCCGACCGCCAACAGCTGCGGCAGCAATGCCACCTCGCGCGGTCGGCATGGGAGTCCGGACGGTCCATTCCTTCCTTTGGGGGTCGTAGGATTCATTGGCGCCTACGTTGCGGCTCATGGTTCCCATGCGTCCCCCTATGGCGTAGAGGCGGCCGTCCACGGCCGCGACCGCCAGGTGATCCCGGGGGCTAGGCATCGGGGCAAGCGTCTGCCAGGTGTCCGTGGTGGGATCATAGACTTCGAAGATTCGTAGGACCTCGCCGTTCGTCTTTCCTCCCGCAGCGTATATCTTTCCATCGATCACCCCGATTGCCAGGGCGCCGCGGGCGGTGGGCATCGGGGCCTTCCGCTGCCATTGGTCCCGCGCGGGATCGTATTCCCAGACGGTGTTCACCGCCCTCCACGGCCAGATCCTTGCGTACCCGCCGACCACGTATAATTTCCCGTTGACCGCCGCGACAGCGGTATGGTGGAGAGACTCGAGCAGGGGCGCCTTTTTCTGCCACCGATCGGTCTCCGGATCATAGGCCTCGACGGCATCCGAGACCCCTCCCAGGAAAAAGTAGCCGAAGCCGCCGATCACGTAGATCTTGCCATGAAGTTCGGCGACGGCCACCTCGGTTCGTTTGCTCGGCATGGGGGCGGCCTTCGTCCATTCTCCCAGCGATGCCGCCAGAGCGAGCAGGGGAAGGCCGAACAGGAACAGGACCATGAGTGCCATCCTGCCCCCCAATCCCTTGTGGCACCTCATCGCCGTCTCATCTGTGTGATATCCCTTCCCGTTCCCTCCGCCTGGAGAAGCATACCGGGAAGGGGAGGGCCTGGGCAAGCCCTCTGTGGTTGCCTTCTCTCCTCTGCTCCCGTACAATAACCCGGGTCAGGTGAAAACGTCCGTCGGTTGCGAGAGGAGCAAGCCCGTGGAGGTGAAGACGTCGAGCACCGCTGGGGTCGTCTGGGACCTGAGTGATCTCTTTGCCGCGCACGATGACCCGCGCCTCCGTGAGAGGCTCGAGTCGCTGCAGGGGCGCGCCGAGACCTTCGCCCAGCGGTACCGCGAGACCATCAACGTCCCCGGGGGGCCAGCGGCATCGCACGTCCTGGAAGCCCTTCGCGGTCTTGAGGCGATCGAGGAAGGCATGAGCCGCGTGGCCACGTACGCCGGTCTCCTGTACGCCTCGGATAGCCTCCGGCCGGAGCACCAGGACCTGCAACAACGGGTCGAACAGTGGCTGACCGGCGTCCGGAACCGCCTGTTCTTCTTTGACCTAGAGTGGCTCGAGCTGGAGGAGTCGGCGGCGGCGCGGCTGATCGCCGACCCTGTCCTGATAGGCTACCGCCATTACCTTGCCCACGGACGGCGGTACCGACCTCACAAACTGAGCGAGGCAGAGGAACAGGTCGTCAATGAAAAGGACAACACCGGCCGGCGGGCATTCGGGCGTCTCTTCACCGAGCTCCTCTCCTCCCTGAGTTTCCCCCTCGAGCACGAGGGGACCGTTCGGGACCTGACGATGCCTGAACTCCTGTCGATGCTCCACCGCGCCGACCGAGGACTGCGGGCCCGGGCGATGGAGACCCTCTTTGAGGTCCTGGGCCGGAACGAGCTCGTCCTCACCTTGACCTATGACACGCTGATCCAAGACCACCTCACCATGGATCGGCTGCGCCACTATCCCGACCCGATGGCCGAACGGCACCTGTCAAACGAGATCGACCACACAGCGGTCGAGCAGATGATGGAGGTCACCGAGGCCAACTACTGGGTCGCCCAGGACTACTTCCGCCTCAAGGCAAAGCTCCTGGGACTCGACCGGCTTGCTCTCTACGACCAGTACGCTCCGGTCAGCGGGGAGCTTCCCGCGTGCACCTTCGGAGAGGCCCGGGCCGCCATCGTCGAGGCCTTTCGGGCCTTTGCGCCCCGGTTCAGCGAAATCGCACAGGACTTCTTCACCCGGGGCTGGATCGATGCGGAGATTCGAAAGGGGAAACGCGGCGGGGCTTTCTGTGCTTCTCCCTCCCCCGGACTGCACCCGTACATTCTGTGCAACTATACCGATACGCTCCGGGATGTCATGACAGTTGCCCATGAGCTTGGCCACGGGGTCCATGGTGTCCTGGCCAGCGGCCAAACCCTCTTCAATTACGATCCGTCCCTGATTACCTGTGAGACGGCTTCGGTCTTTGGGGAATTTCTCGTGTTCGACCAGATGCTTGACAGACACCGGGATCCGCGCGTGGAACTCGCCCTGCTGTGCAGCAAGATCGAGGATGCGTGTGCAACCGTCTTCCGACAGAACGTCCTAACGCGGTTTGAGGAGGCGGTGTTTCGGGCGCGGGGGCGCGGACGCCTGACGTCCGAGGGGCTGGCCGCGGCCTGGCTGGCGGCAAATGGCCGCTACTACGGTGACGCAGTCGAGATGGTTCCCGGATACCGCCTGGGATGGTCCTATATCCCGCACTTTATTCACACCCGCTTCTACTGCTACAGCTATGTCTTCGGTCATCTGTTGGTCCTCTCCCTGTACCGGTTGTACAAGGAGGAAGGGTCGTCCTTTGTTCCACGATACCTGGAGTTTCTCGCGGCGGGGAGTTCGAGCGCCCCCGAAGCCCTCCTGAAGCCGCTCGGCGTGGATTTCCGCGACCGCAGCTTCTGGCAGAAGGGCTTCGATGAGATCAGGACCCTCGTGGAGCGAGCCAAAGCCCTCGCCGGGGTGACGAGTGAATAGTGATTAGTGGTTAGTGACTCGTGCTTTTCACCAATCACCAACCACCATTCACCAATCACCAGTAAACAACCATGGAGCTCATTGACGCCCACGCCCATATGAGTGACAGGGCCTTTGGGACTGATCTCGAGACCGTGCTGCAGGCGGCGGCCGAGGCGGGAGTCGTGGGGATTGTGACGGTCAGTGAGAACCTGGATGATGCGCGCACCGTTCTGGAGCTGGCCGAAAGATTTCCCCTCCTCAAACCCTGTGCAGGCCTGTATCCTGACGTCCTGGATCTCGAGGCGGCCGAGGCCATGGTGGCCTTTATCCGGGCCCACGAGGACCGCGTGGTCGGGATCGGAGAGGTGGGGCTCGACCATTGGGTTGTCAAGGAGACGAATGGATGGGAGGTCCAGGAGCAGGCGCTCGCCAAGTTTGTCGCGTTGTCGGAGGAGTTGGATCTCCCCCTCAACATCCATTCCCGGTCTGCCGGGGGGCACACGGTCCGGTTCCTGCAGCAGCATGGCGCGCGGAAAGTGCTCCTGCACGCCTTCGATGGGAAGGCGTCGGCGGCCCTGGAGGGGATAGAAGCCGGCTATTACTTTTCCATTCCCCCCTCGGTGGTGCGATCCCGGCAGAAGCAGAAGCTGCTCGAACGCCTCCCACTCGATCGTCTGATTCTTGAGACCGACTCGCCGGTTCTCGGACCCGACCCGGCCGCCAGAAACGAGCCAAGGAACGTCCTGGTCTCCTGCCAGGCCATCGCCGCGGCGAAAGGCGTATCGATAGAGGAGGTGGCTCGCGTGACGACCGAGAATGCCCGGCGGCTCTTTCCGAAGGCATTTTCCTCGTCCTGTCCCAGCGTCCCGTAACTGCCCACCCCATGGGCAGCGGGGAAAGGGGCGATTCCCCAGAGGGGGAACCCTCATCGCGCTGGCTGCCGATGAGATCGTGATGGATGAAAGTGCCGTCCTGGGCCCCGTCGACCCTCAGCTTGGCCAGAAGCCGGCGGCTTCGATCCTCCGGGTCTTGGAGCAGAAAGACAAGAACGAGATCGACGACGCCACCCTGATCCACGCCGACATGGCCGAGAAGGCTCTGCGCCAGGTCCGCCAGTGTGTCACCTGGATCCTGGAAGAGCGGGTCGGCCGCGACCGTGCGGCGGTCCTGGCAGAGACCCTGAGCCAGGGCACCTGGACCCACGATTACCCCATCACGTTTGAGGAGGCCAAAGAGATGGGGCTGCCGGTGAGCCCAGCCATCCCCGATGAGATCCACCAGTTGATGGCCCTGTTTCCCCAGCCCGCCCGGCAGCGCCCCTCGGTCGAGTACATCCCGCTGCCGTATCGCACGCGTCCCGCGGGCCCGTCCGGAGGTGCCCACTCCGCTTGACAAGAGGAGGAAACTTGCTAGCGTATACCGGAGCTCTGCGAGGTCGAGTTGAACGCGGACAGGACGCAAATCCCTGAGGAGGTGCTATGGCAGCCGCATTAGACAAGAGCATCGTTTCTCGACTGATCACCGGCCTCCAGGCCACCCCGGCAGTGAGCAGGGAGACGGTGGAGGCATTGGGGAAGCTGCTCAAGGAGCTCCAGCAGCCCCACGTGACCGAGGCGGAGGCCGAAAAACGGCTTCGAAAATGGCTGGAATCGGTGCTGCCCCATGCGGCGACAGTCCTGCAATCGGTGATTCTCGGGTCGCGCTATCTCAGGATCGTCTCCGAAGATTCCTGGGTCTACAAGGTGTTCAGCACCCTCCCGACGCCTGCCCCCCAATAGGGCGCGGTTGCCTCCATGCAACAGCTTTTCTTAGCCTTTGCCCTCGGGGGTCGCGGGCTTCCTGCGCAGGTGCAGCTCGATCTGGGAAGGGTTGGTGCCTGCAATCTGCAGGCCCACGGGGAGGTTGATGTTCTTGGCAGAAATGCTGTAGCGCTTGAAGCCAGCGCTGGCCCTGTTCAGGTCGATAGAGACCTGGAGCTGGCTAGGATCCAGGAAGTTCAGCATCATCCGGGACCCTCGCACCCGGACCTGCACCTCCTGAACCCGATTGTCCTCGATGGTGAGATCCTTTGGGATGTTGACGAAGACCACCGGGATCGAGATCCCTACCTCGTCATTCTTTTGTCCCACCAGGACGAATAAGAGAAGGCTCACCCCCACCACCGTTGCCAACTTGGGACGCCAGTTCCGGGTGATGAGGGCGAGGGCGGATTCTGGCCGCTTCCCCGTGTCCCCCCGCGCGCTGAGCCGCTCGGTGAGCCAGGTGAGCAGCTCGGTGGCATTATCGACGAGGTGGATCGTCCCCCCCTCCACGACCGAGACCGTCCCCCGCTCCTCGGAGACGGCCACGGCGACCGCATCCGACTGCTCTGTAATACCCACGGCCGCCCGGTGGCGGGTTCCGTAGAAGTAGGAGAGCTGCGGATCGTCCGACAGCGGGAGCACACAGCCGGCGCGATAGGCCCTCCCGCCTCGGACGTAGAGCGCTCCGTCATGGAGCGGGGCAGGGTCGGCAAAGATCGTCTCGAGCAGCTCTTCACTGATCTGGGCGTCGATCAACGTTCCCGGACTTTTCAGCAGCGGTTCGACGAAGTCGCTCCGCTCGAGCACGAAAAGTGCGCCGCGGCGCTTGGCCGCGAAGGCCATGGCGGTTTGGGCGAGGGTGGCCAGGGTCTCCTCCCGGAACTGCACCGGGCTTCCCCAGCCCAGGAGGGTCGTCAGGGGCAGGCTGGGGTTGACCTGCTCCAGCATATGGCGGATCTCGCGTTGAAAGATCACGATGACGAGGATAAGGGCGGCGGCCCAGATCCCTCCCAGGACCCACGATGTCAGAAACAGTCCGGCGGCCTGCGCGGTGAGATATCCGAGTCCCAAGGCGACGATCCCCGCCAGGATCCGCATCGCCCGTGTGCCACGAATGCGAATGTAGACCTGATACACGATGAAGCTCATGAGGGCGACGTCGACGGAGTGACGCCAGGGCAGATCCCACACGAGATTCCCTACCCAACTGAACACGGATTCAATGAATTTTGCAATTTCTACGCTGACGTTCATCCCTCTTCCCAGGACTCCGAGGATGGAAATGAGGAGAACTCAAGAAGATCATACGAGGCTTCCTCACAAGTGTCAACCCAGCTAAAGTGCAATTTCCGAGCCGGATATCCGGCCCTCCCTCGATTGACGCCTTGCGGTGGGGCGCAGAGAGAGGCACCCGTGCCAGCCTACGGCTTCGGCGGTGATTCCCCGGGATAGTTGCAGGCGATGGACCCTGTGATGAAAAGATGCTGGGGGTCGCCTATGATCGTCTCTTTTAGGGTGTCCTTCCTCTTGCCGCCGTGATGGGGGCACCGTTCGCACTCGTCGAGGGTCACCTTCAACCCTGCCATCGGGCAATTGACCAGGAGGAAAGTGCCGGTATCCTCAATGACGATCCATCGCATCGCTCTTTCTCCGTCCATCGCTTGCCCCCTAACGTTCTCCCATGAAAAGGTCAAGGGTTGTGACCTGAGCGGAGCTAAGGTCGGCGACGCGGACTCGGTGATTATTGGTGTCCGCGATGTAGATCCGGTCCTCGACCACACTCAGACCCCCGGGCTCGGAGAACTCGGCATGCTGCCCGTCCCGCTGCCCCGCTTGACCACTGCCGAAGAGGGTCTTGACCGCCCGCATGGTGGGGTAGAGGACCTTGATCTTATGGTTGTAGGTATCGGCCACGTAGACACGGCCCCCGGCACAGGAAATCCCCAGGGGGTGCTGGAGTCGAACCTCCTCACCGATCCCGTCCTGGTCCCCAAAGATAAAGAGCCCCTGGCCGACCAGGGTGCGCAGCCTCTCAGCGCCATACAGATCGATGGTTCGGATCGCACTGATCTCACTGTCAGCGATGAAGAGTGCCTGCCCGTCCGTCGAGAGCCCGCTTGGCTGGGCCAACGCCCCTTCCAGGCGGGGCCCGTCGATGATCTGCTCCTTGCCCGTCCCCGCGTAGAGCGCGAGCTCCGCCGTGGCCAGGTCCATCACCCAGATCTGGTGGCAACCCGCCATGGCGATGTAGAGTGTGCCGTCCACATGGCACAGGTCCCATGGGGAGTTCAGCGACATCTGCCGAGCCGGCCCCCGTCCCCGGATGACAGAGCCCTGTCGCCCGGTGCCGGCGATCGTCTCTGCCGTCCGGGTGTCGAGATCGAGACGGCGGATGAGGTGGTTCTCCGTGTCGGCGATGTACAGGGAGTTGCCGGCCAAGGCCAGGCCCTGCGGCGAACGAAAGGCCGCCTGCTCGAAGGATCCATCCGTGGCCCCCATCCTCCCCGTCCCGGCGACCTCGAAAATCTTCCCGCTCAGGCCGCTGATCAGGATCCGATGGTGTCCCGTATCGGCGATGAAGAGGCGACTTCTGTCGCCATCGGCGAGGACCTTCCCAGGAAAGGCGAGGGTTGTCTCGGGCATCTGATCCCGGTGGAAGCGGACCGGGTCTTCCTTCAGCGTGCCCTTCTTCCGGTGCTCCTGGATCAGCGTGACGATCATCTGGCGGAGATGATTGCCATGCCCCTCGCCGGCCAGCGTCGCCACGATGTATCCCTGAGGGTCGATCAGCACAAGGGTGGGCCAGGCGCGAACCGTATAGCTCCGCCAGATGAGGAACTGGTCGTCGTTGACGACCGGATGGGCCAGTCCGTGGCGTAGGATGGCCTGGCGGACGTTCCCAGCCTCTCGCTCGTTCGGGAATTTGGCCGAATGGATACCGATGATGACCAGTTCGACAGGAAAGGCCTTTTCCAGAGCGTCCAGCTCTGGGAGCACGTGCATGCAGTTGATTCAGCAATAGGTCCAGAAATCCAGGAGGACCACCTTGCCCCGAAGCTCCTTGAGACTGACGGGCCGGTCACTGTTCAGCCACTCGAGGCCAGGGGGAAAGTCCGGGGCTCGGACCATGGGGTCACTCATCATATCCTCATGCATTACTTTCTATTTAATAATAACTATTTATAGAATATTTATTTAAGTATATTATAGCGTGTGATCTGCCCCTGTGTGGATGCCGCCTGCTTCGGGTGGCCAGTTGCGGTCTCGCGTATCGTCTAGTGTTCTCGAAGGGCGTTGTCGATGGCCTGCCGAAAGATCGGAGTGGGAAGGGCGCCGCTCAGGAAGACCCCCTGAATCGTATCGTCAGATCTGGTCTTGCCGACGAAAAAGCTTGGTGTCCCTCGAACGCCGACTGCCATCCCATCGTCGAAGTCCTTCTGGACCTCGGCGGCATACTTGCTGCGATCCAGGCAGGCATCAAAGGTTGCGCCGTTCAAGCGGAGGCTTCGTGCATGCGTCTTGAGGCTCTCGACCCGGAGCGCCTGCGGATTCTGGAAGAGCAGGTCGTGCATCTCCCAGTATTTTCCCTGGTCGCCGGCGCAATGCGCTGCCTCGGCTGCTTTGCGCGCGTGCGGATGGATCTGGTCCAAGGGAAAGTCCCGGAAGACGTAGCGGACCTTCCCCGTCTCGACATACTCTGCCTTGAGAGTCGGCAGGGTGGTCTCGAAGAATCGCCTGCAGAAGGGGCACTGGTAATCAGAGAATTCGATCATGGTGACCGGGGCGTCCTTCTTTCCCATGATGAGATTCCCTGCGATGCTCACGCTGGCCGCGGCCGAGCCAGGCTGGATCGGTTGGGGACGTCCCTGCGAACCGGTCTGTGACTGCGCCAGGGCCGGGGGCGATTCGAGCCTTGGGCCCTGGCTGCCGATGATCGTGAGGCACAGAACGACAATGCAGAGTCTCCAGTTGATCAATCTCATCCGCTCCCCCCTCAGCCCCACTGCTTTCATCATTATCGCATTTCATTATCAAGTATCCCCGGTTGATCAAGGAGTGTCAAGGCGACATTCTGCTTTTCATGTCAGGAGGGGCGGGGTATCATGCGGGTGGCGAGCGCCGGGGCGTTGGGACTGGCTGTACAAGCCGGGCTTGTTGCTGCAGGTGTGGGATACGGCCGGCGGCAGAGAGGCTGCCTTTGACTTCGTCCTCAAACTACGATAGTCGGAAGAGTAGCCGGCCAATTTGCATGCCGGTGCGATTGATCCGCTTGTCATATCGGCCTGGCCATGTTACACTCCGCAAACGTGGGCAGCGACCAACAATCGACTTGAGAGGAGGTCACCATTAGCGCCAAGGTGTTCGTCGGGAACTTGAGCTACGATACGACGCAAAGCGAGATCGAAAGTCTTTTTTCTGAGGTGGGCCAGGTGGTCGGGGTATTCATGCCGGCCGACCGCATTACGGGGCGTCCACGAGGATTCGCCTTCGTCGAATTCGCCGAGGAGGCGACTGCCGCAAAGGCCATCGAGAGGTTGGACGGCTACCAGCTCAAGGGTAGGAGTCTTCGTGTCAACCAAGCGGAGGAGCGGCGGCCGCGCTCACCGGCCTTTGCTGACACCGGGTCATTCGGAATGCCTCGCGGTCGAGGGGAATTTAAGCGAAAAGGTAGTCGCCGCAACATTCGCGCCAGGAAGCGTAGCCTCTGAGCCCTTACACTCCCTCATCATCACCATATCCTGCAACGGGGAAAAGGCACCTGCCCGCGCTTCCCCAGTCTTCTGATTGGGCGAGCGCCGGTCTGCTGGCCTTCTTGCTGGCGCTGGGGTCGGCCTAGCGAGTCTCCGTCTAGCGAGTGCCTGTACCTGAGGGGCCACCCCTACTGGTAGTATTTTTTCTTGTTGACCCATCCTATATGTAGTAGTATTAGGTCCCGAAGGCCATGGGGGCCTGACCGCTAACAAGGGAGGAGGAGTGAATGGCGAAGGCGAGAAAGAGGAAAAGGGCTAAAAGGGCTAAAGGGTCGAAGAAGGCGTTCGGAGGCTATTCGATCAGCTTCAAGGGGCGCAAGGACACGCTTGAGTCGGTCTTCGGGAGCGTCCCTATCGGACCCTCGGTCATGACGAAGAAGCTCTGGACGTACGTGAAGCGGAGGAAGCTCGGCAAGCGCCGCTGAGGCGCCTGCACCTGTCCCATCGCTCTCTGGCGGCCCGCTTCCGGCGGGCCGCCGCTTTTCGTTCACGGACGCAGGGCATCATGGGAAGTCAGTCATGATATTAAGTCCGTTTGGCCGCAAGCCCCAACCGAGTCTGGACGACCGGACCTTCGGGGCTATCTCCATGACGTCGGAGAAATGCTGGGAGAACCGCGCATTCCGCTTTGCAGGCACCGAGCCCGTACAGCTCCTGGTGGACGGGGATGAGGGCGGTCCCACCCAGGCCCAGCGGCATTTCTTTGATGAACTCTCTACGCGATACGCCGAGCTCGCGCCGAGAATTCGCCAGGCCCTGAGTGCCTATCGGGAAGATCATCCACCGCAGGAACGCTTTCGCTTAACCGTCATCTATATTCCCTCATTTCGCGACCAACAGAGTCGCACGTGGCGGCTGTGGTATGACCTCGAGGGTGAAGAGCATTTCACCTACGGCGTAGAGATGAGCGACTGGGACCGCATCGTTCCGTTTGCCGAGGACTGACGCGAGGGCCATCGGCCTCCCGCCGCCTCACGAGGGTAAACCATCTATGGGCATCCAATACCCCATCACCATTGGGTATGTGATTCTGGTAGTTGTCATGCTATGCGTAGGTTGGATACTCACGCGCCGCATTGAAGACAAGCGCCAGCGCATTTTTTGGCGATCCGGTGTTCTGGCCGTCGCGTTTGCCCCCGGGTTTTTCGGAGCTGGACACGGGGGAACAATCACTCCCGCCCTCTTGTCCGCCATGCTCGTTTTTCTCCACGCGAATTGGGAAGATTCCGGAGTCCTCCTAGGGGTTTTGTTCCTTTTCGCCATCGGTCCGATCCTCGCGACGTGGTTTATCATTTATTTTGCTTGGCGGAGTGTCGGGCGGTTTAGGCGTACGAGGTGAAACGAAGCGCTCCAAGAGGCGATACGTGCATTTCCTCTTGCAGGGCATATCTTCGATGGAGTAGTGTGGCACCGTACGTCGCACCGCACGGGCTTCTGTGGGCGGCGTCTGCTAAAAGGAAGGAGAGCCATGGAACAGATTAGTTCGTCTAGCCTCCTGATGCTGCTCTTCTGGGCCAGTGTAGGAGTGATAGCACTCGTCATGGTCGTGTGGATCCTGCGGTGGCTGCTGGGAGTGAACGAAATCTTGAACAGACTCCAGGCCATCCGCGACGACCTACAAATCATCCGCGAGCAGCAGGTTCCTGCAAGACCTTTCTCCGCGGCGAGACCCGATCTACCCGAAACCGAACTGTCCCACCTCGATATTCCGATTCCGGAAGATTGGCACCTCGGCCGACATGACAAATAGATCGTCCAGCATTTCCGGGGCAGGATCTAGCATTGCGCGGGGCGGTGGGGCAGGGAAGCGATAAATTCCCCCGCCCCGTCGAGCTTTGCCTTCGATCTTGGCGCGCGATGAATCAAGCATTGCAATGTAGTTGCGCCGGATAATCTTGGAGGTGTCACGAGTGAGCGCGCTTCGAGAGTTTGGACACCCGGCCACCTATCCCAAGGTTTTGTCTCTGCTGAGGCTGAAGCCAGGTAGCCGGATACTCGATGTTGGCGCCGGCAGCGGTTACTTTTCCAGGGAGTTGGCGAGAGCCGGTTACGCTGTGCATGCGACGGATGCTCCTCACGGACTAGTTCAGTTTGGAGCAGAGGGAGTTCCGTTTAGCCCCTGCGACCTTAACGGCCCGGGAGATTTGCCGTTTGAACCGGAGTCTTTCGATGCGCTGGTTTGTATCGAAGTTGTTGAACACCTTGAGAATCATTACAACCTCGTCAGGAAGTGCCATAAAGTGTTGGTCCCCGGAGGCTTGTTTGTGATTACGACGCCCAACATTCTAAACCTCGCATCCCGGCTCAAGTTTCTGCTTGCCGGTTTTTACCCACTGTTCGGGTACCAATATGAGATTTGTGATGCAGGGGGATACTTTCGACCTCAGAATCATATCTCGCCGTGTAGCTACTGGCAGCTCAGACATTCACTTCACACAAATGGCTTCCGCATCGTATGCGTCGCGACAGAAAAACTGAGGAGGTCGAGCTTGTTTCTTGCGCCCTTGATTCCACTCATCTGGTGGCGCACTTGGAGTGATGCTTTGAAGGAGGATGGGAAGTCCGGGGTGGGGCAGAGAGCCTGCAAAAAGGAGCTGGCGGAGCACATGTTGAGCTCTGCTGTCCTGTTCGGGAAGTCGTTGATTATTTGTACTGAGAAGGTGTCCACGCCCTAATGCCACCTAAGAGAGGCAGGGGATTAGCAACCAAGGGAGCCATTTTCGGGACACATTTTCGGGGGCAGGATCTAGCATTCCCTTGATTTTTCGATCTTGACACGTGATCAATCGAGACTTACAATGTAATTACTTCGCATCGTCTTGGAGGTCATACGAATGGGGAAAGTCGTTAAAGCCAGAGTAGTGCGGATCGGAAACTCCCGGGGGATCCGTATCCCCAAGGTCTGGCTGGATCAGCTCGATCTCGACAACGAAGTCGAGCTTGCTGTTCAGAAAGACAGGCTGGTGATTCGCCGAGCCCGGCGGCCCCGCGAGGGATGGGAGGAGGCGTTTCGGTCGATGGCCGAGCACCGAGATGACCGCCTCCTTGACAAGCCAGCAGTGACCAAGTGGGACCGGGAAGAGTGGGAGTGGTAGTCAGGCGCTTCGACGTCCATCTGGTTGCCCTGGATCCCACCATCGGGAGCGAAATCAAGAAGACCCGCCCATGCTTGGTCGTCTCGCCGGACGAGATGAATGCCCACATCGCCACCGTGCTCGTCGCCCCGATGACGACCAAAGGTCGTCCTTACCCGACCCGAATTCCCTGTCGGTTTCAAGGCAAGTCTGGGCAGATCGTGCTTGATCAGTTGCGGACCGTGGATCGGGCGCGGCTCGTCAAAAGGCTGGGCCGAATCAGCCCGGCCACGCAGCGGGAAGTGCTGGAGGCCCTGACCGAGATGTTCGCCGAATAGGGCCTGGGAAGGGCCCTGAGACCACGGAGACGGATCCCACTTAGGCAATTGAGATAAGTAGGCTTAGAGGGGGAAAGGATGCACATTTTTTGGTTTTTGCTTATCGGGCTCGCCGCGGGGTGGCTGGCCGGTCAGATTATGAAGGGTGGGGGTTTTGGGCTAATCGGCGATCTCGTCGTCGGTGTCATCGGCGCGTTGCTGGGCGGTTTCCTCTTCGACCTGTTCGGCCTGCATGCGACCGGCCTCCTGGGAAACCTGGTCATGGCCACGGTCGGCGCGATCGTCCTGATCGCGTTGTTGCGTGTCGGCAAGCGGGCCTGAGAGGTTCCGCCGCCCAACCAAGCGGTCTGCTTTCTATACAGAGTGGAAATTGAGAATAGACTTCTTGGCTCCGGACGGGGCGACCCTGCGGGGCGAAGCTGTGGGTGAGAAGGCTGGACATGTGCCTGGGCGGGGTGCTGATACCACGGAAAGGAATGTCGCCGAATGGCAGACCAAGAAAAATGTACTCTGACGCCGATTTCTTCCAGATTTCTTCAGAAACAACATTAAATATTTGACTGCCTGGTAATCTGATGGATTCCCGTCTTCAACCCCTGCCGAAATTTTGTGCTTGACAGGGTATAGATAACACGGGTTATCCATGGGGTCCCAGCGAGGGACCTCTATGAAGAGCCTGAGTCCGAAACAACGGCAGGCCCTAGAAGCGATCCTCCGCTCACTGCGGCAGCGGGGGATGCCGCCGATCCTGGACGAGATTGCCGAGGCGATCGGGGTCAAGAGCCGCTTCGGCGCCTTTCGCCACGTCCG
Source organism: candidate division NC10 bacterium CSP1-5 (assembly GCA_001443495.1). Lineage (GTDB taxonomy): Bacteria > Methylomirabilota > Methylomirabilia > Methylomirabilales > CSP1-5 > CSP1-5. The sequence continues at coordinate 68,220 of LDXR01000013.1, read as the reverse complement.
GGCCCTCGAGCAAAAGGGCTACATCCGCCGCCTGCCGGGCCCCCGCGGCATCCAGGTCCTGAAGGACCCGTCAGGGAACCCTCTGCCCCCCGAAGAACAGGTAGGATATCTCCCTCTTTTCGACCGGGTCACGGCCGGGCCGCCGGTCCTCGCCCGTGAGGAAGTCGTGGATTATGTCCCGGTGCCGGCCGCGTGGCTGGGCGGCGGCGAGGGCTTTGCCGTCCGGGTTGCGAGCGATAGCATGGCCCCCACGGTAACCCGTGGCGATATCGTTATCGTGCGCCGGCAGCCGGTCGCCGGATCCGGGGATATCGTGGTAGCGCTTCTTGAAGAAGAGGCGGTGCTCAAGCGCTTCGCGCGCGAGGTCGATACGATCCTCCTCGTCTCGGACAACCCGGCCTACGCTCTGATAACGTTTCCGCGGGGGGAGGGGATCCAGATTCTCGGCAAGGTCGTCGGCCTGCTTCGCCGGTTCAACGGGTCGGTTTCATCACAATCATCACAAGAAGAGCTCCATCGGGTCTAAAGTCATGCTCCCCATGCATCAGTTGCACACCACAGCCGTCTCCAAAGCTCAGGTCGCCGGTGAGTCGCTCCAAAGTCAGCGTTTGCCGGCACTCATTCAATCCCTGTTTCAGCCTCCGCCGGCAGGCCTCATCGCGCTGCTCCGCGGGCCTGATCTTGTCCTCTCCCTGGCGACCTTTGCCGCGGGACTCTATGCCCTCAAGGGGCATCGGGTCCTCCTGGTGGATGCAGGCAACAGTACCGACCCCTACATCGTCTCGCGCCTAGCCCTTGCAGCGCGGCAGGAACCCAGGCCGGTCCTCTCACGGGTCCACATCATCCGCACCTTCACCGTGCACCAGCTCGCGGCGCTGGCTTTTCGTCGCCTGGAGCGTTTCATCCGGGACCGCGCACCCGGCCTGGTGATCCTGTCCGGCGCGACATCCCTCTTTGCCGACGCTAACGTCCCTTACAAAGAGGCAAGCTGGCTGCTCCGCGAGATCGCGGCCGAGGTGAACCGGCAGGCACAGGCGGGGTGCAGGATCCTCGTGACCGCGGCGGATCCGCCGCGTGAGTCCGGGCGCGCACGCCTGCATCTGCCGTGGCTTGACGTCGCGTCACGAAGCATCCGGGTTAAGCAGGGCGGTGAGGGTTTGGTCTTTCAACGCGAGAAGCCGTTCTCGCATCTAGTCGAGGTCTTGCCGGCCGACCAACTTGTTGCTTTCTTGAGGTAGACCATGAGTCGAACCGCCAGCGGTGAGCCCAGGAGGTGAACCATGGGCCGAACTGTCGTAAGCATCGTCCAGGCCTTCCATCAGGAACAGGAATCCTGGAGAAAGTTCCGCCGGGCGCTCACGCGGGATGACCGCGATGCCTTCGACCGCCTCTTCGAGCATGCGAGGCGGCACGCCGCCGAGGCGTCCTACGTGGCCCGGCCCACTCCCTTCGAGGCGGTGGTGATGGCCGTCCTGCTCGAACAGGAAAAGGCGCTCGCCGAGATCCGAAGCCGTCTCGACAAGCTCGAGGCAGGCCGCCTGGAAAAGCTCGAGGCAACCCGGGAGCAGAAGCCGGATGAAGACCCAAGGCTGGCTCTTTGATCTCTATCCCGCCAAGCGTGGAATGGTCCTCTGGTGGATCACCGAGGCGGGGGAGCGGCTGCGCCTGGAGGATCCCTTCACCCCGGCGTTTTACGCCGAGGGGAGGCCGCGGGATCTGCGGCCGCTCATCCGCGAGCTCGAAGCCAAGCCCTCGATCGCGGGGCTCGAGTGGGTCAAGCGGTGGGATCTCGTCAGCCGGGAGCAGGTCGAGGTTCTGCAGATCGCCCTGGCGGACCTGAATCAGTACCCCGTCCTCCCTGACCGCCTCTTCCTGGAGCATCCGCGGGTCCTCTTCTGGAACTGCGGGATCCACCTGGCACAGCTCTACTGCTACGAGCGGCAGCTCTTCCCATTGGCCTTCTGCACGATCGAGCACGAGGATGGGATCCTCCAAAGAGTCGAATGCCGGGATGATCCCTGGGCGCTCGAGTACGCGCTGCCACCGCTCCGAATCATGGAGCTCAAAGGGACGGGGCCGGCCGGCCGCTTCTCGAGGCGCTTGAGCACGCTTCAGGTTACGGTCGAAGGGGAGACGTACGAGCTGTGCCAGGGAAGAGAGGTGGAGCTGCTCCATGCCTTCACGGGACTGCTCGAGCGGCACGACCCCGACGTCCTGATGACAAAAGATGGCGACGCCTTTGTGCTGCCCACCCTTCTTTGGCTGGCGAAGAGGCAGGGGGTAGCGCTTCCCCTCGACCGCGAGCCGGTCCTCCGCACGCCGCCGCGCGCGGGACGCAGCTTCTTCACCTACGGCCGCGTCGTCTACATGACGCCGCCTTTTCTGCTGCACGGCCGCTGGCACATCGATCTGCACAACTCGTTCATCTACCACGATGGAGAGCTGCCCGGGTTGCTCGAGATTGCTCGCGTCGCCAAGGTCCCTGTCCAGCGGCAGGCTCGCCTCTCGACCGGCGTCGCCATCACCTCGATGCAGATGGACGAGGCCACGCGGATGGGGGCGCTCATCCCCTGGAAGAAGGCGGAGGTGGAAGAGGCCAAGACGCTCAACGAGCTGCTCACGGTGGACAAGGGAGGGATGGTGTACCTGCCGCCGATGGGGCTCCACGAGCACGTGGCCGAGATCGATTTTGCCAGCATGTATCCCGCGCTCATGGTGGCCTACAATATCTCGCCCGAGACGGTGAACTGCGCCTGCTGTCCCAGGGGCGCGGTGCCCGAGGCGGGATACAGCCTCTGCGAGCGGCGCGAGGGGCTTGTCCCCCGGGTGCTGCGGCCACTGCTCGACAAGCGGCTCAGGTACAAAGCCCTCAAAAAGGCGAACGAGGGGGAAACGCGGCGGCGATACGACCTGCTCCAGGCGGCGCTGCGCTGGTGCCTGCTGGTGAGCTTCGGGTACCTGGGGTACAAGAACGCCCGGTGGGGGCAGATCATGGCGCACGAATCGGTGACAAGCCTCGGGCGCGAGATGCTCCTTCGGGCGCGGACGATTGCCGAGGCCTACGGCTTTCGCGCGATCCACGCCATCGTGGACTCGATCTATCTCCAGAAGCCGGGCCTTTCGGTCGCAGAGCTCGAGGCGCTCTGCCGTGAGATCGAGGAGGCGACAAAGATCCCCATTGCCGTGGAGGGGATCTACCGGTGGATCGTCTTTTGCCCGTCGCGCGAGACGCCGGCCCTCACGGTGCCGAACCGCTTCTACGGCGTCTTTCAGCATGGCGAGCAAAAGGTCCGCGGTCTCGAGCTCAGGCGGCACGATACCGCCCCACGGATCGCGACGGCTCAACAGGAGATGCTCGACTGCCTGGCCCGGGCCGAGAGCGCCGCTGAATTTATGGCCCGGGTTCCGGAGGCGCTCGAGATCCTGAGGCGGCATGTCGAGGCGATCCGGGGTGGGCGGGTCCCGCTGGAAGACCTCGTCATCACCCGGACCCTCTCCAAGGAGCCGATGCAGTACGTCCGGGAGGACGCGGGTGCGATCGCCGCCAAGACATTGGCCCGGGCCGGAGTCGAGCTCCACCCGGGGCAGCAGATCGACTACCTCATCCTCGATCGAAAGGCCAAAGTGAAGGGGGACCGGGCGCGGCCTGCGGTCCTGCTGACAGGGGACGAGAGCTATGATACAAAGACCTACGAGGAGCTGCTCGTGCGGGCGGCCGAGACCCTCCTCGGCCCCGTCGGCTGGCCCGCCGGCCGGCTCCAGTCCTGGCTGGCAACCCCGTGAGCTTCCTAGTCCCTCTCCTCTTGCCGATCGCTGGTGCGCGAATTGCACTCCTAGCCAAACGCACGACGAGCCTGGCACGCACCCTCTCTATCCCAGCGAAGGGCAGTCGAGTCGGTTTCCCAGACATCCGATGGGGGAAAACCTGAGACATGGCTCACCGTCGAACTCATAAGAGGAATACAAAAGCCTGGATCACATCTGGCAGCTTGCTCTTCGTCTGTATCACCTCTCTCTTTTTGAGCGGAACCGCTTTATCCCAAGATTGGCCTATGGGGACGTTCTACTATGAGATTACTCGCAGCAGCGACCAAATAGGAATACATAAGATTGTATCTAAACGACAGGGCGAAGACGTCGTCGTGGAAACTGAGGAATGGGTGGATGACACCGGGTACTGCCGTGCCTCAAAACGGAAGGAGACGTGGCGCCACGGAACACTGACAGCCTTCGATTCTTCCACCGCGGGCTCGTGTTCCATTTTTGTACGAATGGCACGACCGAGTGTGTGTCCATGGGATGAATTCGGCGATCCGATCACGGTCTCGGTTGTTCGGAAAGACAAGGCGCTCTTCAAAACATTTGGCTCAGAGAAGAGTCAGCAAATTTCCGCAGAGGCCGTCCCAACGAACTTCTTGAACCCTGCCCTTCGAAGGTCGGACCATATCGTCCAGGTCATCAGCCCAATTACAGGAGAACTTAAATCCATGATCATCGCCAATAAGGGAGTGGAACATTTATCGATCGGAAACAAATCCGAAAAGACGGAACGGTATCTTGTACAGGATCAAGATGGTCACAATCGAGAGCTCTGGTACGACTCGCGGGGGGTATGGATCCAGATGTTTCTTCACGGCGACGCTGTGACATTCGCAGCCGCCAACCCCGCAAAGATGGAATCTGAGTTACCGTCGTTCGTCAGGAGATCGGATTGTCTCAGAGGATTACGGAATAAGGAGAATTGACACACGCCCGGTGCTCTTTTGAACCCGAAAATCCTCGGCATTTTCCTGGTCGCGTTTTGGGTCGCGTTCCGGGTCAGTACGGTTTGGGCGCAGGCCGAGGTATATTTGTACGTCGATCTCGACGGCGACGGCGTCAAGGAAGAAACTACCCTGAACGCAGCGACACCAGCGCTGCAGGGAAAGATCCCGGTGCTTTTCGTTCACGGGCACAACCTGATTAGTCCGGACGACGCTGACTTCAGCTTTCGCAAGAACTGGCAGGACTCGCACGACGGGTTGCCGTCGTTCAGGCAGGCCTTGGAGCTGCCCGAAAACGCCTGGCTCGATATCGAGCCCTACTACATTCGTTTTCAGGATCAAGATCGATCGATTGTGGAGGACGCCCGCGAGATCGGCTGGGCGGTGGAGCACATCCTGCATCGCCACGACCCGAACCACGTCCCGTTCACCTCAAACCCCTCGATGAACGTCAAGGTCGCTATCATCGGCTACAGTAAAGGTACGATTAGCTCCCGACTCTACCTCAAGAGCCTGCACGAGCAGCAGTACGATCTTCCAGCTCCCCGACCGGGATTTAATCCCGTTACGGAGTTCATCGCGATAGCGCCCCCCAATCACGGCCTGAGGGCGGGCATAGTCACCGCTTTCAGCCTGGCGCTCAAGCAGCTTAATAACGGCTACAGAGATGACTGTTCGCCCTACATCCTGGATCAGGCGGCGAGCCAGGATTTTATCGAGAACCTCAACGGCCACGCCATCGAGGACAGCAAGCCGCCGCCCTCGGCAGGTCTCAACTGGTCTCCAGGTACGTACCCCACAGAGGCACGGGGAAGCCGAAGCAACAGTAGCACATCCTCAGCTGGAACTTTGTACGTGGCGCTCTACGCCAACAGTGATGTGAACAACGTGGCTCGGGATTTCGTCGGGGGGCATTACCCGTCCAATGACTGCCAAGGACGGGTCTTGGCACGAAACCTCGCCCCGGACGCGGAGAATATTGAGGTGAGCGCGATCCCCGGGCAAAACCCCACCGAGGTTCATATAAACACTATTCACACGCCGGAGGTGATTTGCCTCGCGCTGTATGCGGTTGCATATCATCGGATACCCAGCAACCTAAATACATTCGCATGTGAGAAGATTGGTCAGATTCCCCGGATACCATACCTATGGTGTTGGATCTTACTGTGGATCTTACTTAGTTTGCTCGTGGTGGTCCTTATCTGGTCCGTGCGGCGATGGTGGCACGGGCGCGGCCCGCGGTCCTGCTGACACGGGGCGAGCGCTATGATACAAAGAGGTACGTCGAGCTGCTCGTGCGGGCGGCCGAGACACTCCTTGGCCCGGTCGGCTGGCCGCCCGCCGGCTCCGATCCTGGCTCGATGCCTCTTGAGCTTTATGAATGAACCGCAAAAGATTTGAAATACTGTGTTTTCTGTTATCCGCTCTTCTCTTTCTCCTTTCCTTCGGTTGTGCCACCGTTCCGAGATATCCAGTGCAGGGCACTTTGGCCGGTCAGGCCGTAGCGACCACCATCGACTCGGAGCTATCGAAGTATTACCTCGTGCATTACCTGAGCAATGATCGGATCAATCCTGCGTACGACCAGGAGATCGATCGGGCACTCGCCGTATGGGACAGACGACCGCTGGATAGCGATAGCTTGAGAGACCTGACGCAGGAGCTCTCCCCGGACTTTGCAACATTGTATTTCGTCTCTCGCGTGTATCAGGATCCAATAAGTCAAAAGGCGCAGGATGCATTCCATGCCCATGTTGCAACTCTCAGAGCGAAGGCAGCAAAAGAGATATCTCGAATCGCCAAAAGATTTGCGCCGTACCTTATCGCCTTTGTTCCGGGTTACGCGTATAAGAGGGACCCGACCACCGGTGCTGACTTCGCCCGGCAGCGACGTCTGATGAATCACGCGGGGTTCAAGAACGTACTGATCGAGACCGATGAGCTCGCCACGATCGAGAAGAATGCGACAATCATCGCAAGTGAGATACTGCGGCTGAAGGAAGAGCACGACAGAATCATTCTGGTCAGCACCAGCAAAGGCGGGACCGAGGTCGCGCTCGCCATCGGAAAACTATTGCCTCCGGAACGACTCCAAGGCGTAAAAGCATGGATTAGCATTGGTGGCCTGCTGAGAGGAACCCCCTCGGCAGACCAGGCGCTACAATGGCCCAAGAGCTGGTTGGTCAGAACGGCCTTTTTCTTCACAGGTCTTCGGGGCGAGGTGATTGAAGACTTGAGCACCAAGAAGAGGAGGGAGGTATTTGCACAACTCGAATTTCCGGGGGATATACTGACGCTGCAATATGTGGGCGCGCCGCTTTCGGGGCAGATTGCCGAGTATGTGAAAGGGCGGTATGATGATCTCAAGAGTCTCGGGCCGAATGACGGGCTGACCCTGTTGGCGGATGAGTTGGTCGAAGGGGGCATTGTCATTACCGACATAGGACTCGACCATTACTATCTCGATCCCGACATTGACCTGAAGACCTTCGCCCTCGCATCTGTAGTCCTAGAGCTGCTCGAGGGACGCGATCAGTAACACAGGCTCCCCGCCCCGCGCCTTGTCAGCAATACCATGCGTATGCTGAAAAACGAGATCATGATCTTCGATAGCCATTTTCACATTATTGACGACCGGTTCCCCCTCGTGGCGAACCAGGGGTATCTTCCTAACAATTTCACATGCGCCGATTATCTCGAGCGGGCCAGAAAGCTCAAGATCGCCGGGGGGGCGATTGTCTCCGGCTCCTTTCAGGCATTTGATCAGAGCTACCTCGTGGCAGCGATCGAGGACCTCGGCCCGACCTTTGTCGGGGTAACGCAGCTCCCGGCCTCCGTTTCGGATGAAGAGATCATGAGACTGGACGCCGCCGGGGTCCGGGCCGTGCGCTTCAATCTCAAGCGAGGCGGCTCGGAAGGCGTCGAGCGGCTGGACGATCTCGCCCGGCGCGTGCACGAAATCGCCGGCTGGCATGTCGAGCTCTATATCGATTCCCGCCACCTGACCGAATTGTATTGCATTCTCGTGGCGTTGCCGTCCGTCTCGATTGACCATCTCGGCCTCTCCCGAACCGGTTTCGACACCCTCCTCAAGTTGGTCGAACATGGGATGCACGTGAAGGCCACCGGATTCGGCCGGGTCGACTTTGACGTCGTGCCGGCCATGAAGGCGATTGTTTCCATCAATCCCGATGCCCTGATGTTCGGCACCGACCTGCCCTCCACACGAGCCGACCGGCCGTTTCGGGATGAGGATGTGAACGTGATCCTGGACGCGTTCGACGAGGAGAGCGCGAGAAAGATCCTCTACGAGAATGCCGTGGCGTTCTACCGGCCGCAGGCTGCAATGTGAGCAGGCCTTCTCAGTATTCGCCCCCGGTTGAAGGCGGCGGGCAGGAGAAGACGGAGGCCCATGGGGAAAAAGATGCCCAATCCGCCCATTGACCCCGAGGCGTTTCGCGCGTTTGAACACGAGGGTTGGGAGAGGATCCCGGAGCGATACCACAATGCCTTTGCCTCCTTGACCAGTCAAATGACCACGCCGCTTCTCGATGCTGTCGGTGTGAGAAGCGGGGTGCAGTTGCTCGATGTTGCGGCCGGCCCCGGGTACGCGGCGGCGGCGGCAGCCAAACGGGGAGCCAAGGTCGTTGGTGTCGACTTTGCTCCCGCGATGGTTGCTGAAGCGCGGCGGCGCCATCCCGCGGTCGACTTTCGGGAAGGTGACGCCGAGGACCTCCCATTCCCCGAGGCCTCTTTTGACGCGGTGACCATGAATTTTGGACTCCTCCATTTGGCCAGACCTGAACGGGCGCTTGCGGAGGCGCACCGTGTGCTCCGCCCAGAAGGAAGGTTCGGGTTTACGGTGTGGGCGAGGCCGGAGGAGGCAATCGGATTCCAAGTGGTGCTGCGGGCGGTCGAGATCTACGGAAAGTTGGATATACAACTTCCGCAAGGTCCCCACTTCTTCCGGTTTAGCGATCCGCAGGAATGCCATCGGTCTTTATCGTGCGCCGGTTTCGTTGCTCCCACCGTGAAAACCATCCCTCTGACATGGCGGCTTGACTCGCCTGACGCGTTGTTCGAACACATGTTCGAAGGCACGGTACGAACAGCAGGCTTGCTGCGAGCTCAGTCTGCTGATGCGATTCGTGCCATTCGGAAAGCGGTTCGCCAGGCGGCGATGCCCTATCAGAAGGGCGATGGCGTCGAGCTTCCGATGCCGGCAGTGCTGGCGATTGCACGGAGGCCCTAGACCTGCATCACCGGTAGGGGGCGGCGGCGGATCCGAGCCGTGGTTTTTTCTAGCAGGGGAGGACACCTCCGATTATGATAGGAAAGTGCAGGAGGCCGTGCTCCTAGGGGCTAGGGGAAGACCGGGCGGCCTCCCTGGGTTGCGGAGAGAAAGAGGAGCACAAGAGCGATGGGTGGGTTGGACGGCCTGTGGGTGTGGGCCGAGGATGATCTCCGGAGAAAGCTCATGTGGTATCGTCAGGTATCCGCCAACCGGATGCCTGCGAAATTCCGGATTGCCGGGCACATCCCTGTAGAGGTTTCTTTGGGTGAGGCCTCGGAAGAGGCCCTCTGGGAAGAGCTGGAGGCAAAAACGCCCGTCTTTCTGGACCTCTGGGATCGGATCCGACGTGGCATCGATGACCTGCCAGCCTCTCCCAGACCACGGCCCAATCTGGTCGACCTCTGCCGCGAGCTGAGCATCCGAATGCTCGCGCACTGCAACTTTTGCCGCTGGAACTGCCGGGTGGACCGGCAAAAGGGCACGAAATTCGGCACCTGCAAGCTGGCCGAGGACTCCCGCGTCTCAAGCTATTTTCACCATCCGGGCGAAGAGTTGATCTACCGGGGGCGGCTCGGCTCGGGGACGATCTTCTTTACCTCCTGCAACATGCGGTGCGCGTTCTGCCAGAATGGCGACATCAGCACCGACAAGGACAACGGCGAGGTGGTCTCTGCCCGCACGCTCGCCACGATGGCCTGGGTTCTGCGGATGGAGGGTTGCCACAACGTGAACTGGGTCGGGGGTGAGGTGACCATCCATCTGCACAGCATCGTCGAGGCGATCTCGCTGCTCGAAGACCTGCGTCCCAATAATGAGGACCTTCGGGAGGCGCTCGGGGTGAAGAGCGACTACTACACCAGCTACCGCCGGAATCCGGAGGGCGCCACGTACCAGGGCGCCTTCAACGCGCCGATGCTGTGGAACAGCAACTTCTTCATGTCGTCCGAGGCGATGAAGATCCTGAGGCTCCTGATGGACGTCTGGCTTCCGGATCTCAAGTTCGGGCCCGGCAGATGCGCGATCAACCTCTCGCGGACCCCCTGGTACTGGGAGACCGTGACGGGTAATATGCAGTTGATCCACGGCTGGGGCGAGGAGTTTACCATCCGCCATCTGGTCATGCCGAATCACGTGGAGTGCTGCACCCGGCCTGTTCTGGAATGGATCGCCCAGACCATGCCGGACGTACCGGTCAATGTCATGGACCAGTACCACCCGGACAACTTCTGCAATCCCTCCGGCGTGAAGTACGACAAGAAATACGAGGAGATCTCGCGCGGACCCACCTCTAAGGAAATCGAACAGGCCTTTCGCTACGCGAAAGACCTCGAACTCCACTTCGAATCGCTCAGCTACGAAAAGAACGCGACCGGCCTCCGACTGTTGGCGTGACGACCCGGGCGCCGTGGGAACAAGGAACGGGGCGGCCTGCCTCCCGGGTCGGCGGAAAGTCTTTCGCCATTCAGTACACAGATGAGGAGAGGCGCCTTGAGCCTGTCTCTTCGGGAGAGAAAGTGATGGCTCAACAGGCATTCCAGGAGTGTATCGCGGAGAGGTACTGCTGGGGTTGTGGGGTCCTGAACGAACATGGCTTGCAAATACGGAGCTACTGGTCAGGCGATCAGGCAGTCTGCACCTGGCAGCCCAGGCCGTATCATGCGGCGGGTCCCAAACACATTCTGAATGGTGGAGTCATCGCAACCATTATAGATTGTCATTGCATCTGCACGGCGATTGCCGCCGCCTACCGCGCAGAGGGGCGGTCCATGGATACGGAGCCGAGCATCTGGTACGTGACGGCCTCTCTCCAGGTTGCCTACCTCAAACCGACACCGATCGACGGCCCTGTGAGTTTGCGAGCGTCGGTCAAGGAATCGACGGGAAAGAAGACGATCGTGACCTGCTCGCTCTTTGCCAGGGGAGAGGAGTGCGCGCGGGGAGAGGTGGTGGCGGTGCGTGTTCCCGCGACCTGGCGCCAAGCTCCGTAGGCCCTGGGGTTATGTCTCCGGACTACCTGCACGACCCCGAGAGCAATACGATCGGGGCGCTGCTGGGCCACATCGCTGCCGTAGAGGTGGCATACCAGGTTGATACGTTCGAGGGGCGAGGTCTGACTCCCAGGGAGAGACAAGAGTGGGGCGCACTTCTTGATCTCGGCGAGAGGGCGAGAAGGGAGATTCGCGGCCGCCCAGTGGCCTATTACTTGCATCTGCTCAAGGACGTCCGGCAGAAAACGCTGGGCGAGTTTGCCAAGCGGGATGACGACTGGCTGTACGAGAAGACCCCATTTTGGGGCGGTCAACCGGCAAACAATTACTTCAAATGGTTCCACGTATTCGAAGACGAGATCAATCACCGGGGCCAGATCCGCTGGCTTTGCAAACGCCTGCCAGGATAAGAGGCCGGGAGCGCGTGGTGGAGCCACGGGCTCCTTGGAGGAAGAAGCTGCTGCGGATTTTCTCCGTCCTTGCCGTAGTCATGGTTGTGTACCTGCCTGGGGTCGCGGAGAGCACTAGTCATCTGCGACAGGTCAAGGCGTCGGCCGACGCGCCGCTGAGGATTGCAGGAGCGAAGGTGTCAACCGAGGATCACGCCGAGAAGCTAGCGACTGACGCATACTTCAAGAAGATGGGTGGCAAGCGGGCAATTCAAACGGCGAAGGTGGTTTCCATTCACAAGTTGGATGTTGAGATCAAAGGTTTTTCGCGGAAGGGCGATCGGGTGTGGGAAGTACGGATTTACGGAGCCAGAGACCTCAGTGCGGTGATTTGGGTGCATTCCGAAACGGCCGTAACGAAGTTTCTCGTGCCATGAGACCTCAGCGCACGTAGCGGCGGAGCTCCTGCCTGCCGCGGATGGATTTCCTAACGGTCTTCTACAGTCCCGTGGTCCTCCTGATTAAACGTCCGTACCTGGCGTTGGTTCCAGCGCTCATCGTTAGGCTCGCTTATCGCGCCTCGCGACGCCGCAAACCGGCGCACGCTGCGCTGGTTGCCGCGGCTCTCTGGGCTCTCTGCGCGCTCTACGAAGGGTACATGTACTTTCGGTCAAAGACCATGATCGTCCCGATACGAGTGGGCCTCTTCTCTTACTGCTGACGCCCGTCCTCTACCTGGTAGAATGAGGAGCATGACAAAGGATATCAGGGAATGGTGCTTTACTTAAGGGTCAGTTGCGCCGAAGATGGATGAGCTAGGATGTGGCTATGGTTAGCGTGCTGTGGGTCCCGAGGATACACCTGTATTTTCAACTGACCACGTGATTCGGGTTTGGCCAAATGTCCGGGATGAATCGAGGGCAACAGGCAGCGACTCGCGTCGTGGGGGTCATCTCTGACACGCACGGGCTGTTGCGACCTGAGGTCATCATGGAACTTACGGGGAGCGACCTGATCATCCATGCGGGGGACATCGGAGGACCGGAGATTCTGGACCGGTTGCGCAAGATCGCGAGCGTGGTCGCGGTGCGGGGGAATGCCGATCGAGGCCCTTGGGCAAAGACGCTTCCCACCGCCGAGTCCGTCCGGGTGGCCGCAATGGATCTGTACGTTCTCCATGACGTGAGCGACCTCGACCTCGATCCGAGGGCCGCCGGATTCCACGCCGTGATCAGTGGCCACTCCCACCAGCCCCGCATCGAGCACCGAAACGGGGTCCTGTTTCTGAACCCGGGAAGTGCCGGCCCCCGACGCTTCACCCTCCCGGTATCTGTGGCCCGCATACATGTCCGGGATAGCAAGCTCGAAGTGGAAATCGTCCAACTGAACGACTAGCCGCTGTCAGAGGAAACGACACGATGGGGCTCTGGGAAGATGCACAGAGGCTGCTCGAGACGTTACAGTCTGTCGCCGCCAGCCTCGGTGCGTTTCGAGGTTCGCCGGTGCAGAGGGAGTACACCGAGCATCTCCAGCGTCGGTTGGTTCCGCTCGTCGAGGACCTGCGGTCGCTGATTGACAAGCGGACCGACCATTCGGAGATTCTTCGGGCTATGGCGGAGATCAAGGGGGTGATGTATGAAGTAAACGGCGCCGCGAAGAAGGGTGAGATGGACATCTTCCCCGAAGGCCTCCTGAACCGATTCTGGCAACTCTCGACTATTTTTCAGGAGCAACGGTATCGCGACGAACGCCCGTAGGATCCATTCGCTCCTGACGTGACCATGCGAGTCCATACGGCAGCCAACGGCTGGACTCGGTGGACATATCCTGCTCGCTCTGCAATAATTATTCTGGCCAGGGAAAAATATACCGCTCGCTGACGAACACACTGGAGTGTGGAGATGACTGAGAAGGCGACGTTTGGGGCAGGGTGTTTTTGGGGGGTAGAGGCAGCGTTTCGCAAAATCGAAGGGGTTGTATCAACGACGGTGGGCTACTCCGGTGGTTCCTCCAAGAATCCGACGTATAGAGACGTATGCTCGGGGAGGACCGGCCATGCGGAAGTCGTACAGGTGGAGTACGACCCTTCGAAGACCTCTTACGAGGAACTCTTGAACGTGTTCTGGGGCGTCCATGATCCGACGCAAATAAATCGACAGGGGCCGGACGTGGGTACCCAATACAGATCCGCGATATTCTTCTACACTGCCGAGCAAGAGGCTGCGGCCAAGGCTGCGAAGGCGCATCTCGAAAAGAGCGGGCGATACAGGAAGCCGATCGCGACCGCGATCATTCCCGCCTCGGAGTTCTACATGGCAGAGGAGTACCACCAGCAGTACTTCGAAAAGCATGGTATGACCTGCTGATCTTCCTCTTTGCTTCCCGGCACGGCTTTTCGCCAGCCGGTCGGACGTCAAGTAAACTTCCGAGCTTCTGCAGAAAGTGGAGGGCAGGCTAAGATGCCTGGACTTCTCATACGCATGTTCATCAGCGCCATGGGGCTTTGGATCGCGTCGGAACTCGTTCCAGGCATGGAGATCACTGGGATGGGGACGCTGGTGGCAGCCGCATTCCTCTTAGGTATCGTCAACGCTGTCGTCCGTCCACTCATTGTTATTTTGACATTCCCTATTACCATCGTGACCCTGGGGTTATTCCTTCTAGTCATCAACGCGGCGATGTTGGGCCTGGTTGCATGGCTCCTGGATGGTTTCATGCTGAGCGGGTTCTTTTCAGCAATCGCCGGATCACTTGTCGTGAGCGCCACCGGTTGGTTTGCCTCGTGGTACATTGGTCCAAGGGGTGGATTCGAGATTCTCATAATCCGGCGGTAAAGAGAATGAGTAGATTTGCGTACGTGAACGGCCTCTACGATCGGATATATAGCACGGTTCATCACGTTCCGGCCGGCCAGGTAGCTACCTATGCTCAGATTGCAAGGATCGTGGGAAGGTGTACGGCCCGGGCCGTCGGGTATGCCATGGCTGCTCTTCCCTGTGATACGGATGTGCCCTGGCATCGGGTCATCAATTCCCAGGGCAAGATCAGTCCCCGACGTTGCGGGGAGGGGAGCGCGAGACAACGCCAGCTGCTCGAGGGAGAAGACATTCGCTTTGACCAACAGGGGCGTGTGGATTTGAGCGTGGTCGGTTGGGCAGGTCCGGAATAGTGGCTACGGACCGGGTGGCAGGAGCTTCAATGAAGCGATGCTGCTGGGCCGAGCTAAGTGAGTTGATGATTGCCTACCACGATCACGAGTGGGGGGTGCCCGTTCACAACGACCGCAAGCTATTCGAGCACCTGGTACTGGATGCCTTTCAGGCCGGTCTCAGTTGGGCGATCATCCTCCACAAGAGGAAGAATTTCCGCAAGGCGTTCGCCAACTTCGACCCGGAGAAGATCGCCCGTTACACGAGACGGGACATCGAGCGGCTGCTGGCAGATCCCGGGATCGTCCGGAACAAGCAAAAGGTCGAGGCCGCGGTCACGAACGCCCGGGCATTTCTCCGAATCCAGGACAGGTTCGGATCGTTTGATGCCTTCGTGTGGCAATTCGTGGGCGGTAGCCCGCGACACAACTCCTGGAAGACGATCCGTCGAGTTCCGGCCAAAACGAGGGAGTCGGACAGGATGAGTGAAGCCTTGAGGGAGCAGGGCTTTGCGTTCGCCGGCTCGACGGTCTGCTATGCGTTCATGCAGGCCGCCGGCATGGTCAATGACCACCTGGTTTCCTGCTTTCGGCATGCCGAGATTCGCGCGCTCCATCCGGAGCGCCGGCCGTCATGAGAGAATCGTGCTGTTCTGCAGGTGAGCCTATGGGCGACATCGCGGCGGCGCAAAGCATGGAGCTCCCGACACATATGCGTGCGATGGTACTCGAGGCTCCGGGGCAGCCGCTCCGAGCGACGGAGGTACCTGTTCCTCGGCCAGGTCCAGACCAGGTTCTGATTCGGGTTCAGGCCTGCGGCGTCTGCCGGACGGATCTGCATATCGTGGACGGTGAACTCCCGGACCCAAAGCTCCCTTTGATCCCGGGACACGAAATCGTCGGCACCATTGTTCACAAAGGGGAGCACGTCCAAGAGTTTTGCGTGGGTGACCGGATTGGCGTGCCCTGGCTCGGTGCGACGTGCGGCCGGTGCCCTTACTGCCGGAAGGAGCAAGAAAACCTGTGTAACGAGGCGCGGTTCACCGGTTATACGCTCGACGGGGGGTATGCGGAATACACGGCCGCGCATCAGCGCTATTGCTTTCGTCTCCCCGCAGTCTACGGTGACACTGAGGCAGCTCCCTTGTTGTGCGCGGGGTTCATTGGGTACCGATCGTATCGGATGGTCGGGAAAGATATCGAACGACTGGGAATTTACGGATTTGGCGCCGCCGCCCACGTGATCGCCCAGGTGGCCGTGTACGAGGGGAAGCGTGTCTATGCCTTCACAAAACCGGGTGACACCGAGGCCCAAGAGTTTGCCCGTCAACTGGGGGCCAGTTGGGCGGGCGACTCGACGGAGCTGCCACCCGAGAAACTAGATGGCGTAATAATCTTTGCGCCGGTCGGTTCGCTACTTCCGGCGGCACTGAACGCAAGCACCAAAGGCGCAATCGTCGTCTGCGCCGGCATTCACATGAGTGATATTCCATCGTTCGCCTATCGCCTGTTGTGGGGAGAACGCGTAGTGCGCTCGGTGGCCAATCTGACGCGGAGGGATGGCGAAGAATTCCTGGCCATCGCGCCGCAAGTCCCGGTCAGAACGGAGGTACGAATTTTTGGGCTTCGGCGGGTGAATGACGCCTTGGGGTGTCTCCGGCGAGGAGAGCTCCGGGGTGCGGCTGTCCTGACGATGTCGGACCCGCATGGTCGTTAGGATCGCAGGATGTGTATACCGGAACGCGTGCGGACAGGGCGGTCAGGAGCCTGGGGAAGAATGGCTGGTGGACAAACGAGGTCCTTTCCAGCGACGGTGCATCCAGAACCACTGCTCGGGATGCCGGAGAACGAACCGCTCGAGGACGGCATTGTACATACGTGTGTTCGCGCGGATCGCCTCATCAACGTCGTTACACTCCACCAAAGGGAGAGCCTCGTCGAACCGGAGCACGTGGTGGCCATCCGCCTCACGCCACGTCGCTGCCGGAACCACTGGTGCCCCGGTCGCAAGCGCAATGGTCGCAAGGCTTCGAAACGTCCCGGCTGGATGACCGAAGAACTGCACCACCACACCGTCCCTGCCACCGGCGTGCTGGTCGAGGATGAATACGACGATATCCTGAGCAGCCAGCCGATCTAGGATGGCCTCAAGCGCCCCCTTCTTAAGAAGGACGCCGAAACCCTCGCGACGGGATCGTCCGTAGACGAAGCTGTCGAGCCAGAGGGGGCGAAGGGGTTTCCGCGTGATGTGGAACCGGCCCCGGTATTCGGGAAATTGTGCGATCCCCGCGGCGGTTGCCAACTCCCAGTTCCCGAAGTGGCCGGTGAGAACGAGAACCCCTTTCCCCAGCGCATGCGCACGAAGAATTGCCTCGACATTCTCTACACGCACGAGGGCGGCGCGGCGCTGCGCAGGGATGAGCGGGAAGCGGAGGAACTCGACGACGAAACGGGCCAGGTGCCCGTAGAAGGCTTGCGCCAGCCGCACGATCTCCTCCTCCGGGACCTTTCCCCCGAAGACGCGACGGAGATTCGAGAGGACTACCCGACGGCGTATGGGAAGGAGATGGTAGATAAGCCTGCCGGCGAGGGGCACCCGCGTCTCCGCAGGCTCGGTCACCGCGACGGCGGAAGCGGTAGCTCCGTCGTGCGTGAGAGAGAGCGCGATCGTTTTGAGCCGATAACGATCGAGGAGTTCCTGAATCTTCGGACTATAGACGACGCTGGGCGCGCCGTAACCGTCGCGTGCCACCGCAAAGTCCCCTGGACCGATCTGTCCGAGTGCGGTCTCACGGGGAAAGAGTTTCAGGCACGCTTCTTTGGCAGCAAACCGTGCCGCGAGGCTGGCCAGTCGACCGACTCCATCCCCGGCGTCCTGGAGTTCCTCCGCGGAGAAGATCCGGAGGAGGTCCTCCTGGGGTGTCTCGCGAAGCAGACGTTCTATGCGCGCGATCTGGACGGAGTCAATGCCGCAGCGCGTCCGGGGACCAGAGTCGTCCACCATCCGTCTCCCTTAGTCAGCCGAGGCTCGCAAGAGCAGTGCGGCGTTTGTTCCTGCAAAGCCACGGCCGAGAACGAGTGCGACGCCGCTGCGCGGCGGTTGCGCCGTTGTAGATACTGCCAGGGTTGCGCAGGCCGGGTCCAGCTCGCGGAGGGTTGCGATCCCGGGAACATCCCCATGCCGGAGCGAGTCGAGGGCCAATACGGTGTCGAGGATCCCTGAGGCGGCCAAGAGATGCCCGAAGGCCCACTTGAAGGCCGTGGTCGGTGGCGGCTTCGTCCCAAAGATATGGCGAATTGCCGATGCCTCCGACGCGTCCGACGGTGGTGTGCCGTTTCCGTGGGCCACGATCATCCCGACGTCTGCCGGGCCGATCTCCGCGTCCTCGAGCGCCAGGACAATAGCGCGTACGAGCCCATCCCCGTCCGTGCGGATCGAGAGGAGCCCTTCCCCCTCGGCGACACAGGCGCTGCCGAGAAACTCGCCGCGAACCTTCGCGCCGCGTGCCCGGGCTGCCGCTGCCGTTTCGAGGACGAGCGCCGCGGCACCCTCCCCTAAAAGAGTCCCGCTCCGGGCGCTGTCAAAGGGCCGAATCGTATCCGCAGCGAGGAGGCCAAGCGCATGGAAATAGAGGATTGTCTCCGGTTCGATGGGGGAGTCGTGCCCGACGGCGACTGCACGGTCTGCCTCGCCTGCGCGAAGGGCAGCGGCCGCCTCGGCGACGGCGAGCATCCCGCTGGCGGTGTGGTTTGTTATGCACGCATTCGGCCCCTTGAAGGCGTATCGGATTCCGATATGGCAGAGGACGTTGTTGGGCAGGGTCCGGAGAAGCCACATCGGGTTTACGGTCGTGGCGAGTTGGCGACCGAAGATCCCCAGGTCCCCCCTCGCAGCGGTGAGCAGGGGGAAGTAATCGTACTGGTCTTGGTAGGCACCGCCGCCCCCCCCGACATAGACCCCCGTGCGATCATTGAACAGGTCGGCTTGGGCGGGATCAAGGGCGTCACGATGCGGGATGAGCCCGGCATCTTCTATCGCCTTCGATGCGGCGTACAACCCGAGAAGATCGGTGCGCCGGACGAGCTTGTGGAGCTTTCGATCCTCCACTAATGCTCGCGGGTTGAGGTCGGCAATCTCTCCCGCTAGTCTGGATGGCCAATTTGAGGAGTCCCACTGCTGGATTGCGTCGATCGCGGATCGCCCAGCCCTCGCCGCTTTCCAGATCTCATCCGGGTCCTTCCCCGCGGCGCAGATGGCGCCCTCGCCGGTTATCATCACCTTCTTGCTCATATGTGAACGTCCTCAGGGTTTCGAAGGATGA
This sequence comes from candidate division NC10 bacterium CSP1-5, assembly GCA_001443495.1. GTDB lineage: Bacteria > Methylomirabilota > Methylomirabilia > Methylomirabilales > CSP1-5 > CSP1-5. Next base: position 49,313 of record LDXR01000013.1, on the reverse strand, counting down.
CGCAATTGTTCGACCCGCCGAAGCCGAAGGAGTTCGATATGGCAACGCCTACTCTTCGGGGGTGCGGGAGGTCGCGGACGAAATCCAGGTCGCATTCAGGGTCGGGCTCGTGGAGATTTGCGTTGAGCGGAAGGAGCCCATGGTGGATCGCCAGGGCGCAGATCGCGGCCTCGACCGCCCCGGCCCCCGCGATGAGGTGCCCCATGAGACTCTTTGTCGAGCTGACCGCGATCCGGTCCGCATGGGCGCCGAACACGGCGCGGACCGCTGCACACTCGCTCCGGTCGTTCATGGGAGTCGACGTCCCGTGGGCGTTGAGGTAGTCGACATCTTCAGGGCGTGCGCGGGCATCGGCGAGGGCCTGAGCCATCGCCTGGATCGGCCCATCGCCTGATGGATGGGAATCGGTGATTCTGTAACTGCTGAGGGAGTTCCCGTCACCGGCGAGTTCAGCATAAATCCGCGCCCCGCGCCGGCAGGCCGCATTCCACTCCTCGAGAACGAGAAACCCGGCCCCCTCTCCGAGGATGAAACCGTTGCGCGTGCGGTCGAACGGACGGCTCGCCCGTTCGGGCTCATCATTGTCCGGTGAAAGGGCGCCAAGGAGACAGAACGCCGCGAGCCCAACCGGGTTCAGCATCGAGTCGAAGCCGCCGGTGAGGACAAAGTCAGCGGTCCCGCGTCGAATCAACTTCACCGCCGTTCCGACTGCCTGCCCTCCCGAGGCGCACGCGGTGTGAACGGCTGTGGCATAGCCGCGGATCCCGAAATGTTGGAGCAAGAGCGAAAGTCCGTTGTTCGCCTGACTTCGGCAGAACACGAGCGGGTCCGCACCAGCGATTCCGTCGATGCCGAATCGCTCCGGAGCGATATGGCCATCCACAGCAAATCGGCGATGCGCCTCAACGAGTTCACCGAACTCGATCCCCATCATCCCGCTTCCGACGACGCAACCCCAGCGGGCTGCGCTAGCGTTCTCAGGGCGGATGCCGGCGTCCCGAATCGCCTCTTCGGCTGCGCCGAGGGCGAAGCCGTGATACCGATTGGAAAACTTGAGGAGCTTGCGGTCCTCGATGGCGGTTCTTGGGTCAAATCCCTTTACCTCGGCACCGATTCGGACCGGAAAGCCGCTGGCGTCAAAGGTCATGATAGGAGCGATTCCCGTGCGACCAGTGAGGAGGGCCTCCCACGTGGTCCTGGTGTCGTTGCCGAGGGGAGTCACGAGGCCCAGTCCGGTGATCGCTACCCGAACTCGTGCGCGCGTCACGATGCCACCCACAGGCCTGTCTCCACACGGGCGGTCGACACCCGTTGGCCTTCGGCTTCCGAGATGAGCGTAATCTCGGCAGAACTCCGGCTCGCCGTTACGATCTCCGCATCAATCTCCAGTGACTGACCGGGGGGCAGGAACGAGCGCATTTTCACGTTCGAGATGCGCGTCGTCCTGAGCAGCATACGGACGCTCGGGTCAACTACCTCTCTGGCTAGGCGAACTGCAAGATGCACGTTTGCATCGATGAGGAGCGTTCCGGGAAACACCGGCCTCCGCGGGAAGTGATCTGCGAAAAACGGGGCCGAACTGGGAACTTGCATTTCCGCACGAAGCCGCTTGCCGGGATTGTGATCAATAACCACAATGCGGGGGCTTGGCGCGACGTCACCGGAGAAGCTTTGGGGAGGTGCCCCTGCGCCGCAGAGCAACTCGAAGCGGTCGCGCACGACCTCGGGATCGTCGAAGTCCTCCATCGGAAGCATGGGACCGACGCACCGGCTGAGTTCCACGATCGGACGGTCCTCGACACGCGCCGATCCGCCATACAGGATTGCATCACTCTCACAGGTGTCGAGCTCCACTTCCAGGTCGAGAATTGCCCCCGGAGAAGCATCTCGCTTTATTCTGAACTCACCGGTTATTCCCGCAACCGGTCGACTGCGAAACGCTACCTGTGCCATCGCGACCCACGCTGCGAGCTGTCCAAGCGCTTCACCGACAAGGCATGGTGACAGACTTCGGAGATCTTTTGGGATGGAGAAGGTGCCGCGGGCCCGCCTGCCGGGCACGATCTCTGTGATTCGATCGACAAATAAGAATGCCATTCCTGGCCACCGTTCTTGGAAAGGGGCCCCATACCGAGGTTCTGAACCGGCATGTGCCGTACCGCGCGCAACTCATCAACCGCACGCCGGGTTCTCCCGACCTGACGCCTTTGCATGCGGTGCTCTGTGATCCGGGTGGACTGAAGGTCTTCTAGCCATCCGGGGACTTTGTGGCTTGCTTCTGGGCTCGCACCACCAGTTTGCAAAAGGTCTCCACGGTAAAGAGGCGTGGAATGTCGCGGGCCTTAATCGGAGATCTGAAGCGCTCTGGAGAAACCTCGCTGAGGTGCTCCTGCAACCGCTTCAGGCCCGCTTGCGTGAGGTAACCCTTCTGCTCAAACTCCTCCTCCGACAGGGTTCCACGCGCGTCCTCCGCGATCTTTCCCCGTGGGATCTTGACCTTGAATTGTCGTTCGAGACGGAAGACGATGTCAAGGAAGTCAATCGATTCTGCGTCGAGGCCTTCCATGAGCGGGGCCGTCAGTTTTACGTCGTCGAGATCGCGACCCAGAGCCTCCGCAATGGTCTCCGCCACCTTCGGATAAACCTCCATGACCTCATCCTTCGATATTGTGTCGTATGAGCTCTGCATCCGTTCACTCCATCTTGAATCCGCCATCAACGTGGAGGATCTGCCCAGTGATGTAGTCCGCATACTTCGAAGCGAGGAACATGATCGCGTAGGCCACCTCCCTCGGCATGCCGACCCTCCGGAGGAGAATGCGCGACTTTACTTCGTCAGGTGCCTGTTCGAGGAGATCGCGTGACATATCAGTTTCGATGACGCCGGGAGCCACGGCATTCACGGTGATTCCGCGGGGGGCCAACTCGACGGCGAGCGCCCTGGTGAAGGCGTTGATTGCCCCCTTGCTTGCCGCGTAGTTTGTCTGACCTCGGCCCCCCTTTTCGCCCGCGACCGAACTCACGTTGATAATCTTACCTGCGCGGCGGGAGATCATGTGCGTGACCACCGCACGCGTGACGTTAAAGATCCCGACGACATTGGTGTCGAGGACAGTCTTCACGTCGTCGTCCTCGAGGAGCCCGAGCAGGTTATCGCGGATCACCCCGCTGTTGTTGACAAGCACATCGATCCGGCCGCAGCGACTCACCATCCGCTCGACGGCCGCTTCACATGCTTTGCCGTCTCGGACATCGACCTGGTCCGCCGTGATCCGCTGCTTTACGGCACGACCGGCGGCGACGAGCTCATTAGCAAGGGCCTGGCTTTGCCGAAAGAAAAAGGTGACATCAGCCCCCTCGGCTGCAAAGAGCTCCACGCTTGCCCGCCCGATGCCGCGGGTCCCGCCCGTAATGATGACTGCTTTGTCCGCCAAACCGGAGGCCTGGAACATCCTGGTCCCTCAGCTCGCAATGGAAAATCCGCCGTCCACGACCAGCGTGTGACCCGTGACCATGTCGGCCTCCGGAAGGCAGAGGAGGTAGACCGCGCCCGCGACATCATCGGGCGTCAGGGCACGCCCCGACGGCGCCCGCTGCGTGAATGAGGAGAGCAGCTCTTCGCGGTTTGGGAAAAACTTCAAGGCATCGGTGTCTACGGGTCCCGCACTGACCGCGTTGACGCAAATGCCGAGCGGCCCCAGCTCCTGTGCCAAAGTCCGTACGAGCGACTCCAGGGCGGCTTTCGAAGCTCCGATGAAACCGTACCCGGGAATCGCATGGCTCGCACCGAGACTGGATATGGCAATGATGCGGCCCCCCCGCGGCATGAGCGGGACTGCGCGCTGAGCGAAGAGGTTCACAGCCAACGCATTGGTCTCCAAGCACCACCGCCACTGCTTGAGGGTCATCTCGAGAGCGGGCTTGAGCACGCCGGTAGCGGCATTGTTGATCAGGATGTCGAGGCGGTCAAATTCCTTCCCAAAGGCCTCCATGACCTCACCGACACTTTCGGGGCTGGCGACGTTGCCCTGGAGCGCGCAGGCGCGCCGCCCCATTGCCCGGACCTCCGCACACAGAGACTCCGCCTCGTCGTGGCTGTTGTAATACGTCGCCGCCAAGTGACATCCGGCCGAGGCTAGCTTCCGCGCGATCGCGCGGCCGATGCCCCGGGAGGCGCCGGTCACCAGGGCAACCTTCCCGTTGAGTGGGTACGACATCGCTGTCCCTGCTCATTCGGACTCTGATTCTGGTCCTGTGGTAAACCTGTTCATTATTACAAGGCGGAGGGGGGGTGTCAAGGTCCAGGTCATTGATGAATCAGGCGCGCCTCCTGCACACCTCCAGCGTCGTTACGGTCGGCGCATCGCACGGACGGCCCCTGACGGAAGATGACACTTGGAACCTGCGAGGGCTTCAGGTAGAGTACGTGCAAGCAAAGCGCACAGCCGAGGAACTGGCACTCGCTGCAGCCGCACGAGATCGCGACGTCGTTGTTGTGAATCCTGGTCTATTGATTGGGCCCGATGATCATGAGGGGTCCTTCATGATCGCTAAACTCTTCATGGCCATTTGTCGACTTTCTCCTCATTTGAGAAAGTTAATCTGGAGACACTGGTACCAGTTCCTGGCACGATCCTACAAGAGAGAAGAGTGGTCATTCATAAACTATGGCTACGCTTCATTAGACCCCCAGACAGAGAAACTCCAATTGGACGATGCTGACGAGCCAGATCGCTATTGCATCCAACTCTATCACCATGTTGCCAATGTTGTTGACCTTAAAGATTTAAAGGTGCTGGAAGTAGGCAGCGGTCGGGGAGGGGGCGCATATTATATCAAATGTTTTTTAAGGCCAAAAAGAGTGGTCGGTGTTGATTTTTCAAAAAGAGCAGTGGCATTCTGCAAGAAACGCTATTCTTTCGTAGAAGGACTTTCATTCGTAGTTGGCGATGCTGAATGTCTGCCTTTTAGGGATGATAGCTTTGACGCGGTTGTTAATGTGGAATCCTCCCACTGTTATGGTTCAATAAATGCCTTTCTTATGCAAGTCAAGAGGGTCCTCCGGCAGGGTGGTTACTTTCTGTACGCAGACTTTCGTGACAAAGACGAAATCGACAATCTTCGTAGAGAGTTACGTCATTCCGGGATGACTCTGATCAAAGAGACGAATATAACAACGAATGTTATCGAAGCCCTGAATTTGGACAACGAACGCAAACTGGCGCTGATACAGGAAGCAGTGCACAAGATGCTGTTAGGACCATTCCAGGAATTCGCCGGGGTCAGAGGCTCTATGATGTATGAAGGTTTCCGGACTGGAGAGGTGATATACTCAAGCTTCGTGCTGCAAAAACCTAACCACCAATGATCCCGCACAAAGACGTTCTGAAGTCGCCAGTTCATCAAGTGTTCCACGCGATAACGAGCGGAGCGAGATCAATCACATCGGGCGCTTCAGGCCGTGGTTGAGCCCACGTCCCGCACGGCCAGGCGATGGTAGCGGAGGCCATGCGGTATCGTTTCTATACTGCCGATGTCTTCACAGATCGCGCCTTTGGTGGCAATCCAGTCGCGGTCTTCCCAGACGGGCGGGGTTTGAGTAGCGAGCAGATGCGGCGGATCGCACGAGAGCTTAACCTGTCGGAAACAGTTTTCGTGTTTCCTGCGGAACTGCCAGGGCACACGCGGCGGTTGCGTATCTTCACCCCGAGCGCCGAACTCCCATTTGCGGGCCATCCAACGATCGGGACTGCCCACGTCCTGGCATCGATAGGGGAGATCGCCATGGAACGGGAAATGACCAGTATCGTGTTCGAGGAAGGCGTGGGTCCGGTCGCGGTGATGATCCGCGCCCAGGATGGGCGGCCGGTCTTCGCTCAACTGGCGGCGGCGAGACTGCCGGAGTTTGGCCCGCCGCCCCCTTCCCTGGAGACGATCGCGGCGACTCTGTCGCTCCACCCCTCTGACCTGCTCCGGGCTGAGGCCGGACCCCAAGCGGTGTCCTGTGGGGTGCCGTTTCTGTTCGTCCCGGTCCGCGACCGGGAAGCCATCCGACGGGTCCGAGTGAATCGGGAAGAGTGGGAGCGATCTTTCTCCTCGTACTGGGCTCCGCATCTGTACGTCTTCGCCTATGACGCAGAGTTGAGCGGCTCCAGTCTCCGGGCTCGCATGTTCGCCCCCGCCTTGGGAATTGAAGAGGACCCTGCCACGGGCGCCGCGGCGACGGCACTGGCGGGGTACCTTGGGGTGCGAGATGGACGGTCCGATGCGACGCTCCGATGGAGCATCGAGCAGGGATTCGAAATGGGCCGCCCCAGCATCTTGTATGTCGAGGCCGACAAGCGAGACGGCGCCATTATCGCGGTTCGGGTGGGCGGCACCTCGGTGCTCGTCAGCGAGGGGACAATGGAGGTTCCCGACCTCGCCTGAGACGGCCCACCGGTGTGCCGGCTCACGGGTGCCTGTTGAGCCCCACGGGCTATTGGGGTAGCATGGCACCTGGTTGGCCTATTTCCGGCGCTGACCTGCTGCCGGACTTAACAGAGGGAGGACTTACATGGACTGCAAGACAGACGGACTCCAGTTGCGGAAATTGCTCGGCCTGCAAGTCGAGCCTGTGGCGGTGGCTTTCAGGGCCGAGTCGCCACCCAACGTCCCGCACGTTGGTACTGCCGCACCGGCTGGCTGCGTGTACTGGCGCCTAGCCGCGGAAGGGCAGGTCTTCTTCACACGGGCGACGGATCACCACAACTGCCCGATTGGCGCCCACACCCACGGCGTTACCCTGCCTGCCAATGCGGCGCGGGAGCTCGGCGGGTTGCTTGAGACGATGGCCCGCATCCAGTACATTCGCATGGACGAAGTGCCGACGATTCCGCGGCTGGGCATGTCGTTCGGCGTTGCGATCTATGCGCCGTTGACGGCTACGCCGGTCGACCCGGATGTGGTCATCGTGCAGGGCAATCCCAAGCAGGTGATGCTGCTGGCCGAAGCGGTGCATGCCGCAGGATTGGACTACGCCCCCGCGGCCCAGCTTCGACCGACCTGTGCCATCGTGCCCACGGCGACCGAGGCGGGGCGGGTCAGTCTGAGCTTGGGGTGCATCGGCAACCGCGTCTACACGGGGCTCGCCGATAATGAGCTCTATGTCGCGATCCCGGGCACGCAGCTCAACGCTGTTCTGGAAAAGCTCGAGGCCATCGTTGCGGCGAACCGCACGCTGGAAGAGTTCCACCAGCAGCGGAAGGGCCAAACCGCATCCCCGCGATGAGACCCACCCTGGCTGCCGGGTGATCACTTCTCCTCGCCGCGGCCGACCGACCGCGAGCGCATGCAACCCCGCAAGGCCACAAGAGAGCTCCGACCTGTGATCAAGTATCTCTTGCTTCAGATACCGGGGTGGGTGCTGGCGGGGATGGGTCTCTGGCTTCTTCGGCAATGGATTGATCTCTCGCTGTGGGCGACGGTCGGCCTCTTCCTCGTGTGGGTGATCAAGGATCTCGCCCTATACCCCGGGTCAGAGTCCACGCGGTACGAGGGCTCACCTTGCTCATAGAACTCGAGGAATACCAGGGGAGGAAATAGATCGGGACAGGAGGGGAGCCATGTGGGAGGGGCGTCGTGTCGTTACGATCTTTGGCAGCTCGCGTCCCAGTCGCGGCGACCCCGCCTACGTTCGGGCTGAGCGCCTCGGCCTGGCCATCGCAGAGCGCGGGTGGGTGGTCTGTAATGGCGGCTACGGGGGGACGATGGCCGCATCAGCACAGGGTGCGCGGCAGGGCGGCGGCGCAACGATCGGCGTCACCTGCGCCTTGTATGGCGCGCCCCCGAATCCCTTTATTACGCACCATGAAGAGGCCGTGGATCTCTTCGCGCGCCTCGGCCGATTGTTGGAACTGGGTGACGCGTACGTGATTCTGCCGGGAGGGTCTGGCACGCTTCTTGAACTCGCACTCGTGCTGGAATACATGCACAAGCGGTTGATGCCGCCGAAACCGGTGCTGTTGATGGCCCGACAGTGGCGCCCGGTAGTCGCCACTGCGCAGCGTGAAACGGGGAGCCACACAGCCAGCCTGCAGGAGGTCAGGACCCCCGAGGCAGCGATACGGGCATTGATCGGGACGTGGGGCGGAGAGTGAATACCACATCAACCGCTGACGCGGGCTACCGTACCTGAAGGGGAATCGTGGTGAGCAGACCAATCCCGCATGGACGTCACCCAGAGGCTGGGCCGGCTCCTTTGCGTCCAAGGGAAAGAGGGTTTCGGGTGGGGATAGGGCTGATGGCCACAAGTTTTGGCATCTTCGCGCTCTTTTTGATCATCCCATTCTTACCGGTGTCATCGGAAACGAAGGCGGGTATCGCGGTCACCGGGTGGGCGGTCAGCTGGCTCCTGTTCTTCATCGGGTCGCTTCTTGCGGGAAATGAGGGGTATTCCTACCTGAAACAACTCTTCCGAAGGTGGTTTCAAAAGACCTGACGCCGTCTCAACGGCGGATAGGATGGGCCTCGCCCCGTCAAAGATATTGAGAGATGGGCGGCCGAGCGGCGCTTGATCACAGGTGCCGAATATGGTAGTGTGCCGTCGCCACTCGGATCCGCAGCACCCATGGGGACGGGGAAGACCGTGATCTCGAGCATGAAAAGGATCCCGGGAATAATCCTAGTGCCGGTGCTCCTATTGACGGCCTGCACCACCGCGCCATACACGCAGCGCTCTCAGCTCATGCTCATCTCACTAGGAGAAGAGAATCAGCTGGGCGCGCAAGCCTTTCAGCAGATCCTTTCCAAGGAGAAGGTATCACACGATCCCGTCCTCCAGGCGGTGGTGGACCGAATCGGGTCGCGCGTTGCGAACGCGGCCAGGCGCCCCGATTTTCAGTGGCAATTCGTGGTCGTCGACAATCCCAAGACGGCGAACGCGTTTGCCCTTCCCGGGGGGAAAGTGGCGGTCTATACCGGCATGTTCCCCGTGGCAAAGACCGAGGGGGGATTGGCGGCCGTGATGGCCCACGAGGTGGCGCATGTGCTGGCGCGACATGGAGGGGAGCGGCTCAGCCATGGGCTGCTGGCCCAGATGGGGGCAGTGGCCGTCCAGGCCGGGATGGCGGGAAGGGACCCCGGGGTGGTGCAGGGGGTCATGACCGCCTATGGCCTGGGAGCGAACGTCGGTGTTCTCCTTCCCTACGGTCGCCTTCAGGAGTCGGAGGCAGACCGGATCGGGCTGGTCCTGATGGCCCAGGCCGGCTACGATCCCAGAGAGGCGGTGCAACTGTGGCAGCGGATGGGGGAGCAAGACCGCCAGGCGCCCCCTGAATTTCTCTCGACCCACCCGAGCCCCCGGACTCGCATCCAAGATCTGCAGGGCTTGATGCCCAACGCCCTGACCTACTATCGTCCGTCTCCAGACCAGATCGCAGAGAGTACGCGTCTCCTCCCCGGACTCAGTATCAGATAGCCCATGACATTTTTCCCCGAGAAGGGCACGGTCTTTTTTCCCGATCCCACCCTGATCGGAACCCCCGCCGACCTGGGGCTCGCCTATGAGGAGGTGTTCTTTACGACCGACGATGGCATTCGCCTTCACGGATGGTACGTCCCTTTTCAGAAGAGTTCCATCACACTCCTCTGGTTTCACGGCAATGCCGGGAACATCAGCCACCGCCTCGAGAACATCGCCCTCCTGCATGCGCACGCGCGGGTGAACATCTTTATCTTCGATTATCGGGAGTACGGCAAGAGCGAAGGGGAGATCTCGAAGGCCGGCACGTTTCGGGATGCCTTTGCGGCCTTCGGATATCTGTGCTCCCGCGCCGACGTTGACCCGAGCCGCGTCGTCCTCTTTGGACGGTCGCTGGGAAGCGCCCTGGCGACTGCCGTTGCGGTCGAGCGCCCGTGTCTTGGGATCATTCTGGAGTCGGCCTTTACCTCGACCGACGATGTGATGCGTCTCTATTTTCGTTTCCTCCCCGCGTTGCCGCCGGGCACGGTCAAATACGACTCCCTCGCGCTGATCGGGAAGGTGGCGGTCCCCAAGCTGGTGATCCACGGCGAGCATGACGAGATTATCCCGCTGTGGATGGGGAAACGTCTGTACGAGACGGCCTCTCCGCCCAAAGAGTTCTACCTGATCCGCGGGGCCACCCACAACGATACATATCTTGCCGGAGGGGAAGATTACTTTAAAAAGTTAAAGCAATTTATGAACAATTTAACTCCTTGAATTGCCCCGTCATAGCCTCTTCGGGTCTCCCGGTGAATCGAGCAACCCCTCAGCGGAGGGAGGAGGGGCCTGTGTGGGTGAGCGAGCTGCTCAAGACCGACGTGGTCGGGATGGATGGCAAAGAGATCATCGTGCGGCTCGTGGAATTCGCGATCATTGTTTTCCCTTGACAAGGTGCGTCGGACGCTTCAAGCTGAGGCGGTTTTTTTCATCGAGGGGGACAGGATGAACAAGGGCCGAGGCGCTTTGATCTTTCTCATGAACGTGGCCGGGATCATTGTGGTCACGATCATCCTTGCCCCTTTGGTCATGCCGATTGTCGAGTTCTTGCTGCCCATCGTCCCCGGCCTGCCCCGGCTCCTTGGTACCCACCTCTATCCGGACGGGTACGATTACGCGAAGGTCTGGTACAACATCCTCCAGTTCGTGACGATGGGCTTTCTCGTTTTCAATGTGCGGCGGCTGGGTTTCACCTCGCTCAGTTCCCTCGGGCTGCGCTTTCAGCCCGGCTGGAGGCTCCTCCTCTGGCAAGGATTCTTCTGGGCGATTATCGGCTATATGATCATTATCGGGGCTTCCGTCCTAGTAGGGGCACGATACATCGAGCTGCATAAGTCCGGGTGGCCCCTGCTTAGAGATATTGGTGAGCTGCTCGTTGTCGGAAGCGCCGTGGGTCTGCTCAAGGAGATCATGTTTCGCGGAATGATCTTCCAGGTCGTTGAGCGGTGGATAGGGACGGTGGGGTCCGTGGTGGTGACCAGCAGCCTCTTCAGTTTCTACCACTTCCTGTTCAAGGCTCGCGTCCCGGTGAAGCTTGGGGCCATCGAGTGGGGGCTCGGGTTGCGCGGGCTTCAGGAGCACCTCTGGACGCTCGTCAACCCCGGCGAGACCTACGTGGTCTATTTTCTAAGCTTTTTCGTGATAGGCGTGGTTCTCAACTACACCTTCATCAGGACCGGGAGCCTCTATTTTCCCATCGGTCTGCACGCCGCCTGGAACTTTATGGACAAGGGCGATGACCTCTTCATGAGCAAAGGGGGGCTGAGAGGGTGGCTCTTCGGGGCGGACGGCGTGGGGCCAGCCCTTTTCGGCTGGGTCGCGATGATGCTCTTCCTATACTACGTCGCGGTCCGCTATCGATCTCAACGCATTCACGACGCGCGGTCGACTCCTTAAGCCTCACTTCGTTTGCCCCTTCCTGCCTCCTTGCCGCGAACCGAGCAGAAAGCGAGAGGCCTACAAGGAGAGTCCGGAACCATCTATACGATTGGCTCGAGTACCCGACCGCTTCCCGAATTTCTTGCCGTCCTCCAGCCCTCGCTCATGGCGACTTCGGACTTCGGAAATCGGACGTTGGACTTCGGACAGCAAGATGAAGCGAGTCATCATCGATACGGATCCGGGGATTGACGATGCCCTGGCCCTCTTCCTGGCTTTGCAGTCACCGGAACTCGCGGTTGAGGCGATCACCACGGTGGCCGGCAACACGCGGGTCGAGGACTGCACCAGGAATGTCTTCCTGATCCTGGACCTCCTCGCGCCGGAGCCGCGCCCTGTCGTCGCGCGGGGCGCGGCCCGCCCCCTCGAGTGCGAACTCCGGCCAGCCCTGGATGTCCACGGAGAGGACGGGCTTGGAGGACTCCTCCGTCATCGGAATCCGGATGGCCTCCCCCGATATCCCCGACCGCGACAGAGCCCGGCGGCGATGGAAGCGGCAGATCTGATCCTCGAACTCGTTCGTCGGTATCCCGGTGAGATCACGCTGATCACGCTAGGACCCCTCACCAATATTGCTCAAGCGCTCCGCCGGGACCGCAAGACGATGGAGAAGATTTCCCGGATCATCAGTATGGGGGGGGCCGTCCTCGTCCCGGGGAACACCTCGGCGACGGCAGAGTTCAACATTGCCACGGATCCCGAGGCGGCCCGCATTGTGTTGGGCTCGGGGTTGCCACTCACGCTCATCCCTCTCGATGTGACGGAGCGGGTCCGACTTTCGGGGGATGCGCTGCGAACCTGGGTAGAGCCTCTTGCCGATCTCCCTGCTCAGTTCCTGCTGGACTGTACCGCTCATCTCATCGCCTTCTCCGAGAAATGGGAAGGCTTTGCCGGGATCACCCTGCACGACCCGCTCACGGTAGGCGTCGCCATCGACCCGAATCTGGTGAAGACTCGGCCACTCTTTGTCCAAGTAGAGACGCGTGGTGAGATCACTACGGGGATGACAGTAGCGGACCGCCGTCCCTTTCGGGCCGAAGGGCAGCCCAACGTTGAGGTTGCGCTGGACGTGGACGCGGACCGTTTCCTTAGCCTCTTTGTGGAACGTCTATGTCGGCGGTCGTAGTCGTTGGATCGGCCAACATCGACTTCACCGTCCAGGTGGATCGAGCACCCGAGCAGGGCGAGACGATCTTCGGTCGGGATCTACTAGTCTCCTTCGGGGGCAAAGGGGCAAACCAGGCTGTGGCCGCTCGACGCGCCGGGGCGGACGTTATGTTCATCGGCAAGGTAGGACAAGACCGGCATGGCGAGGAGATCCGCAAGAATCTCGAAACGGTAGGGATCGATGGGGCTGGGTTGATCTCAGATGCCGCCTGTGGCACGGGTGTGGCTTTTATCCTCGTTGATCCATCAGGGGGAAATCAGATTGTGGTTGTTCCGGGGTGCAACTACCGTCTGACTCCGGAGGAGCTTGAGAGCCGGGATCAGCTCCTCGGGGGGGCGATCCTGCTCGTACAGTTGGAAACCCCGCGCGAAACGGTCCACTGGGTCCTTCGACGAGCGAAAGAGAAGAGGATGCGGACCATCCTGAATCCCGCGCCGGCCACCCCTCTTCGTCGTGAGGATTTCTCCCTGGTGGATCTTTTGACGCCCAATGAAACGGAGGCCTCCGCCCTGACCGGCGTGCCGGTGAAGGATCTCAACGGAGCGAAGAAAGCGGGCGACCGGCTCCTGGAGATGGGCTGCGGGGATGTCATCATGACCCTCGGAGTCCGCGGCGCTCTGTGGGTAGGCAAGGGCGGGGCACGGCACTTCCCGGCCTTCTCCGTCCGCCCGGTCGATTCCACCGGCGCGGGTGACGCCTTTAACGGAGCACTCGCTGCAGCATTGGCCGAGGGCAGGACGCTCGAAAAGGCCATTCCCTTTGCAAACGCTGCGGGCGCGCTGGCGACGACGCGTCGGGGAGCCCAGGAGTCGCTTCCCGACCGCACCGCCATTGATGCGCTCCTCTCCTCAGGGCAGTGACATGGTTCCGGCCTTCGAGCGGTACCGCGACATCATTCCCGACTTTTCATCGTTTCTCAAGGCCGTGGAGATTCGGCCGCCGACCCACATTCGGGCCAATACATTGCGCGTCGAGTCGGACAAATTCCGACAGGCGATGGCAGAGCAAGGCTATCCTCTCGCACCAGTTACGGAGATTCCGGAGGCATTCCGGTGGGAGAGCGTCGAGAACCCCGGGAGCACCCTCGAGTATTTCCGGGGATGGTACCAGGTCCAGGGACTGACATCGATGCTTCCAGCGCTCATCCTGGATGCGCAGGCGGGGGAGCACCTCCTCGATCTGTGCGCCGCGCCAGGGGGGAAAGCCACGTACCTGGCTCAGCTCACGCGGAACCAGGCCCTCATCGTGGCCAACGATGTCAGCCACCGGCGGATCGGTATTCTCCGGTCGCACAGCGATCGCCTCGGGATCACCAGCATTATCGTGACACGGTATCGGGGGCAGAGCTTTCCGATGCGGATGCGCTTTGCCCGGATTCTTCTCGATCCCCCGTGCTCGGCGGAGGGGACGTATCGGGTCGGGGCCCGGACGCCGCTGACCGAGGATCCGGAGGTCAGTCGCCGGCTACAGCGGCTGCAGCAGATGCTGGTGACTCACGGCCTCAAGTTGCTCCGGCCGGGTGGGACGCTCGTCTACTCGACCTGCACCTACGCCCCAGAGGAAAACGAAGCGGTGCTCCATCCGGTCGTGGAGGAGGGACGGGCCGAGCTTATTCCGATCGAGACCCCCTTGCCTCATGCGCCCGGCCTCGAGTCGTGGAACGGACACCAGTTTCACCCCTCTCTCAAACTGGCGACTCGGTTCTATCCACACCTCGTCAACTCGTGGGGGTTCTTCATTGCTCGTCTCCGTAAGCCCGGGTGAAGCACAGGAGATCCTCGAATACTGGAGCAGGCGGTTCGGCGTGCCCGGCACCATGCTGGAAGGCCTACGGTTTCTCACCCGCGGAAAGACCGTGTGGGCGATAGCGGACGTCGCCGGTGTTCAAGAGACCCTCACCGCGTTCAAGGTCGAGGCCGCGGGGTTGCCGCTGCTTCGGAAGCGGGGAGGCCACTGGAAACCCACGACCGCCGCCTTACTCCTCCTTGAAGACGCCATTGTCAAAAACGTCGTCGAGCTCAGTCCGGCGCGACTTGACCCCTTTTTGCATGGGCAAGTCCTGCCGGGGCCCTTCCTGACGGACAGGGGGTACGTGGCGGTGCGCTATGAGGGAAAGATACTGGGCTGCGCCCTCCACGGGGAGGCGGGGCTGAGATCACAGCTTCCTCGGGCGTGGGTGGACGCCCTCATGAGTGGCCGCCCCCAGAGGGGGGAGGATGAGTGATGGAAGAGCGGCCCGTGCGCGACCTGACCCGGTGTCCGACATGCGGTGGAACCGAAGTGGAGCGAACCGAGGTGACCCGAGGCTACTACTCGGCCCATGCCAAGTACGATCCCGAAGTCTTGATCCGCTTTTCCGACCGCTGCGCCACGTGCGGAACCGTCATCTACGAGCACGTAGAGGAGGCGTAACAGGAGGACGACCGATGACCGCCTGTGCCTTCGTGCACCACAGAGTGAGAGTGAGAACGTACGGATCCTGCCTGGCCGGCGTCTTGATGTTCGTGTGCGTCGCCATGGTGGGTTCAGCGGCTTCTGGTGGACACTGGGAGATGCGGGCACCCATGCCCAGCAAGCGGAGTGAGGTAGCCGTCGCGAAGCTTGATGGGAAGATCTATGTCATCGGCGGGTTGAAGTACCTCATCGGATGGACCTCGGGGGCCGTCGAGGCGTACGACCCGCGGACCGACCGGTGGGAAACAAAGACGTCCCTGCCTGGACCGCTGCACCATGCCGCTGCGACCGCGGCGAACGGCAAATTATACGTCGTGGGTGGGTACGCCCCGGGCCTGCTTGTCGACATCCCAACGCTCAGGCGGCCCATGAAAGAGGTCTGGGAATACGACCCGGATCGAGACCGTTGGCGGGCGCGGGCCCCTATGCCCACGGCCAGGGGGGCCCTCGCGGTGGGGGTGATTGACGAGAAGATCTATGCTGTGGGTGGCGAGGCTGGAGGTAAGGCCGTGAACGCCCTCGAAATGTACGACCCTGTCACCGACACCTGGCAGAGACTGCCTCCGATGCCCACCCCGAGGGATCATCTCGCTGTGGCTGTGCTCGATGGGCGCCTGTACGCGATTGCTGGCCGCCAAAGGTTTATGAGCAGCCCGGTCGTGGTCAATGAGGTGTACGATCCAGGGGTAAAGCGCTGGACCACAAAAGCCCCCCTCCCGACGAAGAGAAGCGGGATCGCCGCAGCGGTCCTTGGTCGGCGTATTTACGTCTTTGGAGGGGAATACAGAATGGAACTCGAACCCTTCCGTGCCAACGAGGCCTACGACCCTCGAACCGACCGGTGGACGGAGCACACGCCTATGCCGACCGGCCGTCATGGGCTGGGGGCCGTGGTGATTGATGGACGGATCCACGTCATTGCCGGCGGCCCGAAAGCCGGCCGTCCGCAGGGCACCAATGTCAACGAGGTCTTTACTCCATCACGGGAGAAGCCGTAAGGTGTGCCGACACGGCGCTTGCGTGCGGGACTAGGGGATGAGGAGCACTTTGCCCGTGGTCTTTCGTCCTTCGAGCTGGCGGTGGGCTTCGCCCGCCTCCTTCAGGCGAAAGGTCGCCCCGATGCGGAGCTTCAGGGTGCCGGCGGAAACTCCCTGGAGGACGTCACGGGCACGCGAGAGGAGCTCCTCGCGCGCCCGGGTGTAGTGGGTGAGGGTCGGGCGGGTCAGGAAGAGGGACCCTTTCTGGCCCAGCACGTTCACGTCAACGGGAGGGACCGGCCCGCTCGACTGTCCGAACAGGACCAGTGTCCCCCGGGGCATCAGACAGTTCAAGCTCTTTTCGAACGTTGTCTGGCCGACCGAGTCGTAGACTACATGCACCCCCTCGCCGTTCGTGAGCCGCTTTACCTCTCCCTGGAAATCCTGATCGGTGTAGCGGATCGCCACCTCGGCACCCGCTTCGAGCGCGAGACGAGCTTTCTCTTCGGTCGATACGGTCCCGAACACCCGCGCCCCGGCGTGCCTGGCCATCTGACAGAGAAGGAGTCCGACTCCCCCTGCCGCCGCATGGACCAGGCAACGATCTCCGTGCTTGAGGGGGTACGTGGACCGCGTAAGGTAGTGCGCGGTCATGCCTTGCAGCATCGCGGCCGCGGCCGCCCGCGTGTCCGCACCGGCCGAGAGGGTGACGAGGTGCTTCGAGGCGACGAGGGCGTATTCCGCGTATGCGCCGGGTGATCCGGTGTGGGCATACGCGACGCGATCCCCGACCTTGACCTCGGTGACGTCCGCTCCGACGGCCTCGACCACGCCGGCCCCCTCGACGCCCATGAGACGAGGCAGGGGAGCGGGGTAGAGACCGATCCGGTGATAGACGTCGATGTAATTCACGCCTGCGGCCTCGATCTTCACGAGCGCCTGGCCCGGCCCCGGCTGCGGGATCGGCAGCTCTTCGAGCGTGAGGGCCTCCGGCCCCCCATACGCATGCACCCGTATCGCCTTCATGACATGACGTCTCTCGGGGACGTGCTTCGTCCAGGCGCCACCTGCCACTGTCGGAGTCGCCCGCGATGGTAGCCCTCCCCTGATCACGCTGTCAAGCGTACTCCTCACGGAGAGGCGTCGGGAGCGGGACCGAGGGAGTGCGAGGCTACTGCCTGGGCGAGGAAGCAAGGGTTAGTCTGGGCGCGGACGGGATTGGAAAAGATACAAGGGGAGGGGGATCGACCCCCTCCCCTTGTATTTGGAATAGTTAGAACGTAGCCTTCGGCAGGCCGAGGACGTCTCGGGCCTCATGAACCTTCTTCAGGGCCTGATCGTGCTGCCCTGCCTCGTGAAGCTTCTGAGCTTCCCCAAGGGTCGCCGTTGCCTGGTCGCTCTTGGCCTTGTCGTACTTCCCCTTGGTCATCGCGTCCTTAACCTCCTGGATCTTCTTGGGGCAGGTCCCGGCCCACACCGGGCTGACCACGAGCCCTAGGCTGAGGACGGCCAGGACCACTGCAAAGAGGGTCTTGCGCATCTGGATTCACCTCCTCTCGTTCTCAGGTATCGAGTCTAAGGGTCCGCCTATATAGCGTTGACCGTATACCATAGAAAATTGTTCCCAAGAAGAAAAACTTGCTTGTCGGGCGCCTACATCCGGTCGTACCCCCGAAGCGATTCTGCCAGAGCTCTACCGCCCCCACCGGGAGGCCTTCCACCTGGAAGGCGAGGGAGAGCCGCTTTGCCAGCCGCACCGCATTATCCACGAGCTTTGGATCCCCCGAGGAGCAATCCTCCACAATGCTTTTCGGTCCCTCTCAAGCGCCGTCCAGGAAGTTGCGGAGAACCTGGGAGGCCTTGTGAATCTCCAGGATCCCCGCAAGGTGCCCATCATCACTCTCCAGTTCGAACGAACTGGCGTTCACGCCTGCCCTCCGCAAAGCGCCGAGCAACTGCTGGGACTGATAGGGGGGGAGGAACAGATCTGAAGAGCAGGGGATCAGCAAGACCCTCGCCCGAATTCGCTCAAGCGCCTCGTCCAGAGATTCGAATCCGATGCCAGCGCGATACAGGGCACCGATCTTCGCCAGATAGATGTAGGAGTTGGCATCGACCAGTTTCGCCCGCTCCCTGGCGGTCTTCTCGATCTCCGTCTCGATCAGAAAGCGGTTCTCCAGCCCCTCAAAAGGGCTCTTCCCGGGATCGGCAAGGGCTCGACCCAGCGTGCGATCGGCCCAGAGTTGGCTCTTGGCGATCATCGTGAGCACGACAAAGGCCAACGCGAGGCCCTCGAACGGCTCTGCCTTGCCGTAGTACTCACCGTTCTGCCAGTTGGGATCCAGCCGGATCGCCATCTCGGCCACGCGTCCCGGCATCATGATGACCCAGGGGTGCAGTTCGCCGGCACCGATCACGACAATGGCCCGCGCGACCATCTCGGGGTAGGCGATGGCCCATTCCAGGGCCTGGAATCCCCCCAGTGAGGGGCCGGCCACCGCGTGAAGCCGTCGAATGCCGAGAGAAGAGACCAAGGCATGCTGCACATTGATAAAATCCCTAACGGTTAGGATCGGAAAGGAAGTACCGTAGGGCCTTCCCGTCTGGGGATTGATCGAGGCGGGCCCGGTCGTCACCACCCTCGGGTCCTTGACGTTGATGTTGCACAGGATGTCCGAGCTCACCACGAAATACCGATGGGTGTCAAAGGATTTGCCGGGACCGATCACGGCATCCCAGTATCCAGGGATCTCCTCGGTCTCGCTGTAGCGTCCCGCGGCGTGCGACGTTCCGGAGAAGTAATGACAGATCAGGATGGCATTGTCCTTGCTCGGCGAAAGGGTTCCATAGGTCTCGTAGCCAATCCGGACCTGTCTCAGCGTTGCCCCGCAGAAGAGGTCCAGGCGGTCCAACTCAAAGATCTGTTTTTGGACGATCATCGAGGACTCCGGCGCGGGTCGAGTCCCAGGAATGCCCCATAGTCTACTGATGGACAGAGGATTGTCAACGAGGGTGGTCGGAGCGGTGACGATGGGGGAGGACCGGGAGAGCGCTATGGAATCACGTCGATGTGACCGCCATCCGCAACGATCTCGCCGACCCGGGCGGCGGCGGGTGTCTTGCCGGCTTGCAGATGCTTGACGAGGCGCGCACTCTTGTCTTTGGGCACCGCGATCAAAAGCCCGCCGGAGGTCTGGGCGTCGCAGAGGACCAGCTGGGCGTCTTCGCTGATCTCCGGCGCCCACCTGACCTGCCCCTCGAGCGCCTGCCGGTTCCGCTTGGTCCCGCCGGGGCAGATCCCCTCCTTGACGAGTCTCCACGCCTCGGGGAGGACCGGGACGGCCTTGAGCGAGATGCGGGCGCCGACACCGCTGCCAGAGGTCATTTCATGCAGGTGCCCGAGGAGACCAAAGCCGGTGACATCCGTGCACGCGTTCGCCCCCACCTCTACCATCGCCTCGGCGGCCGCCCTGTTCAACGTCGTCATGACCTGGACGACCTGATCTACCGTCTCTCGACCCACCTGCTCTCGCTTGATTCCGGTGGTGATGATGCCGATCCCGAGCGGCTTGGTGAGGATGAGGTCATCCCCGACCCGGGCGCGGGCATTCGTGACAATCTTCTTCGGATGCACGAGGCCGGTGACGACGAGCCCGTACTTCGGCTCTGGATCATCGATGCTGTGCCCCCCGACGATGGATGCGCCGGCCTCTCTCACCTTGTCGGCCCCCCCCTGAAGAATGAGACTGAGAACCTTCAGCGGAAGCTTGCCGACCGGAAAGCCGACGAGGTTCAGCGCAAAGATCGGCCGTGCTCCCATGGCGTAGATGTCGCTCAAGGAGTTGGCGGCGGCCACCGCACCGCAGGTATAGGGATCGTCCACGACGGGGGTGATGTAATCCACCGACTGGACGACGGCCAGATCCTCGGTCAGCTGGTAGACCGCGGCATCATCACAGGTCTCCGGCCCCACGAGGATGCGGGGATCGGTGAAGGTTGGTAGCTGACTCAGCACCTGAGCCAGGTCCACGGGACTGATCTTACAGGCTCAACCGGCCCCATGAGAAAGGGCCGTAAGCCGGATCGTCTCCTCGGGTTCTGCCATTGTGCTCCTCCGCCTGGGCCTATTTCGCTTTCAATCTCTCGGCGATGGCGCGATCCTTGGCGGTGACCTCCTCTTCCAACGACGCTTTGAATATCTTAAGTTTCTCATGAATTCGTCCATCATAAATACTTAATATTTGTGCAGAAAATATTGCAGCGTTCTTGGCGCCAGCTTTGCCGACCGCCATGGTGGCTACCGGGACCCCTCCAGGCATCTGGGCGGTGGAGAGGAGCGCGTCGATCCCATGGAGCGGGCTCGATTCGATCGGGACCCCGATGACGGGCAACGTCGTCTCGGCGGCGATGATCCCGGCCAGATGAGCAGCCCCGCCCGCCCCCGCAATGATCACCTTGAGCCCCCGCTTCTGTGCGGTCCGTGCATACTCCATCACCTGGGCTGGGGCCCGATGGGCCGAGATCACCCGCACCTCATGGGGAATATCAAAGGACTTGAGTGCCTTTACGGTCTCCTCCATGATGGGAAAGTCCGAGTCGCTTCCCATCACGATGCCGACCACAGGTTTCTTGGGTTTCGGGTTCATGGTTCAGGGTTCATGGCTAAGGGTTGAAGGGACCATTCACGCATTATCGACATGCTAATCCCCCATCTTGTCTCACGGACACGATAATACAACGGGACGGGCCTTCTGTGAACTATGAACCATGAACTGTGAACCGTGAACTAGCCGGCCAGTCGATCAAGAGCCTTCTTGCCGATGTCGGTCCGATAATGGACCCCTTCCCAATAGATCTTCTTCACGCCCTGGTACGCGACGGCGATCGCCTCTCGGACGTCCTTGCCGATTCCGGTAACGTTCACGACCCGGCCTCCGTCGGTAACCACCTTGCCGTTTTTCAAGGCGGTGCCGGCGTGGAAGACCACCACGCCGGGGACATTGGCCGCCTCGTCCAGTCCCGAGATCACCTTCCCCTTCTCGTAGGGGCCGGGGTAGCCCCCCGAAGCCATGACGACGCAGACCGTCGGCTCGGGCCTCCACTGAATCTCGATCTGATGGAGGCGCTCGGCAATGACCGCCTCGAGGATCGGGATGAGGTCTGACGCCATGCGGACCACGAGGGGCTGAGCCTCCGGATCACCGAAACGGGCGTTGAACTCCAGGACCTTGGGTTCCCCGCCCTTGATCATCAATCCGGCATAGAGCACGCCTTTGTACGGGCGGCCCTCCGCCGCCATTCCCCGCACGGCGGGGAACATGACCCGCTCCATGATCTTTCGGTGAACCGCTTCGGTGACGACCGGGGCCGGAGAGTACGCCCCCATCCCTCCGGTATTGGGCCCCTGGTCGTTGTCGTAGATCGGCTTGTGATCCTGGGACGAGGCCATGGGCAGGACCGTCTTGCCGTCAGTAAAGGCGAGAAAGGAAGCCTCCTCACCGGTGAGACACTCCTCGATGACCACGCGCGCTCCCGCCTCGCCAAAGACCCGCTCCTCCATGATGCGGGTGACCGCATCATGGGCCGCATCAAGGGTGGAACACACCATGACTCCCTTGCCGGCGGCCAGGCCATCGGCCTTCACCACGATGGGCGCCCCGACCTTCTCCAGGTACGTCCTGGCCTGGGGCGGGCTGTCGAAGACCTCGTACTCAGCGGTGGGGATCTTGTACTTGCGCATCAGGTCCTTGGCGAAGCGCTTGCTCCCTTCGATGATGGCCGCTTCCCGGTTGGCACCAAAGATCTTGAGGCCCCGCGCCTCGAATTCATTCACGATCCCAAGGGTCAGGGGGACCTCGGGGCCCACCAGGGTGAGGTCGATCTTCTCCTCCGTCGCAAAGTCCACCAGGCTGCTGATCTCGGTGACTCCAATATTAATGCAGGTCGCAATATGGGCCATGCCCGCGTTGCCCGGGGCAGCATAGAGGAGGGGCTTTCGAGGACTCTGGGCGAGCTTCCAGAGAAGGGAATGTTCCCGTCCTCCCGGTCCGACCATCAGGATCTTCATGGGAAACCCTCCTTCGTTAACCGATGACAGACGACCGATGACCGTTGCGAGTTCATGGTTCATGGCAAGACCGGGACCGCATCTTGTGTACCTGTGCGGTGACTCTGACCCCTGAACTATTAACCCTGAACTGTCTAGTGGCGGAAGTGGCGAATCCCGGTAAAGACCATCGCTAGGCCGTGCTCATCAGCCGCCTGGATGATCTCCGCATCGCGCAGTGAGCCTCCCGGCTGGATAATGGCCGTGGCACCCGCCTCGGCCACCACATCGATCCCGTCCCGGAAGGGGAAGAAGGCATCAGAGGCCACCACCGTATCCTTGAGGGACGATTGTGCCTTCATCACAGCCAACCGGCAGGCATCCACCCGGCTCATCTGCCCGGCGCCGATCCCCACGGTGGCGGTAGCCGTCGTGAAGACAATGGCGTTTGACTTGACATGCTTCACCACCTTAGCGGCAAAGGCAAGTGCTTCCCACTCCGCAGGCGTTGGCTCCCGCCTGGTCACCAGTCTGAGCGTGTCCTTATCCGGATGGGCCCGATCCCTTTCCTGGAGAAGAAGGCCGCCGGAGATTCGCCGCATATCCCAGGGATCCGGTGGGCTCTGCCACTCCTTCGGTGGAATCTGCATGAGGCGGAGGTTCTTTCGGGGTCGCAAGATCTCCCTGGCCGCCTCGGTGTAATCCGGGGCGATGACCGCCTCTACAAAGGTGGAGGCGATCTCTGTCGCGGCTGCCTCATCCACAGGGCGGTTCAGTCCCACGACCCCCCCGTACGCCGAGAGCGGATCCGTACGATAGGCCCGCCCATAGGCATCGACCACCAATTCCCCAATGGCGGCCCCGCAGGGGTTGTTGTGCTTGACGATGCAGGCCGCGGGGGGTGTGAACTCCAGGACGAGCTGCAGGGCCGCATCGAGATCGAGCAGGTTCGTGTAGGAAAGGGCCTTCCCCTGGAGCTGTCGTGCGCTAGCCAGGGAGAGCCCCGTGCTCCTGTGCTCCCGGTACAGGGCCCCCTGCTGATGCGGGTTCTCCCCATACCGGAGCAGATCGATTCTCTCGAGTTCCAGAACGAGAAACGGCGGGAAGGGTTGGGGCCAATCGGTCTTCAGCGATGCTTCGGTGGAGGCCACCGCGCTCAGGTAGCTCGCAATGACTCCCTCGTAGTGGCTGGTGAGCCGCAGCGCCTTCTGGGCCAGGCCAAGGCGGGTCTTCAGAGAGACCCCCGCCCGTTGGCGAATCTCGTGGAGGACCTCGGGGTACTGCCGCGGGTCGGTGAGGATCGCCACGTGCTCGAAGTTCTTGGCCGCCGAGCGTATCAGGGCGGGCCCGCCGATGTCGATGTGCTCGAGGGCCCGGGAGAAATCGAGGGGCTGTTCCGCGATGGTCGTCTCAAACGGGTAGAGATTGACGGCGACCAGATCGATGGGGGAGATGCGGTGCTCTGTGAGTTGCCGTTCGTGTTCCGGATCAGAGCGGCGTGCCAGGATGGCTCCGTGGATGGCCGGATGCAGGGTCTTCACCCGGCCATCGAGCATCTCTGGGAGGCCGGTCACCTCGGCGACGTCGGTGACAGTCAGTCCTGCGTTACGGAGATGCTCGGCCGTCTTCCCGGTCGAGATCAGCTCGGCACCGTGTTCGCGGAGTCCCCTGGCCAACTCGGCAAGTCCCGTCTTGTCCGAGACAGTCAAGAGAGCCCGCCGGATGCGGATGAGTTCCTTTTCCATCCTCTGCCCTTCGTCCACCGGTCCTCTGGAGCCTCGTCTGCCGGCTCACGCCCCTCACACCGCTACGGGTGCATATATCCCCAACCCTCTCTCGGGGCCCGATCCGCCTCACTTCCCCGACAGGTGACATGTCTTCCCCTGACCCGAAGCCGACCCTCGGCGTAGAGCTGGATCGCCCGCGGATAGATCTGATGTTCGTACGTAAGGATCCTGGCGGCCAGGGTCTCCTCGGAATCGTCGTCAAAGACCGGGACGACGGCCTGGATGATGATGGGGCCGGTGTCTACCCCTTCATCGGCGAAGTGGACGGTGCAGCCGGAAAACTTCACACCGTGTCTCAAGGCCTGGCGTTGGGCGTGAAGCCCCGGGAAAGAGGGAAGCAGGGCAGGATGGATGTTCATGACCCGGTGGCGAAAGTGGTTGATAAAGGCGGCCGTCAAGACGCGCATGTATCCGGCCAGGCAGACGAGCTCGACCTGGTGCTCCGTGAGGGCGGCAATCAGCGCTGTATCAAAGGCCTCCCGGGTCGCGTGGCTCTTGGGGTCCACGAAGAGCCCTGGGATGGCGTGTCGGCGGGCCCGCTCGAGGGCGTAGACATCTGGCTTGTCGCTGAGGACGACGACGATGACGGCCTCGAGCTTGCCCGCCTCGCTGGCATCGATGATCGCCTGCAGGTTCGAGCCCCTCCCCGAGGCCAGCACACCTACCCGCAGCCGTCCAGATCGTGCCATGCTGTCTCCCCCCGCCTGAATCTAACAGAGCAGGTCTTGCGCAGGCAAGGAATTTTACCGGACACCTTGCGATCTCCGAGCACGGGGGGATTTTGGCAGGAGCAATCTGTAATGTGTATTATTAGACATACACTTGTATATTACTGGTAAACAAGGATATTAGAGTACTCGATTCAAAGTGGTCGGAGCGCTGAAGTGGGGAGAGCCCTAGAGCAATAGCCGGATGTCTTTTTGGGGAGAGAGATTTCCGGGGCATAGGGCTGGAAGGAAAGAGCAAAAGTTCTTGACAAGGGGTACGGGATTTGATAAACACGAGTAACTCGATTGACTTTATCGAGATACCACACCGGACGGTATCGATGAGGATTTCGACGAAAGGCGATTACGCGGCAAGGGCCCTCCAAGAGCTCTCCATGCATTATGATAGGGGCCCTCTGCAGATTGACGCGATCGCAGAGCGCCAGGAGATCCCCGTGCGGTACCTGGAACAGCTGCTGCTGATTCTGAAGCGTGCTGGGTATCTCGAGAGCAAGCGAGGCGTTAAAGGGGGGTACTCCCTCGCTAAACCCCCTCATCAGATCACGTTGGGAGAGATCATCCGGCTGATGGAGGGCACCCAGGCCCCAATCTTCTGTGTCGATCCCTCCAGCCGCGAAAAGTGCCCCGCGGAAAAAAGGTGCGGCTTTCAAGGCGTCTTGGTCGAAGTGAGGGATGCCGTTGCCCACATCCTGGACAGCGTCACCTTCGAAGAGATCTGCCGCCGCGCGCGGCTCAAGATTGCGCCCAGGAGTACGAGCTATCACATCTAGTCTGGATGACCGATGACCGACCACCGACGACCGCCCGGGACCACAGTCGCGACTCCGTTTCTTACGGTCATCGGTCGTCGGTAAACGGTGAGCGGAAGATGGGATCACGAATTCCTCGCCTGGCAAAAAATGCAATAGAGCTCATCGGGAACACTCCCATGGTGGAACTTCCCAAGATCTCCCCGCGAAACGGGGCGACCATCGTGGCAAAGATGGAGTCTTTGAATCCGGCCGGAAGCGTCAAGGACCGCATTGCCTGGTCCATGGTTGAGGAGGCGGAGCAGCGGGGAAGGCTCAAACCCGGGGCGACCATCGTGGAACCGACCTCCGGAAATACCGGGATCGGGCTGGCCATGGTGGCGGCGGTGAAGGGGTACCGGCTGATCCTGACGATGCCGGACGATATGAGCCTCGAGCGGAGAACGCTGCTGCAGCGGTTCGGCGCGGAGGTGATCTTGACGCCTGCGATCGAGGGCATGACGGGGGCGGTCTTCGCCGCCGAGGAGCTCTGCGGTGAGAATCCTGATTATTTCATGCCCCAGCAGTTCAACAATCCTGCCAATCCAGAGATCCATCGGCAGACAACCGCCCAGGAGATCCTGGATGTGATGGGAACAGCGATCGACGCCTTTGTCGCTGGGGTAGGGACCGGTGGAACCATCACCGGGGTCGGGGAGGTTCTCAAGGCGAAGATTCCGGGGATCAAGGTGATCGCCGTTGAACCGGCCAAGTCGCCCGTCCTCCAGGGAGGGAAGGCCCGGCCCCACGCCATTCAGGGGATCGGCGCCAGCTTCATCCCGACGGTCCTCAACATGGAGGTTCTCGATCAGATCATCGCCGTGAGCGACGAGGACGCGCTCAAAATGACCGCTCGTCTGAACCGGGAGGAGGGGCTCCTGGTCGGCGTCTCGGCCGGGGCCAACGTCTTTGCCGCGGTGAAAGTGGCCCGCGACCTTGAGAAGGGGAAGGTCGTCGTGACGATCCTGCCCGATACGGGCGAGCGGTATCTCAGTGTACCGTACTAGGAGGGAGGAAAGGAGTCCGTTCATGGGGGTCAAGGTGTATATCCCGACGCCCTTTCGGTCCCTGACCCGAAACCAGGCCACCGTGGAGGCAGAGGGCAAGACCGTCGTTCGTCTCGTCGAGGCCCTCGAGAGTGCGTATCCGGGGATCCGCGAGCGAGTCCTCGATGAGCAGGGAGAGATCCATCGGCATATTAACATCTATGTGAACGACATCGCCGTTGAGGACCTCGAGGGCAAGGAGACCGTGCTGGCGGACGGGGATGAGGTCGCCCTGATCCCGGCCATCGCGGGCGGGGCGATTCCCTTTACCGAGGAGCAGATCAAGCGGTACAGCCGTCACATCATCCTCCCCGAGGTCGGCGGTAAGGGGCAACGCAGGCTCCTCAACAGCAGCGCCCTTCTCGTTGGCGCGGGGGGGCTGGGCTGTCCTGCCGCCCTCTACCTGGCCGCCGCCGGCGTGGGCAGGCTCGGGATCGTCGATTTCGACCGGGTGGACCTCAGCAACCTGCAGCGGCAGATCCTGCACCACACCCATGACGTGGGGCGGCCCAAGGTGTTATCGGCAGTAGACACGATCGCGGACATCAATCCGGGTGTGAAGGTGGAGCCCTATGAGGCCCAGCTCTCCTCAGAGAACGTGAAAGAGATCATCGGCGGCTACGACGTCATCGTCAATGGCTGCGACAACTTTCCGACCCGGTATTTGCTGAACGATGCGTGCTACTTCCTCAAGAAGCCGATGGTGGATGGCAGCATCTTCCGTTTCGAGGGGCAGGTGACGGTCTTTTTCCCCGGGAAGGGGTGTTACCGTTGCCTGTATCCCGCCCCGCCCCCGCCGGGGCTCGTGCCGAGTTGCGCGGAGGCGGGAGTCCTCGGCGTGCTGTGCGGAATCATCGGGAGCCTGCAGGCGCTCGAGGCGATCAAGCTGATCCTGGGCACAGGGGAACCGCTGATCAACCGCCTGGTCTTCTTCGATGCCCTGACGCTCGAATTCCGTCAGGTGAAGATCCGGCGAGATCCGGAGTGTCCGGTCTGCGGCGATCATCCGACGATTACAGATCTCATCGACTACCAAGAGTTCTGCGGGGTGCCCCCCGCGCAGGCGGTGAACTGATGATCGTGCATAGTTCATGGTTCAGCGTTCATGGAGACGTGAATGAAGCCCAAAACCAACCATGAACCATCACCATGAACCGTGACAGGAGTCCCGTGGATGGTGAAGGCAGCCCTCTTAGGTGTTCCGGTCGGTTTCGCTTTCGGCTACGCCCTGCAGCGCGGCCGTTTCTGCATGAACACCGCCTTCCGGGACATCTTTTTGATCCGGGACCAGACGTTGCTCCGGGCGTACGTGTTGGCGGTGCTGATCCAGATGGTGGGTGTGCACCTCCTTGTACAGCAGGGATGGCTTTCCCCCGCCATCGCTCCTTTCTGGTGGCAGGCCGCGCTGGCGGGGGGCTTTATCTTCGGATGGGGAATGGCGCTCTCCGGGGGGTGAACGACCGGGATCTCTTACCGGTCCGGTGAGGGGATGGTCGGATCATGGATCAGCTTTGTCGGATTCGGGTTCGGGATACTGATGACCAATTTCGGCATCGTCGCCCCCGTCCAGGAGCGCCTGCGGAATGTCACGATCGAGCCGGCCGGCGAGTTGCCCACGGTGGCAAACCTCGTCGGGGTCAGTCCATGGGTCGTCATCGCCGTCCTTATCGCCGTCGGGGGATTGTGGCTGTGGCGTGGGCATCGGAAGACCTATCAGGGGGGATGGGGCTGGCTCGTCACGGGGGTAGCGATTGGCATCATCGGCGTCGTCGCGTGGCCCCTCTCGGCGCTGACGGGGCGCTCCTTTGGCCTCTCCGTTACGGAGCCGGCCTATACCTACGTGCGGTTCCTCGCCCTGGGACAGATGAGCGCCCTGAACTGGGCGAGTTTCATGGGGCTCGGCATCCCGCTGGGGGCGTACGTTGCTGCCCGAGCCCACGGGGAGTTCAAGTGGCGCGCCCCCGGTCCCCAGCGGACGCTGCAAGCCCTCGGGGGCGGGGTGGTGATGGGCATTGGCGCGGCGATCGCCGGTGGGTGTAATGTGGGGCACAGCCTGACCGGGGTTTCGACCCTGTCGCTCACCAGCATCACCGCTTCCGTCGGGATCGTTGCGGGCGTCTGGTCCGCGGCAGCGGTGCTCTTTCGCAGCTAGGTGGCTGCGGCCATACGGAGGATGACCGTCATGCACAAGACACTGAGGATAGGCGGCAGGGTGCTCGGGGGACTGCTAGTAGTGCTCATGGGGGCGACGGTGGTCTGGGCACAGTGCTGGGGGCAGCAGGCGAAAAAGTCGGGATATCCCAATGCTCGCCTGCTGGTTGACACCCAGGAGGTGGCCGCTCATCTGGAGGATGCCAGCATGCGTCTGGTGGACCTGCGGAACAAAGGGGCCGAGGGGTACCAGGAGTATGCGAAGGGGCATATCCCGGGAGCGGTCTACCTGAACTGGCAGGAGATCGACGATGTGACGAGTAACCAGAAGGGTCTCCCCGTAGACCAGGCCAAGGCGGAGGCCCTCTTCAGTAAGATAGGGATCGATGAGAACACGCGGGTGGTTGCCTATGACGACAGCGGCGGGCTCTGGTCCGCACGCCTCTTCTTCGTTCTTGAATTCTTTGGACACAAGAATGTCGCGGTTCTGAACGGGGGCCTGACGAAGTGGACCCAGGAGGGCCGACCCCTAAGTACCGAGGAACCGAAGATCACGCCCAAGAAATTCATCGCCCGGCCCAATCCCAATCTGATCGCCACCGCCGAGTGGGTCAGGGACAACGTCAAGAACCCGGGTGTCTGCCTCGTCGATGCGCGGTCGCGACTCGAATACGAGGGGAAGCGGACGCATCCGGGGAAGGCGGAGGATCCTGACATCAAGCGAGGGGGGAGAATCCCCGGGGCTGTGTCGATTGACTGGACGAGTACTATCAACCCCGAGGATAAGACCTTCAAGAGCGCCGAGGAACTCGGAAAGATGTTCGAGCAAGCCGGTGCGAGGAAGGACCGGGAGATCGTGACCTACTGTCGGACCGGGGCGCGGGCGGCCCATGACTACTTCGTGGCGCGACTCCTCGGATATGAGAAGGTCCGCAACTACGACGGCTCCTGGATCGACTGGGGCAATCGGCCGGACCTTCCCCTGGAGCGATAGAGAGAGACATTGGGATCGCCAAAGCAAACCCAAGAACGGAGGGTGCACCGCCTCGACACGCAAGGGGAGATCTGCCCCTACCCCTTGGTAATGGCGCAACGGGAGGTGAAGAAGCTTCAGCCGGGGGACGTCCTGATCGTGATTTCCGACTACCCCCTGGCGGCGGAGAACATCCCACGGTGGGCTGCCGAACACGGCCACAGGGTCGTTCGGGTGGAGAAGGTGGGCGACGCCCTGTGGGAGATCGAGATCGAAAAGGGGGGCGTGAGTTGAGCAAACGTTCATTGGCGTCCGGACAGGAGAAAGGAGGCACTGGGGTGGCAAGCGGCCGATGGGTCTTCGGGGGTGCGGTGCTTGTTCTGCTTTTAGCTCTGTCGTCTCACGCAGGTGCCTACGAAGTGTGGGTCACGAACCAAAGTGAGAACAAAGTTCAGATCCTCGACGGGCAGTCCCTCAAAATCATCGCCGAGATCCCGGTAGCCAGTAAGCCGCACAATGTCACCTTCAGTCCCGATTTCAAGCTCGCATATATCGCCAGCGTCGGCTCGAACGACTTTACCGTGATCGACGCCGTCACGAAGAAGGTAGTGAAGGCAGTCCCGGGCGGGAAGACGTGCCACCACGTGGCCGTGTCACCTGACGGCAAATTGCTTCTGGCGAGCAACCCGGGTGAGCATACCGTTATGCTCTACGACGCGAAGAGCCTAGAGCGCCTCGCCACCATCGAGGTCGGCAAGAACCCGGCCATGGCCGTCTTCTCCAAGGATGGGCAGACGGCCTACGTGAGCAATGGGGGCGATGCCACCCTCTCTGTCATCGATGTCAAGAATCGGAAGGTCGTGGGCAGCATCCCCAACATCGGGAAGGGAGCCATGGGGCTCGTGATGAGTCCCGACGGAGGCAAGGTGCTGGTCACGGGCGGTGGCGAGAACAAGTACACGCTGGTGGAGATCGCCACCGGAAAGATTCTTATCGATGTGGTGTCGGGGAAGGAGGCACATGGGGCCGTCCTGACGCCGGATGCCAAGTTCGCCCTGGTTCCGAACCGCCAGTCGGGCGATGTCTCAATCGTGGACATGGCAACGGGCAAGATTGTGGACACCATTGCCAATGTTGGGGATAAGACCGACATCATCGATCTCTCGCCGGACGGCAAGCGGGCGTTCGTCACCCTTCGGGGGGAGGCGGTCACGGGGGACCCCGCCATGACGACGGGGAAGGAGCCCGGGGTCTCGGTCATCGATGTCCCGGGTCGCAAGGTGGTGACCAAGATCTCGCTGGGCGGAGATCCCCACGGGATCGCCGTCAGGCCGTAATGCGCGTTCGTTGATTTGTGGGATGGAATTTCGTAGAAGGGGCCATTGTTCAGCCGAGGCGGAACGTCCCGAGATGCAGGGAGAACAATGAGCGTTCAGGTTCGGGTTCCTCAGATCTTCCGCAGGCACACCGGGGGAGCCAAGACGGTCGTTGTTGAGGGGATGACGGTCCGGGATATCCTCGAGAACCTGGACAAAGCCCATCCGGGCCTTCGGGACCGGTTGCTGGATGGCAAGGAGCTTCACCGGTTCGTGAACATCTACCGGAACGATGAGGATATCCGATTCCTCAAGTTTCTCGACACGGAAGTACAGGAAGGGGACGTCATCTCGATCCTTCCTGCCGTCGCAGGGGGGGTAAGGGTGCCGACGAGAAAGAAGGCAATCGGTGGCCGAAAGACGGCGGGTGGCCCGCGACCGGCCGCCGATACCGTGGATGCCATCGGCAACACGCCCTTGGTAGAGGTGCAACGCATCAGCCCCAAGTCGTCGGTCCGGATCTTCTGCAAGCTCGAGTTCTACAACCCGACGGGCAGCCTGAAGGACCGCATTGCCAAGTACATGGTCGAAGAGGCCGAGCGACGCCGACTGCTCACACCGGGTCAGACGATTATCGAGCCGACCAGCGGCAATACCGGAATCTCCCTGGCCATGATCGGTCGGCGCAAGGGGTACAAGGTCAAAGTGGTCGTGCCGGAGAACATCACGGTGGAGCGGCGGCAGCTCCTGGAGCTGTACGGCGCGGAGATCATTTACTCCGACGCCCGCCGGGGGACGAACGGAGCAATCGAGGTGGCCAAGAAGATGGCCACCCTGAACCGGGACTGGTATATGCCGTATCAGTACGGCAATGCGGAGAACGTCCGCGCGCATTACGAGACCACGGGCGCCGAGATCCTTGCAGCGCTGCCCCACGTGGATGCTTTCGTGGCGGGGCTGGGGACCGGCGGGACCTTGATGGGCGTGGGGCGGCGGCTCAAGGAGGTCAATCCCAAGACCCAGGTGATCGCCGTAGAGCCCCACCCGGGTGATCTTGTTCAGGGACTCCGCAGCTTGGACGAAGGGTTCATCCCTCCGATCCTGGATCTGAGCCTGCTGGACGGGAAGTTCTTGGTCGATTCCCGCTGCGCCTTTGCTCTCACCAGGGATCTGACACGCAAGGAAGGAATCTTTGCCGGCGTCTCGTCGGGAGCGGTTCTTCACGCTGCCATCCGAATGGCCCACAAGATGAACAAAGGGAATATCGTCTGCCTCCTCGCCGACGGGGGGTGGAAGTATGTGAGCTTAGGGGTGTGGGCCAAAGAGCTCCCCGACCTGGGGGAGGACGTCTACAGTCACATCTGGTGGTAGCAGGCGAGGGACGAGCGCTGAGGACTGAGGGCCGAGATGCTGTTGCCGAAGCGGTTTGCCGATGAGATTGTCAAGCACGCACGCGCCGAGGTCCCGAATGAGTGTTGTGGGCTCCTCGCCGGGAAAAACGGCAGCGTCCTGGAGGTCTTTCGGTGCGACAGTACCGAGAAGAGTCCGTACCGATACTACCTCGACCCAAAGGACCAGATCCGTGTTATGCGGGAGATGGATCGGAAGGGATGGGAGCTGGTCGGCATATACCACTCCCACACCCACACCGAGGCCTTTCCGTCCAAGACCGACGTGGAGCTCGCCTTTTATCCCGAAGCGCTCTACTTCATCGTCTCGCTGCATGACCGGCACGCGCCGGTCATTCGGGCCTTTCGGATCACCGATGGGCAGATTGCGGAGGAAGAGGTGGTGATTAGTTAAAGGTTTTTGGATGCCTTAATCTTGAGTAAACCAATCGAGTTTATAGTCTTCAGTCTAGAGCGGGCACGTTCGACAAGTTCAGAAGGGGGGGGGAGTCATGGCGAAATATGCGCATCCTGAGGTCCTGGTGGAGACCGCCTGGGTGGCAGACCACCTGAAGGACCCGAAAGTTCGGCTGGTAGAGGTGGACGTCGACACGGCTGCCTATGGCGAGGGGCACGTCCCGGGCGCGGTCGGCTGGAACTGGAAGACCGACCTCGAAGAAATCGTCGTGCGCGACATTGTGACGAAGGCGACGCTCGAGAAGCTCTTGAGTCGATCGGGGATCGCCAACGACACGACGGTCATCTTGTACGGCGACAACAACAACTGGTTCGCCACCTATGCCTTCTGGCTGCTCAAGTATTACGGCCATGCCGACGCCCGCGTGATGAACGGGGGACGCGCCAAGTGGATCGCTGAGAAACGGCCCATGACCAAGGAGGTGCCGAAATACCCTCCGACGACCTACAAGGCGAAGGATCCCGACAAGAGCGTCAGGATCGTCCGGGAGGAGGTCATCGCGGCGCTGAAGAAGCCGGGGATCGCCCTCGTGGATGTCCGCTCCCCCAAAGAGTTCTCGGGAGAGATTCTCGCCCCGGAGAACCTGCCCCAGGAAGGGGCCCAGCGCGGAGGACACATCCCTGGCGCGGCGAATATCCCGTGGAGCCAGGCGGTGAAG
Organism: candidate division NC10 bacterium CSP1-5; assembly: GCA_001443495.1. GTDB lineage: Bacteria > Methylomirabilota > Methylomirabilia > Methylomirabilales > CSP1-5 > CSP1-5. The sequence goes on along the minus strand of LDXR01000013.1, from coordinate 15,915 downwards.
GAGGACGGGACCTTCAAGAGCCCAGACGATCTCAAGCAGCTCTATCAGGGCAAGGGGATCACACCCGACAAGGACGTCATCGCCTACTGCCGGATCGGCGAGCGCTCCTCCCACACCTGGTTCGTGCTGAAGTATCTCCTGGGCTATCAGAAGGTCCGGAATTACGACGGCTCGTGGACCGAGTACGGCAGCATGGTGAATGTGCCGATTGAGAAGTAGGGGAGTCTCGCGTGACACAGGCCCGATCAGATGAACCCTTCCTTCGGATTGCGCCGGCGGAGGCAAAGGCCTTGATCCACAAAGGGGTGCAGGTGGTGGATGTCCGGGAGCCGCACGAGTACGCCGAGGTCCGGATTCCGGGTTCCACCCTCGTCCCCCTCGGGACTCTCCTCAAGTCACCGCGTGAGGTTTTGGGGCAAGGGGCCGTCGTCTTCGTCTGCTCGGAGGGGATCAGAAGCGCCGTCGCCTGCGAAGCGGCAGCGGCCATCGGGCTCGATGAGGTCTGCAACCTCGAGGGCGGGACACAACGCTGGCAGGCGGACGGGTTTCCGGTCGAGTCGGGGACGCCTGATGACCCGATCGTGACCCAGGTGCCGGAAAGACCCTCCGCCGAGCCGACCGTCGGTTTCCTGCAGTCGGGGGAGCGCCTGGTACGGATCCACCGGTTCCGGTTTGCGCGACCCGCGGGGTGCGCATTGGGTCTGCTCGACCTCACGGTGGAGGAGAGCGTGGGCGACGTCCAGGACCCAACGAGACGATGTGTCGCCCGCCCCGAGCACCCGACACAGATGGCGAGGCCGGAGCTCACGATCTACGGGGAAAGTGTCGAAGACGCCTTGCGCGTCCTCATTGAAAAGCTCAGGGGGCGGCGGCCGGCCGACATCTTTCTCCCTCTGGAGTGACCGATCTCCTACAGGATGCAAGTGATGATGGCTTCGGTGTTGGGAATCGCGGTCGTAGGGCTGGCCTCAGGCTGGGTCATGGGAACCTCTGCCGCGGGTTGGGGGGCCTTGAGTGTGCCGCTGCTGATCCTGCTGGGGGTCGAGCCGCTAGTCGCGATTACCTCAAGCCTCCTGGCTTCCATCCTCCTCAGCCTCTTCGGAGGGATGGCCCATCGGCGCTATGACCCCTCTCGGGTGGCTGGCCTACCGGCACTCCTCCTGGGAGGTGTGGGAGGGGCCTTCGTGGGGAGCCTGGTAAGCCCCACCCTGCCAGGACCGATCCTGAAACTCTTGATCGGCGTGACCACCCTCATCATGGGCCTTCTCACCCTCATCAGGCAGAATGGTATTCGTCCGGAGAACTCCACTCATCTCAAGGACGTGAAATGGCAAGAGCGGCGTCCTACCATTTTTGGCATTGGGGCGGTGGCCGGGGTATCGGCGGGTGCCTTCGGTACCGGTTGGGGTCCCATCGGAGTCACATTGCTTATCTGGACAGGCATCCCCCCCCACACTGTCATCGGTTCCTCCCTGATGTGTCGAACGCTGGTGGCGAGTACCGCCAGCATTTCGTATCTGCTTTGGTTAGATCTACTCAGGTGGGAGGTCTTGCTTCCCCTCCTCCTGGCCGGGGCGGGCGGGGTATTGCTCGGCGTCCGGACTTCAAACGGGCTTTCTCCGATGCGCCTACGAATGTTTCTTGGTGGCGTGGTGAGTCTTCTCGGCGCCATCACCATCGCCAAATATTTTGTTTAAGGAGCATTGGAGATCGAAAACGAAAAGTCGGTGGCGGTTGGAGAAGAAAGTCTACCGATGAGGCTCAAGGGCATGGGCGATCGCGTGCCACTTGGTGAGAGGAAACGGGGAAACCAGAAGGGACCGGTAGGAGGAAAAGAAATGCAACAGGTAGAGCACCAGACGAAGAGGCAGTTGACCGTACTCCAGGACGGAGCGCCGCTCGCCGTGCGTCCGTCCTTTGCCCAGCAGGAGGAGATCGATACTTTTGATGAATTCGTCCAGCGGTTCCGGCGAAAGCAGATTTCGGAGCAAGAGTTTCAGCGCTTTCGCCTCCAGCACGGTGTCTACGGCCAACGCCAGCAAGGGGAACAGATGTTCCGCATCAAGATCCCCTGGGGAGGGTTGACCGCCGAGCAGCTGGATGTCCTGGCGGATCTCGCCCAGCGGACCCCCCGCAAGATTGGGCATGTCACGACCCGCCAGAACATCCAGTTTCATTTCCTGAAGCTGGCCGAGGCACCGGAGTTCATGCAGGCGCTGGAAAAGGTGGGCATCACCACGCGCGAGGCCTGCGGGAATACCGTGCGCAACGTCACCGCGGGGGCGTGCTCCGGGGTCTGCCCGTCTGAGGTCTTCGACGTCACGCCCTACGCCGAGGCCGTCGCCCGATACCTCTTGCGGAACCCGATAAACCAGAACCTTCCCCGGAAGTTCAAGATCGCCTTCTCAGGATGCCCGGACGACGAGGGCATTACGGCCATTCACGATATCGGTGGCCGGGCGGTCCTGCACCAAGATAATGGCGTCAGCCACCGAGGGTTTAAAGTGATGGTGGCCGGGGGGCTCGGTCCGGTCCCCCACCAGGCCCAGCTGCTCGAAGAGTTTACGCCGGCGGACGAGCTGTTGGCCACCGTGGGGGCCATTGTCAGGGTGTTTGATCGGTTTGGCAACCGGGAGAACAGGAGCCGTGCCCGGATGAAGTTCGTCATGGCGGAATTTGGGCTGGAGAAGTTCCGGGCCCAAGTCTTCAAGGAGCGGACGAGTCTCAAGGTGACGATGGGCGGAAAGATTCCGCCCATCGTAGTCCGGGAAGAAGGTCCTCCCTCCCGGGACCGCTCCCTGAACCGCACCCCAGATCTGCTGGATCCCGCGTACCAGTTGTGGCGGCGGAGTAATGTCCGGCCCCAGAAGCAACCGGGCTACGTGATGGTGACGGTCCGCCTGGAGCTCGGCGACTTCACACCCTTACAGCTTCGCGTGCTGGCCTTCTGCGCCCGCGAGTTTGGTGACGGCACGGTCCGGATCACGAACCAGCAAAACTTCCTCCTCCGATGGATTCCCGACGGTGCGCTGGCGGCATTGTACCGGGTCCTGGGCCGTGTGGACCTGGCGCGAAGCGGCGGCGACCGTTTGATTGATGTGACAGCCTGTCCTGGGGCAGACACGTGCCAACTGGGGATTACCTCATCGCGGGGGCTCGCGGTCGCCATCGCCCGGATGATCGAGGAGAAGCACCCGGACCTCGCCAACGAGGTGGGCGGGCGGATCAAGATTTCGGGCTGCCCGAATTCGTGCGGCCAACACCACATCGCGACTATCGGGTTTTACGGCGGTTCCAGGAAATTCGGCGGGCGCCAGGCGCCGACCTACCAGATGCTCCTCGGGGGGCAATGGGGGGACGGCAGCGCCCGCCATGGAAAGCCGACCCTGCGGGTTCCATCAAAGAACATTCCGGGGGCGATCGACCGGATCCTCGACACCTACAAGGCCCATCGCTCGAGCAGCGAGACGCTGCAGGCCTTTCTGGATCGATTCGGATTCGATCAAGTGGCGGCGCTCCTGGCCGGATTTACGGAACTCCCCACCTACGACGAGGCGCCGGACGGGTTCCAGGACTGGGGGGAGGAGGAGGTCTTCCAGGTCAAGACCGGGGCGGGTGAGTGCGCGGTGTAGGATGCCGGGAGGGGTGATCCCATGGGGCTCGAGGGACTTACGGTAGCGGTCACTGGGAGCCGCAGGGCGTCGGAGCTCGCCCAGCTGATCACGAACCTCGGGGGGGTCCCCTACGTGGCGCCGACGGTGGGGATCGAAGTCCACGCAGATGCGGACCGCGAGACGGAAGGGCTGATCCAGGACATCCTCGGCCGCCAGATCCGCTACGCAATCTTCATGACGGGGCCGGGGGTCTATCGCCTGATGTCGACGGCCGAGCGCCTCGGCGTCGGTCAGGAGGTGGTCGAGGTCCTGAACCGCACGCAGGTCATCGCGAGAAGCCAGAAGCCGCAAAAGGTCCTGGAGAAGTACGGGGTCCGCGTATCGCTGGTCCCGGCTGACAACACCTCCGAGGGGATCGCGGCCGAGATGGTGAAGCGCGACGTGCAGGGCAAGGAGGTTGCCGTTCTGTGGCACGGGAATTCGCACGCGGGGCTCCGGGAAACCCTGCACCAGCAGGGGGCCACGGTTTACGAGGCGGTGACGTATCGGTATTCGCTCGAGCTCGAAGAGCGGGGAGCGGCGGTCCTGGCAGCGGTGGGTTTCAAGTTCCTGCCCCCGGAGGAGCAGCGGATCCTGGAACTGATCCACGATCTCGGCCAGGGAAAGATTGACGCGATCACGTTCACCAGCCCGCCGTCGGCCCGGAACCTTTTTTCCTTCGCGGCGGCGCACGGGCTGGAGGAGGGCCTTGGCCGGTCGCTGAACGAGCGGGTCGTGGTCGTCGCCGTGGGGCCGCCGACCCGGCGGGCCATCGAAGAGCATGTGGTACAGGTGGACGTCATGCCGGAAGTGTTCAAGCTGGGCCCCATGATGCGGGCGACGGTGGAGTACCTCGCCGCCTGCCCTCCGGGGAAATGGAAGAGAGCGATGCACGAAGGGGGGAAGGGATGACGACGGTGAAAAGGGTAAAGGGGGCGACGGTGGAGCGCAGAGGCCTGGTGGAGGAGGCGGAAGTCCAGGAGTTGGCGTCGCAACTGGAGGGGAAGGATGCCGAAGCGGTGCTCCGGTGGGGCGTGGATCGGTTTCACCCGCACATCGCCCTTGCCACGAGTCTGCAAGCGGAAGATATGGTGATCCTGGACATGGCGTGGAGGATCAACCCCGCAATCCGCGTGTTCACCCTTGACACGGGACGCCTCCACGAAGAGACGTACCAGGTCATGGAGCGCATTCGGGACCGCTACAACGTCGCCGTCGAGAGCTACTTTCCCGACCGGGAGGCGGTCGAGACCCTGGAGCGAGAGAAAGGATTCTACTCTTTCCGACGGAGCGTGGAGGAACGGAAGTTCTGCTGCGGGGTCCGCAAGGTGGAGCCCCTGGGGCGGGCGCTCGGGACTCTCGAGGCGTGGATCACCGGCCTGCGCCGGGAGCAGGCGGTGACGCGCGTCACGGTCCCAAAGGTCGAGCGCGATGAGCCCCATGGAGGCATCCTCAAACTGAACCCGCTCGCCGACTGGACGCTGGCGCAGGTCTGGGATTACATCAGGGCACACAACGTCCCCTACAACGCCCTCCACGACCTGGGATACCCCAGCATCGGATGCGCCCCATGCACCCGGGCCATCAAGGCCGGGGAGGACATCCGGGCCGGGCGGTGGTGGTGGGAACAGCCGGAGCACAAGGAATGCGGCCTACACGTCTCGCCGGGGCAACCGGGGCGCTTCGCGTCGTGAGGAGGCTCGACATCCGATGAGCAGCATCGCGCCGCACGGGGGGAGATTGATCAACCGGCTGATCGCGCCGGAGGAGCGTGAAGAAGCGCGGCGCCGGTCGCGCGAGCTGAAACAGGTCTGCCTGAACCGGCGGCAAGTGTCGGATCTTGACCTCATCGGAATCGGGGCCCTGAGCCCCCTGGAAGGGTTCATGGGACGGGCCGATTACGAGCGGGTGGTCGGCGAGATGCGCTTGGCCAGCGGCCTGCCGTGGTCCATTCCGGTGACGCTGGCGGTGCGCGAAGTCGAAGCTGCTCAGCTCCGGGTGGGGGAGGAGCTTGCCCTGGTGGATGAAGAGGGAGGAGTGCGGGGGCTCCTCGAGCTGCAGGAGAAGTACGCGTACCAGAAGAGACAGGAGGCTGAACACGTCTACCGCACGACGGAAGACGCGCACCCCGGGGTCAGAGCGCTGTATGCGCAAGGAGACGTACTGCTGGCCGGCCCGATCCGGCTCCTCGAACGGCCCCGGTATTCCGCCTACGATCCGTACGATCTCACGCCCCAGGAGACACGGCAAGCCTTTGCCGACCGGGGATGGCGGACGATCGTCGGCTTTCAGACACGCAATCCGGTCCACCGGGCCCACGAATACATCCAGAAGTGCGCCCTGGAGGTCGTGGATGGCCTGTTGCTTCATCCTCTCGTCGGTGAGACCAAGGAGGATGACATCCCGGCCGAGACCCGGCTGCGATGCTACCAGGTCCTCTTGGACGGCTACTACCCGAAAGATCGGGTCATCCTTTCAGTTTTGCCGGCGGCCATGCGCTACGCCGGGCCGCGCGAGGCCATCTTTCACGCCCTCATGCGGAAGAACTACGGATGCACCCATTTCATCGTTGGCCGGGACCACGCCGGGGTGGGAAACTACTACGGCACGTTCGACGCCCACATCATCTTTCGGCACTTCACGCCCGACGAACTCGGCATCAGCCCCCTCTTTTTTGATCATGCCTTCTACTGCCGGCGCTGCCAGTCGATGGCCACGACCAAGACCTGCCCGCACGGTCCGGAAGAGCGCGTGACCCTCTCCGGCACCCGGGTGCGCGAGATGCTTCAGCGGATCGAGCTGCCGCCGCCTGAATACTCACGGCGCGAAGTGGCCGAGATTCTCATCCGCTGGGCCAACACCGACCAGTACCGGATCTGACCGTCGACCCTGCCGTGCGCCGACACCGCGGTGGGATCGGTGAGACAGAGAGAGAGGACCTTGAGGGAGAGAATTGATGGTTGAATTCGCCTTCTTGACCAAGGTGGTCGCGGGCCTCAAGCGCGTGAAGCGTGCGTGGTGGATCGGGGACGGACGCGGTCTTTCCAGGGAGAGGGGAGCCGACGCGCTGCCGCAGGACGCCCTCCGGAGCCGGAAGCCGGGGCCGGAAAACGGCTCGTTCGGTGTCGAAGATGCTGGAGACGAGGCCGCGGACCGTCGCGGACGGGTCTACATCGTCGGGGCGGGACCGGGAGACCCCGGTCTTCTCACCCTGAAGGGCAAGCGCTGCCTGGAGGAGGCGGACGTCATCGTCTATGACTACCTCGTAAACGAGGACATCGTCGCCCACGGCCGGCCGGACGCCGAACGGGTCCGCCTGGGGAAACCGGGGTCCACAGGCCGACTGTCGCAGGAAGCGATCAACCGTCTCCTGGTTCGACACGCCGGCGAGGGGAAGGTCGTGGTTCGCCTCAAAGGGGGAGACCCGTTTATCTTCAGCCGGGGGGGCGAGGAGGCGGAAGCCCTGGCCGGGGCGGACGTTGCCTTCGAGATCGTGCCGGGGGTGACCTCGGCGATCGCGGTTCCCAGCTATGCCGGCATTCCCCTCACCCATCGGCATATGGCATCGAGCGTAGCATTCGTGACCGGGCACGAGGACTCCACCAAGGAGTCCTCGGGAATCGACTGGAAGGCCGTCGCGGGGATGGGAACGGTGGTCTTTCTCATGGGGGTCAGCCGACTCTCACAGATCGTCGCCCGCCTGGTCGAGGAGGGGCGCGCCCCGGAGACGCCCGTCGCCGTCATCGAGTGGGGGACCTGGCCCCGGCAGAGAACCGTCACGGGAACCCTGCAGGATATCCGGGAAAGGGCGCAGGGCATGCGCCGGCCTGCCGTGATCGTCGTGGGAGAGGTCGTCCGGCTTCGGAACCACCTCGAGTGGTTCAAGGAACTTCCCGCGTCGCGCCGCGCGACGGAGGCAAGGCGGCAGCAAGAGGCCGCCCCCACAAAGGCGCTCAAGGCCTGACCGTCCCTTCCCTGCATCCAACCCGACCTCGGGCCGCGACGTCGCGGAGATCCCCCTCCGCTGGGCCAACACCGACCAGTACCGGACCCCCGCCTTCTACCCACGTTGATTGCGCTCAGGGCTCGCCGCAGGCACCTGAGCGGTGCGCGAGCAAGGATCTGAAGAGTCATGATGCCATGACGCCGCGGGTGGAGATTCAATACTGTACACAGTGTCGATGGCTGCTGCGTGCCGCGTGGATGGCGCAGGAGTTGCTCACCACGTTCGAGAATGAACTCGGGGAGTTGGCTCTGGTCCCCGGCACGGGAGGAATATTTGAAGTGAGGGTGGATGGAGAGCTGATCTTCTCGCGTAACCAAGAGGGGCGGTTTCCGGAGTCTAAGGAGTTGAAGCAGCTCGTGAGGGATCGCATAGCGCCTGATAAGCCGCTGGGGCACAGCGACCGTCAGTGAATCTTGCTCCCTGCACTGCCATGTCAGACCCCCCGAATGGTTCGGTGATTCGCCGGGTGCTGGCGAAACAAGAGGTCGCCGGGATCGTTTGTTGGAGAACCGCATGAAGAGGGTCTTCAAGCCGATTGAGAAGGCGTACTATCGCGCCCTCGGTTATTACCCGACGACCATTCATGATTTGGAATTCAGATGTGATCCTTATCATGCGAAATTCTGGAAGACGGTATCTCAGGGCCGCTGGGAAGCTCATACATACAGAATCCTCGCACGATTTCTCAGTCAGGATTCGGTCTACTGCGATATAGGGGCATGGATAGGCCCTACAGCCATCTTTGCGGCGAGGAAGTGTAAACAGGTGTTTTGCTTTGAACCGGATATCCTCGCATATGAACACCTTCTATGGAACATCCGCCTCAACCGGTTGCACAACGTGATACCCTTTAATCTTGCGTTGACCGATAACAACGGCATTCGGCCCATGGCAAGTTTTGGGGGTAAGCTTGGAGACGGCATGACAAGCCTCCTGAAGACCGATCAAGCAGACAGGACCACACACGCTTTGTGCATGACGTGGGAGACGTGGACCGCCGTCTTCAAGCCGGAGAGAATCGACTTCATGAAAATCGACATCGAAGGAGGCGAATTCGTTTTGCTGCCAACGATCAAGGACTACTTGGCTCTACGCAAGCCGATCGTATATCTTTCTACTCATGCTCCATACCTGGATGGAAACAGAAGAAGAGAAGAAATGCAACGCGTGATACAGGTAATGGAAATATACGGACAGTGCTTTAACGAAGCACTGGAAGGCATAAAGCTTCAGGACCTGATAGCTGATGATGCCATGAACAATTTCAGGTCGTATCTCTTTATGGATTGACCACCGAACGAGGAGCTGCACCTGACCGCTACTCCGCTGCGCTTCATGGAGGTCCCGAGACATGGGCGCCGTGCCCACACGCAAGCTCGGAAAGAACGGTCCGGAGATCACCCGCGTGGGCTTCGGCGCCTGGGCGATCGGCGGGGGAGGCTGGTCCTACGGCTGGGGCCCGCAGGACGACGCGGCCTCGCTCAAGGCGATGCGCCACGCCATCACGCTGGGGATCAACTGGATAGACACGGCCGCGGTCTACGGGCTCGGACACTCGGAAAAGCTCGTGGGCCGGCTGCTTAAGGAGCTGCCGGCGAGCGATCGCCCGTATGTCTTTACGAAGTGCGGACTGGTCTGGGACGAGAGGGATCCGATGGCAGACCCCCGCCAGACCCTGCGTCCCCAATCGATTCGTCGCGAATGCGAGGCGTCGCTCCGCCGGCTCGGGGTCGAGCGGATCGACCTCTACCAGTTCCATTGGCCCGACGAGACCGGCACGCCGGTTGAAGACTCGTGGGGCGAGATGGGCCGGCTCGTGGAGGAGGGGAAGGTGCACTGGGCCGGCGTGTCGAACTTTGATGTGCCGCTCCTCGAGCGCTGCAAGAAGATCCGCCACGTGGACTCGCTCCAGCCTCCCTTTTCGTTGATCAACCGCCAGGCTTCGGCGGGGGAGATCCCGTGGTGCGCCGAGCATGGGACGGGCGTGATCATCTACAGCCCGATGCAGTCGGGGCTCCTGACGGAGAAGTGGACCGTCGATCGGGTGAAGACCCTTGCTCCGGATGACTGGCGCCGCCGCTCGCCCGACTTCCAGTCGCCGAACCTGGAGAAGAACCTGGTGCTGCGGGACGCGCTCACACCCATCGCCGAACGCCACGGGACGATCATCGCAGCGGTTGCGGTCGCGTGGACTCTCGCGTGGCGGGGGGTCACGGGCGCGATCGTGGGCGCGCGCTCGCCCGAGCAGGTGGATGGCTGGATCGGGGCGGCGAGCATCGAGCTTACCGGTGCCGACCTGGACGAGATCGCCCAGGCGATCGAGCGCACGGGCGCGGGGGTGGGGCCGAAGGCCGCCGAACCGATTCGCGCAGCTGCCGTGCTCTGGAGGCGTACTCAATGAGAGACTCAGCGAAGCCGTGAACGGTTACGGGTTATCCGCCCGGCATCGTTCCGTATGAGGCAACCTATGAGCATCCTGACAGAGACGCGATTTGCCGCGTTCCTGCCCGATGCGCCGGACATCCCAACATGGACTCGAGCCCTGAATGACGCAATGGACCGATTCGATGTGAGCACGCCTCACAGAATAGCAGCATTTCTTGCCCAGATCGCGCACGAATCCGACGAATTCCGCAGACTTGTGGAGAACCTGAACTATACCGCCAGGCGGCTCATGCAGGTGTGGCCAAAGCGATTTACGAGCTTGGCCAAGGCCAGACGGTATGAGCGCCAGCCTGAGAAGCTGGCCAATTACGTGTATGCAAAGCGTCTCGGCAACGGGGATGAGGCCAGTGGAGACGGCTGGCGCTTTCGCGGCCGAGGGCTTCTCCAGATCACTGGACGCGGCAATTATCGAGCGACTGCGCAGGCCTTAGCATTGACGTTAGAAGATAATCCCGAGCTCCTTGAGCAACCCGACGTTGCTGCCTTGTCGGCCGCGCAATTCTGGAAATCACGTGGACTAAATGAACTGGCAGACGATAGGAATGACGACAACGACGATGAGGACTTCGTAACTATTTCGGTCACTATCAACGGTGGGCGTACTGGCCTTGAGAGTCGGAAAACGTATTGGGCGCGCGCCAAGGCGGTTCTGCTTCAGCGGCGGCGCCTCACAGAACACAATTAGCGATGAACGACGATCACCTGTTTCGAGTCATCCTCATCGTCGGCTCTAGCGTGCTCCTTCCGATCGTCGCGTACAATCGCCTCAAGTCCCAGGCGACGGGCGAGAAACTCGACAGGCGCCAAGAGGGCCTCTTCATTTTGTGTACGTTACGACCTGTCGGCGTCGTTGGCATGCTGGGACTCGTCGCCTACATGGTCAATCCGTCGTGGATGGTGTGGTCCTCGGTGCCCCTGCCAGCAACGCTCCGGTGGACGGGAGTGGGTGTGGGCGTCATTGCCGGAGCATTGCTCATCTGGACCCTCCGCAGCCTGGGGAAGAACCTGACGGACACGGTGGTCACGAGGAGGGAGCACACCCTGGTGACAACCGGCCCGTATCGCTGGGTCCGCCACCCGTTCTACGACTCGCTGGCCTTGTGCGTCCTGGCCAACTCTCTGGTTGCGGCGAACTGGTTCATCCTTGCAAGCGGCGCGCTCCTCTTCATCCTCGTCCTCATCCGAACACGAAAGGAAGAAGAACTCTTGCTTGCCAGATTCGGTGACGCCTATCGGCGGTACATGGAACGGACTGGACGCTTCCTGCCCCACATCGGTCGGGGGAAAGTCAGTTCGTATCGGGTCTGTCTATAAGGCCTTGAACGAGATAAGTCGCAGCACAGGGTATGACGGTAGCGATATGGAGACGGAGAAAATGATACGTATCGGCGGCCTTGGGCCCTTGTCGTTACCCGGCATCCCCTGGGCGGGTCGCGAGCTCCAGGACGGAATGGCTTTGGCTGTGAAGCAGCTCAACGACTCGGGGGGCGTGCTGGGCAGGCCACTGGCGCTTCTATTTGAAGACACGTCTGGCCATCCCGAGGCGGGCGTCACCGACGCCGTACAGGTCCCGTTCCTCTCGTACACGCGACCAGGCCATCTCACCAGCCAGGGAAAGCAGATGTGGGCGGAATTCGAGAAACGGTACGGTCGTGAACCAACCTTCGTCGCCCTGGAAGGGTACGATGCCGTTGTTGTACTTGCCCATGCCTTCGAAGATGCAGGAACCACGGAACCGACGAAGATACGCGATGCTTTGAACCGCATCGAGGTGGAAGGGACGCGTGAAACCATCAGGTTCTCAACAGAGCCTACGGGTGTGGTGCATCAACAGTGGAGGTGGCCGCCAGTATGCGTAGTGGCGTACAGTCATGCTCGTCAGGCTTTCTCGGAAGCGGGCCTTCTCTGGGATGCCGAGCGCGGTCACGCCATTACCACGAAATCCTTGCGAACAGGGCGTCAGGGCAAACGTTGAGTGAGGAATAGGAGAGGCCGCGGCGATCCTCCTCAAATCATTTATTTAAATGGCTTAGGCTATATTCTCTCGAAAGAACATTAAAGTTATTCCGGGGGGATCCATTGACCTTGGCGCTCAATCTCTCGCAGCCGTAAGGGATTATACCGACCAGTGTTTGTCGACGCCGGCAGGCTCCGGAGGACCTTGACAAGGTCTGCGAAAGCACTGAGAATCGGCGCATCAGATAGCTAGGCATTCTCGGTCGTGGAGGCAACCATTTCAGATTGTGGCTGTGAGCTTGAGGAAGCCGATGCGCTAGAGCGCAGAACTTTGTGGAGTCTTCTCGCCATCAACGCCTCCATGTTTGTTGTGGAGGCCGTTGCTGGATGGCTCGGGGAATCCACCGGGTTGATAGCTGATTCCCTCGATATGCTGGCCGATGCCACCGTCTATGGGATCGGTCTGTATGCCGTGGGCAGGCCGCTTATGGCTAAAGCACGTGCGGCCTTTGCAAGCGGCGTGTCTCAGATCGCCCTCGGAATCGGCGTTCTGGGCGATGTCGCGCGTCGTTTCCTGGTCGGAAGCGACCCGATCAGCGCGCTGATGATCGCCGTGGGTGCAGTCGCTTTAATCGCGAACGTGACGTGCCTCCTGCTCATCGCAAAGCATCGGCAGGGGGGCGTTCACATGCGGGCTTCGTGGATCTTCTCGAAGAACGATGTTATTGCGAACCTAGGAGTCATTTTCTCCGGCGCGCTTGTCATTGTCCTGGGTAGCCGCTTTCCTGACCTGGTCATTGGCGCCGCGATTGCCACCATCGTAATCAGGGGCGGCTTTGAGATCCTTCGTGAGGCCAACGCGGTGAAGGAGAAGGCGATTCGCGCCTAACGGCAGTGCTGTGAAATATGTATTACGTCCCCGGATTTGTGCCAGGAAGGGCAGGGGAGTGAGATGAAGAAGGTCCCTGTAAATGAGGTGAAGGACGACCTCTCGCGCTACCTCCACGAGGCGGAGAAGGAGGAAATCGTCATCACTCGTCATGGAAAGGCGGCGGGAGTACTCATCGGGTTTGCCTCAGAGGATGAGTGGTTCGAGTACCGCTTAGAGAACGACCCCCGATTCCTGGCGCGGATCGCTCGCGCGCGGCATAGCATCGCCTCGGGGAAGGGAGCCGCCTTAGAGAACCGCGAGAAGCCGCGCGCGCGAAGGAAAAAGTAGAAAGATCCGGCTTGGCGTCCGCGATCCTTCTCCCGCCCGGTTTTTTCTTGACAGGGAAACGAAAAGAGGAAATCCTCATCACGCAATGCGCAGCGTCCGCATGTTCCTCGTCTTGCTTTCCCTCGTCAGCCTCCTCACTGTCGGCTGCGCGCCCGTGGTTGTGGGCGAGGGCCCGCCACCTGTGGTCGGCCCTCGGGCGCTCCACGTCCCGCCCGGCCATTACCCCCCGCCCGGCCACTGCCGGCTCTGGTATCCTGGTCGCCCGCCGGGCCACCAGCCGCCCCCGGTTCCCTGCGAGCGGCTGATCGTCGGCCCCGGTGCGTTCATCCTCTACAACGACGCCCCCTGGGACGCGGACTACGACTGGCAGGCGCACGAGCGCCAGCACCCTGGATCGGTGCCCCGCATCATTATCCAGCTGACCATTAAACGCTGATCATACCGTCGGGGCAAACGACACATCGCAGGCGCGACCCGTAATGCGGGATTGGATCCGGGATTGGGGTCAAATGGCCTGTTGACGGAACTATATGCATGGTGCGCCCGGTGCGAATTCTCCGGCGCCACCTACCGCCACGAACTGAGGACTCGCGCCGCGCGATCGCCGAGATCCTGCTCCGGTGGGCCACCCCCGACCTTGACAGCGGTGAGTCGGTAGGACATACTTAGGCCCTCTTTAGAGGAGTTAGGAATGGAACCGGGGTAGGCATAGTTCCTGGCCCACCTCCGGCACAATCGACGGCGCAGCAGAAAATCTTGACGCCCTCCCGGGCGGAGCACGGCCCGGGCGGGCGTTTTTGCTTTCTGAAGAGATGCGGAAGTGAGGTACGGATAGTTAAGCAACTCAGGCAAGTCTGACACGAACCCTCGAACCTGCGGAGGTCTATGGTGTTACGAGCTTACCGGTCGTTGTTCGTCGGCAACATAAGGAGGGAACAGCCATGCGGCACAACATATCTATGACGCGACGAGACTTCTTGCGCGCCAGTACTGTCGTGGCAGGGACGATCCTCGTCGGGGCAACGGCCGGACGCTTCGGCCGCGGTCTGGCACGGGCCAAGTCGAGCGCGATCCCGACGGTGGATCGCCTAGCGGTCCGCGTGGTCGTCGACAACGCCCACGACGTCCTCGTCAAGAGCGCGAAGGTCGGCGCTGTCGATGTGCAGCGGGTCGGCTGGGGGATCGGTCCGAACCTCCAGAAGCAGCTCCACAGCGAGTTCGGCCTCGGCTTCCACCTCGAGTCGCAGCGCGGGGGCGAGACGCGCCACTACCTGCTCGACTTCGGCGCCTCCCCGGTGGCCATGCTGAACAACCTCGACTTCCTCAAGATCGACCCGGCGGCGCTCGACACGCTCATCTTGAGTCACGGCCACTTCGATCACTTCGGCGGCTTGGTGTCCCTGCTCAAGCGCGATCGAGGAAAGATGCGCCAAGACATCGGGCTGTACGTGGGGGGCGAGGACACCTTCTGCTACCGCTGGGCAGAACCGCCCGGGGGCGAGCGCCAGAGCACCGGCGTCCTCGACCGCCGCGAGCTGGCCGTCGCGAACGTGCGAGTCATCACCGCGGAGAAGCCGACCGTGATCGCGGGTCAGGCGTTCACGACGGGCGCCATTCCCCGCATCAGCTTCGAGAAGGCCTTCCCGACCCCGAAGGTCGAGATCGGGATCCGGGATGGCGCCGGCTGCGACGCCTCGCACTTTTCGAAGGAGGAGCGGGAAGGGAAGATCGTCCCCGACCAGTTCCAATACGAGCACGCGACCTGCTTCAACGTCAAGGACCGCGGCCTCGTGGTCCTCTCCTCCTGCGGGCATGCGGGTATCGTGAACACGGTCAAGCAGGCGCAGGCGGTGTCCGGCGAGAAGAAGGTCCACGCGGTGATGGGCGGCTTCCACCTCACCCCAGCGCCGGAGCCGTACATCGCGCAGGTCGTCGAGGCGCTTAAGGAAATCAACCCAGACTACATGATGCCCATGCATTGCAGCGGGGCCGCCTTCGCGCGGGCGGTGGAGAAGGAGATGCCCGGTAGGCTGATCGTGTCCAATACCGGCACCCGCTATATCTTCGGGGTCTGAGTCCGTGCACCCCCATGGCGGGTCCCTTGCTGGATATCGCCAAGGGGCCTCTCGGCACGCGCCGCACCTAACGAAGGCTTGCAGCCGACGCCCAAAAGCCTCCGCACCGCTGCGGCTTCCGGACGCGGCTGAAGCCGAACGTTAGCCGCGGTGGGGGGATTGGGGTCAAGGCGCTGGTTGACGAGATTTCTGCGCCATTTTAGTCTTGGCGCACGTTACGTCCTCTCGACATCGGATTCCCGGGCGCCACCTACCATGCGATGAACCCCGCGTACTCCCAGCGCGATCCCCCTCCCATGGTCCACCCGCGCCCAGTATCGGATCTAACCCCCAGTGGGCAGTCCGAAGCCTTTCTTTTTGGCAGCAGATCTGCTAGGTTTGGGCGATGGTCAAACTGCCTGGCTTGCTGGTCAGCATCTTGGATAGGCGCGGGAGGAAACATGCCTGGGACTGTCAACATCGAGTACACGGCTCACATCTGGACTGAAGGGAATCAGTTCATCGCGCACGCGATGCCGCTCGATGTCATGAGTGCGGGACCATCGCCAGATGAAGCCAGAA
>LDXR01000012.1 GCA_001443495.1 candidate division NC10 bacterium CSP1-5 | reverse complement strand
GGCTCGTCAACTGCGTGCTGATGGCCTCGCCGTCTGGCAGAACTGACAGCCGCAAATAAAGGATCGGGAGTCGGGTCTTGAATCTTGACATTGCCCTACCGCGGCGCTGCAGCTCTTATCGGACATCCCGGCTGCCCTCCTCGCCCGCGTTCGCCGGACCGCCTCGCCCATCCTCCCCCTCCGCGCCACCTTGACACCTCCCGGAAACTCCCATATGGTAAGCCAAGGGAGACGGACAAGGCATGGGCGCTTTTCGGGTTCCCATCGAGATTGCGAACGTCCAGGGTCAGAGGTTTGAAGCGGTAGAGGCGCTCGTCGACACCGGCGCGACTTACACCATGGTGCCGCGGGCCGTGCTGCAAGGTCTGGGCGTGGTGCCCGAAGAGCGGTGGCCCTTTACCCTGGCTGATGGACGGACAGTCGAATACGATGTCGCCCAGATCCAGGTACGACTGGACGGGCGCAGGCGATACACCGTTGTCGTATTTGGAGAGGATGGGGCGCAGTGCCTGCTTGGAGTGGTCACACTCGAAGAGTTACGCCTGGGTGTGGATCCGGTCAATCGGCGCCTCATTCCCGTTCCCGGCGTTCTCATGGCTCTGTTTCCATAGCGCCCATAAACCCGGCCGCTGGCCCGCCCCGACCCGTCATCGCCCGCCGCCTCCTCATCTGCTAGTCCTGCCCGGGACGATGCGCGACATGTCGCCATTGCCAGCGTCAACGACGTCCGGGTGGTCGTGTCCTGGAACTTTCGTCATGGTATCGGCGCGGGCCGTTTTTTTGGCGGCGAGTCTCCTGTTCGTGAATCCCGCAGGGGCCGATCACGGCATCGGCGTGCTGGCTTCCGAGTATGTCCCGCGGAATGAAGATGAGGCAGCGATTGTCCGGCTTATCCGGACCGTAGGTGAATGTTGGGAACGCAAGGACGTGGATCAGATCATGTCCGCCTATGCCCCGGATGCGACCCAGCGCGCATGGGACAACCCCGACGTGATGCGCGATTATCAAGGCATCAGAAACGAGGCCCTGGGCGCCTTTCGGGACCCTGACCTCGGAGGGGTGCGCTTTGATGACTGGATTCACCGCATCTATATTGCCAATAACACGGCTGCCGTCGAAATAAACCAGAGGTTTCATGGCTGGAGGCGGGACCACTATTACCGGGACGTGTGGATGTTTCTCCGGCGCGAGGGTAAGTGGCTGTTATTTCGTTACGATTACGAGCCCCAGCCGCCCTTTCTGCCTCAGTGAAATCTAGATCCCAGCGCGGAGGGATCCATGAAAGGTTGGGGTTGGGGGTCGGGTCTTGAAGTGTGACATGGCCAGTGGAATGCGGCGAGCGGCAGCGAGTCTGATGCTGGGTTGGCTCGTTCTCCTGGGGCGTTCCCCCCACGTTTTCGCAATTGCGAAAATGCGAAATCTTGAGGATGTCTTTCCCCGTCAGGCTCTCAGCACCGGATGGGGAGGGAGTTTTCGCGATAGCGAAAATGAGAAAAAACGAATCCAGACCGAGGCAATCACCGACGGACAGCGGAAGCGGACTTGACGAAGGTGCAGAGGACGGCCAGCAGCTTTCGGGTCTCGCGCGGGTGCTTGAGACGGTAGCGCGCCTTGCGCCCCTCGGTCTGATAGCGCACTACCTCCGCCAGCCGCAACGCCGCCAGAACGTTGCTCACCCGCGAGACGCTCCGGCCCACCACTGCAGCGATCTGGCTCGGACTCATCTCGCCGTTCTTCGCTAGGATCTGGACCACCGCGAAGGTCAGGGGATTCCCCAAGACCCGGCACAATCGCGACTGTCGATACACCTGCTCTTCCACGGACCCTGCATACCACGTTTTCGCAATTGCGAAAATGGGAAAGTATGGCGGTGAGCTGAGGGCCGGAAAATCAGGCCGAGCAAGGAGAAGGGGATACGGTCCACTCTTGTCACACCTCCGTTCTCGTGTATGCTAAGGACCGTCCCAAAGGACCTGGATACAGGGGGGCGTTGTGATGAGAATGACGGACCGGATCGAGATCAATCCGAAGGTGACACTGGGTCTGATGCTCGGATGGCTCGTCCTCCTGGGGCCGGGGGCGAATGCCCAGACCAGCCTGATCCCGGTCCCGCCGGGCCATGTGAAAGTGCGGGTGGAATTCCGCCAGGCGGGCCAGCGCGCCCAGCGTGGGATCGACGTGAAGGGAACGGGACCGGGCGGGACCGTCGTCCAGGTCGATCCCAAGGGCGTCACCGGCTCGGCCCGCGTGCAGGTCCAGGAGTCGCAACGGACGATCCGCCAGCATGTCGAATCGTTCTTGCTCGTCCAGGACGGCGGAGAGGCCCGCCTCACGGTGGTCGAACAGGTTCCGGAGATCGTCTGGTTCCAGCAGTACGCGCACCGGCACCGCTACATCACCGCGGCTGTCGTGTTCCGGCAGGTGGGGACGTTCCTGGCCGTCCGTCCCACACTCCTTCCCGATAAGCGGATCCGCGTGAAGATCACCCCCCAGATCAGCTATCAGAGCGACCAGGGCGAGGGGACGATTGCGCTGGTGGAGGCCTCGACCGAGGTGGTGGTGCACACCGGGCAGCCGATAACGATCGGCGGCACCGACGGGCGCGGTGAGGTCATGCGCCAGTTCCTCCTCGGGTACGAGCGCGTGCATCAGGCGAACCACGTCAGCATTGTCCTGACGGCCGAGACTCCACCCCATTAGAGAGAGGCGGACGGTTCTCGTGGGAAAGCTCCAGAAGCCGAGAAAGAAGATCTGGCGGGTGCGGTTGCCCCGGGCACCAGGCAGGCCGGTGCCCCGGGACACGATGAAGGATACCCGAAAGAAGAAGCCCCACAGGGAAGCCGTGGGGTCAGACTGAGATCGACGTCGCCTACATCACCAACTGCAATCCACAATGCACGCAATACTTGTACATGTCCATCCGGCTGTTCGCATGTTCCTTGTCGCTGCATTTCTTGACGAGAATGTTCGCGTTGACCGCTTCGCCACAGTTCGGGCAGTACCGGACTGGGGCATCGGAACGTCTGTGATTCATGTTTGGGCACAAATTCCGTCGCATGGTGATACCCTCCGCTCGAATTGACCCATCTTCGGTCATGTCGGTTTACGGCGTGCGAAAATGGAGACGGTCCCTGAGGTTTTGCAACTCCCGGTAGTAATAGAGGGGCGTCGGCCGTTTTCGCGTGAATCTGAGGTTCTTGAGAAACTCGATTTCCTCCTCGGTCGCATCGCCGCCCAGAGCAGGATCCTGCAGGAATGCTGCGAGCCCCGGCTCTTCGTCAAACGGTGGCTCGGGTGTCCGCTCAACAAACTCAAATTTCTTCAGGGGCCCCGGGGCCAGTCTACGGTTCAAGACAATTTCCATGTCAAACGTCGCGAGGTCGATGTCCCAGGATTCAATCAGCGGATCCAAGAAGGCGACGCAGTGTTCAATCGACAGGTTGAAGATATCCGTATCCAGGAACTCGAGCACCATGACCCGTATCTGTTCGTAGCTTCGGCCGCTGAGTTGCGCCACCATGTAGAGCCAGTGTTCGCTCGCCAATTCTTCTTTGGCAACGCCCTTGACCACGTCGAGAAGCTTGTGGGTGACGAGGCGTTCGAGTTCGCCGAAGGGCTGCTTTTCAAGAATCGCCCCTATGTCCTTCGCGCTGTCGGGGTTGCATTTGCGGAGAATCAATTCTCGCACGTCTTTGAACAAGGGTGCGAGCGGCTCCCCCAATCGTCTCTTCAATTCCTCCTTGCGCTGAAGGTCGGCCAGCTTCGACAGCTCACCGCTCGGGAGCTTCAAAAATTTCTCCATCTTGTCGTAAATGTCGGTCCGGGTTGGCGCGGGGGGCGCCTTCTTGCGCGTCAGCAACTGCGAAATGTAGGACTCCGTCACTTGCGTGGCGGTTGCCAGGTCTCTCTGGTCAGCCCCCAATTCTTCGAGCCGCTGCCTGATCACGAAGGGAACGTCCACCTGAGCGTCCTCTGTAATTAACGCTGTCTGATTAAGTACTTACCCCAATTACTAACATATACCAGATTTTCCTTGACAAGTAAAGTAAATCAACCTAGTATGGTTAAGGATTTGAGCATCTCTGCTCATCTCTTCAGGTTATCTGAACTAAGTCAGGTTATCTGAATATCACTCTCATCTTAGCCACGAAGGGGGTCCAATATGTTTGCTCGTACCGTTCGCATGCAGCTAAAGCCCAATAGCGCCACGGAGTTTACCCGACTGCTTGAGAAGGAAGTCATTCCCCTGCTTCGAAAGCAGCAAGGCTTCAAGGACGAAATCACCTTCGTCCCCTCCGGGGGAACGGAAGCGGTCGCCATCAGCCTGTGGGAGCAGAAGGAGAACGCGGACGCGTATAGCCGCGGCGCCTATCCAGACGTGCTCAAGGCCATGGCGAAGGTGGTTGAAGGAACTCCTCAGGTGCAAACCTCACAGGTTTCCAACTCCACCTGGCACAAAATCGCCGCGCAGTAAGCTGTCTGAAGCCGACAGGCCATGGGGGGGGGCGGACACGTTCGCCCCTCCATGGCTTGCGTGGGTCGATCCAACAGACTTCGCTTGGCAACCGCACCGCTACATGGAGTGTGGATTATGCACGGACTCTCCAAAATGGAACTTGAGCTCTACAGCATCAGGGGCCACCTGGAGGCCCTCAGGGACACGCACGACGAGGATGAGCCTGGGGATCCCTTTTATCACGCCCTCTTCTTGCTCGCCCGTGTTCGGGACATCCTCGCCGGAGCCCGTAGGAACGGGCGGGGGCTTGCACAGGCTCAGGGTCAGGTCTTGCAATCCAATACCACCGCTTCACGGACGCCGTCGAACCAATCACTCAGACGCCCTCCCGGGTGGGGCACGGCCGCCGAGGGCATTTGAGTTTTATGTGGACCGAGATCCTGACAGCGCGCGGCCGCATTCCCGCTGGCGTGCCCGATGATAAGCGCCTCAAGCCGTACAAACACCTCGCGTCATCCGTGATCGAGCTCGCCTTTCATGATGCAGAGCTGAAGACATGCTCGGCGGCCGAGTCCATGGCTGCGCGGAGGTTCCTATCTGGTGACACCTGGCTGCTACAGCTTTGGTGCCGCTGGCTCAACATCCACCCGGACCGGATCCGGGCGGCGGCCGGGCGTAGGGGATGGAGCGAGGGAGTCGGCCGGAGTTTCGAGGACCGCGCGTGATGAGCAAGAAATAAGCAAGCACGATCGACCGCACCCCCCAAGTCCGAAAGCAAAAAGCGAAAGGGCCCCGAGATCCTCGGGGCCCTTTCTGCCTAGAGCTGCAGTGGCCGACTATCGCGTGGTGACGTTGGCCGCCTGCTTACCCTTCGGTCCGTCCACGATATCAAACTCAAGTGACTGTCCTTCGGACAGGGTCTTGAATCCGTTGCCCTGGATCGCCGAATAGTGCACAAAAACATCGTCGCCTTCCGGTCGCGCGATGAATCCGTAGCCCTTGGCATCGTTGAACCACTTCACGGTACCCGTGTATCGCATGTGCTTTTCTCCCTCCTTTCTGTGTAGGATCCCCGGGGACCGCCCGGGGGTGAGGTCCCGTCGGAACGGAACCTGACAGCATAAAAAAACCGCGAGGGCTCTCTATCACGCCCTTGCGGTTCCCGTTTCCACAACAAGCCGATCACGAAAGCTGCATGTAGCGTAGCCCTTCCCTCTCTTCTTGTCAAGCCTTATTCTTTCTCCTCACCTCCTCGCTGCGCCCTTGACAGCCCCGAGCCGGTAGGGCATACTGAGGTCCTCTCCAGTCCCCCAATAAGCCCAATCGACGGCGCACCCAATAGCGAGACGCCCTCGCGGGCGAAACACGACCCGGACGAGTGACTACCCATGCCTTACCTGGCTGATGAGCGTCGTTCACTCCGAGTCCCCTGCGATCTCTCGGTGGAGTACGCGGTCAAAGGTGCCCCCACGCGGCAGGGACGGATGAAAAACATCGGGCCCACCGGGGCACTCCTCACGACGCCGGGCGCGGTTCCGCCTGTGGAGATGGAGGTGATCGTTTCGTTCCATCTCCCCCTCAGTCAACGCCCAGTCCGTACGCTCGGCAAAGTCCGGTGGGCACATCAAGAGACCGCCGGTGTCGAGTTCGTTCATCTGAGCGCCCAAGAGAGAGAGGAGATCTGGCGATACTACGCGAGGGAGTCGGGACGGCAGCGAAGCCCGGACTCCTGGCCCCGGTCCATCCGCGAATGAAAACGCACGCATTGCACTCCTCGCTGCTCCCTTGACGCTCTATTCGGGTCCAGCAGTGCCCGAACCGGCCGGCCGCACCCTTTGCCTGCCTGACGCCCAAACGCCCAAGACTCCTCGCTGCTCGCGGCACATTTCTTGCTTACGTTACAAGAGCCCTCCATGGGCGCTTCCATCAGTCCGGGGCGCTTCCATCAGTCCGGGAAGGAAGATGGAGAATAGCATGACGAAGACACCCAAGCAGAGCAGGAATAATCAGTTGGGGAAGATCTGCCTGTCGCTCCATCACGCTGATGGGGGCCGTTCTATCGAGCTGCGGGTGTGTTACCCCTCGTCACAATCCGGGGACGCGTGCGAGCCTCAGGGCGAGGGGATCGCGGTGCCGCTGGATTTTCTCCTGGAGCTTCGCCGTCTCCTCGGACAGATCCTCGGACAGACCGAGGATCGCTCCATGAACGAGCGGTCGTCACACCCCTCGTCGCCCCCGTTGGCAATTTCCATGGAACGGGGCGAGGCGACCGCCCTGGATCTGAACGTCCCTTTCAGCCGCCGGGGCGACTTCCGCAGGACGGCCCGAGTTTCCCTGAACATTCAGGTGGCGTGTCGGCTCATGAGCGAGTCCAATCCCCCCCAACCCTTGATTGGCGCCATCAAGAATATCAGCATCGGGGGCCTGCAGCTCTGGCTCGCCCAGCGACTGACCCTCTTTAGCCGCGTGGAACTCTTTGCGCGGTTCGCAGACGTGAACTTCCGCGGCCGGGCGGAGGTCGTCCGCGCCGAGGTGCAACCGGAGGACGGCCGCTATGAACACGGCCTGCGTTGGCTCGGCCTCACACCCCAGTCCGAGGTTGCCTTGGAAAAGGTGATCCGCGCTGTGACGCCGGACGGAGCCTAAGGTCCGGCTGGGGGTCGCGCTCTCACCCTTCTCGCCACCGCCCACACCCCCTGCACATGCTGTACCGTCTGTACCTTCTGCACCTTCCGTATCCCCTGTACCCGCTGCACCGCCAGGACATGTCACCACCCCCGCCTCACCCTTGACACCCCCTGTCGGGCGGGCCATAATCAGGCGGATCGTTCCGGTGGGGTCCATGCACAAACAATTCGAGCAATTGCAGGCGTCGCACCTCTATTGCAATACCTGTCGCCAGTCGATGCCGGTGCGGCAACGGCTGCTCTTGATCCTTCCCGACGGCGAGCTGTACGACTACCTCTGCCAGGGCTGCGGCAATTCCGTCGGCTCCAAGACCGACCGCGGACCGGCGGGCCCATTCCCGAAGGGCGTCTTGCGGCGGCCCCCATAAGCAGGTCAGCGAGTCGGAGATCCCCTCATCCAACACCAGGGTGAACGCTCGTGCCGTCGGCGCCCTTCGCGGAGAATTTTTGCCCATCCACCGTCGTCAGGTGATGAGGCGGACATCGCATCATGAGGATACGCCATCTGACCGTGTTAACGCTTGCCACCCTCGTGATGGCCCTGACGGCGGCCACGCACGTCGCCGGAGGGAATGGCGGTGTCCCGCCTGCCGAGGACACCGGGAAAAAGCCAGCGGAGACCGAGGCGCCCCCCGACACGGTCGCGGAGCAGTACGACATCAAAGCGCTCGTGGCGCGCCTTCGGGACACCAGCGCGATCGGGTTTTTCACAAAGCTGGCGCTGAAAAACCAGATTGACGACCTGATGGACAGGTTCCGCCGCCTTCATGCCCGCGAAGAGGAGACGCCGTTAGACCGGTTGCGCGACCAGTTCAACCTCCTCTTCATGAAGGTCATCACATTGTTGCAGGATGGGGATCCCGCGCTGGGTCAGGAAATTGCCAGGGGCCGGGAGATCCTCTGGGGCAAGCTCGCCGATCCCAGGGAGTTTGTCCGGCTCTAACCGGCCATCGCAAAGGAGGGGTCCATGGGTGTCAGGGAGAACGCAGGATGCTGGCTCGGCGCCGTGCTCCTCACCACGGTCCTGACGGCGCAGGCCAAACCGATCGATACGGCGCAGGATCTGACCGCGGTGATCGCCCTGCAGGGGAAGCCCTGCGGCCAGGTCGTCAATTTCACGAAGCTCGGTGACAACGACTACCTCGCCCGCTGCTCCTCCGGCGATACCTATCGGGTGTACGTCAACGAGAAAGGCCGGGTCATCGTCGAGAAGAAGTAGGGCACGGGCCGGACCCCCGCACGGGTTCCACTCATGAGCTGCTCACGCGACTTTTTCATGAACCCGAGACTCTGCGGCAACGGCAATACCCACGAAAGGAGAAACAGATGGAGACTTCCACTCTGTACGCCTTAGTTGCGCTGTTGGTGTCTCTCAGCGTGGCCTCCGAGCGGCTGGTAGAGATCATCAAGGGGGTATTCCCCAGTCTCAATCAGGAGAACAGCGATCCAAAGAAGGAGGGGTGGAGGAGGGCCGGCCTCCAGGCGCTGGCGGTCCTCGCTGGTATTATCACTGCACTACTTGCCCGTCCGGCAATCCAGGGCATGGAGAAATGGGACACTCTGACCGGGACTCTCGCCCTCGGCTTCCTGGCCAGTGGCGGCTCAGGCTTCTGGAATGCGATACTCATGTATGTCAAGAACGTCAAGGACATCAAGAAGCATGAGGCTGAACAGCGTAAGCAGCCTGTCCTTCCGGGGTAAACTGCGAGACTCGCGCGGCGGCCCATTTGAATCGCCGGGGATTCAGGTGGCGAGCCCCACCGATCTCAGAAAGTCATTCGTAAACACGCTTCTCACCTCTGGGCTCAACAAGGTCTCCCGGCTGTCTATCCACTTTTGAACGTTCTCCCCGTACATGCTCTGTACACGGGCCGGCGTCAGAAACCAGTTGAACTTGCCCCAGTGCATCGTAAAGGGTATGCCGGCTTGCTCGAGCCTGGTCCACACCGCATTGGCGTATTCCCGCACCTTTGGCGTGTTTGGTGCGTCAATTTCCAGGGTGCAGGTGGGATCGAATTTCGTAAAGCCCAAGAGCGCCTTCGTCTTTGCCACAAAGCGCATCATACAGGTCATCGGGAGCACCGTGTCGAAATTCGCGTAGGTATCGAACGCGATAGAAAGTGCCTCGAGCGATCTCGACAAGGGAACACCGATGTCAGACACAAAGAGCTTGCCCTCGGCTTTCTCGTTGCGGAAGAGATCTTTGAAGGTCCCTGTGATGGCATAGGGCCTGAGGTGGGCCCGTATCCGCGCACTCACGGCCGGCCTCGCTAACCCGGTCAGAGGATCGGGGATCGCACCTATGAGTGCTGCGATGATCTCCAGCCCCGAAGCGCCGGGACCTGGCTCAGCATCGTCCCAGGGTGGGGGTTGATACCCCTCTGTCCAAGGAGCTTCGAACATCAACAAGACTGCGGCCTCCTCCGGAGGAGTACCTTCGTTCGGATTGAAGTACACCTGGAAGTGATACAGGTCAGCGGCTGGTTTGGGCAGATTGAGCTCCGAGAAATTCAGCGTGGACATCGCGGTCTTCAGTGCCGAATTGAATGGCTGGAAGGATCGGTACGCATGCAGGAGGAAGAGTTCCCGGGCTTCGATCAACATCCCATGGATGATGCCAAAGGAGCCGAAACTGACCAATGCCGCATTGAACAATGTGTCGTCATTCTTCAACTCCGCGCCCAGCGCTGCAGCAAAACCTGGATTGACGACCGGATAGGATGCGCGCTGCAAATACACCTGTGTGGACGGCCCGGTAATGAGGTGTATGCCCACGACAAAGTCCGGAGTGGCTCCGAACTTGAACGCCGCACCGTGCGTTCCGGTGGACACAGCGCCGGCCAATGTCTGCCCATTGTTCGATCCCGAGGCTTTGAGGGACAACCTGTGATCGAAGAGATACTGATTGATCCGACCAATCTCGCCGCCAGCCTCCATGAACCGCAGCTTAGCACGATCACCGGCATATTCCGGGGAGATAGACGCATTGTCGAGAGGAAATGCAAGGCTCAGATTCTTCGTGTTGATCAGCCTATGCTCCGTCACCCCGACCTTGCTCAATGACCAGGAGGCGCCCATTGCACGCAAAGTTTTTCCCGTCTGAATCGCCTCGGCGATCATGTCTTGAAGTTCCTTTGTGACTCGGTTGTATTCCTCCAACGCGTCGCCAGGTGGGGCTACAGAGAAATTATAGTATCCTTCGATCGTCTGCGTGTACGCTTGGTGCCGGCCTTCCCACGAATGTATGTCGCCGCGAAACGAAGATCTCGGCATGGCATGTCTCCTTTGATTCGTCAGCGCCCGCGGCCTGTGCTCTTGGCTACCTCGGCTTGATTGGTGCCCCTTCACGGATACGCGCCGACGCGCAGCGAAATTCGACCTCGATTGGCATCCAGATCCCAAGGGTGAGGACGCTCGCCAGGTCATGGAGATAGTTCCGTTGGATTCTGACATCGTTAATCGCTTCTCGCCCGCAATCTGCAGGCAGGACTTCGGGGTCATTCCAGGTTCCCCAGAAAAATGCATGCATCGTCGCTTTGCGGTAAGTGGGGTCCGCTGGGAACGAATCGGGGGGTGTAACTCGGTAGGTCGCGCAGCCTTGAGCCCACGCCAGACCCGCCACGAGCACGAGAACCGGAAACCCGCGTTTCAGGAACGCAATGGAGCCGATGCGGTTTTTCATTGTCTACCCCCCTGACCCAGTGTCTCCACAAACTACCCTTTGCTTAACCTTTCTTCCGTGCCCGTGTCAAGATGATAATGGCCGGTGAACGCGATACTTCCGGCACAATCGTTGCAATGCTCTTCGGATGACGGGGTGCCGTTCCGCTTTTCGGGCGGACGGGAGGGCAAGAGCGGTGACCGAGTACAGAACTTCGTCTGCAGATCATCCCAGTTGGTTCGTTCGATTGCTGTGGATGGCCGCAGTCATCCTGGGGGCCTCGGCCGGAATCTACCTCGCGCAAATCCGGGCCTCTCGTGGCACGTGGGCCGCGAAAGCCGTGTTGAACTCGTGGAAAAGCCTTCCCTGGACTTTCTGGGGTCGCGTAACCACCGGGCTCGGTACGGAAGTCCTGATCGGCATGGGAATCATCCTGCCATTGCTCTTTTTCCTTCTGCCCCGGCAGGTGCGCCAGAATACCTTGCCCCTCTTGGGACAGCTCGTGTTCGCCGTCATCGCGGCTTCCGTGGTTGGGGCGATCATGTATTTTGTCGGGATCTTCGTCTACGACCTCGGGCCGTACTTTCGGTCCCGGTAGGCTGGGGAAAAAGCGCAAGGGCCCCGAGGATCTCGGGGCCCTTGCTATTTAGAATGGGATCGGATCGGTTAGCGCTTGACGACGTTCGCCGCCTGCTTGCCCTTTGGTCCGTCCACGACGTCGAACTCAACCTCCTGGCCTTCGGTCAGGGTCTTGAATCCGTCGCCCTGGATCGCCGTATGGTGCACGAAAACATCGGGACCTTCCGGTCGCGCGATGAATCCGTAGCCCTTGGCGTCGTTGAACCACTTCACGGTGCCAGTGCTTCGCATCTGCTCTTCTCCCTCCCTTCGTGTAAGGATCCCCGGGTCTCTCCGGGGGGCGCGGTCCCGCCGCAGCGGGGCCCGACGGCATAAAAAAACCGCAGGGGCTTTCTATGAAGCCCTTGCGGTCTTGACGATCACAACGAGCGGATCACGAAAGCTCTGCCGACGCTACTCTTTTCCCCCGGGTCCTGTCAAGGGGTATTTTGTCAGGACGGGCGCCCGTCGCGCCTGGCCTTGACAGCGGTCCCAGCGAGGCCCGGGAAAAAGCGCAAGGGCCCCGAGGATCTCGGGGCCCTTGCTATCCACAACGGGATCGGATCGGTTAGCGCTTGACGACGTTCGCCGCCTGCTTGCCCTTTGGTCCGTCCACGACGTCGAACTCAACCTCCTGGCCTTCGCTCAGGCTTTTGAATCCTTCGCCCTGGATCGCCGTATGGTGCACGAAAACATCGTCGCCGTCCGGTCGCGAGATGAATCCGTAGCCCTTGGCGTCGTTGAACCACTTCACGGAGCCAGTGCTTCGCATGTGCTGTTCTCCCTCCCTTCGTGTAAGGATCCCCGGGGACCGCCCGGGAGGCGAGGCCCCACCGCGGCGGGACCCGACGGCATACAAAAACCGCAAGGGCGTTTCATGAAGCCCTTGCGGTTCCCGTTTCCACAACAAGCCAATCACGAAAGCTGCGCTGACGCTACCCTTTTCCCCCGGGTCCTGTCAAGGGGTATTTTGTTGACACCCCGCCTGTGGTAGGCAAACGCATGACCTTCTTACCCCGGGCCGCCCCACCGCCACGGTGGCAAGAGGTCCTCATTCGGACGGGGGTCAGTACGCTTTTCATCAGTGGAAAAATGAAGAGGGTCCTCCCCCTCTCGATGGAGTTCGAAGTCAACCTTAGTCTTATTGGAATCGTAGTTCACATGGACCAAGCCAAGATTCCTCTCCGGGAAACGACCCCGGACGGTGCCGGTGTATTCGAACGTGTCACCGAACTCGATATTACTGCCGTAGAGGCCATAAAGCCTTTGCCAGGATACCGGTCTATTAGCGATGGGAGATGAGGTGAACTGGTAGATCACGTCGCGGCGGCCCTTGTGGCGCGGGGAATAGGACTGGATCTCTGCTACGGTCCCCTCATGCACGTTGCCCCCCAGAATGATGATTTTCTGGGGATTCCCATTCTCTTCCACCCTCTTATTCAGTACGTCGAAGAGTAGCCCAACCAAGTCCCGCCACTCAGGCCTGTTCTTCTCATACGACCAATGGTCCCTGGGGGACCCAAAGAACCTTCCCAAGTCATCTGCCGCGGTCAGCGGGATGTAGATCATGGGGACGCTGCATACAATAAACAGAACCCGGTAGTTCTGGGCCTTTTTTGTAAGCCATTCCGTGATATCGTCCCACTGCTTGGTGCCCAGGAGGGGACGCTCGTCCGTGCTGCGGGACAGGTTCCGATGACCCCTGAGATCTAGGACCAGGAACCCGGCCTGGCCAAATTCAAAGGCGTAGTGCTGGGCTTCCGGCCCAAAGCTCATCGGGTTGTGACTGTGCTGAAACTCACGGTAGACTTGACGCGCAACAGTGAAGATTTTTTGTGGGGCCATTTTGTGGTCGTCCTCCCCTGACCCCCAGCCGTCGCGGATTTCGTGGTCGTCCCAGATCATATAGGTGGGGTACCTGCCGAGAATCTTCATCACCGACTCGTGTTTCCAGTATTCCTGGTAGACGTCTCGGTAGGCTTCTACAGCCGGCTCCCCCTGGGATGCCTTCTCGTAAGCCCTGTCCGCGTAGACCTGGTCCCCGATCATCAGGAGGAAGCGGACATTCTTCGCAGGGAAGACTGCGGACATCTGGTCCCACATCAAGAACCGCTGCGCCTCGTCATACTCAAAAGGTTTGTGACACGAGACGAAGGCAAGGGTGAAACCGGCTGACGTTCCGGGGGCAGGGGCATTTTTGAAAGCGAGCCGCCCTCCAGGTAGGATGGTGCTGCCCCCGGGCCCTCGGATGTCGTAATAGTAGACCTGGTCCGCATCGGGAAGGGCGACCTGAACCGTCGCCGCGTGCCCCGCCTGCCGCGAGATCACCACTTCCCAGG
This sequence comes from candidate division NC10 bacterium CSP1-5, assembly GCA_001443495.1. Classification (GTDB taxonomy): domain Bacteria; phylum Methylomirabilota; class Methylomirabilia; order Methylomirabilales; family CSP1-5; genus CSP1-5. Next base: position 87,355 of record LDXR01000012.1, on the reverse strand, counting down.
GGGAACCCGGAACCTCTGTGGGGGGGGTAGAGTCGGTGAAGACATGACAGGTGTGCCTCCCTTCGGCATCGGTGCGAAACCATATCTTCGCACTCGAATGGGTCACCTCTCCGACAATAGGACCGAGCTTCAAGCCCATGTGGCTTCTCCTAAGAAGTGGGCCTGCTGGAAGCTTCGTCCGCCTCGCCGCGTGCAACTGACCCGAAGATCTGCACGTTTCGCGCGCTTGCTGCGGAGAACACTAGAAAGCATCGCCACCCCGTGCTCCGTGAAGGCATCCTCCGTGGGGCGATTATAACTGCCCGGTCCTGATCAGCAAAACCCAAAAGCATCGCGGGCCAAAAGTGGCCAATACTCTAGAGGGGTTGGGGGAGGGTGTCAACCTTTCGACGGGCTCAAGGCAGGTGGTTCGACAGGGATTCGACACGCTCAGGCCGTAGCTCACCACAGGTCCTTTCGACAGCCGTTCGACAGGCTCACGGCAAGGCTCAGGGCAAGATATTTGCTTTTCCCTTGACAGAAGACGGGGGCGAGCGGTATGAACAATTTCCATCTCTCGTTACGGGGCTGTGGCGCAGTTGGGAGCGCGCGTGACTGGCAGTCACGAGGTCGGGGGTTCGAATCCCCTCAGCTCCACCAGGCAACAAAAAAGCCCGGACCTTCCGGGCTTTTTGCTTCGTCACCTCCTCGGCGCCCCCCGTATCTGCTGCTCCTGCCTGAGTCCCCGGTCTCCTGTGGGATCGAGCCCTGGCGAGACGGCCGCGCGTTTCTCCGCCAGTGTCCGGAGGTACTGATACACCGCCTCGCGCTCCGCGTCCGTCAGGATACGGCCAAAGGCGGGCATGGCCTGCCTACCCTTGCTGATCGTTCCGAGGATCTCGGCCCGGGACTTCTCCCGAATCGCCACCGCCAGGTTCGCCGGTTTGATCCCCGTAAGTCTGGCCGTGGGACCATCCCCTGACCCCGTCTCCCCGTGACACGAGCCACAGCGCTCGGCGTAGATCCGCTCTCCGTCTTGCGGATTTCCGCCGCCTCCACACCCGGAAACAACCAGGAGGAGCGCAAGCAAGGCGCCCCCGGTCGCGCTCCGGCCCATCCGGTCACGGTGGCGCTCCATCGGCTCACGCCGCTTCAACGGGAACAACCAGGATCTGACGGGCGAGCTCTCCGCCCAGGGTACAGCGGGTCTCACCCACTGCCAATGACATGGGCCCGCCAAAGGGAGCCTTCTCGAGAAGCGTCACCCGAACCTGGGGAAACAGACCGAGCGTAGCGAGATACCGAAGCTTGGCCGGGTCCTGATCCGCGACCCGTTGAATCACGGCCGCCGTTCCCGGATTGAGCTCGCTCAGGGGGAAGCCTGGAGGCTCTTTGACCTGCCCCGCCTTGGTGGGGATCGGGTCCCCGTGCGGATCGGCTACGGGGTGACCGAGGCGCTCGGCGATCCGCTCCTCCAGCTCTTCCGAGATCACATGTTCGAGTCGATCGGCCTCCGCGTGCACCTGGTCCCACGGCAGGCCCAGCGCCTCGACCAGATACAGCTCGAGCAGGCGATGGTGGCGGATCACCTCGAGGGCCATGCGCCTGCCGGCGGCCGTCAGGACCACCCCCCGATACCGGATGTAGCGGACGAGGCGCATCGCATGCAGCCGCTTGACCATCGCCGTGACCGATGGGGCCGCCACATGCAGCGCGAGCGCCAGCGCTGTGGTCGTCACCTTGCCCTCGCGCTGCTCGAGGCGGTAGATCGCCTTGAGATAATCCTCGACCGCCTGGCTGACCGGTCGAAACTCCGTCACTGTGCCTCCCATCATCACTGGCGCGGCAGGACGACCAGGGTGCCCACCATGGAAGGCTGGTGGGTTGTGCACTCGATCGTGAAGAACCCGGCCTTGTCGGCCGTGAAGGTGAGCCGCGTAAGGGTGCCGCGCCGCACCACGAAGCCGGGGACGTACCCCTCGATCCGAGCGGGGTGGACGTCGCCGTTCACCCCCAGGATCTCGAGCACAACCGTGTCCCCCTGATACACCACGATCTGGGATGGCTCCCACCGGTAGGTGGACACCTCCCATCGCCCGGTCTTGGGATCGGGCTCCTTCAGCACATACCCCTTCCCCTCCGGCAGGGGATCGCGCGGGAAGGGCTCCTTATCGACGGTCGTCCCCCCTTTCGGCTCGACGGCGGCCATGGTGAAGGTCCGGGTGGCCGGGGGCGGAGCGGCCGATGCCGCCGGCCAGAAGGCCACGAAAACGAGAACCCCGAGAACCAGGGCGGCCAATCGTTTTTCCCTTTCTCTGGTCATGCTCATCCATCCTTTCCGGTCAACCTAGACCGCGACCCACAGTCCCGTGACATACATGACGAGGAAGCCCAGCACGAGCCCCACCAGATTATGCGGGACGGTCAGGACCTGCAGGACCGGTCTCCGTCGCGCCTGGAACCTTACGATCTCATAGATGACTTGGAAGATCGCCCCAGCGCCGATCGCTAGAAAGAGGATCGCCATGAGCACCGAATACGTGAGACCCCCGATCCACGTCCCCGCGATGGTCGGCGCCCCCGCCACGAGCCCCAGGAGCAGGAAATGATATCGGCGTGGTGGAGCCCGCAGGATCGGCGAGACGATCGCCAGGCCCTCGGTCGTATTGTGGATGGTAAAGCCGAGGACCAGAAAGGCCCCCAGCGCCACCTCGCCGAGCTGGTAGGCGGCCCCGATGGCCAACCCCTCCCCGAGATTATGGAGCCCGATGCCGAGCGCGATGAGATACGCCAGCCGCAAGCCACTCGGCGCGACCTCCTGTTCCTCCCCTTTCCTCCGCTGCCCGAGCGCGACGAGGCCGAAGAAGGTCCCGAAGAGGCCGAGCACGACCAGGGCCTCGCCCTTGAAGACCGGCCCCAATTGCCCCACCGCCTCGAAGGCCTCTTTGAGGGCATCCAGGCCGAGAAAGGCGAGGAGGCCGACGGTAAAGCTCAGGAGGCCCTCCATCCACCGCCCCCTCACGGCGGTGAGAAACGGAAACCAGAGCAGACCGAGGAAGACCGGGATGACCCCGACATAGATGCCGAGGAGGGCAAAGAGGCCGAAGTAGCGCCAGCCGGGGACCGGCGTTGCGGTGGTGACGTCGACCTGCTTCTTAAAGACGAGTCCCGCGTCGGTGATCAGCCTGACCTCATGCGGCTCGCCCTCGACCCAGTCGTAGGGAATCGTCACCGTGGCCCGGGCGAGACGGCTGAGCTCCGGCCCGGGCGTCACGTCAAAGCTCCAGATGGCTTCGTTGACCAAGACCTGCCCGATCCGTGCCGGGCCCGGCCCGGTATTGCGGACCCACACGACGATCTCGCCGGGGTAAAAGGCCATCCGCTCGAGCGTGAGGCGCTGGAGCGCCTCGGGGGGGACCGGCGAGGGGCCCAGGAGCAGCGTCTCTGACGACAGCAAGAGGCCGATCATGGCCCCGAGGAGCACCAGGGGCAGCAGGGCAAAGAGGATGAGACGGATGCGGTTCATGCCTTGCCCTCCGCCGGCAGCACCTTGAAGAACCCCATCCATCCGAGTTCCGCAAACTCACTCTGGTGGGCGTGAAACATGAACATCCCCGGGAACCGGTAGCTGAACTCCATGATCCCCCGCTCGCCCTGGCAGAGCATCACCGTGTCGGTATACTCGTACTGGTCCAGGCGGGTCCCCGTCCGGAAGTACTTGAAGAAGGTCGCGTGGGTGTGGATAGAGTTGATGAGATCGAACTCCAGGAGATTGACCACATAGATGCGGAGCGGTTCGTGCTGCCGGATCTCGATGGGGTGCTCGACATAGTAGTTGGCCACACCGTTGACGGTGTAGAACTCATTCTCATTGTCGAAATCGGTGTCGAAGCCGTTCATGACCATCACCATCTCTTTCGCGGCCGGCCTGGGCTTCGGGGGATCGATGATGAAGGCCCCGTACATCCCCTTGTGGATATGTTTCTTGATCGGCATCACATGGCAGTGGTACAGGTGGAGACCGAAAGGGTCCGCCGTGAACTCATAGGTGAAATGCCCTCCCGGGGGGACGACCTCGAACACTCCGTCCATGTTGGCCGGATGAAAGCCGTGGAAGTGCATCGTGTGGGGCATGCTGGACTGGTTCAGGAAGTGGAGCTTAACAAAGTCTCCCTCGGTGCAGCGCAGCGTCGGGCCCGGCACATAGCCGTTGAAGGTCCAGGCGGGGAACTTGACCCCCGGGGCCACCTCGGCCTCGCCGTCCAGCGCGATGACGCCATACTCTCGCTGGACCCGGCCGTCGGGGAGCCGCGTCACTCGGCCGGTGTCAAAGCTGGTGAGGAACGTCATCGGATCCGAGACCCGCAGAGGGGAAGGAAGATCGGCGGGGAGACCCTTCGGTGCTTCGGCGGGATGGGTGGGATAGGGCGCCGGCGCCCCCGGGTGCATCCCATGCCCTCCCCCCTTGGCCGGCGGCGCCTTCGGGGAATCTGCCAGGGCCGACGTCCCCGTGCCGAGAAAGCCCAGCCCCACGAGGCCGCCGAGGAACTGGCGACGGTTCAGGCCTGCGGTCAACAGAGATGACTGTCTTCCCATGTGCCGTTGCTCATCCATACCTGGGACCTCCATCAGGCAAGACCTGGTATTGGCGCCATGAAAACGATATTTAGGCTAGTCTAAATAAACAATTTGTCAACCAATTTTCCGGAAAACTCCCGCTTGACCGACGCTGTGGCGATTGGTATTTTTCCCACGGGTGAAGCGTGGACTTCCAGGATGCAAGCGGGAGGCCACCTGACCTTCTTTCGGACCGGGGTGGCCCTGAGGATTCTCCGCAAGGGTTGACAGGTGCATTCGAGTCGTCGAGGTTCACGATGATCACGTGGTCGGTAGTGCTGAGCGTGGTTGGGCTAGCGGGCACGGCCGCTCTGGTCGCTCGCCTCAAGAGTCGGTGGCCCGCGTGGGGTCCAGAGCGGTACTGGGTCCTCGGCCTGGCGGCTCTCTTACCCGCCTGGCTCATGGCCTTTTTGGCGACCACTGGCCCCCCGGGAGGAGAGGGACCGAACAAACCTCTTTTCATCATCACCTCGGCGCTTCCCCTTCTCGGGATTATCGTGACCGACGCGCTCCTCAGACACTGGCGCGCGGGGGGCCGCGCCCCCGGCCCTATAGGATCCTGGTTCCTCGGGATCGCGGCGGTCCTTCCGGGATGGGGGATCACTCTCATCACCCTCGCGCTCAAAAAAAATTCTTGATTCTGTCCCGCTACCCTCAAGCCCACACTCCCACGATGCCCGCCGCATTGACCCGCCCGAGGTACCATCATATACTCTCCCCCCATGGGCCATGGAGCGACGCAAAAGAAGAGGTCCACGGGCAAAGAGGCCTCCCAGCAGATGCCAGAGAGAGGGGTCCCGAATTGGCCGCTCCCCTGCCTGGCCCTGATCGGGGCGACGCTCGCGGGGTATCTCCGGGGGAGGGGCGGCACTGACAAGAAAGAAAAGAGAAGAGCCGGAGGAACTCCCCCGGCTCTTCTCGGTGTGGAAATAGATCCCTATTGCTCCTGGACGATCAGCTGTGTCCCGATGTGGGCGGGGTGGAGATGACAGGTGATCGGGAAGATCCCGGCCTTGTCGGCCTGGAACTCCACGGTCTCCGGCTTCCCGCGGTTCACCACCTGTTTGACCCCGAAGGCCTCGATGGCGATGCCGTGCTCGGCCGGATCCGACTTGACGTTGTTGATGGCTTTGATCTTGACGGTGTCCCCTTTCTTGACGACGATCGGTCCGGGAACCCAGACCTTGGACCCCTCGAACTCGATGTTCACCAGGGTGAAATCCGCTGCGGCCGCATCGGGTGGCGATCCCACGGCCAGGACGACGCCAAGGGCGACAATGCCGCAGCCGATCCATAGTCTGTGCATCGCACCACCTCCTCGCAATGACGGATGGTTAGGGAGCAACGCGAAGGTTCGTGTCGGCGTGTGATGTTTATACCAAGCTCCCCAGTGTATTGTCAAGGGATCCCGGCGGAGGAACCGAGATGAGGATGAGATTAGTGGCCCCTTCTCTGGCGATAATCTTGGGGATGTTCCTCGCCTCCATGGGCCTCGCGACCGATGGGAAGCAGACCCTGGACACCGGCAAACGCCTGTACGAGGAGCATTGCGGGGTCTGCCACGGGCTCTTGGGAGACGGGCAGGGGATGGCGGCCCACATGTTCCAGACACCCCCCAGAGATTTTCGGGAGGGCAAGTACAAGTTCCGATCGACGCCGTCCGGCTCCCTGCCTCTGGACAGCGACCTCTTCCGCTCGGTGAAATCCGGGGTGCGGGGGACCGCCATGGTCCCCCAGGACCACCTCTCGGATGACGAGATCGGGGCCGTCGTCGCATACATCAAGTCCTTCTCAGAGCGATTCGCCCTCGAGAAGGCGCAGGCCCCGCTTCCGATCCCCGTCCCACCGCCGAAGACCCCAAAGCTCGTTGCCAGCGGGAGGGTGATCTACAAGAAGGCGGGGTGCCCGGAGTGCCACGGTGAGGGGGGGAAGGGCGACGGCCCGTCGGCCCCGGACCTGCGGATCAAGCCGGCGGACCTCACGCAACGGCCACTCAAGGGCGGTGCGACGCCTCAAGACCTGTATCGGAGCATGATGACTGGCCTCGATGGCACACCGATGCCCTCCTACCAAGACGCCCTGGAAGAGAAGGAGGTCTGGGCCCTGGTCTTCTTCATCGACTCGCTCGGCGGCCGGGAGACGGTGACGGAAGAGGAGCGGATCGGCCGACACGTCGAGGAGATGCACCGGCCACGACGGGGGCCGATGATGCGCGGAAGTCCCCACAGGCCTCTTCAGGAAGGCCTTGACAAAAACCAACGAAAGCAACAATGATAGTGGCAACGGATCCAACGGCAGTTGCGGCAGCCTTGGGGCCCTTCCGGCAAAGCCGGGAGGGCCTTTGCTCTGCGGACCGGAAGGAGCCGGATGACAGCAAAGACGCTTGGAGAGCTCGTGGAGGGCCTGGCACCCCTCGATGCCCCGGGGGGCTGGAATATCCCGATCCGAGGCCTCAGCAACGATTCCCGGCACATCCGACCTGGGTTCCTCTTCGTCTGCATCCAGGGATTCAAAGATGACGGGCACCGCTACGTTCCGGAGGCGTTAGAGCGGGGAGCGGCGGCGCTGGTCGTGGAGAGACCCCTCTCCCGACCGGTCAACGTTCCTGTGATCCGTGTGGCGGATGCCCGAAAGGCCCTCGCCCTGCTCTCGGCGCGATTCTACGATCACCCCTCCGCCCGTCTCACTCTCATCGGGGTGACAGGGACCCAGGGCAAGACGACCACGACCTATCTCATCGAGGCGATCCTACGCGAAGCCGGTCTCCGGACGGGGCTGATCGGCACGGTGGTCCAACGCGTCGGAGAGCGGGAAGAGCGGTCCACCGTGACCACCCCGGAATCCCTCGAAATTCAGCGCCTCCTCGACCAGTCGGTTCGCGCCGGGATCACGCATGTGGTCATGGAGGTCTCCTCGCACGCCCTTGCGCTGCATCGGGTCACCGGGTGTGATTTCGATATCGCCGCGTTCACGAATGTCTCGTCCGACCACATGGACCTGCATGGGACGCGGCAAAAGTATCTGGACATCAAGGCCACCCTCTTCGGCCAGCTCGGCGCGGATCCGGCCAAGTGCGCCATCGTGAACGTGGACGACCGCCAGAGCGGGCGGATCCTCGATGCCACCCGATGCCGCATCTTGACGTACGGCATCCATCGGGAGGCCGCCCTGACGGCCGGCCACCTCACGGCGGGCCTTCGGGCCCTGGATTTTGTCGCCTATACGCCCCGCGGGCAGACGCCCATCCACATGGGACTCACGGGGGCTTTCAATGTGTACAACGCCCTGGCCGCTACGGGGGTGGGCCTCTGTCTCGACCTCGATCTCGAGACGATCACCCGAGGGTTAGAAGGCGTGGCCTCTGTCCCGGGGCGGTTCGAACTCATCGAGCTCGGGCAGGATTTCCTCGTGATCGTGGACTTCGCCCACACGGCAGCCGCCATGGAGCAGCTCCTGACAACCACGCGGCCCTTCACCGAGGGCAGGATCATCACCGTGTTCGGCTGTCCGGGAGAGCGAGACAAGACCAAGCGTCCGGTCATCGGCCAGGCCGTCGCCCGACTCAGTGACTACGCCATCCTCACAACCGATAATCCGGCCAGCGAGGACCCCCGCCAGATCGCGGAGCAGATCGAGGCGGGAATGCGCAGGGCCCGGCGCGGGTGCCCGCACGAGATCATCTTGGATCGGGCGGAGGCCATCGCCAGGGCCGTGAGTCTCGCCCGCGGCGGCGACGCGGTGATCCTGGCAGGCAAGGGGCACGAGGAGTATCAGATTATGCAGACCGGTCTCGTCCCCTTCAGCGATCGGGAGGTCGCCCGAGGGGCGCTCCAGGCAGCGAAAAAGGCGGCCGTCTAGATTTGGACACAGAGCGGCAGGGCGGAGAGATCTCCAGTGATGGGGAGGTTCAGGGGAGAGCAAGCTGGAGCAAGCGCTCTGGATTGAAACGCGCCCCCTGAAGGCGCCCCCCCCAGTGCAGGTGGGGGCCGGTGACCCGCCCGGTCGCCCCGACCCAACCGAGGATGTCTCCCCTGGCGAGCTCTTGCCCAACCGCCACCCGATATCCCTGCAGGTGATAGTACATGGTGAAGAGCCCGCCCCCATGGTGGACGATCACCGAGTTGCCGCTGAAGAACAGCTCACCGGCATAGGCCACCACGCCGCGGTTACTCGCCCGGACCGGTGTGCCGGCTGCTGCCTCGAAATCGACGCCGGTATGGGGGCTGCGGGACTGACCGTTGATGATCCGCCGGAGCCCGAATACGCTACTGACTTGCAGCATCCCCTCGAGGGGCGCGATGAAGGCGTGCGACCAGTACGGTTCCCCTTTCCACGTCTCCCAGACCGACGTCAGCACCGCCTCCTCCCGGCGAACCCGTTCGAGGGTTTCCGCATCGAGATCGACCAGCGCCTTGGGGAGTGTGAGATGCTGCAGCGGAAATCGACCGTCCGCCACCGTGATCTGGACCCGGCGGTGATACCGCTGTCCAGACCTTCCCTGGGCCTTCACCTCGACCGGATGAGGGCCGGGTGGGGTTTCGAGGTCCACCGCGAGGAGGATGGTGTACGCTCCTCCTCCCGGAGGCGCGGGGAGGCTCAGGCCCCGGAAGCGCGCCTCGAGCCCGATGAGCGGCTCGGCCGCCGTGACCCGGAGACCCCGAAGGTCGCCCTGCACGACCGGCTTCTCGGGGAGCTTCACCTGGAGATCCGCCCCCACCCCCAGGGGGTGCACCAGAACCAGGAGGCCGAGGGGGAGACTCACCCGCAGTTGCCTCGTCACGGTCCCTCGGGACCGCGTCGGGATGCCTCCTTCCACTACGTCCTCCCTGCCCCGCTCAGGCGGATGGATTCGCCAGGCGTTTCATCTGTCGAATGGCCGCGACCGGATCGGGACTTTGAAAGACAGCCGAGCCCGCCACGAGGATGGATGCCCCTGCCTTGGCGATCCTGGCGCAGTTCTCGGCCTTGATCCCCCCATCCACCTCGAGCTCGCAGCGGAGCTTGAGCGCATCGAGCCGTCGCCGCATCTCTTCCACCTTTTGTTCCACGTGGGGGATGAACCCCTGACCCCCGAAGCCGGGGTTCACGGACATCAAGACGACGAGATCGAGATCGCGGATCACGGGATCGAGGGTGTCGAGGGGGGTGGAGGGATTGAGAGCCACCCCGGCCCTGGTGCCCGTTGCCTTGATCTGCCGGATGGTTCGGTCGAGGTGCGGACAGACCTCGGCATGGACCGTCAGACAGTCACTCCCGGCCTTGGCGAACTCCGCGATGTACCGCTCGGGGTACTCCACCATCAGGTGCACATCGAAGGGAACCGCCGTCCGGGGGCGCAGGGACCGAATCACGTCCGCCCCGTAGCTGATCACGGGGACGAAGTGGCCGTCCATCACGTCGAAGTGGAACAGGTCAGCCTCCTGCTCGACCGCGAGGATCTCCTCCGCCAGGCGGCCATAGTCTACCAGGAGGACTGCCGGTGCGATCTTGGCCATGTTCCCCTCCGGGGCGTTCGTCGTTCAGAGTTCAGGGTTCATGGTAGGGTCGGAATCTGGGACGATGAACCATGAACCGTCAACCATGAACTTGTTCTCTCCGACTATGAACCATGAACCGTGAACTATGAACCCTACTCGGCGACGACGAGCGACACCTCCTCTTTTTCTTTGATCCGCGTCCCGAACAAGGGCTCTTGGAGCACCACCCGTCGGGCCTGAGCGGGGAAGGACTGGTAGGTCACCCGAGGCTCAATGCCCATCTCCTTCAGGATGGCGACGGCCTCTTCCTCCCCCTGCCCGACCAGGTTGGGCATCACATAGAAGCGGTCTTCCTCCCCCAGGCTGATCAGCACGCTCACCGCACTCCCCCGCCGCGTCGGGAAACCGGCCGACGGATCCTGCGCGATCACCACGCCCGTCGGCAGGCTCGTGTGCACCTTGGCGGTAGGCCCGAGGAGCAGACCCTGCTCCGCCAAGAGCCGCTGCGCCTGCGGGAGGGGCTGGCCCGTAATGTCCGGGGCGAGCGTCTCATCGCTTCCCTTACTGATAGCGAGGCGGACCTCGACGTTCCTGCGGACACGCGATCCGCCGGACGGGATCTGGCGGACCACCGCACCCTTCGGGAAGGCCCCATGGTACTCCTCACCGGCCATCCGGGGCTGCAGCCCCACGATCCGGAGCTGGCGGGCCGCCTCCTTCAGCTCCAAGCCGATCACGACCGGGACCTCGATCCGGTCCCGCTCCATGGAGAGATTCATGGCGATGTAGCCGGAGAGGACGGACAACAGGAAGAGCCCGACCCCGATCCCGGAGATCCGCAGGACGGTCTTCGACCACATGGTGATTCCCTCGACCCTCAGTGCCGACGGAGCCGGCCGACAAAGAACCCGTCGGTCTCATGCCGATGCGGCCAGGTGGCGACATGCCCCCCGGTCACCAGCGTGCTTCTCGCCCCTCGGAAGAAAGCCGGCAGGTTGTCCTCGTGGGAGAAGTCCGGATGCCGGGTCAAGAACTGTGCGACGACGTCCGCTCCCTCCTCCGGCTCATGGCTGCACACCGCATATACCAGCGCACCGCCAGTGCGGACGCAGTCCGCCACCCCATCCATGATCGCGCTCTGAAGCTCGGCAAGCCGGGTGATATCCGCCGGCTCCCGATGCCACCGGATCTCCGGGCGCCGCCGGACCGTGCCCAGGCCTGTACACGGGGCATCGACCAGGACCCGGTCTGCCCATTTCCGGAAATGCCCCGCCGCCTCGCGGGCGTCTCCTCGCACCGGACTCACGATGGTCGTGCCGAGGCGCCGCACCCCATCCTGCAGGCGTCGGAGCGCGCGGGGGCTCAGATCGAGGGCTGCCACCTCGCCTCGGTTCTGCATCAGCATGGCGGCCAGCGTCGCCTTGCCGCCACCTCCCGCGCAGACGTCGAGGACCCGCTCCCCCGGTTGCGGATCCAAGACCTGCACGACCAGCGCGGCCGCCTCATCCATCACCCAGAACACCCCTCGTTCCCTTCCCCCACCGGCGAGCAGATTTCCCGCATTCCGGACCCGATACGCATTCGGCACCCAGGGACTCGCCTCCCACTCCGCCCCCGCCCTGGTGAGAAGGCGCTCGACCTCCGCCACACTTCCCCGGAGGGGGTTCCACCCGATTGCGACATGGGGAGTCCGGTTGTTGGCCTCCATGAGCTGCCGCGCCTCTTCCCCCAATTGTTTCAGCCATCGCTCCACCAGCCAGGCGGGGTGGGAATGCCGGACCGAGTATCGCAGGACCGGGTCTTCGGGCAGCTCCTCTTCCCTGAGCGGACCGCGTCGCGTCGAGGCCCGCAGAATGGCGTTGACGAAGGTCTCCGTCCCGCGCCGGGCCAGCCGGACCGTCTCGTGGACCGCCGCGTATCCCGGGACCTTGGTCAGATAAAAGAGCTGGTAGGCCCCGAGCCTCAGGAGATTCCTCACGTCGAGATCGACCGCCTGCAGCGGCCGATCCAGGACGCGTGACAGGAGAAAGTCAATCGTCCCGCGATGGCGCAGGACCCCGTAGGTGAGCTCCGTCGCCAGACCCCGGTCGCGAGGTGCCAGCCTCTGCCGCCTGAGCCGGGCGTCCAGAAGGACATTCGCGTACGCCTTATCCCGCTCGACCCGGACGAGAATTTCCAGGGCGAGGCGTCGTGGATTCCTCCCGGGTGGAGACGAAGGCACTCCCCACCTCCGCGCGATAGCCACGGGAAAACTCCTCGGCCGTCATGACCCGCCTCCCCTCCGGCTGCAGCCGGGTGAGGAGAAGCGTCCCCTGGCCCGTCGCCACCTCGACCCCCATCCCCTTGCGCACTGAAACGATGGTGCCCGCACGCGGTGGATGGTCGCCGGGCAGCGGCTCCGCCCCGAGAACCCGCACCAGTCGGCCACGGTAGAAGGTGTGGGCCCCGGGCTGGGGCGCGAGGCCCCGGACCAGGTTCCAGAGATCACCTGCGCTTCGGGACCACTCGAGACGCCCGATGTCCGGAGGAAGCCTCGGCGCGTAGGTGGCCTCGGCTTCGTTCTGTGGACTCTTCGTCACTTCCCCGCGCTCCACGGCGCGTAACGTCTCGATGAGTGCCTCGGCCCCCAGAGGTGCCAGACGATCCTCCAGGGTTCCCGCGGTATCCTCTGCGGCGATCGGGATCGTCCGCTGGAGCAGGATCGGTCCGGCGTCCAGGGCCTCGACGATCTCCATGATCGTCACGCCCGTCACCGTCTCCCCCCGAATCAGCGCCCAGGGGATGGGGGCCGGCCCGCGGTACTTCGGGAGCAGGGATGCATGGACATTGAGGCATCCCTGTGGGGGAATGTCGAGGATCGCTCGGGGGAGGAGCTGGCCAAAGGCGACCACCACCAGCACTTCGGGTCTCACCCGTCGGAGGCGGCCCGCCACCTCTGCGTCTCTGATCTTCACCGGCTGGATCACGGAAAGGCCCGCCGCCTCGGCCGCCCGCTTGACGGCCGGCGTGCGGAGCACTTTCCCCCGGCCGGCAGGGCGGTCCGGCTGGGTCACGACCAGCATTACCTCGTGCCCCGCCTGAAGGAGGCGGGTGAGCGAGGAGACGGCGAATGCCGGCGTCCCCATGAAGATCACCCGCATAGGGCCCGCACCGTCTCCTCCATGTGCGTGAGGTGCGTCCCGCCCCAAAAGACCCGGCCGCACCCCTCACAATGAAGGAAGACGTCATGATGGCGAAAGATGTACTCCGGGACCCGTCCCGCGGCACGGGCCTTCGCGAGGGGGGCGAGGGATCGATTACAGCGCAGACACCGGCTCCCCAGCCGCGGTCCCATGCTGAGCCCGAGCTCGCCGGCCACCTGTCTCAGCTGCTCCCACACCCGATCATGGCGGACAAAGAGCATCGGGCAGAGACGCCGCCGCATGAGGAGTCGCGTATCCCGCGTCAGGAGGATCCGCCCCTCGCGCCGCGCAAGGGCGACGAGCCGACCGTCCTGGGCATCCCGGAAATACAGGGTGTCGTACCCCAGGATGCGGAGCCACGTGGCCAGCCTGCCCAGCATGCTGTCCGCGATGAAGCGTGCATCCCCCGCATCCATGGCCGAACCCCCTCACCAAGCCATCACCATAGCACACCACCCCGGTCCTGAACAGGGGGTCTTGCCATCCTAACACCCAATACCGAACACCCAACACCCGGTCGTGGGCGTGGATTCGCGTTGACACCGTCCCTCTCTTCGGTACTATGTAAGCCCAGGTAGGAGCAATCAGTATGGTTCAGGAACCCGCGGAACGGATCACCATTCTGACCCGTGTGCAAGGGCGGCCGGTCCTGGATAGCCGCGGGGCAGAGGTGGGAACGCTGAAGGACCTGGTGGTGCTCTTTCGAGGGATGTATCCCCGGGTGAGCAAGCTGAGCATCGCCCGGGCGAGTGGGGGCGACTTGCTCGTCCCCTGGGAAGCCGTCGCCGAGATAGCGGTGACCCCAGGTGGGACCACCATGATCTTGGATCGGCCCACCGAAGAACTCATCCCGAGCGATCTCAAGGCAAACGAGATGGCGCTCGGGAGAAACATCCTGGACAAGAAGGTGATGGATACCCATCGCTGGCGTGTCGTCCGGGTCAACGATGTGCAGCTCGAGTGGCGAGAGGGGGGCTACCACGTGCTGGCGGTGCTCGCCGGCATGCGCAGCTTGCTTCGCCGCCTCTTCGCCGAAGGTCTCGTCCGGTCGATCGTCTCCACCTTTGGCATCACGATTCCTAGGGATGTCGTCTCCTGGGAGCATGTGGAGCCCATCGAGACCGAACTCACCCGGGCCCGAAAGCAGGCCGTCTACACCAAGCTGGCTCAGCTGCACCCGGCGGACATCGCCGATATCGTGGAGGAACTGAACCCCAGCGAGCGAGCGGTCATCCTCGACGCCCTGGACGCCGAGACGGCGGTCGAGGCCCTGACAGAGACCGAGCCCGAGGTCCAGGCGGGAATCATCCAGATGCTCGAGCCAGAGCGGGCGTCGGACATCCTGGAGATGATGGAGCCGGATGAAGCCGCGGATGTCCTGGGAGACCTCTCGCAGGCCAAGGCTCAGGAGCTTCTCCAAGAGATGCAGCCGGCCGAGGCGGAGGATGTGGCAGAACTCCTGGAGCATGAAGAAGACACTGCCGGTGGACTCATGACCACCGGATACGTGACCCTGCGCCCTGAACCCACCGTGAGCCAGGCCCTGGAGGTGCTCCGGACCGTGGCGGACGAGGCGGAGACGATCTACTATTTCTACGTGACCGACCCCTCAGAGCGGCTCGTGGGAGTCCTGAGCCTGCGAGAGCTATTGGTGGCCAAAGCAGACCAGCGGCTGGACGAGATCATGGTCACCCAGTTCGCCACCGTCAGATCCGAGGCTACCATCCAAGAGGTGGCCGAGACCCTCTCGAAATACAACCTCATGGCCCTGCCGGTGGTGGACGCGGAAGGGAGGCTTGAGGGGATCGTGACCGTTGATGACGTGCTCAACGATCTAATCCCAATGATATGGAAGCGGCGGGCGGCGAAAAAGTACATTTAGGGCGCTCTCAACCGGAGGATCCTCCAGACCGCTCGGAAGGCGACGGGCACGATCGCTCCCCAGCGCCGCGGTCCGGGCGGAACAAGGCGCTTCATGCGAATGCCCTACCGGCACAAGCGTCGGCTCCTCGTCTTTTTGTCGATCATGGGGCCGGGGATCATCACGGCCAGCGTGGACCAGGACGCCGGTGGCATTGCCACCTATTCCCTGGCGGGCGCCCACTACGGCTACAGCCTGCTCTGGACCCTCTTCTTCACCACGATCAGTCTCGCCGTGGTGCAGGAGATGGGGAGTCGCATGGGCGTGGTGACCGGCAAGGGCCTGGGGGAGCTGATTCGGGAGCGCTACGGCGTCCGCGCAGCCGTCCTGATTCTTGCTACCGTCGTCCTTGCCAACCTGGCCAATACCATTGCCGAATTTGCGGGCGCGGCGGCGGCCTTTGAGATCTTCGGCATCCCCCGGCTCCTCTCCGTTCCCCTGACTGCCTGCTTCGTCGCCTGGCTCGTGATCCAAGGCACCTACGCTAGAGTCGAGCGCGTGTTCCTGATCGCGAGCGCGCTGTACCTGCTCTATGTCATCTCTGCCTTCCTCGCCACGCCTCCCTGGGGCGAGGTGTTGTTGCAGACGATCCGCCCCTCCTTCCACATGGACCAGGACTATCTCCTCATGGTGATCACCCTCGTCGGAACCACCATCACGCCCTGGATGCAATTTTACGTGCAGTCCTCTACCGTGGACAAAGGACTCCGATGGAAAGAGTACAAGTACGCCCGCCTCGATGTGATCCTGGGGGCCTGCGTGGCCACGGGTGTGGCTTACTTTATCATCGTGGCGTGTGCGGCCACGCTTCACGCGCACGGCGTCCGGATCGAAACCGCCGCGGATGCGGCCCGGGCCCTGGAGCCCTTCGGGGGACGCTACGCCAGCCTCCTCTTCGCCCTGGGCCTCCTCAATGCCTCGATCTTCTCGGCCGCCGTACTCCCCCTGAGCACCGCCTATGCCGCCTGCGAGGCGTTAGGCTGGACCACCGGCGTCGATCGGCGGCCCGCTGAGGCACCAGGATTTTTTGCCATCTATCTGGTCATGATCGGGATGGGCGCCGCGACCATCCTCTGGCCCGGCCTTCCCCTCATCCCGATCATGTTCTTCTCCCAGACCCTGAACGGCATCCTCCTCCCGTTCATCCTGGTCATCGTGCTCCAGCTCGTCAACGACCGCGAGGTCATGGGGGCGGCCGTCAATTCCCCCCTCGTGAACCTGATCGGCTGGGGCACGGCCTTCCTGATGTCGGTCCTCACGATCTTGCTCCTCATCACCTCGATCATTTGACAGGCCACCCCTAGGCTCTGATGGCCCGTTGGCCGCAAGCCGTTCTTGGGGATGGTGCTCTAAGTCATTGCCATTCCTGGGATAGGCTGCCATTAATGACTCCTTTAATAGGGGCTTGACTTATTAAAGTTGTCGGGCTAAAACTTTAATAGCCATTTAAGGAATTCAAGGCCTCGTTAATAGCCTTTTCGAGGACAGCCATGAACCCAGAAGAATTCAGGGCCAGCACGAGCGGAAAGGTGATTCGAACTATAGAGGGGTACTGGGCATTTGTGCCTCATCCCTTGCCTCCCCCTATCGCATACGATCGTGAAACGGTAGAACTACTTTCCGATGCCGACCGGGGGCTTGGAAGGCTCGCCGGGATCGGACAGCTACTCCCTAACCCGCACCTCCTCATTACACCGTACATCCGGCGGGAAGCTGTGCTGAGTTCCCGAATTGAAGGCACGCGAGCATCACTTTCGGACTTACTGTATTTTGAGGCGGCTGAAGAGGAACCCCCGAGCGCACCCGACGTTCAAGAGGTCCGAAATTATGTTCGGGCAATGGAATACGGGCTGAAACGGCTGGAGAAGCTGCCGCTCAGTCTTCGACTCGTTCGTGAGATTCACGCGCAACTGATGGCAGGTGTCCGAGGCGCAGAGAGGAGGCCGGGTGAGCTCAGACAGGTTCAAAACTGGATCGGTCCACCCGGCTGTAGTCTAGCCGAGGCAACCTTCGTTCCGCCCCCCGTCAGTGAAATGGAAGCGGCCCTTGGTGAATGGGAGAAGTTCCTGCACGACGCAAAGGATATGCCCCCGCTGGTTCAGTGCGCTCTCATGCATTACCAGTTCGAGGCGATTCACCCGTTTGTTGACGGGAACGGACGTGTTGGACGGCTCTTGATAACCTTTTTCCTGTGCGAGCGGGGGCACCTGCCCCAGCCCCTGCTTTATCTCAGCGCTTTCTTTGAGCAACACCGGGCTGAATACTATGGACGGCTTCTTGGGGTGAGCAGGTTCGGGGATTGGATGGGCTGGATCAAGTTCTTCCTGCAAGGGATTGCAACACAGGCCTCCGCCGCGGCAGATGATTCCCGGCGCATCATCGCCTTGCAAAGGCGCTATCGGGAACTCCTCCAGCAGCGCAAGGCAAGTCCCACGGCTATCGCCACTATGGAAGAGCTGTTTCTTAACCCGTATGTCACCGCGACACGTCTGTCAAAGCGCTTGAAAGTCTCGTTCCCTGCGGTCCAGTCAACTATTGACTGGTTGGTCAAGGCCGGCGTGCTGCGGGAGATTACGGGGCGACAGCGAAACCGCATCTATTGCTCCGAGGAGCTCCTGCGTGCTATCGAGGGAAAACCAGCATCGCCGAAGACGAGCCGGCGGAAAAAGGACCATTCCTGACGATGGATTCAACTATCTCCTTCCGCCACGCTGAGGACGGCACCGAAACCTTACTCGCGGTCTAGCAGCAGCACCGGTCCTTGACGGTCTGGTCTCCGTGAGGACTCAGCCGGACGTGAGGGAATAATGAAGCGGAAGCGATATCCGCGGGCGATCAAAGAGTGGCCGGAAGAGGAGAGACCTCGCGAACGCCTGCTCAAGTATGGCCCTCAGCAGCTGACGACGGCCGAACTCCTCGGCATCCTGTGTCGCACCGGCGTCAGAGGGCAAAGCGCCGTCGATCTCGGGCGAGAACTCTTGCACACCTTTGGGGGCTTGCGGGGCCTCTCCGCCGCCGATGCACACGACCTGCGCGCGATCAAGGGTTTGGGGAGTGCCAAGATCGCTGAACTGCAGGCGGCCCTCGAACTCGGCCGCCGCTCCCTCAGCGAGGCCAAGCAGATCAAGGGAAAGGTGGAGTCCTCAGAGGATGTCCATGCCTTTCTCTTGCCCCAGATGCGCGATCTCAAGCGGGAAGTCTTTCGGGTGCTGCTCCTCAACGGCCAGAATGAGATCGTCGACGTTCGCACGGCGAGTGAAGGCTCGCTCACGGAAAGTCCGGTCTATCCTCGCGAGATCATGCAGCTGGCGAATCGCCACCATGCCGCGGCCCTCATCGTTGCCCACAACCACCCGTCGGGCAATCCCAAACCGAGTGCCACCGACAAGGCAATCACCGAAGAACTGGTCTTCGCCGGGAGGATCATGCGGGTCAAGGTCCTGGACCATGTTATCATCGGGGACGATCGCTACTTCAGCTTTGCGGATGCCGGGCTGATCGCCGAGTACGAGCGCGCCTACGACCGCCGCCGAGGAGTCCGCCATGACTGAGCGAACCGATAAGCGTCGCTCACCGCGTGCTGCCTGTGACCTGGCGGTGGAGTACGCGGTCAGAGGTGCCCGCACCCATCAGGGGCGGATAACGAACATCGGGACTCACGGAACGCTGCTCACGACTCAGGGGCCCATTCCCCCCGTCGGTGCCGACGTGCTCCTCCGCTTCCACCTCCCTCTCAGCCACCGCCCCGTCCAGACCCTCGGCAAAGTGAAGTGGGCAACCCCAGGGAACGCCGGGATGGAGTTTCTTCATCTGGGCCTTCAGGAAAAGGACGAGATCTGGAGGTACTACGCGAGAGAGTCGGCACTGCACCGGACCCACGATGCCTGGCGTGAGGTGATAAAGCGATCGGAACCACCCGAGAGCGAGCCTGAAGAGATCCAGTGATCCGTCCGGGGACGTGGCCGGCTGGCTGTCAGGCGCCTTCCCCCTCTCTGCCCCCGGGGGCCCCATAGGAGCGAATCAGCGCCCCCAGGGCTTGCTCCGTTGCCGGGGTGAGATCGAGGAATTCCACCCCGGTCTGATAGTACAGAGACCCTTCCGGTTCGCGTCGACTTACCCGGCTGTGGACCACGCGACACCGGATGGTCATGGGCTCCGCGGCGGAGGTGGGCAGATCAAGGAAGCAGATGGCATCGACCCGGAGCATGCCCTGGTGCTCGACAAGGGCTCCCGTCACGCTGAGATCGAGCACGTCCGCCTCCTGGGGGGTCGTGATAGCCCCTGAGACACCACGAATGCGAAAGCGGACAACCCGCCGCCTTTGAGGCCCGTTGCTCATCTGTCCCCTCCACGCATGTGCTGATCGGCCTTCGCGTGTTGTTCCCTCGGCCGTCCACGATTACTGCTGAGAAGGCGTGCGACCGCGGTCTACGAGCGGCAGCCTATCGCCTCATGCAAATTTCATGCAAATTTTCTGCCAGCCGTGGAATGCCTTGAATCGCTAAGGGTTCCCTGCAATGTTCGAGAACCGCCACCTGGGGTGGCCGCCTTCACGGCAGGACAACCGGGAGGGGGGTGCAGAAGGCCTCCGTGCCTATGCATTTGCAAACAAAGGCATGAAGGCGAGGAAGCATCTTTACTATGGCACCCGTCTTGCTACTGAGCCGGGTGAGAACGGTGAACCTCCCTGTGGCCGAGGGCGAGAACGGGCGGCGGGTCCACGGGAGGGGGAAGTGCTCAGACGAACCGCTGTCGGGGAGGGGTAAGGACCGTGCAGGTCGTAGAAAAAGAAAAGCTGTCAAAAAGTCGGGCCCTTGCCCTCCTCCGCTACACGCTGATCATCGCCACGGCCTACCTGCTGCTGGTCGAGCACGAATTCTCCTCCCTCCCGACCGGCGTCTTCCTGCTGATCCTCGCCGCCCTCGCATCGAATGTGATGATGAAGCGGTTGCCGGCGCGGATCACCGACTCCACGGCCTTCTACGCAGGGATTGTCCTGGCCGACACCCTCTGGATCACGGCGGCGCTCCTGATCAGTGGGCTTTTTCGGGCCGAATTCTTTTACCTGTACTTCTTTGTGCTGCTCTTGGCAGCGATTGGCGAGAATCTCGCACTGATCGCCATCGGCACCGTCGTGGTGTGCGCGTCGTATGCCTACATCCTCTCGGCGACCGGCGATTTCCCATCGCTCTGGACTCCGCGGTTGCTAATTCGCGTCCCGTTCCTCTTCACCGCAGCGGCATTCTACGGCTACCTCGTTGAGCGCGTGCGTCGCGAGCGGCAGCGCGCCCGTGAGGAGGCGCAGACCGTGGAGCGCCTTCAGGAAATCCAGGGGCACCTCGCTGAGCGGGCCCGAGAAATGGAACGAGCCAATCAGGAGCTGGCAAACGAAATTGTCGAGCGCAAGCGGGCAGAGGCGGCCCTGCAGGCGGCGAAGGAATATGCGGAAACCCTTATCCACAGTTCCCTGAACATGATCGTCTCCGTGGACGCGAACCGGAACATCGTCGAGTTCAACCGGGCGGCCGAAGAGGCTTTTGGGTACAGCAAGGCGGAGGTGTTGGGCGAGCCCGTGGACCTCCTGTACGCCGACCCATCCGAGGGCTCCCAGGTGTCCAGCGCCATCTTGACACAGGGGCGATTTAGCGGAGAGATCGGCAACAGGCGGAATAACGGAGAGATCTTTTACTCGTACCTCTCGGCCTCGGTGGTCCGCGACGCGAACGGCAACATTGTGGGGGGGATGGGCATATCCCGGGACATCACCGAGCGGAAACGAGCGGAGGAATCCCTTCGGGAGAGCAACCGTCGCCTGGAGGAGGCGCTTGCCGAGCTCAAGGCGACGCAACAGCAAGTCCTGCAGCAGGAGCGCCTCCGTGCCCTGGGCGAGATGGCAAGCGGCATTGCCCACGACTTCAACAACGCGCTGTCTCCGGTCGTGGGGTTCACCGAGGTGCTGCTCGATCGCCCCGAATATCTCGACAACAAGGAAAAGGTGACGCGCTATTTGAAAATGGTCAACACCTCCGCGCAAGACGCCGCCAACGTTGTCCGCCGCCTGCGCGAGTTTTACCGCAACCGCGATGAGGAAGAGCTCCTTCTGCCCATCAACCTCAACGATTTGGTTGAACAAGTGATCATGCTGACCCAGCCCCGGTGGAAAGACCAGGCGTTGGCGAGCGGCGTCACTCTCCGCGTTGAAACGGACCTGCAGAATGTGGCCCGTGTCACCGGCAACGAAAGCGAACTACGGGAAGTGTTGACCAACCTGATCTTGAACGCGGCGGACGCCATGGCCGAGAGCGGAACGATCACCCTTCGTACCCGTTCTGACGGTACCCATGTCGTCCTGGAGGTCACCGACACCGGGACCGGAATGACCGAAGAGGTTCGCCAGCGATGCCTGGAACCTTTCTTCACCACGAAGGGCAAACGCGGGACCGGCCTGGGGCTGGCGATGGTGTACGGCATCATCCGCCGGCACCAGGGGACGCTTTCCATTGAGAGCGAGCCAGGCCGGGGGACGACTGTCATCATCCGCCTGCCGGTCCATCTGGAACAAGGGGCAAGAGCTAGGACACACGAGGCGAAAACCGCCTCCCGTCGGTGGCACCTCCTCGTCGTCGATGACGAACCGGCGCTGCGCGAGGTCGTGACCGAGTATCTGGCCGCCGACGGGCATCACGTCGAGACCGCGACGAACGGACGCGAAGGGCTCGAGAAGTTCCTTGCAGGCCGGTTCGACGTGGTCGTGACGGATCAGGGGATGCCCGAAATGTCCGGCGACCAACTGGCAGCTGCCATCAAACGGGTTGCCCCAAATACATCCGTCATCCTGCTGACCGGATTCGGCGACATCATGAAAGCTGCCGGTGACCAGCCCGTGGATGTCGACACCATCCTGACCAAACCCGTGACGGTGAGCGCGATGCGGCAGGCGCTGGCCAAGGTGATGGGAGAGTAGTCAAATCGCATGCCGAGGGGTGCTGACCGGCCGGCCCTCGGGCAGCGTGCGCGCCTTGTCAAAGCGGTCGCACGGTGGCGTGTGGAACAGTAACCCGGGCAAGGTGTCGGGGTCGGGGTAGAGGACCTCCCAGTACCCCCCGGCGATCTCGCCCTGGAGCTGGCCGGGCGCCCACCCCGAGACTCCGAGACACGCCACCACCTGCTCGAGGCGTGCCGTCCCGGCCGCGAGGTCCCGCAGCAGGTCAGGGGTCCGCGTCACGCCTACCTTGCCCAGGCTCCAGGAAGGAGTCCACCTCCCCGGGGGGGTGTGGATAAAGGAGATTTCGCTGTCCCGGCCGACGGGGCCCCCGTACAGCACCTCAGACTCGGCGTACCGCTCGAACGTGCCGCGGTCGCGGAAGGAGAGATTCATCTGGGCCATGAGGCGGCCCAGACTCTGATGGTCCGGCTTGTTGACCATCAGGCCCGCGGAACCCTGCTGCCCGTGGTCGAACAGGAGCACGACCGAGTCCCTGAACGGCGGGGTCCGGATCTTGGCGATGAGCAGCGCCCCCGGGACCGCCGGTTTTTCCCCTCCGCGTGCGCGAGACGGGGCGAGGAGGACGGAAAGGCTTCCAAGCCCCACGATGGACAGAAACGTCCTGCGGTTCACATGCCGTGGCATGGGGTAGGGTCGCCTCCTGCGCTACACGGAACAGGTCGAGGTGCTCAGGTGAGATCGGGCCCGAGAACCAGAAAGGCGAATCGAGTCAGCGCCCTTGACGAAGCTCTGCAATCCGCCTCCGGATGGCCGAGTCCTCTGGCGACGCTGGCTCGAGCTGAAGGAACCGCTCGTACGCGACGATCGCCTCGGCGAACCTGCCCTCCCTGTCGAAAAGGAGGGCGAGCGCCCGGTAGAGCGCAGGGTCTGTCGGATCCTGCCGGATCGCGGCCTCGTATGCGCGAATCGCGTCCTCGATTCTGCCGAGCCCCTCATAAAACTGGGCCCGCTCGCGGTGTATCGCGGGGGAGGACCCCGCCACCGATGGAACGACGGTCGGCCTAGCCGTGAGGGCCACGAGCGCGACCCCAAGGACGAGCACACAGACCCCCAGCAGAAAGAAACTGATCCGCCAATCGAGCCAGAACTGCGAGAGAGGGATCCGGCGTCCGCGCGGTACCGGCGATTTGGGGACGTTCGCCATAGTCAGGCCTCTTCCCATCGATGCGTGACTTTCCCATGCTAGAGAAGCGAACAGGCCTTGTCAATGACGTCAACCCGGAGAGTCGCCCACAGTCGGCGTGCGACGATCATCTTGCGCGGGGCGCCCGGCCAGATTCGGGTTGCAAATTGGCGGGGAACGCGTTAGCTTCAGGCGAAGACGCCGCGCGGGCGCATCGGGGAGACGCGATGATTCAGATGTTCCATGTCTCCAAGATCTACCCCAAGGAGGTCGTGGCCGTCTCGGACATCACGCTCCACATCCAGCGGGGGGAATTCGTCTTTCTCTCCGGCCCGAGTGGCGCCGGAAAGACCACGCTGCTCCGCCTCATCTTCCGGGATGAGTTGCCGACCTCGGGCCAGATTCTCGTCAACGGCCGCAATGTCGTCCGGCTCCGGGAGAGCAAGCTGCCCGCGCTCCGCCGCAGCATCGGCGTCATCTTCCAGGACTTTAAACTCCTCATGGACCGGACCGTGTACGACAATCTTCACCTCGTCGCCCGGGTGCTGGGCGTCCCCGAGGCCGTCAGCCGGCGCAAGATCGGCCGCCTCTTGAAAGAGGTTGGCCTCCTGCAGAAGGCCGACGAGATCCCCTACAAGCTCTCGGGAGGGGAACAGCAGCGGGTCGCCATCGCGAGGGCCCTGATGAGCGACCCCGCCATCCTGCTGGCGGACGAGCCGACCGGCAACCTCGACCCGGACCTGGCCCTGGACGTCATGCGCCTCTTGATCGAGGTGAACATCCGCGGAACCACGGTCGTGGTGGCGACCCACAACCGCAGACTCGTCTCCGAGATGGGCCAGCGCGCTCTCATCCTGAAGCAGGGCCGCTTGATGGAGGAGACTCACTGACCGATGGTCTGGGAGCGGTTGCGGCATCTCCTGGATGAGACCCTCCTGAACTTTCGGCGGGGAGGCTGGGGCGTGGTCGCCTCCATCGGAGCGATCACCGTGGCCTTCCTGGTGACCGGAACCTTCCTCCTGCTCACCCTGAACTTGGGCACCGTGGTGGCGCAGTGGGCGGAGGACTTCCAGGTCATCGTCTTTCTCACCGATGCGATCACGCCCGAGCAGGTGACGCTTCTCCGAAAACGCCTGGAGGGCGAGCTGGCGGTTCGGGAGGTGACGTACGTCTCACGGGAGGAGGCCCTGGCCGACTTTCGGAAACAGATCCGAGGCCAGGAAAGCCTGTTGGAGGGGCTGAAGACCAATCCGCTGCCGGCCTCTTTTCAGCTCCGGATTCAGAAACAGCACCAGACGGCCACCGCCTTGGGCCAACTCGCCGTCTCGCTCAGGCGGATGGAAGGCGTCGAAGACGTCCTCTACGGTCAGGAGTGGGTGGACCGGCTGACCAGCCTTGTTCAGGTGATGAAGATCCTCGGGATCGTGATCGGTGCCGTGTTGGGCATCGCTTCGCTCTTTATCGTGGCCAACACCATCCGGTTGGCCGTCTATGCGCGGGCGCAAGAAATCGAGATCATGCGCCTGGTCGGGGCGAGTCGAAGCTACATCCAGATCCCCCTCATCCTCGATGGGACACTCCAAGGCGGGCTGGGGGCCGCGCTCGCCCTGGGGATGCTCTACGTCTTGTTCAGGGCTACCCTGTGGCAACTAGGGGCGTCGGCCCCGCTCATCTTCTCGGGAGCGGAACTGGGCCGGTTCCTCGATGTCGAGTATCGGATGGGCATAGTCGGCGTCGGGGCACTCCTGGGGGCCGTGGGGAGCCTGGTGGCGGTTCGGCGATTTCTCAGGGCGTAAGAAGGGGGAGATGAGACACAGCCGCGTTGCCGTGCCGATCGCGCTCGCGATCCTGCTCCTCACCGGGGGCCTCCAGGCCAATGAGCACGGAACGTTACGCGAGAAGAAACAGAGCCTGGAGAGGCTGAAGAAGGAGATCGCGGAGGAGCGGAAGAAGGCCCATGAGACCGCCGCCAAGGAGGCGGCTGTCGAGGCCACCCTGAAAAGAATCCAAGAGCAACTGGACAAGAAGACGCAGGAGCTGACCACGCTGGAAACGAACCTGCGGGCCGAGGAGCGGGCGCTGCGCGAACTCAGGCAGGAGACCACGCGCACCGAACGCCAGCTGGATGAGATTACGGAGCGGTGGGCCGGCCGGCTGCGGGCCTTGTATAAGCAGGGGCAGTACGGTATCTTCCGCCTCCTCTTCTCTGCCGAGAGCGTCACCGACATGGTGCGCCGGATGAAGTATCTCAAGATCATCACGGCCCAGGATCGGACCCTGAGCGACCGCTACGCCGTGACGGTCACGGACCTCGGCAAGAAGCAGACGACCCTCGAGTCCCGCCGGGCTGCCCTGGAAAAGAGTCGGAACCGCATCCGGGCGACCGAGGCGGCGATCGCTGATGAGAAGTGGCGGCAGCGGATCCTGCTGGCCAGACTCCGCGAGGAGAAGGAGGGCTACCTCACCTCCGTCCGGGAGCTCGAGACCGTTTCGACCCGCCTGCAGGAACTGATCAACCAACTGAGCAAGCGGGCGAAGGCGGCCCCGAAGCCGTCGCCCGCCCTGCCGAGTGGCGCCTTTGCCGCCGTCAAGGGCAAGCTCCCCTGGCCCACCACCGGAGACGTGGCCTCCCGCTTTGGCCGGAACCAGAACGCCAAGTTCAACACGGCGACCTTCAACAAGGGGGTTGGCATTCGTGCCCCCATGGGCCAGCAGATCCAGGCGGTTCATGACGGCACGGTCCTCTACGCCGACTGGTTCCGGGGCTACGGCAAGCTGATCATCGTGGATCACGGAGAGGAGTTCTACTCCCTCTATGCCCACGCGTCGGACCTGCTGGTCGAGGTGGGGGATGCGGTGCGGGTTGGCCAGCTGATCGGACGGGTTGGAGAGACTGGCTCCCTCGAGGGTCCCCAGCTCTATTTTGAGGTCCGCTACCGGGGCGAGCCGCAGGACCCCCTCGCCTGGCTCTCCCCCCGCCACTGAAATTTTCCCCTGAGGGGCCATACTCCTGTGGTATACTGCTCTGTGTCTTTCCGATCTTTGTCTTTCCGAGGGCTAAACCCAGGTACAGAGCGACATGGGCGCAGAGGAGGTCCCAACGATGGTCTCCGGGAAGTTGACACGGCGGATCAGGGTTGTGCTGGTACTGGCATTGTTGACGGTGGTGATCGTCACCAGCGGTGTTCACCACCGGGTCGTGGCGACGGATGACACCTACGACACGCTCAAGGTCTTCTCCGAGGTCCTCACGCTGGTGCGGCAAAACTACGTCGAATCGACCAACTCCAGGGAGCTGATCTTCGGGGCGATTCGGGGCATGCTGGAGTCGTTAGACCCCCACAGCTCTTTCATGCCGCCCGAGCTCTACAGGGAGATGCAGATCGAGACCCAGGGGAGCTTCGGCGGGCTCGGGATTGAGATTACGGTCCGAGAGCGGTATCTCACCGTGGTCGCCCCCATCGAGGGGACCCCGGCGGACCGGGCCGGGATCGTCGCCGGCGATCGCATCATCCGCATCGACGCCGCCCCGACCAAGGACATGACGCTCGTCGATGCGGTGCGCAAGCTCCGGGGACCCAAGGGAACCCCGGTGACCATCACGATCCTCCGCGAGGGGCAGGACCCCTTTGACGTCGCCGTCACCCGCGACATCATCGAAGTGCACAGCGTGCGCACGTCGGTCCTCGGGGAGGGGATCGGGTACGTCCGACTGATCTCCTTCCAGGAACGGACCGGCCGGGATCTGCAGGACGAGCTTAAGGCCCTCAAGGAGAAGGGGATGCGCGGCCTCATCCTCGATCTGAGGAACAACCCCGGAGGGCTCCTGACGCAGGCGGTGCAGATCACGGATCTCTTCCTGGAGAAGGGCAAGCCCATCGTCTATACGGAGGGGCGGGCGAAGAGTCAGAATCTGAGTTTTGTGGACCAACATGACAATCCCCAGGACTTCCCCATGGTGGTGCTGGTGAACAAAGGCTCCGCCAGCGCCTCCGAGATCGTCGCGGGAGCGCTCCAGGACCACCAGCGGGCGGTCGTGGTGGGGACCCAGACCTTTGGCAAGGGGACGGTGCAGACCGTGATTCCGCTGAACGATGGCTCCGGGCTCAGGCTCACCACCGCCAAATACTTCACCCCCAATAAGCGTGCCATCGATGGCGCCGGCCTCACTCCGGACATCGTCGTCGAGCCTCCCAAACCACCGACGCCCACCAAGACCGAGGGCCCAACAAAGGACCGGCGGCAGGAGACCATCGGCGAACAGGAAGGGGATCCGTCCCGGCCGTTAGGCCGGAGCGCCCCCGACCCCAAGAACGACCCGCAACTCGGCCGCGCCGTGGAGGTCCTCAAGGCGATCCTGATCTACGAACGGGTCCCGGGAGGAAAGATGGCGTCCGGCTAACCCCTGCTAGAATGCTGGAACGCTATGAGGCTAGTATGCCCAGAAACCAGGATGGTAGCACCCTGCTCAGCGCGTCCTAGCCTACTAGCATCCTAGCATTCCAGCCTCCTAGCGTCGTCTATGGGTGAGCTGGTTCTGGGCATCGAGACATCGTGTGATGAGACCGCGGCGGCGGTGCTGGAAGGCGGGCACAAGATCCGGTCCAGCATCGTGGCATCCCAGGCAAAGGTGCATGCCCCCTACGGTGGGATCGTGCCAGAGCTGGCCTCCCGTCGCCATCTGGAGACGATCGGCCCGGTCATCCGACTGGCGGTCCACGAGGCCGGCATAGAGTTCGGTGACCTTACCGGGCTCGCCGTCACGGTCGGCCCCGGCCTGGTCGGGTCTCTCCTCGTGGGGGTCTCCGCGGCCAAGGCGTTGGCCTACACCCTCGGAAAGCCGCTGGTGGCGGTCAATCACATTGAGGGACATCTGTACGCGGGTCTCCTCGACCACCCGCACCTCGAGCCCCCCTATGTGGCCCTGGTGGCGTCGGGGGGCCACACGCACCTCTACCACACCGAAAGCCCCGGGACCTACCACCTGTTGGGCTGTACACGAGATGACGCGGCCGGAGAGGCCTTTGACAAGGTCGCGAAGATTCTCGGTCTCCCCTACCCCGGGGGCCCCCACATCGAGCAGGCGGCGCTGCGTGGAGATCCGAGAGCGGTCCCCCTTCCGCGGCCGATCCTCCGCCATGGATCGCTAGACTTCAGCTTCAGCGGCCTCAAGACCGCGGTGATTCACTATCTTGACTCCTCTTCCCTGAGCCCCCAGCTCGTGGCGGACATCGCGGCCAGCTTCCAGCAGGCGGTCGTGGACGTCCTCACGCGCAACGCCATCAAGGCCGCGCAACGTGTCGGGGCATCGCGGATCCTCTTGACGGGCGGGGTGGCATGCAACCAAACGCTCAGACAACACCTGGCGAGAAGGGCGAACCGCGAAAACCTGGAAGTGTACTGGCCCCGGCCCGAGCTCTGCACCGACAACGCCGCCATGATCGCCGCCGCCGGGTCCTACCGCCTCGGCCGAGGCGAGGTGGCACCGCTTGACCTCAATGCCGCTGCCGACCTCCCCCTCTGCTAAGAAGTTCATGGTTCAGAGTTCATAGTTCAGAGTCGACGGATCAAGGCCTGAAAGACCCTCTCCCCACCATGAACCATGAACTATCAACCCTGAACTGAACTACTGGTCGAAGCGGACCTGGATATAGGCCTTCTGTTTGAGCTCAGCCAGATATGCATCCAGGCGTTGCCTGAGCTTTTCGAGGAACACGCGCTGGCGGATCTGCTCACGGGCTTCGGCGCTCGGGGTATCGCCGGCCATCCGCTCCTCGACCTTGATGATATGGAAGCCACCCGCGGTCTGGATAATGTCGCTGACGCCCCCTGGCTTGAGCGAGAAGGCGACCGTCTCCAGAGCGGAATCCATGTCTCCCTGTCGGATGATCCCCACGTGACCACCTTCTGAGGCCGCCGCGCCGTCGGAGTACTCCGCGGCGACTCTCCCAAAGTCCTCCCCACCCCTGATCCGTTCCGACGCCTCCGCGGCCCGTGTCCGGGCGCGCGCCACGTCCTCGGAGGAAGGCTCCTCGGGGATCCCGATGAGGATATGCCGGATCCGCACAGACGGGGGCTGCTGAGACCCCCCGGCCCGCGTCTGGGAATACCGCGCCACCTCCTCGTCGGACACGACGACGCTGGTGCGCACCTTCCGGGTGATCAGGCGATCCACCGCGAGCTGTTCCCACACCCTGGTTCTGAACTCCTCCGGGGTGAGATTCTCCCGCGCGAGGGCCTCGGTGAACTGGGCACTGGTGGTGAGTCCATTCTCCTTCTTGATCTGTTCTACGGCCGCCGTCACCTCGGACTGCTCCACGACGACCTTTTCCTTCTTCGCCTCTTGGAGCTGTAACCGGCGAAGGATCAGGGCATCGAGGATCTGTCGCTGAGTAATCTGCATCTGTCTCGCGCGGGTGTCCTCGCCCAGCTCCTCGCGGATCCGCTGAATGAAAGGCTTCCCCTCCTTCTGAATCTCGCTCAGGGTAATCACCTCGTCGTTCACCAAGGCCACCACCCTATCGACGAGGACCGTCTGCCCCGCCGCGGCCACCTGTCCCCCGAGGAGGAGTGCAGGGAGCAGTATCATTCGGTATCGACGCATCACGACCCTCCCGCAGTCCGTCCGCATGGCTCCCCCAACTGGTCCAGCAGGGCCTGGATTTTAACAAGGCGGTCGAGCGCCGGGGCCCCCTCACAGGAAAGCTCCAAGGCATCCTCCGGCACATACCGGAGCGCGCCCCCCATCGCCCGGAGCAGGACGACGACCCGCTCCGGGGGGACGACAGCCGCTCCACTGAAGGCGATCCGCACGACCTCGCGGCGGGCATCGATCTCCCTGATGCGCAGAGACCGGGCCGCCGCCTTCAGTCTGACGACGGCCAACAGATGCTCCACCGGGGGTGGGAGCGGGCCAAACCGGTCCTGGAGCTCCCCCGCGAACTCCTCGCGCTCGGCGGACGCGGTGACGACCGAGAGGCGCCGGTACAGGGACAGCCGGACCGCGGCATCCGACACGTACGTTTCGGGAATGGATGCCGCGATGGGAAGCCGCAGGACCGGATCCACGAGTTCTTCCTGCTCCGCCCCCTTGAGTTCCCGGACCGTCTCCTGGATCAGCTGACAGTAGAGGTCAAACCCCACCGCATTGATGTGCCCGTGCTGCTCGGGCCCGAGGAGATTGCCGGTCCCCCGGATCTCCAGGTCCCTCGCGGCAATCTTGAAGCCGGATCCGAGTTCCGTCAACTCGGCGATGACCTGCAGCCGCTTCCGGGCGCTTTCATTCAGGGCTTCCTCTCGCGGGATGAGGAGGTAGGCATGCGCGCGGAACCGGTCCCGACCGACCCGGCCCCGGAGTTGATAGAGCTGGGCCAGGCCAAAGCGATCCGCCCGATTGATGATGATGGTATTGGCCGTCGGGATGTCGAGGCCCGACTCGATGATGGCCGTCGAGCAGAGGAGTTGGTACCGCCTGGCGTAAAAGTCGCACATGACCCGCTCCAGCGCCTCCTCGGTCATCTGACCATGGGCCACGGCGATCTTCACGTGGGGGAGGAGGCGCTTCAGGAATCGCGCCACCGTATGAATGCTCTCCACCCGGTTGTGGACGAAGAAGACCTGCCCGCCTCGGCCGATCTCTTCCTCGACGGCCCGGCGGATCACCTCGGCGTCGAAGCGGGTGACGGTGGTGCGAATGCTCAGCCGATCCTCGGGCGGGGTCTCAATGGTCGAGATATCCCGGACCCCCAGCATCGCCATGTGGAGGGTCCGGGGAATCGGGGTGGCGGTGAGGGTGAGCACGTCGACTTCGGTGCGGAACTGTTTCAGCCGCTCCTTGGCGCCCACCCCAAAGCGCTGCTCTTCGTCCACGACGAGGAGCCCCAGCTCGCGGAACCGGACGTCCGTCTGCAAGAGCCGGTGGGTGCCGATGACCACATCGACGGTCCCGTCCCGCAGCCCGCGCAGGACCTTCTGCTGTTCTCCCCGCGTGCGGAACCGGGAGAGCATCTCCACCACGATCGGAAAGGGAGCAAAGCGATCCGAGAACGACTGGAAGTGCTGCAGCGCTAACACGGTCGTGGGAACGAGAACGGCGACCTGCGTGCCGTCCATCACCGCCTTGAACGCGGCCCGCATGGCCACCTCGGTCTTTCCGTAGCCGACATCGCCGCAAATGAGGCGGTCCATGGGCTGTGGCCGCTCCATATCGGCTTTGATGGCCTGGATGGCCGTGACTTGATCCGGTGTCTCGTCGAAGGGAAAGGCCGCTTCGAACTCCCGCTGCCAAGGGGTATCGGCAGCAAAGGCATAACCTGCGGCTACCTGCCGGGCGGCGTAGAGCCGGAGCAGCTCTCCCGCCATCTCGCGAACGGAGGCCCGCACCCGCTCCTTCGCCCGCGCCCACGACGTCGATCCCAAACGATCGAGGGGGGGGCCGCCTGCGGCGCCGTCGGCGCCGACGTAGCGCTGAACGAGGCGTAGCTTGTCCACCGGCACGTACAGCTTATCGCCGCCCGCATATTCCAAGAGAAGGTAATCCCCCTCCATCTCGCCCGTGGTCAGCCGCCGCAGGCCATGAAACCGGCCAATGCCGTGATCCATGTGCACCACCACCTCACCCAGCTTCACATCTTCGAATCCCGCGAAGGGTCGGGCCTCGCGGATCTTCGTCCGGCGGACCGCCACCGCCCGGCGCGGGCCGAAGATCTCGGCCTCCGTGAGATATGTCTGTCTGAGCGGTGCAAAGTGAAAGCCGGCGCTGAGTCCACCTTCCCGGATCTGGATCCCTCCGGCGACGGGCGGCCCCTCGCTGAGGCTCGCCCCGAGGTCGTGCTGGCGGAGGACCTCTGAGAGTCGCTCGGCCTGGGCCCATCCCTTGGCCACGAGGGTGATGGCGCGGCCCTCCCGCCGCCAGATGTCGAGATCACGCACCAGGGGGCCGAACCGGCCCTGGTAGGACGGGATCTGTGCGGTCTCAAAGACGAGCGGTGCACCCTCGTGCCCCGGGGCCGGTCCGAACGGATGCAGATTGATCCGGGGCCCGGACCCCAGCGCCGCGTGAATCTCGGTCCACTGCACGTGGGTCGCCGTGAGCGACGGAAGGTCTTCCGACTGTTGTCGTGCGTACTCCTCTGTGAGCAACCCGCCCATCATCCCACCCGCAGCCGTGAGCTGATCCGGATCGTCCCAGACGAGAATCGTCCCATGGGCAAAATACTCCCACAGGGGCACGGTCCGTCGATAGAAGTAGGGGAGATACCGCTCGAGCCCCGGCCCGAGCCGCCCCGCCTCGACCGCCTCCCGCAGGAGCGGAGTGTCCTTCTCCATCGTTCGCTCTCGCGCGAGCCCTCGAGCCTCCTGGCTCAAGAGAATCTCCGAAAGGGGAAGGACGGTCACCCCGTCAGGTCGTCGGGGGTCCGACCCCCCGACGCGCTCAGGCCCAGACAGCGAGCGTTGTGTCGCGACAGCAAAGGTCCGGATCGACTCGATCTCATCCCCAAAGAACTCAATGCGGACCGGATGCGAGAGATGGGGAAGGCCGATATCCAGGATCCCTCCCCGGCGGCTGTACTCGCCCGCCTCCTCAACTTGGGGGACCGACCGATAGCCGCCGATCTCGAGCACCTCGACCACCTGCTCGGGAGGGACGATTCGGTGGGGATAGAGGTGCAGGGTGGCTCCATCGAGCGCGTCGGGGGGAAGGAGGCGACGAAAGAGGGCATGGAGAGGTAGGACGAGCGCCTTCAGCGCCTCGTCCCGCAGTTCGCGGAGACGCTGCATCCGCTCTGCGCGGACTTCGAGGGGGGGCGAGACCGGTTGAAATGGGGGGACCTCGGGCTCCGGAAAGAGGTGCACGCGGTCTCGATCGAGGAAGAAGCGAAGATCCGCCGTGAGCTCCTCGGCCTCCCTGAGCGTCGTGCTCACCACCACCAGTGGACGCCGCAGTGCCCGAGCCACCTCCGCCACCACCAGCGCGCGGGCACCCCCCCAGAGGCCGCACAGGCTGAGCGCGCCACCGTCTCCGATCAGATCCGGCAGCCCCTCCTGAAGCCCGGGCACCTGAACATCGGCAAGTCGTCCCGTGATCATCCCTTACCTTCCCGGATACGGCGGAGGAGCCGGCTGCTCGATGCCCCCTCCACAAGGGGGAGGGTACAGACTCGCCCCCCCCGACCTTCGACAATCTGTCGGCCGACCACCTGATCCACCGGCCAATCCCCCCCCTTCACCAGGAGGTCCGGCTCGAGCGCCCGAATCAGCTTCTCCGGGTCGAGCTCTTCGAAGATCAAGACATAATCGACCGCGGCCAGGGCGGCGATCACCTCGGATCGCTCGGCGTGAGACATCACGGGTCGATCGGGTCCTTTCAGCGCGCGGACCGAGGCATCACTGTTGATGGCCACGACGAGCACGTCCCCCAAGCCCTTGGCCTGATCCAGGTACCGGACGTGACCGTGGTGCAGCAGGTCAAAGCACCCGTTGGTGAAGACCACCCGCTTCCCCTGCCGCCGGAGGTCGCGTACGATGGGCACGAGCTCCTCGAGCGCCTTGAGCTTTCCCGCATACCCCGCCGGCATTTCGCCCTCGGTCACCGCACGCTCCAAGAATCCGATGCACCCCGAAAGAAGCACGGACGCACGTCGCCTGTAGCTAGTTTACCAGAGCGCGGGAGGGATGAAGGTACCAAAAAACCTTGGGCGGGTCAATCTCGGCGACCGAGTCACTTCGAAGTGCTGGACTTGCGGTCGGGGGCCAGCTCCCCCGGCAGTTCGAACAGGCGACGGAAGATGCCGAATATCCCCCGTCCGAGGGACTCCTCGGCCACGGGAGCGACCTCGGGCTTATCCAGCGGCCCCTCGACCTTGATGGCGACCACGAGCACACTCCGCTCCTTCCCGAAGAGGAGGCGGCCGAGGACCGGGATCCTGCTCAGCTTCATGGCATTGATCACCTTATCCACTGTGCGCAGCGGCTGCACCGCGAGGAGCATATCGACTTCTTTGCGCCCCAGGTCGATGGTGCCGACGCCGCCGATCTTGATCGTGTCCGAGACGAACGTGAGATTTTGGGTCTCCAAAACCCCCTGCTTCAGCTCGAAGCTCGCCCTGAGGGAATCGTAGGGAACCCCTTTCACGGGGTCCGGGGTCAGATTGAGGATCCGCAAAATGTTGGCCACGACGGTGAAACCCCGCATCTTCCCATCCTTCAAGGCCAGCTTGAGCTTCCCCCCGAGGGACTGCTTGAGCTCTTCCCAGCGGCTCCCTCCGGCCGTCACGGTTCCCCAAAGGCTCGTCTCCCCGGTGACGCTCCGCTTGTCCGTCTCGCTTCGGACAAATACCCGCTCTCCCCTGGCCTCATCGAGAAGGAGATCGAAGGCCCACCGCCACCCCGTCTCTTGCCCTCGCGATGCGATCCCCGAGACGTTGACCTTTCCCCCGGCCCAGCTCCCCACAAGGGCCGGCATGTGAATCTTTTGGTCTTCGAAGTTCACCTGCCCCGCCATTCCCTGAAAGGGCTCCGGATGGTCGAGCAGACGGAAACCACCTCCTGCCATCTTGATCCACCCGGTATATCGGGGCGCTTTCCACAACCCCGAGGCCTTCACGTCGAACTCTCCGGTTCCCGTCCCGCCCCCGATGATCCCCGGGTAGTACAGGGCGAGGGCCAAAGGAATCTTGCCGTGCACACCGACATCCACCGCTCCTCCAAACGCGACGCGGCCCCGCGCGTTCAGCCATCCCGTCTTCCCGGTCACAGCGACGGAAGAGATCGTCAAGGCCTCCTCGCGGAGGTCGATGCGGAGCGGCTCGGCCGTGTGAAAGGTGTGGCCCCGGATCCGGAGGGAGGGGGCGTGAAGGTCGAGGGCGAGCTTCGTAAGACGCTGTGGCGCGAGATCCCCGCCCACTGCGGCTGTCCCCGACCCGGTGCCTGTCCCCCCCTGAAGGAGCGGGGAGCCGGTGAGCGCAAAAAGCAAAGCCAGCTCCGCCTCTTTCATGCTGGCCTGCACCTCGTAAGAGTAGGGGGAGATGGCCTG
This sequence comes from candidate division NC10 bacterium CSP1-5, assembly GCA_001443495.1. Taxonomy (GTDB): domain Bacteria; phylum Methylomirabilota; class Methylomirabilia; order Methylomirabilales; family CSP1-5; genus CSP1-5. The sequence continues at coordinate 52,016 of LDXR01000012.1, read as the reverse complement.
CAATCTTCCCAAGATGGAGTAACCCTGATTCGGGAGCGCCAGACGAGCTGTCATCTTTTGATCCTGCAGCAGAAGGCGACCCCGACCGACCCCGAGGGGGACCGTGCCGTACCGAAGAGCCGTGAGATGGTAGTCGCCCCGAATCGTCGGATGGTCAATGTTGCCCTCTCCCTCAACCTCGAGCAGCATCTGGCCAGTGACGCCCGCGCCCGCGAAGAGGCGAAACCCCTCCAGCGACAGGCGCGGTGTGGCCAGGCGGAAGCTCACCCCTAGGTCCCCAAAGCGGAGAAGACCGCTCCCGCTCACCTGCTCGCCCCCCCGCAGGAGCCGCGCCCCCTCAAACCGGAGACGGTCCGGCTCAAGCTTCAGATCCGTCTCAACCGTCTGCCAAGGCTCCCCCCAGAGGACCGCATCCTTGATGAGAACGCGTCCCAGGCCCTCGAGACGGTGTGGAACACCCGAGATGCTGCCGTCGAAGGCCAACTGGCCTGTCGCGGGGATCTCCCCTCGCACAAAGAGGGACACGAAATCCTGTAGGGCTCCGTGCACCTGTCCCTCCGCCTCGATCCGGAGATCCTGCTCGAGGTCGAGGGCCTTCTCTTCCTCGGGCAGCGTCATGCGGAGCCGGATGATGCCCGTACTTTTTCCCCGGGTCACGACGAGTTGAGGGGAGGCGATCGTCCGCTCCGCCACGAGGACCGCTCCCCGGATCCGGTGGAGGTCTACCCCCAGAAGACGGGGTGCGTCCCAGGTGAGGATCCCTCGAAAGGTGGGGGCACCGGCGGGTCCTGTCACCTGCCCCGCCACCTCTCCTTTTCCTCCGACATCCCCCGCCCCGAGGAGATGACCGATGAGATCCACGCGGGGGGCCTTTCCCGACACCTCAAGATGTAACTCCTTTCCCAGTGATCCCTGCATGATCAACCGGTTGGGGGGAAGATCCACCTGAAGGCGCTCGAGCGAAAGACGCCCTCCGCGTGCCTTCACATACCCCTCGACCGTTCCACCGCCGCCGAGCTGACCGCGGCGCCTGAGCGATGTGACTCGAAACGTCGCCTGACCCGTCATCCCGGCGGCCGTCAGCCCGCGGCCTGCCGCCAGGCCCTCCAGCGTGACCTTTCCGGCCACGGGGAGCCGTCCCAGACCAGGCACCCTGAACAGCTTGAGATCGAGCCCCCGCCCCTGGATCTCGGCAGCATAGCTCAAGTCCTTCCACCTGAGCTCAAACCCCCCCGACACGTCGCTGGGGACGGCGAGGAACCTCACGCCCTGACTTCGAATCCCCTCTCGGTCGCCAAGAAGCGTGATCCCGAGGTCAGGCCAGGGCCCACCCTCGAGATGGACGACGCCGTGGAACCGGGGGTCCTGGGGTGACCCGGTCAGTTGACCCGCCAGCTGAATGGTTCCGGGAGAAGGGAAATGCAACGGGAAGGGGAGTTGACCGCCAACATCCAGTGCCAGGCGCGGCGCCCTGAAGACGTCTCGGACCCGCCCAATGGCTCCGAGGGCACCGCTCTCCAGTCTGATCTCTAAGGTAACGACCAGGTCATGCTCCTCCAAGGCCAGGGTCGCCTGCAGAGGTCCCCATCGCACCGGTTCCTCGGAAAGACGGAGCACCCCCTCGGCGATCCGGAGGTCACCACGGACCTCTCCGTTCTCGCGCCAGAGATCGACATGGAGGCCCTCGGCGCTCCCGATTCGGCCGTCGCGCCCCACGGTCAATTGCCCCTGCCGGATCTCGAGACGAACCACCGGCAAAGCAAGGAGGTATTGGATCCTCAAGACGACCTCAGGCGTGCCTGGCCCTGACGGAGATCCTTCGGGGAGATCGATCACGGGGCGCAGCAGGACCACGGTCCTCACGACCAACTCTCGGCCGAGGAGGCGGCGAAGATCCGGGTATAACCGGACCCGGTCAACTTGAACGTCTGCCGCACCCCCGGGACCCGTGACAGTGACCTGACGCAGCTCGAGAAAGTTGAGGAAGGGGGATAGCGCGATCGTCCCGACCCGGGCCTGGCGCCCGAGCTCGTAGCTGAGGACCCCCTCGACTCGGCGCCGAAGGAGCTGTTGCACCCTCTCGGTGGAGAGGGCGAGATGCAGCCCGGCGTCCACGAGCGTGAGAGAGAGGAAAAGGCCGAAGAGAAGGCGAGCGGCGATCTGGAGTCCACCTCTCACATGACGCCGCTGACCCAAACGCATATGCGTGCTCCCGCGTATCTCAACTCAAACTGGATTGAGGGATCGCAATCCGGGGGGATAACGTGCAAAAATCGGTCCGTGACGGTGGGTCGGTCTTTCAGGTGGGTAGATCAGAGGAAATCATGGCTTGGTCGAAGGGGAACCTCCTTGGATCGTATCCTGCCCCCCACGGACCCCGGAGCGGATGAGACCGCGGAGAAGCCAGCTGCGCTCCGCTCCTCGGAGGAGGCTCGAGAGGTCCTCATAGACAGTCGGATCCTTGAGGAGGGCCCCCACTGTCCCTTCGCCCTCTACAAGGCCCCCGGCGATCCGCCTGAGATCGGCGACGAGCGCTCGAAGGTCCTGGAGAATCTGGGCACCGGCGCGATCGGAGAGCAGAGCCCCCAAGAGCCCCTCTCCGTTCTCTAGGCGGTCCACCACCCGCTCGAGCCCTGCCGCAGTTCCCCGGAGCCTCCCGATCACGTCCTTCCCACCCTCCTCAAAGATCAGGGCGTGCAGAAGTCCATCCCCCTTCTCTATCTCCTGGCTGAGCGTGCGCAGACTCTTGGCGAGCTGGCCGAGGTCCCGAACCAGCTCCCCCCCGGCCTCATCGGACAGGATCCTTTTCAGGGATTGGGTGGCATCTGCCAGACCGTCCAAGATCTCCCCTCCCCGGGACACGAGACGAGCGAAATCGATCGGCTCCGAAACATCAAGCATCGCCCCCGGCTCGAGGATCTTCGAGCCCTCGCTGCCCACGGTGATATCAAAGACCTTGTCCCCGACGAGTCCGATGGTCCCGATGGTCGCCACTGAATCTTCGCGGATGCGGGCCTGGAAGCTCCGGTCGATGGAGACCTCGACATGGATGCGCCGGTCGGCGACATCCGGACTCAAGCTGATCCGCCGCACCGTACCCACGGAGAGTCCCGCCAGGCGGACGGGGGCCCCCACGACGAGGCCCTGCACATCGCGAAAGGCGGCCTGCAGCGGGTACTGCGCCTCGAAGACGCGGGTCTGAATCCCGATGGTCAGGACGAAGGCCACAAAGAGCAGGAGGAGCACCAGGACGAAGATCCCGACCCGAAACTTGATCAGCAGCTCTCGATCCCGCATGACTCTGTCCCCGCTAGTAGGCTAGCAGGCTAGGACGCTAGGACGCCAGCAGCCCAACAGTATCTTGCGAGTTGTGGCGTTCCGCATTCGAGCTTACCAGCATCCCAGCATACTAGCATTCCAGCCGCTGACGGCTTCTGTCAGAGGTGGCCGGCCAAAAACTCCTGAACGACCGGGTGCTCGGCCTGTGCGATCTCTGCCGGCGTGCCGGTGTCGGCGATCCGCCCGTCGGAGAGCAGGGCAACCCGATCCGAAATCCGAAGGGCGCTCTGGATATCGTGGGTGACCACCACCGAGGTGACCTGCAGCTTCGCCCGGAGAGTGGTGATCAATTCATTGATCTTGTCCACGTTGCGGGGGTCGAGGCCCGTCGTCGGTTCATCGTAGAGGACGATCCGCGGCGTCAGGGCGATCGCCCGGGCCAACCCCACCCGTTTCCGCATGCCTCCCGAGAGCTCCGATGGAAGCTTCTCCTCCACCTCGGCCATTCCCACGAGCGCCAGCACCTCCCGCACCCGATCCCGCACCTCGCCCTCTGTCATCCGGGTGTGCTCCCGCAGTGGGAACGCGACATTCTCCATCACGCTCATCGAGTCGAAGAGGGCCGCCCCCTGAAAAAGCATGCCGACCTTCCGCCGCACCTTCAGGAGCTCCTCCTCTTGCAGCGGGACGATGCCCTCCCCTTCGACCAGGATCTGGCCTGCATCCGGCTTCAGGAGTCCGATAATGAGCTTCAAGAGGACGCTCTTGCCGGTCCCGCTCCCCCCCAAGATGGTCAGGATCTCGCCTGCCGCGATCGTCAGATCCAAGCCCCGGAGGACCTGGTTGCTGTTGAAGGTCTTGTAGAGCTTATGAAGATCAATGGCACTGGCCATCACGCGAGTATCTCCAGCCACCAGAAGAACTTCGTCAGAAAGAAATCGGAGATCAGGATCAGGATGGCCGAGGTCACCACCGTGGCGGTCGTGGCCCGCCCGATCCCCTCGGTCCCCCCCGAGACCTCCAGGCCATTGTAACAACCGACGATCCCGATGAGAAATCCGAAGACGACCGTCTTGCCGAGGCCACTCAGCAGATCGGCCAACCGCAGATTGCGCCAGATGGTGCTGAGATACAAATGGGAGTCCACATGAAATTCGTACCGGGAGATGACCATGCCTCCCAGGATCCCCAGCGCATCAGCCAGGACGGTGAGCAACGGCAGAACCAGCATGGTGCTCACGACGCGGGGGACCACCAGCTTCTTGATGTGATTGGCCCCCAAGGCCCGCATGGCGTCGATCTGTTCGGTCACCTTCATGGACCCGAGCTCGGCGGTGATCCCCGATCCCACCCGTCCTCCCACGAGGAGGGCGGTGAGCACCGGCCCAAGCTCCCGCACCATCGACAGAGAGACCACGATCCCCACATAGGCCTTGGCGCCGAACCGGGCCAGTCCGTAGCTGGTCTGCAGGGCCAGGACGAGCCCGGTAAAGACCGCCGCAATGCCGCAGATCGATATCGACTTGACCCCGACCTGGTCCATCTGCTGGACCAGGGCCCGAAGCTCGTACGGGGGTCTGACCGCTTGGTAGAAGGTCCGTCCGGAAAGCAAGGCGACATCCCCGAGCTGCTGGAGCAGCTCGGTGACCCTGCCGCCGAGCAGCAGGAAGAGCCCCCGTGTGGACTCAGCACCCCTCATGGCTTGTCCGAGAAAAACTGCCACCCGGCGAGGAAGGCATCAAAGTCCGCGTCCCGGGCCTCGAAGGTCTCAGGTGGCGCAACGAAGATGAGATCGTAGAGACACCCCTTTCGGCGGATCACGACACTCCGCACCTGGATGGGTGCCCCTTCCCAGCTGCCCCTGACCACCGTCTCGAGCCCTGCCACCCCGTCCAGCACGATAGGTTCCTGTCTCAGCCACTCGACCTGGCGGAGCCCGAAGAACACGTGCCGGGCCAGCGCGGGCAGGGAACCTCTTTCCTGTTCCGGGCAACTGGCCGAGACCGCCATGCTGGTATCAGCGCCCGTGTGCTGAAGGACCAGGTCCGCCCCCGGCGATTGCGTAACCTGCCACCCGCTTCGAGGGAGGTCGACGCGGATACCCTTCGCCGCGTCCACGTACACACCATCCACGACTCTTCCGGAGGCGGCGGCACACCCGGTCAGGAGCCCGCCAATGAAAGCCATTCGAGTGACGGCAGCGCTCAAACCGGGACGAGACCGGATCATCCGGGCATCTCAATGGCGTCCGTCAACGCGCGACTCACCCGCATCCCCGTCATGATTCCTCGCGGGGCACCTCCCACGCCTCTGACTCGCCAAACTGCCCGGCCAGACGCTGGAGCTGCCTCTCGCTCTCCTTGAGCCGCCGTCTCGCTTTCAGCGTCTGGGGAAGGCTAATGAGGGCAGCCAGCAGCGCCCCCACACCCAGGGAGATCAGGATCACAACGACTACCGAGCTCTGGAAGGTCCACACGAGGAAACGGATATTGACCTCCTGAGCATTCTGCACGGCAAAGATGGCAACAAGCGTGGCCAGCAGGAGGGCGATAATGACGTAGAATTGGGCCATGGGAGGGCTCTCCCCCTCTCCGATCGGCGACGTCAGAATGATCGGGATCGTTGGTATGCTATCGGAAAAGGGGGGCAGCGTCAAGGTCGCTACTGGCGCAGGCGAGGGCCGTCTCCCTGATGGGAAGGCTCAGCCGGTGCGGAGCTTGGGGTCGAGCGCATCCCGGAGGGAGTCGCCGAAGAGATTGAACCCAAAGACGGCGGCGCTGATCGCCAGGCCGGGGAAGATGGCCATCCAGGGGGCCCTCTCGGCGAACTCCACGGCGGCGCCCCGCAGCATGAGTCCCCAGGCCGGGGTCGGCTCGACGACCCCGAGACCCAGGAAGCTCAGAGAGGCTTCGAGAAGAATCGCCTGCCCCACGAAAGCCGTGATCATGATCAGGAAGGGTGCCACCACATTGGGGAGCATGTGGCGAAAGATGATCCGCCCGTGCCCAAAGCCCATGGCCCGCGCCGCATCGATGTATGGCGTTTCGCGGATGGCCAGGGCGCTCGACCGGACGACCCGGGCGATGCGGGGCATGAAGGGGATGGCGATGGCCAGGGTGAGGTTCACGATCCCCGAGCCGAGGATGGCCACGACGGCCAACGCCAACACGATGATCGGAAAGGACATCACGATATCGATCAACCGCTGCACGATGAGATCGACGCGTCCCCCAAAATACGCGCTCGCCACGCCGATGGCCGCCCCGATGGTCGCCCCGAGAATGGACGCCCCGAAGCCCACCAACAGCGCGGTCCGCGACCCGTAAATGATCCGGCTCAGGATATCGCGCCCGAAGGTATCGGTCCCGAGCCAGTGGGCGGCGCTGGGCGGACGGAGCATGTGGGCGTAATCGGTCGCGAGGGGCTCGTACGGCGCCAGTATGTCGGCAAAGATGGCCCCGGCCGCCATCAGAACCACGATGACGGCCCCGGCCGTCCCCAGGGGTTTCTTCCGCGCGAACCAAATGACCGCAGCCAGCCATCGCGGCAACCGGCTGGGTGCCGTCCCGACCCGGGGGAGTACAGTTTCCTGCGGCGGCGCGCCCATCCCGGCTCCTCCTACCCGTACCGGATGCGCGGATCGAACCACGCGTACAGGAGATCGACGAGGAAGTTGACGAAGATAAAGGTGAACCCAGTCAAGAGCACCAACGCTTGGGTCATTGTGTAGTCCCGGCGCGCGATCGACTCGACGAAGAGCATCCCCAGCCCGTTGAGGTTGAAGACCTGCTCGGTCACCACCAGGCCCCCGATCAGAAAGGCGAATTCCAGGCCGAGCACCGTGATGACAGGAAGCATCGCGTTCTTCATCGCGTGGCGGACGACGACCACCTGTTCCCACAGTCCCTTTGCCCGCGCCGTCCGGACGTAATCCTCGCGCAGGACCTCCAGCATCGAGGAGCGGGTCATCCGGGTAGCGACGGCGGAGTAGCGATAGCCGACCGCGAGGGCCGGCCAGATGAGCTGCGAGAGATTCGCCCAGGGATCGACCCAGATCGGAGTGAAGAACATCGGCGGCAGCCACTGGAAGAAGATCAGCAGGCACAGGATGATTAGGATCCCCAGCCAGAAGGAGGGCATGGCCAATCCGGCGATGCTGAAGACGCGCACGGCGTAATCGACCCAGGTGTCCTGCTTGAGGGCCGCCAGGACCCCGAGCGGGACGGACAGGAGCGTGGCCACGATCGTGGCCATGATGGCCACCTGCAGGCTCAGATGCAGCCGCAGCGCAATCTCCGCGGTGACCGGATTGTCCGTCCACATGGACTTCCCGAAGTCCAACCGGACGATGCCCCACATCCACTCGACAAACTGTTGGGTAACCGGCTTGTCGAGGCCGAGGCGGGCCCGCTCCTTGGCCAGGAACTCGTCCGAGACGCCGGTCCCCTCGAGCGTGAATTTGAGCTGCACGATATCGCCGGGGACGACCCGCATGAGCAGGAAGACGAGGACGGCCACCCCGAGGAGCGTCGGGATCATCAACAGGAATCGCTTGACGATGTATCGCTGCATCGGCGCGGAAAAGAGGCGGCCCGCCGCCTTGGCACACGCGGCGGGCCTCTATGCACATCACTCCGGGCGCGGTCGCCTCTTCGGTCGACTCCCTATTCCGCCAGCCAGACGTCCGCCAGATCCTGATTCAGGTAGTGGCTGGGGAGGGCATTCCAGCCCCGGACCTTCGCCCAGTGCGGGTTGATCTTGTGCCACCAGAGTGTAGGAACGGTGAAGGCCTCGTTCAGCACGATCTTTTCGAATTCGCGGACGAGGGCGCGCCGGGCCTTGGCATCCCGGGTTCGGCTCTGCTTTTCGTACAACTCGTCGAGCTTGGGATTTTCATATTTGGAATAGTTGCTCGGGTTCTTGCTGCTGGAGACATACTTGAAGAGCTGCAGATCCGGCTCGTCCATGAAATCACAGGCAAAGTCCATGCCGGTCTCGTAATTCCCGTCCCGCAGGTCCTTCGTGAAGGCCGCCGTCTCCTGGACCACGTGGTTTGCGGTCAGTCCGATCTGGCGCCACTGATCAATCATCCACACCCCGACGATTTCGTAGGGCTCTTTCACATCGCGGTTCTTGAAGGTAAAGCCGAAACCCTGGGGGTAGCCCGCCTCTTTGAGCAGCCCCCGGGCTTCCTTGCGGGACGCTTCAATATCCTTGCCAAAGCCGGGCAGCTTCACGATCTCCGCTTCGGTCGCCGCATAGGCCTCGTAGCCGGGTCGCATGACCCCACCGACCGACTTGACGATGGAGATCTGCGACAGGTGTTGGGATCCTCCCCAGCGGTCAACGGCCAAGCTGAGCGCCCGCCGGACCCGCGCGTCGTCAAAAGGCTTCTTCTGGGTATTGACGGCCACGGTCAGGACGCAGAGCCAGGGGCTCTCCTGGACTTTGATTTTCGGGCCGAGCGCGCGAACCAGATCATCCCGCGCCGCCGGCGAAAATCCCCGGAACTCGATCAGCGCCCGCCCCCCGCGAATGGTCGCGACGCGGGCCGACGTATCCCGGATAAAGATCGCCTGGAAACCATCCAGATAGGGACGGCCTTTCATGAAGTAATCCTTGTTCTTCTTGCCGACCCAGTGGGATCCCTTCACGTGCTCGACAAACGTGAATGGGCCCGTCCCCATGATGTTCTTCTCATACCAGTGGGGGTCCTTCGCCAGGATATCCGCCTTGTAGATCGGATTCCAGGGGGAAGCCAGATTCGCCAAAAGAGAAGCCGCCGCCCACTTGAGGCGAAACACGAGCGTCTGATCGTCGGGCGCCTCCACTGATTTCACCATTTCATAGGAGGCCTCCCGAGCGCTGACCACCTCCTTCGGCGGAAAGATGATCTTGTCGTATGTCGCCTTGACGTCCTTGGCAGTGAGGACGCTACCATCGTGAAACTTGATCCCTTTCCGGATCTTGAATGTGTACGTGAGGCCATCCTTCGAGATGTTCCAGCTCTCCGCCACGTCCCCTTCAATCTCCGGGTACTTCCACTGATCGAACTTCACGAGAAGGCTGTAGTGGGGGGCCACCGGATGGATCGAGGCAAAGCTCGTCTCTCGGTGCAGATCATACGAGGCGGGTTCAGCGGCGACGGCGAAGGTCAGGGTGCCGCCAGCCTTGGGCTGCTCCGCGGCCATGGCCGCCGGAATTATCATGCAGGCCAGCACGATCATGCCTGCGGACATCAAAGCGAGCGGTCGCCCTCGGGGGGGAAACCTCTTCATCGTCATGCCTCACCTCCTTGAAAAAAATACACACAGCGGTTCCCCTGGAAAGGCGGAGGCCCGAGCCTGACGCGCCTCAAGCCGATCCCAAAAGACCTTTTCGGGGGAAAAGTAGGCTATAGACTATCCACGAGCATGTCAAGAGGGAAGGCGGGGGCGTGGTGGGTTGCGAAGGCGGCAAGCGACTTGGGTGAACGGAGAGACGGTCGGCCAGTTCTAAACCGGGATCTCCTTGAGCCGCTTCATCTCGGCGAAACCCTCGAGAACGGTCTCTCCCCGTTGGTTGATGCAGAGGGTCCGGAAACGAACCCTCCCCCGGTCGAGAATCTCGACCACCTCAGCCGTGGCGGTGATGGTGTCGCCGAGGTGTACCGGGGCGGTGAAAAGGAGGTCCTGGGAGATATATACGAAAAGACCGCGGGTAAGGCGGGTGAGGGTCGTGGAGATGAGACTGGCCGTGAGCATCCCTTGGCCGATGCGTCCCTTGAAGCGGGTGTTTTTGGCGAAGGTCGCATCGACGTGAAGCGGGTTATCATCGCCGCATAGGTTGGCAAAAGCCTTGACCGCAGCATCGTTGATGGTCTTCGTCACCTCGGTCCGATCGCCGAGGGCAATACCAAGCGGGACGACTTGCGTTGGCGTTGTCAGGGAGTCGTGAGCCACCGGTGTCCCTCCATCAAGTGTTGAGTTTAACCCCCAACGGGACGACGCGAGATGAAAGCTACGGCCGGAAACTCTATTCTTTTTCCACCAATTTGTCAACATTCTTGCGCCAAAACCAAAACGCCTCGTCGCAAAAACCGCGCCTGTACCTCAGTTCTTCAGCCCATAGAGGGCGAGGATCTTCCCTGCATACTTCGTGACGGTCTCCTGGGTCTCCCTGTTGGCCCGGTCCACGAGATTGTGCACATTCCCGGTAAACCGGGAGATCGCCTCGCGCTGGGCATCCCCAAGGCGGGTGATCTTTTCTCCCCCCTCCCACGAGAGGGCGACGGCCCTTTGCGGAAAGCCCATCGGATCCCGTGAAAACTCCTGCGCCAGATTCCACTCGCGGGTCCACAGCTCCCGGGCCCCCTCGGAGGCTTCGCGAAGGGCCGACCCGACCTCGTTCAGGTACTGCGCCCCCTCCTGGACGATGGCGGCGCTCAGCTCGGCGGTTCGGCCCGCGATGTCCCGGCTGACGTCACTGGTCAGGCCCAACACTTCGCGGGCCTTCTCGAGCGTCTCGCTGCACGTCTGCGCCGCCCTGCTCGCCTCTCCCACATTCTCCTGGACCATCGCGCCCCCCCGTCTTTGTTCCGTTTCCTTTGGCTCCCCTATCTGCTGCCCCACGATGAGCGCACGCTCTTGTGGGAGAGTGTAACGCGCTGCATTATTCCTGTCAACCTTTTTTTGCAGCGCGGTATGAAACATTGCCGCATGACGTTAAGTACTTGATTGTGAAGGCTAAGAATGGGGGCTAAAAGAACAGGAATGTCATCGCGACGAAGAGCGGGAGCAGGATGCCACCGCTATACGCCATGTAACCGAAGAAGCTCGGCATCCTTACGCCTGCCTCCTCGGCGATCGCCTTCACCATGAAGTTGGGGGCATTGCCGATGTACGTGTTGGCCCCCATGAACACTGCCCCGAGGCTGATCCCGGTGAGCACGGCATGGGAGACACCCACAACCTCGTCAGCCAGGCCGAGCCCCTGCGCGAGCGCGAGGACGGTCAGGTACGTCGGCGCATTGTCCAGAAAGGATGAAAGGCCGCCCGTGGCCCAGAAGAACTGCCAGGGCTCGCGCACGCCGAGCTCGCCGCCGCGCGCCCGCAAGAGTTCCAAGGCCGGAATCATGGTGAGGAATATCCCGAAGAAGATCGCCGCCACCTCTATGATCGGATGGGGGGTGAAGCCATTGGCGCGCCGGAGACCGCGGGGGGTGCTCCACAAGGAGAGCACGACCAGCGCCACGATCACCGCCTCGCGCCACGGCTCGCGGACAAACGCCACCGCCAAGACGACGCCCCCCAGCCAGAGCCCGTTCACCCCGCCCTGGACCCGCAGAGGTTCGATACGTCTCCTGTCCCGCCGCAGCGCTGCGAGGGGCTCGCGGGTGTGCTGGATCGAGTCCCACACGAAGTACGTCAGGAGCAGGACCGAGTTCGTGCAGATCCACGGGAGCCACAGCCGGAAGGTCCACGCGAAGGGGACACCCTGGAGGTACCCGAGGAACAGCGGCGGATCGCCGAGCGGGGTCAGCAGGCCGCCGATGTTCGAGACGAGAAAGATGAAGAAGATGACCGTATGCTTGACCCGGGTGCGCTCGCTGTTGGTCTGGAGCAGGGGGCGGATCAGGAGCATCGAGGCCCCGGTGGTCCCGACGAACGAGGCGAGGACCGCGCCCAGGGCCAGGAAGGCCGTGTTGGTGAGCGGCGTCGCCTCCAGATCTCCCCTCAGCCGGATACCCCCCGCGATCGCGTAGAGCCCGCCGAGGAGGATAATGAACGAGAGATAATCCTCGCCCGTCCTCACGACGGACACGGGGCGGCGGAACAGATACAGGATGAGGATCGGGAAACCGAGCGCGCAGGAAACGACGAGCTTGTTTTGGTTCGACGCCCACCAGTGAGGAACCCAAAGGGGGCAGACGGCGACGGCGAGGAGCATCGCCACGAACGGCAGCACGGCATAGAGCGACAGGTCGGTTCCGATGACAGGCTTCCTCCGAGACACCGGAGCGGGGCAGGTCCGGTCAGCGCCTCCAGTAATCCAGCCCGAGTGGGCCGCTGCCGCTGATGAGAATGGCGATCGAGCCCATCAGGAGGCTCAAAGCGTACTCGTATCCACCCACAATCGCCTTGCCGGTCGCCGCGTCCACGATGATGCCGTGCATGAAAAAGCCCTGTGCGAGGTGCACGAAGAAGACCGCACCCCCCATGATCACGACGTGAACCAGGGCGCCAAGGCGCGTCAGCAAGCCGAAGACGAGCGATGCCCCACCGAGGAAATGGCCGAAGATCACGAACCAGGCCGTGATCGCCGGCAGCGGAATCCCCTTCGAGGCGTTGAAGGCAGTCATGCCGCCAGGGGTGAACACAAAGAACCCCAGATAGCCGTGCATCAAAAAGATCACCCCTAACGTGACCCGCAGGACCGTGATGCCGTAGTCGCTCGCTCGTGTCATCGCCTGCTCCTCCTGTGCAACCGATCGCCTTCTCCCGGGGATGCTTTCGGGGCTCTGCGCCCTCGGTTATCATACACCGGAGCGGCTCCTGCTTGAGAGGCAAAATCGCTTTGTGAAAGGACAAACTAATGGGGGTACAGGGGGATGCCGCCGTCCGGTGAAGGGAAGGTGTCGTCCCCGGCAAAAGCCCAAAGGTACGCCTTGCTGAGAACCCTGCCGTTCACTTCTCCGGCGAAGTGGTGGTCGCAGTTCGGCACGCTCCGTGCGTGGACGGCACCGGCGCGCCTGGCAAGGCTCGGCATCATCGTAGCAAGGACGGCCGCCGGGAAGTCCTCCTCACCGTAGGCAACGTACACCTCCCCTGTGTAGCGCCGCAGGCCGGCCAAGAAGAAGCGGTCCACGCTGTCATAGGCCGAGACCAGAAGGATCTTTGTGATCGCCGGGAAGAACGGTGCCACTGCCACTGCCACGGAACCCCCGGAGGAGAATCCGGCCAGGTATACCTCAGGCTCCGTGGCGCCGCAGAGCTGCGCCGCATTCTTCAGACAGTGTTCCACCACGTAGGCCAGGCTGTCGACATAGATGCGGTTCCAGCTCGCATCCCGGTAAGAGTAGGGCTCATTTGGGTACTTGAACTGGGCGTCTGGTCGGGGTGGGTTGAAGCTCACCAGTGTGGCGAAGCCGCGGGCCTGCAGGAACTCACCGAGGCGCACGTAGCGATTCTCGGCACCCTCCTTCACCTCCGACGTTCCGGGCGCCTGGGCAATGAACCTGCCGGACGTTGTCGGAAACGCGATGAAGGGCACCTCGTAGGGCACGGTCTGTCCTTGATAGCCTCTCGTCGTCAGCTGCAGCGACCCCTTCTCCATCACCACTCCACCGGTGCCAGTGCGCCAAAGCGATTCAGTTCCAGCGGGCGCGACCCTGGGGGCTCGCGCGTTGCGTCTTAAGCAGGAGCGCCTCGACGACCTCGATCGCTTCCGCCATCCGCTGTGGGACGTCGGTGAGCTCGAGCAGGCGCTGCCGGTGATCAGTCTCTTCGACCAGCAGGCTGCTCACGCGATCCACAAAGACGCCGGGGCGATCCTGCTGGGTCATGACCTCGAACAATCTGGGAACCGGGTGGGCCAATGCGGACAAGAGCCGCCCACAGATCTGGCGCAAGCGATGGAGCTGGGGCGCAAGATCTCCCTCTCCTCCGGCTGGATGCACATCGTCAAGCCAGGAGGCCCGCGCGATGCGATACGGCTTGGGTGAAGCCACCTCACCCTCGATCATAATCCGTCCAAGCCCCTTGAGCAGGATATTGGAGCGCCCGTCGGGGAGCCTCTCCGACGCCACGATCTCTCCGGCCCCCGCCACAGCATACACTGCCGGGCGGCCGTAGTACTCCGCCTCCCACCCTGGCCGTAGGAGGACCACGGCCAACCGCCGCTCGCCGGTGAGACAGTCGGCGAGCATCTGTCGGTACCGCGGCTCAAAAATATGCAGCGGTAAGAGGGTGTGAGGGAAGAAGACGACGTTCGGCAACGGAAAGATCGGGATCTCCATGAGACGGTTCATGGTTCGCAGTTCACGGTTCACGGATTTAACATCCGAAGCCCAACGTCGAAGGTCAAGTAGACCCCCCGGTCATCGGTCGTCGGCCATCGGCACTAGTGGAGTTTGAGGCTGACCGCGAGGCCGTCCCGGACCGGCAGAATGGTGGTATACAGGCCGGGAGTTTCGTAGAGAAGCCGGGTGTACTCCTGAATGCCCCGGGTGCTGGCCTCGGGAGGATGCGGAGCCACGACCCGTCCTCCCCAGAGGATGTTGTCGGTGATGAGCAGCCCTCCCTGCCTCAAGCGGGGAAGGGTCAGCGGAAGGGATCTCGGGTATTGTTCCTTGTCCACATCCACGAAGATCAGGTCGAAGGGTCCTGGCACCCCATGGACCACCTGCAAGGCATCGCCCACGATAAACTCCACCTTGTGGTCAAGGCGCGCCCGTACGAGCCACTCCCTCGCCAACCGGGCATTCTCGGCAGAGCGCTCAAGGGCGAGGTGGCGGCCGTCGGGCGGAAGCGCCCGCGCAATCCAGTAGGCCGAGTAGCCAAAGCCCGCCCCCATCTCCAGGACGCGCTCTGCCCCGACGAGCCGGGCGAGTTGTGCCAAAAGCCGTCCCACAACAGGACCGACGATCGGGAAGTGACGCGCCTCGGCGAGCTGCTCCATCTCCGCGAGGATGGTATCCCGGTCCGGAATGAAGCGGTGAAGGTAGGCCTCGATGTCCGGTCGGAGCATCTCCGGGGCCACCATTCGAAGGGCTTCGTTCATCCAAGCGCTGGAAAGCAGACGATGGTGAAGAAGTCTCGCTCAACACTCCGGTGGGCTGCCGCGTCCTCCCCTGTGGCTACGGCCTGGTCAGCGGTGGGTCGATGGTCCCCACCGTTGACATAATGTAGTCACTGATCATCTGCATTGTTGCGTCCGAGCGGTCCACAAACTGCAGTCCGGTCTGGAACACCAACGCCCGCCCCCCATCGGACTCTACCTGAACCCGGTGGACACTCGACCGGATTATTCGGCACCGCAGGTTGACGTCGCGCCCCTTCATCCTGAGGATGAGATACGAAGTGGTGCCGGGGCGGACGATATGGACATGCTCGATGAGCGCCCCCCCGAGGCTGAGGTCCAACAGCGACGCCTCATAGACGGCGGTCACTCGGCCCTTGGCTCTGCCCCCCACCAAGAACCGCGAATACTGCCGCCTCTCGGACCCGCTTTTCTCCACAGCCAATCTGAGCGTCCTCCCGACCCCGTACACTCCGTGCTCGGCTGCCCTTCTTTGCCTTTGGCCGACGTGGTGAGGTCGGCCCGAGGCTATCCAAAGAAAAAATCGATGTCAACGATAAAGCACGGGGTGCTATAATCGCATCGGATCACGAACACGTTCCGCCGTCGTTGCCTCGGGTGAGTCTCTCGATGTGACCCTCGACACGAACACGGTGCTCTTTGGTCACGACCTTACCCCCCGCCTCATCGCCTTTGAGATAGCGGGGCAGGACCAGGTCCGGGTCTTTGCCAAGAAAAACGGCGAGGTCACGTCAACCCTCTCCTCCTTTACCCCCTTCCTCCTCCTTGCCGATACCCGACTCCTGACCAACTTCCGGGGGGACGCCGAGATCGAGGCCCTCCAGGGCGAAGCCTTCTTTCGATACCTCGCCCGCTTCCCATCTCTGGCGGAACTCTCCAAAGCCAGGGAGCACCTCCAGCGGATCTCGGGGAAGACTGCCACCGCCCCCGGTGCCCCCTACTTGTATGTGAGTGATCTGATCCAACAGTACCTCCTCGTGTCGGGACAGACCCACTTCCTCGGGATGCACTTTCATGACCTGGCGCGTCTGCAGCTGGACATCGAGGTCTACTGCCGGGCAGGGTTCGAATTTCCCAATCCGTCCCGGGAGGAGGACCGGATCATCGCGATCGCCCTCAGCGACTCGACCGGCTGGGAAACGGTCCTGTCCGGCAGAGAGATGACCGAGCCGGAGATGCTCCGCGAGATGGTCCGCCTGATTCGCGACCGGGACCCGGACGTCATCGAAGGGCACAATTTCTTTCGCTTCGACTTGGAGTACATCGAGGCGCGGGCCAAACGGTACGGCGTCGAGCTTCCCTTGGGGCGGGACGGCAGCCCGCTGAAGGGCCACGCCTCTCGGATGCAGATCGCCGAGCGGGCCATCACCTATCGGAAGTACGAGATCTTCGGCCGGCACATCGTGGACACGTGGATCTTGGCCCAACACTATGACGTCGGGGCCCGCAATCTCGAAAGCTATGGCCTCAAGGACGTGGCCCGACACTTTGACCTGGCCGCACCCGAGCGCACCATCATCCCGCCGGAGAGGATCAGCTGGACCTTCGACCACGATCCGGCGACCCTCATCGCATACGCCCGAGGCGACGTCCAGGAGACCCGGGCCATTGCCGCCCTCCTCGCCCCGAGCTATTTCGTACAGGCGCAGATCTTTCCCTTGAGTTACCAGAACGCCATCCTGCGGGGCAACGCGACCAAGATCGATGCCCTGCTCATTCGGGAATACCTCCGCCAGCGGCATGCGATCCCGGCGCCCTCCGCGGGGACCGAGGTCGTTGGGGGGTACACCGATATCCGGTACCAGGGGGTGGCCAGGCACATCCTCCACTGCGACGTCACCTCGTTGTACCCGTCGATCATGCTACACTCCCGCTGTTTCCCAGCCAAGGACATCCTGGGGATCTTTCCCAGGCTCCTCCAGGACCTGCGCGACTTCCGGGTCGAGGCCAAGCGGCGGGCGCGCGAGGCGGCCCGCGAGGAGGAGCGGGTCTATCTCGAGGCCCTGCAGTCCACCTTCAAGATCCTGATTAACTCCTTCTATGGCTACCTGGGCTTTGACATGGGCCACTTCAACGATTTCGCGCAGGCGAATCGGGTCACCAGCATCGGCCGGGATCTGATCAGGTCAATCGTGGACTGGTTGGAGGGTCGCGGGTGCCGGATCATTGAGGTCGACACCGATGGCCTCTACTTCACCCTCCCGGATGGGATGCGACCGGACGCGGAGAGTCAACTGCTCGATGAGCTGGCGGGCACGCTGCCGGAAGGGATTCACCTCGAGCTCGCCGGCCGGTACCGATCCATGTTCAGCTACAAGATGAAAAACTATGCCCTGCTGGACGAGCAGGGAAAGCTCATTATCAAGGGCTCGGGGCTCAGATCCCGCGGGCTCGAGCTATTCCAGCGGCAGTGGATGGAGGAGATGATGCTTTTGCTCCTGCAGGGAGAGCGGGACAGGGTGAAGGAGTTGACCGACCGCTACGTCAAGGACTTCGAGGCCCACCGCTTTCCCATCCAGATGTTCATGAAGACGGAGACCTTGCAGGACTCGCTGGAGACCTACCAGCAGAAGGTGAAGCGCAAGCAACGAAACCCCGCCGCCCCCTATGAACTCGCCCTGAAGTCGGCGCGGCCCTATCAGCCGGGTGATCAGATCTCGTACTACGTCGCGGGGCAGGGGGTCAAAGTCAAGGTCCACGAGGCGGCCAAGCTGGCCTCCCAGTGGGACCCAGAGCGGCCGGATGAGAATGTCGAGTATTACAAGGCCAAGCTCCTCGACCTCTACAAGAAGTTCAAGCCCTTCATCGAACAGGAGGGACTCGTCCCGGTCCGAGCCGACGGAGAGCCCGCATGACTCCACCGGTGTAGTCCAAGCGACTCCCTGGATCGGGATGGAGAGCGCCGGGCGAGGCCTTTGACAACATCGTGCTGCCGGGCTATCGTAGGCCTGCCTCAGGAACGCCGCCGCCGATTCCAGTTCGTGGAGGAGCTCAAGGAGGTGATCGGGATCGGCCCGATCATCTGTGACGCCATCAAGGACCTGGTGACCATCGGGCAATCCTGAGTGGCCGGTCGGAGGGACAGGGACAGGAGGACGCATGGCCGCAGCCATCACGATTGAGATCCTCGACAAGGTCAAGGCCGACATTGCCATCTCCATGCGCCGTGCCCGAAAGGCGTTCCGGGGCCTCGTGTATGCCGACCTGCGTCTCGCCGTGAGAGAGGGACAACACGCGACTGCCGAGAACGGGCAATCGAAGCACGGCGGCCGGGACGCCACGGTGGGCCTCGGTATCCGGGTCGTGGCCGGCGGCAAGATCGTTGCCGCCGGCTACTACGGCCGGCAGCTGGGGGCAGGGGAACTCGCTAAACTCCCGGAGATCGTGCGCGAAGGACTCGGCCATGCCACCGCACGCGCTGTAGCGAACGCGTCTCAGAAGACCGCACTGAAACGGCAAATAGCCGGCCTGGGCAAGAGCCTCACGAACACTGCCTTCGCCCCCATCGATGTCCGACAGGAGACTGTCGCCGCCCAGTTCGAGATCGATCCGCGGTCGGTGCCCCTTGCGGAGATCATCCGGTACACCACCGAGGTCTCCCGGACGCTCACCGGGCTCGACCGCGCCATCCGGTACAACCAGGTGACCAGTCTCACCGGGCTTAACCGGCAGCTCTTTGCGAGCTCCGAGGGGGCCCTCATCGACCAGGCCACGGCGCTGACCGAGGGGGGCGTGGCCGTGGTGGCGGAACAGAACGGAGTCGTTCAGGAAAACTGGGACGCGATCGGTCACCAGCGGGGATTCGAGGTGCTCCTTCACGGGGTGGCGGAAGATCCGATCCACGCGCCCAACCTGGCGACCTTTGCGCGTGAACTGGCCCGGGAGACTCTCGCCCTCTGTTCCGCCCCTCCGTGTCCAACCACCCCCGATCCGGTCGTGGTCGTAACCGATCCTCACTTCAATGCGCTCCTCTGCCACGAGATCGTCGGCCACCCTACGGAGCTGGACCGCGCTCTCAAAATGGAAACCGCTTATGCCGGCCGCTCGTGGCTTCTCCAGGACCTTGCCACCCACCAGATCGGCCGCCGGATCGCCTCACCTCTGGTCACGGCCTACTCCGACCCCGGGCTACCTGGCTACGGGCACTACCGGTATGACGATGAGGGGACCCCGGGAAGGCGTGTGATCCATATCGATCAGGGCATCTTCCAGGGATTCATGAACAGCCGCCAGACCGCGGCAATCCTGGGCGCGCCCCCGAACGGCCACGCGAAGGCGACCGAGGCCTTCCTCGTCCCGCTGATCCGCATGTCGAACACGGTCTTTGCCCCCGGCGACCGCCGCCCCGAGGACATCCTCCGCGAAGTCGAGACGGGATACTACGTGGTCGGCCACAAGATCCCCTCGATCGCCGAGTCCCGCGAGAACTTCCGCATCTCCGCCCGGAAGGTCTATGCGGTGCGCCGCGGGGAGCTCGGGCAGCTCTACCGAGACGGAGGGATCATGGCCGACTCGAGGGATTACCTCATGTCGGTCGATGCGGTGGGAAAGGACTTCTGCCTCTTCCCCATCCCGCACTGTGGGAAGGGGCAACCGATGCAGACGAAGCGGGTGGGGAATGGCGGCCCCACCATGCGGTCCTTGGCGCGCCTCACCGGAGGAGACCGATGATCTCCCGGGCACGCTTGGAGCGGGCAGTCCACGAGGCCCTGTCGCTGCTCAAGTCTGTCGAGGATGTCCGGGAGGCCGAAGTCTTTGCTGCGTCCAACCAACACCTGCTCACGCGACTCCATTACACTTCTCACCTGCCCTGTAACGGTGCCGAAGAACCCAAGTCCACCCTGGCCTATGGCATCGGCATCCGGGCGGTCTTCCGAACCCCAACAGGGATCCAAATCGGATTCGGGAGCGAGCCGAGTGATCTCACGGCTGAGGGGGTGCGGCAGGCCCTCGCGAAGGCACGACAGTCGGTGGTCCCGGACCCCGAATTCGTCTCGCTGCCTCAACCCACGGGAGAAGCGCGAACCCTCACGCGCTACCACGACGCCCGGCTCATGAACCTCCGCGACACGGATCTCGTCAGGGTCGGTTGGAAGGCCATCCGGGGAGCGCTGCGGACCTTCCTCAGCTCTCGCCGCCTGGCCGAGGTGGCCGGGGGACGACGGCAGATCTCGTCCCTGGGTCTCATTCTGAGCGGGGACGTGTCCATCGTTCAGGAGCGCATCGCCATCGGCTCGACCAGGCTTCCCCGAGTTCAGACGGATGAATCAGCCTTCTGTCTCACGTTTCTCACCGCTATGGTGGAACGCTTCCAGGCCAAGGGGAGCGGGTGGGCGACGGGTCGGCGCCTGAGCGAACTGACCGAAGAGACCGGGGTCCAGGCGGCCCGGGCGGCCATTGACGCTATCGGTGGCATCCGCGTCCGGTCGGGAAGCTACCGAGTGATCCTTGGTCCGCAGGCGGTCACGGACCTCATGACGCACTTGATCATTCCCGGCCTCACCTCGAGGACCTTCTACGCAGGGAGTTCCCCCTTTCAGAGGCGACTGGGCCAGCGGGTCGCAACATCTGAGGTCAGCCTGTATGATCACGGGGCCGCCCGAGGGCTCGTGGCCAGTAAAGGCATAACCTGTGAGGGGCTTCCAACCGGTCGCACCGACCTCATCCGCGAGGGGGTCCTGGTCGGCCTCTTGAGCAACTCCTACGAAACCGAGCGCCTCTCCGCGATCCCCGCGGAAAAGAAAAACTCGGCACTGATCCCCGTCGAGGCCGAAAGGCGCTCGTCCCCCGCAACGGTTTTCGCCGCGGAACGGGGGGTGGCCGCCACTTCGATCGGCCGCCCGGGATCGCCGGCACCAATGTCGTGCTTGAAGGAAAGAGACCCTTGAGCGCGCGGCAGCTTTTCCGCCTGGTGGGAGACGGCCTCTACATCGGTCGAACCTGGTACACCTACCCGATCAATGGGCTGGCCGCCGGGGACTTCACCTGTACCGTCATCGGGGATTCCTTCCTCATCAAGGACGGAAGGCTCGCCGGGCCCCTCAAGGCCAACACGGTCCGGATCAATGACAACATCCAGAGGGTCCTCAAGAGCATTGCAGGCGTGGGGCAGGAGCGAAAGGGCACCTTTGCCTGGGGTGCCGACGAGGTCGTCTATGCTCCCGATGTCGTCGTGGAGGGCGTCAGGATCACCGAGATCGCTGAATTCACAGAGCAGCTCTGAATCGCCGGTCCGGGATCACACCCAGCCGGTTCCTCAGGCAGTCCGGCGACACAGGCAAGAGAGGCCATGCGCACCGAAAGACCAGCGGCCCTCTTTGTTCGGGGAGAGAAGGAGCGACGGGCCGGCATGTTTACCCAGGCCCTCGCATCCTATCGCGACGCCGCACAGCTCTTCCGGCGGTCCGGCGACCCGCAAGGACTCTTCCAGTGTCTTCTCGCTCAGGGCCACTGCCTGAGGCTCCTCGGCAATTTCAGACAAGCGCAGGAGACCTATCAGAAGACCCTGGCAGTGGCCGCCATCCTCAACAGCCCAGCCGATCAGGCCGATGCCGAGGTCGGTCTCGGGATGAGCCTTCGGGCCGTGGGGGATCACCGGCAGTCCCTGCGTCTGTTCGCCCGTGCCGCCCGGACCTACGGCAAGGCCGGAGACCGCACCGGCCAGGCGTACGTCCTGTGGGCCACGGCAGGCGCGCTCCGAATCCGGGGAAGTCTGAACGACGCCCTGGACACGTTTCGGCGCGCCAAGGCCCTCTTCAAACAGCAGGGTGATCGAGCCGGAGCGGGGTACTGCCTCTGTGGAATGGGGGGTGTCAGTCGCCTGATGGGGAAATACCGCGACTCGCTCACCTACTACTCGGAGGCGCACCGTGAGCTCAGGCGCCTCGGCGATACCTTCGGAAGGGCCTACGCAGCCTGCGGCATCGCCAACGCCAATCGGATGCTCGGGCGTTCACGGACGGCCCTCACCCACTTCGCCGAGGCTCGACGGCTCTACGCGGATCTCCGGGACCGGGTGAGCTACGCGTATACGCTGTGGGGAGAGGGAACCCTCTACAAGATCTCCCGGCAACTGAAGCGGGCCGGGCAGGTCTTCGCCGCGGCCGAGGCGATCTTTATCGAGACCCGCGATCCGCGGGGACGTATCTATACTCGCCTCGGTCGCGGGGAGATCCTGATCCTGCAAGGAAAGCGGCGGCTGGCCCGACGATTCCTGGAAGCGGCCCGAACCGCGGCCCGGCGACACGGCTTCCGCTTTGAGAAGCTTCACAGCGATCTCCTCCTCGCCCTCCTTGACCGCCGCGAAGGGAAACGCGTCTCGACCGCCTCCTTGAAACGCCGCTACCAGGCGTTGGGTTCTACCTTCCTCGATGAGGGAGGCCTTCCCCTCAACCTGCCCTGACGGTGCGAGGCCCCGAGCCCGCTGGACGCACGCCGGCCGGCGTCGACCCATGCCGGAAGAAGAAGGGAGCGTGATCAGTCCGCCGACCGCGCCTCGGCGTGCTCGCGTTCCCTGTCCAGCACGACGCGCTTGCGCTGCACACCCCACCGGTAGCCGCCGAGCTTCCCATCCGATCTCACGACGCGATGGCACGGCACCACCACGGCGACCGGGTTCGTCGCACAGGCTCGCGCCACGGCCCGCGCGGCTCGAGGCTCCCCGATCGCCTCGGCGATTTGAGCATACGAGCGGGTCTGTCCGTACGGAATCTTGCGCAGGGCGTCCCACACCCGCGACTGGAAGGCTGTCGCCTGCACGTCGATCGGCAGGTCGAGGCGCCGTGGCCCGGAGTGCCCCACATGATCCCGAATGGCGTTCACGGTCGACCGGAGCCTGGCATCCGCGCGAACGAGGACGGCCCGCGGGTATTCTGCGCGCAGCTCCTGCACGAGCGCCGCGTCCTCGCCGAAGTACACCGCGCATACCCCACGCGTTGTGGCAGCGACAAGCATCCGACCGATCGGACTATCCGCCAGGGTGTATACGATCTGTTCAGCCTTGCCACCGCGTTTGTACGCTCCGGGCGCCATGCCGAGTTGCTGGCTCGCTTTCTCGTACAGTCCACGGCTGGATCCGTAACCGGCGTCGTACATCGCCCCGGTCACGCTGCGCCCCTGCTTGAGCCCCGCCTTGAAGCGCTGGAGACACTGCGCAGCCGCGTACTGCTTGGGGCTCAGGCCGGTGGCGCGCCTGAACACGCGCTGGAGGTGAGAGGAGCTGAGGCCCATCCTCTCACTGAGTTCGGCGAGCGAGGGGGGCACCTCCACGGTATCTAGCAGCTGCAGTATGTGCGCGACCACCCGTTGCTGGGGGCTGACCTCCTTTGGGCGGCAGCGCAGACAGGGCCGGAAGTTGGCTTGCTCTGCTGAGTCGATGTCCTCAAAGAACGCGACGTGCGCACGCAAGGGGCGTCGCGACGGGCAGGTAGGACGGCAGTAAACGCCAGTCGATCGCACCGCGTAATAGAAGGCACCGTCCGCGGCCGGATCACGGGACACGACAGCCTCCCAGCGGGCCCCGTCGGTCGCATAGGCTTTCAGCTCAGTCTTCTTCATCGCGCGTGTCACCTCCTGCGGGTAAAGATAGTCAGCCCTCAGGAGGCACACCATCCGATTCTTGCGCTCAAATGAAAATATGCGGAGCCACCCACTAGACCAGACCAGCCAGGGCGGCCTGGTAGATCGCCGGAGGCGCGGCCCCCTCTATGCGCTCCTCGCCAATGACGATCGTCGGGACCGCTTCAACGTGGTACCGGTCCACCGCCTCGAGATGCTCTGCGTAGACCGTCTCCTTCACCGTGGGGTCTTTGAGGTCGACCCTGAAGCGGTGAAGATCAAGACCACAGCTCAGCGCGACCTCTTCCAGGACGGTCCGGTCGCTGATATCGCGGTTTTCAACCAGGAAGGCGCGAAAGACGCCGAAGTGGAAGGCCTCCGAGGCATCGGCTCCCTGACGCCTGGCCGCCTGAGCGGCCTCGAGCGCCGGAACGCTTGACCCGGGATACCGCTCGCCCTTCACCCAGAGACGGATCCCCAGGGAGGGCTCCGTCGCCGCAGCCCTCTGCCAGTGGCCCCGACGCTCGCTGGAGAAGCTGGGGTAAGCGGGGGCTTCAGGTTTGAGGATATAGCCGACTCGCCGGATGGGCAGCCGCCGGGCGAGGCGTGTCAGGACAGCGTCGAGCCGCACCTCGGCCACGAAGCACCAGGGTCAGAGATAATCGAAAACCACCAGAATCGACACGGACCGTTCTCGCGCTGCGGAGCGGTCGCAGGGCGTTTCGGCAAGGGATACCCGAGGACGTTACCGCACGGTTGGGCGCGTCTCGAGGTCCCGGACTTGGCGCCGGAGCGCTGCGATGCGCTCTTCCCGTTCCTTGAGGGCCTGGGTGAGTTCGTGGACCTCTGCGGCCCGTTCCGCCTGGAGCAGATTGACCCGCTTGACCTCCTCCTCGCGGGCCCGGAGTTCGGTCTGGAGCTTCTTCTGCTCTTCCATCAATCGCTGACCGGTCCCCTGCCACGTGCGCAGAGCTTCCTGATCCGCCCGCCGCGCCTTGTCCAGCTCCTGAAGCTTTGCCTCCCGATCCTTGAGCGTCCGCTCGACACTCTCCAGTCGGCGATCCAGCTTCTCCTTCTCCCCCTGAAGGGCCTTGAAGTTCCCCTGCAGTTTCTTGGACTCGCCCTGGAGCGTGGCGACCTGGGTCTTCAATGTCTCTCGTTCCTGGCGGGTCTTGGCCAATTCCTTCTGCAGGCCCTGCACCTCACCCGTGAGCTTCTCTCGGGTCTCCGCGGCCTTCTTGGCCTCCTTCGCCTGCTTTGCCTCGGTGAGCTCATGGACCTCGGTGACGCCCTCGATCTCTGCCGTGAGCCGAGTCGTCTTCTCGGTGAGCTGGGCGATCTGCTCGGTAGCCTTGTAGTACCGGTACCCCAGGACACCCACGACTGTACAGGCCACAAGGAGTACTACCCATGTCACCGTGTCTCGCATTGCTCCTCCAGAGCCGCATCTTAAGCGCCGTGTTCTCGAAGGGCAAGTCCTTTCTCACGTCCTGACTTTATGATATCGTGGTCGCCCTGGAACCAGCCGGACAGGTCGTCGGGATCACGACAAAGCCGCCGGCATTTTTCCTTGCGCGCGGGGCGCAGGTATATATACTGTCAGGCCACAGACGAGACGAAAGGGGGTGATCCGCGTGCGGGCCCAGAAGCCAGGCGAGAAGAAGCCATGGCCACCACCACCGAAAGGACCCGGACCGAAGAGGCCTTAGACGACATCGTCTTATACTGCATTAACCGCATTGTGAGCGAAGCGTCGCCCGACAAACTTGATTCCCACGGGGATCCCGGACATGGAGCAGAGCATGACACAAAGGATGGCGGGGAGCCTTCTCGTCCTAACCCTCTTCCTGATCGCGGGCTGCGGCCAGGAGCTCCAGAAAGAGAATGAGGCCCTGAAGGCCCAAATCAAAACGGCACAAGAGGAAAATGCCTCCCTCAATGGGAAGCTCCAGGCCCTCGAGGCGGAAAAGAGCACCCTGAGCACAAGCATTGAAGGCCTGGAGAAGCAGGTCGCCGAGCTGGAAAAGTCCCTTGAGGCGGCCAGGAAGGCTGCCACGGCTCCGAAGCCACCGGCCGCCAAGCCGGCCCCCAAGGCGCCGGCTCCGACGCCTTCCCCCGCGCCCAAGCCAAAATAGGGGGCGGACCGCCTGCCCGCTGGGAACAGAAGGGGGGTCCGTCCGTCTAGCACGATAAGGACACTCCGGGGGAACCTGACCCAGGAGAGGAGGTGATACTTGTGAAGAAGGCACTCGGTGCGTTTGTTGCCCTCGCGTTCGTGGTGGGCGTGGCGATCGGCCCGGCGTGGGCCGCCCATGCCCCAGAGCTCTCCAAGCAGTGTCAGGAGGCGCTGAAGAAGACCCCGAATAAGGATGCCGAGAAGCTCTGCGGCGAGGGGGACAAGCTCCTCAAGGACGGCAAGGGTGAGGAGGCGGCAAAGAAGTTCGAGGCGGGCCTAGAAAAGCTCGGGATCAAGCCTGCAAAGAAGTAACTGCATCATGCAGCAGGGGGGAGGAGGCAAGCTTCTCCCCCGTTTTTCCTACCAGACTTCCGCTTTGAAACTGGCGGGGATTCTCGTCTGCTCGAACCCGGTCCGAAGCTGCAGCTCCGCCGTTTCATTCCCGCACATCCTGATGTGCCGTTCTTCGATGTCGGTGACCACCCCGAAGAGGGGGTTCATGTTGATCTTTGCCTGCCCATCGGCCCCCTTCTCGGCCTTGACAATTCTTCCCCGCGTATAGGGCCAATCCTCGGGCCATTCGCGGGTCAAGACGGGATGATATCGGAAATTCTCAGGGTACTTCTTTTCGAGCTCCAGCCACTCCTCGTGAGACATCAGTTGTCTCGGATTCTTCACGCTCACAATCAGGACATAGTGCGCCCCCGGATGCTTCCGTGTTCGTCCGAAATTCAGCGCAGCAAGATACCGGACGTGGGCAAAGAGGGGAGTCACGCCAGTCGAGAACCCAATACCAAGAAATTTCTTGTCGAGCCACCAGTCATCGGGTTCCAGCTTGAGACTCTTGTTGTCATCCTTGATCCTGTGTTCGTACACGATCAATGTGGTCCCGTCACCATTGAATTCGACCCGAACGTTGATCGTGTCCCCGACGCTCACCTCGTCGGTTTGCCACCATACGGACGTGTCCGCCTTCGGATCGTGCGTGTCGTTAATGATGGTCTGAAGAATTCGATTCTCGGTGAGGGCACAATTGGAACGAGTATAAAGACGCTTTTGGAGCTTCTGTGTCCGCGCGCCAAAAGGCTCTGCGAGAAAGGCGGTACCCGGCCGCATTTCATCGGCAATCGGGTACGTCCGGCCATCGACTTCACAGGCATAGGGCATCTGTATCTCAACGACCCTAATCTCCTTTGGATCGATATTATCGAGGCGACTCACTTCCGCTGGAACGAAGATCACAGCCATGATTTCCCCTCTCTCTGAAGGAGCCCTCCCTTCTGCGCGTCGGGCCCCTACGCGAGTACCCACCACGCGGCGATGCAACGCTCATGCCGGATTCTCTTTCTCGGATAGGAGCCGGCGGGCTTTTTTGAAGATGGCATGAAACATGGGTCGCGTCAAGCGGCGGACCTTTTGAGCCGCCACCTGCTCCCGGTGCCGGGTGAGCCGCGGGCATCGCGTACAATGAATCACCTCGGCCTGAATCTGTGCCAAGGCTGGCCGATCGCTCGAACGTGGTTGCATCCGTCTCCCGGCTGGAGCGCCGTGTCCCATAACTTATCGGGTGCTCCCCGGTTCAAATTCGATCACCAGAATTGTCAGATTGTCTGTCCCACCCCTGGCAAGGACCTCATTCCGAAGGGTCTCGGCCCCCTCCCGAGCCCCAGAACTCCCGTGGAGGACGCGCACGATGTCCTCTCCCTCCAAGACGTCAAAGAGGCCGTCGCAAGCCACCACCAGAAACCGATCGTCGAGACCGAGCCGCCGCTCTCCCACGGTCGGGACAGCCATCACCCCGATGGAACGAAAGTAGCTGTCGCCGAAGCTCCGGGTCGGCATGAGCCCCCGGAGGCCCCGGACCACATATCCGCCCTCGATCTGCCCCCCTCCCGTAATGATGCGGGACCGCTCCGAGGGATCGTTCACCCGGTGGGGGCGGGTGAGGGGTGTCGGTCCGGTTCCTGCGAGGAGAATCTCGGCATCCCCCACGTGGGCGAAGTAAAGTTGATCCTTCCGGAAGAAGATCGTGGCCGCCGTGGCCCCGCTGTCCGTGCACTGGAGCCGCCCCTCCACCACGCGGTAGGACTGCCGGAATGCCTCGATGGGGTCAAGTCCGGCGTCAAGCGCCTCGAAGAAGACCTGATGGAGTGATGTCGCCGCGATCTCGGCCGCCTCCACCCCTCCATGGCCATCGTAGACTCCACCGAAGAGGCCGATCTCCGGACGGATCTCGAGGACGTGGCGGTCCTCCATGGCGTGCCGCAGGCCGATGTCCGACACGTCATGGACGGCCCGAATGCGGGCAATGGCCGGATCAGGCCGTCTCGACATTGGTTCCTCTACCGGAGCGGCCGCGCCCACGAGGCAAGGAAGACCCGCGTGCAATACGCCGCGCGAACTCCCGTTCTGACCATACGTCAGCGGAGGCGCAAAGGCAAGGCTTGGGGTTTTCACTCCTCCCGGGCTATAGTCAAGGGGTGGACCAGGACACAGCAGAGAACCGGGAGCTCGTCGCTCTTACCTTTCGATCCGTCGATGCGGCCTTTGCCAAGGGAGACGAGGCGGAGGCTGTTTCAGCTATCCTAGAGGCCTTTGCCCGGCGGATCAGGCCCTGTCTGAGCGACCTGCCGTCGGCGGAAGAGATGAAGGAACTGCCCAAGGAACTTCAACAAGCGATCAGGGAGCGGCAGCGGAAGGCCGCACTGCTCCGACAGAAGCGCGAGACGGCCCTGCAGGTGATCCCCGCGTACAGCCAACTGCTCCAGGCCTATCGATCCTACGACGCCGAGATGGGTTCTCCACGGCGCCTCGCCCAGACCCTGAAAATCTCGGCCACGACGGTTTTAGTCGGCGCGACGCTCGGCTACCTCGTCGAGCGAGGGATCGGCCTCCCCTATGCCACAGTGGGGGGGATCGGTCTGGGCCTCATCGCCTTCTTCATCATGATGCTCCGAACTCTGAGCACCACCCGGCAAATGACGCAGGTGGAGTCGGCCCACACCGCGGCTGTGGAGAGACTGAAGGAGGAGCTCACCGCCGCCTTCGAGGCGGTCGATCGTCAGGGCGCGCGAGAGGGAGCAAGGGACCTCGGCTCCTGAAGGAGGCACCCATCATGGTGGATGCACGTCACCTCGTGGAAGAGACGCGGCAGGAACTTCAGGCGGTCGAGGCAGAGATCCGCCGGCATCCCTACCTGGACGCCCTAGCGGCCGGAGCGGTCTCGCGAGAGGAGCTCCGTCGGTTCGCGGGCCAGCAGTACCACATCATCGGCAGCGATCTCCGCGCGATGGCCCTTGTGATTGTCAAGGCGGACTCCGCCGAAACGCGGGAGTTCTTCTGGGGAGGTATCCAGGGAGAACGGGGGGCCCTGGAAGCCCTCGAGACGTTCGCCACCGCCCTGGCTATGCCGGCGGGCGACCTCACGGGTGCCGAGCCGATCCCCGGGGCATTCGCGTACAGTGCCTATGTCGCCTGGCTCGCCCTCTTCGGCTCGTGCGCCGAGTTTGCCGCCGCCTTCCTGGTGAATCTCGAAGCGTGGGGGTCGAACTGCGCCCGGATGAGCCAGGCGCTGAAGGCGCGATACCAGATGAAGGATGGGGACGTCGGTTTCTTTAATCTCTTCAGCGACCTGCCGCCGGGTTTCGAGGAGCGGGCCCTGCGGGTGATCCAGGAGGGGCTCAATCGAGGGGTCGAGCCCCCGAAGATAAAGCAGGCAGCCCGCATGCTCCAGGGCTACGAGCTTCTCTACTGGGATACCCTCTACCGAGCGCTGGCACAGTAGCGACCCCAGAGGTCCAGGCGAGCCAGCCCGGCCTGCATCGGGGCGCCCTGAACCCCCGGGTGCAATCCTCTCCCGCCGAAGCAAGTCCGATGCCCTCCCCTGTGTTCCGGAGGGGATTATTTCCGGCCCAGGACGGCGTCCTTCAGCGCCTTCGCGATCCGGATGCGGACCACCCGCTTGGCAGGAATCCTGAGGGGCTGGCCGGTCTGGGGGTTGCGACCCATGCGCGCCTTCCGGTTGACGAGGACCACCTTGCCGACCCCCGGGATGACAAAGCCGTTCTTCGCTTCCTTCGCCGCCAGGGAGGCGATCTCATCGAGGATCGCTGCCGCGTTGCC
This sequence comes from candidate division NC10 bacterium CSP1-5, assembly GCA_001443495.1. Classification (GTDB taxonomy): domain Bacteria; phylum Methylomirabilota; class Methylomirabilia; order Methylomirabilales; family CSP1-5; genus CSP1-5. The sequence goes on along the minus strand of LDXR01000012.1, from coordinate 22,084 downwards.
TTTGGTAATCTTCGCCTTCTCCGCCAGACGTCCGACAAGCTGTGCCTTCGTTATCATCTTTGCCATTCCGTCCTCCCTTGTCGTGAGTGTTTAACCCAACCCCGCTTCCCGCCGGTGAAAGCTATACCCTGTCCATCCGCCGCGAGTCAATAGATTCTTGCAACCCCGGCCTTTCACCGCTTCGCTTTCGCCCCCTCCAGGGCCTGCTCCAGCTCCTTGACCCGGTCCCGAAGCGTCTTTTGCGTGTTGAAGGCCTCGGTGTCATCGCGCATTACAGCGAAGATCCCCTCCACCTGCCCATCGGTCTTTTTCAGCAACCCGACCGTGAACGCAATGGAGAATCGGCTCCCGTCCTTCCTGAGAGCCGGGACCCGCAGGACCTGATCACCGTAGTCGGTCTTTCCGGTTCGCATGACTTGATGAAAACCGTTCCAGTGCCGCTCTCTGTATTTCTCAGGGATGATCAGGTCTAAGGACTGCCCGAGGGCCTCGGCCGCGGTGAATCCGAACATCCGCTCGGCCCCCGGGTTCCACAGCGTGATCTTCCCGTCCGGGCCAGCCAGCACGATCGCGTCCGCTGCCTCCCGGACGATTCGCTCATACATCGACACGGTCCACCTCCCCTCTCGGGAAAGCCCTCCCGCATCCCGGGGCCCCCGTTCCGTCAGGAAGGGTTCAGGCTCACGATATGATGATAATGCACCGTGAGGCTCTGGTTGCGGGATGAGCCTTCAGGTTCGACGTAGATGACCAGGCCGTCCGCCGCCTCCAGGGTCCCCACCAGGCGCCCTGTCACGGTCGGTCCCCCGGGGGCGTCGGCCCTGAGCTTTAGGGTCACCCGCTTGCCGACGTGCCGTCTGATCTCTTGTGGCGTCATCGCGTCCCTCCGTCTTTCAGTCGTCAGCAGATGTCGGCGAGTCCTTCGACCAGCTCAGGACGGTGAGCCATGTCGAACCGCTCAGTCGAGCCGTCCGCGGTCAGCCATCAGCGGGAGAGATTCTCGAGGAGATAGAGCGTCCGGGGCGACTCCCCTTCAAGGCAGCCGGCCACCGCGTGGAGAATCTCGTCATATTCCTCGTGCGAGATGCCGCCGCGCATCGATCCTCGCCTCTACTTCGAGCAGCACCGGACGCTCACCCATACCCTGGTAGGCGTGACCCTTCTTTCAGTGGCAGTGGCGGGGCTCATCACCGTCTCTTCGAAAAAGCGCTCCCCCCTTGTCCTCGTGCTCTACGCCTTCGTCGGAGGACTCACCCACCTGGCTCTCGACGCCCTGCCCCGCTACCCCCTCCGTCCTCTCGCCCCCCTCTCATCTTACGACTACGCCCTGGGCCTCTTCTGGTGGCGAGATCCCTTCTTCAAGGTGACCGCCATTATCGGGATCGTCCTCATCCTCATTCTCCCGCGTTTCCTCGCGCGGCCCTTCCTCATCCTCGGCTTGCTGGTGATGGCGGGCAGAGTGGCCGTGGCATTTTTTCTGCACCGCTGACGTAAAGCGGTCAGCTATCAGCTCTCAGGAGCACGTCGCCTGTCAGCGGGCTGACGGCTGACTGCCAACAGCCGAACTGTTATTCCTCCCCATGGTTGGGCCTCTGGAAAAGGAGCAGGGGATCGTCGATCCGAAAGATCTCCTGAGTGTAGAAGGCCTGGCCGTAGGTGCAACCGATGAGGAGACCGAAATAGCGGGCCACGGCCTCGAGGCGGCCAGGGACCGACCGGTACCCCGGCCGGCCGAACTGGGACCTGTGGGCGTTGACGGCTTCAAGGGCCCGCGGCAGCTCCTCGTCCACGGGAACGATGAAGGAGGGGCGCTCAAAGGGGATCATGAAGTAGTAGAGGATCTTTTGCACCGCGTGGGGCCGCCCGCCTGCGGGAAACTTTTCCAGGTGGGCGAAGTTGGCGGCGTGGGTCACGAGATGGCCGGCCGCAATGTGGTCGGCGTGTCCCCGTCCTCGCCCCGGCTCCACACCGTAATGGGGCGCCAGCACGATCCTGGGGCGATACTTGCGGATGAGGGAGGCGACCTGCCTCCGGTTCGTGAGATTATCCTCGAGGCGGGTATCCCCCAGGCGAAGGATCTCGAAGACATCCAGCTCCAGGACTCTGGCCGCCGCCGCCGCCTCCCGTCTCCGGACCGTGCGGGTCCCCGCCCCCATATCCCCTTCGGTAAGGCTGACGATCCCCGTCCGATATCCACGCGCCTTCATCTTGAGGAGAAAGGCCCCAGCCCCGATCTCGGCGTCATCGGGATGCGCCCCAAAGGCGAGAAAATCTAACGCACGCCCCATCGTTCTCCCGTCCAACACACTGAGCCGTGCGCCCAATTACTTATAGAAATCCTCGCGACTCCCGCTGACCACCTCAATGACGATGACCTGCTCTTCGCGAAGGATCTTGAGGACCACCTTGTCGTGGGCCCGTTTCTTCCACAGCTCCTCGTACAAGTCGGGCCGGGTCTCCACCGAACAGTAGTCCACGGCGATGATGATGTCCCCCTCCCGGATCCCCGCCGCCTCTGCCGGCCCTCCGGGGACCAACCCCGCCACCATCACCCCGCGGTCTGTCGGTTGCAGATGCGCTCCGATCCACGCCCGCACCGGCCGGCTCACGACCTGACCGAATTCCAAGAGTTCCGTCCGGTTGAGCTGATACAGCTCCACCGGAATCGCGATCGTCGTGCGCGCCACCTCGGAGACGTTGAACGCAGCGATGCCGACCACACGCCCGGCCAGGTCAAAGAGGGGAGCCCCGCCGAGGCCTGGGTTTTGAATCGTCACCCCGATCGCCTTCGAGAGCATGTACTCCCAGTGGGTGTCGAACTCTCCGAGATAGGAGATGAACCCCTCGGCCACGCGCCGCTCGACCGTCCCGGTCGCGGCCAGGAGGAACACCGGCTGTCCCAGGATAATGTCCATCGAGGAGCCGAGACGCACTACGGGAAGATCCTGGGGTGGAATCTTGAGGAGGGCCAGGCCGCTGTCAAAGTCGCGCGCCACCAGATGCGCCTGAAAGCGCCGGCCATCCGTCAGGCCCACGCCAAGACGGTATGCCCCGATCACCACATAGTTTACCGTCAGGAGATATCCCCCGGTATCCACAATGACCCCGGTGCCTCTCCGCTCGGTCCCCAGGACCACTGTGGAGGGATGGCCCGGCTTGACCGCCGCCTCGATACTGACCACGGCGGGGAGGACCCCATTGACCAACTCGGGTGGCGCATCCATGACGGCACTCCGCAGGATGATGACCTCGGCAGATTATCTTAGCAACTTCGCCCATGGATGCCAAAGGAAAAGCCTTCTCCTCCTTCCCTATGCGGAGAGCCGGAGGAGGGTGGTCTGTGAAATCGTCGGAGGGCAAATTGTGGCGCCCTCACGCCTCCCTGTCAAGGTGCTGATGCGTCGGACGGCCCGGCCGTAACTTCAATGCCGAGAAACTGCAAGTCGTGATAGAATAAGTGTTCCGTCTTGGAGGCCAGATGGAAAAGAAGATGCTCTCCCCCGATCAGTTCGTCCTGAATCACCTGCGCGCGGAGGATACAGACCGGGTGTACCGGATCATGGCCGAATTCGCTGAGGGGTTCGAGGTCCTCTCGCGGATTCCGCCCGGCGTGGCCATCTTCGGGTCATCCCGGGCGACCCGGCAGGACCCATACTATGGGGTCGCAGAGGGGATTGGCCGCCTCCTGGCCCAGCACGGGTTCGCCGTCCTGACCGGTGCGGGACCCGGGATTATGGAGGCGGCAAACAAGGGGGCGCGGGAAGCGGGAGGCTCCTCCATCGGATTGAACATCCAGCTCCCTCTGGAGCAGCCGGTCAACCCGTATGTCACCACCCTCCTGAACTTTCGCTACTTCTTCGTCCGGAAGGTCATGTTTGTCCGGCACTCCGTCGCGTTCGTCTTCCTGCCTGGGGGATTCGGGACGCTGGATGAGCTCTTCGAATCGGCTACCCTGATCCAGACCCACAAGATCCGTCCCTTCCCTGTGGTCCTCGTGGGGCGGGACTACTGGCAGGGTCTGCTCGAGTGGCTGACCCAGACGGCTGTGGAGCGGGGAAGGGTCAGGCCTGAGGAGATGACCATCTTTACCCTGGCCGAAACTCCGGAGGAGGTCCTGACCGCCATCCAACGGGCCGCCCCCGCCCTCCACCAGCCGATACCGTAGTGGTTGACGCCGCCTCTCTTTGAGTCGCCCCCCCCCGCTCGATCCTGACACCGTAGATCGACGCGGTCGAAAAGGACTTTGACATTTTCCCGATCGCTTCCTATAGTTATTCCCGGGGGCGGGGTCGGAGAGGGGCATGCCCTATCGGTTCCTCGAAGAGATCGCCATCGCCGACGTGGCCTTCGAGGCGGAGGGACGGACACTCGCCGAGGTCTTCGAGGCGGCAGCGCTTGCCCTCACCGAGACGATGGTGGAACTGGATGGGGTGTCGCCCACCCTGTCACGCCTGATCTCGCTCCGCGCCGAGGATCTGGAGACCCTCCTCTTCCGCTGGCTCGCAGAGCTCATCTACCTCAAGGATGCGGCATGTCTCCTGTTCCGGCGATTCGAAATCACCATCCGCGAGGGGACCGAGTGCGAGCTTGAGGCGACGGCGTGGGGAGACCAGATCAACTACGAGACGATGTCGCTCAAGGTGGATGTCAAGGCGGTAACCTACCATCTGTTTTCTCTCACGAAAACCCCTCACGGATGGAGGGCGCAGGTCATCCTGGACATCTAAGGGGGTAGGGTCATGGAAGCCAAGAAGATCGCCGAGGGCATCTGGGAGGTACCTCGCACCGCCAAGGAAGGCATGCTGGTTCCGGCCCGGATCTACGCCACGGACGAGCTCTTCAAGGGGATGGATCAGGGGGTCTTCGAGCAGGTGACCAACGTCGCCTGCCTCCCCGGGATCCAGAAGTACGCCCTCTGCATGCCCGACGGCCATTGGGGCTACGGATTCCCCATTGGGGGGGTGGCCGCCATGGACACCCGCACGGGGGTCATCTCGCCGGGCGGGATCGGCTTTGACATCAACTGTGGGATGCGCCTGATGCGGACAAATCTGACCGAGCCCGAGGTCAAGCCGAGGCTCCGCGAGTTGGTGGACCGACTCTTTCAGGCCGTCCCCTCCGGGGTGGGCACCAAGGGATTCCTGAGGTTGAACGATGCCGAATTTCGCGAGGTGATGGTGCAGGGGGCCCAGGGGATGATCCGGCGCGGGTTCGGCTGGCCGGAGGACGCCGAGGGGATTGAGAACTTCGGCCGGATTGCCGGCGCCGATCCCGCCAAGGTCAGCGCCAAGGCCACGAGCCGGGGGATTCACCAGCTCGGGACGTTAGGGTCGGGCAACCACTACCTGGAAATCCAAGTCGTCTACCCCGGCAATATCTACGAGGTGGATGTCGCCAAGGCGCTCGGCATCGACCGCGAGCTCCAGGTGGTGGTGATGTTCCACTGCGGCTCCCGAGGCTTCGGGCATCAGGTCGGCACCGACTATCTCGAGATCTTTGGGCCGGCCATGAAGCGGTACGGGATCACCATCCCTGATCGGGAGCTGGCCTGCGCGCCCTTCGCGTCTCCCGAGGGCCAGGACTACTTCAAGGCGATGCTGTGCGCGGCCAACTCCGCCTTTGCCAACCGCCAAGTCATTACCCACCGCGTCCGCGAGGTCTTCAGCGACGTGTTCAAACGGGATGCGCGCGACTTGGGCCTCGAGATCATCTACGACGTCTGCCACAATATCGCCAAGGTCGAGCGGTACCGGGTGAACGGCGAGGAGCGGGAGCTGGTCGTCCACCGGAAGGGGGCAACCCGATCCTTTCCTCCGGGACACCCGGAACTGGCGGAGCGGTACCGGGCCATCGGCCAGCCGGTGATCATCGGCGGGTCGATGGAGACCGGCTCGTACCTCCTCATCGGGACGGCCAAGGCGATGGAGGACAGCTTTGGATCCACCGCCCACGGCTCTGGCCGAACCATGTCACGGACCGCGGCCAAGAAGAAGGTCCATGGCCGTGACCTGCTCCAGCGGATGGAACGGCAGGGGATCTATGTCCGAACCGCCTCCTTCGCCGGGCTCGCGGAGGAGGCCGGGATGGCCTACAAGGACATCTCCGCCGTCGTGGATGCGGTGCACACGCTGGGGATCTCCAAGAAGGTGGTGCGCCTGCAGCCGATCGGCAATATCAAAGGATAGGGGCGAGGCGGCGGCGGTGGAAAGCAAAGAACTGTTGTACACCTCGTACCGAGTGCAGGAGTTGGAGCGCCTTCTCCCCGAAGGGCTCACCGGGGCGGAGCTGCAGCAGGTGGAGGCGCTGGTCAAGGGGCGGGATGACGTAGGGTTAATCGCCCTCCTCGAGCGGCTGCGCCTCTCCGGGGAGAATCGGGAGCGGCTCCGGATTATCGCCGAGGCACGACCTATCGCGCTGAAGATCGTCGCCCTCTGGCGGGAGATGCCACTCCGCCACGATGAGATCGAGGCGCACTACAAGCAGCTCAAGCAGTTCAAGGCCGAGTATGATCGCGTCGGCCCTCGACGCGGAGGGGCCCAATTCTACTGACGCTGACCGTTGACCGATGACCGTCCACTGATGACCGGAGACCAATTACCCGGATATGCTAACAACAGACAAGTTCCGATCTTCTCTGTCATCGGTTAGCGGTCGTCGGTGAGCGCATCCATCCGGTCGTCGGTCAGCTGTCATCGGTCGTCGCCATGAAAGCGGTTCGCTTCCACGCCCACGGGGGACCCGAGGTCCTGAAACTGGAGGAGATCCCGGAACCCCGGATCGCCCAAAACCAGGTCCTCGTCCGGATCAAGAGCTGCGCCCTCAACCACCTGGATCTCTGGCTTCGCAAAGGGCTCCCGGGGGTCAAGGTCCCGCTCCCCCATATCCCCGGCTGCGATATCGCTGGCGAGGTGGCAGCGGTTGGCGAGCTGTGCACGCGGGTCAAGGTCGGGGAGCCAGTCGTGATCTCCCCCGGCATAAGCTGCGGGCAGTGCGCCCGCTGCCTCGAGGGTCGCGACAATCTGTGCCCGAGCTACCAGATCATCGGCGGTTACGGTCTCGACGGCGGATACGCTGACCTGATCGCGGTCCCGGAGGTGAACGTCCTTCCCCTTCCGAAGGGCCTCGACTTTATCCGGGCCGCCGCCTTCCCGCTCACCTTCCTCACCGCTTGGAACATGCTCGTGACGTTGGGAAACGTCCGACCCGGTCAGACGGTTTTGGTCATGGGTGCCGGGAGCGGCGTGGGCGTCGCGGCGTTGCAGATCGCCAAACTGTTTGGCGCCACTGTCATCGCCACCGCCAGTACCGGCGAGAAGCTGGCGAAGGCGCAAAACCTCGGGGCAGACCACGGCATCAACTACCGGGACCAGTCGATCGGGCAGGAGGTGAAGCGTGTCACGGAGCGCCGCGGCGTCGACATCGTCTTCGAGCACGTGGGTGGCGAGACCTGGAAGGAGCTCATCCCCATCCTGGCCGCCGACGGCACGCTCGTCACCTGCGGGGCCACGAGTGGCCCCATCGCCGAGACCGACATCCGGTACCTCTTCATGCGGCAGCTCAGGATCCAGGGGGCCTACATGGGGAGAAAGGCCGATCTGCTCACCATCGTGTCGTTGGTCGAAGCGGGGAAGCTGAAACCGGTGGTGGACCAGGCCCTGCCTCTTGCCGAGGCGCCCCAGGCCCATCGTCTCCTCGAGGACCGGCGACAGTTCGGCAAGGTCGTCCTCACGATCTGACCTCTCGGTCGTTCCCCCAGCAGAGGAGCAGACACAGGGGAGCTACGGCTTCCCTAGGACACTACCGGCGCGACATCCTCGGGGGCGACAGTGGCTTCGGCCTCCTGCTGCGCGATATGGATCTGCCCGAGAATGGTGGCGCCCGGCTCGACCACCAGTTCCGGACTCACCACGTCCCCTTTCAATCGGCCCGGGGCCCGGAGGACGAGACGAACCCGCGTGAGGACATCCCCGTCGACAGAGCCTGCGATGTCCGCCTCCGTCGCCTCGATGCAACCGTGGATCTTCCCGCCTGAATCGACCTGAACGAGTCCATCGATTTCGATCCTGCCCTCCACCTCGCCGTCACACACAAAGTCCCCAGCACCCAGCACGTCCCCGACGAACCGAAGGCCCTTGGCCAGATAACTGCCCCTCACCTCTTCCTGATTCCAAAACATGCCATTCACCTCCCGACTCTCGACATAGCAATCGGCATGCCAGGATGAGCGAGCGCCCCCCTCTCCCTCGCCCCGCCGCGTTCCCGGTGAATCTGGCACAATCATTGCTGAAGCCCGCAGTCATGAGGTCGTTCACCACGGTTCTGATGCCCGGCGGCTTTTTGTTTTTGGCCATCATGGTGGTCGTAATCACGCCCCCGGCATCCCTTTCTGCCCTCATCCAGATTTATCCCTACGCGGTATTTGGGGCAGGGCTTCTCTTTGGGTTTCGTTTCCATCGGAGCCAGCTCCTGTTCGCCACCCTCGTCCTGGGGATCGCAGACAGGGCACTGTTACAGTACGCGGCCGGTGACGCTCCCCTGGAGGGAACCGCCCGCATCGTCTTCAATGCCGCCGCGGTCCTGGTGCCGCTGAATCTTGCTGGTCTCTCGTTCATCGCCGAACGAGGTCTCGTGACCGCTCGAGGTCTGCTGCGCCTCATCATCATTTTCGCACAACTCCCCATCATGGCCCTGCTCTGCCGCCCCGAGCAGGCGGGACTCACCGCGCTGCTCGAGCACCGGCTGATGGACATCCCATTCGTGGGAGGGCTGCCGATCGCCCAGCCGGCCCTGCTGGCGTTCGGCGTCGCGTTCGGTCTGGTCACCGTCCGGTTCATCTGCCGCCCGGATCTCATCGTGAGTGGCTTCATGTGGGCGCTCGCGGCCACGCTCCTCGCCCTGACCGCAGGCCGCATCGGGGCCGTTTCCACCCTCTACTTTGCCACCGCCGGACTCATCCTCGTGGTCTCAGTCATCGAGACCTCGTATGTCCTGGCCTACCGGGACGAGCTGACCGGCCTGCAGACCCGCCGGGCCCTCTCCGAAGCGCTGCTCAAGCTCGGAGGCCGGTATGCGGTCGCCATGATTGACGTCGATCACTTCAAGAAGTTCAACGACCAGTACGGCCACGATGCGGGCGATCAGCTCCTCCGCATGGTCGCCGCGAAACTCACGAAGGTGCTGGGCGACGAGAGGGCGTTTCGCTACGGCGGTGAGGAATTTTGCGTGCTCTTCCCCGGCCAGTCGCACCAGGATGCCATCCCCCACCTTGAGACCCTCAGAAGGGCGGTCGAGGCTTCGTCTCTCACGCTCCGGGATCCCAACCGCCCGGCCAAGAAGCCGAAGGAATCCAAATCGAACGGCGCCCCGAGACAGACCGTCTCCGTTACCGTCAGCATCGGCGTGGCCGAAGGAAAGGATCGGAACACCGATCCGGAACAAGTGATCACAGCGGCGGACGAGGCCCTGTACCGCGCCAAGAACGCCGGGCGCAATATGGTCAGCGTCTAGGGCGGGCACCCCCATGGGGAGGGACCGGCGGCCTCTCGCTGGTGCGGCGGGTGGTGATTGGTGTATGATAGGGCTTCTATCACCAATGACGGAGGTGATCTGATGGCACCCAACGTCGTCATCTACGGGAAGGATGGGTGACCCTTTACCTCGGCGGCCCGGGAGGATTACGCCAAACGGAATGTCGCTGTGCGTTACGTCGATGTGAGGAGGGACACAAAGGCGCTCGAGGAGATGCTGAAGGTCTCTGAGGGTGTGCGAGAGGTTCCGGTCATCGTCGAAGATGGCAAGGTCACCGTCGGCTTCGGTGGAACCTGAGAGGTCTGAGGCCGGGGTCCCGGCCATCGGTTCAGGCCGTCCATCTCTTGCGGGGCTCGACGGCCATTTCTGCCCCCGGGAGAACCCAGCCGGCCTACGTCTGCCGATACTTGCGTAAGCTCCGCCGGGAGTTAACCTCGGCCACCTCTGCGCCAAACAAGAGGATGACGGCGGTCCAATAAACCCACAGGACCAGACCCACCAGTGCGCCTACCGGCCCATAGAGTCGATCGTGAGGGGCATAATGGAGGAGGTAGTAGCTGTACAACTCCCTCGCCCCCTGCCACAGGATGGAGGCGATGAGCGCCCCCAGCACCGCGGAACGCAAGGGGACCGGCCGGGCCGGCGCCATAAGGTAAATAAGGAGAAAGACTGCCAGCATGAGGACGAAGGGGAGGGGAAGCGCAACGTAGTGCCACAGCGGGGCCAGCTTGGCATTGACGAGCTGGGTGTAGGGCCGCAAGACGTCGAAGTAACTCAAGAGATCATTGGCGAGGGACCAGACGGCCACGAGGAGGGGAGAGATCAGGAACGACAGGAGCAGAAGCGTCCCCGAGGTCACCATGATGACAAACCCCACCATCTTTCGATAGAAATATCCCCGGGTCTCCTTTGCCCGCTGGATGATGTTGATCGCTCGTTCTACCGTTTCGAAGGCCCCGTTGGCCACCCAGAGGAAGGAGAGGAGGGCGAGGATGCCTGCGACGGTCCTCGTAGCGATGACGGACTGGAGGAGGTCTTCGACCCGACCGACCACCGGGAGCGGAAGAAGCTCGGTAATGACTGTGACCACACGCTCGACCGCACCCTCGGAGGACCCCATGATGTAGCCGAGGAAGGCCACCCCCAGAAAGATAAGCGGGATGATCGAGAGGAGGCCATAGAAGGAAATGGCGGCAGCCAAGAGTGTGCATTCATCGGCACGGAACCCCTCGAGGACCTCGAGAAAAAATGATTGGTGCCGTGGTTCGATGATCTTCTCGCCCTTCCCCATCCGCCCCCGCCGAACGACCCTCTAGCCCTCTTCTCCCGGCCAGCGCTGCAGCCCGTACAGACCGGTCTTGAGCACCTTCAAGGCCAGTAGCCCGCACTTCAGGCGAATCGGACTGAGCGGCATCCCCAAGGCCTCGATCATCTCTTCCTTGGTGAAGGCCCTGACCCGCTCCAGGGATGCCCCCTTGATCCTCTCGGTCAGGAGGGAGGCCGCCGCCTGACTGATGGCGCAGCCCTGCCCTTTGAAACGGACATCGGCCACGTGGCCCTCGTGGAGCTTCAGGTCGATCCGGATCCGGTCCCCGCAGAGAGGGTTATCTTCCTCGTGGGTGATATCCGGATCCTCCAGCGTCCCGAAGTTTCGGGGTCGCTTATAGTGATCCAGAATGAATTCTCGATAGAAGTCGTCCATCCCCTCACGCCTCGAAGCCAGTGCAGATCCCGTGCCACGAGCCTACATATACTAGAGGAGTGCCGAGGACGCAACTTCGATCATTGGAGGGGAGACAGGCTGGAGAAACGAGGGGGTTCTCAGGGAACGAGCTGCTTTCCGCCTTCGTCAATGACGATCAAGGCGTCGACCGGACAGACGTCACACGCATCGATCAATCGTTCTCGCTCGATGTCCGGGGGTGCCGCCTTGAAGGTGCAGATGTTCTCGGCGTCGAATTCGAAGACCTCCGCTGCAACCTTCATGCAGTTCGAGGTAGCGATGCAGAGGCCGCGATCAATGCGGACCGTCAGGCCGCTGACTTTCCGTTCGACGAAATCTCCGATGGCCGTTCCTCCCTGCGGGCGGCGTTGATCACCAGAGGCCCAGTTCGAGTTTCGCCGCTTCGGACATCCTGGACTGGTCCCAGGGAGGATCGAAGACCACCTCGACCCTGGCGTCCGTCACGCCGGGAATGGTCCTTACCTTTTCCCGAACCTCCCCAGGCAGCGTCCCCGCTGCCGGACAGTTGGGGGAGGTGAGCGTCATCCGGACCTCGACCGCCCCCGACGGGTCCACCTCAATTCCGTAGATGAGGCCCAGCTCGTAGACGTTCACCGGGATCTCCGGATCAAAGCACGTGCGCAAGGCCTCGATGACCTGGGCCTCGATCACCAATGTATTGGCGGACGTGATGTCCATCGGATCTCCTCGTTATGCCACGGTCGCCGGCCCTTGCCGCGATCCCAAGGGCCTACTCCGTCGAAACGGTCTCCCCCTGCCCCTCGAGGGCAGCACGCAACGTGTGCCAGGACAGGATGGCGCACTTGACCCGAACGGGGAACTCTTTAACCCCGGAAAATACCGCAAGCTTGCCGAGATCAACCGGATCGCGCTTCTCGTCGCTCTCCCCGGTGACCAGGTCGTGAAATCGCTCAAAAAGCCGCTGGGCTTCGGCGCGGGTCTTTCCCTTCACGCTGTCGGTCATCATCGATGCGGAGGCCCTGGAAATCGCGCAGCCCGACCCTTGAAAACCGATGCCGCGAATCATATCATCCTCCACCTGGACGTAGAGCGTGATCTCGTCGCCGCACAAAGGGTTATGCCCCTCCGCCGTCCGGTTGGCACCCTCCAGTGTGCGAAAGTTGCGTGGCTTCTTGCTGTGGTCGAGGATGAGCTGCTGGTACAGTTCGCGAAGGTCAGACATCAGACGAACATCTCGATGACCTTGTGGATTCCCCGGACGAGAGCGTCGACCTCTGCCCTGGTGTTATAGAAGGCCAGCGACGCCCGGGCGGTGGCTGGCACTCCAAAGCGCTGCATCACCGGCATGGCACAATGGTGGCCGGCGCGGATCGCGATTCCCTCGTGATCGAGAACCGTGCCGATGTCGTGGGCATGCACCCCGTCCACGACAAATGACACAACGCTCGCCTTCTCCTTGGCTGTCCCGATGATGCGGACGCCTGGGATCGCCGAGAGCGCCTCCGTCGCATGCACCAGTAACTCGTGCTCGTACGCGGTGACGCGGTCCAGCCCAACGCCATCCAGATAGTCCAGCGCTGCCCCCAGGCCGATGACCCCGCCGATGTGGGGCGTGCCAGCCTCGAACTTGAACGGGAGGTCGTTGTACACCGTCTTCGCGAAGGTGACCGATTTGATCATGTCACCCCCGCCCTGATACGGCGGCATCGCCTCGAGCAGCCGAGCCCTGCCGTAGAGGACACCGATACCCGTCGGGCCGAAGACCTTATGCCCCGAAAAGGCGTAGAAGTCGCAATCCAGCTCACGCACGTCCACCTGCAGATGGGGAACCGCCTGCGCCCCATCGACCAGCACCGGAACCCCCTGGCGGCGCGCGAGACGGATGATCTCCCGCACCGGGTTGATGGTCCCCAAGGCATTCGAGACGTGGGCCACCGCGACCAGACGCGTCCGGGGGGTCAGGAGTGTGACGTACTCGTCCAGCAGCATCTCCCCGTCATCATTGATCGGCACCACCCGCAGGACTGCACCCGTCTGCTCGCACAGGATCTGCCAGGGGACAATGTTGGAGTGGTGCTCCATCGCCGAGATGACGATCTCATCGCCCGTCCCGATGTGGGTCCGGCCGTAGCTCTGGGCCACCAGGTTGATGGCCTCTGTGGTGCCACGGACGAAGATGATCTCCCGCGACTCGGCGGCGTTAATGAAGCTTTGCACCCTTGTGCGGGCCTGCTCGAAGACTTCGGTGGCCCGCTCGCTCAGCTGGTGCACCCCACGATGGACATTCGAATTGTACGTCGAAAGAAACTGACGGATGGTGTCAATGACCACCTGCGGCTTCTGGCTGGTGGCGGCGTTGTCGAGATACACCAGCGGCTTCCCCCGAATCTTCTCTCCCAGGATCGGAAAGTCCTGCCTGATCCGCTCGACCTCGAAGGCAGCCGACCGGCCTCCACGGGACCGTGCGGTCATCGCTCCACCGGCGCGGATCATCAGCTTTCCTCCACCAGTTTCCCCTGAGGCAACCATTGTGTCACGAGCGCCTCCAGGTACTTGCGGATCGGTCCGACCTTCATGCGCTCGAGGCTCTCGTTGGCAAAGCCAAAGAGGAGCAGGGCACGCGCCGCATCCTCGGCGATGCCGCGAGACCGCAGGTAAAAGATCGCCCCCTCGTCCATCTGCCCGATGGTCGCCCCGTGGGTGCATTTCACGTCGTCGGCGTAGATCTCCAACTGGGGCTTGCTGTCGATCTGGGCTTCTTCCGACAGGAGCAGATTCTTGTTCGTCTGCTTGGCGTCGGTCTTTTGGGCGTCTTTGTGGACGATGATCCGACCGCTGAAGACGCCATGCGACCGGCCGTCGAGGATACCATTGTAGAACTGCCGGCTGTCGCAGTGGGGGCTGGCGTGCTCGACCCTCATGAAGTTGTCCATGTGCTGGCGGCCGGTTGCCATGAAGAGTCCGTTGATCAGACACTCGCTCCCTTCACCGGCCATCACGGGGTGGACATTGTTTCGCACGAGCGCCCCGCCGAGCAGGACGGTGTGGGAGGCGACGTTGCTGCTCCGCCCCTGCTGGACGCGCAGCGTCGAAACGTTGAAGGCCTGCTCGCTGTCCCGCTCGATCAGGTAGTGGCTCAGCACGCTGTTCTGTCCGACGACGACCTCCGTGACGACGTTCGAGAAATAGACCTCGGCGCCCAATGCGACATACTCCTCGACGATGACCGCCTGACTGTCTTCCTCCAGGACGATCACGTTGCGCGGATGGGTCACGATCGGGTCAGCGGTTTCAGTCGACACGTAGAGGAGGCGGATGGGCGCCTCGATCACCCTCCCCCGGGGGACGTACACGAACCCCCCGTCCTCCATAAAGGCGGTGTTCAGGGCCGTAAACCCGTCGCGCGCATAGTCTGCGTATCGAGCCAGATGCGGCTCGAGCACCGTTCGGGCATCGGTGAAGGCCTGGGCGAGGCTACTCACCGTCGCCCCGTCGCTGAGCGAACCGGGAGACGAGAGCCGAGGTGCGTACCGGCCGTTCACAAAGACGAGCTGCGGGCCGACCAAGCCCGGAACGGCGAATTGGTCGATGTCCCGGGGCGACAGCTCGGTGCGACTTCCATTGGCACGCGCAAAAGAGGCCTGGGCAATCGGGGCGACGTTGGTGAACCGCCAATCCTCATCGCGGATGGTCGGGAAGCCCAACTCGGCGAAGCGGGCGATGGCCGCCTGGCGGACCGGGCGCAGCCACTCCTGCCCGCTATCCGCGGCGACCCGCGCGAATCGGTCGAAGTTCTCGAGGTAACGATCCGTTGCTGGTGTCACGGCGACCACCGCCTTGGCCTCTGACTATCGGCGTCCCGGGGCCGCAGCCCCGGCCCCTCCTTCGATCAAGGCGTACCCCTTCTCCTCGAGCTCGAGGGCCAGCTCCTTGCCCCCCGACCTGACGATGCGACCCTCCACCAGGACATGGACGTAGTCGGGGATGATGTAGTTCAGCAGCCGCTGATAGTGGGTGATCACGAGAATGGCGCGGCCCGGGCTTCGCAGCCCATTCACCCCGCTGGCGACGATCTTCAGGGCATCGATGTCCAGACCGGAGTCGGTCTCGTCCAAGATGCAGAGCCGGGGCTCGAGGAGCGCCATCTGGAAGATCTCGTTGCGCTTCTTCTCGCCCCCGGAGAAGCCTTCGTTGACCGAGCGGTGGAGCAGTTTCTCGTCCACCCCCAGGACCTTGAACTTCTGCTTGACGAGGGCGAGGAACTCCATCGCGTCCAGCTCTTCAAGGCCCCGCGCCCTGCGAATGGCGTTCAGCGCCGCCTTGAGGAACTGGGCGCTGCTCACGCCGGGAATCTCCACCGGATACTGGAAGGCCATGAAGACCCCTTCACAGGCCCGCTCTTCCGGTGCCATCTCCAGGAGATTCTTTCCCTCGTAGAGGACCTCCCCCCGAGTGACCTCATAGGTCTCGCGACCGGCCAGCACCTGGGCCAGTGTGCTCTTGCCCGAGCCGTTGGGACCCATGATGGAATGGACCTCGCCGGCGTTCACCTTCAGGTGAACACCCTTGAGGATCTCGTGATTGCCCGCCTTCACGTACAGGTTCTTGATTTCGAGCATGGTCCGTCCTTTGTGAAGAGTCGCTCCCGCCGCTTAGCCGACGCTTCCTTCGAGGCTCACGCTGAGCAGCTTCTGCGCCTCGACGGCGAACTCCATGGGCAGCTCGCGGAAGACCTCCTTGCAGAAGCCGTTGACGATCAGGTTCACGGCATCTTCCTTCGTGATCCCCCGCTGGTTGCAGTAGAAGATCTGGTCGTCGCCGATCTTGGAGGTGGACGCCTCGTGCTCCATGCGGGCGGTGGAGTTCTTCACCTCGATGTACGGGAAGGTGTGGGCGCCGCACTTGTCGCCGATCAGCAGCGAGTCGCACTGGGTGTAGTTGCGCGCCCCTGTCGCATTCTTGAGGATCTTCACCCCCCCACGATAGGTGTTCTGACCGTGACCGGCCGAGATCCCCTTCGAGACGATGGTGCTTCGGGTATTCTTACCCACATGGATCATCTTGGTGCCCGTGTCGGCCTGCTGGTAGTTGTTCGTGAGGGCCACCGAGTAAAACTCCCCGACCGAGTTGTCCCCGATCAACATGCAGCTCGGGTACTTCCAGGTGATGGCCGAGCCGGTCTCGACCTGCGTCCACGAGATGTGCGAGTTGCGGCCCAGACACTTCCCGCGCTTGGTGACGAAATTGTAGATCCCGCCCTTGCCGTCCTTGTCGCCCGGATACCAGTTCTGAATGGTCGAGTACTTGATCCTGGCGTCGTCATGGGCGATGAGTTCCACCACCGCGGCGTGGAGCTGGTTCTCGTCCCGCATCGGAGCCGTGCAGCCCTCCAGGTAGCTGACATGGCTGCCGGGCTCGGCGACGATCAGTGTCCGCTCGAATTGGCCGGTCGATGCCGCATTGATGCGAAAATAGGTCGACAGTTCCATCGGGCAGCGCACGCCCTTCGGGATGTAGCAGAATGACCCATCCGTGAAGACGGCAGAGTTCAGCGTCGCGAAGAAGTTGTCGGTATAGGGGACGACCGACCCTAGATACTTCCGCACCAGCTCCTGGTGCTCCTGCGCCGCCTCGGAGAAGGAGCAGAAAATAATCCCCAACTCGGCCAGCTTCTCCTTGAACGTGGTCGCCACCGAGACGCTGTCAAAGACCGCGTCCACGGCAACACCAGTGAGCATCTTCTGCTCTTCGAGCGGGATGCCCAGCTTCTCATAGGTCCTAAGCAGCTCGGGATCAACCTCATCGAGACTCTGCAGCTCCTTCTTCTTTGGCGCCGCGTAGTAGCTGATGCCCTGGTAGTCGATGGGAGGGTAGTGGACGTTGTGCCACGTCGGCTCTTTGATAGTGAGCCAGTGGCGGTATGCCTTCAGCCGCCACTCGAGCAGCCACTCGGGCTCGTTCTTCTTTGAGGAGATCAGGCGGATGGTGTCCTCATTCAGCCCGGGAGGTGCAACATCCTGCTCGATCTCCGTCACAAAGCCCCACTTGTACTCTCGATTGACAAGGGCTTCGATCGCGTTGGTCGAAGTGCTCATGGCTTCTCCTTTACGATGCTGTCTCGAACTCTGGGGCTGACCCCCCAGCGGAGCGGCCACCCTCACATCCCGTCCAGGAGCCCATCCGCCTGCAGACACCCTTCTGCCTCTTCACGTAAGATCTCACCACGGTATGCATCCGGGGGTCGGGCCGGGAGGGGCAGTCTGAGACGTGAGTTTCTGCATTCACTATACAATAGACCGCCATACGTGTCAACGGATCCTCAGCCGGAGAGGCGCGCATTTGGGGCCTGAAGAGACCCAGCCACGAAACCCTCGCGGCAGCGATAGCCCCCCATGAACCCCCCCCTCGCCCCTATGCCTGGAACGACTGACCGCAGCCGCAGGAGCCTTTGGCGTTCGGGTTCTTGATGGCGAAGCCGCCCCCCATGAGCCCCTCCTGGTAGTCGATCTCCGTGCCGGCGAGGAAGAGGAAGCTCTTGGGGTCCACCACGACCCTGATCCCCTCCTGCTCGATGACCTTGTCCCCCTCCCGGGGAGTGTCAAAGGCCATCTCGTACTGATAGCCAGAGCAGCCGCCTCCCATCACCCGGACGCGGAGTCCCTGGTCCTGCATTCCCTCCTTCACCATCAGGTCCTTCAGCTTCGCAGCCGCCCTCTCGGTCACTGTCAACACCGGGATTTCCTCCTGATTGAGATTGAGACTATGCGGCCAACGCCTCCACGCTGATCCGTCCTGCCAGGTTGCTCGCCACCTGCCTGAAGATTGAGGCGACAGGCGAGTCGGGCTTCTCGATGAGGATGGGCCGCCCCACATCGCCGCCGTGGCACGGCTCGGGATCGAGCGGGATCTCGCCGAGGAAGGGGACCTCGAGGCGCTCGCTCGCCTTGCGCCCCCCGCCGTGGCCGAACAGCTCCACCGGAGCCTCGCAGTGGGGACAGAGGAGGTAGCTCATGTTCTCAATGATCCCCAAGATGGGAACCTTGAGGGTCCGGAACGTGTTCAAGGTCTTCGTCGCGATCTGGACGGCCACCCCCTGGGGGGTCATGACGACCACCGCCCCCGAGAGGGGAATGGCCTGGGCAAGCGTCAACGACGCATCGCCAGTCCCCGGGGGGAGGTCCGCCAAGAGATAGTCCAGCTCGCCCCATTATGCTCCCTACGCTGTTGCGCGACACACTCGCGGTTGACCTCATTTTCCCTTGCCGCGCGCAGGCGAGACTCCGGGGTTGTCGCGAAAGAACTGCGCATTTTTCGGAGTGTAGTTCTTCCACTGCTCCGGCACCGCGCTCTCCTCGAAGATTGCCGTCACCGGACACTCCGGCTCACACGCGCCGCAGTCGATGCACTCTTCGGGGTGGATGTAGAGCTGGTCTTCCCCCTCGTAGATACATTCCACGGGGCAGACATCCACGCACGCGCGGTCTTTCACGCCAATGCATGGCTCCGCAATGATATAGGTCATTCGGCTCCCTCCCTCCGGTCAAGCTCGGTTCTGATGCGAACCGGCTCCGGCCGCCTCACACCGATATAGGCCATCATCCATCTTGAGAAGCCCGGTCACAGCCGAGCGGACGTCTGCGCACCGGACGGCGTGCCTCATAATATACAACCACGAAGGGGCAAGGACTATGCCAGGCCCTCCCTGAGACCCGAGTTCCCCGGATTGTTCCCTTAAGGTGCTGGCTTTGCAGGTTTCTCCCGACCTGAAGAGCGATCGACAGGGTTGAGAAGCGGGCCGCAGATGCGGGGAATTCCTGGAGGGCAGGGAGTTTCTCCCTGGTCAGAAGCGGATGTTGTAGATCCGGATCTTGTGCGTCAAGGTCTTCACATCGATCCCGAGCAGTCGCGCGGCGGGCGCCTTCTTGCCCCCGCCTCCGGCTCATCCATTCGAATCCTCGTCTCTACCCGTATCCCCCTTCCGGCTTCGCGGGCTCTTATAGGTCGTTTTCATCAATTGAGTCGTCCTCGGGTCCTCTTTTAAATGTTTAATGATTAACTCCGTGCCGATCCGACGATGAAAATATCCCATCCCTTCTCCCGGCAATCCATTTGCACTATAGAATTCGAAAAGGACATCGGTCACCGTGGCCACTTCTTCTCGAGCGACACTCCGCAAATACATCCCCCCCGTCCCTCGATCAAACAGAGGCTCGCCTTGGTGTCTGCCATCCTCCGTCCCGCCCAATTTGAGCTGATACCGGTTTAAACCCATGCCGACCCAGCCGATGGTCTTCGTCGCCGGCCGAAAACATTGCCGTTCACACCCGGTGACTCCAATGGATTCGGCCATCTCCCCCCATTTTTGTTCTAATTCGTCAATCAGATATGGTTCGAATTTTTCCGAATCGGTATAGGTCAGCTGGCAGGTGTCTCGACCGACACAAGCGCCGGACAGCACTCGGAGTCGCGAGTAGGGCCGGCTATGTCGCATGCCGTACCCGAAACTCCTTAAGTAAGGCTCAAATTCCGATCTGGCCACTGGTGGGATGTTCGTGAACAAGATATCCTGATTGGGCGTTGTCATAAGCTGAACAGGATATTTCTGCATGACGTATCGGACCATTGCTTTCAGCCTGCCATTCGGGCCGTCGATGATCCGTCCGTTCTCAATAAAGGCCCCGTAACACAGCTGCCCATTGGATGGCTGTACTGTCCACCCGTGATGCAAATGCCTGTTTCCGTAATCATGATCCTGGGCAGACAATTCAAAATGGCAGCCACTGACCTGGTGAACTTGCTCTCGGAACCAGTCCATGCCCTGCCTTCTCAGGACATACTTCATTCGAGCCCAGTGACGGTTCTGCCGGTCACCCCACTCCTGGTGTACGTGCACGATCCCATCCAGGACTCTTAATAATTCGCTTTCTCTTACGATGCCAAAGGGTTCTCCCAACGCAGAAAATGTGGGCTTTCCGTTCCTTTCCCCTTGGCTGCCCCCGATATACACCTGGAATCGCGTGACCTTAGCATCTTCCACAACCGGCGCGACTCCGATGTCATTGGTACGGAGTTCCACGCAATTATCCGGAACATACGTCTCGTTTTCCCCATCGAAGTGAATTGCCGAAAAGCCGATCTTGAATTTTCGGTTCAAGAAGTTCGGACCGTATTCGAATCGCTCCTCCGGATCCCGTAAATAGTTCGGGTCTATCGCGAAAATTTCAATGAATGCTGCGGTGGGAAGCCTGAAATATTTTCCGGCCTTCTGCGCCCAGGCATTAGCATCGTAGATTTTTGAGAAGCGGGAAACCGGGCATCCTATGACGTTTCTGACATTGTCGCCGCACCCATTCAGAGCGTAAAATCCGGACTTGGCGACCCCCCGTACAACCTCGATAACGTGCTCTTTCTTCACCCAATGGAATTGGATGTTTTGCCTGGTGGTAATCCGCAACGACGGACTGCCTTCAGGGTTGACGGTGAACCGCTCGGATAATTCGTCAAAGACCATCCATTGTTCTCGCGTGACGGGACCTCCACCTGGAATAGTGATCCTGACCATGTACATCCAGTCTTTTTCCTTGCCTGTCTTGGCCCGGTTCCATTCAAGGTAAATGCCGTGGGATTTGGCGAGTTGTTCAGACTCCCACGCAATATCGGCCACAGAGGTATCCCGGAAATCGCGATAGAGGTTTCCACGGATTCCATTCGAGGCAAGCTTGGCGTGTTCGTGCTTGGACAGTTCCCCAAAGGGTGTTCTTAGATTTGGATTGATCTCTTCCATATCTTCACCAGCGTGAATTCCTGCGCATTCTCAATCTCCATGGCACGTTCTGGAATTTCCTGCTCCGGCCGGGCGACCCCGGCACCCACCATCTCAAATCGACCCCGGGTTTCCGCCACGTGCCAGTAAAGACGCCAACGCTCCATTTTGCGCCTCTCTTCCCTTTGCGTACCTACCTCCAGGAAAATGGGGCCCTCGGGACGTGTTAGGCCTTGCGCTCCTGCTTTCCAGCGCCAGCGGTTGCGGGCGCCTTCGCTCCTCCCGCGGGAGCGCGGGGAGTCATAATGGTGGGATAGAAGCCGTCGGCGTGCATCGTCTCCATGTCGTAGACGAGACTGGTTCGACTGAACCCGCCCAGTTCGTACATGCCGGTGTACATGGAGATGGCGTCAAAGGGACAGACCTCGACACAGAGGTTGCAATACATGCAGAGGTTATGATCAATGACGAACCACTTGGGCCGGCGTGCCTTCCCCTTCCCCTCCCCCTCCAGGTGGATGCAGTTGGCGGGACAGATCCGGGCACACATGTCGCAGGCGGTGCACTTGAGCTCCTTCGAGTCCAGATCAATGGTCAGCACATGTCGGGTGAGCGCCCGGACCGGGAGCTGCCGCTTCTCCTCAGGATACTGGACCGTTACCGCCCGGGTAAACAGGTACCGGAGCGTAATCTGCATCGAGAGGATGATGCTCCAGAAGCCTCCCCACAGCTCTCGGAGATATCGCCACATCTTCTTCTTCGCCCCCTAGCTAAAGACCCAGACGAGCAGTCCGGTGATCCCCAGATTGGCAAAGGCCAAGGGCAGGAGGATCTTCCAGGCCACGTTCATCAGTTGGTCAACCCGCACCCTGGCCAGCGTCCACCGAAGCCATATCATCACGAAAAGGAGAAAATAGGTCTTCAGGAGGAACCAAAGCCACGGGGGCAACAGGGGTCCGCGCCATCCCCCCAGAAAGACGGTCGTCGCGATGGCGCAGACTGTGAACATATTAGCATACTCCGCCAGGAAAAAGATGGCGAAGCGCATCCCGCTATATTCGACATGAAATCCTGCCACGAGCTCCGAC
>LDXR01000011.1 GCA_001443495.1 candidate division NC10 bacterium CSP1-5 | reverse complement strand
CGCCCAGATCGTCAGGATGGCCCAACAGGTCTTCTACGATCCTGTTCTCAAGAGGATTGAGACATGAGAATATCAGACCTTCATCCAGAACCACATAGGAAGTACATCGTTCTCAGAGACGGATTGCTGTTCACGGCAACCCCATGCTACGGTATGCACTCACCATGGTGGGTGGTGAAAACGATGGGGCACAGCTCAGGAGATGAGGCTCCGCCAGAAGACATGCAGCCGAATGATGAGTGGTGGTACCTGGACGAATTTCTGAATAGCACCGTAGATATTGGGAAGGATTGAGACATGATCATCAAGAGACAGTCCGGCTGGCGGAAGTTCCTGACGCTCGTCTACTGGCGTATCCAGATTGCCGCGCTTCTGGGGTGTGGTCGGCCACTCGAGATCCTGGAGACTTTCACCTTCCAGGAACAGGAACCAAGTCTTGAAGAGGATGATTACTCTCAATATGGGCTGAGTGGTGAGCCTGAGCACTCAACCGACCAGGGAGCCTTTTGCTGGTGTGGGCCGCGAGTTCAGGGCGACGTGATCATCCACAGGGATCTCCCAAGAATAATCAGAGAGGCCATTGAGCAGCAGGCTAAAGGATTGAGACATGAACCCCAGAACTATCCAAGTAACCTTTGATCCAAACATCCTACCCCAATGGGCCAAGGAAGATCCGAAGGTCATGTCGCTCTGCCGGCGTGATCTGGCCTACCGGGCGGATGTCTTGCGTGCTGCTACTGAGCAGATGAAGCTACATCTCAAAGACCTGGCGCGGAGGCTGGTGAGGTGAGAGCCCGAAATCCGACTGTCGTCCAGTTGCCTGTCACGTTCTATGCCGAGAAGGATCATGTGGCGGCTATCTTCTACGTGGGGGAATCCACCCTGGGGATTCGCTTCGAGTCGCCTGAGCAAATGCTGGAGTTCTTCTCACGCATGATGGATCAGGCCGTCAAGGTGTGGCCTGACAACTCGTGGATCAAAGAGTATCTGTCAGACTGAGAGAAAGACATGACAAATGTCATAGCCCATCTACCGGTTTCCTTCGTGGCCGGGTCAGACTATGTGGGGGCGGTCTTCCACACAGGTGGCACTGACGTAGGGATTCGCTTTGAATCCACTGAGGAATTGCTGTCGTTCTTTGAACAGTTGATTGAGCGGGCCACTAAGGTATGGCCCGATGACTCGTGGATCAAAGAGTATCTATCAGATTGAGAGAAAGACATGACACCCTATCAGCAGAAAGTCCTGGAAGCCCTGGATAGCCAACCTCGAACGATTCTGGACGTTCACGACCGCGTCTACCCTGGTCTCTCGTGGCGAGGGCGATCAGGTGCCGGCCGCCGAGGTCAGGTTAAGAGCGCCTTGTATCAGTTGGTCAACGACGGCCTGGCCGTCAAGAAACACAATCCAAGTGGATACTACGACTGGTTCACCAAGAAGGGTTAGACATGGCACGCAAAGGCTACCACGACTCCACAACCAAGGATGGGCTGCGCGATCTATGGCGCACGCCTCTGCCCATCTACACGTGGCTAAACTCCATGTACCATTTCGATGTCGATCTGTCTGCCGTGGACAGTCGGCTGTGTGAACGATTCATCGATCCGGGAAAGGATGCACTATCCGGGCTTACTTCCTGGACGCTGTACGGTCGATCAGGCTTCAACAATCCGCCCTACAGCAACATCGAGCCGTGGTTTGAGAAGGCCATCACCGAGGCTTCCTTTGACTTTCGGAGTGTCCACCTGGTCCCAACGCCGAATGGTGAGTATCGCTACCGGGCTCTGGAAGATGCGCGCTGCCACGGGATCACCTTCATTCACGGTCGGCTAGGTTTCCTCCATCCTCATTTCATACAGCCCATGGCCGGCAATCTGAGAGGGTCGTGCGTCATTGTGTTCGGGCCTGGCGCGAGAACCAGTCCCTTATCGGTCTCTTTTATTGATCGGGATGACATCTTCCGCAAGTGGGATGGATAAAGGAAATGATGGGACCCCCTCCGCGTGAGAAGTGGCTTTACCGGATTGTGAATCACGTCGGCTACCTGGTCCGGGTTGAGGCCATGCTGCCTCCTGAGTGGTCTCCCTGGAAGCACGACGTTGAGGTGTTGACTACTCCCGATCTCGGTATTGCCGCCGAGATTGCCAAGATCGTCATTCGCCGCGGACTCCAATGCTGGATTGAGCCGGAGAAGGTTAAGCAGGTACATGCCTGCCGCGACAAAACAGGCTGGTCCTCCTCCTTGAATCCTCCCAGAGAGGAAGAATTGTGGTAAAGAGACCCCCTTCCCGGAAGACACTCCTGGTTCTCCAGTTCATTGTCATGCGGCTTGACGTACTAGGCTATCCGCCGACCATGCGAGAGCTCATGTCTGAGTTTGGCTGGCACTCGACGAGCGTGGCTCGTCACCATTTGGAAAGACTGAACATGTATGGGCTGATCAAGCTGGAGCCGGGAAGGGCACGTGGCATTACCGTAGACGGGGAGTGGAAGCCATCCCAACGTATCCTGGAAGTCCTGGAGAGGGAAGGGCTGTGGCCCTGGAACGTTTCGCCGCGAAACGATGGTGAAGAGGAGAAAGAGAAATGGCCCGAGACAAGAGAAAATGTGTCGGGATGATCAATGGCGTCCCGCTCTTCCAGGACGACATCAACTTCACGCGGAAGAAGATCAGGGACTACCGGGAAGAGGTCAAGCGCTACGCTCGGATGGCAAGGAAGGCTCGCCCTGAGCAGCGTGGCGGCTACATGGCCCGGGTCAATCGCGCCGAGAGGGACATACAGCGCATGAAGGACTCCCTAGCGATCTTGCGTGCTAGGGTAGGGAAGTGGGACCTGGACTAAAACACAACCACCCCCTCACGGCGTCCCGTGAGTGGAGTGGTTGCGCCCTTCCTTGTTTATACATGAACCAAGAAGGGATGTCAAGCCCCTCTCTCCAATAGTCTCAAGCGAGATGCTCAAGAAATTGGTTTAACTCAAGAACACAAGCCCTAGAAGGAGTGGAGGAATGTTCAACAAAGAAAAAGCAGGCAGAATCGCACGTGGTCGCAGAATTGTCAAAGATCTGGACGATCTGATCCTGATCGTCGAGACCGATACGGCCTTTGGTCCTGATGAGTTCAGGGAGGTGCAACCCTTGATGGACAATCTCGTCAAGGCGCGTATGTGTGCCTCCAACATCCTGCTACGCCTGGGCGATCAGACGGCTTTCCAGACTTCACCGACGATCCGAACCTTTGTTGTTCCCGGTTACGACCCAAATACCGGGGCGACCTGTCCCGATTGCGGGAAGAGAATGTTTCTCGTCCGATCCACGGCTAGTGAAGACGGGTCGAGGATTTTCAGTTGTACAGCCTGTAATAAGGAGCACATCCTATGAAGCGCCTCTTACTGATCCTGCTCATCGTCTTCTTGGCTGGTTGTGGGGGCGGTGGGACAGTAGACGACAGTCCTGTTCCTGCGGGGTCGCAACTTGCCGCCGCCAAGTAGACCCCCCTTACGATACCACGGCGGGAAGTGGCGAATTGCATCCTGGATCATTGAATCCTTCCCGGATCATGACATCTATGTCGAGCCCTTCGGCGGCGGGATGAGTGTCTTGCTGCAAAAGACACCCTCCCGCCTGGAGGTTTACAACGACCTGGATGGGGACGTTGTGAACTTCTTCCGGGTACTCCGGGAAGATACGAGCGAGTTGCTGCGTTTGCTGCAGCTCACACCCTTCTCGCGTGCCGAGCTAGATTTGTCCTATCAGCCCTCTGCCGACCCACTGGAGAGGGCCCGGCGTTTCTACGTCCGGGCCCACCAGTCTTTCTCAGGCCCCTCGGCCCAAGTGCGATCGGGCTGGCGTTTCCAGAGAGAGAACGATTCTTGGTCAAGTATCGTTTATTTGTGGAGAGATGTCGAGCATCTTGTCGAAACTACGGGCCGCCTGAAGGATGTAGGTCTGGAGAACGATGAGGCTACGAAAGTCATCCAGCGATACGATACGCCCGATACCCTGTTCTACTGTGATCCTCCTTACCCGGCCGGTGTTCGCAGTGCCCGATGGGGGAAAAAGGCATACCAGCACGAGATGACCAGGAAGGATCACATCCTACTGGCCGAGCTCCTGAACGATATTCAGGGCATGGCGATCGTGAGTAGCTATCCTTCCCGGCTGTACGATCGGTTGTATGTGGGCTGGTCACTGGTGACTCATCCGGCTCGCTCCAATGGCAACCGAAACATGCTAGAGCAACTATGGATTTCTCCAAACACACGGAAGCGGTCAAAACAGCAGCGGCTGTTCTAGCTTTCTTGGTTCTCGTCGGGATAGGTGCTCTCATTTCACCTACAGCCATAGACATTGACCGGTTCTTCAGGCCGGCAGTCCAGGCCGTTTTTTCGGGTATTGACCCCTACCAGGTCGAGGGTTTCTTCAGTCCACCCTGGCTCATCCCGTTCCTGACCCCTCTCTTGTTACCGGATAGCCTTGGGCGTGGTCTCTTCCTGGCCCTAACCATCCTGGTGACCGTATGGGCACTTCGATGCCTGGAAGCGGACCTCCTCCCGGCAGCTCTGTTTCTCACCACGCCCTTTTGGGTGATTGAGATGATGTCCGGGAATGTGGACTGGCTCCCGCTTCTCGGTATCTCTTTGCCATTACCCATGGGTCTACCACTGATGCTACTCAAGCCACAGTTTGCCATTGGGGTGATCTTTTTTCGCCTATGGCAGACCTGGAAGGAAGGGCAGGGCAGGGGGGTTGTCAGGGCTGTATGGCCGACTGTCCTCGTCATGGGTATATCATTTTTGATATATCCCCATTGGTTACAGTCCTTGACAGGCGCTATGTCCCCGGCCGCCCAGGCTTACGGGCTCAGGTTTTTCCCCTGGAGTGTCCCCATCGGTTTTTTCGCCTTGATTTATTCAGTCCGGGAAGGGC
The DNA here is from genome assembly GCA_001443495.1 of candidate division NC10 bacterium CSP1-5. Taxonomy (GTDB): domain Bacteria; phylum Methylomirabilota; class Methylomirabilia; order Methylomirabilales; family CSP1-5; genus CSP1-5. The sequence goes on along the minus strand of LDXR01000011.1, from coordinate 102,910 downwards.
GCATTAAGGCTGCTTATCCGGTGGGCGTGCTTGTCAGCCCTCATGTGTCACCCTACACTTGGAATGTACTCCTCCTGAGCCTACTCCATAATCGGTTCTACATGATCGTGGCCTGGGCGCTTTCCTGGCTGTTTTGGATTGGTCTCATCCTAGTCTATGGGGGTGTTCTATGAGTTCGGTCTGTTAAAAAGAGGGTGATCATTCGATCACCCTCTTTTTCGCATATGTAAGTAAGCAGGCCGGGCTATCTAGGAGACGGCGGCATAGGGGGACCTGCCGCTGGCGGCATCACCCTTTTGGGCCGGCTGCCCTCGCCTTGGCTTTGCGTACCGCGCTTGCTTCGGGAGTAATGCTGTGGACACCCTGGTTAGCGATCAGGGCAGCGATGAGTACCGTGACCACCCTGACAGCGCCGGTCGCCGAGCACTCCACAATCACAAGCCCCAAAACCGGTGTACAAGCCAGGCCGAGTATCCCGACAGAAGCAAGCACCAGAAGGCCGAGCATGATGAGTTGCTTCTGTTCCCGGTTCAGACCTGCATATCCCACATTGAGGCCCGGGATGTAACTCAGGGCCAGCGAGAGTGCCGTGCCGGCGATGGTTGCCAGGAGCTCTGGTGAGAGTTCCGGGAGTGGCGGCGGCTCGACTGGTGATTGGAAAGTCATCGGTGAGGCCATGACTCCAGAGGCGACCACACCGAGAAGAGTGACGAGCACAACGAATAGCAGGATGCGTTTCTTCATGACAGATCTCCATGGGGGTAGGGCGAAACCGTCACCCAGGCGGACGAGAGTTTTGAACGAAATCCTTTTTATGTTTGATGCTTGCTTAGCCGTTGATAGTATAAGGATCACCCCCCTCCTTCGTCGGGTAAACTGGGGCCTGTATAGGGAAAAGCGTCCTCCCGGTCGGCATAGGGATTGAACTCCGGTTCAAGACTCAGGGCTGGTTGTGGTGTCTCGTGAAGTGCCTGCTCCAGCAATTGGAGGACAGTCTCATCGTCTCCTTCCAGGCTTCTGAATGTGATCACTCCCGAGTACTGGGTGTCGAACCAGTTCTGATTGATGGCCGGGGCCGGGAAGGAGCTGGCGAGCACCGCAATCACGGCTCGGCGTCCCACGCCGGCATCGTGCGGGTTCCAGGTGAGAAGTGCTTTGTAGTTGCCCCGCACGACTGCCTTCATCACACGCAGCGACAGGCTCAGACTGACACCCGGTCCGAGAAGAACGGCGATGGGGCTCCCCGGATCTACCCGTGTATCGACGGTACCTCTTTTCTTCATGTGTTTCCTCCGCTTCATGGATTTCCTCTTTTGATGAGTTCAATCACAACCGAGACGATGCCGGCCACTATACTACTGCCGAGAAGAGTCAGCAAGGCCACTTGGACATTAGCACGTGAGAGAATACGTGTCTTGGTGATCTCTGTCTCGTCAGATCGGCCCTTCTGCTTTTCGACTTCTAGCCTGTCCAGCCGAAGTTTCTGGCTATCGACCAGAACCATGATCTCCCCTCTTGTGGAAGCCTGCCGTTCATCGAAATCGTCCTGAACAGCCGTTAAGGATTGCTGATAGCGAGCAATCCCATCGGCTGCTACCCTTTCGGCTCGTTCGCCCACTCGGACAGCATTGGTGAGCTGAGCCTCAATCATGGGACGTAGCTCGCCCAGAGATTTGCTGATCGTCTCAACCATTGGAGAGAGCTTTCCTAGTGCCTTCTCGACTTCCTCAATTCGATCTCCGTGGCCATTGAACCTCTCAATGTTCTGCTCATTATAGGCACCCAAGCGATCACGTAGGTCATCCAGGCGACGTGCCAGATCCAGGATTTGGGCGCCCGTGACTTGGTACTGTGACGTGAGTACCTTGAGCACGTGGCTCAGAGATGCATCGTCAGGTGGCATCATCCCAGGTCTATCTCTGGAAGCCAGAATGCGAAAACACTTCCCTTTCCCGGCCAGCTTTTGACTTCCAACCGGCCACCGTGAATCTCAATCAAGCCCTTGACAATAGCCAGGCCAAGGCCGATCCCCTGTTGCTCACGCTTCTCACGGTCGATCTGCTCAAATGGAGTAAAGATGATCTCTATGTACTCCTGTGACAGACCTATACCGGTGTCCACGACCTCACACCTTACACCTCGGTCTATCTCGAAGACCGAGATCTGGATCATACCCGCTTCTGTAAACTTGATTGCGTTTCCGAGAAGATGGCTGATGGCCTGTTCAATCTGCAGGCTGAATGCACAGACAGCGGGCAAATCGCTCGCAATACGAATCAAGAGTTTCAACCCTTTCCTTTCCAGAAGAGTCTGATGCTTTGGCAGGACATGATCGATAGCCACCTGCCACTCCCGAAATTCTTCTCGGTGTGCGGCATAGGCTAATTTCGCATCGCTGTATAGAATGTCGTTGAGTGATAGAAACTCATCGATCAACAACATCAATCGATCGATGCCCAGTGAGAGCTTGCCAATAAGCATCTTTCTATCAGAGCCAGTGATAGATGGATCCCGGAGAAGATGGACGCCTCCCACCAGGAAGGTAGCGGGGGTGCGAAATTCGTGGTGAAGCATTGTAAGCGTGGATTTTCGTATTCTGTCTCGCTCCTTGCGTACTATGATTCCTGATCGCAATCGTATCAGCAGTGTCAGGAAGAACGCGCCGATCGCAAACTGGGTAAGGTTCAGTGCCCACAGGACAAGACTCTCCTGTGCGGCACTCATGGCATAGATAATTGTTGTAGCTATCGTAAACGGAAGTGCGGCCATAACGAGGAGAGCTATGATAGTCTGGACAACCTGGATCGCACCTTCGTATGAATATCTTCTCATCTCTTCCTGTCTTCCCGTTTCAGCCCATCATTTGAACAGCGGGTCCGTATTTCCGTCCCACGCTTTCCCCTGGCGGAGAGAGTTCTATCATGATGAACAACTGTGTCACCTTGCGTAAGGCGGGCTGCTGATACTCAACCTGTGTGAGCAACTGCGTCACCTTACGCAAGGCGGGCTGCTGGTATTCAATACTGGCATCGAGCTGAGTGATCCGTCGTGTGCTCATGTCATGCTACTTTGACACCTGCCTGGAGCGCATCCAGACCGCCCTGTGTCCAGGCGGCTGCCGTGTTAGGGTCGGTCTTGAGATCGTCCCCGACGTAGCGGGCGTAAGACGTTCCGATCGGGCGTGTGGCCGAGAAGGATTCGGTCGCGCCCGACTTGACCCCAAGCTGAATCCCATCTCCGGCCGCAGTCAGTTCCCTTGCGCGTGCCTCAACCCACAAACGCAAGACAGTTTGGCCGCTTTCCAGCGTATATGTCGTCATGCCGTACAAATCCTTCTCGGTTGCCGTAGCTGACTCAACGTAGGTCGTGTCGCTGTCAGAGGGGATTTCATCCACGAGAAGGTAATTGTCTACACTATTGCCGTCATTCCCGACGAGCTGTGATGAGTCTCCGTTACCATTTGGAGTAAGCATGACCACCTTGCCGTCCCCTGGGTAGCCATCATCGACTCCGCCCGCCGTGTCGTTCAGCGCGAAATCATCTATGCGCCACACACTTGCGCCCGTGTGGAGGATGTAGATGAGATTGAATGTCGTGTCCGCTCCCGGCTTTGTATCGCCAGAGAACGTGGCGTCCACCGTTCCATCCACTTTCACTTCCAAAACACCTCCAGCGTCAGCGATCTTGATTCTCACCTCGACGAGATACCAAGTATTGAGCTGGATCGCAACGCTTCCCGTCGCGACCAGAGTTCCCGTGCTCGTGTAAAGCTGAAGATTTCCTGCGGAACTCAGACGCAGGGAGCCAAGCTCAGTGCCGCTAGCGTACCATCTCATTATTACCTGGGCTGCGATCCCGGTTGCAAAAAGCCCAAGGCGGACGTAGCCCTCGGAGATCGCCGATATACTCTTTTGTGCAGCAGTACCACCTGACTGCCAGCATCGTGATCCGCTCCGGGGCGTTGTCGTCGAGACACTCCCATTCCCGGCGACGCCCCAGAATAATGTGTCTCCTGCCTCAAAGCCTTCTGTGAAAATGCGCGTCATGACAAGCCTCCTAGCTATAGATAACATGCACAGTCAGGTCTGAGCCTGCCGTGCTCGAGCCGATTTGATCGACATCCACCGTCAGGTAGTCTCCATCTGCCCAGGAAGGTACCTCGATGGTCGTGCTCTCACCCTCATTCGCAGCCGCAGCAATCTGCGGCCGGTTCGATTGAGTCGTGAAAACAGTCACTCCGTTCTTATGAACGTCCACGATGATTGCAGCCCCCACAGGAGCTGTATCTACGGCCAACTTGACCTTGCTGATAGTCAGCGTTCGCCCCGTCTCGTTGTAGAAGCGCAACTTCCCGGTTGTGACGACAAGCACTCCTTCGATTGAAGACAGGAGTTGCGAGTTGAGTTTCGGTAGGTTACCGATTTGCACTCGCTTTTTCGCGTTTGAGGCGGCGCTATCTTCAATGAGGAACAGATCCGCCGCAACCGGTGTTGTCTTCTCGGTGATCGCGGCAATCTCGCCCGCAGTGTCATCGTGAATGGCTGCTGCGTCTGTACCTCCGGGAAGGTTACCGATCTGCACTCGTTTCTTGGCGTTTGAGGCGGCGCTGTCCTCAATGAGTAACAAGTCTCCTGAAACGGGAGATGCCTTCTCGGTAATCGCGGCGATCTCACCGGCCGCGTCGTCATGGATGGCGGTTGTATCCGAGCCTCCACCGCCCGAAAATTGTGTGAATGAGAGAGCCGTTGTACCCAATGTGATAGGCGCATTAGTCGTCAGGACGAAGCCCTGATCACCATTGACTGTGCCTTCCTCGACGAACACAAACATTCCAGGCGTAACTTCGGCGCTGGTATTGGCATCGATCGCCCGACTCCATGCTCCAGACGCAGCCACATAGATACCATTCTCTGCGCCTGCGCTTTGATCTTTGACCAGCACCCGATCCACGGCTACCACGGAAACACCATCAATTGTCTGCTCACCGGACAGTGTGATGTTAGCTGTCGTCGCGGCCCGCACGGAGTCTTTTACGTCGGCCAATGAGAATGAGCCGGGTGCCGGCTCGCAGTCCTCCCAGGAAGAGCCGGTATCGCGCTGCCATTTCTCGTTTGTCGTATCGTAGAAAATCCGCCCTGGCGTGCCTGCCGCAGGCCGGTTCGCCGCCGTATCACGCAAGATGAGATCTTCCAGGTTGGCTGAGGTGGGCATAGTTACTCCAAGTCCATGAGAACGAATATAGGCGTTCCGTCATCGAGCTTCACGAATTGAAAGTCGTTACCACTGACGGTATACACAAATTGGCGGTATTTGCCCCCCACTGCCCCACCAGGAATGTCGGCAGCCACCAATGATCGAAAGGTGGGCTTGGCCGATCCGCCACTGGACGGGCCAGCCAGGACAAGATTAGCAGTCTGCAGGTCAAGGTCAAGTTGCTGCCCGTTGAGCGCCATCAGTGAAGATTCTAAATCACCATGCAGTATCACCGGTGCATGATGTGGGCTGCTGTCTCCGATCGCTGTATGTTCTGCAGGTGTCATATAGCCGGGATGGGGATCCGCGGCCGCTTCGTGGTCATCCAGTTCGTCCTGTGTAGCGACATCAGTCGGCACCCATTTCGTGCCATCCCAGGAAGGTACATGTCCGGTGACTGTGGCAGTGGGCAGATGTCGAACTAGTATCCCATCCGAGATGTCCTTGGCGTGTCTTCCTGGATAAGCACTGGTGTTCCAAGCCGACCGATCTCCGTGAATCGGGTTGATAAGCCCCAATCCTGTATATCGACTAAATTGGGATCCCAGGACTCTGGCCTCAGAGTCCTCGTCGACTTCCAGGTCAATGCCGTCTGTGTCTGCGACCATCCGGGACTGCATGAGGTAGGCTACCCCAGTCACCCGTATACCACGGGCGCCAAGCCCTTCTGCCGATATATGGTGACAGTTCACGACGTAGCTGGGTCCACCTGTAGGTTCCCAGGGTGGCTCTTGCCCACCAGGCGGCTCGCCCTCCCCGCCCCCGTCACCCCCGCCCGCGACGGTCTTGGCCGATAGGACATTTGAGTAGTCCGAGAACCCGTAAACGGGATCGTAGGCAGATACCCGATACCAATAGGTTGTGTTGGGGTTGCACGTCAAATCTCGATACGTCCGCACATTGGAATCGACTGTGTTCAGCCAGTTGAAGTCGTTTCCATCTGTGCTGCGTTCTACCTGGAAGTAGTCCTCATTGAAGGTGTTGTCCTGCCAGTACAAGTCAATCCGATTGGAATCTGTGATGTGCGCCAGCGCGGTAATGAGTACGGGCGCTTGTGGCACAGGGCCAATGTTGGAATAGGCCGATGACCCGACTGCATTGCGTGCCTTCACCCGATAATACCAATACAGCCCTCCCAGGGCACTATCTGTGAACTGGGTGACGTTGGCACTCACCGTTGCATAGAGTTCCCAGTCACCGGCCGCCGTTCGTCTCTCGATGGCAAAATCGACTTCGTTATTGGCGTTATCTGTCCAGGTCAAACGCCGGGTAGTCGATAGAATCTCGACATTCAGATTCGTGGGAACTGCCGGCAAGCCTATGGCGACCGTGATCGAAAGGGCCTGGTCGTCCGTCTGGGGCGTGTCCATGGAGTCTGTGGCGCGGACCGTGAAGTTGGATGTTCCTGGGCTGCCCGTGGGTGTGCCCGAGATCTCGCCTGTTGCCTGTGTCAGGTTTAGGCCAGTGGGCAAAGAGCCTACCACGATACTCCAAGAGATCGGTTCCTTTCCGCCTGCATAGGCTAATGTTTGGCTGTAGGCTTCGTTCTGCTCAGCATCTCCCAGGGAGTCCGTCGTGACGATCAGATCGCCATAGATGGTGATCGAAAGAGCCTGATCATCGTAGAGGCCGCCTGTGGCTGTGCAGCGAACCGTGAAATAGGAGATGCGAGGGCCGGTCGTGGGTGTTCCCGAAATTTCGCCTGTGGATGAGTTCAGGTTGAGTCCGCCAGGAAGAGTACCCGCCGAGATGGACCAGGTGTAGGGTGTGACGCCGCCCGTCGCTTGAACGGTCTGACTGTAGGCCGTTTCAACGATACCATCTTCCAGGCTGGTTGTGGTGATGGTGGGCGGGGAACCTCCTAGCGTTCCTCCACCAAAATTATCAAGACGAAGATCGGGTCCACCTTGGCTGATGTAAAGAAGGAGATAGCCAGCGTTGTCGTATGTTGGATCTGTGTAGTTGAAGACTTCAGCCCAGGACCCAGCTGGGGGCTTGTGATAAACCCTAATGAGATCTCCTATGACAGATAGTCCAACAGAGCTACCTGAAGTCAGGCCCGCAACTTGAACGTGAGTGAGATAATCAACACCACTGGGGGTGTAGCTCCAGAGACCAATGCTATCGTTGGGACTAGAGTTCCAAGCAAGGATGAAGTAGCCACTTGAAGTGGTGCCTGCATCTGGAGCAGAGGCCCGGAAGTACAGACGGAAATACTCCGTGTGGCCACCGATGCCATCCCAAGCCAGTGTGGGGACATCAACATAAGCCTCCAGATCGGGCCCATATTGAGTGTTCCAAACTGCCTGTCCGCCCGGTCCATCCTCTCCAACTTGACCGGAGATAACCTTGATGCCAGGCGCTCCGCTTGGTGTAGCCCATGAGGAACTCGGTGGTGGGCCCTCATTCGCCCGATTGAAATCATCCAGGATGGGAGTTTCCGGGAAGGCCATCAGTCCTCTCCCGTCCAGATGCCATGATTCAGCACGGTGCCGCCCTTGACGCTTACTGGACAATCTGAGATGAGCGTACCAGGATAGTGACCGTTAATTCCGATGGCGTTTGCGCCGTTCGATACGAACTTCACCGAGAAGCCATGACAAACTGCGTCCAGCGCCATTGTGATGGCCGTCCCATTGAAGCCGGAGAAGTTCAGGTAAGCCTTCTTGGATAACCCGGTCAGGGCAACTCCTTCAGGGACGGTAATGCCGGCCGTCATTGTGATTTCCCTGGAAGGAAGCCGCACGGCGCTGCGTGGCAAAGCAGCCGCCAGGGCCGCCACCAGGCCCGCCTGGGTCGCATCGTAGCCCGTTCGAGTGCCGTCTTTGAACAGGACAATGTTATTTCGGGCAATCCCAGCCGCCATCTCGGAGATGTCCACTCCGTCGATTGTGATGCCTGGATCGACTCCCAGGTTTCCTTCCAGGTCACGACTACCGTCAATTTTAAGGAACTGGGGAGCTTGAGCATCATGTAGTTGGCCCAGGTGATAGATGCTATCCAGTTCGTGCGGCTCCAAGCCCATCGCCACAGAGCCAGCCGGAACGACCGCTTGTGCTTGTGCATCGGCAGCCACACCGCTGTTTGAGACGACCAACATATTGCTTCCCGGAATCCGCTCAACAAACACCTCTGAGTTGTAGGCCACACTCACGCCAATCGGGACCCGGGCCCGCTCAACCGAGCCACCTGACACCCGTACCAAGCATGTCCCATCGATCGTATTAGCATCCAGGACACGTGCTCGCCAGGTACGGGTTTGCGATTGATTCTCAATCGCACCCGAGAAGGCTGCTTTAGTGTCTGAGTGAGGCTGTCCGAGTGGCATCTTTAGATCTCGTGAACCGTGATGGTGCTGCCGGACACCACGCTATCGTTGGCGGCCTTGTTGATTGTCCATTCGACTGCTTCGACTTGCCAGTTCCGGCCGTCGTAAGAGATTGAGTCCCCCATTTCCAAGAGCGGGTGGAACTGGGTTGAGATGCCCATGCGGGAGCGGGCGGCAATCAAATCCCGCAGCACATAGGCTTCCTCGGCGGCAATTTCCGGGTCGGTCATCAGATTCGGATCATCCTTCTTGACGAAGAAGTGTCTCCACGTCCGATGTAGCCCAACGCTGTCGAATACATCCCGCTCTGTCCAGGCTCCCACCAGCCGATAGTGAGAGGGAACGAGCATATCGTTTTTGATATTAGACTTTCGGCCTCGGCCAAGAGGGATTGCCCAGTCTGGTGTCCAGCCGCCACCACTCGGGTCCTCAATAGGGATTCGGCCAATCAGCACATGATCATTGAACCGGGCCAGGGGTACGCTCCGGGAAGCACCCACAATGCGGCCCAGGCCAGCCCCTACCCTCTCGCCTGGATCGACCGAGAAGTAGGGCACCAGCCGGTGAAGTTCATCCACCCAGATGTTGTCCAGGGTGATCGCGTTGGCCCCATTGCCCGCGAAGCAAACCTTGTAGGCGGACGATGCGGCATTGAAAAGAGGGGCCGAGCCGCACAGCACAAGGGTATCGTTCATGTAGACGGCCACGGTCAGCCAGTCAAGGACGTTGGCGGCATCCTTGTCCTTGGCAAACGATAGCCCTTCGTACCGTCGAGTGGTGACTGCAACCTTCAGTAGCCCGCGTCCCAACCCGTGCGGGACTTCCCGGACGAATGTGCCGGCTCCTGTATTGACCGCCAGATGAGTCTCGGTATCTGTCCACTTGACCTCAATAGGCCAAGCGCTGGCGGGATCACCGGCCGTCAGGCCGACCCGCCCAAAGTCTGAGAAGATTTCAGCCTGGAAGATGATTGGCAGCGGGAATGTGAGAATCGAGGCGATGGTGCCCGTGCCGGTATACTGGCCCAGAACCTCGGTCATCGGGTTGATCACCGTCCATTTCGTGGTATCTACATCGGCAGTACACCGATCCTCCAGGGCTGCACGCCGATCCACAAGATGTTGGCCGGAGAAAGCGTACAGCGCGTGAATGGCATCCTGGGCACTGTACACTGGCTGGCCGTCCGAGAAGTCCGCGTTGCCGAAGTAGATTCGCGGTGGGGTGACCTCTTTGGAAATGGAAACGTCGTCCACATAGTAGACCGTAGGAAGATCGGTTAACCAGAAGCCTCTCTTGTCCATAAACCAGACTTCACAATAGCTAATGTTCTTGGCCTGGTCTGTCTCAACGTTCCAAACCCACTCTTCCCACTGTGCCCGTGACTTAAACGTCGTCGTTGAGGACTTGACCTTTGAGCCATCTGTGTAGAACAGTCGTACTCGGACTTCAACCTGGGCGTCATCAGAAGTGTCCTCGTCGCCCGACTCGATCCAGACGTAGGCTTTGATCTGGAGTTTCAACCCCTGCCCTGTCAGGCCCGTCATCAGGTAATGAACGCCTGAGTTGTTTGAGTCGGGGTCAGTCGTCACCTTAATGCAGCGGGGTGACCGTCCTTCAGGGACCGCGGCTGTATTGATCACGGTGGCGTTATTGTCGCTCAGCCAATTGGTCGTTGTCCCATCCTCGGCATCCCCGTTCACAGCTATGTCTAGCCTGTCGGACAAAGCAGAGTAGGCTAGGAAGCCGGCTGCCCCAATCGTGAAGGGACGCCCCATAGTGCCCCCTTCCATGGTGACACTGCGTGGGTTGTCTCCATCCATAAAATCATTGTCACCCATCCCGTAAGCCTCGGCCTCGAATAGTTGCTCAGGGGCACCGGCTTGTGTTGGGTCGGTCATCCAGAACACCTTAATGAGACTGTACTTCCAGACGATGATCAGCCGGGAAGAATAGTATTTGGGGTATGAGTTGTTGACGTTCCGAGTCGTGGTCGCTACGACTGTCTCGATGTTCGTCGTGACACCTTTGGTGCGTTTGACCAGCTCAAACGTAAAGATGTTGTTTGGCGGGGCAGCCGTCTCCTTTCCCGGCTTGTAACGAACAAACCACAGATTATCGTTGTCCTGGATACGAAAGCCCAAACCTGCATACTCTGTCCCAGAAGCAACCTGGGTTGGCTGTATCCCCAGGACACTCATGTTGACCTGGTTGATGGACTTATAGAATGAAATCTCAGCCGTCAGTGTCCCTAGGAAGGCACGGCTGATGAATGTAGTATAGGCAGCCCCTTCTTTCCCATTTGCTTCCATCGACAGGCCGCCAGTACTGCCCGTCCAGGATCCGCCATGCAAGGCCGTATGCCCCAAGCCCGAGGCACCCAGAGTATCGTCTGTCGTCCTGGGAGCATAGTTGTCACCCCCGAAGGCCAAGCCTGGCCACTCAGTCGCGTCCGATGTACCGACCAAGCCGGGAAGATTGCTGGAGTCCCGCACCGCAATCGGAAGTCGGATGACGGGCAGGGAATGATCTTCATCGACACTGATGACATCCCCTTCCAGGACAGAAACCAAGCACTCCCCCACACTGGTCCAGAAGCCGGCCTTTATCTCAGCGCGTAACGCTCTCAGCGGAGAAGAGCCGAGAAGACGGCTCGGTTGGGTCAATACCTCCTCTGGATTGGAGAGGACGAGACTGATCTGACGAGAGGCCGTGATCTGGCCGCCCAGGCTCAGGACGTAAGGCGTCACATCTTCCACCAACTGATCGTCCGGGTCCGGGATAAAGGAGGTCGCGTTTGCTCTCTTGACACCCATCCCAGAACTATCAGCTTGGTACTCACCACCGACGAGATACATGAATCGCCCGTTCCGCACGATCGGCATCGGGAAACAGGCATCCACATTCGCCTTAGTGCCGATGTCCATGTAAAAGATGGGGTTCTCCCAGTTGACCCCATCCAGACTTTTCGTGATGGCCTGCCCCACTACCCCACCGTACTCTTTGGCGTAAGTCATGAACACCTCGTCCCCATCGACATATCGGGACAGTTTCACGTTCTCGCGCACGATAGCTTTCTTGTTGTCGGCCACGTCAAACAGTCGGTGATCCGACCAGGTTTTGTTCACGTAATCGAACTTAAACAGGACAATGCCCTGCACCCTCTGCTCAACGGCAACCATCTTGGTGCCGCTCACGGTGTAGTCTGTGATCGGCGGCAAGTCGGTCACCATCGCAATGATGTCGTACCCCTTACTGGGTAACCGCACGGCGTCAAAGCTGCGTACCTGGTATGGCCAAAGAATCTCGCTCCACGACCAGATGTACTCGTTGGTCCCACCGGTCGAGTCTACATACCCCAGACGCCAATTCCCATTGTTTGTGACAGCAATCACGTGCATCTGGTGATCGTCCACAACGGCAGTCTTCTTGAGCATGCCCGTATAGGGCGTCATGCCCTGAACGATGTCGGTTGTGGAAGAGATGAGGGAGCCGTTCTGGAAGCGCTTGACGTAGAGAAATGCGCCCGCCACTTCTGTATGCACAATGTCCGTGATGGCGGGCGAAGCGAGACTCTGTGCTGCGGACACGCCAAACACGCCAAACGACTCGGTGTACGAGCCAGCATTTTGCCAAGTCTGATCGCCTGAATCTTCCAGGCTCAGCCGGCGCAATCTCAGAATGGTGTTGTCGGTCGGGTCTGCAAATGCGGCAACGATGTTGCTCACCCCCGAGTACAGCCCAATCGCGGCATCGAAATCAGATAAAGAGGTCGTGTAGAAGTGGGGCCGGTTGCTCCAGTTGGGCGCGTAAGGCTTCAGGGTGACTTTCAGGGATGGGGCTGCGTGCGCGTCATCCACCGCCGCAAGCAATGCAGTGTACTGGGCAGCCGTCAATCCGCTTTCCGCCTGCGAGATCATGTAAGGGTGTCCTCCATGACCCGGATCGTGACTGTCCAGTATTCCTGGGCCGGGGTGAGTTGTCGAATAGGAGGCTCAATGACCATCAGACACCGGTAGCCATTCCCGGCATCTCGATTGACCGGGAAAGTGGGAGCGTCGTCGTGCAGGATGGGCATGTAGTAGCAGGTCTCGCCGGACAGGGCAATCAAGGCGTCCTTCTCGGCGGGCGTGGCAGTCACCTGCATGATGGCATCCCGGAACGTTACAATGTCTCCAGCGTTCCTCAAGCGATGGACATGCAATGCACCCGTCAGACTGCGTTCCTGGGAGACGGCTGCGGTCAAGCGTTCCTCGGGTCCGGGCTGGGCCACATGGTACATCGTTGAGTCATGTACCGGTTCATCGTCACTGTCCAGGAAGAGGTGTATGTGGTTGTGGATGATACTAGCCACTCGTCAACTCCTGAACAGCCCGATTTACATTTGCGACGACCGCCTCAGTCAATCGCTCGAAGGCACGGAAAACAGTATCGTGTCCCTTGAAGTAGGGCTGGTGGGCGCTGCCCAGCGCCCCACTGATGTCTAGCACGATCGCGTTCAGTGAGTTTGCCAGCTTCCCGTTCGGGTCCTTGATGTCTTCTGAGAAACGATCGAACCGATAGCTCATGGCCGAGGTCAGGACGCCTATCTGATCCTGAAGGCGAATGACTTCCGCTGTGTGCAGCATGGTCTTGATCAGCGAGACGGCCTGGGCTGCACTCTCAATCTCGAACTGCTTCTTCCGGTCCTCGAAGGCTTTGACCTGCAGGCCATTGGTGATGCTAAAGTGCTTGACCGATTCGTCATGGCGAAGTTTCGCCATCTTCTGGTCTTCCTCAAACTGCTTGGCGCGTAAGCCGAACTGCTCTTCGTCCAGCTTGCCCTGCTCAAGCAATCGTTCCAAGGCACGCGCCAGATCCTCTTCAGCCCATTCCCGGCGTGTGTCGATACGATCCTTCTCTTTGCCGAAGTCCTCTTCGGCCCAGCCCCGACGTTCTTCGAGCCGGTTGCGTTCCCGGTTGAAATCTTCTTGGGCCCACTGCTGTCGTTCTTCTAAGCGTTCCCCTTCCCGGCCCAACTGCTCAACCTGCATCCCATATCCAACGACGCCGCGTTCCCGCTGTCGGGACAACTGCCTTCTTTCCCGGCCCGTGGCGTAGCGCATGGCCGTGTCAATGTCCTCCATCTGCCAGCCGAAGGAGAGAGCTTGCTGCGACCCCTGGAAGGCCAGGTTCTCACGCTGCCATCCAAATTGAGTCTGTCCACGTTGGAAGTTGGTCGTCAGGTCTTGCAAGCTCTGGGTGAAGCGCGTCATGCTGCGCTCGAAATTCACCGTCAGATCCTGCTCCTGCCAGCCCAACCCAGTCATCTGCCGCTGGTACTGCCGTTGAACGTCCTCTTCGGTGCGGCCCCGCTGTATGCCGGATACTCTCCTCTGCTGCTCCAAATTCTCGTAGAACTGCCGATAGCCCAGGCCAGCGGCTCCCATGCGTTCCAGGTCAGCATACTCACCGCCCATCCCCTGGAAGGCATCGGCGCCCCGGCCCAGCCAGCCGTAGTTCATCGTCCCGGCCTGCAACTGGAATTGGCGTCTCTGCGCCCGGGCGCCTTCCCCAAGTTGCGCCTGCTCAATGTTGAAGCCGCCTGTGAAGTCGTAGCCGCCGATCTGACCGCCCAGCTGGTAGACCTGTTGCCGCCCCAGTTGCGCCAACTGTTGCTGGTACTGGAACTGCTGATAGGCGCGGTCGGCCATGCGTGCCTGTGATTGCGCCTGAACCAGATTCATGCCCGTGTCGATAGGGGCTGTCGTCCGGCCGTACAGCCGTTGGCCCATTGCCCAATCGGACGGGGCGAACATGGAGACATCCGTCGTCCCGGCCCTCTGAAGCGTTTCCGGCTCAACCTGAATCAGTGATCGGAAGTCTGGTTGCGTAGTCGGGATGGCTCTCTGGATGACCTGCTGTACCTGTCCCATTTGGGCAGCGATGGCTTGCCCGGCCCCGAAGATGCCTCTTTGCCCACCGACCGCTGCGGCCCGGATGGCTGTTTCCGGGAAGAGGAAGCTCGCCCCTTGCTGCATGAGAGAGCGATCCCTATCTCTCTGCTCTCTTGCCTCCTGAGTAATGTTCTGCTGCGCCAGTGTCATGTCCTGCATCCGGGTTGCTTCGGCTCGAAGGTTCTGGGCAAACTGGGCCTGCTGCAACTGCGGCTGCATCCCCTGAAGGCGGGTCGCTTCCCGGCTGATGGCAACCGGGTCGAGCGATCCAACCCGGGTGAGCATGGTTCTCTGCTCAGGAGACAGGTTGGTGATCAGGTCGGGTGTCAGGGCTGGCAGTTGGACGCCATACTGCTGCGCTAAGCCGCCGATAGGACTGATCTGGCCGAGATTGAACTGGGCCCTGAGTTGCTGTTGTGGGGTGAGCGAAATCGCCTGCTGAATTGTTCCAGCAAAGCCGGCCCCGCCCCATTCCATGCCGGCCGCTCTTGCCATGCCCACGCCGAGCCCCATGCGCTGCTGTTGGAGCTCAGGCGGCAAGAGCATCAATTGCTGCATCGCCTTGATGGACTCAGGCCGCATCATCGTCTGCAAGTCCATCCCAGTTGCCTGAGCCAGCAAGGCGCCCACCTTGACACCTGTGCCCGCTTCCATCGGCTGCCGGATCGCTTCCATGCGGGCTTCAAGTTCTTTGCCGAACCGGGAGTAGTCGGCAAATTTCTTCATCTGCTCGGCAGCTTCCTGAGTGGCCTTGGACCCTTCTCGGCTCGACCCTTCGGCCCGTTCTGCCCACATCGCGCCCGTGCGTTGTGCATCCTTCCAGACATCTGCGCTTTGTGAGAGACTTGCCACCAGGAGACGTGCACCCGTGTCGATTCCACCGAGAAGCTGGTTGACGATCTGACCAGCGGTTATCCCCTGTTGCCGGCCAATCGTCTCATCGTAGATGGCGCCACCGAGCGCAATCCCACCTGTCAGAGGCCCTGTAATAGCGCCTCCACCGGCAAGACGAGCGCCGAGAAGAGCACGGGTGCCCAGGATGCCGGCTCCCGTCCCAGCAACTCGCCCTATGGAAGCGCCCGTCTCGCCTCCTTGTGCCTCTCCAATGTTTGCTCCAGCCTCTCCCAAGAGCTCGCCGCCCAGCAGTCCTATGCCAAGGGCACCTCCCACAAGGCCACCCCCTACACCAGCCCCCCGTAGCGCCAATCGCCCCAGGGCACGTCCTTCCAGGGCATACATTCCTCTCAGGGCCGCTGTCTCACCAAGTCCACGCACACCACGTGCCAAGCCGCCTGCACGACCCACCACCCCACCTGCGATATTCTCGGCCAGGCCCGTCATGGGCCGACCCAAAACACCAAGACCCGCCATACTTGCAAGGCGACCGCCACCGGCCAGAGCAAAAAGACTACCCAGTCCTAAGCCACCAGCGGCCAGGGCGTAAGAGCCCAGTGAGGGCTGATCAGGATCTTCCATTCCAAGAACGCCCGAGGTGGCCTCCATGACGGGTCCCATGATGTCCCATCCAGCCCGACCGACCGACAGACCAAACCTTTGAGCCGCAACCTGCCCACGTCTGACGGTTCCGGCTGGCCCAAAGAAGCCAGCGGGTCCGCCCATCATAGCAACGTCCTGCTGTTGGCCACCTAGGAACTTGGCGTAATCGTCCATGCGCCCTGTAATCTGGCCGCCTGTCATACGCCAGGCACGTTGCAGGTTCCAGGCGGCAAAGGCGATCTGACTGACATCGCCCTCACCAAAGATACGACCCATGGCGCTGCGCGCCGATCGTTGGAGAGCGGCCCTGGATAGCGGGTCTTGATCCTCGGCGCCCGCTTCCCGGAGTTGGACGATTTGTTGTCCAACCGCTCTTCTCTGCTCAGGCGTGAATCCCAATTCCTGGAAGAGGCCCCGCAGGCTGCGTGCGGCCTGTATGTCCCCCTGCGGGCCGGCCGCGGCCATCATCTCCTGTGCCCATTTCCGTTCAGCAGGAGCCTCCCTACCCTGCTGGATGCGCTTCAGGACATCCCCGAAATCCTCAGTGTGTCGGCGTGCCGTTTGAAGGGTCTCTCCGAAATCTTTGAGATACTTGTTCGTCTCCTTCTGTTGGATCGCGGCGGCCGCAATCTGCCGGAAGTTCTCGGCGGTCGACTCGGGCCCCACTGCCCCACCACCGAGTGTCTTCATTTCCGCGAATCGTTCTGCAATGAACTTCTCGGTCACCCGGCCCGATTCGAGACGGCGGAACGTCTCGGCCGCGGCCGGAGTCATCTTGCCTTGGAACATCTGCTCAAGTACACCGCCTTCGTATCTTTCTCCTCCTTCAGTTGTGCCAGGCGGGAATGTTTCTGCCATGGCCTGGCCGAAAGTCTGTCCCTCTTTGATGCGCTGTCTGATGATCGACAACTGCTCCTGAAAGCGCTCACCCCCGTACTTATAACCAAGATTCTTTGGACGTCCCTGGTACATAAGAACCCGACCGATGGCTCTCCCAACATCTCCCCCTTCCTCGGTGAGGAGCTTGACGAAATCACCCATCGACTGTGCGGCAATGTCGGCTGGAACCTGGCCCGGCTCTTTGTAGCCGGTCGTCGTCGAGGCTTCCCGTTCGGCTTTTGCTTGTGCTCGCCGACGAGCAACAAATTCAGCCGTCTCAATCCCGCTTCCTTCCTGGAAGATGCCGGCTGCGCGAGCCGATTCTCCAGGGGTAACCCCACCTGGTGTCTGGGGCGTGAGCCTCGGCTCGGGTGGTGTCTCAGGCTCAGGTGGTATTGCCATCACAGGCGGTCTTCTACTGGGTGGCTTGCGTCCACCGCCTCCCTGGGCACGAGGAGTTGGCGCTGGGGCAGTCGGATCGAAACGAGCTGCTAGTTCTTCAGGGCTCAACTCACCAGACACACGAGCCTTCATGGCCGCGTCCAGCCGATCCCGTTCCTCCTTGGCTATCTTCCGCCGCGCCTCTAGTAGCTCGCGTTCTTCGTCGTTTATGTTGGCTAGGTTCCCAGAAGAACCTGGATTGTCATACTCATCGAGGCTTGGAACTCCCACTCCCAGACGGATACGCTGCATCGCCTCCCAGGATTTCTGGCGGAACGCTTCCAGGCCACGGGAGACTGTCTCAGTCACGTAAGTCGGAAGCAGGCCAGCGGAAGCCAGGTCGGACAATAGTCCACGAGCTCTCTCTTCCTCGTCCTCAGACTTTTCGCCTGTCACCCAAGGCGCGATATTGCCGCTTTCCAGACGTTGGGCGGCTAGCATCGGGGTTGCTAGGCGCTCGAAGAAGCCGAATCCACCGGTCGGCTGCCGTCCCTTAGCGGTCTGCTGGAAGTTGGTGTACTGTGGATTGTTGATGACATCTCGCATGATGCCACGCAGCCAGGGCGCTTTACTCTGAACACCCCGGTTGGTGATACGAGTGCCAATCACGGCTGTCAGAGGGCCTGCCTCTTTCCAGAAGCCCTGCTCACCGCCCATCCCCTGAATTAGGTCGTTGACCAGCTCTTCGGTCACGTCGTCACGGGTGACCCCCTCAAGCCTCTTGGCAATTCCTGTTCTCGTCTCAGGATTGGACGAAAGGAGGGTTGCCACGTCCCGATGCCAGGCTTTGTTGAGCTGTTCTTTAGTGGGGTCGGCAAAGCCACGGAACTCCTCGGCTTCCAGGACAGCCCGGATGATCTCCTTGGGGAGGGCCTGGAAGTCAACTTCTCGCTCGGGCGGCTTGCCCATTGTGGGATCGAGGGTTTCCCGAATCTTGCCGCGTACCCGACCTCGGCTGGTCGGGTCGTCTTCCCCGCCCGTCCTCAACGAATAGGAGTTCATGATGCCCATCAGGGTTCTCATGCCGGACGAGACCGGCTCGTCCAGAGAAGCTTGATAGGCGAAATAGGAGGTACGCGCCAGAGTATCCTGTTCGCTCTGGGTGTTCATACCCATCGACTTCATCGCGATGGACAGGTTCCTTACAAACGGGTTGAACACATCGCCCCGCTGCTTCTGGGCAATCTGCTCGACGAGGTATGCCTGACGAGCGTCCTTGGTGGTGACCGAGGCGTTCATCTGCTCCAGGCTACCAAAGAACTCATCGGCCGTCTTGGGCGCCTTGCCGACATTCTGCATCCACTTGGCGAGTTCGGATGCCTTCATGCCGGTTCGTCTGACCAGATCATCCTCAACCGTCAAGTAGTTCTCCCAAGTGCGCTGACCGTGTACCTGCTCACCGGTCACCAGCTCCAGGAACCGGAACTGCCGTTCCAGGAACTCTTCCTCTGTGGATCTCCTGGCGGCCTCGCCCGGCGTGGTGATGGACTTGCCAATCTTGAACACGGTGGCCAGGAAGAGAGCCACCTGGTCCCCATCTGCGTCCCCTTGGAAGCGGTTGGCGATCATCTGGGAGAAAGCCATCCCCTGGAAGTTCCGAGGAACGGGGATTCCCAAGCGGCCCGCCTCGGCGGTCGTCACGATCCGGAAGCCCGGCATGGACGTTACGCCTTGTAGCACGTCTGGTCGCCTCTGGCCCAAGGCGGTCATACCTGTCTCAACGTACCGATCCAGTGCCTCCTGGCTCATATCCCCTGAAGGCATACCGGTCAGTTCCCGCAACGCTTTTTCACCAACGATGACTTCCATAGGACGGGCGCCGGGAATGAAGGCATACGTCCCTTCTGTCCCCATGCGACCTGTCACATCTGAGGAGACCAACCCTTTCGCCACGGCCTTTGTGCCCATCAGTCGATTCATCCGATCACGTACCTGGCCGAAGGCACGCGCCTCTTCATTTGAGCCGGCCCGGGCTTTGACGAGCGTCTCGTAATAGTGGATGATCGCGTTATGTTCCTCTTGGGGGAACACGTCCTTCTCGGTGCCGGGAATGGGGTTGACCATTCCCGTGACTTCACTCGGAACGCTCATGATCGACATCTGCGGCAATGGCGGAGTGATCACTCCGCCCCCAATGTCAACATACCGGCCTGGCGTAACCTGAGCCATCTTCTCAACAAACGAGAGCTCAGATGGTAGCTTGGCGATCTCTTCTCGGAGGTCTGCTAGGCTGACGACATTCATGTCCTCGCGAGTGGTTGGGTCCCGTGAGGCAGTAGCCGATTTCAGCAGACTCTCGTAATACTGGCGCTGGTGCCCTCCTTCCCGGAGTGCCCTTTCGGCCATACGAGGCGGCATGGCCTGCAACTCACCGAGCGTGGCCTGAGCCCGGCCCGTCCAGAGTTTCTCCATCTGGAACATGCGGCCGCCGACCGGCATCGCCCCCTGGAAGGTGACTTCCCGACGCTCGTTCCGATTCTGCCGCCAGTCATCCCAGTCGATCTGGCCCAACGACTCCCGCCCATGAACACGGGCGTAGGTTTCGGCCTCCTCGTAGCTGACCGGGATACTCATGCGGACGTTCTGCTTCACCATCTGCTGCTGAATGGCTCGTCCGATTTGGATGATGTAGGGGTCTAGTTTTTCGCCCCAGATCAGGCGTTTGCCGGTGATGGCCGCCTTGCTCTTCCGGGCCCACTCCCGTTCTTCGGGATCATAGTCCTCGACCAATCCTTCTTTGTAAGGGTCAAGACCCATCGACTGAAGCGTTTTAGTTAACAGCTCAAAGCCGCGTTTCTTGGTAGCGTAATAGTCACTCACCAGCGAGAAAAGTTCCTGACGAGGCGCTTGTGCAACTGGCATCAGCGCTTCAATGTTCAGGGCACCCCCCTCAACCCGTTTATTCAAGTCCTCGTAGGCCATGCCAACCGCTTTGTTTCCGAGCCAGGACTTGATCAACTCCTGCTCACCGCTAACCTTCCCCACGCCCTCCACCCGCAGCATGGACTCGCCACTCTCATAATGCTGGAAGGCGCGATTGACTGCAAACTGCATGAACTGCTTGGCCTTGAACGCTATCTCCCGGGCGTGCCCCAGCCGCCCCAGGGGGATTGAGCCACCGGTCTGCCGGCGATAGGCTTCCTCGTCCGGTGTAAAGTCCACACCCGAAGGAAGAGGGATGTCTTCCTGGTGGGGAAGGACAAAGCCGCCCTGGGCATCCATCTGCCGCATGGTTGCGGCGTCCATCAACATCATGCCTTCTGGCAAGTTCGGGGTGTACCCCACATTGAAGTGGATGCCTCGCTCAGAACGAGGAGCTCCTTCCATGCGGAACGGGGAGATGATGTTCCGACCCGTTTCAGGGGCCGCCGAGAGCATGTAGTCCCGGCGTGCAGCCATCGACACCCGTTTGCGGATCTTGGCAATCTGCTCCAGCAGAAGACCCGCTCTGATTCTTCCCGGCGTAGAAACATGGCCGGGAAGAGCCTTGTTGAGTTGCTCAATGTCATAGCCCAAGCTTGGATCACGTCCACGTGCCACCAGGCCGCCCGACTTCTCGTACCATCTCTGGACGGTCATCGGGTCGCCAGACTCGCGTTCCTGACCTACTTGGTTGATCTTCACAGCCAACTGGTTCAGGGCTTCTCCGGCCGCGGTCGACGTCTCGCCAAAGACAGGCCCGACTCTGGGCATCCCTTCCATGAGCTTGCGGCGTCTCTCGTTCACGAGACGCATGGCCGCCCGGGGAGTCATCCCCTCTCCAATGGATTTACGCCACACGTGCATCAACTCCGAGAAGATCTCGGGCTGGACGGGCCTCATGCCGGCTTCAAACTGGACGGGCGTGACAAGCACATCATCGATCGTCGGCTGGCCACGGAACTCACCCAATCGCCCTTCCTGGACGACCGGCATCTCCCCCGTTTCCTTCTCGGAGGCAATGTCGGGCAGAATGAAGCGGCCGCCCTGGGTGAGAATGGACTTGGCTCCCAGAATCTCTTTGACGCGGCCGTAGGCCACACGTGCAAAGCCCAGAGGGGATGTTTCGGCAACTGGCTCGGTTGGCTTTTCGGCAGCCCTCTGCGGGAGACGGGTCGGATCAAAGCTACTGACCCCGATCTCTTGCATATGAGATTGAAGCTCTTTGATAGCCTCTTCTTCCGAGAAGTCTCCCTTCCGGGCGCCCTTCGCCAGCATGCCGGCGATCTCGTACAGCGCCCGCATATCTCGCCGCCAAGCAAACGGGATGACAGGCGAGCCGGGTTCGCCAGTGCCTCTCTCGAACTCACTCAGTCGATGGGGGTGAAATCCAGTCCACTTCTCAATGAGACCTGCCTCATCAGAGGCGGCACGGATGGGGGTATAGAGAGTGCCGCCGGGCTGAAACTCTTTGGCCTCGGCCACAGGCCGCTCAGAATAGGTGATGTTCTTAACCGGTACTAGCTCCGAGGAAAGATGAGGGATTTCCTCGACGTTCTGACCCGTCATACGCCTCATGATCTGGCGGGCGTACTCAACCCGGTTCTCTTCGTTCAGGCCGTGCCAAGCGACGATGATGTCTGTCGCAATGGTCTTGGGAGCAAAGAACAGGCTGGCCTTTGCTCCTGGGGCAAGGCTTTCTCGGAGTGCGTGGGCATACATTTGGGGCTGGAGAAAATAGCCCTCTTCCTTCGGGGTGCCGGTGTATTTCTCAGGCTGGAAGTGGACCTTCTCGGTGGGCGTGGAGACCTTAACGTCTGAGACGTTGATGATCTTATCGCCACCGTTCCAGAGCACGACGTCAGGCCGTCCCTTATAGGGAATATCGTAAGCTCTGCCGGTCAGCCCCTTGATCTGAGTGGAGATACGCGCAACGCCCGTCCCGGAAAGAGTCTCAGGATGGGCTTTTACGAAGGGGATCAGTGTGTCTGAGACAAACTGATCGAACTCTTCACCGTGCTTGATGTCTTCAGATGACCAGAAACCCTGCTTGGGATCGCTGGAGAGGTAGGGCCAGCCTTTAGCGGAATAAGCGGCCGCGCTCGGTCTGACTTCGGGACGATCAGGAGGAGGCATCGCTAGGTCCGGTTGAAGAGGTTTTGAAGATCATTCTTGCCGTTCCCTTGTTGGAACTTCTGCTCCAGGACTTGATCCATCCACTCTCGGAAGTCGGACTCGCCCGAGGCGCACGCCTCGAACTCGTTCATCAGGATGTGTGGCTGTGAGGCAACACCACCTGGCCACCACAGGCTGTTCCAGGTTCGGCACTTGCGATAGAGCCAGTAGACCTCTGGCATCTTCTGAACTCCCTCCGGGAAGAGGGCTGACTCAGGCACCATGGAGAAGGTGTTGCCGAACTTGAGGCGTTCGGCTTGGTAATACTCGTACTTGAGTGCACCCGCTACCGCCTCCTGAATCTGGCGATAGTGGGCGCTCATCATTTTGCTTGCTGCCAGTCCCAGTCTGGATTGAACTGACGAACCGCCCGATGGATGGTCTGGGCAACCAACGGGTGGAGCTTGCCCCATATCGAGGTGAACTCCTCCCACTTCATGATGTTGGCCGGCATCTTGGGGAAGACCGGCTTTCCGTTGCGTTCCAGGTTGCCCACGTCTTGCAGAGTCCAGTAGGCTTCGTGCTGGATCCGCTCACGCCAGTTATCATCAATCACTTCAGACACGGCCAATCCGCTTTCGTCGGCCCCGGTGTATCGTACCTCTCGTTTCGACTGCAAATCCGTTCTCCGGATCTGATCTTCTTCGGTCGCCTGCCGGACAACGACCCACACCCGTTTGGCGTCCCGTTCCTCGTCAGGAAGGCCGTCCAACTGTTGGTCTTCCAGGGACTTGAAAGCTGGCGAGATGTCGGCCAATTTGATCGGCTCACTGATGGTCGGATAGAGTGCGAGATCCATGGTATCTCCTGGTGGGTAGGGGGATTGCTCCCCCTACCCGGCTCGATTAGCTGGTCGGTATGGCATACGCTGCGCTGACGGTATTCTGGAAGCGCACCTCGGCGTAAGGGGGGCTCACCGGCTTCTGGACGGTGCCGAGAAGAGTGATGATCACTGGCTGTCCAGCCGTGAACGGCAGAGCACCCTGCAACGCCCAGGACACATTCCCCTGGGTGGTGCGAACATTCAGGGCGAACTGCCGTGCGCCCGATAGGTAAGTCAGGGGACTGTAAGCCCGGAAGTCCACGTCTCCCGTGAAGGGAGAGGCCGAGAATCGCTTCCCGGTCGTCGAGTTGGTGATCAGAGCCCGATATAGATCGTAGTTGCTGATCAGGGCTGTCGCCCGGAACGTGATCTGGCGTGTGATGTTCGGGAAGTCTAGAGGACTGTACTCCCCGATGATCATGGCCTGCTCGACCGGCAGCAGAGAGTTCGTGATGGTCACCGTCAGACCCGAACACTGCAACTGCTCGCCCTCAATGATGACCTGCGACTTCGGATCGGCTGCGATTGAAAACGCATCGTCGGAGTCGTAAGCATCGGTGAGCCAGTTGATGTTCACACTATGGCCAGCGCCGGCGATCTCGGTTGTCAGGGCCTCGGCCACCGTGATCTTGGCCGTCGTCGCCGTGACGACGGTGAACGTGCCATTGTTACCCGCTTCCGTGAAGCCCGACGTGACGATGGAGTCGCCCGGCTCGAAGCGCTGGAAACCGGATGCCGAGTCGTTGAAGCTGTCGTCTGTGGCACTCACAGAGATCGTGGCCGCCGTGTAGCGTTTCGGGACGAACAGGTCTTCGTCTTCCGGCGAGCGTGCCATCAAGTCCATGGTGGCCGAGAGCACGCCCATCGACGGCAGGTTGAGCTCTAGGCTGCCGATACGAGCGTCCTGCATCTGCTCGCCCAGAGCATCTACGCCCGTGGCCGTCACCCCTTCCAGGAAGCGCCGCACAGACATATACGGCGTGTAGTTGGTCTGGGCCGAGTCGTGGGTGAAGGTGTGGATGTACGAGCCGGTCTCGGCTGAGTCGGCGCCGCCGCCGTCGATGTTGAAGGCGAAGTTGTCTGTGACAGTATCCTTGCCCATGGCCGCCAGGAGTATATGACCGATGTCATCCTGGAGACGAGGCAGGAAGGCGAGTTGGCCGGCTCCCCAGACACCGGTCTTGTACATACCGCGTGGCGTGATGTCCGAGCCCGCTTCTAGGGGTAGGTTCCGGGAAGGCTGTGTGGGGCCGAACGGCGCTGCGGTAAAGGGAAACTTTCGCCAGGCGGGTGTCGCACTCATGAGGTTGTGGTCCCTCTGAATGGCAAGACCGAACTGGGATGCTGCTGCGATGTGAATTTGTCCCATTGGGATTCTCCTGTTGACGACTTAGGTTGCGATCACGACAAGGGGATGCCGGTGGGATAAGGCTTTGGCCCAGTCGTGGTGAGCGCAGACCAGCGAAGGAAGAAGCGGGTGGTATTCGCCGTCTTCGCTCCAGAGTCGTACTCCACCACACCTGCGACCAGGAAGAGGTGTACTCTCTCCCCGTACTCATCCACCAAGTCCCGTATATCCATATTTCTGAGAGCAAACTTAGCACGCGCCAGTGCTTCCTGGATCACGGCGTCCGCCTCAACGGGGTCCTCACGAGATCGGGTGAGGAGCCCGACCGCCTCGACGACCCCCCGGATGAACTCGGAGGTATCACCGCCGATTATGGCCGGTGGCATGTGGAGACCGAGCGTGTTGGCCCTCCGGTCTGCCAGTGTGCCGTCCGTCCAGGCTGTATCCAGGATGGGATCGAAGTTGAGCAACACGAGTGCGATCCGATCCTTTCCAGGATTTCCCTGCGTTCTGAGGTATACCCCGTCCACCCGCGTCGTATTGTTAGCCGACAGGTCGGTCATGCAGACCTTTTTCAGGGTGTCCAGGATTCGCACATTCAGCAGGTGCTTGATGGCCGACATACCCTACCTCGTCTGAGGAGGATGGAGTGCGATCAGGTTCTTATACCAGTTCCACATCTCGCGGGCCTGGGCCGCCCGTGAGTTGTCCACAGGCGTCCCGGAGTCAAGCTTGATGTTGTACTCTCGATTCATGGACGAGGCGACCGCCTGCGGCTGCAGGATGAACGCCCCGGCCAGGAAGGAAAGCGGGTGCTCGGCCCACATGGGAATGTAGATCTCAGGCTGCACCACGAGAACATTCCCATCCCCGTCCAGGCGATACTCTATCGCTGGCCAGGTAGCGTAGTAGTGCAGAACCAGTTCCCGATTGCTCGATGGCGTCTCCAGGTGTAGAACATTTCCCCACACCCAGAAGGCCAACTCCTGATCGGTCTCGCTTCGGTAACCGTCTTCTTGGAAGCGTCTCTTTGCCCATATCTTCGAGTTGGCGGGATCGTAGATCATGCCCATCTCGAAGAAGTCGACGGGTAGGTCGGCCAGCCGGCCTCCTTCCCGGATAACCAGGCTTTGCTCTCGTTCGCGGGCGGTATGGGCGCAGAAAGCATCCTGCGCCCAGTTCCAGGCCGCAATCCTCATTGGAGTGACGTGTTGCGGCGTGACATCGGTCACAGTCACGTCATCCAGGAAGTAACTGAGCTTATCGTTGATCGTGCCCCAGGTCGTG
The DNA here is from genome assembly GCA_001443495.1 of candidate division NC10 bacterium CSP1-5. GTDB lineage: Bacteria > Methylomirabilota > Methylomirabilia > Methylomirabilales > CSP1-5 > CSP1-5. The sequence continues at coordinate 77,027 of LDXR01000011.1, read as the reverse complement.
CTCATGAAATTACTGGATGCTCACTGCACCACGATTGGCGAATGACCCTTCACAGAAGAGGACCTCGTACACGTCCGGGTTCTGCTGATTCATTTCGCCGCGCTCCTGCCAGGTGACGCGCTCGATCGAGGGGAAGTCGGCGTTCTCGTCCGTTGGACGATTCCAAACGATCTTCTCGCGTCCTGCCCAGACCACCATCCCACGAGCGCCGACTGCGTACACGGGGTACACATGCTGCGCCTTGGTGACGTAGCCGTACACGCCCGCGGTGACCGCCTCGTTGAACTCTTCGGTGATCGGATAGCGGAACACCAGTCGATTATTGGTTGTATCCACAGCCTGAACTTCCATGATGATCGTCTTGCCGTCCAGGAAGTTCACGCCGTTCGTGATTCCCCAATCACTGGTTCGGGACGCATGCAGCGCCACGAAGTCACCGACCGCAAAGTCACCATCTGAGAAGTCGGAACACTGGACGTAGTGGGTGACGGCTGTGCCGCCCTGACCGGTGAGCCAGATGCCGTCGACCGAGCCGGTCTCGGGATCGGGGGCGCCATCGCCCCAGTTCACCGGGCTGGTGATGTTCACCTGTTTGTCGATCTTGCCGGCACACCACAAGGACATCCCGACCCCGTAGTCCTGGATCGTGATGTTGCGGTACTGGATGACCCCACCATTGATGATGCGCTGATCGTTCAACTGCCGTAGGTCAATCATCCAGTCACGCGCCGGTGAGTTCCATAGATCCCAGTAAACTGAAGTCGGGACCGAGATCAGGACGTTGCTGCGGAAGTCCTGGCCGGGAACCGGGTTGGCGTAATCACCGTGTTGCTTCAGTGTATCCTTGCTGCGGATCGCCATACGCAGCGACATCTCTTCCAGGTACTGGATGTCGAACTTGTACGTGCCCGACCTGTCCAGTGTCCCGAAGTCGTTGGCCGATGACCAGACTGCGCCGTTGCCCAGGAACTTGTACATAGCGTTGTTGAGCACGGCATCTCGGGCGATCTTCTCGTGTACCTCAACGACATTGTTGAGAAGCTGCGCGTTCATGGCCGCCCGGATGAAGGCGTCCGTGTCGTTTCCGAAACGGGTGACCAACTCGTCGGCCTTGTCCCATTGCGCCTTGCCGCCGTAGCGGAACCGGGAACGCAGGCGCCGCTCACGGGTGTCAACGTAGATACCAGACGTGTAGCGCTGGTACCAGCCAATCGGGTTGTGATTGGCGTGCGATGGGATCAGCTCACGACCCGTGTAGAAGAAGTTGTTCAGGCCGACCCCTACGGGAACCTGGACGTAATCCGCCCAGGGTGTGAACATCACGTCGGCTTGGTGGAACCGCGTGTCCACCGATGCGTCTCGTTCATCCCACGTACCACGGTTCCAGGCCGCCATGGGGTGAATGTCGAGATATTGTGCTAGTTCGAGTGCCACTGTGGCCTCCTAAGTTTGAGATTACTGCTTGCCGACCAATGCAGTCCTTTTGAGCTCCCAATTCTTTCTCTCTTCTTCCTGGAGTGCCTTGTCTTTCATGCCGCCTGCAATCCAGGACTCGTGCGCGGCCATCGCCTTCTGGTGATAGAACTCCGGTGTCCCCTCTCCAACGGATTGCTCGGGAGGAGGGGGAACGGTGCCGGGAAGAACGACCGAGGGAGACACCTGCTGCAGAGTGGCCGCAAGGGCCACGGCCTTCGTCTCAAGTTCCTCGGCGGTCATCTTGGAGTTCATGATCAAGTCGAGGATCGGATTCGATTCCGTTCCATCCTCGGCCTTCACTGTGGCGGACAGAAGTTTTGGGTGCTTCATCAGGACAGCTTGGCGAGCAACCTGCCCTTGCAGTTGGGCTATCTGTGCGTTTGCGGCTTCCAGAGCTTGCTGTGTGGTGACCAGAGTGGCCGCCTGGGCACGCACGGCCTCCAGGTCGGTAGTTATTCGGGCAATCTGGTCATCTCGGGCACGAACCTCCATCTGGCCCGCTTCGATCTGGCCAGTCATCTTCCTCCAGCGTTCCTGGGCAGCGCCGATGACACCGTCGTACTTGGCACGCCAGTATTCAGGGGAAGTATCACCAGGCTCAGTCTCACCGGCCTGTCTCAACTGTCGGGACGAGGCAAAGGGAGGCGGTTCCGCCTGACCAAAGACTTGTGGCTGAGGGGCAGGCACTGCGGGCGGCGGCGCGGCCGGTGTAGCAGGCAGCGTGGTCACTCCAGGGTCTGTTGCAGTCGTTCCATCGGGTGGCATTTCTCAAGCTCCTTGATGTGGATTAGTCCTCAAAGTAGCTGAGAACTTTCAGGTACAGCCGGCTCTTCCCGGCTGTGTAGACTTTGGTGGCCGCGCCGGCGAAATACACGATCAGTTCTTGCGGGGTCGCGTAAATCTTGGGCGGGATGGGTGTGGCCGCGGCTGCGAGATCCACGAAGCCAGCCGCAGCCGTGATGTCGGCGTCGGCCAGAAGTGCATCTGAGCCGAGAAAGACGCCGTCGATCTCTTCGCTGGCCGCGTCGTTGACCCAGGCGGTCACTGTTTCCAGGTAGCCGCCGAGAAGACGCAGCTTCTTGGGTAGCTCACCTAGGCTGACTTTCGTTCCGGCGCCGCCGCTGACGCCACCGGTACCCGTGCAGGCCGGCAGGTCGTTGAAGTCGAACTCGGCGCTGATGTAGTATTCCATCAGATGCTTCCCGGAATACTCATCGCGTGTTCGCTCAACCTGGACCCAAGCTGTCTGGGGCCGCTCCGGTGTTGAGACCGGGATCAGGCCCGTGTCAACGGTACCGCGCTTAGGAACTAACAGAGTCGTTGGAGTAGGCATGTTCTATAGCCTCCTTAGAGTGATGTATCCTTCATGAGCGCGAACAGGACGGTGATGTCGATAATGGCAGCCGCCGTCTTGTCCGACAAAGTCGCCACAATCGTCCGCACGCGGTCGGTGGTCACGGGTGAACCGGGCATCACCAACTGCTGCGCGCCGACCGCTTCGGTGATCGTGACAGTCTCGCCGGCAGCGTCATCGACCAGGGTGGCATCCACTATGATCTTGGAGGGCGTGGCCGAGACGACTACCTTCGTGCCGTTGTTGCTCACGTCTCCTGTGAAGCCCGCCACGACGATGGAGTCCCCCTGTGAAATCCAGGTCGGGAAGGCAGCCGCCGAATCGTTGTAGGAGTTATCGGTCTCAGCCGCCGAGATCGTGGCCGCGCTGTACTTCCTGGCGCCGACGACAGCGGCATTGACCAGTTCCGTTTCCGTCCCGCCCTTGTAGCCGACCTTGAGAGTGGCGTTCTCGGCCGGCGCGTCCTGCACGCCCAACAGCGTTCCGACCACCATGGCGTCCCGTGGTAGCTCAAAGAGTTCCACGTCGTCAACATCGGCATCGGTCACAGTAGCCGTCAGGCGTCTCAGCCCGGTATTAGCTTGAAATCGGGTTTTCATGCATTCGCCTCCTTCCGTTTCGCCGCGAAACGGATCGATTATCCACAGCAGACATCACAATTTGCCCACTATGGCCTAAGCCAAGCGTGTTTCGCCAGGCGACGTGAATCAACGGAGTGCGAGTGATGACGCGAATGGTTTTCGTCGAGCCACACTTGCAAACGACCGGCGAAGAATCCTCCATCATCCTCTGTACCTCGAACACGTCCTGACACGCCTGACACTCGTAGTCGTACCTCACGTCAAATCTGTCCTTTCCCGGATCGGGGCTTCTGTCCTTGCCAATAGTCGCTGGTTTCGGGCAGGTCCCTGGAGAAATAGTTTGAATCGCCCGGTTCGGTTAGTGTGCTGTCCAAAACCGACCCGCACGGGCATGTCTCCATCCACCTCGTCATCCCATAGCTCGCCAGGCCCTTCTGCCCAGACCGAGAAGGTGGGTTGGTCGAGATGCCGGTCGATGACGTGATAGATGGCGCCTCCTGCCGAGGACTCATAGTCAAACTGAGCAGGTCGGCCATTCTTTTCCCATAAGCCGAAGACGAAATCGTATTCATCGTCACCGGACTTAATCTGGCGTGGTTCGTCAGCCATTTTGCCTCATCTGGATCAGGGGCCCTGAGTGTGGCTGTCTCTTCTGCCGGATCTCGCCCAGAAATTGAGCACCTTCTGCAGTGGTGATCTTCTGAAAAGTCCGAAGGGTTTCGACCTGCCTCTTCAAGGAGTTCAGGTAGAGGCCGCGTTGAATGGGCGGGACCGCATTCACTTTCTTGAGGGCCTCCACGATGTCTTCTCGGCCCCTGACCAGTCCTGGATAGAGAACCATGCTCATCTCCTCTTGTGAGACCACTTCCGGGCGTTGGATGCAAAATTCGCCTTCTTGCGAATGGCCGTACTCTTGGCCCTCTTCCCGGCAGCGATACAGGCGGACGTCACACCGCCGTACCCTTGCCGCTTGCACCAAGCCGTGAAGCTGCCCTCACGCGACTTCTTGATGTGGATACCGCTCCTGCGTTTTCGCTTAGCCATCGTCCTCCTCCTCATCCCACTCACCAGGTGGTCTGCCTCTAAAAAGAACCGGTTGGAACTCCAGGTCGTCCCGGGCATGGAAATCGGCCTGGACGTCTAGATCGACGACATGCACGGTCAGTCGGGCGACCACGGGGCCGGTCACCGGGATGAAGACGGAGGCATCGACCACGGCCAGCTCAATCTCGGCTTGCCCTGATTCTCCCAAGACGTAGATGTGGGTCTCGTGCCCTGTACCTTGAGACATAATGCGTAGTCGCCCAATACGCTCGGCCTTTTTCTGTACTTCTTCCCGGCTTTCCAGTCCCACGGACTGTGTGCTCATGATCAGGTCGATCCTTTCATTCGCATACGGCCCATGCTCTTTGGCATCTTCATATGTCTTCCTCTGGTCATCATTGAGTTGCTACTACTCTTCCGGCCACTATAGAAAGAGCCACGAGACCGGGAAGACGAGCGAGAACGATTCTTGGTGTATCGGTGTCCTGCCATAGGAATCACCTCTTTCCTCTCACCTCGTACCAGGCGGATAAGGTGTTACCGTCCATGTTGAAAATCCAATAAATACGATAGTCCTTGTTGTGTGCCAGGCTCTTGACGAGAGGAGTCGTGAGTAATCGTCCTACGGCACTCCCACTCCCCTGCGTGCTGGCCGTCGTCACATCTTTGAATCCGCCACCCGTCACATCGTAGACTTTTGCGACAAATGAGGTGGGGTCCTCAAGACCCCAGGAGGCTGGGATGGTGATGGCATAGGCCACCTTGGCCTCGACGCCATGTACCCGTTTGTCTTCGACAACCTTTCGATAGTCGATGATGGCGGTGGCCATTAGTGTTCCTCTCCTGGTCCGCCCGGCTCTTCTTCCAGAGTGAGCACGGGAACATTTTCCAGGGTCAGGCCAGGAAGACTAAGTAGAGTCAAAGAAAAGGTCAGACTGGCTAGGGTTAGTGTCGGCATGTCGTCCAGGGTCAAGAAAACTGTCTCGTTGAACTCACTGCCCGGTGGAAAATAGCCATTCGGAAAATAACTGGCTGGAAATAACAGATCGGGAAACATGGGTCACGTGAGATCATAGGTAATGGTCAGGCGATTCCCGTCCGCGTCCACGGTGGCCGAGATACGATTCTTGCTATCGGCCACCGCATTGCGGAAGATGGGACTGAGACCTGGTAGGCCGGAGAGCTTCCCGGCCAGGGCTGCGGCCATGATCGCCACAGCCTGTCGAAACGTCAGGCCCACCTCAATTGCATCTACCCGATCCAGCAGGGCGTCTGCGACCGCGTTCCTCTCTGCGACCGTCAGGGCAACTCCATCGGTTCCGGTATCGGCCAAGATAGATTGCGCGGTACTCTCCAGTGCTGCGGCCCCGGCCGATAGGTTATCGAGATAGCCGGCTCGTAAGGCAGTCAGCCTTCCTTCCAGGTCGTCCACCTTTGATTCAATATCGGCCAGGTCTGCCGAAACAGAAGCACCGGTCGGCGTCCCTACCTTAGTCTGGAGATCGTCTGTGTCGGCCAAAACGGATTGAGCGGTGCTTTCCAGAGCTGTAGCGCCCGCTGACAAGTTGTCCAGATAGCCGGCACGTAGTTCAGTGAGTCGGCCCTCCAGGTCATCTACCTTGCTCTCGATGTCAGCCAGGTCCGCCGAGAAGGATGTCCCAACTGGCGTCCCGAGCTTTGTCTGAAGATCATCGGTGTCGGCCTGGATACTCACGGCGGTACTCTCCAGGGCGACTGCACCGCCCGACAGATTGTCCAGGTAGCCGGCCCGCAAGTCAGTTAATCGCCCTTCCAGGTCATCGACTTTCGACTCGATGTCGGCTAAGTCTGCCGAGAAGGAAATGCCCGTTGGCGTCCCTAGCTTGGTCTGAAGATCGTCCGTGTCGGCCAGAATTTCTGTGGCGGTACTTTGTAGCGCCACAGCACCACCTGACAGGTTATCCAAGTAAGCCGCGCGCACGGCGGTCAATCGTCCCTCCAGATCATCGGTCGCCGTCACGATAGACTGAGCCGTAGCTTCCAGTGCGACTGCCCCGGCTGATAGATTATCCAGGTAGCCAGCGCGCAGTGTGGTCAACCGTCCTTCCAGGTCATCTACTTTTGATTCGATGTCGGCTAAGTCTGCCGAGAAGGAACCTCCTGTGGGCGTTCCGATCTTGGCCTGGATGTCGTCCGTGTCGGCCAAGATGGATTGAGCGGTGCTCTCCAGGGTCACTGCGCCCGCCGAGAGGTTATCCAGGTAGCCAGCGCGAGTGTCCGTAAGCCTCCCTTCCAGGTCATCGACTTTGCCCTCGACGTCTGCAATGTCGGCGGCCACAGAAACGCCCGTGGGCGTGCCAATCTTGGTCTGGAGATCGTCTGTGTCAGCTTGCACAGTAGCGAGTGCCGCGGCTGTGGAGAGAGCATCGATCTGATTGGTGCTCGTCTGAATGTTGACGCTTAGATCACACCATTCATTCCCAGCTACATCACTGAATGTGATATTTATGTTGTCGGCGTTCATCTCTGAGGCCGACAACGTGACCTTGACCATCGTTCCGCTCGCGGGGGTAACGACTGGTAGTGTGGCTAGGTTGTTAAAGGGCCCTCCATCCAGGCTTACCTTGACATCGCCCGCCGCCAAGGTTGGATTCACCTGGAAGAGCTTCGTGTTAAATTGGCTAGTGAGACCAATGTAAAAGATGAACTCTGTATTCTTCTTGGGCGGCAAATAGGAGGCCATCGATCATCCTGGTTGATAGATCGTAATGGAGTCGTTCACATTCATGAGGTCAGCCCCGCCTGGGCCAACCTTTTTCTTGCCGCCTCCTCCACTGCCTCCCTTGTCCTTCGTCTTCTTGCCCTGCCCCATCGGGCCTAATTCAAGCATGACCATTAGAGTTGACAGTTGTCGTTTTCGGGGCTCTTGAATCTCGACATTGACACCGGTCTGGGTAGTACGCCGACTGGCGGGCTCTTGAACCTCAACATCGACATCAACTTGGGTAATACGTCTCGTGCTCATAGATTAGGGCCATTGGCGCACGATCATATTGACGAGCCGAGCTTCTTCTTGTTCAACAGGCGTAGCCGCCGTGCCACTCCTGACCTGGAGAAACTTGACGCCTGCAAATCGTAACGGATTGGCGAGGGTGATGTAGCGATCCTCTGCGGCCTGTACCGTAACCTCATTGTCATCGTCTCCGTAGAGATCCCGAACGACATCCGGGACGGAGCCCGCCAGGAAGGTAAAATCGGCGGCCGTCCACTCTGCCGGCATCTCAATCCCGACAAGCAGCAGACCATTCAGAGAGACTGCCTCGGACAGTGTGCCTGCCGCGGCGAAATGAACAGGAAGTACGAACAGTCTTGACATGCTTTGGCTCATTCGAGTACCCCCAGAAGTACAATCTTGAGTGTGGCTCCCAGGGGAGCCACCACGGAAACGCCGGTCAAGGTAGCGCCTCCTAGGTAAGCGACCGTGCAGTCATACCCTGAGACAGCCCCGTTCAGCCGGAGCTCAATCACTTCGTCACTCGACAGGAAAAGAGAGGTGACGCTTGACAGAGGGGCCGGGAAGAGATCGACTGCGCTGGCCGAGGCTGGCAGCTCCATCTCGTATTGCATCATCTCAGCATCCCCGGTCAGGAGGTTCTCAAACAGGGGTGAAATGCGATCACCGTTTGTGTCCAGCACCGATAGGAAGACCTGCTTCATTTGGGTACTCCTGCAGGAACAGGTACGGGCGCGTTCTGCCCATTCCCGGACGGCTGGCCACCCCCGAAGGGAGCCGGCTTCGATTCCGCGATCGCCGTAGCCCGTTTGATCTCAAGCTCGTTCTCAAATTCCATGTCGGCCCGGATGCGGTCCTGCTCTGCTTCGGGATCGTGGACGCCAATCTCGGTCAGGTAGCTCAGGAGACTGATACCGCCCTTCGTGAGGCGGTTATTGAGCATGTCGGCTCGTTCGCTTACTTCCAGGGGGATTTGAGGATTCCAGATCAATAGTTGATTGAGGCGAAGATGGTCTTCCGAGAGGTTGACTGGCAAAGTAACGCCGGCCTGGGTCAATGCATTTCCATAGCCCATCAGGCCGGCCAAGATGATGCGATTTAAGTGCCGCATGGCGGTCGAGAAGTCGATGCGCTCAGCTTGTGTGTGCGCCATCGTCGGCCACATCCGGTAAGCCGTCACCGGGCCCGTGATCCGGCCGCCCGACACATCATCGTCACCCAGAGCGACGGCTGCAATGTCGGCCTGCCGGCGGATCTCGTTCCAAAGCTCAGCATCGTAATTGGCAAGACTGGCTGGCACTTCGGGATAGCGCAGGAAGTCGGCCTTGGGATCGCCTGAGTTGGGAGCTGCTCTCTTCACGCCCAAATTGAGAGCAGTCGATACTTCCCGGCCATGCTCATCGAGAACGGGCTGCATCTTCAGACCCTTCTCAACATTGGCAACAGTCATGATCGGATGGGTGACTTCCCGGACGGCATCCCCTTTGTCAGCCGATCTGAAATTCTTCTCTCGCGTCAATCCTACCAGGTCGGGAATGTGACTATTGCCCCAGAATCCATCGTCTCGAATGTGGGGGATATAGACGATGGGCACTCTCTTGAATGGGTGTGGCCCTTCCAGGATACCGTATCCTTCAACTTGGGCCACTTTGCCGTTCACCCGAATGACATAGCTGTCCGGCGTCCAGTGCTCCATGTAGAGGGCATCTTCATTCTCATCAACCTTGACCCCGTAGCGTGCGGCATCCACAGATGAGATCAGATAGCCAATGTAGCACTCCCGCAGGTTCCACCATTGGCCCTTGTCGTAAACGGGTAGCAGCGTTCCTGGTGTGACCGGGAAGATACGCAGGCGGGTCGCTAACTCAGTATCTTGGGGTTGCCACAGGACTTGCAGGCCATACCCGCCGAACACCTGGGTCATCAAGCCCACCCTCTGAATGAGCGCAGTCGCTTCTGAGTCATCCCAAGTGGAGCGTAAGAGGTCCTGAATAGAGGTCGCCTCAGCTCGTGAGGTGCTACTATCACCGCCCGGTTTCACGACGATCTGGACAGGGTTTGAGAGGACATTGTGAGGCTGAATCCCGATCAGTACGTCACGGTGGACGCGACACACTTTCCCGATCGGGTTCAGGGCAAGGGGATAGAGCTTGGGGCGATCTCCGGTCGCCGGATCGGAGATACTAGACTCAGGATCACGAATGGAGTCCCCGCGAAACCACGACAGATAATCCGCGTAGGCGGTTCGCCGGGCAGCCCACTCGTCTGAATTGTAGAGTTCTTCGTCTGGATTCTTGACCAGGCCAAAGCGTGCCAAAAGCCGAACCTCAGTAGCGCCTTCCTGCGCTCTGATTTCTCGGCTTCTCTAAAGCCCTGGCCTAACTTGTGGTCGTGGTGGGGGAAGGAATCGGGTAACGATCGACTTGAACCGAATTGCACTCAGGACAGTTCAACTCAATCATCACTATGCCTTGTTCCATGTCGAAGGTCAGGTTGTAGAGGAATCTTGGTTTCTTTCCTCGGTCGGTCAGCCTGTTCACACATGGTCTGCTTTTACACTCTGCCCGATAGGAGCCGTTCGGCATCCATCGCCCTCAACCCAATTGTGGAACATCTTACAAGAATCTCTGTCGTTTGTCAATATGGCGTCTCGTGACCACGCGCCTGAACCTTCCGCTTGCTCTAACCGACCGCAGACCGCCTCGGCTTCTCGGCTCGACCTGAATCTGAGGATTTGCAGTGTCTTCGATGAGCTGGGCCTGCCAGCGTATAACAATCTGCAACATTCGGCGTAACATTGACTGAACCTTGTCCAGTGACCAAAGTCCCATACGTTTGATCATCGCCGATCCCTCCGGGTCTGTGTTCGTGCTCCTCGATAGGAGCTTCTCGGCAGCCTCACCATCTCTTCGTCATCACTGGCCGGCATGGGTTTCAGATCTTCGTTGATCCTGAACTTATCGACCACCCTACTCCAAAGAGTCCCTTCGTACCTGACCGCCAAGCAGTATACAAACAAAGAGGCAATCACGTCATCGGACAACTTATCGTGCCCCGGCCCCTTTTCCCGGTAAACGCCGCCTTGATACCAAAGAGCGGTCAGCTTCGGCCAGGCAAAATGACTATCTTGCGCCAAGAGCGTAAATAGAGACCGAGCCCAGGCTTTGTTGTTACCGGCAAACGTGACCGGCACAGTCTGATAGCTAGCGAAAACACCACTGTCCTCGAACCCGGTCAGTCCCAGATTGGTCGCGTCGTAATAGCCCATGGCTGCGTAATCATCCATGCACTGCTTGAACGCGCTCAGCCACGGATCGTAAGTCCCATCCCCATCCAGCATCCCAAAATAGACTAACGGGATTGGTTTCACCATGAAGGTCGTCAAATCAAGCGCCAATACGGTCGGCACATTCTGGTCACTCAGCTGGGCCGGATACGACTTTCCCGGATCGCCCACCACAATGTAGCTATGTCGCGCAATTGGCGGCACTCGATACCGGATGACGCCCATTTCCCCTCGACTCTCAGACGGGATCCGCTCGGCCAGTAAGTCCTTATCCATCTCTTCATCGTGGCACCGATTGAAAAGCACTTCTGGCAATAGCCGATTCAGGCTCGAGGAGTTCGTATCCCCACCCAACCAACGCCTCTGCTCGGCCTCAGATAGCAAGGCCCCATGAAATGCCTTCTGCCGATCGGTGATGTAGACGTTCGCGTCTCGGTGAATCCCCTCCACGTAGCGTGCCTTCACCAAAGGATCGTTCTTCTCGGCCAGCGTCCTGATGCGTCCTTTGAGCACTTCCAACTCAGGATTCAACATCCCGTCTTCGGGTGGGTTCGTCAGCATGGTCAGTTTCGACCACATATCCTCACCATTCGCCCGTTGTCCGCGCGAACGGGTCATGAGTGTTCCCAAAGCGGCCACAATACCCATGAGGTACTGCACCTCGTCCACATTCAGCCAATCCACATTCTTCCCGGTAATGTTCTGCGCTGTGCCATCTCGCCCAATCGTTTGACACACAAACCGGCTCTCATATTGCGGCCCAAAGGGACTCCGAATCACCACGGTCGGGTGTGGCTTTGAGACAAACAACTCGCCCCCACGAGTCATCTCTACAAATTTCGTGAAGGGCGTATCGGTGCACCACTTTGTCAACTCTTCCACCATCAATACGGCCTGATTCTCGGTGGGCGCCACGTTCAGGAACCGGAAGCCCGGATACAACGCACAGCACCCCAGGCCCGCCACGGCTACCGCACTCGTCTTGCTCGTCCCGGTCCCCGTGATGGCCAGCACGACCGCCACACTCGGATCGATCAACCCATTCTGTATCACCCACGGCAAAAAGAGATACCCATGCGGATACAAGAAGTCTGGCTCAGCCAGCTCTGTCCAGCGCGTCTCAATACGCATGAGGCCAAACCCCTCGACCTCCAGTTTCATCTCCTGCTCCGGCCGGCCCGCCTGTACCCACATCTCGTGCAACTGACCGTACTCAAAAAGAGACCGGTAATGGCCAGTCTCACCCCCTTCCGCCCGCCAGCGAGTCCCCCCGCCTGGCAAGCGCATGTAGTAGTTCGTCAGCACATTCAGGTCACCGTCGCGTGCCTCCTTCAATACCCGCATGTCTGACGGCTCCGCCAGCGACTCAAATCGCTTCATCCACCTCGATAACGCCCTCTCGTCCGCCCTCATCCATCCCCCTTCCCTACAGGTGGAGTCTTGCCCCACCATTCCGTGCGTCTGGAGACCGCCTCATCAAAGGCGTCCAGACAGCTAATTAGAAACTGCGCCAGGATGAAGTCCGGCGTGTCCGACCGATTCTCCATGCTGTTCTCGTTCAGCAACACCGTCAGCTTGTCCCGAAATCCGTCACTCATACCTCGAGAGCCTCCGTTATACTCTCAACCTGCCTTACCAACTCCTCCAGGCGCGTGACCCGTTCCTGAAACTGGTTTGCCAACGCCACATACACCCCATTCGACTGCTCCCTGAGCGTCGGCGCCTCCATCATCGGCCGCATGACGCCCGACAGCCGCCCCTCCAGTCTCCCCAGACCCTTCTGGAGTTGCTCCAGGCTCACATCCAGCTTAACCAGTACCTCCTGCATGTGTGTCTGTTTAGCCATCTGGTCATGCTGCTGCATCTTGCCCCTCCTTGAGATATTCTCGACTTGCCTGAATGTACGCAGGCGGCTGTGTCCAGCCCGACAACAGTGCTAACCACACCCGCCCAAATACTAGAGCCGATAGCCTTTCTCGCAAACTCAGCCGCCAGCAGGATACGCACTGCTCCCCATCTGACCATACTGCCAGCGGCACCACTCCCCCTACCCTCTCCGAGTAACTGTGACTGCTTGGAAACAAGACCTTGTTCGCTAACCCAAAAGCCACTGGCCTCATCCCCCACCCCACCCCACCTGCTCCATCAGGGCTACCAACGCTTCCGTCACCCGTATCCACTCGTCCCACTGCGCCACCAGACGCCTTGGCGCGTTCGCTCTCATCATCGACGCCCTCTCTATCAGCGCCCTCAACTCCCCCACCCCCAACGGCCTCAAACTCTCTTCGGTCACCATCCCTCACACCTCCTCTTACAGAGTCCCCCTATTCTACCACTCCCCACCCTTCTCGGCCTCACCCACGCATACAACTTGGCCGCCGGAAAAGGGAGAAATATATAAGAACAGATGGCCTTTTAGTGAAGTATAGGGCTTTCTGTCCACATCCAGGAAAGGAGAAAGTGTCATGTCACAGGTTGGTTCGTTCATTCTGTTGGTCGTGGCCGCCGTGTTCATTCTGGCTGGTGGTGGCGCAGGCGTCATCATCGGGCAACTGTTCACGATGGGCTTCTAACTGAATAGCAGAGGCAGAGGGGCAACCGAAAGGTTGTGTCCCTCGCCCTCTGGGATTCAGCCGAAAGGCTATACCAAGAATCCTGGAAAGGAGAACAGCCATGTTGCAGATCAACCATGTCGAGATCAGGACAATCGAGGCCGCGAAACTGATGGACTTCGTGGGCAAGGCGCAACCGTCTGCTTGGGGTATCGGTCGGTATGCCCTGCAGGCAGGGCAGCCCACCATCCAGGTTGAGCAGCGGGTGTGCCATGCCGCCGCTCTTGAACTGCGCCAGTTGGCCGCAGAGAAGGACATCGCCAACCCGGCGCTGTTCGCTATTGCGGCCTATCTCGGCAATCTGTAAAACAACTGAATATCGCAGAGAGGGGCTAGGCCATAGGCTTAGCTCTAATGCGGCATACCGGTCTCAAGCCCGGTAAACCCATGTCGCATAAAGGAGAAAGAGTCATGCGTACAGTTATCCAGGACCGGGTAGCTTCAGAAGCTACTCGGAGAGCATACGAACGTATGATGGAGAGCAACCCAAGACCCAGCTACCAGCCTCAGTCTGAGGCCGAAGCCTGGAGACAGGCGTGGATCTCAGGCAAGGTCAGCCTAGGGGATGTCCCGGCTCGCTATCGCTCCCTCGTTGCTCGCTAACAATCGAATATCTGCCTTCTTCCAGGAAGGCAGAGCAGGCTCATTCTCTCGGAGGAGGATGGGCCTGCTCTGCTTTCTGGGACTAGAGCCCAGAGCAGAGAAAAGGAGAATCACCATGACGTACCCGAAAGGCTACACCAACGACTACGCTACCATCTGGGAGCAACGCATGAGCAAGGCCATCGGCCTGCACCTACACTGGCTGACTGAGGCATGCTACCAGGCCGCTCTTTACAGCGACCGCCTCACCATCCAGGCTCAGGTCAAGCTGGGCAAGCTCTACATGGCTGCCAGCAAGGGCGGCAAGTAGTCGTCAATCTACTTCTGTCTTCCCCTCCGGGAAGGCAGAGGCTTGGGTATCACGGTATCCAAGCCTCTGCCTTTCGGGACTAGAGCCCGAAGCAGAGAAAAGGAGAAACCCATGTCTCACAAGATCATCTTCGTGCTGGTGCTGGTCGGGCTGATGCTGGCCTTCACGGCCTGTGATGCCTCGAAAGAGGCAGGCTGGACGACCTCCTGTATCCGGGAGTACAAGGCCGCCAACGATGGGGCTGATCCGGATGCGGACACACTCAAGGCGTGCGTTGAGGCCAAGAGAGATGCTGCTGAGTCTCTCAACAAGACACTCAATCAGGGCAAGCAGCAGGCCGAAGCCCTGGTTGCTACACCCGTCCCTGACCCCAATAAGTAGCAAGCTATAGACAACCAAATATCGCTTCACCCCTGCTCCCTCATGGGAGCAGACCAGAGCCACTCTCCTGCGAGGGCGGCTCTGGTCTGCTTCTGGGACTAGAGCCCAGGCAAACAGAAAGGAGTAGTAGCCATGTTACACAATCCGTTGTTCTGGTTCTGTGTTGCAGCTCTGCTTGTTGCTATCCATGAGCTGATCGTCCGCAATCGCAACCCCTTCTACGAGCTGGACTTGCGGGAGTATTACGAGCCGAGCTCCCAGGAAGGGGATGAGTGCCCCATCTGCGGTGTCATGGGCGGGCACGATGCCGAGATATGCACGGGTGATGAGTATGCCGGCGTGTGCCGTGAGGACTTCTATGTCCAATTCGGCAACACCCCAGAAGTTCGGGAGCTGTATCACATCTGGGTCTCTGAGGCTAATGTGGAGTTCCGCTGGATGGTCATGGATATGTGCGGCATGTACGGTGCCTCCGAGACCTTGGGCCGCCTCCGGGAAGCCATCAACGAGGAGCGGCCTCTCGACTTGCCATCCAGCAAAGAGATGCACCGCCGCATCCTCCGGGCTTGCCCCGATCCCGACCTCGCCCGCGGTATGGGTGAGGAGACCCTCTACAGAGTGCGATAGGAGGAACAGTGGATAAGTATGTACGGGTCCGTCTGACGAGCGCTAGCCTCTTGGCGCAGTCAGATCCCTTCCCAGTGTTGTTGTGGTACGACGCCAGGAAGCGGGCCGTCCACCTGAAGGTCATCTCCAGCGCGGGTGGGCGGTATGACGTGCACCTTCGGTTCCAGGTGCACGAGGGCAAGGCTTACCTCATGGATCGGATGTGCTTCTGTGAGGACTTCGAGTCCTCGATGAAGCACTTCGACATGCTCCAGGAGCTCGGGATGCCGGTTGAGGGGAGTGCCTTGCCTCTCTATCGGGGCCTGCCCATCTGCAAGCACATCCTGCTCGGCGGTCTGAAGGTGATCGCCGAGAACTGGGTGGCCCTCTTCCTGGATGGGCAGCCGCAGGCTAAAGCCTTCCAGGAAGATGAAGTCCTGCCGTTCTAGCACGAGCAAAACAACACACGTGCCTCTTGTGCACTCCAATGACGCCACTGGTGTCTGGACATGCAAGAGAGGCATGTGCCATATCATGCCGAAAGGCAGCGCTTGGCCGCGTTACAGCCGATTGAACGACCTGATAGGCAGGAATCAACCTACATAAAGGAGAACAGCCATGTCGTTCACGTCATTTCGCTCTACCCGTAAGGTGGTTGTGGTGGACCGCTTCGGGCGACCCACCGGAGAGGAAAGGATTCTCTCTAACAGCCCGATCGACGCCCTGTTCCCTGACGAGAAGATCGTCATGGTGAACTGGAAGTACGAGGGCGCGAAGGCGCCCACCGCTGAAGAGTTGCGCCGGCCGATCCGCCACGGCGGCAACGAGTACCGTGGTGACTGGGCCTGGGGCAGCAGCGTCAAGCGCGGATACACTGTGGGCCTGACCCGTGACCTGCTGGTGGACACGGGATTGCTGAACTGCTGTGAGGACGCCCACCGATTCGGTCGGGCGTTCCTTGCCAACGGCCTGTATGGGGCCGGGAAGGGTGAGCTGCACATCAAGTTCGTGCCCGAAGGGACTCAGACCCTGGCCGGCCCGGTGGCGGACGGCTTCGGGTATGTGAGACGCTCGGTGGCCGAGAAGATGAATGCCGGACACGACAAGATCAAGTTCGGCACCGCGCGCGACTCGTCGCACTGGTGGCAGCGCATTCCCTGGACATCCGAGATCCAGGAAGAGCTGGAGCCGCTTCTGCGTGACAACCTGGTGGAGGCTGGTGACCCCGGGTTGTGGATGTTGAGGCAGTTAGGCGACCGCGATCAGGGTCGCCGCCACCTGGTCGAAGCCGAGCCGTTGATGGCTGAGCACCCGTATGTGGCGAACATGCTCATGAGGGTGTCCTCAGACATCCTGGCCCGGGCGGCCACGACGGTCCCCCTGAATCACGCGGTGAAGGTTACTGTGCCCGCGAACGTCCCCAACATCGCTGTGGACGGGAAAACACTGAGCACGCGCTACCCGATCGATGCCAAGAACTCCATCCGGGCGAACAACAACACGCTCAACACCGTGGAAGCCGAGATGGAGCGGATTGCCGAGATGGAGCGGATTGCCCAGATGGAGGTCATTCAGTATGGCATGACCTCCATGGGTGACCATCCCTTCTCGGCTAAAGGCTGCGCCGGGATCGTTGACGATGATCTCCTCGATGCCGACTTCGTGTTGTGCACGAAGGACATCAAGATGGGTGACAAGAAGTTGGTGGACATCAAGGCGGAGATCGTGGTCTCGGTGACCCAGTGGTTTGCCCAGGGCGAGGCGGTCGGTGTGAATACGAAGTTCTGGGCCGACCAGGGCGGTGATTGCGACGGCGATCTGGCGTTGATCGCCGATTGCAGTGAGTTGCCCCGCCTGTGGGAGGCGGTTAGCGGGTTTGGGCTCCAGCCCACGCCCAAGCTCATCAAGACTCACACGAAGCTGGAGGACGAGGACATCCGGGGTGAGTTGGCTGAGAAATCCATGCTGAATGTGGTCGGCATGGCAGTCAACCTCATGGCTGCGACGTTTGTCACGGCCAACCGGGAAGAGATGGCCCACCGCCTGGGCTATGCGAGTGAGGCTGCCCTGGATAACGCCCTGAATTACTGGGTGAAAGCAGGCACGGATCTCTTCAAGGTGTCTGTCGACACCAAGCAGCTCATGCAAGATCTCTCTCGGTTCCAGAGCAAGCTGGTCAATGTGCTCGGTACGCTGCCGCCGTGGGTGAGCTGGCCCAACGACTGGGCCTTCACGCACGGCGTCCCGTCCTTCTGGAACGAGGACGAGATGGGTCACCTGAAGAGCGACGATCCTGTTCGGAAGAATGCCGTTCCTACCAATTCCTGGTACGACGGGACCATCGTCCAGATCATGAGGCTGACCCTGCTCGCCCTCAGCGCGATGCTGAGCCATACCCTGGCTGTGCGGCCGCTGCATGACTTCCAGAGATGGGCCCTGGTTGTGCCGGACAGTGTTCTGGGGCCCGCGATCGGTCTCCAGAAGATGTTCGTAGCCGAGTCCCAGCGCGTCAACTGGGAGTGGCCCCAGGATGTCGTCCGCTTCAGCCAGTGGTGGGCCGAGAAGGTCGCCACCTGGAAGAACGAGATGGGCCTGGATGACACCCTAGCCTGCGCTGCTATCTGGCGCGCGGCCCATGACATGCGGAGCAAATACGCCGGGGCGTCGTCTGTGTTCATGGCCTTCCCGGAAGAAGTACTGGATATTCTCCGGGATAAGCCCGGCCTCTCCAAGTTGGTGTCTGGTGTCATCCTCGGCCTGCCCGAAGTGACCGAGGAGACGGTCATCCAGGGCACCGTTCGGGAGTTCAAACGCAAGGACTCACAGTCCGGCCGGACCGTCATCCGCAAGTGCTTGGTGGACGGTAACTCGGGCCTACCCCATATGCCCGACATCAACTACCCGGGCGCGATTGCCGTCTTTGCTTCGGATCACCCGTCGCCCGAGAATGGGCTGAAGGTGACCGTCAAGGTCACCCGGCGCACCAAGAAGTCCTGGTTCGCTGATTGCATCTGCCAGTAGCATAGGTTCCGAGGCCGATCTTCGGATCGGCTCTCGGCTTCTGGGTAGGTGAAAGCCCATCCAGAAGCCGGGAAGGAACTTACCTTCTCTAGCGTGGAGTCTCACCACACTCTCCCTCCCACGGGGCACGGCAGCCTACTTCCGGGCTACCGCCGTCTTCCCCCTGGGGCTAACGCCGCACTAAAGCTCCGAGAGGAAGCAAACTCCTATAGGAAAGGTGGTGTAGCATGTCCAAGTTCCTGAACCGTGACGTTGACCTGAAGGCGAAGGTCGCTGGCAAGCCCGGTACCGGTACGCCCGGCCCGCGGCAGCCCGTAGCCACGACCGACATCAACGTGACGCAGCTCGAGGCGTTCGCGGCCAAGCTGGAAGCGACGTACCCCAAGCTGGAGCCCAACGACCGCGCCATCGCCAACAGCATGAACCCGGCGACGGGCAAGGCCAATATCCTCCTGGCCGGCATCAGTCGCGCCCGGGGTGACAAGGCCAGCGTGACCGTGTACAGCACCGGCCGCGTTGTCTGGGCGGGCGTCCCCGCGTTCACTCTGTAGCCCACAGTGGAGGGGTCCGACATAGGGCCCCTCCCCCCCCACCCTTTCCTGGAAGGAATCGAACCATGAAACTCAGCCTGTCCGAACTCATCCTACTGGCCGCTGGGTTGCTTGCAACGGCTACATCTGGCTATCACTCCAGCCCTGGGTCACTGGTGATAGCCATCATCCCCTAACAACATGGCTATGGAGCCGGTGCCCGCGGCGGGTGCCGGCTCCCCTCTTTTGAACAGGTGCCCTGAGAGCAGCCCCAGATGACGGGCGGGGTATTAAAGCAGGCCAAAACCCTCACCCCGATGACCGTTCCAAATATCATCCCAGGCTGCTCTTAGGGAATCTGTCCTTAAAAAGGCAACAGGCTCTCGCATGAGGGTCACCCAGGGGCACACCAGGGGCCCTGAAGGGGTGCAATCCCTGTGGCCCGTTGGAACTTCCGGGAAGTACACGGTGGTAGAACGGGCGTTCTATTGAGGCGGGACTGAGTAGGCGTCGGCAGATTATGAGGGGAGTCACCCTGGAGCGGGCTCTCACGAGTCGTGACGTGAGTGGTGCCGTGCGGACTGAACGTGAGGTGGCCCGTGCGGACTGCCCTCATAGTCTGCCGAGGCGGACACAGTTCTGCCACGGTGGGGTGGAAGGCCCTGCGGGGCGTGCATGCGCTTGAATCATGCAGCCGGCAAGTAATGGCTAGAGTAGCCTCTGGTCCCGTGATCACTATGCGGGGAAAGGCAGGCTTGAGCAGGGAATGCGTGCACGCGCCCTGTCAAGGGAGTTCTGCCGGGCGTGTCTCTAACCCTGGGCACGCAGCACAATCCTAAGCCGGACTTTGAGGGCCGTGATGGATGGTGGGGGAGAGGCCGGGAAGAGTCTATGACCGCCGGTGTTTCGGCACCAGGGCGACGGGCTCTTCCTGGCTGGCTCCCATGACCTGTTTCTCTCATGTGTCCGATGGCCGAGAAGGGCTTCAAGGCAGGCAGTGGAGGCGTGTGGACGATAATTCCTACGCTGGAAACTGCCGTCACAGTTAGGTTCGTGTGACTACGTGGCCGGCTGTGGCCGAGTGGACTGGTCATCCACTCGTAATGTGCGGGTTCGACTCCCGCCAGCACGCTTTCATGAGCAGTATAGACGCTTTTTGGTTTGAGGCTATCGGGCATTCATACTGGCCTCAAACCCAAACGGGCGATCTATCCTATTGTTTCGGCAATGGGATAGTGAGATAAGGAACACATTGCCTGGAAGGGAGGCAACCGATGAAGAGACGTGTCGTCATCAGAGGGCAGCCTATGAAGTACATCGTGAAGTACATCAAAGACCCAGTAAGGGACAGGCGAGGGGAGCCGCCCTACCGAGCCCTCATTGACGGGGAAGAATGTGGCGAGTGGAAGCGAACCGCCATACAAGCGAGCACTGAACACGATCGGATTGTGGCCGAGAAGGCTGCAACCAAGATAAAGGAGGCATGATGTACACCACAACGACATTTCCACCCATCTTTCAGCACGGCCCAGTGTCCTCGACCATGCAGTTGCACGTGCCTACCAGCGGCTATGGCCGGAGTGTCGCCATCGTCCGAACACTGCACAACGGATCGGTCACCCACGAGTATCTGCCGGAATTCCTGGCCGAGCTGGTCGTCGCCATGATCCCGTTCGACGAGCCACTGGTCGCGTCGGTGAGGATCGCCTACTCGGAGATGGGACAATGATCATCCTCAACGTCCTGTACCCCTATGCCGATCCGACAACCGAAGTGCTGCACGTGAACGCGGCCACCCTAGAGAATGCCGAGACATACGCCATCCGCCGACTTGTGGAGGAAGCGGTCAATACTCTGAACGCCTCGGCCGGCTCCAAAAGCATGAGCCGTACCTACCACGGGCACGAGCTTTGGTGGTGGAAGAATCTGGCGACCAAGCTGGAGATCCCGCGATGACCGTCAGCGAAGCCTACGAGCAAACCAATGCCTTTGGTCGGCCCAGATACGCTATGTTCCTGAGAGATGGAGCCGGCCATCTGCATCAGATTCATCGCATCAATAGGCTCGATGACAACTACCTCCTTGATACTGAGCACGGCTCTTTCCCCAGATTGGGGATGGAACAGTGCATCACAGCAGAGCAGAGTGAACATTACCGCTGAATGGCCGGGAAGATGACCTTCCCTGGGGGTGAGCGGATTGGACTCCCTAAGCCATTGAAGGTTGGCTGCGGCCAGCCGGACGAGGGTTCGACTCCCAAGCGGTAACTCCCCACCAAGCGGACGTCCCGTGGCGGTGTACGGCCCATGACGTGGCCGTGAAGACCGGACAATCGGGACGTTCGCTTTGTGGGCATTTTCTTCCGAGGTGAAACGTGGAAGTCTCTACCTATAACGGTACCATTCGGATCCAATTCAGTGAGGGCAGCAAACGACACCAATGTATCCTCACCATCATGCTTGAGGACGGGAAACCCATTGTCACCAGTGGCCGAGGAGTGTGGCCGGGAAAGGAACGCCTGGCGGCCATTGATAACAGTGAATTGCAGGACTTCCTGGACAAGCTACAGGCCAGCACCGAGAAGACACTCAAGATGGCCGACCTGCGCCAGATACTGGCCAAAAGCGAACCGTTCTTCCAGGTCCAGGAGTCCAGGTCGTCCGCGAACCGTGCCAATCGCTTCTAGGCGGAAGGGGCTGCGGCCCTGAAAGCAGTAGGTTACCCGAACCTGCGTCTTCTAAACGTTTCGCCGCGAAACGTTTAGAAGACGAAACGAGTGAAGTAGGGAAGCTGAACCTGTAAAGAGCCCTGAGTGGCTGCCGCCGATGAAGGAAGGGGGATGGAGAAATCCATTCCCCTTTGCCTTTTGTATGAGGTGAGACATGAAATTGGACATTCCCGAGAAGATCGCCATCTGGGGTTTTGTGCTATCCATGGCAGCCCTGATCGTGCGTATCGTCACCAGTTTGTGAAACCCCGATGCCAGCGGACAATCTGGCAGAGACGAAAGGAGACAGAGTGAACATCGGAATCTGGGCACAGCCGGCATTCTTCCCGGCCACGCCCCCCGCTCCCCGTGACTTTGAGGCAGTCACGGAAACGGGTGAAGAGGTCGAGCCTCAGCGTGAGAATCGCTACCGTTTCCATAATGGGAGCGTAGGCGATTGGATTGAGATCGAGAACGTAAGTGAATCCAGTGAGTACAACGACGAGCTATTCGACCGCCTGGAGGCACTGCGCCAGGCCGATCGCAATGCTTGGAGTGCTACCCTGGACGAACTGGACAGCGACACCTACCGGCAGTACATGATCGACCGTACTTCCCGGTGGCACATGGAGAAGGCCCGGCCCGCTCTGAAATGTGAACGGGAAGGGCTGGAAGCCGCGGTCAAGGCCATGCGTGACTGCACCCGGGCGGAAGCCTATGACCGGAAAGGGCAGTCGATGAAGTTGGCTCAGTCCATCCGGGAGCGGGCCACTCAGGCCAAGTCACTCGATGACCTGTGCAAGCTGGCCGATGAGGCCGACGCCTTTGACAATCGGACGCAGCAACTCGTCAGTGTGAAGGCGCTGTTGCCGAAGTACATCCCGGATACCATCTGGAACTACATCGAAGGCGCCATTGAGAGGGCGCACGAACGCATCAAGGCTGAGAAGAATCGCCACATTCGCTCCTGCCCACCCGAAGTGGATGCCTGGATCAGGGCGAACGGCTCCAAGGTCGTTGAGTACAGAGGCGTCCAGCGACCCATGAGGATCCTACCACGCCACGTTCAGGTGAATGTGGCGACCCAGGAGATAAGACGATGAAGCAAACTCGTATCAAAATCAATGCCCGGCCCAATGTGCCGGCAGTCCTCATCGTAGGCACCAGCGACGAGATGGTCATGAACTTGATGCTGAATGGCTACCTCGGTATGTTCCCCCTGATAGGGGATGAGAGAGTGACCTTCCAGGTCTCCGAGGAAGAGACGGTATACTCACCCCTCGCCATGCTGACCATTCTGTAACGGGCGCCACGCCGGTCGGGGTTGCAGCCCCGATCAGTACCGGTTAATCCGTCCAGAACCCTCCAAAGAAGCCTTTTACCTGTGTCGTGTGTCACGCCAGGCATTTCAGCTTCCCGGACACCCTCTGAGACGGTGTAAAAACCGGTTGATCGTACCCGACGAGAATCCCGGCCGGCGTATTTTCCCCCTTGACAAACTCTTGATTGGGTGTATAATCAAGTCCAAGAATGGGGAAGGGGAGAAGCAAGCCGACTGGGGATACCTTCGTATTGACTCCCCTACCCTCTTCCTGGCTGAGGATTGAATGTGCGAGTGTTCTCTCATCCTTCTTACCCACGTGTGGACATTGCGCTCCGTTTCGATTCTCCCCTGTCCGAGAAGGAATAGGTCATGAATTGCGTCATCAACTTCTCACATCCGCTGACCGAATATCAGTACAAGGATCTCTCAGAGCAGCTTGGCCACTTCACCGAAGTATATAAGCCTGTCCAGTTCGATATGGTCACGGGCAACCTGCGCCGAGAAGTGGAGACCCTGCTGAATGACACCGTGCAAGACATCTCGGAGATTGTCGCCATTATCCCGCCAAAGTTGAGCGTGGCGGCCTATTGGATGGCGCTCGAGATGGAAGCGCTGGGATGGCACAATGTACCAGCCGTCTACTTTATTCATGACTCCAGCGTCCCCCCTCAGTTTGTCGTGGGCGGTGTAGAGTGATCTGGCTGTTCTTCCTGCTGAGATAAGGCGTTTTCTGGCGTTGTGGCCCGAATCCCGACCAGGGGATTGACCCGAACGCTCAGCGGCTCGCTCAAGAAGCCGCCGGGAGTACCCGTGATAGCGCGGGAGATGAGCATGGAACTCGAACACATGACGATGACTGATGGATATGTCGGCTCATTTGGGAAAACCTGGAAAACCCCAACGCTCGCTGATCTAGAGAAGGCAATCCAGGGCGCGATGAAGATCGAAGGAAAAACCAGAGAGCAGATCATCGCCATTCTGGAATCGGGCAAGGCAGTCAAGTGGTGTCAGTCACCGAACTTCTACTATGATCACTCATATGGGGTGATTGGCCGAAAACGCGATGCCCCGTCAGTGACAGTGGTACACTGTGATTGCGGTCACAGCGTTCCGGCTGGGCAGAGCATGATGGCCTCAACCGGGACATCTTGCCTGGATTGCTACGATAGAATGAGTTAGCGTGCCTCGTTGCGACAACGAGCCGCCGCCACCGATGCCGACGCCGACGCCGCGCGCGCCGAACAAGTGCTCTGGTGTGTGGAGGAGCTATTCAAATCATGATCTGGCTATTCTTCGCACTCATCATGTTTCTGGTCATCGACTACCATCGCTTGCGAAGGGCCTGGAAGGGACCCGGGCCTTTCGATGGACAAGGCTATCCCAGCTCAACGCTGCGGCTTCTGATCGTAGCAACGGTAGTCGCCATACTCCTGCTGAGGTGAAATCATGAAAGTCTATCGACAAACATTCCAAGTCACCGGGTTAGGCTCCTTCCCACTCGACATGCTCCGATATGATGAGTGCTATCCGCGCACAGAGCGAGATACAGCTCTGATCGATCAGTCTTTCCAGGAAGCCAACGTGCAATACATTGGCCTTGAGCGCATCCTCACCGATGAGGCGAAAGACCCCACATTCGATCGCTGGAAGTCATTCCTGTGGGCAGTTGTGAAGAATAGCATCGTGACAGAGCAAATCAAATGAGCTCCGATCTCAGACCCGAGAAGGTCATATTGCAATTTGTCCAGGAAGCCGAAGAGCAGGGCCGGACACTGGCCGAGATTGCCAAGCACACCGGTCTCTTCCAGGCGCAGGCCGCTGTCATGCTCCAGACCTGGGAGAACGAGGGCTACCTTGTCCGGCACATTAACACCTATGGGGCACCGGGAAAGGAAAGGACGGTCGCGCGCTGGTACGCGACCCCCAAGAAGGACTGAAGAACCCACAGTGCAAAGGAGACCACACCACCATGGATCCCTCTTCAACAACCATCTTTCTATCCATCATGACCCTCATCACGCTCATGCTGGGCGGCCTGATCGCCGTAGACTATTACGATCGGTCCATCGCCCGATCGCGTGACTACGAGGTGAGGAAGCTCATCGTCGCTCCAGACGAAGTGGAGTTCACTGTTTACTTCCAGCGCCGGGCAGGATTTCGGTGTATCTCTCACACCGAAACCCTACGCGGGAAGAGGGAACTCCTCTTCGAGACGGGCAATATCCCAGAATGGGCCTTTGCTCGGGTGTCCACCATGCAGAGATACACGACACGACCCAGGAGTGCCCATGCCTGATGAAGGACAATTGTCCTTCGTAGTTCAAGATGGAACCCACACTGAAAAACCTAAAAGAGTAATCCGAGAAGTCATTGCCCGAGAGAACGTGACCTGGCGAGCCGATAACATAGGCGTGAAGTCGTTATCAACCCTGGAGCTCTTGTCCCTCGTCACGGGCGACGCCGAAGCTGCTGCAAACCTACTGGCCAGCAATGACATTGCCGACATGATGAAGATGAGTTGCGCCGAGATGACCAAGACCAAGGGAATCGGGAGGAAGCGTTCCTACCAGATATTGGCCGCTCTGGAACTGGGACGACGTTCCCTCACCACAGCGCCTATTGAGAGGACACAGATCCGCGCACCCGCCGATGCCGGCGACATCTTCATGGCCGACATGCAGAATCTGACCCAGGAAGAACTGCGTGTGATGGTGTTGGACACACGCAATCGAATCCTGGCAGTACCCACCATCTACAAGGGATCTCTGAACACAACCTGGATTCGCACAGCCGAAGTATTCAAGCCGTGCATCTCCAGAGACGGGGCCGCCATCATTGTCGCGCACAATCATCCAAGCGGTGATCCATCTCCTTCCTCAGAGGACATCAGCCTCACGAAGGAGATCATCAACGCCGGGAAGTTGCTGGACATCGAGGTACTCGATCATCTCATCATCGGCCATCAGCGTTTCATCTCACTCAGGGAACGCGGCCTGGCCTTTGAATAAAGGAGAACATAGCGATGAACCACCTAAGCGCCTCTGAAGCATGTGAAGCGCACCGAAAGAGAATCACTGATAGGTTCGCTTCCATCCTGCGACAGCGATTCGAGGACCTCGACGAGGGTCATACCCTGCAAGCTGCAGAGCACGCGGCCTCTGCCTACATCGGATACCCTGAAGATTGGATCCGCAGACCCGAGACGGCCTTACTGAATTATCCCAAGCTGGTCGTCTGTGAATGCGGCAAACGATCGGTCGCGGAGTATCACTACGGAATCGGCTGGACACCGGTGGATCCCGAGTGGAAGATGCACCTGGGCTTTGAGCCGATGGTTTCTTACTGGTCATGTGGTCAGCCAAACCATAAGGCGACTGTTTGGCAGGAGTTGTTCATCCTGGAAGACATCCAGCAGGTGACCGAGCCATGATAAGGTTCAAGCTCATCATCTACACCGATGGCTGTTGCTTCCCGGTGCCTAACTCAGCCGGGACAGGTGGCTATGCCGCCGTCCTACGCTATGGAGAGAGCACCAAAGAGATTGTCGGCGGTTTCCTGATGACCAATGCGCCTCGGATGGAACTCTACGGGGCACTCACGGCCCTGGAAGCACTCAAGAGGCCATGTCATGTCATCATCAGGAGTGACAGCAAGTACCTGGTCAATATGTTCGGGCAAGGGTGGGCCAGGAAGTGGAAGGCACAAGGATGGTACCTTGATCCCAGGGCCACCGTCCCACAGTTGGCCAAGAACGTTGACCTTGTGAGCCGGCTCCTGAACATGATTGATTCACACTTCTCGGTCAGGTTTGAGTGGGTGAGGGGCCACAACGGGGACCCCGATAACGAGCGGTGTGACAAGCTGGCCCAGCAAGGAGCCGAAGAGGCTTACGAGCCGGACCCAGGCTACCAACCCAGACAGGAGGAGAGTGATGGGTAGCCAACCCAAGTACCGAGTCTGGTATGATGAGATGTCCGACCTCCTTCAGGAACCACTCACTCCTCGTGAGCAAGAAGTGGCGACCCTGGTTGTAGCCGGCCTGCGAAACAAAGAGATTGCTAACCGGCTCTGCATCAGTGTAGAGACGGTCAGGACGCATGTTGCCAATATCCTTGCCAAGCAGGGCATTTTAAGCCGGAAAGACATCCGGTTGGGCGACTTGCAACCTGCCCCTTCCCTTGGCGTTCAAGCGGGAGAAAGCAAACCATGAAGACTAACCTTCTCGGATTCCACATCGAAGTCACGCATAACAGGCTCGCTAGTCTCAACATTCACCATGTCGATCGGCGCGCAGCATTGGAATACCCTGAGTTCACCACTACTAGCCCCACTCGGGTAAAGCTCATGCGGATTAAGGCGGTGCTTCAGCTTCAGCCAGGAACATCAATGGCGGACGCCAAAGCTTGGGTCGAAGCCCAGAACTGGGGAGACCAAGTGCCTTCTGAGCAGGACGACAGCGATAGCAGGTCTGAGTATTACGGTTCACGCCAGGAAGAAAGGTGGGGCCTGGATGAGCCTCCAGATGAGAAGAGAGAGGCTGAGATCGCGCTGGTCAACAGACTCAGGGCCAGGCATCAGTGCCCCATCTGGCGCGGGAAGGACGGCTCACTCCATCCCATCTCACTCATGTCTCCCGGGCATCTCACCAATGCCTTACGCCAACTCTATCGGAGACTGGCCAAGATCGCATCGGCCAGGATGTTCTACCACGATCCCTTCTGGGGCCCTCACGGTGATGGAGCCCAGGATGCAGCAGAACGGGCCATGGATGAGGCAGACGAGATCGAGTACCAGGCAGGGCTTTGGGCTACTGCCCTGGAAGGTGAGCTCGAGAGACGTGGCCTGCCCCTACCGGAGAGAGTGAAGGCCGAGCCGCCGCCCCGGGTCAAGAATGTCTGGGTTGAGGGAGCCTTCACCATTGCGGAGATCGATCGTGAAAAAGAGTAGAGAGAAGCGTTTCCAGTGGGTCTCCCGCTGGCACTTCTCGCCCAAGAAGTGACGCTAGGTGACACACCTTTCGGATAGGATGAAGACATGAGCCTGGAAGACATCCTCAGAGACTACGCCCACCAGTTCGGCATCGATGATTCGTTCATTGAGGCGAGTGACCACCCCTACACCTGCGGCTGTAGCAAATGTAAGAATTGGTGGGTGGATATGGGCCCAGACCCAGACACAGGCCGGTGTGGCCCATTCACCCTGGAAGAGATCAATGTCGTCCGGCGAGTACGTGGCCTGCCGGCGTATATCCTGGAAGAAGAGCCGGATGAGACCTACTCCGAATCCGAGGGTTGAACCCTACCGGGTGAAGAGAGGCCGCTACGCCGGCGCCATCGGTAATAACGGGGCCTTCCTGATCCCTGGTCCCGATCACGGTAAGCTACTCTACTTAATCGTCTCGGACGGTGGAGAATGGGAGCACGTGTCCGTCTCTAAGAAAGGGGCAGTCATCCCTTCCTGGGATGAGATGTCCTTTGTGAGACACCTGTTCTGGGAGCCCGAGGAGTGTGTCGTTCAGTACCACCCGCCCCAGTCCAGGTACATAAACATCCATCCCGGTGTGCTGCATCTATGGCGGCCTATTCATCGGGCTATCCCTATGCCACCCCTGGAGTTTGTGTGATGAAAAAGATAGCGCGTTGGTCTAACCTGCCCTTTAAGAGAGCCGACGATCTACAGATCCGCATCTGGCTCAGCGATGTGGAGTGTGACCAGGCCCAGGAAGCCGGCCTTCCTGGATACGATTGGCCGGTCACTGCCGAGAATATCATCAAGGCCATCCGACGCAAGATGTCGCCTACCCCTTACTTCCGCCTGGGTACTTTCAGAGGTGCGTTTGATTGTCTCCGACACACGCTTAATCGCATGGGTGATCATCACGAAGACACCATCACCTTCCGGGGAGACAGAGTAGACATCGCCCCCTGGAACAATGCAGACGAATACTACTGGGGTGGAATCGGCGGCCCAAGCGGGGAACCCCATCTCCCGCTCTTGCTCGCCTTAGCCTGTGTTCTGTACTACCCCGATGCTGAGTGGGGAGATCAGAATGTGTTCTCGTGGTGGGATACCACTCACAAGAACACAGCATCATCTCACAAACACACCCGAGTAGATGAGTAGCCCATGCCTGCCGTCGTTAAGAAAAACACCATGAAGATCGTTCTGCAGGGCGAGTTGGAGGGTGAAGCCGAGTTCAACCTACCGAGTGTCCTAGTGCAGGAACTCAGAACGCTCGTCACGATGGCCCAGTTCAAAAGCAAGATCGACACCAACCCTGCCTCAGTAGCAGGCATTCTCATCTCTCTTGGGATTGATGTTGCACTTGGTGAGTATGCCAGGCACCAACTCAGGGCCAGGAAGGAAGAGATTGCTTCCCTACTAGCCAGAGAGGCAAAGTGATCGCCGTCGTCAACGCTCGTGACTGGAAGCAGGATGGGGAGTACATCGGGTGGGCCAACCAGCCCCGCTTCCCGGTATCCTCACCGCTTGCCAATCCCTTTCTGGGCTTGCTCAAACGAGGGATAAGCCGGGAAGATGTGGTTGCCCGCTACCGCGGCTGGCTGAGAAATCAGTACCGCGTGAATGGGCCAGCCAAGCGAGAGTTGCTACGCCTATCGCACAAGCATAAGGCGGGTGAGAACATTGTCCTCGTCTGCTGGTGTAAGCCCGATCCATGTCACGGTGATGTCGTTGCCGAGGCCATAGCAGGCATTGAGAAAACTCTGAAAGTGTCAACTACCACGACAGAAGAACCCAAATATCCATCCTACACTTTGTCAAACGAGTCTGCCATGGTCAGGGTGGTGGGAGCCACCTACGATCCTGGAACACAGACCCTCGTGGCAGCCCAGATCGTGACCAATGCGAAAGAACTACAGGTGGCTGTCCGAGCAAGTCTGTCGGTGAACAGGAAGAACAGCTTTCTATATCTCAATGGCCCGGCCATGCATGTCGAGCTTCTTGGCGCTCGAAGGGGCTACCAAGTCATCACCGCCAACCTGGAAGCCAAAACAGGGGCGCAAGGACTGACCAGCTTCCTGCTTCATCCAGGCGCGGGCAATCCGGCCGGTCTGGAAAATTTCTATGTCGTCTCTATGGAGCACGAGGACCCTGTTCGGAAATTTATCCAGCGCCTAGCTCTGGCAACTCCCTGGGGCTACCTGGATGAGTGGGGCAGTGCTCTTTACGAGCACGGCTTACATGAAGGGCTGATTGAGAGTCTGCCCGTGGTCGGTGTCTCGGACATCAGGAACGCCATCCGGGTAAGCTCTAGCACAGATGCTTGGAGAGACATCATTCGACTTGCACTCTATTCCGGCGAGATCACGCTCGCCGGTTAAGGAACTCAATGGCACGTTTGGAATCACAGAGCAAACTGTTGTACTACCCCACTGAGCCAGCCATCATTGAGATGATTGCTTCCTGGTTTACGGTCAAGACACCGATTCGCCTGGTTGATCCGGCCTGCGGTATGGGCGCCGCCCTGCGGCAGTTCGCGGACCTTCTCGGCGGATCTGCGGAAACCTGGGGCATCGAGCTCTCCTACTCCCGATCGGTCGAGGCTGCTAAGGTACTGGATCGGGTGCTGCCTACCACCTTCTATGGTGTGAGCTGGGCGAGACGCTCTGTCTCTCTGGCGTTCAACAATCCACCTTACGACTGGTCGGAGACACGGGACGAGTCCGGGAAGAGGTTGCGGCACGAGTACCTCTTCGTCACTAAGACGACCGACAAGATCATCGCAGGCGGCCATCAGGTGATTCTCATTGGGCAGAGTCAGATGGAAGAACGACTGGCCCGTCACCTGGCCGGCTGGTATGAATCCTTCCAGGTATTCAAGTCGGGCGAGGACTATGAGAAATTCGGTCAGATTGTGATCCTGGCCTGCAATCGGGGAGCGGCCTATGTCCATCCGGGGAGCAAGGCCATTCAGGAACTCACCTGCCTGACCGATGACCACCTGATCATGGGATGGGGGAAACAGGAAGAGTCTTATACCGATGAAGAGACTGGTGAGGAGAAGACACGCAAGGTGGAAGTGCCGGTCTTCACCGACATCCCGCCCATGCGTGCTCGCCAGGAAGATGAGCCTGCCTGGGTCATCCCTTCCCGGCCCGATGAGGATCGGTTTAGTTATGCGCCCGTCTCTCACACCGATATGGTGGATGCCGCCCTGCGCTGTAAACTGACCGCGGCCGAGGAGTTTCGGAAAGTGACTCATGTCAAGCCGGTCGGCTCTCCCTTCCAGACAGCCGTGCCGCCCAAGATTGGGCACGTGAGTATGCTTCTCGGTGCGGGCGAGATTGGAACACTCCCGATCATATTGCCCGATGGGCGCCGAATGCTATTGCGTGGTCTGTCCCAGAAACAGAAGGTGCAGACCTCCCTGCCCGTCATGGATAGTAAAGGACAGGTGACCCACTACAACGTGGAGGAACGGGAGAAGCCTTGCACTGTCATTACCACGATCACGGACAAAGAAATTGAACTGGTGTCCGACATCAACAGTGTGGGCGATCTCATCACTCGCTATGCCGATCCTCTAGCCTCTGCTATCTTGCAGAGGAATCCGGCCACCTATGGCTTCGACCCCACTGAATCTGAATGGCGTTCCCTGGACGGCGTGGCGGCCCAGCTACCGCCCCTTCCAGGAAGAGACGAGCGTGGCTTGTTCAACGCCCAGAGACATCTTGCCATCGCCGGGAAGAGAGTACTCCAGCAACATGGCCACCTGATCATCAACGGGGAAATGGGTATTGGCAAGACGGCTATGGCTGTCTCCATCTTGGTGCTGATGAATAGCACACTGGGGCTGGTGAGGGAGATGAACCAGTGGCCAGCCCTGATCTACTGCCCAGGTCATATGGTCGGCAAGTGGCGTCGGGATACGGAAGCCATCGCCAAGCCAGATGAGCCGATTGCCGCGCGGATCATCAGTGATCCCGTGCGCCGTGGCCGAACCTTCTACCACAATGTGATTCTGCCTCTCATCGAGGAGGCGGAAGGCGAGGTCACCAGCCGGGAAAGGACGCAGGTCGATCCGATAGCCGACAGCGATTCCGGCGGCCGCTGTAGGCTGACCGTCCGCGTTTCGCCGCGAAACAGGACCCGTCTAGTCAGGGCGCTGGAACAGGCCACCCGTGTGACCTTCCGGGCCAAGAGGCGCAACGGTGACTCAGGCAGCCCGAGTGTCAGGCTGACCATGACGACCCAATTCACCATCGATGGCTTCCAGGCACATTACTTCGATCAGGATGAGTACACCCTGTTCGATTTCGCGTCTGACTGGCAGGCAGGCCGGCTTGGAAAGAGGGCCGTCGCCATCGTTGCGTTTGACCCTGGCAAGTATGGGGCTGGAGCGGTCCAGATAGTGCCAGAGCACTACTCCTCCAAGATGGGGCCGTCCAAGCATTACACACCCTGGGATAGAACTCAGGATGACAAGGATGTCCGGCCCATCCCGGCCCTGTTTGGAGCCGGTGAGGTTCTCAAGGAACGGCTTCTACTGCGCTGGAAGAAAGGCATCACCGTCGTCGATAGTGAGGACGGTAAGAGTGCTGTTGAGGAAGAGAGGAAAGTCAGAGCGTTCCAGTGCCCCATATGTGGCTGTCACTACATGGACTGGAACAAGATTCCTGACTTCTGTGCCGGGAAGGTGGACAAGGGCTACTGGCACTTCGATGAATCTGAGCGGACCGATGGGAAGGAAGGAAAGTGGAAGTGGCAAAAGGTTGAGGGTAAGTGTCAGACCCCTCTATTTGAGATGTCGAGATGGCGCCGGGAAGGGGTTGCCCGTCTTATCCAGAAGAAATTCAGACATCTGTTCAAGATTTACATCGCCGATGAAGTGCATAAGGCCCAGGCGGCCCGCACAGACATCGGCGTGGCCGACTCCCGGTTCATTGCCGGCACTCGGTACTCGATTGCTTTGACTGGCACTCTGTTCGGTGGAACCGCCTCCTCTCTGTTCTATCTGCTCTACCGGAGAAATCCAGAAGTGAGACAGAACTACTCCTATGAGGACGGCCACAGTCTATGGGTCAATCACCATGGTTTGTTGAAATACACCTACTCTCAGGACGAAGCACCCCGGCCAGGGGATCGGGGAGCCACGACCAACATCAAGCGTTGGAACTATCGATCCACAGAGCTTCCCGGCATCATGCCCTCGGTCATAAGGTTTCTCTTGCCCATCACCTTGTTTGCAAGGATTACCGACCTGGGCTACCAGTTGCCGCCTCTCCACGAGCACATTGAGCGTATTCCGATGAGTCCTGAGATGGTGGAAACATACGCTAAAATCACCGGCCCTATGCTCAAGAAGGCGGTGACGATCGCCAAAGAGGACAAGGACCCAGGCTGTTTGTCGATCTGGTTCCGAGCGGCCTGGATGTGGCCGAACGCCGCCTTCCGGGACGCCCACTTCACGCGAGGTGAGTTCGACTGGAAGTTCAAAGCCTGCCCTGGTATCCTGCCGAAGGAAGCCCGACTCCGTGAGATTGTCCGTGAGAACCGGGAAGCAGGGCGCAAGACCTTGATCTTCGTCGAGCAGTCCGCGACGAGAGACATCCGGGAAAGGCTGCGAACCGTCATCAGGAACGGACATGACGACGTAGAGATTGCTGTCATCGAGGACAGTGAACTCACCGAGAACGAGAACGGGATTGATCTCGATCTGAAGGTATCCCTGCTCAGCGCCGGTGACATGAGTCCAGCCAAGCGGGAGAGATGGATCAAGCTGCACGCGCCCACGATGAGCGCACTCATCGTGAATCCAAAGCTGGTCGAGACCGGGCTGGATCTCGTTATGTTCAACCACATCGTGTTCTACGAGCTGCCCCTATCCCTGTACGTCCTATGGCAGGCGCAGAGGCGAGTGTGGCGACTAGGTCAGAAGTCAGACGTCGACGTCACCTTCCTGGTCTACGTCGATGAAACCGGCCATAGCATGGAGGCTCGTCTGCTGGACTTGATGGGCTTGAAGATGAAGTTCGCCCTGGTGCTGTACGGAGACGAGGCGACCGGCGCCCTCATCTCGATGGATGACGATGACCTGGAACGGGAGATCATCCGGGCAGCCCTGGAAGGCAAGAGCTACGCTGACTTGGGAGAAGTGGTGCAAGTGGGTCATATCTTCTCGACCAGCGAGACGGGAAGAGAGTCGGGTCAGACCGCCATCAGCGCCAGCCCCTTCGGAGAGCCTACGGCCACCTCGGTCAACTTTATGGAGATTGAGGAAGCCCTGGAGCCCGAGCCGGTGCTCGTTGTGGACGACCCTGAACTAGAAGCCATGACCATCCCGGTTCCAGCCGGGAAGGTGACTGCTCAACTGGATATGTTTGGCGGCCTGGTGAACATCGGGTCGCTGCCGCGTTCCCGGAAGAGGAAATGGTAATCGGCCTCCGAAGGGAGCAGAATGGGGTTTGGGGAAGCCTGGTGAACTTCCCCCCGGCCTGACACGCCGGCCTCCTTTACCCGTTCTGCTCCTCTCGGTGGCCGAGGAGGAAAGAAAAGATGCTACAAGAAATAACACTCAACGGTGTGGAGACGCGCGAAATATGCCCGGTATGCCTGGAGGAGAATGTGCAAGTTCAGCATGGGCATAATGTGAATGGAGGTCCGTGCCACTATTGGCACTGCCCTAATCCAGAATGTAGCAACCGGGGGATCGTCCACGTCGGATACCCCTGCTCAGGCTGTGGTGAGGAAGGTCAAGGAACATGAAAGCCTACAAAATCACCTATGATGTGAGAGATGGAGACCACGAGTATGTCCAACACTTATTCTTCTCGGCCGGTGATGAGCTGACCGAGGAAGTGAGGATGTTCGGGCACCAGCTCTTCCTGGAAGAAGCAGTACCCGATGGTACTCTTCTACTGGATGATGGGTCCGGTTGGTGGAGTATTCGCGATGGGCGTGCCTACCAGCTCTACAGCATCGAGCCGTTCCAGACGATGGTGTTGCCTAACCCAGACGGGCACAATCACCGATTCGCACTTGTACGCCTATGGTGACGCTAGGTGACACACGACTGGAGTATCTTGATGATGATGTTTTCCGTACCGCCCTCCCCCAGTCTTCTTGCCTGGAAGAGACACCAACAGGAGAGACATCATGAGTGATGAAGTGAAGGAACTCGTCTTCTACGATTGGTCAGAAGATGACTTGCGTCGAGAGTTCAGGACCTTGCTCAAGCATGAGCCAACCGAGGCTGAGATGAAGCAGATCATCGGCCTGCTGTTCACCCTGGCAGAGCGTATCGAAACGGAGATCATCGACACCGTGCAGGCCGCCATACGAGAGGCAGGGATAAGCCAATGACCATCCAAAGACCTTGCTACCGCGTCACCATCGTCATGCTAGGGAACTGGACACAGGTGGGGCCCCATTCCCCATCCTACCGCTGGCGTCTTCTACTGATGGAAGCCTTCGACATCGGGCGTGCCGAGGCGATTGCCATGAGTGAGCCATTCTACTTCGTTTCGACCAAGAAGACCCAACTGGACTACTACTTCTCGCCCGTCTGGGACATAGACGCAGAGCGCATAGCCCGCTTCATTCTTCTATCGGGCAAACACTTTGCAGAAGCACACATTGAGATCTGGGGGAGAAGCAGCATCGAGATGACCGTAACACCCTTGGAGAAAAACCAGGCCAATCTCATCCTGGAGAGGCTGCGTGAGATCGATAACAAGCTATCGCCAGAGAACCTGACGTGTGACGGCGAGCTGCCGTACCAGGAAGTCGAAGAGAGGCGTTTCCCCTTACTCAAGGAGAGGGGTTGGCTCGTCGAGATGTTGGGTCGGGAGCCGACCGAGGCCGAGCTCTTCCCGGAGGACACATGACCGATCAAGCTGAAGTCAGAGCGATCCGAACGATCACCATTGAAGTACGCGGCGGCTGCGTCGATGAAGTACGTGGCCTACCGAAGGGTTGGAACTACCGAGTCATTGACCACGACCTGCCCGAAGTAGGCGAGTGTCCCATGGGCTGTGGCCCATTGAACAACGATGACACCTGCCCCGTTTGTGGCTGGAAAGAGGACGCATGAAAGCCACCGTTGCTATCAAAGGACGTCGCAATACAATCCAGGGTGAAGTCTTCGCCCTGCCGGAAGGCGGCGCCTTAGTGTATCTGCCCACTCTGAACCTGGAAGGGGATGCTCCCTTCCCGGACAATACCACCGGCCTCTACTACCAGGTTGAGGATTCCGATGAAGATTTTATGTGCCCCAAGTGCCGAGACCCTCTTCCCGACATCCAGAGAACCGGTACACGACTGATCAACGCGAAGGAGTACCTGTCGGCGGACGGGAAAGTCGAGGAACACGAGGACGAGCGAGACATTGAGCTGCCTCGTGTCGGCCAGTGGGTCTACGAGTGTCTAAGTTGTGGGCACACCTGGAAGGAGTGATCGTGAGAACCTTTCATGTTGAGCTGGCTGTTTGCTACGAGGACAAATCCTGGGAGAGTGAGAGCGTGTCACTTGACCTCAACATCGACCGAGAGCCGAAGGATCATGAGTTGCTGGACAAGGCCGAGAAGAAGTACCGGCGTGAGAATCCCAAAACAGAAGCCGTCGCCTTTGGCCTGCTGTCTGTTTGGGATCAGGAGGACTGATGAATCCCTTCCAGTTCTACCCCATCGGCAGTTACCACATGGACTGGCTCAATCATCGGGTCGTCCAGATCGTCGCCCACATTAAGAGCCAATGGCTCTCAGTCGGCGGTGACTGGTATGGAGTCGCCAGTGTCCAGGTGTCTCCCTCAGTTCAGGACCACCGGTCGGCTGCTTACCGGAGCATGAAAGAGGCTGCCGAGACACCCCTCTGGATGACCCAGGACGAGCACGCCAGGGCACACAGAGAGATCGTAGCCGGCGAGTTACCCGACCTGTTTTACGTGACCTGTATTAACAGAAATCACGGGGGTCCCTGGCTGGAGCCCGTTAAGTCGCACCGTATCCTCCACCCGGCAGACAACCTGACCCTTGTGGTCTCGGCCAGCCGGAAACATTACGTCATCGTGGAGCACGATCCGGGTGACCCCAGCGTGGGCATTTCCGGCACAGAAAGAGCCTTACTCCCCTGGTGCAACTCCAACCGGGCTACCCTGGAAGTTGCAAACTGGCTTATCTGGAAACGAACGGAGAAAGAATGATCACTCTCAAGTTGCCTGATGAGACGTGGGCCTTCTTGAAGGGGAGACTCATGCTTAGTGCAGCCGGCACTGTCTGGCCCGAGATGCGGGCGGGCATCAAGGCAGCACTGGCAAGCATCGTTCAGATGGAGCCGGCCACCCTGCCTGAGATCACGGCAGCCCGGGCTCTCTACCAAGACGACACCGTTCGCATCGATGACGATGCCTTGGCTTCCCGGACAGACGGGGGCACCGTTTGGGTAGAAGCCTGGGTGTTGATCGTGACACCAGAGGACTCCCATGGGTGAAACGTTTGACGCTAATGGCGTTGTCTTCACTGGGTCGGATGACGGCAAGACCGAGTGGTGGGAGCACAAGGACATCCAGGGCTGGTACTGGCTGGTGTTCAAGCATCGTGGTGGTAGGCAGTGGCAGGCGGTGGTCGTCAACAAAGACCGATCCCGAACGCTAACCTGCGCTGTGAGGGGCAGTGACGGCAGTCTGGAAAAAGAGGACATCCTCTATCGGGAGGCGCCCTACAACAAGGAGATCCTGATGAAGGCTGTGTCTGACCTGGTGAAGGTCGCGGAGTGGCCTGAATGATCATTCTCTACGAAGCCACCACCATTAAGAAGACCGGGAAGTACACGGTCTATGAGCGGCTCCACTGGCGGCGTGAGCATATCGCCCGCTACTCCATCTGTGAGGGCAGTCTCCAGGTCAAAGAGTGTCGTACCAAGAGAGAGGTGAAAGCCTACCTCAGAAGGAACACATGAACAAGAACCAGTACAACCAACTCCGGGTCGGAGATGTAGTCAGGTTTATCTCCGGGTCAGTAAAGCCCGGCCCGAAGCACACGACCCGCTATCTCCATATTGAGGATGACCTGGATGTGATTTCGGTGGACGGCAAGGAAGCACTCATTCGATCGAACCGGCCCTGTGGCTGCTCCTTCCAGGTTACGGTTGAGGAAATCACCCTGGTCAGGAAACAAACACCATGAGTGACTGGAAGAATACTCCTTCAAAGAGGGCGAGTTGGTGATTGTGGCCCTTACGATCCGTGCGCCCGAGGGCGCTTAGTGTACCCGGCCAGCGGCCGGGAAGAATGGAGAACTCTCATGTTTCAGACGATCATCATTGCAGGTAACCTAGGCCGTGATCCCGAGATGCGCTACACCCCCAACGGGACGGCGGTCACCAATTTCAACATGGCGACCAACCGGAAGTACACCGGCAGCGATGGGCAGCAGGTCAAAGAGACCACGTGGTTTCGGGTGAGCGTGTTCGGCAAACAGGCCGAGGCCGTCGCCCAATACATGAAGAGGGGCAGCGGCGTGCTCGTCGAG
Source organism: candidate division NC10 bacterium CSP1-5 (assembly GCA_001443495.1). Classification (GTDB taxonomy): domain Bacteria; phylum Methylomirabilota; class Methylomirabilia; order Methylomirabilales; family CSP1-5; genus CSP1-5. The sequence goes on along the minus strand of LDXR01000011.1, from coordinate 38,712 downwards.
GGACGTCTGTCGGCGGACAATCAGACAGGTGGGCCGCGTATTTGGACACGCCAAGACGGGACGCCAGCAGCCTCCTTCGAGGTAGTTGCCAACACCGTGCGCTTCCTGTCCAGCGGACAGAGGGCCGAGGGCGGTGAAGAGACGGCTGCCGCCGAAGGCGAAGAGGAAGAGCAGAACATTCCCTTCTAGCCTCAAAGCTGGGACCCCAGCTAGGGCCCGTGGGGTCACTGTCCGGGGAGGGGGAGCAGTCCCCCTCCCCTTCTCGGAGAACACGTATGAAAACCTTTACGGCAGGTCAGTTCAAGAACGAGAAATTCTTCACGGCGGACATGAAGGAACGCTTCTCTAATCACTTCGTCAAGTTTGTGGAAAGTGGATTCAAGCGAGAGTTGTTCTACCAATGGTTCTACGAGAGGCTCACAAACCTCTTTGGCATGATCGCCCACCACAACCGAGAAGGATTCTACGAGACCTTCTTCACCACGGCGGCCCGCCAACTCCGATTCGTGGATGCCCTGGTTGAGTGGGGCTACAAGGACGATCTGGAAGGCATCTTGACCGCCTGGCTTCTGACTTCCCGCATCCCTGCCCAGATTGAGAGGCTGCGTGACCTGGACGAGGAAGCCCAGGAACGGGCGATGCTGGCCTATCTGCTCCAGAAGTATGATGGGAAGCCTGTCTCGCCTGAGCTACTACCAGATGAGGAACAGCTACCCCCGGCGTTGCTCTGATCGCGTGTGCGTGTGGGGCAGTACAAAACTGTTCAAGGTTGTTCAAATGACCATGGTTTCCTGCACAAATTGCCGGTATTACCACAGTGATTCGTGGCTCGATACATGGTGGATGCTGTGTACCCACCCTTCCTGGAAAGATGAGGGCCGAATTTTGCCCAACCGGGAAGACCCCACTACCCCGCCCTGGTGCCCCCTGAACCAGCCGGAGGAAAAACTAACCCTTGACAACTATCTTGAATAAGTATACAATCAAGCCATGAAGAAGAGATGGTCTTTCCCCTACGTCTATTACTGTAGGAACTGCAAGCGCACACATGCGCGGAATGTATCCAGGCGCAATTACCCCTGGGGATGCCCCTACTGCAAGAGTAATAACTTGGTGACAAGCCGGTCCAAAGGAGTCCCTTCCAGGAAGGAACCATGAATAACGTTTCGCGGCGAAACAAGGGAAAAGCTTCAGCTTCACTCCGCACACACGGCGGTCGCCGGCCTGGGGCCGGGCCCCGCTGGAAGACACTGGGGTTCCTGAAGGTAGGGGACCGGGTGAGAGTGACCGTTGTAAAAGTGGAAGGCACCGGTGTTCTGAGAACCGAGTGGCCGACAACGCACACTCGACCGATTCTCTCTGAGTATGGGGTCATCCAGGCTGAGATCACCCGCACGGGAAGAGAGAACGTCGTCAAGATCACCCTGGATACAGAGCCTCAGATGGTCTTGATCCTGGAAGGACCTGTCCATGAAGAACGAAAGTAACTACCAGCCCTGCCGAATCCGCATCTTCCGGGACGAGGGCTACGAACACACGAATCGTGTTGCCATCTTTGACATGGTTAGGCAGGTCGTGATCAAGGTATGGCACCATAGGAATGGATGGAAGGACCCGAGTCCCCATCCTGCCCATAGCCCCTTTGATGTCTGTGGTCGATACGACCTTGCTCTAAAGGACTGCCTCCAGATTGCCAAGAACCAGGCAGCCATCCTCAACCTGCCTTTTCGGCAGGCCAGTGACATTGTGTCTGCAGACGACATCCTAGAAGGCGAAAAACGAGGCTGTCTGATCTGTGGTAAAAACGACAAGCGATCAAGAGACAACTTCATCTGCAATCCTTGCCTCAAGATCATCGCAGCAGGGCAGATGGCTGCCGCCGACAAGGGAGAATATGGCATCTCCACGGAGTTCGGCTATCCTCTGCGCTTGAATCGTGAGCAAGGGGAGAGTCTCGCCCATCTCATCTGTAAACTGGCGGGAACGAGCCTGGGAACTTCCGGCTTCTATCTCAACCTTGACCGTATAGGGGACCCCGGTGGCTCTTTCAATACCTCCTACAAGTGGCCAATCACCTTAACGCTTGACCAAAAGAATGCCCTGGTTGAGCTTCTTAACCTCATCGGGGCAGCTTGTCAGAATAACTACACGGTCGGCCTGGAAGAGGGAGCCCGGTTCGTGCAGGGCATTGCGACCGGTCGTTACTCTGTCGCGGAAATCAACGAGAAAGAAGCCGGGCTAAGTGCTTCCCGGAAGAAGATCGACAAAGACCTGAGCAAATGGGATGGAGGAGACGAATGACCACCTGCTGTTTCTATCACAGGGGGTGCACGGACGGGTTCGGCGCGGCTCTAGTCGTCCGCTTGCACTTGCAGATGAAACGGGATTTTGTACCGCTTGTAGAGGTTGAGTTCATTCCCGTCCAGTATGGTGACGAGGCGCCCGACGTGACCGGGAAAGATGTGATCATCGTGGACTTCAGTTGGCCGCGTGAAGTCTTGCTTCGTATGGAGACGCAGGCCAACAGCATAGTTGTCCTCGATCACCACCAGTCCGCCGAGAGCGAGCTGGCCGACCTGGACTTCTGCATCTTCGACACGAGCAAGTCAGGCGTCGTGCTGGCCTTTGAGTTCTTCTTCCCGGACTCCATCATACCTGACTTATTCCTCTATCTTCAGGACCGTGACTTGTGGCAGTGGAAGATGCCACAAAGCCGGGAAGTCAACGCCGCCATCCGCAGCTACCCGTTCGACTTCGAGCTCTGGACATCCTTCCTGGAATACGGCAAGATGAAGAACCTGGTGGTGGAGGGAAAGGCCATTGTCCGTTACCAGGATCAGCAGATCCGGATTGCCCTGCCTCACGCTGAACTGGTTGAAATCGGCGGCCACCAGGTCCCTTGCCTGAACGCCACACATCTCACTTCCGAGATTGCCCATGAGCTTATCGGTGACTATCCCTTTGCCGCTGTGTACTATGACGTGAAGGACAACAAGCGGGTGTTCCAGTTACGGTCCAAAGAGGGTGGCATCGATGTGTCCGAGATCGCCAAGTTGTACGGTGGCGGTGGACATCGGGCAGCGGCCGGCTTCACGATCCAGATTGGTCATACTGGCCTGGAAGAGTGGGGACTCGAGAGACTTCTTTGACACGGACGTACTGATTGCCATTCCTGAACCTGGAAAGGATCTATGAGGCAGCTTACCGCCTACCAAAACGAAACCCTCTCTCGTATCAAGGACAAGAAGCTTTCTGAAGCAATCAAGAAAGCCTGGGAGGGCGGCCGTGCCTATACCGGCACGGTCGGCTTGGACGGGATGGTTGGTATGATCGCTCGCTGCAACCGGGAAGCGACCAAACGTCTCACTCGTCGCAAGTCCACAAAGGAGTACACATGAGGCATAGATACTGGGTAAGCTGGTTCAGTACCAGCGCTGAGCCCCTTGAGGAAGTGCCCTTCCCGGTGTGGAATACCGGGAGTAGTGATGCCTGGAATATCTTCTGTGCGGTCATCGACGCCGAGGATGTCGTGGATCTCTGGGATAAGGTCAAGCTCTTCTTCCCGGACCGCAAGGCGCGTTTCTGTGACCTCAAGCCGACCGACTGGATGCCGATCGGTGATCAATTTTCCTTGTATGGAGACACTGCATGACTATCTGTGAACCCTGTGGCAAACTGGCGCGGTGCATGTAAGGAGTTTTAAGTGATACTCCGAGATAAGGCCGCCGACCTCTTGACTTCCCTCTCGCCTGGTACTTCCCGGATTGCCCTTGCCGGTAGCATCCGGCGTGGGATGAAGAATCCCAAGGACATCGAGATCGTTGCCATCCCACTCTATGAGCACACCCTTCACTTCCGGGAAGTAGGGCTTCAGGGCGAGATGTTCGGTGATCGTCTTCCGGTGCCGGAGTCGGTCAGCCTCCTGGATGCTGAGCTCGACAAGCTGTACGCTTCCACTTCCTGGAAGTTGCGCGCTGACCGAGGGGCGGGCCTTCGCGCTCGCTTCCTGATCGATCGCGACGGTGATAAGCTGGACTTGTTCATCACCGACGCGAGACTGTGGGGGATCATCTACACATTCCGCACGGGTCCTGCCCAGTTCAGCCACGGATTGGCAAGCCTGGCACTGAAGCGGGGTTGGCATATCGAGAGTGGTCTGCTGCACCGGCATGCTCGGCCGGTGAGAAACAATCGGCGAGTGTCCTGCCTTCTCGGTGAGGAATGTCACCTGATCGCAGACACACACGAAGAGCATCAGGTCTTCCAGGCACTTGGTCTCCCTTGGCTTGAGCCGGAAGAACGTACCGACACCTGTCTCAACCAATACCTTTGGGGAGCGTAACCATGGCCGATACAATTAAGATCTACGCCCCTCTCGTAAACGGAGCACAGTGGATTCATTCGCTGCCCCCCATGAAGGGGATAGAGGGCCCTTACAGTGACGGAGCCTACGTAGGAGCTAGGCTCTATGCCGTGATCAGCAAGAAGAATGCAATCGCGGCCTACAAGAGGGCACGCGGGAAGAACAGACGTATCATTAAGGAAGTATGCAAGCTATGAGGAGACAACCCATGAAGGGAATAGAGCATGATTGAGATCGAGCCCTGGAAACTCATCCTCGCTGCGTGTCTCCTCCTGCCCTCTGCCGGCTGGATAGGCTTTCTTCTCGGTGTGGTATGGTCACGCCGGCGCCACTAACCTCTCCCTCCCGGTTTGCAACTGGTTGGAAACATGCCCCTTGACAATCTGTGATAAATTGGGATAATCTGTGATATATATGTTCTAGTGTTTCTGACGATAGAAGCACTAGAATCCCAAGGAGGGGCGATGCCAACAAGACGAGGCTCTAGCAGGTCTGGTAGGAACAAACGTACTACATTAGGACCGCTAGAGTATGTTACTTCTCAAGCAGAGCTCAGGAGGTTCCAGAAACTCCTGATTGAGTTGCGAGAGTTCTTTACCCTCGATGAGATCTCAGAGATGACCTGGAGGGGCGACAAGAACTCAGCCCGCTTGTCGCACGCCGAGCAAGGGAAGCACCTGGGCAAGAAACCGAAGGTACGAATCGCCCGCCAGGACTACAAAGACATCCTTTATGCTCACAAGTTCCTGATGTTCTTCGTTGGATTTCGACAGGAAGTGCGAGTCAAGGTCCTCGCCGTGATACGCCAGTGGGCCCGTGTGGAGCATGACATGATGGAACTCATCTCACTGGTTCATGACGCGACCAAGAAGAGGAAGTGATGGGGCGTCTAATTGGATTGATAGGGTGTCTGCCGATCGGTGTCATCCTGGCATTGGCGCTGTTGGCACAGGGAACTGCCAACATCGGCTTCGGTGTAGCGTCTGCTGAGATGGGCGCTACAGTCCTGACCCAGACCCTCATGCAGCCGATCCTCATGCTGGTCTGTGGGGCAGGGGGGTTCCTGCTCGCCCTCCCAGTCCTGGCTGCACTCTACATCTACGCGCAGATAAGGCTCGGTAAGAAGGCAGCCGACCTCTGGGAGAATACACCACGGCTTCCTCTACCGAGCCGGGAAGAACGGAAGCCCAAGCCCGCCCTACCGACCGCCGCAGATGCTTTGGCGCTACCGAAGTCTGACGAGAGCATGGTGGTTCGGCGCCGGCGTGTGCCGGCCCACCGAGAGATTCATATTCCGAGGAACTTCTAAGATGAAGCACAGGATCGCCGCAGGGTTGCTCTTCCTGGCACTGGTGATGGGATTCACCGGATGCGTGAACGATCCTTGCACGGGTGCCAGTCCTGAGTTGTGTGGCCAGTTCCGGGCACAGGTAGCAGGCACGGCCACCGTAGGAGCCGCCAGCGCGCGTGCTCAGGCTACCCAATCTGCCATTGACGCAGGCTTGGCTGCTGCGAAAGCGACGGCCATCATCAAGGAGGCCAATGCGGAGGCAGATAGAGCAGCAGCCGAAATCAGGCTGGCTCAGGAGAAGGCGGACCGGGAAGCAACTCTGGAGGCCCGAGCCGCAGAGCAGCAGGCCACGATCACCCAGGGTAAGGCCGATCTAGAAGCAACCACGACTACAGGTGAAGCCTACATGGCTGCAACCGCTACCCTGACGGCCATCCAGACTAAGAGCCATCAGGATACGCTCAACGCAATCGGCATGTTTGTCCGAGATGTGGTGTTTTACGCGGGCGGCCTGACTATTCTCTTCCTAGCCTGCTACTGGGCCGTGAACTACATTCGCCGCAAGTCGGCGATTTCCGATACACCGGCTGGCACCATTCTGGTGTTACCAAGTGGCAACCCGTTTGCTGCCCGGCTGATCATCCCGCTTCTGGCTGAGCGTGCCGTGATCGACTCTCATGATGCGCCCGAGAGGGCCAGCGACGACACCATCCGGCGCAAGCAGGTGATCGACCTGGCGCTGGCGGCCGCACGTGCCAATGCAGATGTGGTCAATGAGGCTGACGTGATTGAGGGAAGTGGGTGGGCTGAGGCGGGCCGCACTCCGCAGCCGGAACTGCCCGCAGCCATTGCCTTGCCTCTTCCCAGTAACATCGATCGCTCTCGGCTCGTGTTGCCCCCTCCCTACCGGGAGATTGCAGCATCCTGGAGGCCGACTGCCGAACGGATGCTGCTTGGCTACACGCCCGATGGTCAGCCGCTCTATGGCAAGATCGATGATCTCCTGTCCGTGACGGTCATCGGCCGGCAGGGGACCGGGAAGACAACGCTGGAGCGCTTCATCTATGTCCAGTGTGTCCAGCTCGGGGCGCGCGTTATTGTCTGGGACCCACACGATGACATCGTGGATAGTCTCCCTGGTACAGAAGCCTGCATCGAGGCCGAGACTATTCAAAGGTCCGCGTCTCAAGTCTTGGCTATTCTGAATGGCCGCCGTCAGGCCAAGCTACATCACGAGCAGGTCATTCTCGTTATTGTGGACGAGTACAACGCGCTGGTGCACGCAGCCGAGGTCGCTCCCGTGATCCAGGAGCTCGTCACACAGGGACGGAAGTACCGGCTGTTCTGCATCGTTTCCGTGAAGGGCGCCCCGGCTGCCTCCTTTGGCGGTGCTTGGATTCGGGATGCCTTCTCGGCCCACTACGCTTTCAACTGCCGGCCTTCCACGGCCCGACAGATTGGGTTTGACGGTGAGGCGGCCCGACAAGTCGAGCTGCTCCGCCCTGGGGAGGCGCTCCTGGAAGGGAGTGCCCCGCCCCAGATGGTGCTCATCCCACAGACAACCATTGATGACGTAAGGGCCATTTTCCCCACTTCCAGCAATGGAAATGGGGCTGGAAGTGGGGCTGGAAGTGGGGAAACGGTCATTGACCAGCTTCCCGGAAACGGGCTTGGAAGTGGGCTGGAAACGGGCCTGGAAGTGGGCTCGGAAATGGGGGCCGTAGACCCCCAAAAGCTGGAGCTCGTCCGGCTGGCGATGATGCGTGGCGCATCCGTCAAGGACATCCTTCAGCAGGTCTTCGCTAGTTCTACGAGTGGCAGCGGCTACAAGGACGCCCTGGCCGAGCTACGGCGCTACCAGGCCGTGATTGCATCCCAAGGAGGATAAATGAGCGACCAACTACTGTGGTGGGCCTACCGGCACATCAACGGCGGAATCCATGTCAAGCCCTACTTCCCGGCCGAGAATCGGGCCGAGGCTGAAGCCAAAGCTAAGGACAGGTTGTCATTGTCATTAGATGACACACCCCAAGAGTAGACTGGAGATACGATGCCCGATCAACAACTCCCTGGTTTCCAAGCCGAGTATCCCAATACTGAGGGCTGGACAACCGAGCAGGCCCAAGAAGTCTACACATTTTAAGGATTCGGTGCCGGCTTGGCTATTGTCATCCGCAAGGCAGACGGCGTGCGCGGCACCCTGAACTTCAACCGCTTCCGGGAAGGCCGAATTTACTTCGACTTCGAGGCTATCAAATGAGCGCATTCAGTATCCCCTATACGGTCACGCTTGATCTCAATCTGGTAGATGGCAGCCAAGTCCTGCCTACCGAGAAACACCTGAAAGAGATGGGTGCTCTCTCGGTGAGTGTCCTCGGCTTACAGGTCGTGGCTGTGTTTGAGTTGCATCACTCCGTGGTGACCAGCCAGGCCGACCTGGGCTGGCACATCCGTACCCGCTATGTGGAATCCCTGATGGGCTTTCCCATCGGCAGCTTGGGGGTACACGCCCATCCTACCTGGAAGCCCCCAGTCTTGGAGTGGCAGGGATTCAGAGTGGAGAGCTTCATCATCTCATTCCCCTACCCGGAAGACGAAGGAAAGTGACATGGACATCGACACAGCAACTAATCTTCTATTGGCCCGTCTGGACAATGCCTATTCTGATATGCGGTCTGTCATCGCGGACATGACCCACCTCAACAATCAGACTGCTTCATTCAAGCAGGCTGTACAGAACTTCCAGGATGCCGCGACTGACATCTGGGAGTGGAAGCAAATCGTCCACAGAGTAAGGAGTAATAGTAAGGAGTAATACATGAGTAGCGGTTATAAATTCGTCAATAAGGCGTCCACCCGACCAAGCGAGTTACGGCCGGGCATGGCGATGGCCGTGAAGGTGGTCGCCGTGCTGCACACAGACTTCCCGTCCTGGTGTGCCTACCAGGGACCCACCGACTGGTCAGACCAGCAGGTGGCCGACCAGGGAGACGAGATTCTCCAAGAGGCTGCCGAACGTCTGTTCCCGACCATGAGAAATCATGCTAAGGAACACGCCCTCGAATACTACAATCCATAGGAGGATAGTGTATGTCTCAAGCCATCATTGATAAGTTGGATCGACTCGCTGAATATCAGTCTCAGCGGGACGTCCTAAACATGGACAAGCAGGCTGCGATCGACAGTATCCTGACGCCAGAGATCAAGGAACGGTTGGCCGAAGTTGAGGCCGAGTTCGGCGGCAAGGTTGAGGCAGTTACAGAAAACCTTGCTGCTCTTGAGGCGGAGGTGAGGGCTGATGTCCTGACACAAGGCGAAACTGTACGTGGGTTTCGTCTGCAGGCAGTGTGGAGCAAGGGTCGCACTTCCTGGGACGACAGGGCCCTGCAGGGCTACATGAAGGCACATCCTGAGCTTGCCGAATTTCGCAAGCAGGGTGAGCCATCGGTCAGCATTCGAGTGATCTGAAATCTGAAAGGAGTAAACAACATGGCTGAGGGTGCATTAGTCCCCACCGGGGGACGTGGGTGTGGTAACCGAAAAGTAGGCAGTATCTACGCTGAGTGCGGGCTGAGTCCCTTCGGCTCACCCATCGAGAGCTTCTTGTACTGTCCACCGGTACGTGTGCCGGCAGACTTCATCGTCAAAGCCCAGGGGATTACCCTCCTGGAAGACCCAACCGATCCCCGTCTGTTCCATATCGTTGATCACCTGGGCGTCAACTCCTGGCCGAATGTGGCCGACTGGTTTGAAGAGGCGCGGCGTTTCGGGCTGAGTCACAACATCTCTGGATCGGGTGTTGAGTACGCCAAGCTGACACCGGGAAGCCGTATCATGCCTATCCATCCGCACGCCTGGGTACACAACTTCCCAGTCTTTGCCGCAGCCTGGATTCCTGGCCTGAAGCCGGGCGACAGGCACGCCTACGACTTCTGCCCGAAAGAGATCACTGAGCACAACATCCTCTTCGATGGTCCCCGACCCGAAATGTGCGCCGGCGTGTGGTACCAATCTCTTCTCAAGGGTCAGTTCCCGGTCTACGAGGACGAGATGATTGAGCACTGGAAGGCCGAAGTTCCGACCATGCTGGAGACCGCGAAGAGGCTGGTCATCCGAACGATGCCCTCGTTCGAGTATCAGGGGTTCTGCCCGCCCGATGGCGTGACACCTCAGTTCGAGGCAGCCTTCATCGGAAGCTGGCCGATCACTCGCTTGGTGGTCATAAATGACCCGGTGGACGGCAAGCATGAGAAGGCCCTAAAGAGGGCGAGCGAGTCCAGCCTACCGGTGGAGGAGGTCAATGAATAAGAAACAACTCAAGAAGGCGGCCGAAGAGAAAGGGCATCGACTGGGGCGCTTCACGAGACGCAAGTATCAGACCCCCTACATGGCCGGGAAGACCATGTACTATGTTGCGTGGTGTCTTTGGTGTGGAGATGCCGCGCTCACTGGCAGTGATGATGACTCACCTGTTCTCAAAAACACCTGTACCGGGAGGAGGAATTAACACATGCACTGGCGAATTGAGCAGATAATAGATCAGATGGGCGGCCGCGGCGTGCGTGGCGCCTTGGGCTACATCGGGGCCAGCGAGATTGCCTATCACTGCCGGAAGGACGACAGCAAGCCGGTCAACAGCACGGTAGACGACCACGGCCTGATTGAGTTCGAGATCGGCCTGATGTTCAGGGTGAATGGCAAAGAAAGGGAAGCCTGGAAGATGGTCGTCAGCCTGGAGTCGGATGATACCTACACCGTCCGGCTGTTCCGTAAGGCCACACCCGAAGAGTGGGGTCGGAAGATCCTGGCAGTCGTCCTGGATACCGACACAGATGTCTACTGTGACAATCTCCAGGCTGTAGTCGAGGGCATGTACGACCAGGCCATCAAGAAGTACAATCGGGGCATGATTCGGATCGCATGATGTCAGCCGAAGCCCTGCTCCAGTTCCATGTGATTGTAGTCATCATTGTCAGCCTGCACCTTCTCACCGCTTGCTACCTGGTCGTGAAGTGGCTGGAGAAGAAAGGCTGGCTACAGAGGAGAAACACATGAGCAAGAAGAAGATAACTGAAGTCGTCGTTGACGAAGATGCAGCAACAACCCAGCTTGATTTCGCCCTCCTGGAGGCTGCCGAGGCGGCCCTGGAGGGTATCAAGTACACTGCCAAAGACCTCGACATCACACTCTTCCCGGACTCCTATCCGGGTCGGCGCGTCAGCCCGGAAGAGGTACGGGTGGCTGCAACAGTGGGCATCCTCCAGCCAATCGACCTGGAAGAGGACGACAAGGGCGGTTACATCGTCCGTGATGGGCATCGCAGGATCATGATGGCGCATGCCGCCGTGAAAGAGTATGACAGCAAGCGATGCCGCAAGATACGGGCGCACATCTACCCCAGTGACGGGGTGGTGGGCTCCATGCAGACCCTGATCCTCAACAATACACGTTCCAGCAACCCGCTCGCCGAGTTCAGTGCTATCCTTGAGCTTGAGAAGGAAGGCTACTCAGACCGGCAGATTGCTGTGGGAACCGGCATGGATACTGTGACGATCAAGAAACGCCGGAAGTTGGCGAAGCTGGACAAGAGGCTCCGAAGGGCGTGGGCAGCCGGGAAGATGACCAACCTAGGAGCCGAGGTCGTGGCCGCCTGGAGCAAGACCTACCAGGACCGCCTAGCCGAGATGCTGGAAGACGGAGAGCACGAAAAGATCACGGCGAAAGACCTTGCCGAAGTGAGGACGGAACGCCGGGAAGCCGCAACTGCGTCCCTGCCGACTTCCATGTTCCAGAATGTGCCTACCGGCACGGTGGAGTCTTGGGCGGCCGTTTCGCGGCGAAACGTTCAGCGCATCCTGGCTGGCGTCCCCCAGAAGGCCCAGGACGTCCGGGAGGCGCTGGAGGACGTCCTGGCTACCCTGGAGAGGTATCCATGAGCCCACACAACAAGATCGTCAAGTTCGTGCTCAAGGGAAGGGAGATTGTCTACACAAGTATCCCCGAAGGGGTTACTTTAGTTGTGGACGATGAGGACACTCGAACTACCCTCCAGGTTCAAGCCAATGGTTTCAAGACCCGTTACGACTGGTTCGACAAGGATGGCAAGCCAACCAAGCACCACCCGGACGTAAAGAGGAGATTGTAAGTTGAAAATCCAACTCGTGTTCGATGACTGGCGGCGGGCTAGAGGGAAGAAGGAGTCGATTTACTATACCGATGAGGGCGTCGAGCTCTCAATGGGCGAATTCCACTCTGGCACTACCTTTAATGCCACGATCGATGTGGAGTATGAAGAGGACTGGTTGCGTGAGCAACTCGAGGCTGGCTACGAACCGGTCTTCTATGTCATCCTACCGGAGAAGTAGCTATGTCTGACCCACTGAAAGCCCCATGCGGCAAGACGAATAGCCGATCCGGGAAACCCTGGACTTGGAAAAGCCTGGAAAACCATATCACCCAGTGCAAGGCTTGTCGGGCGGAACCGGTAGAAGAAGAAGACCTGGGCCTGGAGATGACCGAGCTCATCGCGGCGGGCGAGGAGCTCGACGGTGTTTTCTGGGGGATTGCCTTCGAGATGGGCGAGGGGTGGTGAGATGAATGGGGCTTGACAGCCTTCTCGGAAACCCCTATAATCTCTGACTGTAGGGCCTCAGCGTACTCGCACCACGCAGAGCCCTCAGCCAGGCCGGGCCTCGCAGAACCCCATGCTGCGGGCCCGCCAGGATAAACCCTTGGGGCCTTGTGCCCCGTGATGGGAGCGCCAGTGTGATCGTCATCACACTGGCGCTCCGTGCTTGTGAAAGGTGAAGCAATGCTACAGTTTGCACTCATCACCTACCATCCCTGCGATGACTACTCTCGGCAGTTGTGTCTGCTCCGGGAAGAGTATGACGGCGGCTGGTGGGTGAAGCACCTAGATGGGAAGACCAACTACTACTTCAACGACCGGCTACGTCCCCTCAGCATCTATCGGCTCACTCGCCGGCGTGAAGTCGAGGCGGCCGCCATCATTGGTCAGGATGACGATCTTGCGGCCGTCCGTCTTCTTAGCCAATTCAGCCAAATCCGCGAACGGCGTCGGCTTCCAGGACTCATGCGGGGCAGGGGCAGCCGGTAAAGCTGCGGGGTCGCGCTCGATGGCCCGCTCACGGGGGGTCATCACCCCCTCGGGCAACATCCGTCCAAAGAAGATCTCGAAGATTCGAGCGCGCGCAATCTCCGATTCACCGTTATGTAGCATGTCCATCATGGCTGAGAAGACACCATCGGCCTCATCAAGCACTCGACGATTCAGACGAATGCTGGCCTCGGCCCGGGCTGTGGTCAGGGCAGCCGCCTCCATCTGACGCACCACCTCTAGCTCTCCCACAACTGCCTCTTCGATAGCCTTCACATCCTCTTCGTGCTCTCGGAGAAGCGCATAGAAGGTACTGCGGCTCATTCCTAGGTTTTCTTCCTGGAAGACCTGGGCAACGCTCTTTCCCTCACCGTGTACCTTCTGGAAGACTGTCCAGAGGGAAATCCTGTAAACTTGCAAGTCAGTTCCCATATACCAAGTTTAACACAGATGGGGCCTGCCGGCCTATAGGAGAAATGGAGACATCCCCGACGCAACCAGGGATGTCTCTTCGAGAGGGAGAACACACACTCATCGCCAGGAGTATTATACTATGAGACTCTACATACTAGGCACTGATTACACCAGCACAAAGGTAGATTGGGTAGACCTGGAGAACTTCGCCAACCCCAACGGACACACACTCCTGCTGCTTGATGATCACAACGATCTCGTCGGCTCCCAGCTCTCTGAAAGATTCCCAGTGGATGTGACAGAGTTCGTCGCGGAGCGCAAACGGGAGGCCGAGTTCTGGTCAGCTATTGATAAGTTATCCTCCGAGAAGGCGATTGCGCTACTTACCGCCTGGCTCGAGAGGAGCCGGTAGAACGGCTGTTCTTCCTGGTTTGAAACTTGGCCTGAAACTCTAACCGGAAATATCCCAAAGGGGCTTGACTTTCCCGGTTTCGTGGGTTACACTGAAGCCGCGTTTCAGACGCGCGTTCAGTGTAACCCACCCCGGAGCCGGGGAGCACTTAACAGAGTATCTACAGAGTGTCCAGGAAGTCCCACTTCCTGGATTGGCTGAGGAGAATTAGCGGTGCGAGTGGATCTTCGCCCCCTGGGCGATGATGGTTCAACTGTTGCACATTCCCCCTCCCTTGAGGAAATCCGTTCACGTCTACCGACCCTAGAAGAGATCGACGCCAAGATCGAGTCCGGTGAGTGGTCTGACGAAGGCCGTGAACTCACCGAGGATGAGAAGGCTCGGGCCAGAGAAGAGAGAGCCGAGAAGCCCATCCGCAACGACCTCGCGGCCAAGGGGGAGCAGGTCATCATTTCACTGCTCAAGACACAACTCTTCCAGGCCGTCAACGTTCGCAAAGCTCCAACTCGTCTCCAGAACATCTTCAGTCAGGGTCATGTCGTCGGCCAGTTTCGGGAATCGGTCGACGTCGACGTCCTGTCTGACCGAATCCCACTTCTGGTGAACGGTGACATCCTCTGGCCGGCCCTTCGTTGTGAAGTCAAGTCCATTTCCGGTCCAAGCTGGCCTCTCAGCAAGCTCTCCCATACCGAAGTTTCCTATCTGGACGACGCTGTTCACGCTAATCAGGCTGCTTGGTTAGCGTTGGTGTGGTTCTCTCAGACGGTGACATGCAAATGGTGTGGTCACTTCTTCGTGGCAAAACGATCCAAGAGGGAGGTTTTATGCGTCCAGTGTAAGGGAATGACGTCGGCCCGCAAGACCAAGCTGGACGCCTACCTGATCCATCTATTCTCGTGGCGCCGGTGGAATCTCGTCTTGGACTTGATGCAAAGCAGGGTAGCGGGCAACTACCAAGGCAAGTCGATCAGGCTCCAGGAGCATCCCCACCTGGAAGAGTACGCCATTCACAAAGTGAAGGGACGCTGGATCCTGAGTGATAACCACTGGCTCCGAGCACTCCTACCGTCTCTGCATGGCCTACAGCCTGAATACGAACAGGTGGAGATGTCGATATGAAGAAGCCCACCGAAAAGCAAGAGGATGGCCCGTTAGCCACCTGGGCCAAGGAACATGGCTTCCCGGCCCTCACCGATGAGGCACTTAGGGAGGCTACAGAACAACAAGAGGACAAGCGCCTGGCTCACATGGCTCGCTTCGTAATCTTCTTTCGTCAGGCGACAAAGAGAGAGAGATGACCAACACCTCCCTAATAAAAATTCCATCGCCAGATATTCCCGTCATCAGCACGGGCCTGGAAGAACTCGCTATCGAGTCGGCACGTGATGCCGCGCTCAGAACACTCGGCCTAAATTCCGAAGAGAACGAGCCACTTGTCCTGACGGCAGAGCAGAACGCCCAGTGCAACCATTTGGCGCTTCGCAAGATGGTCGTGGCCGAGGGGGTCACTCAGGCAGCGATCATGCGGCTGGCACTCCGTGTCTACGCGAACTCTGAATGGACGCTACTTGACCTAGAGACCTTCGACCAGTACGTGAACTCTGTACTGACGCACGAGGACGGGGACGGCCCCATCCCGGCCGCCATGCGGAAGTACCGTCACCTGCTGCGTTCCAGCATACCTGTCCTGCACGCACTGGACATCAATCCCGTCAAGGTTGTCATTCCCGGAGAAAATGGGGATGATCCAGAAAAGGTCGAAGTCGGGGCGCAGCATTTCATAGACAGACCGAGCCTCTTCCAGGAGATTGACTCGTTGCTCCGAGACGTAGTTCCATCGACCCCGAAGGGACGTGCTCGCATTAAGAAAGCAGTCACTCTGGCCGTCACTGCCAAGAGCCGGGAAGAACTCAGGCGTCAGCGCTTCCTGGTCAGAAATCCTCAGCCTCCTCCATCCCGATCAAGAGGACGGATCCAGCTCGTGAGTTTCCTGGAGCCGACCCTGGACGAAAATGGGAATCCTGTCCTTGAGACAGTCAAGAGGCACGGCCTGCCCTGGGAGCGTCAGCGTGTGGACTCACGGCCTGGTTGGCGTATCACCATCGAAGCGACTGACCAGGAACACCTGGAGTACATCCAAGACGTGCTCAGTACGCGCGTCGAGTTCGTCGAGGAGAGTTAGAGAATGCCACAGATTGACGTGCCTACCGGCACACGTGAGATAAGCTGTCCGCAGTGCGCGGCCGCCATTGTGATTTCCAGACGGAAGTACGACAATCCGATCTACTGTGAGGCTTGCGGATGCTCACTGCAAATCAGAGATGAGGATACAGGAGACTGGCTGAACCTGTGGTGGGCTCCCCTGGAGTCTGAGCTTGCCCGCTTCATGGGCAAGACCTTCGGTGTCATACGGTTCCCGTCCGAGGCGATGTCGCTGCGATGGGGACGGTTCGAGAGACGGCACGAGGCCGAGAGGATCAAAGCGGCCGCCCATGTGGCCCTGGAGAGGATGTCAGCCCACCCCATGCGAGATCTGTGCTTCTCGACGGTGATCGCTATGATCGAGAAGCGGGACAGCGTTTCGCCGCGAAACGTTGATGACGCTCAGGACACTGAGGTTGTGGTAGGAATCAATCCTCTCAGGAGCAGGCGATCGTGAGCCTAGCCACCGAAACCCGAAAGGTTGAACTCAGATTGTTGGGCTTGTCGGTCGTTCTGCCGACCGACAATGGAGCGCTGGATGTGATTCGGTCTATCGTCCGGGACATAGCTATGCGCTTCCCAGTGGATAGTCAGCTAGATTGGCTCTTTCATGATGTACAGATTCGTGCCATCATGAAGGTAGCTGTGGATGCCGTAAAGCTCGGGGCCGATCCCGATCCGCACAACATTGCCCAGGCCATTATTGCTTATGGCCTAAGCGATGCCTTTAAGTCGCTTGATTCTGATGTGATTGCTAAGCGCATTGAGACTCTAGTCCAGGAAGGGCGGGGGGATCAAGTTCCGACGCCGGCTCTGGCTCGCTTTGTGAGTGGGTCTCTGACCAAGCTCAGCCAACAGAGACGCTTGGAAAGTGCTGGTCACATGGTGCTTGATGAGGTAGAGCACGGGGAAGGAGACGCTTCCCGGCGCTACCGTCAGGCCACCCAGATCTGGGAGTCGGCTGCTCCTCCTGTGGCAAACCTGGCTTCCAGGACCGGAACAGAAATGGCTGCAATCCACGGGTATGAGATGGCATTACGTGCAGCCGGGACCGAGAAGGGGTTACCACGCATGGAATTGCCGGGTGTCTTTGGCCTGGGCCGGGCTAGAACCCTGTCGGGCGGACAGCGGTCTGTAGTGCCGCTACACCTTTCCCCTGGCTTGGCGACTCTGGTCACTGCCAAAAGCGGATTCGGCAAGACTATGATGGCAAACGAAATCGCGTTCACCAATGCGGTCAGGGGTCTCAGAGAAGGATACCCATACATTCAAGTCCTGTTCCTGCACGATGAGGACATTCCGCCACTCGTGATGGATCGATACGCGGCGCGTGTGACCGGCTTCCCGGTTGGGGAGCTGGAAGAGGGCTACCACCAAGAAGAAGTGGCAGCCGCCTTCACTGACTGTGCTGACTGGCTGGATCAGATTCACTTTGTCCACTGTCCAGGTGCTCGAATCCCAGACCTGATCGATTCTGTCCGGGATCACGCGGCCCGCCTGGATCAGGGTCAACAACTCCTGGTCATCATGGACTACATCAGTGGACAGAAACTCAACTTGATTGACATGCCGGGTGACAACGATGCGTACAAGCTGAATGCTGCCTTCAATGAATTCAAGAAGGCTGCGGAGGCACTTACTCGGCAGGAAGGTGAGGGCTCCATGTATCGGGGAGAGGTACATGTTGTCATGCTGAGCCAGTTGAATGACCAGGACACGCCATATGGCAACCGGGGCGCGGCTTTCTTTGGTCAGTTGTGGATTAACTTGGTACGCCGGGAAGTGGAAATGGATGAGCTCAACATGACCGACCTCATCAACAAGGCATACGAGCGGGTGTATGGGCTACCGCCCGAACGCCAGGAAGAGCACATCATCACCCGTGGCAACATGGCGCCCATCGCCATGCTCAAGGTCGTGAAGCAAAACATGGGCCCCACGCCGGCTTCTTGGGTGTTGTTGGACCCGAGGCGCTTCCTTTTCCTGGGGCCACATCCAGATGCCAAGACTTTGTGGTACGAGAGCTGTTGCGCCTACCGGCGCATCGACAAAGACTAGAATGGGAACTCAACGATTAAGCGTGCGAGAAAAAGCCTTTCCCTACGACGAATACAAGGGGCGCTATTCGATGTTGGCTGTGGTGCAGGCGAGTGGCATTGCCAAGGCCGGCCCACAGCACAGCCGAACGGGCGTCCAGTTCTTCTGCCCATTTCACGCGGACACGAAGAGTGCGAGTTTCCACATCCGGTCGCGTTTCGGCCAGTGTTTCGGCAGTTGTGGATGGAAAGGAGACATCTTCGACTTCATCCGAGAGTGGTGGAGGCGGGACGGCATCCCCTTCCCGGAAGATCATTTTGAGAAGGCCGCGGTTGAGTGGCTGGAGAAGGCCGAGCGGGACAACCTGCTGCGCTCTGGCGTCGTTCCCGATGTCAACGGCCGGGACTGGTCTATCGAGGCTCACTGGCCGTACATGCGCGCCGACGTATACCACCAGAACCTTCTCCAGGACGAGAATCACATCTTGTACTTCCTGATGAGGGGTTGCAACTGGGATACCATCACCCGGCACTACCTAGGGTACAATCGGGGCAATCACCGATATACCATCCCGATCCGGAATCATATTGGACTGTACGGCGTGAAGATGCGTCGGGATGAGGAGCACTACCGGGCGACCTTCGCCGAGAAGGGTGACGAGTGGCTGCGGCACCAAATGAGTGTGATGCGCTACCACCGGCTGGAGCATGCCCAGACGACCGGCGTCCTTCCGGTTGAGCCGACTGAAGAGGATGTATACAATTCATTCTGTGCCAAGTACATCTGGGGTAAAGGAGACTGTGTCTGGTTCTGGAACGAGGACCGTCTACTGGTTCGACCCCAGACCTATCTCCCCTACGTCTTTCTCACAGCCGATGAGATGTCTGGTCTCATCCTAGAGCAGTTGGGCTACGCAGCGGTGGCAATGGGCAGTGACGCCAGTTTCCCGAAGGGCGACACCATCCTGCACTACCGAAGTGAGGGGAAGACATTCCAGATCAGGATAGCCGACGTATTCCAGCATGTCATGAAGGTGTACCTGGTAGCCGACAATGATGATTCAGGCTTGGCCGGCGCAAAGCGGAGAGCATTGGCCATTGGGCCATCCAAGTGTGAGATTCTCCGTGTGCCGGACAAGCAGTTCAAGGACCCCGCGGACTTCTACGTTGGAGAAGGGGAGACGGCTTTCCGGCACTGGCTGGTAGGCATCCCAACATTAAGTGAGTTGGGCCTGAGTCGTTAGATGTCACAGGTCTGAGCTACAATAGACTCCAGAAGGGAGTACAGAGTGGTCGAGTTCTTCAGCTATCCCCTTGTTATTGGTCTCATGGTCTACCGGGCATTCAGAAACGCCACCAGGAGGTAATTCACATGGTAACTGTGTTGGACGAACTGCGTCGTGTTCTGTATACCCAACGTCTGGGTATGCTGAATGTACTCGTGAACGATGCCGTGCGAGAGTCGGACGGCTCGGTTCTCTTCCCGGCCAGTATGTTGAAAAACTTGGAGGATCAGGCGGGTATCCCGTTTGATCGATTGTCGGGCGCCGAGAAGGACGATTGGGCGCCTGTCAAGTTGGCCGAGTGGCCCCTACTGGTTATCCCATGTCCTTCCTGCCATCTGGTAGAGGTCTTGACCTTCGGAAGGCTCGGCATCCAGTGTCACCACTGCGGTCACCGGCCCTGGCGCTTCGGGGTAGTTCAGGCGAGTGGCGCAACTGCTCTCATGGACACCTCTCACCAAGTAGCGGCCTATTTGATTGGCCGCGATCTGGCAAACTACAAAATCTACAAGGACGGTCAGGAGGTTCCTCTTCAGGGAGCTTCAGTGGCAGACATTGAGCTTGAGCTGACCGTGGCTGGTACCAGGATGGAAAGAGATGTTTAACCGAGAAGAACAGCGGGAACTCAATATCTATCGATCACAACTGCGCTACCTGGATAAGCACTCTCATGGCCCTGCTTCCCGGCCGTCCGTGCAAGCCTTAGTCATCTCGCTCAACAAGGCTTTCTCGGCATCCCTCACACACGAGGAACGCATTGCCATCTGGCTTGGGTTGTGCGAGTACAATCCAACCTACTTCGACACAACTAATCTGTTCACACGAGGGGCTGCCTGGCTGACCATTCAATGGCTGCACTTTGAATTGGATGATCAGGAACACTCTGAGAGTATTGTGAACCTACCGGTTCGGGAAGTGGTGGTCACCATCTTGAAGAAGGTGGCCATGGAAGCGCTTGGATACATCCCCTTCCAGGAAGAAGTCGAAGAAGAGGTTATGATTGCATGAATGAAATCAGACGTAAACTCAAGGCATACCTGAGACGGGACGACCCGAAGCAGGAGCGGGACCAATATGGTCTTCCCGTCTGTCCACTTACAGGTAAGATCGCAACCCAGATGCACGAGATCATCGAGTGGCCAGGCCGGAGATACGGTGACAAGTACGGCCATCGTGTCCGGGACAAAGAAGGCTTTGACTGCCTGGCCGAGATCTACTTCGTCAAGGAGCTATGTGTCCTCCTAGACGGCGAGGTCAATGTCAACCAAGCAAACATCAAGAGAGACTGGCTCCTGGGGCATCAGGCCGGGAAGTACGGCGTCCAGGCCGTCGTGACCGCTCTGGTGCGCCTGGGCCGCCATCTGAATCATCCCTACGAGTTCATCCCTCGCTTCATCATGGTGGGGGACAAGTTCAACGACATCACCATTGAGGAGAAACGATGAAGACAAGTGAAAACATCAGTAACCTGACGACGGCATTGGCCGCTGCACAGGCCAAGATGAAACCGGCCAAGATGAACGCATTCAACCCGTTCCTCAAAAATAAGTACGCGGATCTGGGAAGCATCGTGGATGTCATCCAGTCCTTGCTCGCTGAGCAAGGGTTGTCCTACGTCCAGATGCCGAGCATGACAGATGGCGAACGGATCGGGATCGCTTTGACCACGCGCCTGATGCACAACAGCGGTGAATGGCTGGAGGACACATTCTTCATGCCAATGCCCGCCTCTGAGCCCGGCAAAAGCCTGATGCAGGTCGCAGGCAGCGCGATCACTTATGCACGCAGATATGCCTTGTCCGCTATGCTCAGTGTTGTGTCGGACGAGGACATGGACGGAAATATGACACAGGTTGCCAAGAAGCCAGCAGTGGTCGCAGCCGTGGTATCCACCACAGCCCCGAACGCCGCTGCTACCGTTTCTACCAAGGTTGCGCCGGCCTTGACCGAGAATGGTGGAGGCGAGAGCGAGCAGCACAACAAGGGGATGCCCAGCGCCAATCCGCCTGGCCTGGAAGAGGTGCTGGCTGAGTTGGTGCCTGCGATCTTCCCGGACCGCCTGGCACTTGTTTCTGCCTTCAACAATCTCAGGGTGAAGTGGGACTCGGCAAAGAGAGAGCCGATCGTTGAATCGTTGACTCGATATGCTGAGTCCCAAAAGAGGCTGGCTGCCGGCAGATCCAGGCAAGGAAAAAAGAAGTGATGGAAACCTTCCCACAATTCGATGTCGGCACGCAGGAAGAAGTTGTCTTTGGGCCTCCTATCCCATTTCGCGCACCGGTGGTGGTGGAGCTGATGGGGCACGTCCTGATGGCTGGCTATGGCCAGGAAGTGGAGTTCGCCGGTCAGAGCCAATTACAGGTCACGATCCCTGAGATGGACAGTTGGCCGGACGATTTGCGCGGCCCATTCTACATTCCCGGCCAGAGCATGTATCGCACGAGTATCGTCTCCGAAAGCCTGATGTTGGAGGTTGCCGCACGGATGGAGCTCCCGGACTGGTATGAGCGTATCGCCAGAGAGCGGATGGAGGACTACTACGATGGCGAGAGCGGCGTCCTGGACCGGGAAGAGGAAGAGCCTGGCGATGACGATCGTACCCAGGCTGTCGATCGAGACCAGATGGAGATGGGAAAGGAACTCTAACTCTAACCAGGAAGGGGAGGGCGGAGCCGCTCTCCCTCTTCCCGGAGGAGATACTCATGGATATTGGCGCTTTCGATGAACGACAGTTCCAGCGTCTGTTGTCCTTGCTGTTAAGCCACTCAGAACACTTGGATGAGACCTCTCCGGGAGAAACCTACGATTCTGAGATTTGTAGGTTTGTGAATATGATCTTCAGGACGGCCTGGGACAACCTTGGAATTGCTGCAATCCAGGGAGGCGAAACCCTGACGGATGAGGATCACCTCATTCGGGTGGCCCACAAGGCTCTTCACCTGGCCTACGACCTGGGGCGGGTGATGCAAGCGGCCAAGGTCCGCATTTGTCCAACAGACGAGTGGAAGCCTGGCGATCCATCCCGATCGGACCGGGAGATTGAAGATCTACGAAGAAAGTCGAACCATTTAACCGACTCTGATTTCGATTGGCTGCTCAGGGGAATGAAGTGAACATCTTCGATGTGACGACCAATCTGACGATTGACCTAGACGATGAGCACACGCTTCACAGCATTTGGCCGTTTGGACGGTACCCGGGTGCCCAGAGATTCACTGTCCAGAGAGTCTGGATGCCCGACCCCAATGGCCTTTCTGCTCCCCAGATAAACGTCACTCTGGATTCAGTTTTGATGGATGTGGACTGGGTGGAGAAGTGGAATCGGGGTCTGGAGGTGTCGGTCACTTTGGCGCGCGCCGAGCAGCAGGCGCTCGGCCAGGAAGTGGACGGCGATGCCATCTACCACTTCAGCACAGCCGACTGTCGCCGGGCCTTCGAGCGTGTCAAGGGAGTCTTCTACGACGAGATTGAGCGGTTGGCGGATCCCAAACTGACTCTTAGTCTCCGTGATCTCGTCGGGAGTGCGCTGATCGCCTTTGTAGGCGCTCTGCACGATGCCAAGATGCACGAGCTAGGACTGACAGGACTATGGCCCGAAATAGCTACCCACAGGACCGAGAAGCCGGATCCAGAATCGCCTGGTTCCTGAACAACATTTACCACGACAACATGCTCATCGTGGCAGGCGGCCATTTTCAGCCGTATGCCGATCAGCTTGTCCGGGAAGGGGTCATCGAGATGGAGACGCTGGACAATGGCCTGGTGCGCCTCAGCCTGGTTCTTCCCGGAGAAGAAGACCAAACCCCACCTTGGGACGAAATCACAGAGGAGGCATACTGATGGAACTCAACGACGCTATCAGAGCATCGATCTCCAAAGCCGTGAGAGAGGGAATCGAGGAAGGGATCACCCGATATGCCTGGTGGAAGGACGGCCAGCAGTTCGTTGGCACGGGGACGTATTCTCTCGCTGTTGCGTTGCGAGCGGCGCAGGACGACCCGACTATCCCACATATCGCACAGCGCATCATTGATGATCTGTTGAAGCAATGACCAGACCCCACCCTGGGACGAAGTTGTAGAGGAGCCTTACTAATGGAGACTCATAGTAGAATCAACAGGCGACTGAGGCTTGCCGAGATTGTGGAGGATACCAACGACTGGGCTGCCAAATACCTAGAGGATGTCGATGCATTGCGCGCCGAAATCAAGCGCTTGAGCGCCGCTGTCAGCGCACAGCCGGCGCTACTCAGAGCATGTCAGTACGCACTGAGTACCCTATCGTTCAACGATTTTATCTATAAGGACGGAGAAACACACGTGATCCTCCAGGCCGCCGTGGATGCCACACAATGCAAGGGCGATTATCTTCGAGAGAAGCATGGCGATGTGGCAGAAGCTATCGAGAATGTCATCCGCGATGCTGAACTGGACGCCGCCGAGCGCGCAGCACGGGAGATGCAACAGGAAGCCGCAGACATGGCGGCCGCATCTCGCTATGGAGAGATAAAGATTGCGATCTTGGAACTCGATCCTGTAACCGTCGCGCGACGGGCATTGGAAAGGAATTGATATGGCTACATATCGTGTCATCCTCAACGATGAGGTCTTATCGAAATGCGAGGAGATACTTGCTAATCCAGGCAAGAGAAAGAAACGCAGGAAAAGTTTCTCATTTGATATTCCTAGTGATTTCGGTTCACGGCGGATAAAACGAATCATAATCACGCTTGAGGTAGAGGCCGCTCTCGCCGTCCAGGAGCAAACATGAATCCAAATCCAGTGGATCGCGCCAATAAACTTGTCTCTAGCCTGGTTGAAGCTGGATGGATCGAAGATGGTGTAAAGGCTGCCGCATTGATCGCTGCCATTGCGCCAGTCATCCGTGACGCTGAACTCGCCGCTGCCGAGCACGCAGCGAAGAAGATGCGAGTGGCCGCGATGGCTGCGCTGTACGATGCAGGAAGCGATGACCACCTCATCGTAAGGACGCTCAATCCTGAAGTCATTGCACGGCAGACGGTGGAAGAAGATGCCTGAATTTGTTCCAGTTGATCTGAATACGGCAACACCCTACTGGTGGAAGGTGTTTGAGCCGAGCGCCAGTCGTGCGTTTGAGGCAGCCGACCTGTACTGTGGCTGTGGCGGCGGGACGCAGGCCATCATCGAGTCGGTCATGAGGCGCGGCGGCCACATCCGAAAGATGATCGCCGTCAATCATTGGGATGCCGCCATCCAGGTACACAGCGCCAACTATCCCCAGGTGGCCCACTTCCTCAACAGTGTCGAGAACGTGGAGCCGAAGCTGGCTGTGCCTAACGGTCACCTGGACATCCTGACAGCGGGCATCAAGTGCACGCACCACTCACGAGCGGCCGGGGGCGTGCCGAGAAGTGAGCAGGAACGCATGGACGCCTTCCAGGTCTTGCGCTGGCTGCACGATCTGGACGTGAGCCGGCTCGTCATTGAAAATGTTCCAGAATTTCTGGAGTGGGGACCTCTTAACCAAGAAGGGCGGCCTATTGAGCGCTTGAAAGGGAAGCTGTTCGTCCAGTGGATCGGGATGCTGGAAGCACTCAACTACAAGGTGCAGTGGAAGGTTCTCACAGCCTGCTGGTATGGAGACCCGACGAGCCGGGAACGATTCTGGCTGATCGCCAAGAAGGGCAACCGGAAGGTCTTCTTCCCGGAAGCCACTCATCGAGATCCAAATCAGCCCGCCACGGTGGATATGTTCAGGCCCGAGTTACCGCCCTGGCCTGTGGCGCGAGACATCATTGACTTTGAGCTGCCGACTCGCAGCATCTTTGGTAGTGACCTGGTGCCGAACACGCTATCGAGAATCCTGGCCGGCTTGCACCGATTCGCCGGCATCCGTCTGAAAGTAGCCGAGCTTCCCGGCTGTCCTGAGTTCAAGGCCAGGAAGACCGGGAAGGGTGAGAAGATTCGTGTCTCGCCCTACGCCGTAGATGCCCATCGACTACACTACCTCAACCTGGCGATCCGAGCCGCACAGGATCATCCCATCGCCGTCAAGAATCGGCGCTACGTCACCAAGGTTAATCCGAAGGCGGTCGATATGGTTCGCCGTCTCCAGCAGGCCGGTCCACCCAATGAAGAAACAGCGGCCGCCTACATGATCAAGATGTACGGAGAATCCCACTCAGCCTCAATAGATGAGGCCCTGCCTACGGTCGTCGGCGGATCTCACCTGGGATTCGTCTTGGTCAACCGGGGTGGCCAGGATGGGTACGATCGAAATCATAGCCTGGATGAAACCATGCCCACCCTGACAACCGAGAATCCCATCGGTGTCGTGGACTTCCTGCTCCAGCAGCAGAGTGGGGGAGTAGCCCGGTCGGTTGAGCAGCCTGTTCCGGCTCTGGCTACGGATGGCGCGGTCCGGCTGGTGAATGTGATCATGCCGTCCGAGGGGTACTACCGCGGCAATGGCGCCCGGCCGGACGATCAGCCTCTACCGAGCCTCACCCGGCGAGGAGCAGGGCTGGTGAGCTATCTGGTCAGTGGCCATCACTACAACGGTCGAGATCGGATCGCCTCCAGTGAGGTCGCCATGCCGACCTTGACCACAAGACCAGACTGGTCGGTCATCAACACCTTCCTGGCTATCCAGCACGGCACTAACTCCGGGAACGACAGGACGGCCAGCGTCGACAAAGCTCTCCCGACTATCGACACGACGAATCGCTACATGGCTGCCTTTCTCGCCTTGGCCTACGGGACAGAGCGAGACGGGCAGGGGGTAGATGAGGCACTCCGCACGGTGACCGGGAAGGATCGCTTCATGCTCGTTCTTCCCGGTCTGGGCTTCCTGGACATTCGCTACCGGATGCTGGCCTTGAAGGAACTGGCGAAGGCTCATTCGGTGCCGGCTGGCTTCACATTCGAGGGAGTGACGAACGAAGCCGGGAAGAAGATGATCGGTAATATGTGGCCGATCCGCATGGGCACGGCGGTTGTAGACGCTGCCCTGACCGAGAGAGGGGAGAAATGACTCATTGTGTGAGAGGCGATTTGCTATGTATCTCAAAATAAAGTTTAGATGTATTAACTGCAACAAGGCAGTGAGAGGATATACGTTGAGGAGGAAGTTTTGTTCGGCTCTCTGTGAACGTGAATACACAGCCATGAAACAGAGAGAGCACATTGATTATCCAGAGGAATTGCATGTATCGAAGTCGGCGCTCGGTGCTGCGTCTGAACTTGATGTCTGCTCTGACTTGCTCAGAAGAGGTTATGAAGTTTTTAGATCGGTAAACTCGTCCTGTTCTTGCGATCTAATTGCCATGAAGGACAAGAAGATACTACGTATTGAGGTGAAGACTGGTTGGCGGCACAAACAATCTGGCAAGTTGATCTACCCCAAGCCCAGTAGCCATAACTATGATATGTTGGCTGTAGCTGTCCTGGGTAGAGGAATTGAATTCGTGCCTAAATTGGGCATCGTGGATGCCGCGCTTACCGAGAAGATAGGAGAATGATGGACTACTCTTTCCAGGCTCCCTGTGACTTTGCAGTGTGGGCCCGAACACAAATCCGAGAAGGAAACACTGCGGTCTACGAGCTGTCTGAGAATGGGGGCTACATCCTGGAAGGAGTGGTCGGTGGTCGGATGCAGCACGTCCGCCTGCCTTTCTGGTTGGGCTACCGCCTGACCGAGAAGTGGCGCCGGGAAAGGCAACTGCATCGCGTCGGCGCTCAGACCATCGCCCAGATCGTCAGGATGGCCCAACAGGTCTTCTACGATCCTGTTCTCAAGAGGATTGAGACATGAGAATATCAGACCTTCATCCAGAACCACATAGGAAGTACATCGTTCTCAGAGACGGATTGCTGTTCACGGCAACCCCATGCTACGGTATGCACTCACCATGGTGGGTGGTGAAAACGATGGGGCACAGCTCAGGAGATGAGGCTCCGCCAGAAGACATGCAGCCGAATGATGAGTGGTGGTACCTGGACGAATTTCTGAATAGCACCGTAGATATTGGGAAGGATTGAGACATGATCATCAAGAGACAGTCCGGCTGGCGGAAGTTCCTGACGCTCGTCTACTGGCGTATCCAGATTGCCGCGCTTCTGGGGTGTGGTCGGCCACTCGAGATCCTGGAGACTTTCACCTTCCAGGAACAGGAACCAAGTCTTGAAGAGGATGATTACTCTCAATATGGGCTGAGTGGTGAGCCTGAGCACTCAACCGACCAGGGAGCCTTTTGCTGGTGTGGGCCGCGAGTTCAGGGCGACGTGATCATCCACAGGGATCTCCCAAGAATAATCAGAGAGGCCATTGAGCAGCAGGCTAAAGGATTGAGACATGAACCCCAGAACTATCCAAGTAACCTTTGATCCAAACATCCTACCCCAATGGGCCAAGGAAGATCCGAAGGTCATGTCGCTCTGCCGGCGTGATCTGGCCTACCGGGCGGATGTCTTGCGTGCTGCTACTGAGCAGATGAAGCTACATCTCAAAGACCTGGCGCGGAGGCTGGTGAGGTGAGAGCCCGAAATCCGACTGTCGTCCAGTTGCCTGTCACGTTCTATGCCGAGAAGGATCATGTGGCGGCTATCTTCTACGTGGGGGAATCCACCCTGGGGATTCGCTTCGAGTCGCCTGAGCAAATGCTGGAGTTCTTCTCACGCATGATGGATCAGGCCGTCAAGGTGTGGCCTGACAACTCGTGGATCAAAGAGTATCTGTCAGACTGAGAGAAAGACATGACAAATGTCATAGCCCATCTACCGGTTTCCTTCGTGGCCGGGTCAGACTATGTGGGGGCGGTCTTCCACACAGGTGGCACTGACGTAGGGATTCGCTTTGAATCCACTGAGGAATTGCTGTCGTTCTTTGAACAGTTGATTGAGCGGGCCACTAAGGTATGGCCCGATGACTCGTGGATCAAAGAGTATCTATCAGATTGAGAGAAAGACATGACACCCTATCAGCAGAAAGTCCTGGAAGCCCTGGATAGCCAACCTCGAACGATTCTGGACGTTCACGACCGCGTCTACCCTGGTCTCTCGTGGCGAGGGCGATCAGGTGCCGGCCGCCGAGGTCAGGTTAAGAGCGCCTTGTATCAGTTGGTCAACGACGGCCTGGCCGTCAAGAAACACAATCCAAGTGGATACTACGACTGGTTCACCAAGAAGGGTTAGACATGGCACGCAAAGGCTACCACGACTCCACAACCAAGGATGGGCTGCGCGATCTATGGCGCACGCCTCTGCCCATCTACACGTGGCTAAACTCCATGTACCATTTCGATGTCGATCTGTCTGCCGTGGACAGTCGGCTGTGTGAACGATTCATCGATCCGGGAAAGGATGCACTATCCGGGCTTACTTCCTGGACGCTGTACGGTCGATCAGGCTTCAACAATCCGCCCTACAGCAACATCGAGCCGTGGTTTGAGAAGGCCATCACCGAGGCTTCCTTTGACTTTCGGAGTGTCCACCTGGTCCCAACGCCGAATGGTGAGTATCGCTACCGGGCTCTGGAAGATGCGCGCTGCCACGGGATCACCTTCATTCACGGTCGGCTAGGTTTCCTCCATCCTCATTTCATACAGCCCATGGCCGGCAATCTGAGAGGGTCGTGCGTCATTGTGTTCGGGCCTGGCGCGAGAACCAGTCCCTTATCGGTCTCTTTTATTGATCGGGATGACATCTTCCGCAAGTGGGATGGATAAAGGAAATGATGGGACCCCCTCCGCGTGAGAAGTGGCTTTACCGGATTGTGAATCACGTCGGCTACCTGGTCCGGGTTGAGGCCATGCTGCCTCCTGAGTGGTCTCCCTGGAAGCACGACGTTGAGGTGTTGACTACTCCCGATCTCGGTATTGCCGCCGAGATTGCCAAGATCGTCATTCGCCGCGGACTCCAATGCTGGATTGAGCCGGAGAAGGTTAAGCAGGTACATGCCTGCCGCGACAAAACAGGCTGGTCCTCCTCCTTGAATCCTCCCAGAGAGGAAGAATTGTGGTAAAGAGACCCCCTTCCCGGAAGACACTCCTGGTTCTCCAGTTCATTGTCATGCGGCTTGACGTACTAGGCTATCCGCCGACCATGCGAGAGCTCATGTCTGAGTTTGGCTGGCACTCGACGAGCGTGGCTCGTCACCATTTGGAAAGACTGAACATGTATGGGCTGATCAAGCTGGAGCCGGGAAGGGCACGTGGCATTACCGTAGACGGGGAGTGGAAGCCATCCCAACGTATCCTGGAAGTCCTGGAGAGGGAAGGGCTGTGGCCCTGGAACGTTTCGCCGCGAAACGATGGTGAAGAGGAGAAAGAGAAATGGCCCGAGACAAGAGAAAATGTGTCGGGATGATCAATGGCGTCCCGCTCTTCCAGGACGACATCAACTTCACGCGGAAGAAGATCAGGGACTACCGGGAAGAGGTCAAGCGCTACGCTCGGATGGCAAGGAAGGCTCGCCCTGAGCAGCGTGGCGGCTACATGGCCCGGGTCAATCGCGCCGAGAGGGACATACAGCGCATGAAGGACTCCCTAGCGATCTTGCGTGCTAGGGTAGGGAAGTGGGACCTGGACTAAAACACAACCACCCCCTCACGGCGTCCCGTGAGTGGAGTGGTTGCGCCCTTCCTTGTTTATACATGAACCAAGAAGGGATGTCAAGCCCCTCTCTCCAATAGTCTCAAGCGAGATGCTCAAGAAATTGGTTTAACTCAAGAACACAAGCCCTAGAAGGAGTGGAGGAATGTTCAACAAAGAAAAAGCAGGCAGAATCGCACGTGGTCGCAGAATTGTCAAAGATCTGGACGATCTGATCCTGATCGTCGAGACCGATACGGCCTTTGGTCCTGATGAGTTCAGGGAGGTGCAACCCTTGATGGACAATCTCGTCAAGGCGCGTATGTGTGCCTCCAACATCCTGCTACGCCTGGGCGATCAGACGGCTTTCCAGACTTCACCGACGATCCGAACCTTTGTTGTTCCCGGTTACGACCCAAATACCGGGGCGACCTGTCCCGATTGCGGGAAGAGAATGTTTCTCGTCCGATCCACGGCTAGTGAAGACGGGTCGAGGATTTTCAGTTGTACAGCCTGTAATAAGGAGCACATCCTATGAAGCGCCTCTTACTGATCCTGCTCATCGTCTTCTTGGCTGGTTGTGGGGGCGGTGGGACAGTAGACGACAGTCCTGTTCCTGCGGGGTCGCAACTTGCCGCCGCCAAGTAGACCCCCCTTACGATACCACGGCGGGAAGTGGCGAATTGCATCCTGGATCATTGAATCCTTCCCGGATCATGACATCTATGTCGAGCCCTTCGGCGGCGGGATGAGTGTCTTGCTGCAAAAGACACCCTCCCGCCTGGAGGTTTACAACGACCTGGATGGGGACGTTGTGAACTTCTTCCGGGTACTCCGGGAAGATACGAGCGAGTTGCTGCGTTTGCTGCAGCTCACACCCTTCTCGCGTGCCGAGCTAGATTTGTCCTATCAGCCCTCTGCCGACCCACTGGAGAGGGCCCGGCGTTTCTACGTCCGGGCCCACCAGTCTTTCTCAGGCCCCTCGGCCCAAGTGCGATCGGGCTGGCGTTTCCAGAGAGAGAACGATTCTTGGTCAAGTATCGTTTATTTGTGGAGAGATGTCGAGCATCTTGTCGAAACTACGGGCCGCCTGAAGGATGTAGGTCTGGAGAACGATGAGGCTACGAAAGTCATCCAGCGATACGATACGCCCGATACCCTGTTCTACTGTGATCCTCCTTACCCGGCCGGTGTTCGCAGTGCCCGATGGGGGAAAAAGGCATACCAGCACGAGATGACCAGGAAGGATCACATCCTACTGGCCGAGCTCCTGAACGATATTCAGGGCATGGCGATCGTGAGTAGCTATCCTTCCCGGCTGTACGATCGGTTGTATGTGGGCTGGTCACTGGTGACTCATCCGGCTCGCTCCAATGGCAACCGAAACATGCTAGAGCAACTATGGATTTCTCCAAACACACGGAAGCGGTCAAAACAGCAGCGGCTGTTCTAGCTTTCTTGGTTCTCGTCGGGATAGGTGCTCTCATTTCACCTACAGCCATAGACATTGACCGGTTCTTCAGGCCGGCAGTCCAGGCCGTTTTTTCGGGTATTGACCCCTACCAGGTCGAGGGTTTCTTCAGTCCACCCTGGCTCATCCCGTTCCTGACCCCTCTCTTGTTACCGGATAGCCTTGGGCGTGGTCTCTTCCTGGCCCTAACCATCCTGGTGACCGTATGGGCACTTCGATGCCTGGAAGCGGACCTCCTCCCGGCAGCTCTGTTTCTCACCACGCCCTTTTGGGTGATTGAGATGATGTCCGGGAATGTGGACTGGCTCCCGCTTCTCGGTATCTCTTTGCCATTACCCATGGGTCTACCACTGATGCTACTCAAGCCACAGTTTGCCATTGGGGTGATCTTTTTTCGCCTATGGCAGACCTGGAAGGAAGGGCAGGGCAGGGGGGTTGTCAGGGCTGTATGGCCGACTGTCCTCGTCATGGGTATATCATTTTTGATATATCCCCATTGGTTACAGTCCTTGACAGGCGCTATGTCCCCGGCCGCCCAGGCTTACGGGCTCAGGTTTTTCCCCTGGAGTGTCCCCATCGGTTTTTTCGCCTTGATTTATTCAGTCCGGGAAGGGCGCATTAAGGCTGCTTATCCGGTGGGCGTGCTTGTCAGCCCTCATGTGTCACCCTACACTTGGAATGTACTCCTCCTGAGCCTACTCCATAATCGGTTCTACATGATCGTGGCCTGGGCGCTTTCCTGGCTGTTTTGGATTGGTCTCATCCTAGTCTATGGGGGTGTTCTATGAGTTCGGTCTGTTAAAAAGAGGGTGATCATTCGATCACCCTCTTTTTCGCATATGTAAGTAAGCAGGCCGGGCTATCTAGGAGACGGCGGCATAGGGGGACCTGCCGCTGGCGGCATCACCCTTTTGGGCCGGCTGCCCTCGCCTTGGCTTTGCGTACCGCGCTTGCTTCGGGAGTAATGCTGTGGACACCCTGGTTAGCGATCAGGGCAGCGATGAGTACCGTGACCACCCTGACAGCGCCGGTCGCCGAGCACTCCACAATCACAAGCCCCAAAACCGGTGTACAAGCCAGGCCGAGTATCCCGACAGAAGCAAGCACCAGAAGGCCGAGCATGATGAGTTGCTTCTGTTCCCGGTTCAGACCTGCATATCCCACATTGAGGCCCGGGATGTAACTCAGGGCCAGCGAGAGTGCCGTGCCGGCGATGGTTGCCAGGAGCTCTGGTGAGAGTTCCGGGAGTGGCGGCGGCTCGACTGGTGATTGGAAAGTCATCGGTGAGGCCATGACTCCAGAGGCGACCACACCGAGAAGAGTGACGAGCACAACGAATAGCAGGATGCGTTTCTTCATGACAGATCTCCATGGGGGTAGGGCGAAACCGTCACCCAGGCGGACGAGAGTTTTGAACGAAATCCTTTTTATGTTTGATGCTTGCTTAGCCGTTGATAGTATAAGGATCACCCCCCTCCTTCGTCGGGTAAACTGGGGCCTGTATAGGGAAAAGCGTCCTCCCGGTCGGCATAGGGATTGAACTCCGGTTCAAGACTCAGGGCTGGTTGTGGTGTCTCGTGAAGTGCCTGCTCCAGCAATTGGAGGACAGTCTCATCGTCTCCTTCCAGGCTTCTGAATGTGATCACTCCCGAGTACTGGGTGTCGAACCAGTTCTGATTGATGGCCGGGGCCGGGAAGGAGCTGGCGAGCACCGCAATCACGGCTCGGCGTCCCACGCCGGCATCGTGCGGGTTCCAGGTGAGAAGTGCTTTGTAGTTGCCCCGCACGACTGCCTTCATCACACGCAGCGACAGGCTCAGACTGACACCCGGTCCGAGAAGAACGGCGATGGGGCTCCCCGGATCTACCCGTGTATCGACGGTACCTCTTTTCTTCATGTGTTTCCTCCGCTTCATGGATTTCCTCTTTTGATGAGTTCAATCACAACCGAGACGATGCCGGCCACTATACTACTGCCGAGAAGAGTCAGCAAGGCCACTTGGACATTAGCACGTGAGAGAATACGTGTCTTGGTGATCTCTGTCTCGTCAGATCGGCCCTTCTGCTTTTCGACTTCTAGCCTGTCCAGCCGAAGTTTCTGGCTATCGACCAGAACCATGATCTCCCCTCTTGTGGAAGCCTGCCGTTCATCGAAATCGTCCTGAACAGCCGTTAAGGATTGCTGATAGCGAGCAATCCCATCGGCTGCTACCCTTTCGGCTCGTTCGCCCACTCGGACAGCATTGGTGAGCTGAGCCTCAATCATGGGACGTAGCTCGCCCAGAGATTTGCTGATCGTCTCAACCATTGGAGAGAGCTTTCCTAGTGCCTTCTCGACTTCCTCAATTCGATCTCCGTGGCCATTGAACCTCTCAATGTTCTGCTCATTATAGGCACCCAAGCGATCACGTAGGTCATCCAGGCGACGTGCCAGATCCAGGATTTGGGCGCCCGTGACTTGGTACTGTGACGTGAGTACCTTGAGCACGTGGCTCAGAGATGCATCGTCAGGTGGCATCATCCCAGGTCTATCTCTGGAAGCCAGAATGCGAAAACACTTCCCTTTCCCGGCCAGCTTTTGACTTCCAACCGGCCACCGTGAATCTCAATCAAGCCCTTGACAATAGCCAGGCCAAGGCCGATCCCCTGTTGCTCACGCTTCTCACGGTCGATCTGCTCAAATGGAGTAAAGATGATCTCTATGTACTCCTGTGACAGACCTATACCGGTGTCCACGACCTCACACCTTACACCTCGGTCTATCTCGAAGACCGAGATCTGGATCATACCCGCTTCTGTAAACTTGATTGCGTTTCCGAGAAGATGGCTGATGGCCTGTTCAATCTGCAGGCTGAATGCACAGACAGCGGGCAAATCGCTCGCAATACGAATCAAGAGTTTCAACCCTTTCCTTTCCAGAAGAGTCTGATGCTTTGGCAGGACATGATCGATAGCCACCTGCCACTCCCGAAATTCTTCTCGGTGTGCGGCATAGGCTAATTTCGCATCGCTGTATAGAATGTCGTTGAGTGATAGAAACTCATCGATCAACAACATCAATCGATCGATGCCCAGTGAGAGCTTGCCAATAAGCATCTTTCTATCAGAGCCAGTGATAGATGGATCCCGGAGAAGATGGACGCCTCCCACCAGGAAGGTAGCGGGGGTGCGAAATTCGTGGTGAAGCATTGTAAGCGTGGATTTTCGTATTCTGTCTCGCTCCTTGCGTACTATGATTCCTGATCGCAATCGTATCAGCAGTGTCAGGAAGAACGCGCCGATCGCAAACTGGGTAAGGTTCAGTGCCCACAGGACAAGACTCTCCTGTGCGGCACTCATGGCATAGATAATTGTTGTAGCTATCGTAAACGGAAGTGCGGCCATAACGAGGAGAGCTATGATAGTCTGGACAACCTGGATCGCACCTTCGTATGAATATCTTCTCATCTCTTCCTGTCTTCCCGTTTCAGCCCATCATTTGAACAGCGGGTCCGTATTTCCGTCCCACGCTTTCCCCTGGCGGAGAGAGTTCTATCATGATGAACAACTGTGTCACCTTGCGTAAGGCGGGCTGCTGATACTCAACCTGTGTGAGCAACTGCGTCACCTTACGCAAGGCGGGCTGCTGGTATTCAATACTGGCATCGAGCTGAGTGATCCGTCGTGTGCTCATGTCATGCTACTTTGACACCTGCCTGGAGCGCATCCAGACCGCCCTGTGTCCAGGCGGCTGCCGTGTTAGGGTCGGTCTTGAGATCGTCCCCGACGTAGCGGGCGTAAGACGTTCCGATCGGGCGTGTGGCCGAGAAGGATTCGGTCGCGCCCGACTTGACCCCAAGCTGAATCCCATCTCCGGCCGCAGTCAGTTCCCTTGCGCGTGCCTCAACCCACAAACGCAAGACAGTTTGGCCGCTTTCCAGCGTATATGTCGTCATGCCGTACAAATCCTTCTCGGTTGCCGTAGCTGACTCAACGTAGGTCGTGTCGCTGTCAGAGGGGATTTCATCCACGAGAAGGTAATTGTCTACACTATTGCCGTCATTCCCGACGAGCTGTGATGAGTCTCCGTTACCATTTGGAGTAAGCATGACCACCTTGCCGTCCCCTGGGTAGCCATCATCGACTCCGCCCGCCGTGTCGTTCAGCGCGAAATCATCTATGCGCCACACACTTGCGCCCGTGTGGAGGATGTAGATGAGATTGAATGTCGTGTCCGCTCCCGGCTTTGTATCGCCAGAGAACGTGGCGTCCACCGTTCCATCCACTTTCACTTCCAAAACACCTCCAGCGTCAGCGATCTTGATTCTCACCTCGACGAGATACCAAGTATTGAGCTGGAT
Source organism: candidate division NC10 bacterium CSP1-5 (assembly GCA_001443495.1). Taxonomy (GTDB): domain Bacteria; phylum Methylomirabilota; class Methylomirabilia; order Methylomirabilales; family CSP1-5; genus CSP1-5. The sequence goes on along the minus strand of LDXR01000011.1, from coordinate 3,213 downwards.
CGCAACGCTTCCCGTCGCGACCAGAGTTCCCGTGCTCGTGTAAAGCTGAAGATTTCCTGCGGAACTCAGACGCAGGGAGCCAAGCTCAGTGCCGCTAGCGTACCATCTCATTATTACCTGGGCTGCGATCCCGGTTGCAAAAAGCCCAAGGCGGACGTAGCCCTCGGAGATCGCCGATATACTCTTTTGTGCAGCAGTACCACCTGACTGCCAGCATCGTGATCCGCTCCGGGGCGTTGTCGTCGAGACACTCCCATTCCCGGCGACGCCCCAGAATAATGTGTCTCCTGCCTCAAAGCCTTCTGTGAAAATGCGCGTCATGACAAGCCTCCTAGCTATAGATAACATGCACAGTCAGGTCTGAGCCTGCCGTGCTCGAGCCGATTTGATCGACATCCACCGTCAGGTAGTCTCCATCTGCCCAGGAAGGTACCTCGATGGTCGTGCTCTCACCCTCATTCGCAGCCGCAGCAATCTGCGGCCGGTTCGATTGAGTCGTGAAAACAGTCACTCCGTTCTTATGAACGTCCACGATGATTGCAGCCCCCACAGGAGCTGTATCTACGGCCAACTTGACCTTGCTGATAGTCAGCGTTCGCCCCGTCTCGTTGTAGAAGCGCAACTTCCCGGTTGTGACGACAAGCACTCCTTCGATTGAAGACAGGAGTTGCGAGTTGAGTTTCGGTAGGTTACCGATTTGCACTCGCTTTTTCGCGTTTGAGGCGGCGCTATCTTCAATGAGGAACAGATCCGCCGCAACCGGTGTTGTCTTCTCGGTGATCGCGGCAATCTCGCCCGCAGTGTCATCGTGAATGGCTGCTGCGTCTGTACCTCCGGGAAGGTTACCGATCTGCACTCGTTTCTTGGCGTTTGAGGCGGCGCTGTCCTCAATGAGTAACAAGTCTCCTGAAACGGGAGATGCCTTCTCGGTAATCGCGGCGATCTCACCGGCCGCGTCGTCATGGATGGCGGTTGTATCCGAGCCTCCACCGCCCGAAAATTGTGTGAATGAGAGAGCCGTTGTACCCAATGTGATAGGCGCATTAGTCGTCAGGACGAAGCCCTGATCACCATTGACTGTGCCTTCCTCGACGAACACAAACATTCCAGGCGTAACTTCGGCGCTGGTATTGGCATCGATCGCCCGACTCCATGCTCCAGACGCAGCCACATAGATACCATTCTCTGCGCCTGCGCTTTGATCTTTGACCAGCACCCGATCCACGGCTACCACGGAAACACCATCAATTGTCTGCTCACCGGACAGTGTGATGTTAGCTGTCGTCGCGGCCCGCACGGAGTCTTTTACGTCGGCCAATGAGAATGAGCCGGGTGCCGGCTCGCAGTCCTCCCAGGAAGAGCCGGTATCGCGCTGCCATTTCTCGTTTGTCGTATCGTAGAAAATCCGCCCTGGCGTGCCTGCCGCAGGCCGGTTCGCCGCCGTATCACGCAAGATGAGATCTTCCAGGTTGGCTGAGGTGGGCATAGTTACTCCAAGTCCATGAGAACGAATATAGGCGTTCCGTCATCGAGCTTCACGAATTGAAAGTCGTTACCACTGACGGTATACACAAATTGGCGGTATTTGCCCCCCACTGCCCCACCAGGAATGTCGGCAGCCACCAATGATCGAAAGGTGGGCTTGGCCGATCCGCCACTGGACGGGCCAGCCAGGACAAGATTAGCAGTCTGCAGGTCAAGGTCAAGTTGCTGCCCGTTGAGCGCCATCAGTGAAGATTCTAAATCACCATGCAGTATCACCGGTGCATGATGTGGGCTGCTGTCTCCGATCGCTGTATGTTCTGCAGGTGTCATATAGCCGGGATGGGGATCCGCGGCCGCTTCGTGGTCATCCAGTTCGTCCTGTGTAGCGACATCAGTCGGCACCCATTTCGTGCCATCCCAGGAAGGTACATGTCCGGTGACTGTGGCAGTGGGCAGATGTCGAACTAGTATCCCATCCGAGATGTCCTTGGCGTGTCTTCCTGGATAAGCACTGGTGTTCCAAGCCGACCGATCTCCGTGAATCGGGTTGATAAGCCCCAATCCTGTATATCGACTAAATTGGGATCCCAGGACTCTGGCCTCAGAGTCCTCGTCGACTTCCAGGTCAATGCCGTCTGTGTCTGCGACCATCCGGGACTGCATGAGGTAGGCTACCCCAGTCACCCGTATACCACGGGCGCCAAGCCCTTCTGCCGATATATGGTGACAGTTCACGACGTAGCTGGGTCCACCTGTAGGTTCCCAGGGTGGCTCTTGCCCACCAGGCGGCTCGCCCTCCCCGCCCCCGTCACCCCCGCCCGCGACGGTCTTGGCCGATAGGACATTTGAGTAGTCCGAGAACCCGTAAACGGGATCGTAGGCAGATACCCGATACCAATAGGTTGTGTTGGGGTTGCACGTCAAATCTCGATACGTCCGCACATTGGAATCGACTGTGTTCAGCCAGTTGAAGTCGTTTCCATCTGTGCTGCGTTCTACCTGGAAGTAGTCCTCATTGAAGGTGTTGTCCTGCCAGTACAAGTCAATCCGATTGGAATCTGTGATGTGCGCCAGCGCGGTAATGAGTACGGGCGCTTGTGGCACAGGGCCAATGTTGGAATAGGCCGATGACCCGACTGCATTGCGTGCCTTCACCCGATAATACCAATACAGCCCTCCCAGGGCACTATCTGTGAACTGGGTGACGTTGGCACTCACCGTTGCATAGAGTTCCCAGTCACCGGCCGCCGTTCGTCTCTCGATGGCAAAATCGACTTCGTTATTGGCGTTATCTGTCCAGGTCAAACGCCGGGTAGTCGATAGAATCTCGACATTCAGATTCGTGGGAACTGCCGGCAAGCCTATGGCGACCGTGATCGAAAGGGCCTGGTCGTCCGTCTGGGGCGTGTCCATGGAGTCTGTGGCGCGGACCGTGAAGTTGGATGTTCCTGGGCTGCCCGTGGGTGTGCCCGAGATCTCGCCTGTTGCCTGTGTCAGGTTTAGGCCAGTGGGCAAAGAGCCTACCACGATACTCCAAGAGATCGGTTCCTTTCCGCCTGCATAGGCTAATGTTTGGCTGTAGGCTTCGTTCTGCTCAGCATCTCCCAGGGAGTCCGTCGTGACGATCAGATCGCCATAGATGGTGATCGAAAGAGCCTGATCATCGTAGAGGCCGCCTGTGGCTGTGCAGCGAACCGTGAAATAGGAGATGCGAGGGCCGGTCGTGGG
>LDXR01000010.1 GCA_001443495.1 candidate division NC10 bacterium CSP1-5 | reverse complement strand
ACAACCTGGTGGTCGGCAACGGGACCACGATCAACCAGGGTGTCATCCTGGGCGACAACGTCACGATCGGCGCTGGTGTAGTGATCAACCGTGGCGTCGTGATCGGGTCAGGGGTGACGATCGGCAACGGGACCTCGATCGGGCAGAACACGATGATCAGGGACAACGTCACGATCGGCGCGGGCGTCTCCATCGGGAAGAACGTCACGGTGCTCCTTGGAGCGGTAATCCCGGATGGCACAACCGTGCCTGCTGGTGCGATCGTCCCGTGAGGCGGCGGGCCGTCACAGGTCCCGTTCCCTTGCGAAGATGGACCATGAGCTGCGCATGGCGCGTGATGCCAGCCTCGGCCAGGAGCCTGTCCGGGTCATGAGGTGGAGTGGGTCATAGCAGACTCCCCATTCAGCGCGGACCTTCTCCAGCCTGTGCAACCGGAAATGCCGGGGGCCCAGAGCCTGCTTGAGTTGGCGAACACAGGGCCACTGACCACCATCCGGCGGCGTAATGGAGCTGACCTCGGAGGGTGCGCAGCCGCCGCTCCGCCAGGTAGCGCTTGTCCGAAGAAATTTCTTGACACGGCGAACTCCATTAGGTATAAAAGCGCATAATTCCCGTAAGTTAGAGTTCTCGTGACGGTCGAGAGACCCCAAGGCTGTATCTCTCGGCGTGGCCATGGCGCCTCAAGGCGGAAGAGGTTCTTCCGGGAGGCGCTTTTTTGTTTCTCGGATGGGAAACGCAGGAACCAAAGATGGGTGAGGCCCCCAGCAATGGGCGAGACTGGTGTTAGCCAGGATTTTACTTGCTTTCAAACGCCGTTTTGGATAGCTTAGGGCCCCGTCCCAGGCCGGCATCAAGGGGGCGCATCCCGTAAGAGGCGGAGGGGCATTCGTGGCAACGTTTGCGTGCCGCATCGCCACAGCCGGGGGCAAGATCCTGGTCCAGGACCGGCAGGCCGAGAACCCGGACCGGCTGCGACGCCAGCTCGAGACCGAAGGCTACTACGTCTTCCACGTCCTTCCCCGCACCTCTCGATCCCTCTTCCGCTTCTCTCTCCCGTCTGCCTGGCGGCGAGTCCGAAAGAAAGATCTCCTGATCCTCAACCAGGAATTGCTCGCCTTGATCAAGGCGGGCCTGCCGATCCTATCTGTGCTCGATCTCGTCGTGGCACGGCAAACCCATCCCCGTCTCCGGCAGATCCTGGAAAAGCTCCGAGAGGCCGTGAAGGGAGGCGCTTCACTGTCCGATGCAGCAGAGCAGCACCTGGACGTCTTCTCCCCCCTCTATGTGGCATCGCTCAGGGTCGGCGAAAAGAGCGGGGAGCTGCCGGAGGTGCTGGCGCGATACATTGCCCATCTCAAGCGGGTCATTGTCCTGCAAAAGAAGCTCGGGTCGGCCCTGCTGTACCCAGCGATGCTCCTCGTGCTGACCATCGCGGTCGTGATCTTCCTGCTCACCGTGGTCGTCCCGTCCTTCTCGCAGATCTACCTGGACTTCGAGGCACAACTTCCGTACGCGACCCGGCTTCTCCTGTCCTTCACGGGCCTGATCCGCGAATACCTCCTGATCATCCTCCCACTCCCTCTCCTCGGCCTGCTCGGCCTATGGCAGTGGCGCCGGACAAGAAGTGGCCGACTCAGCCTCGACCGGCTCCTGTTGCGCCTCCCCCTGCTTGGATCCATCATCCAGCGGTTCTCCCTCGCGACCTTCTGCCGAACCCTTGGGACGGTCTCCGCCGGGGGAATGCCGATAGTGCCGGCGCTCGAGGTCGCCGCGGGGTCTGTGCATAACCAGGCCGCTCGAGCGGCGCTTCACCGGGCCATTCCCGCGGTGACAGGGGGGGCCTCGATTGCGGCGGCGTTGGAGGGGGTCAAGGCAGCTCCGCCCCTGGTCCTGGAGATGGTGAGTGTCGGCGAGCGGACCGGAGGGCTGGAGGAGATGCTGCACCACGTGGCGGACTTCCTCGAAGAAGAGCTCGAATACCATCTGTCCGCGCTGGCCACCGCCCTCGGGCCGGTCGTCATGGTTACCATGGGTCTTTTCGTCGCGGCAATCGTGATTACTATGTACCTCCCGATCTTTCATCTCGCATCAGTCGTCCGATAGGGGAAACGACGTGGCAGGAATCAAGCGCCTCACAGAGGTCCTGATCGAAGGGGGGTGGCTAAGCCCCGAACTCGTCACCCAGGCGGAGGGTCGGGGGTTCGAGGGGTCGAGCCTCGCGGCGTACCTGCTGGAGGCGGCCCATGTCACCGAAGAGGAACTGGCCCAGGCTCGGGCCAGACAGTACGGGCTCTCGTACATTGACCTGACCTCCGTCGGGGCGGAGATGGACCTCGTGAAACGGCTTCCCCCAGCCCTGCTCAAGAGCGGAGCGTTCTTTCCCTTCCGCCGGAGCGACGGCCAGCTTGCCGTCGCCCTGGCCGACCCGAGTGATCTTCCCGCCCTCGATGAACTGCGACTCTGCCTCGGCGAGTCCGAGATGGTGGTCGCCTCACGCACCCAGATCCGGGCCAAGATTCACGGGGTGGAAACCGCGGAGCAGGTCCTTCAGGAGCTGAGCCAGGACCTCCAGCTGTCGCTGGTGGCAGAGGATGAACAGGCACCGTTGACGCTGGAGCGGGTCAAGGAGGATCAAAGCCCCATCATCAAGCTGGTGGATAGCATCGTGCTACACGCCCTCGACCGGCGGGCGAGCGACATCCATCTGGAGGGGGCCGAGCGCCATCTGCTCGTCAAGTACCGGATTGACGGAACACTCTATGCGGCGATGGAGCCGCTGGACCGGCGCTACCAGGAGGCGATCGTCTCGCGGATCAAGATCATGGCCGAGCTGAACATCGCCGAGCGCCGGGTTCCCCAGGACGGCCGATTCACACTTCGCCTCAACCGGAGGACGATCGACTTTCGGGTGTCGGTCATGCCGAGTGACTTCGGCGAGGCCGTGGTCATCCGGATCCTGGATAAGGAAGCCATCACCGCCGAACTCAGTGAGCTCAAGCTCGAGCGGCTCGGGTTCCCCGAAGCCGACATGAAGCGATTCCGGCACACGATCCACCGGCCCCACGGGATGATCCTGGTCACCGGCCCCACCGGGAGCGGCAAGACGACAACGTTGTATGCCGCCATCTGCGAGATCAATCGGGGGGAGGACAAGATCATCACCATCGAGGATCCCATCGAGTACCAGCTCCAGAATGTGGTGCAGATCCCGGTGAATGAAAAGAAGGGGCTCACGTTCGCGCGGGGCCTCCGGTCGATCCTTCGCCACGATCCCGACAAGATCATGGTCGGAGAGATCCGAGACCCTGAGACGGCTCAGATCGCGGTCCAGGCGGCCCTGACCGGTCACCTGGTATTTACCACGGTGCACGCCAATAACATCATCGATGTCGTCGGCCGCCTGATCCACATGGGGCTCGAGCCGTACAATTTTGTCTCGGCGCTCAACTGTATCTTGACCCAGCGTCTCGTCCGCCTGATCTGCCTGCATTGCAAGATCCAGACGACCCCGTCCCCCGCGCTGCTGGAGGACTCGGGACTTGCCGAACCGCCACCCGTCCCCTTCTTCGAGGGAAAGGGGTGCCCCGAGTGCGTCCACACCGGCTATCGGGGTCGGACCGGGATCTTTGAGCTGGTCGAGGTCACCGATCGCATCCGACAGGCGATCCTGGACCGGAGACCGGCTGCAGAGATCCGGGCCATCGCCCGCGAGGAGGGTACGACCCCTTTGCGCCAGGCGGCCCTGAACAAGGTCTATGCCGGAGTCACGACCCTGCAGGAGATCAATCGGATGACCTTCGCGGAGATGTAGGATCATGACAGGTGCCTGGGGGCTGGAAATCGACAAAGGACGGATCGGCCTGTGCCGGGCCCGGCTCACGTCCCGAGGGCTCGAGGTCACACAGGGCATGTCGCTCCCCCTGCCTTCAGCGCTCATCACCCCTGCCTTCACCGAACTGAATGTGGCCGAGGGGCGGACACTCAGCGGTGAGCTGCGAAGCCTGATGAAAAGGGCCGGATGCAAGGGCGGGCCGGTCGTGGTGGCCCTACCCGACACCAGCTGTCGCATCGGATGGCAGGATTTCGAGGCGCTCAGCGGAACCCCGTCAGACACTCGCCAGCTTCTCTGCTGGCGCCTCAAGGACCGCATTCCCTTCCCCATCCAGGAGTCCCGCATCGACTACCAGCCCTTACCCGGACAGGGGAGCGGAACCCGCCTCTTGTATCTCTTGGCCCGTGAGGCGGTGATCGCCCAGTACGAAGCCCTGGTCGTGGGTGCGGGCCTCGAGCCAGTCCGGATCATCACACGAGGCGTCGCCCTGTACCGGTTGCAGAAGACTGCCGGCCTCGGTGGCAAGCGCCTCGTGCTGGCCCCCGGGCCGTCCAGCCTCTTGTTCATCTACGCCGATGAGCAGATCCCACGGCTGTGGCGGCTGTTGCCGTGGGATGGACACGATGCTCTGGCGGACCAAGAGCACAGGGTGGAGAGGGTGCTTCGGGAGATTCATACGACCATCCGGTATCTCCGGGACGAGATCGGAGCAGGACAGCCTGAGGGCCTCGTGCTGATGGGAGAGGGAGAAGACACCCTGGCGGAGTCCTTGCGAGGGGCCTGTGAGCTTCCGGTCCACACGATGCCTGAACACCGGAATGGGCTCCGCGGGGAACTCCTGGGCTCCGCGGGGGCGGCCTTGCTTCGCAAGCCCTGGAGACTACGATGGATGTGACGCTGAACCTGGCCTCTCCCGCGATCCGCAGACGACGCCGTTTGCATTTACTGGCCGTGGGAGGGCTCTGTCTCAATCTGCTCCTCGGCGTGGGCAACGCCCTCCTCTACAGCTTATCCCAGGCTGACCTCCGCTCCTCGGAAGAGCAGCTTCGACAGCAACAGGAGTTGGTTCAGGAGAGGGAACGTAATCTAGCCAGCCTGCCCCATCGCCCCTCCCCCAAGGAGCTCGAGCACTTCGGTTCGCGGATTGCCCTGTACAACCGGATCATTCAAGGGGCAAACTATTCTTTCACCCGCCTCCTCTTCGAACTCGAACGCGCCATCCCGCCGAACGTCACGCTGACGGAGATCCGTCCGGACCTCGGAGGAGGGGCGGTGACCTTCTTGGGAAATGCCAAAAGCATGGAGGACCTCTTGCGCTGCATCGAGGGCCTCAAGGGACAGGAGGCGTTTCACCAGGTGTTCCTGCTCAATCACGCGGAGGAGAAGGGGAGCACAAGCCTGCGATTCACCATCTCGCTGCGGTATCGAGGGGATGCGGTATGAAACCTCGATTGCTCTATCTCGCCGGCGCCTTGCTGGCGCTGAACCTGGCCTTTTTCGGCCTGGCCATCGTCCCCGCCCGCCAGGCGCTGCGCGTCCATGCCGCCGCTCTCCAGGATCTCCACACCCGCATGGGATCCCTTCGCCGGGAGCAGCGTGAGCAAGAGCTTCTGGCCTCCCTGGTTAAGGGAATGGAACAGTTCCGCAGCCGGATCCCACCCCAGGGGGCCATCCCCGCCATGATCCGGCGGGTCACCGATCAGGCCCGACGCCTTCAGCTCCATGTGCCGTCGGTCAAGTACCAGCCCGGAGAGGTTTCAGAGGAAGAGCTAGTCAAGCTCAGCGTCCAGATGGAGGTGGAGGGGCGCTATGGCGCCATCCGCCGATTCTTGTACGAGGTCGAGGGGCTCCAAGACCCCCTGATGATCGAGAGAGTCGCCCTCACCAGTCACCGCGGGGTCGATCGACTCAATCTGCGACTCGAGATGGCAGCGTACTTCTTGACCGAGCAGCGCATCAGCAGAGAAATAGAGGAAGAACGCGTGAAGGAGAACAGGCCCCTTGTCGAGAGATAGCAAAGGGCTCATCATCCTCGTGTGCCTCGGGGCACTGTGTATCGCCCTCCGCAGACGGGAGAAGAGGCGGGGCTCTGTACTTTCTGCACCTGCTGCACCTCGCCCTGAGCCTGTCGAAGGGCCTCCTGCACCTTCTGTACGTTCTGCAAACCAGCCACCGATAAGTCAGCAGGCGAAGACCGCCCAAAGGAGAAGAGCCGTGCCGACGGATAAGAGAAAACTCATCGTGTTGTTCTGTCTTGTGGCTTTCTGGATCGCCCTCATCCTCGTGCAGCGGCACCGGGGCGAGACCGACCGGCCAATCCAGGGAGCGGCCGCGCTCCCGGCCGCCTCGACCCAGAGAGAGGGGCCCGTGGTGGCCCCTCGCAGGCAAACGAAGGACCGCATGGAGATACCTCGATTGAAGCTGGCGCGGGTCGAGCGGGTGAGACCCCCCTACGAACCCGAGGCTCGCAACATCTTCGCATCGTCCGAAGCCTCTCCCCCCTTGCCCTCTGCACTTGCTGCACCCTCTGCACTTGCTGCACTCCCCGCACCCCCTCCCCCTCCCGACCTCTTTCTTGAGGAAGCGAAGCGGGTCCGGTTCCTCGGGTTCGCCACAGCGGAGGGCAAGATGATGGCCTTTGTGACCTACGGCAGCGAGCTCCTGGTCGTCCCGGAGACAGAGGTCATCGGAAGCAAGCTACGGGTCAAGGAGGTCAAGGAAGATGGCATCCTTGTCACCTCCCTTGACGGAAAGAAGGAGATCCGGCTCGGATTGACAGGGCCGGACGTCGCCCCGCCAAGCACGACAACACAGCGAGGGAACCAGCCATGATGAGACTCCGAACAGCACTCTACGTCCTGATACCGGGGATGTTCCTCCCCCTTGCCGCGTGTGTCACCACCCCCCCGCTTTCCAGCGGTGAGGAGCTCATGCAGGCGGGGAGTTACGACCAGGCGGTCAAGTTTTACATGGAGCGACTGAGCGAGGAGCCACGGTCCGTCGAAGCCCGCATCAAGCTGATCCAGGCGCTGCGGGCTGCGGCGGTGCAGCACGCCGAGCGGGGAGCCGAATTTGAGGAGGCGGGGCGGCCCGACGCGGCCCTGGTGGAGTACCGGCAGGCGCTCAACTACAACACCGAAGAGACCCGCGCCCAGCAGGGGATAGAGCGGGTCGCAGCCAAGCGGAAGGCCAAGGAGCTGCTCGCAAAGGGGAAGCAGCTTTTGGAGAAGGAGGAGCTACGAGAAGCCGCACAACTACTGGGAGAGGCCAAGAACCTCGATCCCGAAAACCCCGAGATCCAGCAGGTCCACCAGGAGGTGACCACCCAGTTACAGGCGGCCGCGGAGACGGTGACCCGGGCCAGCGAGCTGGCCGCGACCGAGCGAGCGATGAGCCTGCTTTCGACCAAGCCGGTCACCCTCCGCTTCAAGGAGACGGATATCAAGGAGGTCCTCGAGATCATCTCGAAGCTCGCCGACATAAACATCCTGCTCGATGAGGGGGTGCGCGCGCAGCGGGTCACGAGCTACGTCAAGGATCTCCCGCTCCGCCAGGCCTTTGCCCTCATGCTCAGCACCAACCGCCTGTTCGCCAAGCAGGTGAGTGACAACTCCCTCATCGTCATCCCGGATACCCCGGCCAAGCACCAGCAGTACGACGACCTCCAGGTCCGGACCTTTTACCTGAGCAACGCGGACGCCAAGGTCGCCGTCAACCTCTTTCGCACCATCCTGAACAGCCGCCAGATCTTCGTCTATGAGAAGCTGAACGCCGTCGTCATCCGGGATACCCCCGACAAGATCGCACTGGCCGAACGGCTGATGCACCTGAACGACCGGGGTGGGGGTGAGGTGGAGATCGACCTTGAGATCCTCGAGGTGGACCGGACCAAGCTCAGGGACCTGGGCATCTTCTTCACCGACCAGTACCAGGCTGCCTTCTTTACCGTCCCCGCTGGCGCCCCGGCTATTGCCGGCTTCGTTACGGCTGAGGCGCTCGCCGGGGCCCGCGCATTTTCTGACCTGCTCTTCACCAACCCGGTGATCTTTTTGAATCTGATCAAGACGGATACCGAGGCCAAGCTATTGGCCAATCCCACGCTCCGGGTCCTCGATCGGCAAAAGGCCAGCATCTTGATCGGAGAGCGCCGGCCGTTCCAGATCTCCCAACTCACCACGGCCCCGGGGGTCATCCCGCAGCCCGGCACGACTGCCGGGGGAGCGACAGCTATCACGACGACCGAGACCCGGACGGAGTACCGGGATATCGGCCTGAAGCTCGCCTTCTCCCCCATCATCCACCTGGACAACGACGTCACGATCGAGCTTAACTTCGAAATCTCGAGCATCGGCGAACTGGTCGGGGGCGACCTCCTCCCCAGCGTCAACACGCGGAGCCTGAACACCTTCATCAAGGTGAGGGATGCCGAGACCCGGCTCCTGGGAGGACTCATCCAGGATGAGTCGCGCAAGACGACCAGGTACTCCCCGTTTCTCGGCGACCTGCCCATCATCGGGCGGCTGTTCCGAGATGAGCGTCAAGAGAAGGTCCGGCGGGACGTCATCATCTCTCTCACGCCTCGCATCGTCAAGAAGGTCGAGCCGCCTAAACCCGGAGTGGCCACCTTCTGGGCCGGGACCGGGCAGAGCTTCGAGGGCGGGCCGCTGGCCCCCGTCTCGGCGCCCGCCCCGCCGTCGCCGCCACCCACTCCTCCGGCTCGCCCCGGAATGGGCCAGCCGTAGCGGCATCGAGAAATGGGCATTGGCCTGAGACACGAAGGCAGTTTCGACACACGCGGCTTCACCCTGGTGGAGCTTCTGATCACTCTGACGGTCCTCGGCGTACTGGCCTCGGTGGCCATGCCCCTCGTCGAGGTGACGGTCAAGCGCACCAGGGAGATCGAGCTTCGGCGCGGCCTGCGCGAGATCCGGGAGGGGATCGACCGGTTCAAGGTGGACTACGACAAGGCGAGACAGAATGCCAGGGACGCCAGGGAGATCTTCAAGGCACGCGTGAGCAGCGATCGGTCCGGCTATCCCCTGACGCTCGAGGAGCTGGTTGAGACCAAGACCCTTCGCCGCATCCCCAAGGATCCGATGAGCACCGAAGGTCGGTGGGTCATCCGCTCGTATTCGGATAGCCTGGATACCACCCTCACCGATCGGCGGGACATTTATGACGTCCGCTCGGCGAGCACCGCGACCGCCATGGATGGGAGCCGGTATGAGACCTGGTAAGACAGTTCACGGTTCAGGGTTCAGAGTTCAGGGTTCAGGGATAAAGGGGCTGCGAAGAAGCCCACCTGCAAGCGCGCTGTGTCCCTCTATGAACCATGAACCCTCAACCATGAACCAACGGGGATTTACGTTTGTCGAAATCATGATCGTGCTCGTGGTCATCGGAATCCTCGTCACGCTGGCCACTCCGAGCTTTACCACATCGGTACAGCGGGCGCGAGAGGCCGCGCTACGGGAGAACCTGTTTATCCTACGGGACGTAATTGACCAGCACTACGCGGACCATGGAACGTACCCTCCGGCGCTCGAGGTGCTGGTGGAAAAGCGGTACCTCCGCAAGGTCCCAAAAGATCCGATCACCGGGTTAGAGAACACGTGGCTGCTGGTGGCTGATACGGACGAGCATGGGGTGGAGGCGGGGATCTTTGATGTCAAGAGCGGCAGTGACCAGGCCGCCATGGACGGCACCCTGTACAACACCTGGTAGGCTTGGTTCGGGGTTCAGGGTTGAGAGTTGAGAGTCGAGAGTTTAAAGTGCGGGGCTTGGGACGTTGAGTTCGACGATGAACCATGAACGAGGAACCGTGTCATCGGCCATCTGCCGTCGGTCGTCGAATCAAGAGGGGATGACCTATGTCGGTCTGCTGTTGGCCATCACCCTGATCGGGATTGCCACGACTGCATTGACCCCGATGTGGAGCACGATGGTCCGTCGTGACAAGGAAGCCGAACTGCTCTTCCGTCTCGGGGAGTACCGCAGGGCCATCGCTCTATATCGACAGGACCACGGTCGCTACCCGGCCAAGCTGGAAGACCTGCTGGAGGACAAGACGCAGCTTCAAGTCCGGCGCTACCTCCGCCGAATCTACCGTGACCCGATGACCGGCCAGACCGACTGGAAGTTGGACTTCATCGTGGACAAGACCGGCGCGATAGCCGGAATCACAGACCTCCACAGCCGGAGTGAGGCCGAGGGCTTCATGAACATCGCAGGGAAGGGGAATCGCTATCGCGACTGGTGACTGGGTCTCAGGTATGCGGACTGAGGCCTGAGGACGGAGGTTAGGGCACGGGGGGCGCGAATGACGGAAGGGGAAATGCCTTGGCAAACTCGCAGACCTGGAGGCCGCGGGCATGAATCATACCAGGAGATGTCGGCGCATTTCTCTCTCCGGGGCAATCGTCTCCGGAATCATCTTTGGCCTGGCTTCGGACGCCATAGCCGCTCCCCTGCCTCTCCCAGACCCATTGGGTGCTTCCCATTCTGTGGGTACTTCACCACCGGCCTCCGTTAAGCCGGATACGGCGAGCAGAACCCGAATCAGCGAGGCCTAGGCAAGCTCCCCCTGAGTTTCGAGGTGAACCAGGGCCAGACCGACGAGCAGGTGAGATTCCTGGCCCGCGGTTCTGGATACACGCTGTTCCTGACACCCACCGAGGCGGTCCTCTCTTTGAAGACTGAGGGCTCAGGCCTGAGGACTGAGCCCCCAACGGCAATGCGACGGGCTGTGGTGAGGATGAAGGTCGTTGGAGTCAACGCACACGCAAAGCTCGTAGGAGTCGATGAGCTACCGGGGAAGAGCAACTATTTCATCGGCAGCGACCCCAAGAAATGGCGGACAAACATCCCGCATTACGGCAAGGTGCGGTACCGCCAGGCCTATCCCGGCATCGACCTCGTTTTTTACGGGAATCCCCGGCAGCTGGAATACGACTTTGTGATCGCCCCGGGTGCAGACCCCGACACGATCACGTTAGTATTCGAGGGAGTGGACAGGCTTGAGATTGACAACGAGGGAAATCTCATCCTGCACACCGCGGGCGGCCACCTCATCCAACGCACCCCCGTCATCTATCAGGAAATCAACGGGGCAAGGCAGGCCGTCACCGGCCATTACGTTCTCCGAGATAAGAATCGGATCGGCGTTCACGTGGCTGCCTATGATCGCACCCGCCCGCTGATCATCGACCCCGTTCTGGTGTACTCCACCTTCCTCGGCAGCACCGGGACCGACAGGGGCAACGCCATTGCTGTGGACGCCACGGGGAACGCCTACGTGACAGGGGAGACCGATAATGTGGGTGTCGCACCGTTTCCTACGACGGTGGGCGCCGGCTTCAGCGGCGTACAGGACGCCTTCGTTACTAAGATAAACACGGCAGGGAACGCACTCCTGTACTCCACGTTCCTCGGTGGCGGCGGGACCGACCGGGGCCTCGGCATCGCCGTGAATGGTGTCAATGAGGCCTATGTCACGGGGGTAACCGATTCACCCGTAGCCAACCCGTTCCCGACGACGGCGGGGGCCTTCGACACAACCCACAACGGCCTCATGGATGCCTTCGTCACGAAGCTCAATGCTGCGGGGTCCATGCTCTTGTATTCGACCTACCTTGGAGGGAGTCTTGACGACCAGGGCAACGCCATCGCCGTAGACTCCGCCAACAACGCCTACATCACCGGGAGGACCGAGTCGGGAGGCGCCACGGCGTTCCCCACGACCGGAGGGGCCTTCGACACCTCCTTCGGCGGCGCTCGCGACGCCTTCGTATCGAAGTTCGATCCGACTCTGGCCGGGGCCGCCTCGCTCCTGTATTCCACGTTTCTCGGAGGTACGGGCACCGACGAAGGCTTTGGCATCGCGGTCGATGCTGCTCTCAGAGCGTATGTAACCGGGGTGACCGATAATGCAGGTTTGACTCCGTTCCCCACCATCCCTGGATCCTTGGACACGACGTTCAACGGGGTCCAAGATGCCTTCGTGACGAGGCTCAACGCTGCCGGGAACGCGCTCGAGTACTCCACGTTCCTGGGCAGCGGCGGGACGGACCGAGGGAATGCCATTGCGGTGGACGCGGCAAACAGGGCCTACGTGACGGGGGTGACCGATAATGGGGGCTTGATCCTGTTCCCCACCACCGCGGGGTCGTTCGACACGACGTTCAACGGGGTCCAAGATGCCTTCGTGACGAGGCTCAACGCTGTCGGCACCATGCTCGAATACTCCACGTTCCTGGGTGGTGCTTTTGAGGACGTTGGTCGCGGGATTGCCATCGACGGAGTTGGCAATGCGTATATTACGGGCGACACCCGGTCGGACAACTTTCCGACGGCTGGAAGTCCCTTCCAGGCTGCTCGGGCCGGTCTCCAAGATGCGTTCGTGACGAAGCTTAATGCCACTGGTACGGGCCTTGTCTACTCGACTTATCTCGGAGGTAGCGAGACAGACATCGGCAATGGCATCGCCGTGGATCCCCTCGATAACGCATACGTAACGGGAGAGACCGGTCCTGCGGGTGTACCAACACCGTTTCCTACGACCGCGGGGGCGTTCGATACCACGTTCAACGACGTCATTGATGCGTTCATTGCCAAGCTCATGGAAAGTCCGGCGGCGGGTGCCGGAGGCGGAGGAGGTGGGGGGAGTAGCGGATTTTGCTTTATCGCCACAGCCGCCTTCGGCTCGCCCCTGGCCCCACAGGTCCAACTCCTGCGTGAGTTCCGGGATCGATACCTGATGACCAGTGCCCCGGGCCGGCTGTTCGTCTCTACCTACTATCGGATCAGCCCGCCGGTCGCCACGTTCATAGCAGAGTCGGAAGCTCTCCGCGCCATCGTCCGGGCCGGGTTGATCCCGGTCATCGGATGGGTGTCCCTGTTCATGTGGTCCCCCATTCTCGGGCTGGCTATTCCGGTAACCTGCCTCGGTCTCGGAACCAGGCTGGCCTTCCGGGCCGCCACGCGATTGCGGGTTCGACCATGAGTCACGGAATCCCCGCGGCCGGAGAGCAGGTCCCACGGCACCGCAGGGTGATGACGCCAGCGCTTGCCGTCTGGTGCTGCCTTGCATTCCTCTTGGCCTTGGCGGACCTCCTTGAAGCCGGGCAGGCCCAGAAGTCGCAGCCGGAAGGTCGCGTCGAGGTGGTCGGAGACGTCCGACTGCCGCAACCGGCGCGCTTTGCCCTGATACATGACCCGGCGACCGGCCATCTGGGCCTCTACAGAGATGGCGAGGCCGTCTTCGACGACGACAGCCCCGTCCCCATCGGCAAAATCGTGGTGGTCGACGATCACACGCTGCGAATCGTCCTGGCGGGTGGTCAAACCGTTGAGATCCCGGAGGGCACGAGACTTCCCGCCCCGCGCACGCTCGTCTTTATCCGGAGTGCCTGGCTCGACACGCTCCGGTTCCAGCTTCGCTTCGGGAGAGCCGGGGCTTCGAACAAGAACTACTCCGTGGTGGATGTCCGGGGACGCCAAGCGATCCTCGAGCGGCGTGCGGCTCCCGGTGAAAACCTGCCGAAAGCCAGCATCATCGCGGTGCCTGGATCACCACGCGACCTGAACGGACCGCGTGCCGCCGGTGGAAGCATTACCGTTGGAGAGCCCGGGACGGCGGCCGATACGGTCAACCGCATCCCGTTCGCCGAAGTCGGCCCGGACACGTGGGAGATTCCCGAGCGGAACGCGAGGGAGCTCGGCAGTGAAATCTGGCCGTTGCTCTCGGAAACCTTGCTCTCGGCGACGCCCGTCGTGACCTTCGGCGACGGCGTGGGGCTTCGGCTCAACAACCCGCTCGGGACCGGAACGCTTGACAGCGAGGGATTTCGGATTGATTACGTGAAGCTCGCGCGCCGGACTGGCCTCGAGGTGGGCGACCGGATCCTCTCCGTGAACGACCAGCCGGTCAATTCCGCCGGGAGCCTCGTAAGGCTCTACCGCCAACTTTCCTCCGATGCCGGCGTCTCAGAGGTCAATGTGCTGATCAGGCGGGGCCGCGAACAGCGCACCATTACCTACCGCATCCGCTAGCTCGGCTTTTCCCTTCCAGAACGATCTCGCGACAGAGAGAATAGTGAAAAGCGACACGATTCGAGAAAATACCCTACTCGTCCTGACACTGGCTTTCCTTCTCGCAGGAAGTCGGCCGGCGCTGGCAAGGCATGAGGGGGCAGCCTGCGGAGTCCCCTTACCCGAGGACCCCTTTGGTCACACAGAGCTCATCGATATCGGCCAGCGCTTCCTGGTCCGCAACGTCCGGATCAGCCCACATCCCCAAGGCGTGATGGTGGTCGGAGAGATTCACAACGATCGCCAGGGGTTCTTCAACTTCGCCCTCTTCAAGGTCCAGCTTTTCCATGGCGACTGTACGTACCTCGGGGCGAACAACTTCGCCATTGAGAACTTCGAGCTCGGGGTCACGCGACCTTTCCGCGTGATTGTCCCCCATGTCCAGCGCGCTACTGTGGCTACGTACCACATTGAGTTCCTCCCCTGAATCCTCAGGCCGTAGCGATACATCCGCTCATGAGCCGAAAAGTTCAGAGGGTTCAGACCGGATAAAAGAAGGTTAGAAGGGTCTCGCGGAGGGCCTTGGCGGCCAATATGGCGGTGATCCCGGCAGGATCGTAGGGGGGGCAGACCTCGACAAGGTCCATGCCGACAATCTCTAGAGCTGCCATCCGGTTGAGAACCTGAAACAGGTCAAGACTACTCCACCCGCCCGGTTCCGGGGTGCCCACCCCAGGTGCAAAGGCCGGATCCACCACATCGATGTCGATGGTAAGATAGACCGGCCTCCCGGAGAGGATCTTCACGACTTTGGCCATATCCGCAGGCGGGCCGGGGAACAGGTGTGTCTGCTGGCGGGCAAAGATTACCTCCTCGGCCGTGGCGGAGCGGATCCCCAACTGGACGACCCGTCGCGGCCCCAACAGCTCGGCCACCCGCCGGATGACCGTTGCATGCGTGAGCGGTTTTCCATCGTAGAACTCCGCGAGGTCCGCATGGGCGTCTATCTGAAGAAGGGCCAGGTCCGGATACCTTGTCAGAGCCGCCTTCACCAAGGGGAGGGTGATCAGGTGTTCCCCGCCCAAGGCCACGAAGGCCATCTCCTTTTCTAGCGCCCTCGCCGCCTCTTCTTCAATCCGCGCCAGACCCGCCTCGAGATTGTCAGGAGGCAGCTCGAGGTCCCCCTGATCGATCACCTTAACCTGGCGAACATCCCGGTCGAGCGCCAGGCTGTAATCTTCGAGACCTTCCCCGGCCGCCCGGATCTGCTGGGGGCCCAATCGGGTCCCGGTTCGGTATGAAGAGGTGAGATCCAGGGGGGCCCCGAAAAGAATGATCCCAGGGCGCCTGTGTCGCATCATTGGGCCTGGTTGAGCTCGTCCCGGATCTCGCGGGGAAGGGCAAAGGCGGATCGATGGATTTCGGCAGAGTAGTAGCGGGTCTCGAGCTTTTCGGCCCGTCCCTGTTCGAAGGCAAGCGGATGGTGCACCTTTGATCCGAGCACGAAGCTCCAGAGTCCGCTGGGGTATGTCGGGATCGCCGCCGTGTAGAGGAGGGCCACGGGGAAGAGGGAACGAACGATGCCAAGGAGGTCGCGAATCAGTCCGCGATCGAGATACGGGGACTTGGATTGGGCGACAAAGAGACCCTCAGGGTTCAAGGCGTCGTGCACCGCCCGGTAAAAGTCCGCCTCGAACAGCTTCACCGCTGGACCGACCGGATCGGTAGAATCCACAAGGATCACGTCGCAGGCGCCACGCAACGCCCGGAGATATTCGGCTCCATCGGCGATCATGACCTCCGCCCGGGGATCATCCAGGGCCTGGCTCAGCCCAGGCAGAAATCGGCGAGCAGCGGCCACCACCCGCTCATCTATCTCCACCAGACGGACGCGCCTGACCTCGGAATGCCTCAGGATCTCCCGGATCGCCCCCCCGTCGCCCCCCCCGATCACCAGGACCTCCCGGGGTTGGGGATGAGTGGTCAAGGGGACATGGGTGATCATCTCGTGATAGACAAACTCATCCTGTTCGGTGGTTTGGATCGCCCCATCGAGAACCAACATCCGGCCGTATTGGTAGGTGTCCAGAACGGCCAACTCTTGGAAGGGGGTCTGTTCCACGAGGAGGCTCTCCCGCACGCGCACGCCCAGCCCCAGGTGTTCAGTCTGCTTTTCGGTGAACCAGAATTCCATCGTTCAGCCCTTCGGGCTCGCCCAAGTGATGAGTGGTTGGTGGTTGGTGATTAGTAAGACGAAGGAAAGAATGACAAATCCCCATTCACTGGTCACTAATCACCAATCACTCGCCACCAATCACCACCCCTAGTACCAGAGGACCGCAGCCGCGACCACCGATCCGAGGGTCTTCACCTGATGATCGACCCCCCGAATCCTGACTTGATGCAGCTTCATGTTCCGTCGCTCGAACGCCGCCTCGAGCATGCGGGCCACCTCGGCCTCAGCCTCTTCACGCTTCCCCGTTCCTTCGTACTCCATGATCACGCCGAAGCTGTCGCGAGAGAGCCCGACTGCAACCGCCGCTGTGATCCGCTCGCCGGGGACGGCAGAGGTGCACGTGCAGTAGGCCGTCGGCACCAGCGACCCTGGCGGGATCTGAAGAGCCTCCACATGCGTGGCACCCGGGGGCAAGATGCTGCTGACCCTCACGAGATTCACGTTACCGATCCCCGCAGCCAGCAAGGCATTATCGAAGGCGTTCAGGGGTGTCAGACCCTCAGCCGCCCCCACGGCTAGCGTGTAGCTCACCGGCGTCACCAGCATCGCTTCCTCCCTCTCGCGCGGCGCGCTCCGCGATAAACGGGGGATGTATAACAGATATGGCACACTCCCGCAAGGAGATTCTGCAGAACGCTTGCATCCCGAAGGCCCAGGGCCATACAATGCGCACAGCGCACACCGACTGGGGAGGCCATGACGCTGCACGGCGCGGTCTGGGTCTGGGGAGGGACGGTGATGATCGCCCTCTTGGCCCTGGCCTTACTCTTTTTGATCCACGGCCAGGCGAAGACGGCCCTGGGTCTCTTCTTCGGCGCAAACATGGTCGGGCTCCTCGTCTGGCTGCTCGCCACCAACTTCCGTCGCGCCTACCCTCCCGACGAGCCGGAAGAGCATAGCGATCTCTCGCTCCGCGACCGGCTGAACGACGAGGAGTGATCATGGCGACGGGCGTTGCCCGGTAAGGCATTATACCGAAAAGATCCGTGTCGGAAAAGCATCGCTGCGCCTGCGTCTCATGTATGGACACAGCGACGCGGGATGGATTCCCGCAGCGTGGAGAGCCCCATGAACGGTAGAGCAGCAGAGGTGAGTGTCTACTTCTCGGCCCCAGCCTCGAAGCTGACCTCTTGAAGTTTGATGTGCATCCGCCGGACGAGATCGTCGTAGGAGCCGGTGCTGATGACCTTGTTGAATTGCGACCGGTAGATCTCGGAGAGTCGCATGCCGTCGATCCCCAGGTCGTAGATTTTCCAGCTCCCGTTGTTCCGAACGAGGGCGTAATCGATCGGGATTTCATTGTCCTCGGACATCACCACCGCCTGGACGACGGCCCGATCCCCCTCGATCCGCTCTCCGACATAGCGCTGCTCCGCCTTGGCCTTGGTCGGGATCTTCATGAAGTGGGATCGCGCGAGGAGCCTCTGGAAAAGCGTGGTGAACTCCTTCCGCTCTTGCGGCGAGCGTTGCTGCCAATGGTGGCCTAACGCCAGTCGGGCCATCTCCGGGAAGTCAAAGCGCTCGTTGATGAGGCGGGACATCTCGGTCAGCTCTTCCCCAGAGACCTCTCCGTCCGCACTGTGCTCCGCCAGGGTGCTTCTGACATCACCAAGAGTGCCTCGGATCCAGTCCGTCGGGGAACCCGCAAGCGCCATGCTGGGGACGAGCAGGAAAGAGATGAGGCTGACCACCGTACGAGTCATAGGGCTGGCCTGCATGGATCGTACCTCCGAATCGAGCGAGTTTCTGTGGAAACAGGAGTCATTACACGAGGAGATGGTTGCAACTTGTGTGCCATGTGAAGAGGCCAGCCAGAGCCCACATTTTCCGGGGAGATGCCTAGTTCTGTCTCACCCGGGCACGGGTCTTGTGCGCCATTTCGGCTCGGGCGACAGCGGCTATCTTCCCCGCAGCGCCTGCGCCCGCTGCCCCTCATCGACGATGTACTTCAGGGGGTCGTGGGGCTGGTCGTTGAGGAGGACTTCATAGTGGAGGTGGGCGCCGGTGCTGTAGCCGGTGTTGCCGACGAGGGCGATGACCTGGCCGCGCTTGACCGTCTGGCCCTTGCTGACCTGGTTCCGCTGGTTGTGGCCATAGAAGGTCTTGAAGCCGAAGCCGTGGGTGAGCACGACGGCGTGGCCGTAGCCCGGGAGGGTGCCGGCGAAGGTCACCACCCCATCGGCCGGGGCGCGGATGGGGGTGCCGGAGGGGGCGGCGATATCGATGCCGGTGTGCTGCTGGGGCTGGCCGGTGAAGGGGGACGTCCGGGGGCCGAAGCGGGAGGCGACGTAGCCCTCGGTGGGCCACAGCGCCGGGGTGGCGGCGAGGCGGTCTTTCTGTTTCGTGAGGTACTCGGTCACCGCCTGCAGGCTCTCGGCCCGGAGCGCCATCTCCCGCTCCAGCCGCTCGAGATCCTGGTAGAGCCGGGCGAGGAGCTGGGTCTGGCTCGCCTGCTCTCCTTCTTTGAGGGCCTTGGCGAGCTCGAGGGTCCCGCCCCCCACCGCGCGGGGGGGCGCCCCCTGGGGGGTCGGGCCCGCCTCCATGCCGGCGAGGCGGCGGATCTGGGTGTCGAAGGACCGGAGGCGGTTTAACTCCTGGGCGAGGGTCTGGAGCTGGGCCGCCATTTCCTCCTGGCTCTGGACCGTCTCGCGCAGGTGGGCCAGCTCACTATAGTCGACCTGGAAGACGAGGAAGTGATAGCCGAGGTAGCCCAGGGCCAGGACGGTGAGGAGCCCGCCGAGGAGAGCACCCCGGAACCCGAGATCGGTCAGGTGAAACTGCCGACCGCGGGGGGTGTTGCCGGTGAGGAGTACGAGGGTATAGCCGTTGCGGGGCATTCGCCTCCTTAATCATGGTCAGACTGCGGATGGCGGGTCAGGATCGCTTCCACTGCACCGGGACTGTGAACCGGCTCATCGGGCCTTGCCCCGGGCATCCGGCACTGCCCTTCGAACAGGACACCCTCCTCGAGGATCACCACAGGGGCCTCGAGGTTCCCGAAGACACGGGCAGCCCCCTTGAGCTGTATCCGCGAGCTGGCGCGGACGTTGCCCACCACCTCACCCATGATCACCACCGATTCCGCCTGGATCGTGGCGTTGACCATAGCCTTCTCCCCCACGACGAGGGCGTCCGTGGTCACGATCTCACCATGGAACCTGCCGTTCAGGAGGACGGTGCCGGTGCCGGTAAAGCTGTACTTCCCCTCGATCTCGGAGCCTTCATCAATGAAGGCCATGATGCCTGTGTTCTTCGCCGACGGCTTATTGGTGGAGTTCCACCACATGGTAAACCCCCCGAGGAGCGCTCGCTACTTGGCCTGGGCGAGCGCTTTCTCCTTCACCAGGTGGATTGCAGGCTTACCCTCCTCGGTCTCCTTGAGCTTGACGACGTTGCCGTTGAAGAAGCCACCCTTGGAGATCACGAGGGAATTGGTCTCGATGTTGCCGTCCACCCGTCCGCTGGGAGAGATTTCTACGCTCCCCGTCGCCACCATGTTTCCCTCGTACTCGCCGTGAATGATGGCGTCCACGGTCCGCACGTCGGCATGCACGGAGCCTCGCTCGCCGATGACGAGTTTCCCGCCCACTTTCAACTCGCCGCCGACCTTGCACTCGATCTCGATCGAGTCGGTGATGTCGAACTTTCCCTCGAGTCTCGCGTCACCGCCCATGACGGTCAGGAGAGCGGACAAGGACGACTGGTTACCGTTGCCCTGGAGCTCGGAAGGATCCTGTTTCGGGGCAGGGGAATTGGTACGTCTCAACATTGTGTTCTCCTCCTTCTCGGCGGGTCCAATGGGAACCCTTTTGTACGGAACACCCGTATGCCGTCGATCTCCATCTGTCGCGGGCAAGCACACCGAAGACGAAACTGATGATCCCCGGAAAAGCGTTGATTGGGGTTGCAAATTTCATGCCTTGTGTCTGGACGCCCCAGTGGGGTGCAATTCGCCCCGACGCGGCGGTGCTTCCGTGGTACAATTTCATGCCGACGGCACTCTGACGTAGACCTTCTCTTTCCAGTGCGGCAGCAACAGGCTGAGGAGTGGATTCGGCCACGGTTGCGATAGGCGAACGGCTGAAGCGGGCGAGGTCGGTCGTCGTCCTCACGGGAGCGGGGGTCTCGGCGGAGAGCGGCATCCCCACCTTTCGCGGTCCCGAAGGTCTTTGGCAACAGTATAAGCCCGAAGACCTCGCCACTCCTGAGGCCTTCCAGCGCGACCCGACACTCGTCTGGCAGTGGTATGACTGGCGGCGCCAGAAAATCGCCCAGGCGTCGCCAAACCCTGCCCACCACGCCCTGGTTCAGATCGAGCGGATCGTTCCCGAGTTCACGCTGGTGACCCAGAATATCGACGGCCTGCACGGCCTCGCAGGGAGCCAGCGACTGATCGAGCTGCACGGATGTATCTGGCGAGTCCGCTGCCAGGCGGAAAGAACCGTTCGCGAAAACCGCGAAGTCCCTTTGCCGATCATCCCGCCACGCTGCGGCTGTGGAAGTCTTCTTCGTCCCGATGTGGTCTGGTTCGGTGAACCCCTCTCGGTTGAAACACAGGTCCAGGCCTTTGCCACGGTGGAGTCGGCCGATGTCTTCCTCACGGTCGGGACTTCGGCCCTCGTTCAGCCGGCCGCCTCGCTTCCTATCTTGGCGAGGGAGCGCGGGGCATTCGTCGTGGAGATCAACCCCACCTCAACCCCAATTACCCCCTTTGTTGACAGTTATTTACAAGGCCAGGCCGGGATACTCCTCCCCCAGGTTCTCTCCATTCTGACAATGGGCTAGGCAGAGACCGTTAAAGTCAAGTATCAGAAGATCATAAAAAATACTTGACAGATAAGGCTTTTCCTTTTCTAATTCCGGCGACGGGCTCTCGGAGATCTTTTACATGACACGCGACACACAAACCGGTCTCGGCCTCGGCCTTGTCGCCGTACTACTCAGCGGCTGTGCCCCCATAGGAGTCGCCACGTCGATGGCCGGCAGCGCTCTTGCCGGGACGTTCTTTGTAAGAAGTCAGACCGTCGACCGCACCTTTGTCGCACCAATGCCCGAGGTCAAGGAGGCCTGCCGCCGAGCGCTCGAGGCAATGGCCCTCACCATCAAGCAGGAAGGGCCCCACGGAAATGAGTACCTAATTTTTTCCGCCGCCCCGAACCAGTACGAAGTCGAGGTAACCATAACCCCCATTACACCGAAGGCGACCAGGGTTTCGGTGAATGCCGATACCCTTCCGGAGCGGGATAGGGCGACCGGCCTCGAATTCCTCAATCAGACGGCCGCTGCTCTCTCCTCCCCTCCACCGTCTCAGGCCCTCGTCTCCTCCAACGGCACTGCCCAGTCGCCGACCACGACAGGACCGCTGCAACCGGGGGCGCACTCGGAACCCTCCTCGGTTCGACTCACCGCCAGGGCACAGACGCCCCACACCCCCAAGTCCCCGCCGGTGAAGCATGAGGAGACGATGAGGTTGAAGGAGGTCTACGAGGTCGCGATCGATGAATACATCCGGGGGGACTTTCCCGCCGCGATCGGGCATCTCCGCACATACCTTGCCGCCCAGCCCGACAGCGCTGAAAAGCCCAAGGCCCTCTACTGGCTGGGAGAATCCCTGTATAGCCGGCGAGAGTACACAGACGCGCTCCTCCAGTTCGAGACCATCGTCCAGGACTATCCCCAGAGCCCCGAAGTCCCCCGGGCCCTCCTGAAGAGCGCCCACGTGTACCGGCAGGTCCGGAACAACCGTCAGGCAGCGGCCCGGCTTCAGAAGTTGATCACGCAACACCCCAGATCCCGGGAGGCCCAGGTCGCGCGGGGACTGATCGGGGAACGGTGATAGCACACGGTTCGGGCCCGCTTTTTTCCCTTGCAATTTTTCCTCGCCGACAGTACATAAGTGGCAATTTCGCGGAGCCACGAGGCGACTCGAACATGGCGAGCATCCTCCTCCGCCGCCGGGGGCAGCGCCGGGTCCTCGCGGGGCACCCTTGGATCTACCGGGCGGACGTGGATGGAACCGAAGGGGCGCCCGAGAAGGGGGACGTCGTCGACGTTTACGGGGCCGGACGCCGCTTTCTTGGCCGGGGCTACGTCAATCCAGATTCCCAGATCTTCGGACGCCTGCTCACCCGAGCGACGGAACCGATCGATGCCCCCTTTTTTCGCCGGCGGATTGGGGACGCCATGGCCTACCGCCAGCGGCTCGCCATTCCCTCCACGGCGGTGCGCATGGTATACGCGGAGGCGGACGCCCTGCCCGGCCTCCTCCTCGACCGTTACGGGGATGTCGTGGTCCTGCAGATCCTGACCGCCGGCATGGAGCGGCTCCGTGGAGTCTTGCTGCCAGTGATCCAAGAGCTTTTCCATCCCCGCGGGATCTTCCTCCGGAATGATGCGCCCTCCCGCCTGCTGGAAGGTCTCCCCCTGGAGAAGGCCGTTCTGGGAAACCTCTTCGACCCGGTCGTCGCCATCGAGGAAGCGGACCTCCGCTTTCAGGTGGACATCGCCACGGGACAGAAGACCGGTTTCTTTCTGGAYCAACGGGACAACCGSCTSGCCGTGCGCCCTCTCGCTCCCGGCCGAGAGGTCCTGGATTGCTTCTGCTATACGGGGGGGTTTGGCCTGCACGCGGCCAAGGCCGGCGCGCGGTCGGTGGAAGGGATCGACATCTCGGCGGAGGCGGTCGCGGGAGCGACGGAGAACGCCAAGCTGAACGACCTCTCGGATCGTTGCAGCTTTCGGAGGGGAAACACCTTTGACGAGCTCCGGAGGCTCGAAGAGGGGGGGCGCCATTTCGATCTCATCATCCTGGACCCCCCCGCCTTCACCAAGTCCAAGGAGGCCGTGGCGGGAGCGCTCCGCGGATACAAGGAGATCAACCTTCGGGCCATGAAGCTCTTGGCCCCCGGCGGGATCCTCGTGACTTCCTCCTGCTCCTATCATCTCAGCGAAGAGATCTTCCTGGGGATGCTGGAGGATGCGGCCGCCGACGCCGGAGCCCGGTGTCGAATCCTGGCGGTGCGGAGTCAGTCGGGGGATCACCCGGCCCTCCTGGGGGTCAAGGAGACCAAGTACCTCAAGTGCATATTCCTGGAGCGGCTCTGACGAGGGGAACACTGACGCGGGGGGTTGCATGGGCGAGATCGAGTTCGATGCGGACCAGTTAAGCGTTGTCCAGAAGGCCTACGACCTGATGGCCGAGGAGTACGACATCCTGGATGATCGCATCAACCCCTTCTACGTGAATGGCTACAAGGTCCTGGACTTTTTCGTCCAGAGGCTGATCTCATCCTGGGCCGGGCAAGTCGTTTTGGATGTCGGCTGCGGATCAGGGCTGCAGACGGTCCAGTTCGCGCCTCGGGCGAAGCACGTGGTGGCGATCGACATCTCGGGATCGCTGGTCCGCAAGGCCCAAGAGAAGCTGAGGCTGCGCGGGTTCAGCAATGTCACGCTCATCCAGGGAGATGCCACAGGGCTCCCCCTGCAGGACTGCTCGGTGGATTTCGTCTCCGCGTATGGGGATGTGATCGGCCACATCCGGGAGTACGAGCGGGCCATCGCCGAGATGGCCCGGGTGTGCCGCCCGGGGGGCACAGTAACGATCGAATACGATAACAAGTGGCACCTGGGCCTCCTCTTTCACCCCCGCGAACTTTGGAACGCCCTCACGACGGGGCGGCACGGGGATCTCCGACGGTGGACCTACGAATACCTGACCCAAGATTCAAAGGTCGATCTCACGTACAAGACCTTCACGTTTCCGGAGATGCAATCCCTGCTGAACCGGCACGGACTCGTCGTCACCGAGCGCGCCGGAGCGCACATCCTCTCCTCTCTGATTCCCGACCATGTCCAGGACCCCCCCAAGGAACGGCTCCCCCTCAACGCAGCTCTCGCCTGGACCCTCCAGGCCATCGGGCAGTGCGACTTTCGCGTGAAGCAACTCTTCCCCTTCTACACGCTCGGTTTCTCCGCCATCGTGGTCACCCGCAAACAGTAGCCGATCACCGATGACCGAATGAGACGTTCTTTGTGTTGACGGTCATCGGACAACGGTCATCCCTTCCCCTCATGATCCCTCTTTCCCGCCTTTTTCCCCCTCCCAGCCGAGCCGGGAGGCGATGGAGCTGCGGGCCACGTCGATCTTGACATTCTCGGCGATCTTGATCTTCACCTTGGTCTCACCGATGTCGACGATGGTCCCATAAACCCCGCCGGCGGTCACGATCTGGTCGCCGGTCTTGAGGGCATCCAACATCTCCCGGTGTGTCCGCTGCTTCTTCTGCTGCGGACGGATCAGGATGAAGTAGAAAATGATGAAGATGAGCAGGAGTGGGAACATCGCCTGGAAGAATCCCGCGCCCCCCCCGCCCCCCGGCGCCTCTGCCATCGCGTAGGCCACGTCGATCATCAGTCTCCTCTCCTCCTCGGTGGATCTGGATTATGCGGACGATTCCGCGCCCGGGAGCCGGGCCAAGACCTCCGCCTGGAAATGCCCGTAACACCCCTGCTCAATGGCCCGGCGGGCCTCCTGCATGAGATGTCCGTAATAGTGGAGGTTGTGCAGCGTGTTGAGACGAAGACCCAGGATCTCGCCCGAAACAAAAAGGTGGCGAAGATAGGCCCGGGAGTGATGCCGACAGGTCTCACACCGACACGACGGATCCACCGGTGAAGGGTCCCTGGCATACCTGGCCCCCTTGATGTTGAGCCGCCCCGTGCTGGTAAAGAGGGTCCCGGTCCTCCCGTGACGCGTCGGCATCACACAATCAAAGAGGTCGACGCCGAGGGCAATGGCCAGGAGGAGATCCCCAGGGGTACCGACCCCCATGAGGTACCGGGGCCGATCGGCGGGGAGCAGGGGGAGTGCGGCCCTGAGCACCGTCTTCATCTCGGCCTTGCTCTCTCCCACACTGAGACCGCCCACGGCATACCCGCCGAATCCAAGTCGGGTGAGCTCTCGGACCCCTCGTTCTCTGAGATCGGGAAAGACGCCGCCCTGGACAATCCCGAAGAGCATCTGATCGGTTCCCTTATGAACATCTCTGGAGCGCTCGGCCCATCTCAGGGTCCGGTCCAGGGCATCGGCAGCCTGCTCATGGGATATGGGGTAGGGGGGGCACTCATCGAGTGGCATGATGATATCGGCCTGAAGCGCCTGCTGAATGGCGATCGTCTGTTCCGGGGAGAGGAAGTGGCGCGATCCGTCCACGTGCGAATGGAAGAGGACTCCGTCCTCCGTGATCTTCCGGAGCGGAGCCATGCTGAAGACCTGAAATCCCCCGCTGTCGGTGAGGATCGGGCCATCCCATCCCGTAAAGGCACGAAGTCCCCCCAGTTCTTGGATAACGTCGTGACCGGGGCGGAGGTAGAGGTGGTATGTATTGCACAGGATGAGCTCCAGCCCTGCCCGCCGGACCTCCTGAGGGGAGAGAGTCTTCACCGCCCCCGAAGAGGCGCACGGCATGAAGGCCGGGGTTTCTACCGTCCCGTGGAGGGTGTGGAGTCGACCACGCCGGGCCCCGGACGGATCGACCGCGAGCAGCTCAAAGGTCATGAGATCTCCACATCCTCGAAGGTCACCGCGAGTCGGAAGGTCTTGAAGGTGATCGTTCCCGCGACGCCAGCTGCGGTGTAGCTCAGGTTCTCGGGGACTTGCTCGACCAAGACGATCCCCCGAGTCTTTTGCTTTCCCTTTCCCAAGTGCTTGCGGACCCAGCCAATCCGCTGGAGGGTTTCGGCCACGAGGTCCTCTCCTCCCTCCCGCTCCTCAGCCACCCTGACCACGACGAAGGCCCCGCTCTTATCCCGGGCCAATAAATCGATGTCGCCGACCCGAGTGGAATAGCCCGCGCCGACTGGTCTTCCCTTTTCATCGGTGAAGACGCTAAGTCCGGGTTCCAGGAGCTCTGGCTGCAGGCCCAACAGCCTTCGGAGCCCTGCCGGGTCCAGCGCGAAGACCGGGATGGGTGCCTCAGGCCCGGTCTGGACCGTCTTCAGTCGATCTGCCTTCCCCTCTGCCCTCACTCCCTCTTCCGGCCCCGCAGCCCCTTCTACTTCGAGGGTGTCCAACTCCCGGGGTGGAGCGGAACCACGCTCCCCCTCGCGCCCGGGCGTCGTCACATGGCCGCAGTTGGGACAGGTCAGTTGCCCATCCGGAAGATGGGTCCCGCAGAGCTTGCAGAGCATCATCCCCTCACACGATCAACATCGCGTCACCGTAGCTGTAGAATCGGTAGCCCCGCTGTATTGCTTCCTCGTAGCCCTTCCCAATGAGATCCCGGCCGGCGAAGGCACTGACCAGGATCAGCAGGGTCGAGCGGGGCAAGTGAAAGTTCGTCAGGAGCGCGTCCACCACCCGGAAGTGGTGGCCCGGGGTGATGAAGAGGGAGGCCGTTCCCTCCCCGGCCCGCACCCCTCCCCCGTCGAGCGCGGCATCCTCGAGTGCCCTGGTCGTCGTGCTCCCGACCGCCAGCACCCGCCGGGCTTCGCTCTTCGCGCGCTTGATGGCGGCCGCGGTCGGCTCAGGAATCGTGTATCGCTCTGCAGCCATCCGGTGCTCCTCGACCCGCTCAACCGTCACCGGCGTGAAGGTGCCCACCCCCACATGGAGGGTAAGGAAGGCGATCTCGAGCCCGTGCTGTTCCAGTTGGGTGAGGAGGGCCCGGGTAAAATGCAGCCCGGCGGTTGGAGCCGCGATGGAACCCTCCGCCATCGCAAAGACCGTCTGGTAGCGCTCGGCATCGAGGGTGTCCTCGCGGGTGCGCCCGTCGATGTTCCGGGTGCGCTTCACGTAGGGGGGGAGCGGCATCACTCCCATGCAGGGGAGCTGTGCGCGGATGTCCGGCGTCCCGTCAAACTGCAAGAGACGGTGTCCCCCTTCGCGCCGATCGATCACCAGGGCGCCCACGTCCGCCCCAAAGCTCAGCCGTCGGCCCACGGGGAGCGACTTGCCCGGCCTCACCAGTGCCCACCACCGATTCGGAGACTCCTCCTCAATGAGCAAGACCTCGGCCTTTCCTCCCCCTGTTCGCCGCCCATAGAGTCGGGCCGGAATCACTTTGGCATCGTTGAGGACGAGCAGATCCCTTGGCCGCAGCCACAGGCTGAGCTCGCGAAATCGCCGGTGCAGAATCGCCCCATCGTCGCGGCGGACCACCAGCAGGCGGGAGGCATCCCGCTCCGGAATGGGATACTGGGCGATCAGCCCGTCCGGCAGATGATAGTCGAATTCACGAATGTTCATCGTGCATGGTTCAGGGTTTATGGTGAGAGCTGGTGACGGATCACGGTCACAGCCCACCATTAACACTCAGGCTTGATGGTCCTCCACGGATGGAATTTTCCACGAACCATGAACCGTGAACTACCCATCAGGGAAGGCGTCGGAGCTCTGCCAGCGGGAAATAATGCTTCAGGATCTCTGGGTAGCTGTAGGCGAGATCCGCCATCCCCTTGGCCCCCCACTGGCTCAACCCCACCCCGTGCCCCCACCCCTGACCGATGAAAATCATTTCGCCCCCGTTGGGGTAAATGGTGAACCGCGTACTGCGGATCCGGTCCGGCCCCAGGATCTGGCGAAACCGCTTCCCGTCGATGTCGAGCACGCCCGCGTCATCCCAGATCCGGAGCCGACTGACCCGGCCGGACCGGGTCCGTCGGGCCGTTTCGATGCGACGGATCTCGCCCAACCGCCAGCCGAGCCGTTCGACGAGGGCCCGCCGGATCTCGGAACGCGGGATCGTCACCTCCCACTGATGAGTGGGGGCGCCAGTCGAAAAGGGATCTTGTGTGCCGATGATGAACGGATACTTTTTCTCCCAGACCTCCACCGCATCCTCGGTCTGCCCCCCTGAGTCGGCGTGGTAAAAGGCCGGGATCACCTGTCCCCGGTAGGTCAGCACCTCTCCCCGGGTTGCCTGAACCGCCAGGTCCGATCGGCGGTCCTCACCGCTCACCCCCCGGTAGAGCTGAGAGGCGGTCGTGGCATGGAGATGATACGGCGCCCCGGGATCCACCAGGCGCTCGTACAGGGCATAGGTCCGGGCCACCACCGCCTGGGCCCGAAGCACCTCAAGGGGCCACTCGGGGTTGGCCTCGATCTTCATTACCCCCCGGACGTACTCCTCGAGGGGGACTTCGTTGACGACCCGAAGACCTTCCGACGTATTCCAGACCTCCACACTCCCCCGGTAGGGTCTCCCATCGATCCAGACGAGACCTGCATCCGGCCGCAACCTGAAGGCGGTCCCCGGCCTTCCCTCCCAGGCCAATTGCACCGCTTTACCGGGGGGGAGGACCTGCACCACGGGGCGCTCGATTTCTTCGAGGCGGGACAATCCTTCGGTCTGCAGATGAATTGCAGCGACCCCTTCCTTCAAGAGGACGCGGACCGGCCACTGCTCTGCCCAGCAGAGCCCTGAGGTGCAAAGGAGCAGGATGCCACTGATGAACCAGCTGCGCATCGACTGCCTCCCCTTCACCGGCGGCCGAAGAGGGAAAAGATGAGGGTGAGCAGGATACTGATCAGGATGGAGGTGGCCAGGGGGAAGTAAAAGGTAAAATCCCCTTTCCGGATGTAGATATCGCCCGGCAGCCGGCCGATGAGCGGAATTTTCCCCACCACGAGGAGGAGACCTCCGAGGAGGGCTAACACGATGCCGAAGAGAACCAGGAGCTTGGCGAATCCCTCAAACCCGAACATGCTCGTCGCGTTCTCCATGCACCGCCCGCAGGACCGACCGCAGTATATCACCCTGAGCCGGAGTCTGTCAGTCTGCCGGCCCGCCCTCAGTTCCCCCCCTCCCAAAACTCCCCTTGCGGGCGCGCCCTGGGCGGGATGCCGAAGTGATCGAAGGCCAACCGGGTCGCGGTCCGGCCCCGGGGAGTTCGGGCCAAAAATCCCGCCTGGATCAAAAAGGGCTCGTAGATGTCCTCGATGGTATCCTTCTCTTCGGCGACGGCCACGGCCAAGGTCTCCAGGCCCACCGGGCCCCCATCGAACTTCTCGATGAGGGTCTGCAGGATCCGCCGGTCCATGTCATCCAATCCCCG
This sequence comes from candidate division NC10 bacterium CSP1-5, assembly GCA_001443495.1. Taxonomy (GTDB): domain Bacteria; phylum Methylomirabilota; class Methylomirabilia; order Methylomirabilales; family CSP1-5; genus CSP1-5. The sequence continues at coordinate 82,702 of LDXR01000010.1, read as the reverse complement.
CTCATCGACCTCCAATCGCTCCAGGGCCATGTGGGCGAGTCCCTGGGTGATCACCCCATCGCCCAGCACCTGGGCGAAGTCTCGAATCCGCCTGAGCAGCCGGTTGGCGACGCGTGGCGTTCCGCGCGACCGACCGGCTAGCTCGGCCGCCCCCTCCGGACTGATCTCGACCCCCAGGATCTTTGCCGACCGGAGGATGATCCGGTGGATCTCCTCATCGCTATAGTAATCCAGCCGGTGCAACACCCCGAAGCGACTCCGGAGGGGGGCGGTCAGGAGGCCCGCCCGCGTGGTGGCTCCAACCAACGTGAACCGCGGGAGGTCCAGCTTGATGGTCCGCGCGTGGGGGCCCTGGCCGATGACCAGGTCCAACTGGAACTCCTCCATGGCGGGATAGAGGATCTCCTCCACCACCCGGTTCATCCGATGGATCTCGTCGACGAAGAGGACGTCCCGGTCCTCGAGATTGGTCAGGATGGCCGCCACATCCCCGGGCCGCTCCAAGACCGGCCCCGAGGTGGCGCGGATCCCCACCTGAAGCTCCGTCGCGATGAGATAGGCTAACGTGGTCTTGCCGAGACCCGGGGGGCCGTGAAGGAGCACATGATCCAGAGGCTCTCGCCGGGCCCGGGCCGCCTCGATGAAGACTCGCAGGTTCTCCTTTACCTTCTCCTGACCGATGTATTCGTCCCAGATCTTTGGTCTGAGGGTCGGCTCCCACTGCTGATCCTCCTCCAGGGGGCGACGGCTCACAATGCGATCGGTCATGGCCTATCCCTCGGCGTGCTCGGCGAGTAGACGTAGCGCCCGCTTGATCACCGTCTCGAAATCCTGATCCCCGTCCACCGTGCGGAGGGCTTTGGCTGCCGCCTTGGAGGCGACGGGACGGCTGTAGCCCAGATTGAGCAGCGCAGAAACCACATCCTGCAGGACCTCCTCGCTCGGGTCGCGCCGAGGTGCCGCAGCCGCCTCGACCGGCTCGATCAGGGACTGGACCTTTTCCTTGAGTTCCAGAATCATCCGCTCCGACGTCTTGCGCCCCACGCCCGGGATGGCGCTGAGTCGCACCAGATCCGCCCGTCCGATGGCAGCAGCGAGCTCCTCCGCCGTGATCCCGGAGAGGATGTTGATGGCCAGGCGGGGCCCGATCCCCGTGACGCCCCGGAGGAGGTCGAAGAGGGCCCGCTCCCGCTCCGTGATGAAGCCGTAGAGATGCAAGGCATCCTCCCGGAGGTAAGTCGCCGTGTGGAGGAGGACCTCGGTCCCCTCGTCAGGGAGCCGGTAGTAGGTGGACAGGGGAACAAAGACGCGATACCCCACCCCATTCACCTCCACGATGACGTGGGCGGGGTCCCGCTTCACCAACTGTCCCCTCAGCAGCCCGATCACCGGTGCCCCCTCGAACTAAAAAAAAGGCAGGATGAGAGTAAGATCGATGCGCCAGCCATCCGCCTCTCGGGTCATCGGATAACTCCGGACACCCGGGGTGCACTGAAAACGGGGAACGACGCGCCCCGAAAATTCTAGACCGACCTTCCCCGTCACCACGACCAGCTCGGGCGAACGATAATCCGCCGAGGTGAGTTCAAAGGTGGTGTGACAGCAGGTGGTCCGGCAACCGAGAGCCTTCATCCGGCTGATGAATTCCTCCCGCGTGAAGAGGCGTCTCGTCGTCGTCGTCCCCCGGTCGTAGATGGCCCCATAATCTTCTACATGCCACAGATTGAGAATTTCCACCAGGGCACCAGTGGCCGCCGCCGCCCGCTCGACCTCCTGCGGATCTGCCGCCCCCATGAGTACCGGGAGGAGCAACAGTAGGCTAGAGAGTCGCCAGCCGCTTCTGAAGACGCACCCCATGGATATGACAAATGGCTAACGCCAACGCATCTGTGGCGTCGGTGGGGGGCATTCCCGACGAGATTCCCAACAGCGAGGCCACCATCCGCTGGACCTGCTCCTTCGACGCTCTCCCGGCGCCGGTCAGCGCGCTCTTCACCTCCAGGGGACTATACTCAAAGACGTCAAGCCCGCCGTCGACCACGGCCAGAAGGGCCACCCCCCTGGCGTGACCGAGCTGCAGCGCCGTGCGGACATTCTTGGCAAAAAAAAGTCCCTCCACGACCGCGCATTCGGGCCGATGCTGCTGAATGATCGCCTGGAGGGCCTGGTGAATCGCCTGGAGTCTCAGCGGAAAGGGCCGGCGGGGAGGGGTCGCGATCACGCCGTGCGCGATGGAGATCAGAGATCGGTTTCGCACCTCCACCACGCCGTAGCCGGTGATGGCCGTCCCGGGGTCGATCCCTAGCACCCGGAACCCAGTGGTCACCCCCTGCTCCATGTGCTTAGGTTGTCAAAGCCGCCATGATCTCTTCAGGGATATCAAAGTTGGCATAGGCGTGCTGAACGTCGTCGTGCTCCTCGAGCCCATCCATCAGACGGAGCACCTGCTCTGCCTCCTTCCCCTCGAGGCGGACCGTGGACTGCGGCAGCATGGTAATCTCGGCGTGCTCGAGGGGGAAGGATGCCCGCTCCAAGGCCCTCTTCACTGCCTCGTAGTCCCTTAACGCGGTGACGACCTCGAATGTTTGCTCTGCGCTCCGGACATCCTCTGCACCTGCCTCGAGGGCCACCGCCAAAAGTTGCTCCTCATCCAGCCCCTTTCTCGCAAGGTGGATCAGGCCCTTCTTCTGGAACATCCAGCCGACACAGCCTGACTCCCCTAGGTTCCCCCCAAAGCGAGAAAAGATCTTGCGGATCTCCGCGGTGGTCCGATTCCGGTTGTCGGTCACCGCATCGAGTAGCACCGCCACCCCCCCGGGACCGTACCCTTCGTAGACGCACTCCTCGTAGGTGACCCCTTCCAGTTCCCCGGTCCCCTTCTTGATGGCCCGGATGATGTTGTCCTGGGGCATGTTGGAGGCCTTGGCCTTCTCCATGGCATCCCGGAGGCGATGATTCCCGGCCGGATCCCCCCCGCCGGTACGGGCCGCGACGGTGATCTCCCGGATCAACTTGGTAAAGATCCGCCCCCGCTGGGCATCGACCTTCGCCTTCTTGTGTTTGATCCCTGCCCACTTGGAGTGCCCGGACATCTCGAAGCCTCCTCGCCCGAAAAATTACCGAAAAGCCGGCCGCCTGTAAAGGGAAATCCGGAGAAATCCCCTTGACAAGCCGGAGCGGTGGTGGTAACTAGAGTACCACATCGTTGGGAACTCCTTCAAGGAAGACGGAGATGGATCTGAGGCATCTCTGGAGTTGGTGGTTTTACTTTAGCGGCGTCTGCCCTCCGATCGGCGGCGCCTGACCCTTTTATCGTCGAGGATGGCCGCGGGGGCAGGCAAGCCTCCGTGGCTTTTGTATCTTCAGGGCCACGGTGATCCCGTGGCTTTCTCTTTTGGAGGAAGGCGATGATTATCGTGATGCAGGCAGGGGCGCCGGAAGAGGAACTCCAGCAGGTCCTCAGGCGCGTCGAACAACTAGGATACCATCCCCACCTGATCCGGGGGACCCAGCGCAACGTGGTCGGGGCGGTGGGCGATGAGCGAGGCAAAGCGAGGCTCCAGAGCCTGGAAGCGCTGCCGGGCGTTGAAAGCGTCGTTCGGATCCTGCAGCCGTTCAAGCTGGCCAGTCGGGAGTTTCGACCGAAGACGGTGGTCAAGATCGGCGAGGTCGAAATCGGCTCTGACCGTCTCGTGGTCATGGCTGGGCCCTGCTCGGTGGAGAGCGAGGGCCAAATACTGGAGTGCGCACACGCGGTCAAGGCGGCCGGGGCCACCATCCTGCGCGGGGGTGCCTTCAAGCCACGGACGTCACCCTATAGCTTCCAAGGACTCGGCGAGCAGGGACTGAAAATGCTGGCGCTTGCTCGGGAGACAACCGGCCTCAAGATCGTCACCGAGGTCCTCAATCCCCAGGATGTGGAGCTGGTGGCCCGGTATGCCGACATTCTCCAGGTCGGGGCGCGGAACATGCAAAACTTTGCCCTCTTGAACGCGGTCGGCGAGGTGCGAAAGCCAGTCCTCCTCAAGCGCGGCATGTCGGCCACCATTCAGGACCTCCTGATGTCGGCGGAGTATATCCTCTCGCATGAAAACTACGACGTCATCCTTTGCGAGCGTGGGATTCGGACCTTCGAGACCGCGACTCGCTTCACGTTGGATCTCAATGCTGTTCCTGTCCTGCAAAAGCTGACCCATCTGCCGGTCATCGCGGACCCGAGCCACGGAACGGGACACTGGGAGTACGTGACGGCCATGGCACGGGCCGCGATCGCCGCCGGGGCCGATGGCCTCATGGTCGAGGTCCATCCCAAACCTGAAGAGGCGTTATCCGACGGGGTGCAGTCGCTGACCCCCGCCCGGTTCCAGGAGCTGATGCGCCAGCTCGACCCGATCGCCAGGGCCCTCGGCCGCACATTATAATCTGCCAACCAACGAGAAGAACGAGAACACACCATGACACTGCAACAGGCGAAGGGAGACAAGCGGCGCTATTCCAGATGGGCGGTCGGTCCCAATCTGTTCAGGCCTGAATACGTAAACCGCGACGATGAGTGATCCGAATGGCTCGCTCGTCGCGAGGAACAGGCTTTCGCGCATGCCTCGCCGAAGGAGCCGTGGGGTGGAGACCAGGAGAGAGGCGGCATCGCTAGGCAGGACTGCTCGCGGCGATTTCGCTGAGGAAACATCGATATTGCATCGGCCCGGTGTCCTCTTCAAAGCGCAAGAATCTTATCCCGTGGAGGAAGCTCCCGTCATCCAAGGGCTGGGATCGCTCCCACATCACGGCCCCCTCAGCCGGGACAAGCCCCTTGGGAAGCTCCAGCCCAAGGCGAAACACGGCCCCGGTTGCCAGCTTTTTCGGCAGCATCAGCAGGAGGCCCCCGAGACTCAGGTTCCCCGTGGTCCCTACGACCTCAGCATCTGTGCCGAGGACGCACCGGACGGGAACCCGAGCCCGAAACCGCGGATGCAATCGCTGACTGGGGCTGCGCCTTTCGGCGCGCTCCAGGGCCATGCCGACCACCTGAAGCAGGCTCTCCGCCCCAATGGGCTTTGCCAGAAAGAACTCCGCCCCAGCCCGAAAGGCTCGCTCGGTATCCGCCAGGTCATGCGAGTCTGTGACCCCCACCACGGGGATATCGTGCAGGACGGCATCTCTCTTGAGGCGCTCGCACGTCCCGATCCCGTGCACGCCTGACATCATGATCCTTAAGAGGATGATGATGGGCTGAGTCTTTCGGGCGACTTCAATCCCTTCCTGGCCCCCGAAAGCCTCAAGGACCTTGTAGCCGGCGCCAGTGAGCACCGATCTCACCAGCTCCCGTACGACTTGATCGTCGTCGATGACGAGAATGGGTCCTGTCCGCACTGCGTCCTCGCTGAGCATGTCGAGCGACCTCCGTGCAACCCGGATGCCAATCAGCTTTTTCGACCCTTGACATCCCTTTCCCAGCGGGGCATACTTACGCAAGGAGATGCGTGATGGTACCGGGGTAAGCATAGCTCCTGTGTCACCCTCGTTGGCGCTTCAAAAAAAATTCCGACGCCTTCTCGGGCGAAGCGTAGCCTGGGGAGGCGTTTCCCTTGTCAATGACCGACGACCTCCAGCCCTGCCGCCAACATAGCTCTTGCATTGCGCCTAAGCGGCCAAGAGTGCATCACGAGGGAGACTATGCGGAACCGGCCGATCTTGGTCATTGACGACGATCCCCACTCGCTTGAGCTGGTCAGTGCTATTCTAGGCGAAGCGGACTTCGAGGTCCTTTCGGCCGCCGATGGTGCGTCGGGGATCGAGCTGGCGCGCACGGCACGTCCTGCTGTCATCATCCTGGATATGATGATGCCCGGTATCGACGGCATCAACACCTTGCAAACCCTGAAACGAGACCCTGTAGTCAAAGATATTCCGGTGATCGCCATCACGGCCTCATCGGACCTGACATACGCCGAGAAGGCCTTTCGGGCGGGGGCGCTCTTTTTCCTGCCGAAGCCCTTTCGTGCCGCGAGCCTTCTCCGCGTCGTAGAGTTGGCCGCGGAGCGTGCGGAGAAAGACACCCCGATGCAGCGCCGGCGGCGGCATCCCCGTCACCCGGCAGAGATTCCGGTTTGGTGCTTCGTCCGCGGCGATGCAGGAACGACCCGAGGAGTGGTGGGGCACACGGGCAACGTGAGCCTCGGCGGTTTATCGGTCTTGCTGCCAGAAATGTTGGCGGCAGGAACACCCCTTCGCCTCGGGCTGGGACTCCCCCAGGGCCCCATCACCGCCAGGGGCACTGTCGTATGGCATGACCCCCAGACGATAGGGGGCGAGCGATTCCACCACGGCCTCCGGCTCCTTGGATTTGCGGAGGATGAGGGGCTCTCACAGTACAGACACTACCTTCGCCAGATAGCGGCACCCTCTGCGCAGTCAGGGTGACGCCGACGGCCCCGCAGGTCCCCTTCCTGGACATCACCTCACCAATCCTGTTCACTGCATCTCGGCACACGCATTGCAGACCCAAGGTCCGTCCCTTGACAGCCCTCATTCAGTCGTGGATACTCGGGCTTCTATCCGGCAGACCCGTGAACGCCCGAGGCCGAGTCACGAGTATGACTATGCGGAATCGTCCAATCCTCGTTGTTGACGGCGACCCTCAGTCCCGCAAGCTGGTCACTGCCGCCCTCACAGAAGCGGATTTCGAGGTGCTCTCTGCCCCGGATGGCTCGACGGGGATTGAACTGGCCCGGAGGGTGCAGCCCGCCGTCATCATCTTGGATATCCTGACGTCCGCCACCGACGGCATGGACACATTGCACGGCCTGAAAGGGGATCCCGGTCTCAAGCATATTCCCGTGGTTGCCATCACGGCCTCATCGGACTTGACGTGCGCCGATAAGGCCTTTCGCGCTGGGGCCCAGTTTTTCCTGCCGAAACCGTTTCGTGCGGCAAGCCTGCTCGGTTTGGTAGAGTTGGCCGCAGACCGGGCTCAGAAGGAGATCCCAATGCAGCGCCGGCGGCGGCATCCCCGTCACCCGGCAGCGATTCCCGTTGCGTGCTTCGTCGCGGACAATCCGCACACGACCCGGGAAGTCATGGGCCACACCGCCAACGTCAGCCTCAGCGGGCTGTCGATGTGGCTGCCCGAAAGGCTCGACCAAGGGACCATCCTCCACCTCAAGCTGGACCTCCCCGGAGGCCCGATTACTGCTAAGGGCAGGGTGATGTGGCAGGATCCCAAACAGGCGAGAGACGGGCGATTCCACCACGGCGTCCGGCTTCTCGGGTTTACGGAGGAGGGTGGCCTCTCACAGTTCAGACGGCAGCTCAGTCAGCTCGCGGAGGAGTCGACCGAGTAGGGGAAGCGCCCGTAGCAAGATGCGCCGGGTTTGAATCGGCTGGAGCGACACCGGGGGCAGGGGATCGGGATCGCAGGTGAGCAGCACTTCCGCAGATCCCTCAGCAATCGGGTGGGATCACTCCCAGGATATGCGGGGCGAGCCAGTTGCTCAGCTCGGTCAAGCTGCAGAGGTCATGAGGGGTGAAGTTGGACCCAGCCTCTTCCGGGGATTTCCCCTTCCTGCTCACCTGGATCACCCCGATGGGCTCACCCCCGGGGGTGAGCAACGGGGCAGAGACCATCTTCTGGATCTTGAGAGGCCTGTGTGCCCTCAGGTTGATCCGCTCGTAGATGTCCAGGTGCTGGATCTGGGAGACGTGGTTGTCGATCCTCCCTTTCCTGGCCCGAAGGACCTCCCCGGCAATGCTCGAGGCGCTGAGGGGGAAGCGATTCTTCTGATCCCCGTAAAAGGTGAAGGGGTAAGCAAACCCGAGCATGAGACCTTGATCCCTTACCAGGAGAATGGCGACCTCATCCTCCCTCACCGAGAATGCCTGGGCGATCGCTGGGCCGAGGCTAGCCATGAGCCGCTTAAATAAATCCGCGGACGGCGGGCCCCCTTTTCGCAAGACATCGAGTTCACGCCTGACATCGACGGAGATCTGTTCGATCACCCGCCTGATCAGCGCGCGCCGCTCAGCTGCTTTCCCGTCAGAAGGAGCCTTTTCTTCCGGCGCAAGACTCATGTCATCCCTCTTTCACCCTGCGCCTTCCGGTCCCTCCACAAAACGCCACCGGAGAGTCAGCGGATGCGCGGTCACCCGAGAAGCGTTTCCCTGCAGAATGTGTGCCATCAAGACTCCTATCGAGGAGAGGATGCGGTCTCGGTCATCTCACCGCATGGACGCCTGATGAGCCACCCGGTCCAGAGTGGGGGCGTTGACTCTGTACAGGCTTCGAGATGGCGAAATCGGTAGCCCGTGAATAAATGAGACGCTCGACAATGACACCATGATGGGGCACGGGTTCATGCCACGAGGAAGACGCCAGTGGCGTTCCCTCCTCCTACGATGGCTGCCCGTAGTATTGATTGTGGTGGCTGGCTTGCTGTACATTACCAGGGTGCCCAAAAGATCGTACTCGGGTCCCTTCCACCCACTATCGGAAACCGAGCGGGTATTGGAGAACCGCCTCAAGAAGCACGTCGCGGTGCTCGCGGGCGAGATCGGCGAGAGGAATCTCTGGCATCCCAAGGGCCTCGAAGCTTCCGCCGACTACATCGCACAGGTCCTTCGCGATCTGGGATTTGAAGTGCGGAGACAAGAGTTCACGGTCACAGGGGCCGTGGTCAGGAACCTTGAAGCCGCACTGGTCGGGGCCTCCTTTCCGAGAGAGATTGTTGTGGTTGGGGCCCACTATGATTCGGTCATCGGCAGCCCCGGTGCAAACGATAACGCTTCCGGTGTTGCCGGACTCTTGGAGATGGCCCGCCTCCTTGCCGGTCGGCCCCTCTCCCGAACGGTACGGTTCGTGGCCTTCGTCAACGAGGAGCCGCCTTTTTTCCAGACTGACCACATGGGAAGCCGTGTCTACGCGTCCCGATCGCGTCAGAGAGAAGAGCAGATTGTCGCCATGCTCTCCATTGAGACCATCGGGTATTACTCCGAGGAGCGAGGCACTCAGCGATACCCTTTCCCTTTCGGTCTTATGTATCCCGATACCGCCAACTTCATAGGTTTTGTCGGCAATATTGCGTCACGCGATTTACTGCGCCGAGCCATGACGACATTCCGTGAACAGACGGACTTCCCCTCGGAGGGCATCGCGGCTCCGAGCTGGATCACGGGGATCGGATGGTCGGATCATTGGTCCTTCTGGGAGGAAGGGTACCCCGCGCTCATGGTCACCGACACTGCCCTGTTCCGATATCGGTACTACCATACGGCGGACGACACACCAGACAAGATCGACTATGCCCGTATGGCGCGCGTGGTGACCGGAATTACTGGCATCGTGGAGGAACTGGCCGGCCCCGATCGGGGTCACATGTAGGGAAGCAGGACGTGCTCTATCGCATATCAGCGGACCTGGTTGTCGCGATGCATCTCGCCTTTGTTCTGTTCGCAGTACTGGGGGGGTTCTTGGTGGCCAGATGGAAACGCTGTGCGTGGGTACACGCCCCCGCCTTCCTCTGGGCTGCATTCATCGAATTGTCCGGTTGGGTGTGCCCCCTGACGCCCCTCGAGAACTGGCTCCGCAATCGAGGCGGGGCGAACGGTTACCGGGCCGGCTTCATCGAGCACTACATCCTCCCCGTACTGTACCCGGCCGCGCTTACGCGCCAGTTGCAGATCGCCTTAGGTCTCCTTGTCATCGCTGTCAATCTGGGGATCTATGGCTGGCTATGGCGGCGCCCCCTGAAACACAAGATGTGAGGAAAGGTTTGCGACACCGGACAGACCGCACTTCCCGTTGCGAACGCCGTGGTTGAGCTGACCGAGCCCGGGGCGTTGAGAGAAGACCAGGCCGAGGAGAGCAGATGATTGACCGGAACACCATCCCCCTCATCCCACGGCAGATCCTGTTCGGCAACCCGGACAAGGCCTCTGTACAGCTCAGCCCCGATGGGACCAAGATTGGCTACCTTGCCCCGGTAGCAGGCGTCCTGAACGTATGGGTCGGGCTTGCCGATGATCCCGCAGCGGCGAGGCCGGTCACAAGGGACATTGAACGTGGCATCCGCTTCTACGATTGGGCCTATACAAACAACCATATTCTCTTCATCCAAGACAAGGGCGGCGATGAGAACTGGCGGCTGTACAGTGTAGACTTGGCCACCGGCGATGCCAAAGATCTCACTCCCCTGGAAGGTGTGCAGGCCCGATTCCAGGGGATCAGCCCGCAGTTTCCGGACGAAATTCTGGTCGCGCTCAACGACCGCGATCCCCGGCTTCACGATCTCTACCGCATCAACATCGGCACGGGGGAGAGGCGTCTCGTGCAGGAGAACGAGGGGTTCGCTAGCTTCGTCACCGACCGCGACTACCGTGTTCGCCTTGCGGTGCGCGTCCTGCCGGACGGGGGCAGTGAGATGCTCAGGGCGACCGAACACGGAGGGTGGACACCGTTTGCACGCATCCCCATGGAGGACACGCTGACCACATCCCCGGTCGGGTTCGATAAGGCGGGCACGATTCTGTACATGATCGACAGCCGCAACCGGAACACCGGGGTGCTGATGGCACTCGATCTTGACACCGGGAAGCAGACCCTTTTGGCCGAGGATCCTCGGGCGGACGTCAGCGACGTGTTGGTCCATCCAACGGAGAAGAGGGTGCAGGCCGCCGCGTTCACGTACGAGCGCAAGGTCTGGCAGATCCTCGACCAGTCCATTGCGGGAGACTGGGCCACCCTGCGCACGATTGCCACCGGCGATGTCGAGGTGGTAAGTCGGACCCTCGACGACCGGTACTGGATCGTCGCCTACATCATGGACGATGGCCCGGTCCGCTACTATCGGTACGACCGTGCGGGACAGAAGGCACGATTTCTCTTCACGAATCGGGAACAGCTAGAGGGTCTGCCTCTGGCCAAGATGTACCCCATCGTCATCACATCGCGTGATGAGTTGAACCTGGTCAGCTACTACACACTGCCGCCGGGAAGCCACAGCGATGGCGACGCCAGGCCTCACGAGCCTTTCCCGACGGTCCTGGTAGTACACGGCGGACCATGGGCGCGCGACACATGGGGCTACAATCCGTGGCATCAGTGGCTGGCCAACCGCGGGTACGCAGTCCTGAGCGTGAACTTCCGTGGGTCCACCGGATTCGGAAAGGCCCTTATCAACGCCAGCACCAGCGAGTGGGGCGCCAAGATGCACGACGATCTCGTCGATGCCGTTCATTGGGCCATCCAGCACGGGATCGCCGACCCCCAGCGCGTGGCGATCATGGGAGGCAGTTACGGCGGATACGCCACCCTGGTCGGCATGACGTTCACTCCAGAGACGTTCGCGTGCGGGATAGACATCGTGGGTCCCTCGAATTTGGTGACACTGCTCGAGTCGATCCCGCCGTACTGGCAGCCTCAGGTCGACCTCTGGACCACCCGCGTGGGTGATCACAGAACAGAGGAGGGTCGCGCGTTCCTCACGAAGCGGTCCCCCCTCACCTGCGCGCACCGGATTCAGCGACCACTGCTGATCGGCCATGGAGCCAATGACCCGCGGGTGAAGCAGACCGAGTCCGACCAGATCGTGCAGGTGATGCAGGAAAAGGGGATCCCGGTCACGTACGTGCTCTACCCTGATGAGGGACATGGCTTCGCACGACCGGAGAACCGCCTGTCATTCAACGCCGTCGCCGAGGCATTCCTCTCCGACTGTCTCGGCGGCCAATATCAGCCCATCGATGATGACCTCGAAAGCTCGAGTATCACCGTCCCTGTCGGAGCCGACCAGGTCCGTGACTTGCCGGAGGCTCTTTCGACAAGGTCACACTCGAACGCATGAAGAATTGCATGTCCGCCCACCCTCCTCCGCCAAGTGTTCCGCATGCAAGGGGGCCCTGGAATCCATGCGTGAATGCGTGAGCGCGGACCGATGCGGTATGACCCTTGATCGCCGCACACAACTCAAGTATTGTGGTGCCGTCGGCTGGAGCACCACCCGCGCGCGTTCAACCCTGAACCCGTGAGGCGAGTCCCGCCATGGCCTACAAGGATTTCGTGAACCCCGACCTGGCCTGGACGCCACGACAGCTCCGCGAGCGGATCGGAAACCACAAGGGAGACGATCTGATCATCATCGACACGCGGCCCGCTCCGGACTACTGTGCCGGCCACATCGAGGGTGCCGGCCACTTCGACCTCTACGGCGTCTCGCTGAATGACACGCGGCCCGAGGCCCTTGCCGCCTTTATCTGGACGCTGGCCTACCTGATGGAGATCCGGGGCGTTGACTACGACAAGACAGTGGTCTTCTACGAGTGCAATACCGGGTTCCGCGCGGCCCGCGGCTTCTGGTTCCTCGAGTACCTGGGCCACGAAGACGTCCACATCCTGGACGGGGGGATCCGTGCTTGGAAGGGGGCGGGATTTCCCCTGACGCGCGAGGCCTGGCCCATGTTCGGAAGCGCGCCGGACATTGGATCAAAGGCGGGAGGTCGGATCGTCCGCACCGGATTTTCCAAGCATCTCAAGAAGCCCGTAGAGGACCGTCTCGCTACGGCGCAGTACATCCTCAACCACCTGAAAGACCCGGATGTGAAGATTCACGACGCACGCACCGAGGCCGAGCACTACGGCGAGCACGTACGGGCCGCCCGCGGCGGAACCATCCCGGGCTCTATTCACCTCGAATGGGTGCACTTCATCGGTCCCGATGGGGCACTCCGGCCGGCCGCCGAGCTCCGAGAGATGCTCGCGAGACGCGGCATCACGCCGGACAAAGAGATCGTTCCCCTCTGCCACGGAGGCTACCGGTCAGCCCACGCCTATCTTGTCTACCGCCTTCTCGGCTATACGCGCACACGAAACTACCTCGGTTCTTGGAAGGAATGGGGAGACCGGACCGACCTTCCTATCGAGATCCCGACACGCTGAGGCCGCATCCGCACCGCAGAAAGGGACCCTCCTCCGGACGGAATGCCAAGACGTCACCACCGCGGCCCCGCATGAGGGGCAGGGAGGTAGTGGTTTGACACCTTTGCCGCAGGCCGATAAAATGCGTCGATAGGCCCCGTTTGGCGTCCGGTTTGCATATCCTCTAACAGTGGACGAGCTTTGCTTTCCGGACACCAGGCCGAATCAATAGAAGCTGCCTGCCCATGAAGAACGCGGGGTCCAAGGAGATGACACCGAGGAGAATCGTCGCCGCCATGGCCCTCATTGCCACCCTCGCCGGATGCCAAGCACAGAAGGAGAATCCTGTCCCTGACCATCTGCTGGGGGTGTGGACGACCTCGGCACCCCGGTACGCCAACCGCTACATCGAGATAAGGAATGACATGATCATCTTTGGCACCGGGGGTGACGCGTTCGAACTCCACGCCCTCACGGACGTCAACGAGGTGCGTGAAGGGGAGGCCATCGTGTACACGATCACCCACCTGAATCATTTCGGGCAACCGTACACCCTCTCCTTCTATTATGAGCCGACTAGCGATGGTATCATACGGTTCAAGAATCAAAGGGAGATCGCCTGGACGAAGGAGAGGCTATAGATGGCCACACGCCCTTACAAGAGACGGCGCATTCTGATCGAGAGTTATCAGTATCGGCTCTTGTTCATCAATCTCCTCTATTTCTGCATTATCCTTCTGATATTTGCGGCTGCCCTCTTTCTCCCCCTGATTCTCAAGCTTAGGAGCGGCAGCGCCTCCGTCATCGAACAGGGAGAACTGGCCGGTCAATTCCTCGCTCTCCATGCGCGGGTCTGGCCCGCCATGTTGGTCGTCTTTGTGCTGCTTGCCCTCCACTCGACCTTTGTCTCGCATCGAATTGCAGGTCCCCTCTACCGTTTCCGGAAGGTCTTTGGGGCGGTCGCCAGAGGGGATCTGTCCGTGCGGGCAAACCTTCGAAAGGATGACTATCTCGGAAAAGAGTCGGAGAGCCTGAACGAGATGATCGCAAGCCTTCGGGCGAAGATCGCATCCATCCAGAGTCACCATATCGAGACGCAGACGGTGTTGGCCGCGCTCAAGCAATCCATCGACCAGGGATCCATCGAAGACATGCTTCGACGGCTCGAGGAACTGCATGTCCAGATGGAGGAACTCGAGGTGTCGATTCGCCAATTCCGAACCCATCCAGAAGCCAAGGACGAGGACGTGGGCCTCACCGCGCAGGGGCCAGAAGCGGCAAACCCATAACAGACTGTATGGCCGATATGAAACAGGCATGCGCACCCTCACTGCCGGGGATTCACCGGATGATCCGGTCTCGTTTCGGGGGGCAAAACGAGCGCTCCCTTGGCTTGACAATCATCGAGCTGATGATCGTCGTGATGATCATGGCGACCCTCGCCAGCCTCGGAGCCCCTCTCTATGCCAATACCCTCAACAAAGCGAGAATCGCAAAGGCCATCGCAGACATCCGAACATTAGAGAAAGAGATCCTGGTCTTTCAGCTGTTCAACGGGAGGTTTCCGAATAACCTCGTCGAGGTGCAACGGGCGAGTCTTCTCGATCCCTACGGCAATTCGTACCGATACCTGAGCATCGCCGACGCGGGCAAGGGGAAGGGCGACTTTCGGAGGGACAAGAATCTGGTCCCTATCAATGCAGACTTTGACCTGTACAGCATGGGAATGGACGGCCAGAGTGTATCCCCCCTCACCGCCAAGCAGAGCTGGGATGACATCGTCCGCGCTGCGAACGGGGGATTCGTCGGTCTGGCGTCGGAGTTCTAGCGTGGGTATACACCTCCTCCCCCCCTAGACAGCCTAGCCTACCCATCCGTGGGAGCCTGACCAATTTCCGTTGCAGTTTTGACACCCTCCCCGCTGACCGATGAGATTCCGCAAAGGCAGGCCCTTGGCCCGGGATTTGCACCGCTTTTAAAAAAAGACTCTACTGAGTGACACTACTCCACCGGATACTCCTTGACCCGGGGCGGGAGAAACCACCCCAGGAATCTTCTCCTCTTTGCTCTTTGCGCACTGGTCGCAAAGCACGGGGAATGGGTTATCCATCACAAACGCGAGGTCGAAGGAGATGACCGCAAGAAGGATTCTCATTGCATTCGCCCTCCTGGCCATTTTTTCTGGCTGCCAATCCGAGAAGGATAGCACGGTCCCGGAGTATCTGCTCGGCGTGTGGACGACTCCTCACCCCAAGTACGCCGATCGCTACTTCGAGATCAGAAATGACGCCATAATCTTTGGACACGGGGGAGAGAATTTCGAAGTGCATGCGCTCACCGACGTTGATCAAACTCGAGAAGGGGGATCCATCCTGTACACGATCACCCACCTGAATCACCACGGGCAGCGATTCACCTTTGCCTTCTACTACGATCCCGCCAACAACGGCGCGGTCCGGTTCAAGAATCAGAGAGACATTGTCTGGACGAAGGAGACAAGTTAGATGGGCGCTCCGGCATTCAAGAGAAGGCGTATCCTTATCGAGAGTCTTCAATACCGGCTCCTGGCTATCCACCTCATCTATTTCGTGACGATTCTCCTGATCTTTGCTGGCGCCCTCTTTCTCCCCTTGATTCTCCAGCTCCAAAGCGGCAGCCTCTCAGTCCTCGAACAAGGGGAAGTGGCCGGTCAATTCCTCGCTCTCCATGCGCGGGTCTGGCCAGCCATGCTCGTCGTGCTTGTCTTGCTTGCCCTGCACTCGGTCTTGGTCTCGCATCGCATCGCTGGTCCCCTCTACCGTTTTCGGAGCATCTTCAAGGCGATCGCCGAAGGGGATCTCTCCGTACGGGCGAATCTTCGAAAGACCGACTACCTGGGGAAAGAGTCGGATAGCCTCAACGAGATGATCGCAGGCTTGAGGACCAAGCTGGCAGGCATTCAGAAGCACTCCGAGGAAGTACGGGCAGCCATACTGGCACTCAAGCCATCCATCGAGCGCGGATCCGTAAATGAAATGCATCAGCGCATCACCGATATCCAGGTGCAGACGGAACGCTTAGAGGAATCGATCGGGCATTTTCGACTTCATCCTGATCAGGAACGGGAGGAGGAAGACTCCGTCCGCCTCCCGCGGGCCTAGCGAGCGCGCATGCTCAACAGCAGAGGGAAAAGGTCTGACGCTCACGCAAGCTCACGAGTCGAGTTTACAGGCCCCTGGCAGCTATGATAAAACGATCTTCAGCCTTACGCGTAGGGATTCGACAAGGGGGGCCACTCTGTCTCTTGAGGCCGAACGAGCGGTCCCTCGGGTTGACGATCATCGAATTGCTGATCGTTGTGATGATTATGGGGACCCTCGCAACCCTTGGAATCCCCCTGTATGCCAATGCCCTCGACAACGCGAGAGCAGCAAAGGCCATGGCAGACATCCGGATCGTGGAGAAAGAAATCTTCATCTTTCAGGTGATAAACAACAGGCTTCCGAAAAATCTTGCCGAGGTGGGACGGGCGAATTTGCAGGACCCCTGGGACAACCCCTACGCATACCTGGAAATCTCCTGTGATGAGAACTGGACCAAGTGCAAGCCGCCTAAGGGGGCCCGACAGGACAAGTTCTTTAAGCCACTCAACTGGGACTTCGACTTGTACAGCATGGGCAGAGACGGACAAACCACACCAAAACTCGACACGAAGAAGGGCGCGGATGACATCGTCCGGTGCGTCAATGGCGGCTATGTCGGCCTGGCTGCAGATTTCTAGTGCCGTTCCAGCTCATTGCCCCGTAGACGGACCAAGGAAGCCAGCAAGCCTAGTCTCGGTATCGCACACCTCTGTATTGGGTGAGAAATTTTGGAACGGCACTTGGGCGGGTCTAGATCATGAAGCTTGAGTGGACATTCCTCCGCAGCAAGGTGGCCCGCCGGATCTTCCTGCTGTTCGTCCTCTGCGCCTTGCTCCCCATCGCCGCCCTGGCAATCGTCTCTTTTGGCCACGTCACCCAAGAGCTCAATAGGCAGAGCCAGAAGCGGCTCCACCAGGCGAGCAAGGCCGTGGCTCTGGGCATTTATGAGCGGCTCCTGTTTCTGGAAGGTGAGATGAGGATCGTCGCATCTACGCTGGCCACACGGACCGGCACATCCACGCTCAAGGGGTCCGATGTATTCAGCGAAGGCTCGCCGGAGCGTTTCATGAGCCTGACGTTCATCAGCGGTGGGGGAAGGCGCAACGATCTCTTTGGACGGATGGAGGATCCACCAGAACTGACCGTAGCCGAGAAGCAACATATGACTGCTGGCAAGACTGTCGTCGCCAGCCGGCTTGGCTCCGATGTGCCACCACGCATGTTCATGACGATGGCGCTCGATCCCCAACACCCGACACGAGGAACTCTGCTGGGAGAGATCAACACCACGTATCTGTGGGGCATCGGAGACGAGAATGCGCTCCCGCCCAATACCGAACTCTGTGTAGTGGATCACTCCATCATCTTCCTCGTGTGCTCGCTTCCGGGCCGCGTGTCGCTCCCCGAGCAGGTCATGCGCGCAATGACGCACTCCGCGTCTGGACAATTCGAATGGAGGCACGACGAGAGAGAGTTTCTGGCCAGTTACTGGACCATCCCCCTCCAGTTCAGATTCTTCGTCCCGAAGTGGGCCGTGGTGCTGGGTGAATCGAAAGCCGATGTCCTTGCCCCCATGGCCAATTTCAAGAAGATCTTCCCCCTGGTCATTCTCCTGTCCCTGTGGGTCGTGCTCCTCCTGAGCATCAGCCAGATTCGGAGGAGCCTGGTTCCTCTCGAGAGGTTGCAGGAAGGGACCCGGCGTATCGCCAGTCGGGATTTCGGGACGCGGGTAGCGGTGACGAGCGGGGATGAATTCGAGGAACTCGCCGGATCGTTCAACACGATGGCCAGCCGCTTGGGCAGACAGTTCAATACGCTCGCCACGATCGCCGAGATCGACCGGGCCATCCTCTCGGCCCTGGACACCAAGAAGATCGTCGAGGTGGTCCTCACGCGGATGCACGACGTGTTGCCCTGCGACGGGATCAGCGTGAGCCTCCTGGATTCCCACGGCACGCATATGGCGCAGACGTACCTCCGGGGCGGCAGTTCCAAAGACGAAGCCGTGGTCGAGACGACCGCGCTCACACCACGGGAGGTTCAAGGGCTCCACGACAATCCAGAAAGCCTCCTCATCCGCCTCGACACCGATCCCCCGCACTACCTCGGGTCTCTGGCCCGTCGAGGCATCACGTCATCGCTGGTTCTGCCGATCTTCCTCCAGGAGCAATTGACAGGCATCATCGCCCTGGGATACCTCGATCAACCTGGGTTCAGTCAGGAAGATCTGACCCAAGCCCGGCAATTGGCTGACCAGGTGGCCGTGGCCCTGTCCAATGCCCGCTTGATCGAGGAGCTGGACCGGCTCAACTGGGGGACGCTGAACGCCCTGGCCCGCACCATCGATGCGAAATCGCCATGGACGGCGGGCCACTCCGAGCGGGTGACGGAACTGGCGCTCAAGATCGGCCGAAAACTGGAACTCGGGTCCAAGGAGCTGGAGGCGCTGCACCGCGGGGGGCTGCTCCATGACATTGGCAAGATCGGCATACCGGCCGTGATCCTGGACAAGGCCGGACGCCTGACGGAGCAAGAGGCCCTCACCATGCGCGAGCACCCGCGCAAGGGGGCGCGGATCCTGGAACCGATCCCCGCCTATGCTGAGGTCATTCCCATCGTGCTGCAGCACCACGAGTGGTTCGATGGGACCGGGTACCCCGATGGACTCGCCGGCGAGGCCATCAGCCTGGGCGGTCGCATCTTCGCCGTGGCTGACGTCTATGACGCCCTCACCTCAGATCGACCCTACCGGGCCGGACTGGGCCGCGAGCGCGCCATCGAAAGCATCGAGCAGGGAGCCGGCCGGCAGTTCGATCCGCGGGTGGTGGAGGCTTTTCTGGCAGTCATGGCCACAGAGGAGACCGGGTCGGAACGCACCTCACCCGAGAGTCTCAGCGCGCTCCACTCCCCCAGTGAGAGAAGGTGATCCCGCTCCGGAGCAGTTCAGGGCGATGCCTTGCAGGCAGGCATACGGTGGCGGGATGGCTCCGTGATCGAGAGGCTATGCCTCTCACCCATCACCGGATCTCGCCAACGCGGTGGAGCTTGATGGCGTTGACGGTCCCCGGCTTCCACATCGGAGTTCCCGAGAGAATCACCAGGGTATCTCCGGGCACCACCCATCCCTCAGCCAGAAGCAGCCCCTCCATCTCGTGGAACATCTCGACGAGGGTTTCTCGCCGTCGGATGACGAGGGGAACGATTCCCCAGTAGAGGGCCATGCGGCGCCGCGACTCCTCCCAAGGGGTGAGGGCCAGGATCGGGACCTCGGGGCGGTCCTGGGAGATCAGCCGCGCGGTGAGGCCAGACTCGGTGAAGACGACGATGGCCTTGGCGTGGAGACTCCTGGCGGCCCGGCAGGCGGCGTCGCTCGCCACCACCGGAAAGCTCTTCTCGTCCGCCTGGGGTAATGGAGGCAGACGCAGGTAGGGCTCTGCCTTCAGCGCGATCCGGGTCATCATCTCGACCGCCTCGACCGGGTAGCTCCCGGTGGCCGTCTCCGCCGAAAGCATCACCGCGTCGGTGCCATCGAGGATGGCGTTGGCAACATCAGAGGCCTCGGCCCGAGTCGGCCTCGGATGCTCCACCATCGATTCCAGCATCTGGGTCGCGATGATCGCCGGGACCTTGTACCGGCGGGCCTGGCGAAGAATAAACTTCTGCAGCACGGGCACCTCCTCGATGGACATCTCCAGCGCGAGATCCCCTCGAGCGACCATGACCCCGGATGCGATCTGCAAGATATCCTCGAGGTTTCGAATGGCCTCCGGCTTCTCCAGCTTGGCGATCACCGGCATCTTGGCCCCCCACGCCCCCAGAAAGTTTTTCACCTCGACCAGGTCGGAGGCGCTCCGGACAAAGGACGTGGCCACATAGTCCACTCCCTGGGCAATCCCGAACTCGAGATCCTCCAGATCTTTCTTGGTCAGCGCGGCTCGCTGCAGTCGCCCGCCGGGGAGACCGATGCCCTTGTGGTTCCGAAGGACTCCCCCCGCCACGACGCGACATCGCACCTCGACGCCGTCGCTGGCCACCACCTTCAGTTGAATCAGACCATCATCGGCCAGAATCGTATCCCCAGGCCGAACCTCCCCGAAGAAGTCGGGGGATGGGGCGTAGGCACGCTCAGCGGTTCCCAGGATGGGCTGGCTCGTGATGGCAAACTCGGCCCCCGTTCGGAGCAGCGCCGCTCCACCCTCGAAATCCCCCAGTCGGATCTTGGGCCCGGGAAGGTCCTGGATGATCGCCACCGGCTTTCCGAGTTTCGCCTCGAGGCCTCGTATCCGCTGGATCACGCGTGCGTGCTCCTCGGGGGTGCCATGGGCGAAGTTCAGACGGGCAACGTCCATGCCGGCGAGAATCAGACGCTCGAGAACCTCTTCCGACTCGCTGGCGGGTCCAATCGTACAAACGATCTTGGTCCGGCGCACCTCTCCGCTTCTTTCGGACGCCATCATCCCCCCCCTCTCGACTGCTCAACGCATATCACACATTGGCCACGGCCACAAACGGAATGACAGGAATGGGACGGGCTCCAGAACGTGGGGATCAAAGAGACGTGGGGAGGATTAGGGCCGCTGCTGGATAACCTGGCAGGCCTTCAAGGCCGAGGAGGGATCAATGGTTCTGATCTTGCTTTCGGCTTCCGCCAGATCGAGGCCATTGACGGAAGGGCATCCCCCGTCTCATTGTACGCGGTGGCCACCTCGACCTGATACCCGTCCTGCCGAAGCCACGCCATCAGGGTGTCCGCATCCTTGGCCCGCATCCCTTTCGGGGCGGCTCCGCGCCGGAAGGCATTTGTGACGAACTCGAATCCCTGGTCCATCAGGCAGCGGATGCCGGCGTCCCGGGCCACCATCAGTTTCAGATACGCCTCTCGCCCGTAATCGCCCCCCACGATCGCCTCACTCGGAGCGGGAGGCACGGCGGCGCCGTGGAAGCCACCGGGGCACGTGCTGCTGATACACCCGGTAGGCATCGCCAAAGCGTACCTGCAATCCCGGCTCCTCAGCGGCAACCACGTACCAGCGTGCCACGCCGACCACGACACCGAGATAGAGCAGGATCGACGCCGATTCGACCAACAGAGCCTCCCCCAACAGAACAGCAAAGGCGCCGACGAGCATGGGGTGTCGTACAACCTGGTAGGGCCCGGCGAGGACAAACCGCTGTGGAGGATGCCAGGGGGCCGGCGTGCCCTCACCGCGAGTGACCAAGAGTGTGGCCGACCAGATCCCGAGCCACGTGCCGAGACAGATAGGGACGAGGCCGAACCATCGGAGTGGACCGAGAAAGACCGACCTCGGGTGCCAATCCCACTTCGTGACGAGGAGGGGCAGCAGAACCAGGATCGTGAGGGTGAGGAGCACCACCAAGAGCAAGGTCCACCGGCGGGAGGGCAGACGCCCATCGACATTCACGGCTACCGGCTCTCCCCACTCCTCTCCTGGCGATCACTCACCGTACCCTCAGTCACTCACCGCTGGACCACGACGTTGGTGGTGGTCTTCACGACGGCGGGCAGGGCCTGGATCTTGTCTACCGTATCCCACAGGGCCCCCAGCTCGTCCACCTCGACCATCACGATCACATCGAAGCGTCCGGTGACGACGTCGGCTCGCGTCACGCCGGGCAAGATCATGATCGCCTCCGCCACCTTGAGATCCCGGGCCTTGTTTGCCTCGATAAAGATATATGCCCGCACCATGTTCGTTCCTCACCCGCGAAACCTGGCCGGTTTGATCTTCCGCAGCTTCGGCACCATCTTCCAGATCTTCTGCCGGTCCCTCATCCGAAGACTTGGCGGCTTGCGCCTCGCCCGCTCCTCCCGCGACATGGCCTCTACTCTCCAGGTCAGGATCCACAGCACGTGACACCGCTCTACATAGGCGGCCAGACCCATTGTTGTAGGCCTTTCACCCTACCACCCGGACGCCAAGCGGTCAACGCCGCCCTCGTCAGCACCGGGATCCAGTCGGCGATGAAGACGTTACACTCCGGGGGCTCTTGGCGTGTCGATCCACCGTGACAAGCGTGCTGCCGTCCGGTCTCGTCATGGCTCACCCCCAGGACCCAGATCAAGATAATCGGGCGACTTCTCACTCATCTTGCCTCCTGCTGCTCACCCCTTCTCGACCTGTGCCCCTCACTTATTGTTCTGCCGCCGACCGGCATACGTCACACGGGCAGAGTTGACGAAGGAAATCGAAGGAGTAAATCCCGGTGCTGTGCCCATCACTCCATTTGAAGCTCAAAGCATACCGGCCAACGGGTGAGACGTGAACGATCCGGATCTCTCCCCGGCGGACCACCGGACCGGCGAGAACCTGCAGCCCTCCCTGGGGACTCTTGGCGGTGCGACAGTCGGCACAGGGGCAGACCCTGCGTAGGTCGTCGAAGGGATAGTGGCTTTCATGGCCATCCCGCCAGCGGATGACGAGAAGGCGCCGGGCCTCTTCCAGGCGACACTCCGCGGGATCCGTGTTGAACACCACTCCGGTCCCTCCGCAAGCATCTCACGCCATCGCCTTACGCTGATCCACGCGAACAGGCAATTTCAACGTAGCACCAAATTACCCCCAGAGCAAGGCACGGATCTCTCCCTTTGACAGACACGGGTGGACCATGGTACCGTATTGCCCTAAAATGAACAGGGCTCATGCGGGGGAGAGGAAGGGCACCGTGTACGAGGATATTCCCCATTACAACAAGAAGACCAGAAAGAAGAAACGGCCGCGCCTCATGGCGGTCGTCAACGACGCCTGCACCGGATGTGAGGCCTGCATCCCCTTCTGCCCGGTGGATTGCATTGATCATGAACCGCCCGCGGATTACACTGGCGCGGTCATTCCCCCCGTCCGGATCCGTTGGCACGAGTGCATCGGCTGCCAGATCTGCGCCCGCGTCTGCGAGGGAATGGCCTGGGACGCCATCGACATGATCTCCATCGACCAGTTCGAGGCAGATTTCGAGATTCGGGTCGGAGACCAGCTACATCCGGCCGGGGAGGTTCCCCAGGAAGCAGTGGGCGCCGCGATCTCTGACTAGTGCCGTCCCAACTTCTTGCCCCGCACACCGGCAAGGAAGCCCTCGCCGTCACCTCATCACTCCCCCTCGGTCCTCAGACTGTAGCGGATTGCCCGGTTCAGCCAGAATTCGTCTTGCTCCGTTGGTCCTGGTTAGAACCGGGCCCACCGGCGGCTCGCCGCCCGGTGCCGAATACATTGAACCATTGTCTTCAGGCGCTTTCCTTCCCCAAAGGGCTTGACGACCAGCCACCGGAGGGGTAGCGTAGGTTGGGATACTGACATCCCGTGATTGTGGAGGGATGATGGTGTCCGATCCCTCTCCGCCACAGCCGGTCATCTCAGCGCTCGAGCCCTCGGCAGGGGTCGAAGGGGGAACCATCGTCATCGTCGGGGCCGGGTTTCTGAGCGGTAACAGACGGCCCCTGATCTTTGTCGGCGAAACTGAAGTCCGGGCGTCCATCGTCTCCGACACTCGCCTCGTGTTGCCCATCCCCTCCGATACCAGGACCGGCCCCGTTATCCTCGTGATCGATTCACAGCGCCTTAGCAGTCCCTTCACCGTCGGAGAAAAGGTGGCTGCCGACCTTCACCCCGTGGCCAATCCGGTGGTGGACGCAGAGGGGGTCATCTACACCACCATCAGCGGCCGCCGTGGGCAGAAGATGGCATCCCCTCTGGTGCGCATCACTCCCGCCGGGGTCGTCGAGCCCCTTCCTGCGGCGCCGATCAATCCCACAGGGTTAGCCCTGCACCCCGATGGGTCGCTCCTCATCTCGAGCCGATACGAGGGACGCGTCTATCGCATTCTTTCCACAGGGGAGATGGACGTCATCGCGCAGGACTTGGGGATTGCGACGGGCCTCTGTCTCGACGAGGCCGGCGTCCTCTATATCGGGGACCGCACGGGAACAGTGTACCGCCTGCCGCCAGGAGGGCGGGTGGAAGGCTTTGCTTCACTTCCGCCCAGCGTCGCTGCTTTCCATTTGGCGCTCGGCCCCGACGGACACCTGTTCGCCACCGCCCCAACCCTCTCCAACGAGGACGTCATTTACCGCATCAACCGCTTTGGCGATGCAGAACCGTACTGGGGGCCCCTCGAAAGACCGCAAGGGTTGATCTTCGATCGGCAGGGTCGCCTCTGGGTAGCGGCGGGGATTAAAGGACAGCGGGGGATCTACCGATTTGAGCGTCCGGAGTCTCCCCGATTGACCGTGACGGGGGCGAATCTCGTCGGCCTCGCATTCACCTCCGACCAGCAGCATCTCATTCTGGCCAGCACCTCGGCGATCTTCCGCCTTGCTCCGCCCGTGTGAGCGCGGCGACGCCCACCCGTATCATCATCCCTCCAACAGGGCCACCAACTCGATCTCGACGAGGGCTCCCAGGGGAAGCTGGGCAACCCCGACGGTAGAGCGGGCGGGGCTCTGCCCTTCGAAATAGCTGGCGTAAATCTGATTCATGACCTGGAAGTGGCTCAGATCGGTGAGGTAGACGGTCGTCTTGACCGCCTGCTTGAAGGAGCTTCCTGCAGCCTCAACGACCGCCTTGAGATTTTCCAGCACCCGTCGCGTCTGGGCCTCGATTCCTCCCTCCACGAGTTTCCCCGTGGCCGGGTCCAAGCCGATCTGTCCCGCCGTGAAGAGAAACCCGTGCGCCTTGACCCCCTGCACGTAGGGCCCCACCGCCTTGGGGGCCTTCTCTGTCGTCACCACCCCTCGCCCCATTGAGTCCTCCTGCCGTACGCAAACTCACCCGCGCCAACTCCCGCCACGCCCACTGCTCACGTGAACGGACGGCTCTCTCGGTTCCGGAGCGTCACTCTACCACACGTCTGTAGACCGGACAACGAGACCGTCGAGTGTGCGCGGCGCGGCTGGGATTCACCGGGACTTCAGGTGTTACTCGGTGAGGGCCTGCACAAGATCGTGCACGGCGGCTGCCGCGTGGGATGGCAGCCCCCCCGCTCTTCGGATCTCTTCAATACTCGCCTGCTGCATGGCCTTGAGGGAACCAAAGTGCCTCAGGAGGGCCTGACGCCGTTTCTCGCCCACCCCAGGGATCTCCTCGAGGATCGAAAGGAGGCCGTGCTTCGCCCGAAGTCTCTTATGGTACGTAATGGCGAAACGATGGGCCTCGTCGCGAAGCTGCTGCAGCACGTGCCTCGCCCGCGACCCTTCGGGGAGCGTAATCGGCACGGGCGAACGGGCATGGTGAATGACCTCCTCCTCCTTGGCCAACGCGATGATGGGCAGATCACGGTGCCCCGACTCCCGCGCGACTGTCAGTGCCACATTGAGCTGTCCCCGTCCTCCGTCGACGAGGATGAGATCGGGCAAGGGGGACTCGGCCACCCTGGCAAACCGCCGCCGAAGCACCTCCTCCAGCATCGCATAGTCATCGGCCCCGGCGACCGTCTTGATCCGATACCGTTTGTACTGCGACCGGTTGGATAAGGCGTCCTCAAAGACCACCTGGGACCCGACTGCCCACATTCCTTGGATGTTGGAGATATCAAAGGCCTCGACCCGATGCGGTGGGTGGGCCAGGCCCAGCACCTCTCGCAACTCCTTCAGTGCCGTCCTGCGGCCAGCCGCCGATTTCAGACTCGCCATGAGGGCGATCTGGGCGTTCTTGACGGCAAGCGCGGCCAAACGAGCCTTGCGACCCCGCTGGGGATGGCGGATGGCCACGCGGTGCCCGGCCCGCTCCAACAGCCAGCGGCCGATCACTTCCGCATCCTCCACGGCGTGGGACGTGAGGACCTCACGGGGGATGGTGTGGCGTCGCAGATAGAACTGCCTGATGAAGGCATCCAAGAGATCTCCCGGCCCGCGGGCCAGTCCCTCACCACAGGTGAAGGCCTCCCGTCCCACGAGCCGCCCCCGCCGCACCTGGAGCACCTGGATATTGGCCTCGCCTCCTTCCATGCTTACCCCAAAGATGTCCTGCTCCTCACCGCCGGGCGAGAGAACCTTTTGCCCGGCTACCGCTTCCCGCAAAGTAACGAGTTGATCCCGCAGCCTGGCTGCCCGCTCGAACTCGAGCCGTTCCGACGCCTGGCGCATACTCCCTTCGAGCTGCTTGGCCAATTCCCGATCGCGCCCCTCCAAGACCAGGCGGACTCGTTCCACGAGCTGGTCATACTCCGCCTTGCTCACCGACCCCTCGCACGGGCCGAGACAACGGCCGAGATGGTAGTCGAGACAGTGCCGACGCCCCCGGACATCGAGACATTTTCGCAAGGGGAACGTCCGGTTGACGACGTGCAGCAGCCGCCACATCGTCGTGGCAGGCACATACGGGCCGAAGTAGAGCGCCTTGTCGTCCTTCACCCGCCGGACCACCTGAAGACGCGGCCAGGGATCCTGAAGGTCCAGCTTGAGAAAGGGGTAGTGCTTGTCATCCTTCAGCACGATGTTGTATCTGGGCTGGCGCTCCTTGACGAGAGTCGACTCTAAGACCAATGCCTCGAGCTCGCTATCGGTCACGATCACCTCTACATCCAGAACCTGCGAGAGAAGCCTCGCCATACGATCCGAGCGCTCTGGTGGCATCTCCCGCCCCTGAAAGTACGACTGGACCCGCTTCCTGATGGAGAGGGCCTTGCCGATGTAGAGGACCTCCCCCTTCTTCCCAGTGAAGAGATAGACCCCGGGGCGGTCCGGCAGAGACTTGATCTTGTCGGAAAGCTCCATGATGTGATCTTGGGCCAACGCGCCAGTGGTGTCAAGCCGCCCGGTAGCGTCAGCGCCGGAGGCGGCCCCGGCGTCCATGAATTCCTTGACTCTAGTTCTATTCTCAAGTTATAAGTCAGACCATCGAGGGAGAAGCGTGACGGGCATCGAGGACAAACGCATTGCGTTCATCGGCGCAGGGAACATGGGCGAGGCCCTGATCAAAGGCCTGCTCGCCGCAGGAACGGTGCGCCCGGAACAGCTCATAGCGACCGATGTCCGAACGGATCGCCTCGAGACGATCCGGAAGGCGTATCAGGTCGAAGCCCTCACGAACAATGCGGAGGCCGCCACCAAGGCGCAGATCCTGATCCTCGCAGTGAAACCTCAGGTGATGGATGGGGTCCTGACCGGGCTGCGGGGGGCGGTGGCAGAGGATCATCTTTTCCTCTCCATCGCCGCCGGTATCCGAACCGGCTCCATTGAAGCGAAATTTCCCCGCCCGACCCGGGTGATCCGAATTATGCCCAATACGCCCGCCCTTATTCTCGCCGCTGTCAGCGCCATCGCCCCCGGCCGGCACGCCACCCCGGAGGACCTCAAGACCGCCCGACAGATCTTCGAGACCGTGGGTCGGGTCGTTCAGGTCGAGGAAAGGTTGATGGATGCCGTGACCGGCCTGAGCGGGAGCGGACCAGCCTATGTCTTTGTCGTGATCGAGGCCCTCGTGGACGCTGGTGTTCGCATGGGACTTCCCCGAGAGACGGCCACACTGCTCGCGGCGCAGACGGTGCTCGGGGCGGCCCGCATGGTCCTCGAGACCGGAAAGCATCCCGCCAGCCTCAAGGCCATGGTTACCTCGCCCGGGGGAACCACCGTTGCAGGGCTTCACGTTTTGGAACAGGCCGGAGTCCGAGGAACGCTGATGGCCGCGGTCGAGGCGGCGACCCGGCGCGCCCAGGAATTGGGCCAATAGTTGGCCTGCCCTGCCTGGTGCGGTCCATGAGCGGTATTGGGTGGGTTGTGAAACATCTGGAGGTGTGGGGTGTTCGTCCTCGCCAATATGGTGCAGGCGCTTGCGTACGTCTTGGACACATTTCTCTGGATTTACTTCTGGATCATCATTGCCCGCGCCGTCATCTCTTGGGTCAACCCCGACCCGCGGAATCCCCTCGTGCAGTTTCTGTATCGCACCACGGAACCGGTACTCCAACCCGCGCGCCGGTTGCTCCCCAGTACCGTGGGCATCGACTTTTCTCCCATTCTCGTCCTCGTCGGCATTCAGGTGGTGAGGATGGTGGTCGTGCACTCCCTCTACGACCTGGCCCGCAGCATCCGGTGGTGAGGAGATTGGCATGGAACTGACCCCGATCGATATCACGCAGCGCGAATTTCGGCGGCGCTTTCGAGGACTGGACCCGGTCGAGGTAAGGACCTTCTTGGATGGAGTCGCCGAGGAATTGCAGCGTCTCCTCAAGGAGAATGCCTTTAAGGAGGAGCGCATCCAGAAGCTAGAGGCCCAACTCCAGCACTATCATCACCGAGAGAGAGACCTCAAGGAAGCCCTCCTKGCCGTCCACCGCATGGCAGACGAGGCGAAGGAAAAAGCCCGGAAGGAGGCTGACCTGATCCTCAAGGACGCCGAGACCAAGGCAGAAAGGCTCCTGGAGCGCACCAACCTGATGCTGGCCCAACTACAGGGAAGGCTGGGGGACCTGAAGCGACAGAAGATACTCTTCGAGGGCAGGATGCGAGCGGCCATCAAGCTCCACCAGGATCTCCTCGCCGCCGAGGCCGCAGAGGACACCAGTGGGCCTCTCGAACCTAAACCTCCAGGCACGCGGAGCTGACCTCCTTTTCCCCGTGCTCGTCCGGCCGGGGGCCAGGCGGGACGAGATCGTCGGAGTCCGGGAGGGGATCCTCAACGTGTCGGTCAGTGCCCGGCCTGTCGAGGGGAAGGCCAATGCAGCCTGCCGCCGCCTGTTGGCCGATGTCTTGCGCCTTCCCCTGAGCCGAGTCGAGATCATCGCGGGCGCCAACGCCCGCCGCAAGCGAATCCGGCTCCGAAACACCGACGTCGCCATTCTCGACGCACACCTCGCCCCATTCCTCAAGTAAGCTTCCGTAGCTATCAGCCATCAGCAGTCGGCAAACTCCGGCGGCTCTCTATTGTTTTGCCGTGCTGAGAGCTGACCGCTGGCAGCTTGTCTGCTTACGGGGCGAGGGGTGGCCGTCGGGTGTCCACCCGACTGGCCTTCTCATAGGCGTAGGCCGCTCGGAGGAGCGTCCCCTCATCGTAGGGTCGCCCGATCAGCTGGAGCCCTACGGGAAGCCCATCGACCTCCGAACCACACGGCAGAGAGATAGCGGGGAGCCCGGTCAGATTCAAAGGACTGGTGAAGCGGGTGAGCGTCGGTTGGATCCTCTTTTGGACCTCCTGAATCGCGACCGTTTCCGCACCGAGAGGTGGGGCGACGACGGGGAGGGTGGGCGTCACGAGCAGGTCCGCCTGTTGAAAGACGTCGGCAAAGTCTCGGACGAGGCGCCGACGCGCCTGTTGGGCCCGGACGTACTGTGGGGCCGCAATGAACTCTCCCAGCTCCAGCCGCCGCCGGACATCCAGGCCAAGCTCGCGACCACGCCTTCGGAGGAGCCACCCGTGGTTGGCGCTCGCCTCTGTCGCGAGGGTAAAGAACTGTACGCCGGGCGCATGCCGGAGAAATGGCATCGAAACCTCCACCACGCTCGCCCCCACACTCTCTATCACCTGGAGGGCTCCTTGTATGGCCGCCAAGACCCCCGCCTCGATCTCCGCCGGGTCGGTGAAGAAGCCCTTGGGCACCCCGATTCTCACTCCCTCCAAGTCACCCCCGAGCACGCGACTATAGACGGGAACCGGGAGCGGACTGGCGGTGGGATCTCGCGGATCGAGGCCGGCCAGGACTTGAAGGAGCAAAGCTGCATCCTCCACGTTCTTCGTGATCGGACCAACATGGTCTAAGGACCAGGCCAGCGGCAGGACCCCATGGCGGCTGATCCGACCATAGGTCGGCTTCAAACCCACGACACCGCAGCAGGCAGCCGGGATCCGAATCGAACCCCCGGTGTCGGTCCCGAGCGATGCGAGACAGAGGGAGGCGGCCACGGCGGCCGCAGAGCCTCCGCTGCTTCCCCCCGCGATCCGGCTGAGCCCCCAGGGATTCCGCACCGGCCCGAAATGCGGGTTCTCATTGGTGACCCCGTACGCCAGCTCGTGGAGGTTCAGCCTTCCTAAGAGGACCGCGCCAGCCTCCTTGAGACGGCGAATGACCGTCGCATCCTCCCGAGGGACAAAATCCTGGAGGACCCGGCTCCCGGCAGTGGTCGGAAGGCCCGCCTCGAAGAAGAGATCCTTGACCGCGAGCGGGACGCCGTGGAGGGGGCCAAGCGGGTGACGGTGGACGAGGGCATCCTCTGCTTGCCGAGCTGCCTGAATGGCGTTTTCCGCATCCAGGGCAATATAGGCATTGATGCGCTCCCCGTATGCGTCGATCCGATCCAGTACCGCTCGGACAAGTTCAACGGGGGAAAGCTCCTTGCGGTGGATAAGGCTCACCGCCGACGTGACAGAAAGCTCCGCGATCTCACTCCCCGCACGACGCGGTCTGACGCCCGTGGCGCGCGGATCTCCTGACGCTGGCACCGATCCCTCGGGGTGGAAAACGAGGGCAGGCTCCTCCCCATAGCGGGTCTCCTCCTCGAGGGTAGCAAGGGCCTCTTCTATCGCCTCATACGCCTTTTGCCAGGCCCTCGAGTCCTCCTCTCCACCCGGCAGGCGCCTGAGAGCGGCCATCTCTCGAAACAGTTCTGGGCGGAGGGACATACGATATCCTGCTCTGTGACGAGGAGCCTATTTTTTTGATTCCTCCGGGACCACCGTGAACTCAAAGATGAGGGGATAGGGTGCGGGCCCGGCGTAGAGAGAACTGAAATGGAGGAGAAGGGCCTTGGCATCCTTTGGAAGGGCCGGAAAGATCAGGAGTCCCTCGCGGCTCTGGTCGGGGGGAACCACGAGATACCCGGTAAAGACCCCTCCCTGGGCCGCCTGGAGCAACGCCGGTTTTTCTCCAAAGGTTTGATGCAGATCCATCGCATCCCATGCGGTCGCCGGACGGTTATCCTGATCCTTGAGGACCGCCAACCCCGGATCAAACGTCACCTGGTCCCTGGTCCGATTTTCGATGCGCACCAAGAAGGGAGTGATGGCCTTCTGCATCCCTTGAAAGGGGTTCACCCTGGGAGGACGGCTGCGGAAATACCCATGGACCTCCTCCGGGCCCACGGGCTGCACCGTGACGCTGATCGGCCCGGGGGCTGCAATGATGGCTTGACCGCTGACCGTGTACGTGGGGAGGCGAGGAGGCAACGGACGGATATTTACCTGCTCGGGAGGCGCGGGGCCCACAAACAGACAGCCGCCCGCCATCACTGCCGAAAGCAAGGAAAGAAGCCACCACGCATGCGAGGGCGGGCCGGCTCTGCCCGCCCTTTTGCTCCCTCGCACGGGGTGCACTTCTAGACCTGGATGGCCCGGAGGCGCTTGACTCGCTCCTCGACGGAGGGATGGGTGGAGAACAGACGAAGCAGGCTCCTTCCCGAGAGTGGATTCACGATGAACAGATGCGACGTCGCCGGGTTGGCATCGAGGGGAATGCGCTCGGCAGCCATCTGAAGCCGCTCCAAGGCTGAGGCCAGGGCAACGGGCTTCTTCGTGAGGTGGGCGGCCGTTGCATCCGCGAGGAACTCCCGGGTGCGCGAGATGGCCATTTGAATAAGCAGGGCAGCGATCGGGGCCAGCATCGACATGACCACAAGACCTACGATGCCGCCTCCCCTATCCTCGTCGTCGCGGCCACCCCCGAGAAAGGCCGCCCACCTGGCCATATTGGCGAGCATCATGATCACCCCCGCCAGCGTAGCCGCAACCGCGCTGATCAAGGTGTCCCGGTTCGTGATATGGCCCAACTCATGAGCCAGCACCCCTTCGAGCTGGTCGCGGTTCATGGTCTGCAGGAGCCCTTCGGTCACCGCGACGGCGGCATGCTCCGGGTTCCGCCCGGTGGCAAAGGCGTTCGGGGCCGGGGACGGAACGATCCAGACCTTGGGCATCGGGAGGCGCGCCCGCTGGCTCAGGGATCGAACCAGGCCCACCAGCTCGGGGGCCTCCGCCTCGGTGACCTGCCGCGCCCTGTACATGGCCAGCACGATCTTGTCGGAGTACCAGTAGGCACCGACGTTCAAGACGAGGGCGAAGAGGAAGGCAATCATCATCCCCTGCGTCCCTCCGAAGTAATTTCCGAAGACAATCAGGAGGCCGGTCAAGGCCCCCAAAAGAAACACGGTCTTAAAGGTGTTTCCCATGACTCACGTCTCTCCTGTGATATACCCTGCGGATGCGCTCGAACGTTTCAACCAACGTAGAATATCATCCCACAAGTGTCAAGGGGATTCGGCCTCGCGAGGCGGGACCCGCCGGGTCAAACCCCGCCGCCCGACCGGGACGAGGCCCGGCCCCTGCCGGCGGTGAAGCAGCTCCTCTCCTACCATCCTGAAGACCGTCTCGAAGGTCTCTACCGCCTCCCGGCGCATCTGCTCCATGCGGTCCCGCATGTTGAGGATGACCTCTACTCCGGCAAGATTCACCCCGAGCTCATTCGTGAGGCGCAGGATGAGATCGATCCGATCCAGATCCTCTTCGGAATAGAGGCGCGTGTTCCCCCCGGTCCTCGCCGGCCGGATCAACCCTTCCCGCTCATAGGTCCTGAGGGTCTGGGGGTGTATATCAAACATCTCGGCCACCACGCTGATCATGTAGAGAGGCCTCTTCTTCCTCGGCATATCCACCTCCGGACCCTACGTCTTCAGATCCCGCCTGGGATCCATGGGATTCAACCGGGCGAACTCCCGGAGGAGCTGCTGAGACCGTTCATCGAGATTCTGGGGAACGACCACCTTGACCGTCACGTACTGATCTCCTCGCCCACTCCCTTTGAGATGCGGCACCCCTTTTCCCCTCAAGCGCAGGACCCGGCCACTCGAGGTGCCGGGAGGAATCACCATGGTGGCCATTCCGTCCACCGTCGGAACCTCGACCCGCGCCCCCAGTGTTGCCTCCGTGATGGTAATGGGGATGGTCAAGTAGATATTGTCACCCTTCCGTTCCAGGAGGGGGTGGGGCTGGACCCGGGTCGTCACGTAGAGATCCCCAGGTGGACCCCCATTCCTTCCCGCCTCTCCCATGCCGGCGAGGCGAATCCGCGATCCGGTGTCCACGCCGGGAGGGATCTTGACCTTCAGCTGCTCGGTTCGGTAGACCAGTCCCCGGCCCCCGCAGCTCTGGCACGGCTTGAGGATCACCCTTCCGCTCCCCTGACACCGGGGGCAGGGGGATGCCATGCTCAAGATGCCCCTGGAGACCTGTCGTCGTCCGCTGCCTCCACAGTCGGGACAGGACTGGGGGGCGGATCCGACGGCCGCTCCGCTCCCCTGACAGACCTCGCAGGGACCGTGCTTTTGCACGGTGATTTCGGGTGAGAGCCCTCGGATAGCGTCCTCAAAATTCAGGTCGACAGAGTAATGAAGGTCCTCTCCCTTCTGGGGAGCCGTCGTCGCCCTTGGCTGGCCGCCGAGGATATCCGAAAAGAGATCCCCAATGTCCCCAAACCCACCCCGAGCGAAATCGGCAAAAGGGCCGAAGTCGGATCCGAAGCCGGGACCAGTCCCCTCTGTGGGTGCCGAGGCAAACGGCTGATGGCCAAACTGATCGTACTGGCGGCGCTTGCCCGGATCACTTAGAACTTCGTATGCCTCGTTCACCTCCTTGAACTTCGCCTCGGCCGTTGGATCTCCCGGGTTGACATCGGGGTGATACTTCCGGGCGAGCTTTCGATACGCGCGCTTGATCTCACGCTCCGAGGCGTTCCGAGGAACCCCCAGGACCTCATAGTAATCCCGCTTGGTCATCGCGATCTACCCGGAAAAGGATAAAAGGGCCCACCCCCCCCTCCAGAAAGGTCATGGGCCCTGAACTTCCGCAACGCCCTAGGCAGCTTCCACCTTGATGGTGCGCGGCCTCGCCTCCTCCTTCTTGGGGAGACGAATCTCCAAGACCCCCTCCCGGTAGGTGGCCTTGACCCCGCCGGTGTCCACCACCGAGGAGAGGCTGAGCGTGCGATGGAACGGACCGGTGAAGCGCTCCCGCCAATGGTAGCTCTCCTTCTTCACCTTCGCGTCCGGCTTCCGTTCGCCACGGAGCGTGAGGATATTATCGTGGATGGATACCCCGATCTCCTCCTGCCGCAGTCCGGGGAGCTCTGCCCGGATCACGAAGGCGTCTTGCGCCTCATAGACGTCCACAAGAGGGACCCATGTCGCCTCCCTCCGGTACGCCTCCCCGCGACGGCGGCCGAGGAAGGTGTCCAACACATCCTGAATCGCCAGGGCGTCGGCAAGAGGGTTCTCGCTGCCGACCCGAGAAAATACCGCATTCGCTGTCATTGTATTCTTACGCCTCCTTTCGTCTCACGACCGCCCCGACGAGCGCAGAGTGCCGCCATGAAATCGACCCGGCGCCCCGCGCGCAGGGCTATTTCACCTCGATCTTGATCTGCTTCGGCTTGGCCTCTTCAGCCTTAGGGATACTCACGTCCAAGACCCCGTCTTTGAAGACGGCCCGGATCCTGTCGGCCTGAACAGCGGCCGGCAGGGTGAAGGCCCGTTGGAAGCCCCCGTACGCCCGCTCCACTCGAAGATAGTTCCCTTCCTTGACCTCCTTCTCCGAGCGCCGCTCGCCCTTGAGGGTCAGGACGTTGTCCCGGACCTGGATGTCAATGTCGTCCTTGCTGAGGCCGGGCAACTCTGCCTGCAGGACGATACTGTCGGGCGTCTCATAGATATCCACGGCCGGTGCCCAGGTCCCGGCCGCCATCCCCTCTCGTTCTCCCCGAGAGCGGTCCAATGTCTGCTCAAAGAGTCGATTCATGCGCTCCTGGAGCGAGACTAAGCCTTGAAACGGATCCCACCGCACAATTCCCATTGCGACCTCCCTCCTTTCTACTGCTACACCCTGCCTGTTACTTCTTGTCGCCACCGAGATCCTCAAACTCGGCGTCCACCACCTCTCCTTCGGTCGGGCGATCGCCACCCTTCGCCTGCTCGCCGGCCTGGGCGCCGGTCCCCTGCTGCTGGCTTTCGGTCCGCCGATACATGGCCTCGGCCATTTTGTGAGACGCCTTCGTGATCTGCTCGATGGCCTGACGGACTTGATCAGCCTTTCCGGATTCAAGGGCCTTCTTCCCCTCCTGCAAGGCCGCCTCGATGCCGGAGATCTCACCCATGGGGATCTTCTCCCGGTTTTCGTTGAGCATCTTTTCCGTCGTATAGACGAGAGAGTCGAGCTGGTTCCGGGCCTCGATCTCCTGCCGACGCTGCTTATCTTCGGCGCCGTGGGCCTCGGCCTCTTTCACCATCCGATCGATCTCGTCCTTGCCCAAACCGCTGGAATGGGTGATGGTGATTCTTTGCTCCTTGCTCGTGGCCGTATCCTTCGCGCCGACATTCAGGATGCCATTGGCATCGATGTCGAACGTCACCTCGACCTGAGGAACTCCCCTGGGGGCCGGCGGGATCCCGACCAAGTGGAACCGGCCGAGGGTCCGGTTGTCCCGAGCCATCTCACGCTCCCCCTGCAGCACATGGACCTCGACCGAGGTCTGATTGTCCGCCGCGGTCGTGAAGACCTCACTCTTGCGCGTCGGGATGGTGGTATTCCTGTCGATGAGTCTCGTCAGCACGCCACCCAGGGTCTCGATCCCGAGGGACAGCGGCGTCACATCCAGGAGCACCACATCCCGAACCTCGCCACCGAGCACGCCGGCTTGAATGGCAGCACCGATCGCCACCACCTCGTCCGGATTGACCCCGCGGTGCGGGTCCTTGCCAAAGGGGTCCTTCACCACCTGCTGCACCCGGGGCATCCGGGTCTGTCCTCCCACCAGGATCACCTCGTCGATCTGACCGGGCTTGATCTTGGCATCCTCCAGGCACTGGCGGACGGGACCCAAGGTCCGATCGATCAGATCCTCCACCAGTTGTTCCAGCTTCGACCGCGTCAGCTTCATGCTCAGATGCTTGGGCCCCGAGGCGTCGGCGGTGATGAAGGGGAGATTGATCTCGGTCTCCATGACCGTGGACAGCTCACACTTGGCTTTCTCTGCCGCCTCCTTCAGGCGTTGCAGCGCCATCCGATCCTTGCTGAGGTCAATCCCCTGGTCCTTCTTGAACTCGGCGACGATCCAGTCGATGATCCGCTGGTCGAAGTCGTCGCCGCCCAGATGCGTATCCCCGTTGGTGGCCTTGACCTCAAAGACCCCCTCCCCGATCTCGAGCACCGAGATGTCAAAGGTCCCGCCCCCGAGATCGAAAACCGCGATCTTCTGGTCCTTCTTCTTGTCCAGGCCGTAGGCCAGGGCGGCGGCTGTCGGCTCGTTGATGATCCGCAGGACCTCGAGTCCCGCAATCGCTCCTGCATCCTTCGTCGCCTGCCGCTGACTATCGTTAAAGTAGGCAGGCGCGGTGATGACCGCCTTGGTGACCTTGTCCCCCAGGTAGGCCTCGGCATCGGTCTTGAGCTTCTGCAGGATCATGGCCGAGATCTCGGGGGGTGAATACTGCTTGTCGCGCGCTTCGACCCGGGCATCCCCACCGGGGCCCTTGACGACCTTGTACGGAACGAGCTTAATTTCCTGGAGGACCTCCTCGTACCGGCGGCCCATGAAGCGTTTGATCGAAAAGATCGTATTCTCGGGATTCGTGATCGCCTGACGCTTGGCCACCTGGCCCACCAGGCGTTCCCCATCCTTCGTAAAGGCCACCACCGACGGGGTAAGCCTCGCCCCCTCCGCATTGGGGATAACAACAGGTTCTCCCCCCTCCATAACCGCCACGACCGAGTTCGTCGTTCCGAGATCAATCCCAATCACCTTAGCCACCTCTGGGCCTCCTTCTTGGTTAGTGATGAATGTCAAAGCCTGAACCTTATTCGATCCATAGTATAAAACTTGAGTCAATATTTGTCAAGTATATAGACATAGATTTAACCAGTTGATTCTTTTGGCTCTATGATCATGGGGAGGGTATGGGAGTCATCTACGTTCGGAATGTGACAGAGGTCGTCCGTCGGCCTGAGCGAGGGTCTCGCCGCCGGCTTTCGCTGAATCAGCAGGACGGAGCGAAGGCAAGACGAGCTTGACAGGCCTCCACCTTTCTCCTAGAGTAGGAAGGCTTCTGAGGCGGGCAGGGGGAAAGACACCTCGCCCTTGACGGCCGCCGCCCTCGCCACAGCACCCGTTGCCCGATCTTGGCCCAAGTGACCCCAGTGGCGGACTCCGACGAAGAGGTGCAGCACCCAATGTCGGACCTTGAGGCGTCGGCAAAACATATCGTTTTCTTTATCACCACCGCCTCGGCCGAGGAAGGAGAGAGGATCGCCAGGTCTTTGCTGGAGGAGCGTCTCGCCGCCTGCGTCAATATCGTCCCCGCCGTTCGGTCCTTCTTTTGGTGGGAGGGGAAGGTCCAGGAGGAGGCAGAAGTGCTGCTCATCGGCAAGGGGCGGGCCGATCTCTTCCCAAAAGTGCAGGGCCTGGTGAGAGCGCTCCACTCATACACCGTCCCTGAGATCATTTCCTTCCCTATCACCTCTGGCCTGCCGGATTACCTGTCGTGGATCGACGACTCCACCCTCCCCCCCGGGTTCCGGTGAATGCGCCTCGATTTCCACCCATACAGCAGAAGCCTTCTGGCCAATTCAGCCTCATCCTGGCTGGCGAGCTAGCCTGGGGGACTACTCGTCTGGGGGCTTGGCAAGTCCTGACGGAGGCACAGCTCGTGCCGAAGCGGGTCGTGGGATCAGCATCGGGGCGATCATCGGTGCCTGACTCTGCAAAGAAGGGGGCAGGGGGGAGGCCCTGAGGAGTCTCCGCGACTTGGCACGGACCATGCAAAGCGACCTCTGCGCCACGGGAGGGAGTTTCTGGGATGTATGCGGAGAGTGAGTCGCACGTGCTTCTGGCCTTTGAGGCGCTTGACTTGATAGAGGAAGAAGGGTATAAGGCCACCCAATGCGTTCTTCCCGCCCTCCTGCACGTACTGAGGCGCCTGGGCGGGCGAAACCCGTCCGCCTCGACACTCCAGGGAGGACCGGGTGGATCGTAATTCTGTCCTCGCATGGTGGGTCCCGATCGGTGGTATTCTTCTCCTCACGGGATGCGCCCTGTCCCCTTCGCCCATCGGCCCCTCCCCTCCCGGACAGCAGAGGTCCCACCACCCCTCGCTCATTTGCTGTGCCGCTGCTGACGCTCCACTTGCTCCCTTACAACCATCCAAGCCTGCCATCGCCGTACCATCACCCGTCGCGCCCTTGTGGGCGATTGACGGGAAAGACGGCCGATCAGAGGATCCCCTCGTAATGGAGGTCCAGGAGCTCGTCCAACAGGCCAAACGCCAGTGGGGAGAGGGAAAAGCTCATGAGGCGATCACCCTCCTCACCCGGGCCCGTGCGCTTCTCTCGAGCGACGGGGCTCCTTCGACACCGGACCCGGGGCGCCGCCGAGGACAGTTGCTCGAGGATCTCGAAGCCCTCCTAGACGAGTTGGCCGGTATCCGCGCGATGCATGTGACCCCCTTTGAAGGGGAGGCCTCCCTCGTGAGCCCCGAGGACGTGACGGCCTTGGAGGAGGCAGTGCCACCGGCAGAAAAACCGGAGCTCCCTTCTTACATCCCCCTGGAGATCCGCCACGAGGTTCAGGCCTACATCGAGCTCTTCACCACGAAGAAGCGCGAGTTGACCGGGGAGGCCCTGGAGCGCTCAGGGCGATACCTCCCACTGATGCGCAAGATCTTTGCGGACAAGGCGCTCCCCGAAGACCTGGTGAACTTGGCCTATATCGAGAGTGCATTCAAGCTGTACGCCTACTCACGGGCGAGGGCATCCGGGATATGGCAGTTCATCAAGGGGACGGGCCGCAAGTACGGCCTGAAGATCGATTGGTGGGTGGATGAACGTCGTGATCCGGTGAAGGCCACGGCGGCGGCGGCGCACTATCTGGCGGACCTCTACGCGATGTTCGAGTCCTGGCCCTTAGCCATTGCCGCGTATAACGCGGGGGAGGGCAAGGTTCTCCGGGCCATCAAGCGCCAGGGGACGACCGACTTTTGGAAACTCCATCTCCCCCGAGAGACGAAGTACTATGTGCCGGCCTTCATGGCGATGACCCTCATTGCCAAGAACCCCGAAGCGTACGGCTTCCAGCGCCCCAGCGAGGAGTCGTGGCAGCTTGATCAGGTGGCCCTTTCTCAACAGACGGATCTCCGGCTTCTCGCAAAGGCGGTGGGGCTCAGTACGGAGGAGCTGCGGGACCGGAATCCCGAACTCAATCGGCTCGTCACTCCCCCCCAGGAGGGCTATCTCCTCAATCTCCCCCCAGGAAGCAAGGCCGTCTTCCTCGATGCCCTCGACCGGCTCGTCCAGGCGCGGGGTCCCTCGTGGCGCCAGCACCGGGTTCGACCGGGAGAGTCCCTTTCGACCATCGCCCAGCGGTATGGAACCACGGTCGCGGTCTTGATGGAGATGAACCATTTAGAGAATCCTCACCACATCCGGGCCGGCACCCCTCTCAACGTCCCGGTCCCGGCGTTGACCCTCGCCGAGACCTCCACCACCAAACAGACCACGAACAACAGACCCGCCTCGCACTACAGCCTGTACGTCGTCAAGCCGGGTGATAGCCTCTGGGAAA
The DNA here is from genome assembly GCA_001443495.1 of candidate division NC10 bacterium CSP1-5. Lineage (GTDB taxonomy): Bacteria > Methylomirabilota > Methylomirabilia > Methylomirabilales > CSP1-5 > CSP1-5. The sequence goes on along the minus strand of LDXR01000010.1, from coordinate 43,138 downwards.
TTGCCAGGACGCACCGGGTCAGTTCCAAGGACCTCGAGCGCTGGAACGACCTGCAGGGATCTCTCATCCATCCCGGCCGTACCCTCCTGATCTATCTGGACTGATCGTCGAGACCTGGTTTTCTCTCCCCCGCCCGTCAGCGAACCCACGGATGGCTCGGACTCTCGGCGCCTCGCCCGAGACGTTGACTCACTCTGCCCCCTATGATATGGGGATGGCAGGAGGACCGCGGTGGAGCGGATAATGCGGCGAGCCGAGGAGATCACCCTCCGACGGTGGGAAGATTTTCTCAGCAGCCCCTCCAAGCGTTTTGGCTCCCTGTCGGGGAAGGTGGACCCGGGCCCTGTGGAGACCCAGGATCTGCTCCGTGTCATCGAGGAATACCGGAAGATCAAAGAGGTCGTCGAAAAGATCCGCTACGGACAGTATCTATAAGATTCGGCCCGAGGCGGCCACGCAAGGGAGGGACGGGTGCGGCCTTCATCCTTCGAGTCGGCCCGGAAGCTCATTCACCTCGTCGGCGGTCTGATCCCCCTCATCTACCTGCTCCTGAACCTCACAAAGTTCCAGGCGCTCCTCATCCTGGGCAGCCTCGCCCTGCCCTTCATCGTGGCAGACGTCCTGCGCCTGCGGTGGCCTGCCCTGAACCCTTGGTTCCTCCGCCTTTTTCAAGGAGCGATGCGACCCGAAGAGGAGAAACGCCTCACCGGATCCACGTATTACCTTGTGGCCTGCTGGTTCACGATCCTGATGTTCGAGCGGACCGTCGCTGCTGCAGCCTTGTTGGTCCTCGCCTGCGCGGACACCGCCGCGTCAGTCGCCGGGCAGGCCATGGGAGGCTACCGGCTCACCAAGGGAAAGACCCTGTCGGGAACAGGTGCCTTCCTGGTGACAGCCTTTCTCGTGACCCTGCCTCTCTTCCCGGCCTCCACCGCCTTCGCAGGGGCCATCGTCGCGGCGGTGACGGAGTGCCTCCCCCTGCCTCTGGATGACAATATCACGGTCCCCCTGGCGGCCGGCATCTCCCTGACACTCTTCCACCCCATGTGAGGAGGCCACCCTCGAGGCTCCCCTTTTCGCCGGCCAGTCGGACGAACTCCAGAACCTCACCAATCTGGAGGATGTAGCTCTCTAGGCTTTCGCGCCCATCGACGACCGCCACGGCCTGGGGGGGGATGTTCAACGCCTGCCTGAGGGCGGCGCGGACCTCTCCGACGCTCCGCCCCGCGATGTTCACATCGAGGGAATGGACCCCGTAGATCACCCGCACCGTTTCCTGGGTCTCCGTGGGGGAGGCCGGACGGACTCGCGTCGCCTGCTTGAGAGGTTCGGTCATTGCTTTCCCTCACGTCTGACTGGGTTGCTCTTTCCCTCGAGGATGTCGAGGTAGACCTCGCCGTATGTGAGTTTCCCTTCGCGAATCCCATAGAAGGCGTTCAGCATGGCCGAGGCAATGGCGAGATTCGCGAAGAGGAGCTGGGGCGAACCGCGCGCCATCAGCTCCTCGCACGACATCTCCGCAGGTGAGCGATCCCGGGGGTTCCGGATCTCCGGATGGTACCGCGTGATCGGGGCGGTCCGGTCCCGACCTCCCTCGCGAATATGAACCTGAACGTTCCCGTCGTTGAAATCATTCCCCCCGGAAATCAACGTGACGGTGGCAAGCTTCTCGCAATAGTCACTCACGACCTTCCGGGTCTTATGGTTATCCACCCCCAGAAAAACCGTGTCACCCTCCTGAACGTGCTCGGTGATGTTGGCCTCGCTGATGTACTGGGGGACGGCCCGGAAGGCCACCCGCTGAAATTCGCGAGCCATCTCGGTCGCCTTGACCTTCGCTTTGTTTCCCAGCGTCCCAAAAGCCTGCCGATCCGCATTGGCCCGCTCAAACTCATCCCCGTCAATGAGGGTGATGCGCGCCGGCTCTCCCTGGTAGTTCAGATACCTTGCCAGGAAAGGCAGTAGGGCACAACCGATCCCGCCAATACCGATCACCTTGATCTCGAGCATGTTGGTCTGTGCGTCCAACGTCCAATGTCCAAAGTCACGAGCGTCCGCGTACGTTTAGGGCCAGCATTCGAACGTCAACGGCCTTCGTTATTCCTTTTCACCACCTTCGTCTTACAGTCCAGCGTTTTTGACGTTGGACTTCGGACTTCAGACCTTGGACCCTTGTTCAAATGGCGGAGGGCCGGCCACTGGGATCGGAATCACCCGGAGGGGGAACTGGCGTCACCGCTTCCGAATCCTCGAGGCGGATCGTCGGTTCCAACTGCCACGGCATGACCTCGAGAACCTCCCCTGCTTGCAGGTCGAAGCGCCGGCCGTCCACGACGAGCGAGCAGGAGACGGAGGGTTTGGCATGCAAGGATCCAATCGTCACATGGAGCCCATCGTCATATTGTTCGTCGAGATCATCGAGCTCTGAATGGAAGGCTTCAGCCGCGCCGTGGCTGTGAATGGTTCCGACCCGGATACAGCCGGGGGGATTCGGTCCGATCTCATACCGGCAGTGACCTCCGGCCACCTGTTGAGGGGGAATCCGGATTTCGTACTCCCCCGCCCCCTCCCTCAGATAGAGGAGCACGGCCGCCTCGGCCCGATACTTACGAAAGACCTCCCGGAAAAAGGCCATGGTCTCACCCAGAATCTTCTCGGGGATGGGCGGTAGTAGGAAGCGTGCGCCCTCCTCCTCTTCCTCAAGCCATAACAGTCCACGGACGCGGACCCGGGAGCGAAAGACGGGGGTCCGCTTGACCTGAAAGAGGCCACTCTTGGTCACCACGTAGTAGATGGGGTCTTCCGGCTCGCGGAACCCCGGCTCCTTCACATAGATGGGGAACATCTTCGCCCTCGACGTCTCCTAGACCCGTGGGAGGCGGCGGAACCCGTCCGTCCCCCACACTATCCGGGGGACCGGAGCCGCTCGGCTCCGACGTCCCGGTATCGCTCAGGCAGGAAGCGGCGGGAGGAGCAGTGGGAAACCGCCATGAGCTCCTGCCGACCGATCACATCCGCCGACTGAGAGGGAATGAAGTCCACAATAGCCCAGCGATAATCCTCTTCCCCCACCGCCTTCGCCCCCCGAACCCGTGCATGGCGGTAGGCCCTGAGCGAGATCTCCTCGATATCCGCCCCCGTGATCTGCCCCGGAAACCGCTCCTCGCAGAGCTTCGCCATCTTGGTAAGATCGACGGCCGTAGTGGCAAAGTCGTGCTTCTTTGGCATGATGCCGAAGATGGCGACCCGCTCATCCGCATCCGGCATGAGCAGGGGAATCCGCTCGCTGAACCGACCTGAGCGACGTTCCGCAGGATCCAGCCTATCTGGACGGTTCGTGATCCGGATCCACAGGACCTTCCCCTGGATGGTCGGGTCGCCAGTAAACTCGAAGCGCATCTGCCGCAACCGGTTACCCACTCCCGAGTCCCCACTGACTTCATCCCGCGACTGCTCGCTCTGATCCGCCTCGTCCTCAAGCACCACGAGGGGCGTCAAGGCCCGGAGGGATTGCAGGATCTTCCAGTAGTTCCGCTCCGAAGCCCCGACCCACTTCTCTCGCGGGTTGGTGATCTTGACAAAGTTGAACCCGCACTCCTTCGCCAGCGCTTCGGCCACGGCCGTCTTCCCCACTCCCGGGGGCCCGAGCAGCGTGATCCCCCGAGGGACCATCTTCAGGTCCCCATCCCGAATGGCCTGGATCACCTCCCGCAGGAACTCCTTAACTGCGGCGAGCCCCCCGATAGTGTCTAATTCGAAGCTCGGCTCGACGAGCTCCACCATGCCATACAGCTCCTGCCGCAAGATCTCCCGCTTGCGCTGCTTGATCTCCTCAAAGGTCAAGGGAGATCCCTTCGTCTTGGCATGGCGGCAGAGCTGATCGAGATGGAGTCGGGTCAGCCCGGCGGTTGCCCGCGCCAGCGCCTCCGCACTCATGCTCAGCTTCGGGCCATCCTGATCCAGGAGGTATTCGACATACTGCAGCCGCTCCGCCTCATCGGGGAGGGGAACCTCGATCACCTCGACCCGACCCCCCGGTTGGCGCAGGGTGGGGTGTAGGTCAGCGAGATTGCCGACGGTGAGCAGGAGGACCCCACCCTGCTCAGGGATCGCGCGGTCGGCCGCGAAACTCAGGAGGGCCACCAAGTTGGTGCGATCATCCTCGTGCATGCAGGAAATATCTGCCGCCGGGGCGATACTTTCGGCATACTCCAGCACGGCGATCGCGCGTCGCCGCCCATTCCGGAGACGCCCCGACCGGAGGGCCTGGCCCACCAGCGGGATGACCTTGCTCGGATGCGTAGGCAACGAGGGAGGCTCCACGCCTGTCGCCTCGCCCAATGCCATCAACGCCCGTCGCCGCTGGTCTTCCAGGTGGGCGTCCCGCTGGTCGCGCTCACCCTTGAGACCCGCCCCCTCCCGAAATCGTCGCTGCGTCTCCTCATCGGGAAAGCGGAGACCGGTAGATCGATTGTAGAAGATGACGGTATCCGTCTGTTCCAACCACTGAGCGAGAAAGGCGGGAAGGGGGAGAAAGGCCTGACCGAGCGGGACATAATCGGCGATATTGTGGTGTAGGATAAAGAGGCTCGAGGCCTCTGCCTCGATCCCCTCATGGAGGTCCCGCACCCAGGACGGCATCGGTCTCATCGCCTTCATCCCTCTGCACACACCTCTGCGGTCGATCATTTTCATTCTATGCGATGAGGCACGTGCTGTCAACGGAGGCCCGGGTCGTGTGTGGCGGAGGGGTGCCAACGTGACGAGGGGCGCGGTCAACAATGAAGGGATGCCGTGTATAAGCTCAGAGGGTCTCCAGCCGTTCGACGACCATCGCGATCCCCTGGCCGCCGCCGATACAGCCGGTGGCCAACCCATAACGACCGCCGCGATCGTGGAGGGCGTAGAGCAACGTTGTCAGGATCCGAGCCCCGCTGGCCCCAATGGGGTGCCCCAGGGCGATGCCTCCGCCATGGATGTTGAGCTTCTCCTCCGGAACGGGAAACTCCCGCAGGACCCCCAACACTTGCGCAGCAAAGGCTTCGTGAATCTCATAGAGGTCGATCTCGTCTGGCTTGAGCTCCGCCCTCTCCAACGCCTTCCGGCAGGCGGGGACGGGCCCCATCCCCATAAAGCTCGGATCGACCCCCGCCGAGGCCCAGCTCCTGATGGCTCCCAACGGTTTCAGTCCTAGCTTCCGCGCCTTCTGCATCGAGGTGACGACCACTGCCGAAGCCCCGTCGTTGATCCCAGAGGCGTTCCCTGCCGTGACGGTCCCGCCCTCCTGAAAGGCCGGCTTCAGCCTGGCCATCTTCTCCAGGGTCGTGTCGCGGGGATGCTCATCCTGGGCGAACATAAGCTGATCGCCCTTCGGCTGCGGGATCTGGACCGGCACGATCTCCCCCTCGAATTTCCCATCCTTGATGGCCCGCTGGGCCTTCTCCTGGCTGCGCACGGCGAAGCGGTCCTGCTCCTCTCGGCTGATCCCATACTTTCGGGCGATCTGCTCGGCGGTCACTCCCATGTGGACAGAGGTAATAGGGCAGGTGAGGCCATCGGCCAGAATGGTATCCTCGACCTGGCCGTGCCCTAGCCGCTGCCCCCACCGTGCCCGCCGAAGGAGGTAAGGGGAGGTGCTCATGCTCTCCATACCCCCGGCCACCACGATGTCCGCCTCGCCGAGCAGTATGCTCTGGGCCCCCAGGATCACCGCCTTAATACTTGAGCCGCACGCCTTATTGATCGTGTAACTCGGCACCTCGATGGGGATGCCAGCCTCAAGCGCCGCGACCCGAGCCGGGTTCAGGCCAAGGCCCGCCTGGAGGATATTGCCCACGATCACCTCGCCTATTTGATCGGGCGCCAGATGGGCCCGCTTCACGGCCTCAGCGACGGCGACCGCTCCGAGCTTTGTCGCGGGTGTCTCCTTAAGCGCCCCCCCAAAGGTGCCTATAGGGGTCCTAACCGCACTCACAATTACGGCTGGTTCCATTATCTGCTCCTTTCTGTTTCTGGGAATTAGACTGCAACCCTCGTTCCACTGTCAAGCAATTTTTAGCAGTTGCGTTATAGCGCGTGCGTTATCCTTTGAAGGTGGATGTATCCTATTGAAAAACAAAGACTTGCGTTGTTCTCGTTAGACATTGCGTCCGACGCCGGGACGAGCTATATTGTGTCGTCACGACGGCAGACAGAGGCCTTCGACGCGGAGGGAGAAGCGATGAGGCTCAAAGGGAAGGTTGCCGTGGTCACTGGAGGCTCGCGCGGAATCGGCCGGGCGATCGCACTGGCGCTGGCCGAGGAAGGGGCCGATGTGGCCGTCAACTACCAGCGGAACGAAGCCATGGCCAGAGAAGTCGCTCAGGCGATCGAAAGAACAGGAAGGGCGAGCGACATCTACCAGGCCGATGTCAGCGACCCCGAGCAGGTCCAGCGCATGCGCGATGCGGTACTCAAGCGGTTTGAACGGGTCGAAATCCTTGTGAACAACGCCGGTATCAATCGGGATAAGAGCTTTGCCAAGATGGACGACGACACCTGGAGGTCCGTGATCTCGGTGAACCTGAACGGCGTCTTCTACTGCACGAAAGTCTTTCTCGACGGGATGGCGGCCCGCGGCTATGGCAGGATCATCAACATTTCATCCATCGTGGGGCAGATGGGGAACTTCGGCCAGGCCAACTACGCGGCGGCCAAGGCTGGCCTCCTCGGCTTTACGAAGAGTTTGGCCAGGGAGCTGGCCGGGAAGGGGATCACGGTGAACGCGATCGCGCCGGGGTTCATCGCGACCGACATGGTTTCCGGCGTCCCCGACGACGTGAAGCAGAAGATCCTCGCCCAGATCCCCCTGCGGCGATTTGGCAAACCGGAGGAGGTAGCAAAGGCGGTCGTCTTTTTGGGCTCGGAGGACGCGAGCTACATCACCGGTCAGGTGCTGAATGTGAATGGGGGGATGTATGTGTAGGGGATGAGGTGTCTGCATGGCCGAGGAGCCGATCGTCATAAAGAAATACAGCAACCGGAAGCTCTACGACTCGAGCCGGAGCCGCTATATCACCCTCGAGGAGATCGCAGGGCTGATCCGCGAGGGCAAGCAGGTCAAGGTCGTGGATAGCGCCTCCCAGGAAGATTTGACCACCGTCACGCTGGCCCAGATCATCCTCGAAGAGGAGAAGAAGCGGAAAAACCTCTTGCCGGTGAGCTTCCTCCACCAAGTGATCCAATACGGACACTCTCTCCAGACCCTGTTCCAGAGGCAACTGTTTTCGAACCTGGAGGCCCTCATGGCGACGCAGACAGACGCCGGCAAGCTCTGGAGGGAGTGGACGACCCGGGGATGGATACCTCCGGGGTGGGAGGTCAATCAGGGCCAAGCGCCCACCGAGGGGAAGTCCGAGGGGCAGAGAGACGCATCGCTCAAAGCTGAACTCGAGTCTCTCAAGGCGAGCCTTGATCGCTTGGAACAAAGGATCCACGAACACGAAACGGAGCGGGGATAGCTGGAACCAAAAAGCTTCAGCGCCGGATCGCCCGCCAATTCCACGCGCCTCCCCAGGAGGCCTTTGATCTCTCCTTGCCGGTCGCCTGATACCCTGGAAAATTCATGACTCCTTGCATCAGCTTGGCGACCCCCCACTGACACATCTTGACTAATATAACGCAGCGTGTTATATTATTTGTAATATCGCGGTGGGGGCCTTTGGGGTGGTGAAGAGAGCCGAGGAGACCACGACACCTCTTGGAACAAGAAATGCACTCCTGAAAGAAAAGAAAGGGGAGGGTAGATGGCAGCCATCACGTCAGCGATAGAAATTGCAGAGGGCTTTTGCTGGGATCACGGCTACCATCTCGGGCCTCGCTGTCCGCGATGCTCGAGCGAGATCGAGGAACCCACTCTGAACTAGGAGGGGGAATCCGGGGATCGACGAAGGAGGTCCACCATGGATGACATTGTGATCGGGAGTGCTGTGCGGACTCCCATCGGGAGCTTCAACGGAGCCCTCGCGTCCGTTCCGGCCCCCCAGTTAGGCGGTCTGGTCGTTGCCGAAGTGCTGCGTCGCGCGCACCTCGAGCCGGCCCAGGTCGATGAGGTGTATCTCGGCAACGTGGTGAGCGCCGGTATGGGCATGGCCCCGGCACGACAAGCGACCATCGCAGCCGGCCTGCCCCAGTCGGTTGGCGCAACCCTGATCAACAAGGTTTGCGGATCAGGCCTCAAGGCGGTCACGATGGCAGCCCAGGCCATCCGGAGCGGCGATGCGGAGATCATCGTGGCCGGGGGCATGGAGAACATGAGCCGGGCCCCGTATTTCTTGGACAAGGCCCGGACCGGATACCGCATGGGTCACGGCCAGCTCATCGACAGCATGATCCACGATGGGCTGTGGGACGTCATCAACGGCATGCACGTGGCGATTTCCGGGGAGATGTGCGCCGACAGATACCGGCTCTCCCGGGAGGAGCAGGATCGCTACGCCGTGCAGAGCTACACCCGCGCCCTGACAGCCCAGCGGGAGGGGCGCTTCAAGGCGGAGATCATCCCGGTCCCGATTCCTGGGCGCAAGGGCGAAACGACGATCGTGGAGGAGGATGAAGAGCCCGGGCGGCTCGCCCTCGAGAAGGTCCCAACGCTCAAACCCGCCTTCAAGGAGGGCGGGACCATCACCGCGGCGAACGCACCGTCCGTGAACGACGGGGCGGCAGCGGTCACGGTCCTTTCAGGGAGGCGGGCGGCTCAATTGGGGATCACGCCGGTCGCCCGGGTCGTCGGGTACGCGCAAGCCGCCCTCGCCCCCGAATGGTTCACAATCGCGCCCGCTGAGGCCATCAAGCAGGTATTAAAGCATACCGGTCTGCAGCTCGAGGACATTGACCTCTTCGAGATCAATGAGGCCTTTTCAGCCGTCGCGTTAGCCAACATGCAGATCCTGGGGCTCACCGAGGACCGCGTCAACGTCAAAGGGGGGGCCGTGGCCTTGGGTCATCCCATTGGTGCCACGGGAGCTCGCATCCTCACCACGCTCCTCTATCTCTTGAAGGAACGCCAGGCCCGACGGGGACTCTGTGCCATCTGCCTTGGGGGCGGCGAGGCGATCGCCCTGATCGTCGAGAGGGTCTAGAACTCCAACCCCCAATGCCCGATTTCCCAGGACGCTGGACACTTCAGAGCCATCTCTAGTATTCAACCACATAAGAATCAATGACTTAACACTTCGCGTTAGAATATTGTGATGCGACGCAAGAAAATACTTGACAAGAATAATGCACCGCGTTATATTCTAGCTGAAAGGTTCAGCTCCTCTCGGGTCAGCGGAGAGGAGGCGATGGACCGAGGGGGAAGGGAGCCATACAAGGAGAAGGAGGAGGATCATGGTGCACGAGAAGTTTGAAGAGATCACCAACAGGACCACTGAGGCGTTGAACGGGACGGTCAATAAGGCACTCGAGGCGTTCGCCATGACGGGCGACTTCAACCGGGACATCTCGGGCCGGGGCGTCGACCTGAATGCCGCCATTGCCCGCGAAGGGGTTCAGTATGCCAGCGACGTCCAGGCAGCCCTCCGCCAGGCTTCCGATGAGGCCCGGCAGCTCTGGACCCGGCAGACCGAGGTCGTCCAGGATGCACCCAAGGACGTGATGGCGGCCACCCAGAAGGCCGTGGCCCTCTCTTGGGAGGGGGGCGAGCAGATCACGCGTCTCGGGGAGCTGCACCGGCAGGCGCTCAGCCGGTTCGCCGACAAGGTCCAGCATCTCCTGGAGCAGACCGGCGAAGAGACCCGGGAAACCTTCACGAAGTTTTCTGAGAAGATCCTGAAGCTGTACGGCCTGAAGAACTAAGGCGAGTTCGCGACAAGGCAGAGGCCCCGTCGTCGAGGCGGGGCCTTCGTTTTTTCTTTCGCCTCAGGAGGCTAACGTCCCCTCCCTGCGGGCCTTCTCGAGGGTCGCCTGCAACGAGGCGAGGCTGCCCATCACTCCTTCGATCTTTGCCTCGAGCTCCTCGATCCTCGATTCCACCCAAGAGATCTGAGAAGTCATCTCGGCGATCTGATTCCGCGAGGGGAGGCCGAGCGCCTTCAGATACGCCTCACCGGCCTTCTTCATCTCTTTATGCACCGGGCCGGCCGCGCCGAGGTACTGGTCGAGATACTTTCCGAAGGCCGCGGCGAAACCCTCAGACGCCATGGCACCCTCCAGGGCCTTCGACCACGCCTCGATCCCCTCGTCCAGGAACCGCTTCCAGAGCTGAAGCACCTCGGGCGACCCGCCCTCCCTGACCATCTGGGACAGAAGCAACGCCCCCTGGTTGAAGAAGGGCATCCAATACTGGGAGAGGTTCGGCTGCGGGGTCCGACCGAGCATCGCCTGCCACGCCTCGATCCCCTGTTCTGCGGACTGCTTCCACTGCTGGAGCAGCTCCTCTGTCCACCCCGCGCCGCTCATGGTCGCCTCCCTAGTGACGCTCCGCCATCGATCTTCGCTCATCGCCTATCATTGGGATCGGGGGCCCAGCCAGCCCCGGACCTTGGGCCACGCGACGGTCGCCGCCTGCCGGCCGGCGATCAACGAGATGTGCCCCCCCGGCAACTCGACATACTCCGTATCCCGACTCGACACCACATCGACCATGGCCTTGACGCACGCCGCCGGGGCGATGTAATCGGCTTGCGCCCCCACCACCAAGACCGAACAACGGATGTTGGACAGGTCTACCCGTCTCCCCTCGAGGGTGAGCTCACCTTTGACCATCGTGTTCCCCTGATAGAACTCCTCCACCCACTGCTTGAAGAAGCAGCCAGGGATGGGCATATACTCGTTGGCCCATTTGTTCAGGGCCTTGAAACCCTCCACGTACCGGTCATTCCACATGTTCCACCAGAGGTTCGTATAGCTGCTGAGGTCCGCGGTCGGTTTCAGCAGCTTGAACCCGGCCCGGATCAGGTCCGCCGGCATCCCCCCAAACGCGTCTACGAGCTTCTCCGCATCGAAGTAACGCTTATCCATCCAGGTGGTGAAGAACCCCGCCTTTTCGAAATCGATGGGGCCAGCCATATTGATAAAATTACGGACAGGGGCTTCGGGGTGAAGGGCGATGTAACAGGCGCTGAGGGGGGCCCCCATGCAGTAGCCGAGCAGACTGACCTCCTTTGCCTGGGAACTCTCGAGGACCTTCTTCACCATGACCGGGAGGATGCGCAGTACGCACTCGTCCACGGTCAGGCCATCGTCCTCATCCCCGAAGATCCCCCAGTCGAGGAGATAGAAGTCGAACCCCTGCTTTACCATGTATTCGATAAAGCTATTGCCGGGCAGCAAGTCGAAGATGTAGGGGCGGCTGATCCCGAGGTTCGGGACCATGAAAACGGGGACAGGATAGACTGCCTCCGCCGTCGGTCGATATCGATACAGTCTTGCCTTGCCCTTCCGGTAGATGAGATCCCGGGGCGTCTGTCCGACCTCGGGATCGCACGTCGCGAGGAAAAGCTCCTTCGCCTTTGCCGTCCTCTTGGCCTGGCGGATCATCTCCTCCTGCCATTGCTTCAGGACATCCTGTTGGGCCACACTCCCCCTCCTACGTGAGACGCTCCACCACCAAGGCGTTCCCTTCCCCACCACCGGCCCCCATGGAGGCCGCACCATACCGCAAACGCCGATCCTGGAGGGCGTGCAAGAGCGTCACGAAGATCCTGGTCCCGCAGGCCCCGATAGGATGGCCGATGGCGATCGAACCGCCATGGATGTTGATCTTCGCGTTGTCGATCTTGAGCTCTCGCTCACAGGCGATGACCTTGACGGCAAAGGCCTCGTTGATCTCAAACAGGTCGATGTCCTCCACCTTCAGTCCAGCCTTCTGTACGGCCTTTCGCGTCGCCGGGATCGGGCTCATCGCCATGATGGCCGGCTCGACGTTGGCCCAGCCCCAGGAACGGATGAGGAACCAGGGCTTCAGGCCCAGCTCTTTTGCCTTGCGCATGGACGTGACAACGACGGCCGCCGCCCCATCGGTGATGCCCGAGGAATTGCCCGCCGTGACCGTCCCCCCTTCCCGAAAAATCGCCTTGAGCCTTGCCAGCCTCTCTAGTGTGGTATCCGGCCGCGGGTGTTCATCCTGGGCGAACAGGACGGGTTCCCCCTTGGCCTGCGGGATGGAGACGGGGATGATCTCTTCCTTGAATTTCCCAGTCTTGATCGCCTCGGCTGCCCTCTGCTGGCTTATCAAGGCCTGCCGGTCCTGCTCCTCCCGGCTGATCTTGAACTTTTCCGCCATAAGATCGCCGAGATAGCCCATGCGATGCCCGGTGCCGGGGCAGGTCAGGCCGTCATAGATCATATGATCCAGGGTCTCAAAGGAGCCCATCCGGTGCCCCCAGCGGGTGTGGGGAAGCATGTACGGAGCCAGGCTCATGTTTTCCATGCCTCCGGCCACGACGACATCGGCGGTCCCCGCCCAGATCGCCTGGGCCGCCAACCCCAGTGTTTCAATCCCTGTCCCGCTTGCCTTGTTCACCGTATACGTCGCAACCTCGACGGGAAGTCCGGCTTCGAGCACCGCCTTCCGGGCCGGCCCCAAACCGAGGGTCGCCTGAAGGGCGCTGCCCATAATGACGTAATCGATCTGAGCCGGCTTCAGATTGGCCCGCTTGATGGCGTCATTGAGGACGAGAGCCCCGAGCTTCGTCGCGGATATGTCCTTCAAGCTTCCGCCAAACTTCCCGACCGGCGTCCTGACTGCACTGACGACCACCGCCTGTTCCATCCTCCACTCCTCGCCGGCCCCTTCCCGGGCCGACAGCCCCACCACACCGGTGCGGGCCACGCTCTCCTACAACCCCGTCGGCGGCTTATACTCCCCAAAGACTTCCCGAAGCAGGCCACAGATCTCACCGATCGTCGCGTACGCCTTGACTGCACCCAGGATAGGTTCCATCAGGTTCTCCTCGCCGAGCGCGGCCTCCCGAAGGCGGATCAGGGTTTCCTCGACCGCTCGGCCGCTGCGCCGGGCCCGAAAGCCCGTCAGTTTCGCCTTCTGATTCTCGGCCCCCTCGGGGTTCACGCGAAAGATCGGGGTCCGATGCTCTCCGCTATCGCCGAAACGGTTCACCCCGACGATGATTTTCTTGCCCTCCTCGACCTCCCGCTGGAATCGGTATGCCTCCTCCTGGATGGTGCGTTGCATGTAGCCGCGCTCGATGGCGGCAACAGCTCCCCCCATCGCCTCGATCTCCTCGAGGATGTCCCAGGCCCTTTGCTCGAGGTGATCCGTCAGGGCCTCCACGAAGTACGAGCCCGCCAGCGGATCGACGGTGTCGGTGACACCCGTCTCATAGGCGATGATCTGTTGCGTCCTGAGCGCGATGCGTTGGGCCTCCTCTGTCGGGATGGCCAGCGCCTCATCGAAGCAGGAGAGGGCAAGGGACTGCACCCCACCCAAGACCGCCGCCAAGGCCTGGAGCGCCGCCCGAACAATGTTGTTCTCCGGCTGCTGGGCCATCAGCGTTGAGCCGCCGGTCTGGGTATGGGTTCGAAACATCCACGCGCGAGGATCCCTGGCCTGGAACCGCTGCCGCATGAGCTTTGCCCACATCCGCCGCAAGGCCCGGTACTTGGCGATCTCCTCGAAGAAGCCGTTATGGGTGTTGAAGATCCAAGAGAGGCGTGGGGCAAAGGTATCGACCTCGAGGCCTCGACGTCGCACCGCCTCGATATAGGCGATGGCGTTGGCGAAGGCAAAGGCAATCTCCTGGGCGGCCGAGGCACCCGCATCACGGATGTGATAGCCGCTGATACTGATGGGATTCCACCGGGGCACGTGGGCGGCGCAGTACGCGATGAGGTCCGCGGCCAGGCGCAGCGAGGGCCCTGGCGGGTAGATATAGGTTCCCCGCGCGACATACTCCTTGAGCACATCGTTCTGGACCGTGCCCGCCAGTCGATCCCTCGGCACCCGCTGCTGATCGCCGACGGCGATGTACATCGCCACGAGGATCGCCGCCGGGGCGTTGATGGTCATCGACGTCGTCACCTGATCGAGCGGAATGCCGTCGAAGAGAGTTTCCATGTCAGCCAAGGAGTCGATGGCGACGCCCACCTGTCCCACCTCACCTTCGGCCAGCGGATCGTCCGAGTCGAGCCCCATCTGGGTGGGGAGGTCAAAGGCCACACTCAAACCGGTCTGCCCCTCTTTGAGCAGATACCGGAACCGCTCATTGCTCTCCTCGGCCGTCCCCATCCCCGCGTACTGGCGCATCGTCCAGAGCTGACTGCGATACATCGTGGGGTAAATTCCCCGGGTGTACGGATATTGCCCGGGAAGACCGAGTTTTTCCAGGTAATCGAGGTCAGTCGTATCCTCGGGCGTGTACAGGCGCTCAACCCGAATCCCGGACGACGTAGAAAACTCCTCCCGCTCCTGGATCCGACCCAAGGCAGGTCTCAGGACCTGCTCCTCCCAGGCTCTCTTTGCCTCGGCAATGTCTTCTCGCTCTTTCCCCATTCCTCTCTCTCCCCGGGATTCCCCGGGCCCTAGCCTTCGACTAACCGCTTGCCGATGACCTCCCGCTGGATCTCGCTCGTCCCCTCGAAGATCCGGAACAGCCTGGCATCCCGCCAGTAGCGCTGGATGGAATATTCTTTCGAGTATCCGTACCCCCCGTGTATCTGCAAGGCCTCTGAGGCGACCCGCTCCACCATGTCCGCGGCAAAGAGCTTGGCCATCCCCGCCTCCACATCGCACCGGCGACTCGTGTCCTTCATCGCCGCCGCATAGTAAGTCAGCTGTCTAGCCGCCTGAACCTCGGTAGCCATGTCGGCTAACTTGTGCCGGATCGCCTGAAAGGTGCCGATCGGCTGGCCGAACTGGTGCCGTTCCTTCGCATACTTCAGAGCCAAGTCCAACGCCCCTTGCGCTACGCCCACGGCCCGCGCGGCCGTCTGGATCCTCGCCGACTCATAGGCCGCCATCAGTTGATAGAAGCCTCGGTTCTCGGGCCCGCCAATCAGGTTCTCGGCCGGGACAGGGCAGTCCTGAAAGCCCAGGGTGAAGCAGTGCATGCCGTGGTACCCAACGGTCGGAATCGGCTCACCGGCGATCCGGGGGGGGTCGAAATCATCCGAGGGTTCCTTCTCAATGAGGAAGAGACTCAGCCCCTTGTGCCGCTTCGCTGGATCCGGATCCGTCCTCGCCAGGACGGTGAGGAGGTGGGCCCGGTTGGCGAAGGTGCACCACGTCTTGGCGCCGGTGATGAGATACCGATCCCCATCCCGCCGGGCCCGAGCCCTCATCCCCGCCGTGTCCGAACCCGCATCCGGCTCGGTAAAGGCAGCCGCCGTGAGAATCTCCCCAGAGACGATTCCCGGCAGGTAGCGCCGCTTCTGCTCCTCGGTCCCGTGGGATTGAATCAGAATTCCGGTGATCAGGTTCCGCGTCAGGACACTCCCGACGCTCAGCCAACCTCGCGAGAGTTCTTCCGACACGATGACCAGCGCCAAGTGGTCCAGGCCGACGCCTCCGGCTTCAGCCGGAAAGACCAGCCCAAAGTAGCCCAGCGCTGCCATCTTCTTGATGATCTCATCGGGGATGTCCTTCTCCTCCCGATCGAGTACATCGGCGACGGGGAGCACCTCTTTCGCCACGAAATCCCTGACCGACCGGCGAAGCTCCTCATGAAGTTCGCTCAACACCATTCGCCCACCCTGTTCCTACTCAGCACTGGGGCCTCAATGCCCCGCAGGACCGCACCGATAAAAATAGCCACGGGAACTTTGACGTCTGCCCCCGTGGCTTCAGACGGCCGAGTAAAATGCTCTAACGGCCGCCCCCGGGGGGGCAGATGCCGCTAAAGCCTACTACCACGATGATAGGCATACCCCAAGTGTGCATGATCGAAATGAGGGCTGATCGTCGATGTGGAAGAAACAAACATGGTTTTCGTTATCATAGTGGTCTTCACTTTGTCAAGAGAAATTGAGGACATCGTCAACAGGATGGCCTACCCGAGAAGCCGCGCCAGGAGCCGCTCGTACTCCCGGAGAGGGACCGCCCCGACGATCGGGGGCGCCTCGCCGATGACGACGGTCGGGATGGCCCGAACTCGATACCGCTGAATAGCCTGTACGTGCTCCTCCAGGACCCGGTTTCGCTGACCCCCTCCCTGGTAGTCACTGAGAAACCGATCCATGTCGAGCTCGGCCCGCCGGGCCACCTCGATGACCTCCTCTACCCTGCCGATGTTCACCCCTTCGCAGAAGAATGCCCTGAAGAGTCCGAAATGGATCCGTTCAAAGGCCTCGGGGCCTTGCAATTCAGCACACTTGGCCGCTTCCAGTGCTGGCAAGCTCCACTGGGGGAAGTCGGGCCGCGTCCACATTTGGAAAGTGATACCCACGTCCACCGATAGGGAGGAAGCTTGTCGCCAGGCGGCCTCACGGTAGGTCCCGTGAAATGTGGCGGTAGGATCGGGGTCAGGGCGGAGGGCAAAGCTTCGGCGCTTCAGCTGGAGCCGACCGCCGTACCGGTCTCGAAGTCGCTGCAGGCGAACCGCCGCCGGATAGCACCAAGGTCAGAGATAATCCGAAAACTCCAGGATCGTCAGGGTCTCAGGCATGGCGACATCTTCTAGCCAGGCCGATCAGCTCGTGTCCACTCCGCCTAGTATCGGTCCCGCAAGCGATACGAGATACCGACGCGGATCGTGCCCGGAGCGACCGGGAGCGGGGTGGCTCGCTTGATGGTCTCCACCGAGGCATGATCTAATATGGGGAACCCGGATGACTTGACGATCGTGACATCCTCGACGCGACCATCAGCGACAACCCGAAACTGGACCTCCGCAGTCCCCTCGATCCCCGATCGACGCGCCTCAGGGGGATACCGCTTAGCCCTCTCAATCCTGTCGCGCAGAAGCTGCCGCCAGTCGGCTCCTCTGCGTCCAGCCCCGCCGGCACCACCCAGACCTGCTCTCTCCCCAACGCCGTTTCCCTCGTCAGCCGAGACTTGCGCGCCGCCTCCTTTACCCTCTCCTGCGCCAGCCAGCGGCCATCCTCCTGCTAAGCCGACCCACTTACCGTCCTCCTCGAGTCCACCTCCGTCGCTCCGCTCTGGCCCCCTCTCCTCCAAAGGCGGGGCGAAGTGGCGAACTTCGGCGAGCTCCGCTTCTTGAGCAGCCGACACCTCTCCAGACGGCGAGGGGAACGCTGGCTGACGCTCTTCCGCCTTTCTCCCCCCTTGCGCACCACGTGGGGCAGCACTCGCTACAGCCGCGGACCTCGGCGTGATTGGTGAAGCGGCAATAGCCTGTTGGCGCCCGTCTTTCCCGGCATTCAATGCTTCACCACGCCCGGGGATGGCCTGGACAAGATTGACCTCCACCGCCCCGTGACCCGGAGGAAGCAGCTGGGGCACCCCGACCCACCAGCCCGCCACCAGGAGCATGCCCGCGTGAAGGAGCAGGGAGGAGACCCATGCCAGTCTCATCCCCGCTTTCTGCCCGGACCGTCCCAGCATCGAAGATCGCCTCACTATTGGTAGAACCCTGAAAATTCCACACTGATCCCGGCCAGGAAGCTTGCCCCAGGTGCTGGGATCAGGAAGCGCTGGTTGCTAAAGGCATTGAAGAAACCCCACGGCTCGTACTCGGTATCCAGGATGTTTTCGCCCTGGATGAAGAGCGTGAGTGGCCCGTGTCGGTAACTCAGCCGCGCATTCAGGACGAAGTAGTTATCGAGCTGCCTGGCTTGATTCGGCTCATCAGACGAGAGGAACCGGTCGCCCACATACAGCCCGGCGAGCGAAAACGTGAGGCCCTCGATGGGACGGATGTTCACGCCGATGCCGAGGCGGTGCCGGGGAACGAGGGGGATGTCGTTGCCTTCGCGGACCTGCCCCGAGGCCAGGAGCACATCGGTCTCGATGGTCGGGACGATGTAAGAGTAATTCACGAACCCCTCCACGATCTCGCCGTATCGCCCCTTCAGGGTGAGCTCGACCCCTCGGCGCCGGGTCTTGGCCACGTTTTGATTCAGCCCACCACCGGTGGCCGGATCGGTCACCACGAAAAAGATGTCGTCCTGCACGTCGGTCTGAAACAGGGCGAGCGTCCCTTCGAAGTGTTCCCCCAGGCGGGCCCGTGCCCCCACCTCGTAGGTGCGCGATTTAGGCGCCTGCAGGTCCGGGTTCGACACGAAGGGGGCTTGGGCGAAGAGTTCATCCACGGTGGGCGTGCGAAACCCCTCCGAGTAACTGAAGTAGAGCCCGACTTGTGCAGTCGGATTCCACGTAACGCCCGCCCGCGGATTGAACCGCTGGAAGGTGCGCATCCGGTTGTTCGTGGGGTCCAGTCGGTCGGTGAAGTCGATCCGGTCCCGGTCGTAGCGGCCGCCGCCGCTCAGGATCAAAACCTCCGGGATCAGATCGAAGCTCTCCTGGAAGTAGACGCCGAGCACGCGCTCGTCGGTCTCCTGGTTGGTAAATGAGGGGGGGAACGGAATGAACTGGCTCGATCCCGTGCTGGCAAACGCGCTCTGGGTGACCTCGACCCCGGCGACGAAGATGTTTCGATGATCGGCGATAGTCGCATCATGCGTCACTTGAAGCGTGCCGCCACCGGTGAGGATATCGGTGAATCGGTCGCTGCGACTCGTGAGGCCGACGACCAGGCTCTCCTGATCGAGATCCCGGACAAAGGCGTTGAGCGCCACTGAGAAACCGGCCGGCAGTTGCTGCCGCACGTTCAGGGTCCCCGCATGAAGCGTGTGGGCGACGAAGTCCCCCGGGGTGACGTTCTGTGTCCGATCCTGTGCCAGGAGGTCTTCCCGGATCGAGCCGGCCTGCTCCAGGCGATCGTCGACGAAGAGATACGAGACGGCGATGTCGGTGTCCGCGCCGATCCGGCGGCCCACCTTGGCGAAGAGCCTCCTCACATCGGCGTCAGAGTCGTCCCGGAAACCTTCCTCGAGGTACTGCGTGAATCCCAGATAGTAATCGAAGGCCCCGACCGGGCCGCCGACACTCCCGCGATACCGTTGGTGGCCAAAGCTCCCCCCGGCGACCTCGAGCTTAGCCTTCGGCACCGGTCCTCCCCGCTTGGTCTGGAGGTTCACGACCCCGGCCAGGGCGTTCTTCCCGAAGACAGAGGCGGTGCCCGGCACAACCTCAATCCGTTCCAGGTCATCGACCGGGAGCAGGTCGAAGTTCACTATGTTGAAATCGGGGTTGTTCACGCGGACGCCGTCCAGGATCATCGTGGTGGTCGTGACCGGTTCGCCGCTGAAGCCTCGCATATCCAGGCTCGATTCAATGGCGTTGCCGACGTTCTGATACTGGGTGATCCCGGGCTGGTACTGGATAACCTCCGGGACCGTCTTTGCCCCTGAGGACTCGATCTCTTCCTCGGTCGTGACCCTCACCTGCGCCGGGACGCGCTTGAGATCCAGCAGAAGATCGGGCAGACGCGTGGCCGAGACCACCACTTCGGGAACCCGAAGGACCTCCGCTTCCGGTTTTTCCTGGGCCAATGTCGTTTCGATCTTGAGAGTGACGAGAAGCCCGGCCAGCAACCCGCGCAAGACATTCCGCGAGATCATGGAACACCTCCTCTTCCGCGAAAGCGATGTTCACATTCCCCCGGAAAAGGTTTCCTGACTCGTGGATCGTCACCCCCCTGCGCCTTCCCATCGTGCGACTATCAGCCCACGACAGTGGCATGATGCAGAGAGGCTCCCCACTCACAGTGGCGGGACCGTGCTGGACTCGCACCAGCTTCCCTTTAATCCGCGGGCATCCTGGTTCATGGTTCGGAGTTCATGGTTCAGGGTTACCAGGCTGCGACGAGCGCCATTACGGGCGGGGCAAGATGCGGATCATGCCCGTCTGAGGATCCGTGCCGATCCAGATGGGACAGCCGTAGGCGCTCTCGAGAATCTCCGCGCGCATCACCTCCTCAGGGCGGCCAGCGGTCAGGACCGTTCCGCCCTTCAGCAGCAGGAGTCGGTCCGAACATCCGGCCGCCGCGTTGAGATCGTGGGAGACCAGGATGATGGTCAATCCCCGTTCCGCCTTGAGTCGTCTGAGCAGCCTGAGGATCTCCATCTGATGGTTGAAATCGAGATGGGCCATCGGTTCATCGAGGAGGAGGATCCGGGGCTCCTGGGCCAACGCCCTGGCGATGACCACCCGTTGCTTCTCGCCGCCTGAGAGTTGGTCCAGATACTTGCCCGCGAGATGCCTTGTCCCCGTCTCTTCGAGGGCCTGCTCCGCGGCCCGGCGGTCCTCGCCGGTCTCAAACCCGATCCCCCGGGCGTGCGGATAGCGACCCATGGCAACGACCTGCCCCACCGTGAAAGGAAAGGCCACCTGAAACTCCTGGGGGACCACCGCCACGGTCCGAGCCACTTCCCGCTTCGACAAGGCGTCGAGATCGCGACCGAAGAGGGTGATCTTCCCCGTCTCAGGGACGAGGACCCGACTGAGGAGGCGCAACAGGGTCGTCTTGCCGGCGCTATTCGGCCCGATCACCCCCAGGACCTCCCCGGCCTCGACGACAAACGAGATCCCGTCGAGCACGCGCCCGTTGCGATAGCGAAAGGCGAGATCGTGGACCTCGACCGCCTTCATGGATAAACACCTCGATACCGGGTGCGGAGGAGATAGGCAAAGACGGGGGCGCCAAGGAAGGAGGTGACAGCCCCGACGGGGATCTCCACCGGTGCCGCGACCGTCCGGGCCAGCGTATCGGTGAGAACAAGAAACATCGCGCCGGCAAGGAGCGAGGCAGGGATGACCAGCCGGTTATCCGGTCCGAGACAGAGGCGGACGGCGTGGGGAACCATCAGCCCGACAAAGGCCACGGACCCACTCACCGACACCGCCGCGCCGGTCACGAGGCTGCACGCCACAAAGATGATGCGTTTCACCCGCTCGGGCTCCGCCCCGAGTTGCGCCGCCGCCTCCTCTCCCGCCGCCAGCAGGTTCAGGGGGAGGGCCTGCAGATAGATCAAGCCGGTGCCGACGAGGAGGCACCCCACCACGACACCGAGGGTGGGGTAGTCCGTAAGGCGCAGCTGTCCGATGAGGTAGAACACGATCCCCCGCAGCTCTTCAGCCCGAATCAAGGCCGAAGCCACCATAATGGCCGAGGAGAAGAAGAGTGAGACCACGACACCGGCGAGGAGGAGGGTCTGGATCGGAAGCCGGCCCTCGATGCTGGCGATGCCGTAGACCGTCACCGCCGCCACCAGCGCGCCGGCAGCGCCGAAGAGAGGCAGGAGGAGGACCCCCGCGCCGGCGCCAAACCCTGTGAAGACTCCCATGACCACGCCGAAGGCAGCGCCACTCGAGACACCGAGGACTGCTGGGTCGGCTAACGGATTGCGAGAGATCGCCTGAAAACCCGCTCCGGCGAGGGAGAGAGCCGAGCCCACGACGACCGCGAGAAGGACGCGGGGAAGCCGCAGGGTCAGCACGATGGTCTCCTCTGCCTCTGTCCAGAAGACCGGGAGCGGAAGGACATTCGCTCCGAGGATCGCCATGGTCTGAACCCACCCGATGCCGACCGTCCCCACGGACAGGGCGAGGACGACGGCCGCCGCAAGCCCGGCCGTCAGAACTGCCATCACACCCAGGAGACGTCTGCGCATCACGGACCACTCCCGGCGAAGGCCTGGGGGTGGAACAGACGGGCCAGGAGCTCCACGCCGTCCACAATTCGGGGCCCGGGACGGCTCGTCAGGCTAGCATCAATGACCCGGACGGCCCCTTCCCGCACTGGACGGACCTCTCGCCACACCGGCAGACGGCGGAGGGCCTCTCCGTGGTGTAGGCCACCACGATCCAAGCCCAGGAGGATCACATCGGGCGGATCGAGCACGAGCGCCTCCAGGGAGTAGCGGGGAAACCCGGCCGTTCGCACGATGTTTGCTCCCCCTGCTAGGTGGATCAGATCATCGATTACGGTCTCCCCGCCTGCCACAATCAGAGGATCGATCCAAACGACATAGAGGACCCTCGGCCTGGCCAACACGCTGACCTTCTTCGAGACGGCCGCGATGCGTCGCCGCATGTGGGCAATCAAGCCCTCGGCCTGCGGCTGCCTCCCGACCGCCTCCCCCACCTTCAGAATGGAGACCAAAACTCCCTCGACCCCCACCGGCTTTACCCCGAAGACCGGGATCTGGAGCTGCTCGAGTTGGATCAGGGTCTCCCAGCGGTTGGCGTCCGCCGCGATCAGTACGAGGTCGGGTCGAAGCGCGATGATCACCTCCAGGTCCGGATCAAGCCCACCACCGACCCTGACCCTTTGCACGGCCTCAGGGGGATAGTCCGCATAATCGATCACTCCCACCACCGAATCGCCCGCACCGAGCGCAAAGAGGATCTCGGTGAGGCTCGGGGCGAGCGGGATGATCCGACGGGGTGGTTTGGGAAGCTCCACCCGCCGTCCCACCATATCGACAAAGGTCGCCGCCTGGACGGCCACTGCGCAGAGGAGGAGGGCGATAATACTCCAGACGCCACCGCCTGCGGCGAGGAGACTCTTGCCGCAGCCGCTCTCCTCCCCAGCGACGATGACCCGTGGGACCTTCATCCAGCGATCCCTCCGAAAAAATAAGCCCCAACCTTCAAGGTTGGGGCTCCCGTCGCTTGAGATCTCCGGTGCCTTTCGGCACCTGGCCCAGCTACGCGGTGACCTTTCCCCTCGGAAGGTCTTCGCTCCAGTGCCGGGCGGGCAGGTCTCCTGGCTTGCGGGTCTTCTTACTCTCCGCGCCTTCCCATCCCGCTCCGCGGGACAGTGGCTGCTGCGGATTTCATCGCCGCTCACAGTTGCGGGGCAGCAGTGGACTCTCCCCGACTCTTCGGGGATACACCACCTTCCCTGGCCCCCAGCCCGTATTCAGTTGTGCCATGGTACATACCCTGAGGGGCTTGCCGCTGTCAAGCAGGATTTACAGGGTGTGAGGGAGAAAGCGCCAGATGCGGGCGAGCAGGTCGCTCGGCTGGAACGGCTTCGTGATATAGTCATCCGCCCCCTGCACACCGCGGGCTTCGCCCTCATGCTGCATCCGCGTGTACACCTGGGTCATCATGATGACCGGCACCGAGGCGGTCTCCGGGCGGTCCTTGATCTTACGGCAGAGGTCGAAGCCGTGCATGCGTGGCATCAAGACATCGGTGATGACCAGGTCGGGACACTCCCCGGTGAGGTATTCCAACGCCTCCACCCCGTCTTGGGCCGTCACCACGTCAAACCCCGCACCGACAAGCAGATCTGTAAGGTACGCCCGGAAGAATTTGGTGTCCTCCACGACCAGGATCTTCGGCCGGCCATTAAAGGGGGACTCGAGCGTGACCACTTCCTGCCCCTGGGACATCACACCAATGAGAAAGTGGCACTCGGGACACTGGGCCTCCACCCTCGAGCCCGGCACCGGCATCTGCTGCAAGCGAAAGACGCTCTGACACTCCGGACACGTCAGAGAGTGCCCAGCCGAGGCCGCCTCGAGAAACCTGGATACCTCCACCAGGCTGCGGACCTCCGGGACCACTTCATCTGCTCCGGCTTCTCGACCCAGCGTGATCTCATCTTCGGTCGGCCCCCCCTCAACCCAGAGAAGGATCTTCGCCTTGGGGCAGAACCGCCGGATGTCGCGACAGACGGTCCACCCCTCTTCCCGCGATCGGGTGATGTTCAAGAAGGCGAGATCTGGAGGATCGGATTTGGCCAGCGGCACAGCCATCGCGAGGCTGGACGCGGCGATCACGGAAAACCCCTGTCCTTCCAGGAGTCCCTGCAATCGTGCCCGAGAGTCCCGCTGGTCATCCGCTAGCAGGATAATTCCCACCTATACCTCCCGATCCTCTTGTCGCTGCACCTCAGTGCATTTTGGGTGCCAGAAAGAACAAAACTACCTAAACATAAAGGGAAAAATCTCCTTCAGCCCCTAGAAACTATTCTTTGAGCGCCTCGACGCTGATCCTTCCGGCCAGATTGCCCGCCACTTGCCGGAAGACGTCCGCCACGGGAGATGTCGGGGCCTCGATAAGGATGGGCCGCCCCACATCGGCACCCTGGCGGAGGACGAGGTCGAGCGGAATCTCTCCCAGAAATGGGACTTCAAGGCGCTGGCTGGCCTTGCGCCCGCCGCCGTGACCGAACAGCTCCACCGGCCGCCCGCAGTGGGGGCAGAGGAGATAGCTCATGTTCTCGATGATCCCGAGGATGGGGACCTTCAGGGTTCGAAACATGTTGAGGGTCTTCGTGGCGATCTGGACGGCCACCTCCTGGGGGGTCATGACGACGACCGCCCCTGTGAGGGGGATCGCCTGGGCAAGCGTCAGGGCGGCATCCCCCGTCCCCGGGGGGAGATCCACAAGGAGGTAGTCGATCTCCCCCCAATCCACCTCCATCAACATCTGCTTGACCGCCTGGGCGACCATCGGCCCCCGCCAGACGACCGGGGCGGTATGATCTGGCAGGAGAAAGCCCAAGGACATCAGCTTGACCCCGTGGTTTACCGGGGGCTGCATGCGCTTGGCCACCACCTCAGGCTGCCGGTGCACCCCCATCATGATAGGGATGCTCGGTCCGTAGATGTCCGCATCGAGGAGGCCGACGGCGGCGCCCGCCTCGGCGAGAGCCACCGCGAGATTCGCCGTCACCGTGGACTTACCCACCCCCCCCTTACCGCTGCCGATGGCGAGGATGTGCTTGACGCCTGGGAGAGGTTGGCGCCCCGGAGGGGGCTTGCGCACCGAGGCCGTCAGGGTGACGGTGACCGCTGTCACTCCGGGGAGGGCCTGGATCGCCGCCCTCGTCTCTTCTTCCACCTGGGCCTTCAGGGGGCAGGCGGGGGTGGTGAGTTCAACGGTGACCGCCACGGCCCCGCCTTCCACCGTGATCGTCTTCACCATCCCCAGGGAGACGAGGTCCCGGTGCAGTTCCGGGTCCTGGACCTTCCGCAAGGCGTTGAGGACGGCCTCTTCCGTGAGCACAGGTTCTTTTCCTTCCCGCGTTTCTAGGGGGAGAAGGACTCGTCACGCCCCCCCATCGTAGGAGGTCAGCCTGCGGCTGTCAAGGCAGGAGGACTCAGCGCAAGACAAACGATTCGAACCAACACCGAGAGGCGTCCCCCTGGGCCGGGCACCGGACCGTTACCTCCACCCCGGCGCTCCGATTCAGGATCTCGCCTAACGTGACAGCATCCGACAGGGAATAGGCCCAGTAGATGATCTCCCGCACGCCCTGAACCGGCTTCTTCAACGTGAGGGAGAGAACGGCATAGCTGAAGTCCACCAGCGGATCGGCATCGGGTGGGCGGATGTTGACCGTCACATTCGCTGGACTGATCCGCAGTTCCTTCTTGGGGCCCCGGAGCTTCTCCACCCGCTCGAGGCGACGCCTCGCCTCGATCCCGACCTCTTCCGGCGTCGGGCCGGCAGGGACCCCCTTCTCTTGTGCACCCGGTGACGAGAGAGGAAATCCGGCGACGAGCGCCAAGAGAATCCCCGCGACAATACCACGCATGCGGCCTCCCCTCATGAAACGATGAACGTCCATTCTATCCTGTTGCCGAATTCGGTCAAACCCCCTGATCGGCCGCCTCGGCATTGCACCCGGGCTTTGAAGCTGCCGACGTCCAGAGGGCTCGGCATCGTCAGCGTGTTCCGAGGGGTGAGGCTGTCGGCTCGTCCGCAAGGAGGAGGATCCGAAGCTGGCGGCCCGCCGGGATCTCAGTCTCGCCAGGGACGAACGCGAGCCCGTCGGCCCAGGCCATGGAGTGAAGCATCGCCGAACCCTGATCGCCGGTGAGGCGGGCGGTGTAGCCTGCGTCGGTCTGGGTCAGGATCACCCGCAAGTAGGCGGGGCGGCGATCCTTATTGACGATGGCCTGGGCGGCCGTGACTCTGATCTCCGGGTGGAACAGATCGGAATATCCTTGCATCTTCCTGAGCGCCGGCCGAACAAAGAGTTCGAAGGTAACCATGCACGAGATGGGATTGCCCGGCAGTGCAAAGACCGGTTTCTGCCCAAGCAGGGCAAAGGTAAACGGCTTCCCGGGTCGCATGTTGACCTTGCGGACCCGAACCTCGGCGCCCAACTCTCGCAGAGTCTCGACCATGAGATCGTAATCCCCAACCGACACCCCACCGGAGGTCACACAGAGATCCGCCCGAACACCCTCCCGCAGGTGCTCGGCGAGGAGCTTCTTTGTATCCGCCACCGGCCCGAGTAGAACAGGCACTCCCCCGGCCTGAAGCACCTGGGCGGCCAATGCGTAGCTATTGCTGTTGTGAATCTTGCCAGGGGTAGGCGCCTCATCCCAGCGAAGGAGTTCATCTCCCGTTGCCAGGATGGCCACGCGGGGGCGCTGGTAGACCGCCACCCGTCGCCGTCCCAGAGCAGCCAAGAGTCCAATCACCCCGGGGCGACACAGGGTCCCTGTTGCTAGCACCTCTTCTCCCGTCTTGACATCCTCGCCCGCGCTCCGGACATTCTGTCCGGGACCGACCTCGCGGACCACGAAGACCTCTCGATCGGTCGCCTGGGTGTCCTCCTGGCGGATCACCGCATCGGCGCCCCGAGGCAGTGGGGCACCGGTCATGATCCTGAGGCCCTGCCCCTTTTCCACAAGCCCGTCAAAGATCTGACCCGCTGCTGCTGTCCCGATGAGTCGGAGCGCCACTGGCCGATCACCGCTCGCATCGCAAGTATCCTCGGACCGAAGCGCATACCCGTCCATGGCCGCATTGTCCCAGGGAGGGATCGGCTCCGGCGCGATGACGTTCTCGGCGAGAACTCGCCCAAGAGCATCGAGGAGTTCAACGTACTTCCAGCCGATCCTGTCCACCGACGCCAGGATGATCCGCTGCGCCTCTTCAACCGCAATCATCGCCCAAAACCTTTCCGTCTATTGTGGCTCTACAACGCCACACCTTACTTCCTGTAAACCTCGCGGCGATGCGCAATGCGCAGAACGAGGAAGCCCTCATCCGTCCTGACATAGATGACGCGGTAGTCGCCGACCCGCAAAAGCCACAGCCCCTGGAACTCACCCCGAAGCAGCTCGCCTCCCTTTCCGCCAGCGCCGAGTTCCTGTTCGACTCTTTGAAGGATTCTGGTGACTTCTTTCTTGTCGATGCGTCTTAGGTCCCTGGCAACTGAGGCCTTGTACTCAACCCTATATGCCAAGGCGCTTTCTCAGCTCGGTGCCGGAGATGACGGCATCGTCCCTATTCCGAAGCCGCTCCAGAGCAATCTGGTAGTCCGCATACTCGGC
The DNA here is from genome assembly GCA_001443495.1 of candidate division NC10 bacterium CSP1-5. Taxonomy (GTDB): domain Bacteria; phylum Methylomirabilota; class Methylomirabilia; order Methylomirabilales; family CSP1-5; genus CSP1-5. The sequence continues at coordinate 15,871 of LDXR01000010.1, read as the reverse complement.
CAGATAGGACTCCAGTGCCTTACGGATCAGAAAGGTTTTAGGCCGCTCGGTGCTCTTTGCGAGATCTTCCAGGGCCCTTGCGATCTCTTCCGGGAGTCTCACTGAAATCGAAACGGACATAGCTATCTCCTTTGATGTACTGCGCTCGTATTACATGTATATCATGAGGCCCTTTGTATGTCAAGTAAAACAGTGGCTACTTGCTGGGGGGCGAGGCGGAGGGGGTGCCCGGGCGACCCATGGAGCCGCGGACCTGCTCCAGCAGGCGCTTCGCGGTCAGTGCATGTTCGTTATCCGGGGGCGCGGTCTTGATCAGCTGTTCCCAGATCTTGATCCCTTCGCGCGGCTCGACCTTCCCCTGGAAGAGCACCAATCCCTTCTCGAAAAGGGCATGGGGGTGATTGGGGGCTATGCCCAGGACCCGATCAAAGGTCTTGAGGGCATCGTCGTAATGCTCGCCGCGCGCCAGCAGAGCCCCAATTTGGGTCAGGGCCTCTGCGTTTTGCGGGTCGTTTTCCAGGATCTTCTTATAGCCCTCCAAGGCCTGACGAAAATCCCCCCGATCAAAAGCGGCGTTGGCCTCTTGCAGGGTCGAGGAAACCGCCGGCGCACCCTCCCGCCCAGGAATGCTCCCGGTGATCCCCATCCCCTCCTGCCGGAAGGTGACGGACGTGCCGAGGAAGTAGCCGATCCCGACCCCAACCAAAAGAATGATCGCTGCCGGAATCAGGAGGCCAAGGCGATGGGACACCGGCGTGCGGCTCGGCGGTCCTGCCCTGACCGGCTCAGGTTTGCGGGGCGGCTTTGGATGGGTCTTAACCCGACGCTCCTCCTCTTGAAGTAGGGCTGCGGCTTGCATCTCGTACGTGCCGCGGATCTTTTCATATTCCTCCTGCGAGAGGGAGCCCGCCTCGCGCTCGAGTTCGAGCTCTCGAATGGCATCGTAGAGCTTCTCGCGTCTCAGCTTGAGGTCCTCAGGTTCTTCTTCCATTTCTGCGGAGGTCGAACCCCCCTTCCGGCGAAAAAGGGGATAGCCCACCGCCAGGACCGCGGCCGCAATGATGAGGAACACGATAATATAAAGCACGGCGCCTTCTTCCTTTGGGTCGCGCTAGGATTGATCCTGGGCCATCTCGCGGCGGACGCGTTCGAGGGTGGCCGGATCCACCGAGGGGGCGGCGGGTGCCGGATGGTTCTTCCACCGCCTCAGGACCATCAAGAGCGCGGCGGCCCCCCCGGTGAGGCCGAGGAAGGGAAGGACCCACACCAGCAGGTTGAACCCCTCGCGTCTCGGCGCGAGCAGGATCCATTCCCCATAGCGTTCCACGAAGTAGGCCTTGACAGCCTCGGGACTCTCTCCGGCTTCGAGCCGCTCACGGATCAAGTCCCGCATCTGATCCGCCATCCGGGACGGGGAATCAGCCACGGAGAGGCCCTGGCAGACTGGGCAGCGGAGTTCGGTGGAAATCTGCCGGACATCCTCCTCAAGCGAAGAAGCCCCAAACGCACGGGGCGCGACCATCACAAGAGAGATGATAAAACAGATGACGCCCTTACGCCCCACGTCCAACTTTCCCCCTTTCTTGTCCGGCCTGTCGTGCCCGCTCGAGAAGCCCTTCGATCTGGTCCGAGAAGACCTTGCCGGTCACGGCCCCGACATGCTTGTAGGCGATCCGCCCTTCGGTATCGAGGAAAAAGGTCTCCGGAATCCCGTAGACCCCGTAGTCGATAGAGATCTTCCCTCTGGGATCAACCCCATTGGGGAATGAGAACTGAAACCGGCGCATGAACTCTCGAGCCGCCTGCTCGGTGTCCTGGACATTCACCCCGACGACCACAACCCCCTTATCCTTGTAGGCGCGCCAGCCCCCTTCGAGAACAGGCGCCTCCTCGTAACAGGCGGGATAGCACCAGGAGGCCCAAAAATTCACCACCACCACTTTCCCCCGAAGCCCGTCCAGGCTGAGATGCCCTCCGTCAAAAAGGGAGAGGGAAAAGGGGGGCGCCGCCTTCTCAATCAAAGGCGACGGAACGACCCTGGGGTCGGTCCGGAATCCATAGGCCAAGAGGAGGAGGATCGGCACCACCGAGAAAGGGATCAGGGACCTTTTCCAGCTTGCCGTCATGACTGCTCCCCCTTGACCGGCGGGGGAAGGAGTCCCGCGGGCAACAAGCCGAGCAGCGTCCCGAGTGCCATGATCGCCCCCCCGATCCAGATCCACGAGACCATCGGGTTCACCAGGATCTTGACCACGGCCCAGTTCCCCTCCCGATCAAAGCTCCCCAGGATCAGATAGAGATCCTCCTTCAAGCCGATCCAGTAGTCCACCTCGGCGATGGGCTCCTGCTGGGTCGGATAGAACCGGAGGCCGGGCGTCATCCGCCCCGCCTCGTGCCGGTCATTGAAGATGGTGAAGATCCCCTGCACCTTCACGTGCGTCGGCCCCTCGCTGCCGGTGAGCCGCTCGAAGCGCACCTGATACCGGCCGGCCTCCAAGGACTCGCCCTGCTTCAGCATCCGCTCCTGCTCCACCTGAAACGCGGAGGAAGAGGCGATCCCGATCGCGAGCAGTGCCACCCCGAGATGGACGATGAATCCCCCATACCGGCGCCGGTTTCGGAGGAAGAGCTGTCCCAGGGCCTGAAGCGGGCCTTCGCCGGCGGATCTTCTTCTGGCGCGGATGCCCCGGTAATACTCCTGCACCGCGACGCCCGACACGAAGACCGCCAGGGCATACGTCAAGAGGACCCAGGGGCTCTTAATGCCAGCGACGAACGTCGTCCCTCCGGCGGCAAGGCCCGCCAAGGCCGGACCGACAAGATTCCGTCGGAGACTGACCCATGAACCGCCCCGCCAAGGAATCACCGGTCCCACGCCCATGAGAAAAAGCAGCCCGAGCGCGATGGGACGCGCCACGTAGTTGAAGTAGGGGGCCCCCACGCTCACCTTGACCCCGCGGACCGCCTCAGCCAGCAGGGGAAAGAGCGTCCCCAGAAACACCGTAAAACAGAAGGTGACCAGGAGGAGATTATTGAAGAGAAAGGCGCTCTCTCGGGAGAGGAACGAGTCCACCGCCCCCTCTGATTTGAGTCGGTCCGCCCGGTACGTGAGCAGGGTCACGGTGGATAGGAGGATCAGGGCGAGGAAGGCCAGGAAAAAGTAGCCGACGGCCCCCTGGGTGAAGGCATGCACCGAGTTCAGGATGCCGCTCCTGGTGAGAAATGTCCCGAAGATGACCAGGGAGAAGGTGAGCGAGATGAGGGTCAGGTTCCAGACCTTGAGCATCCCCCGCTTCTCCTGAATCATCACGGAATGGATGTAGGCGGTCCCGGCGAGCCACGGCATGAACGAGGCGTTCTCCACCGGGTCCCAGGCCCAGTACCCTCCCCACCCCAAGACATGATATGACCACCAGCCGCCGTAGATGATCCCGCTCGTGAGAAACATCCAGGCGGCGACCGCCCACCGCCTGGTGATGTAGAGCCACTCCTCCTTCAGGCGTCCGGTGATCAGGGCAGCCATGGCAAAGGCGTACGGCACAGTGAAGCCGACATAGCCGGAGTAGAGCAAGAGCGGATGGACCAGCATACTGGTATCTTCGAGGAGGGGATTGAGCCCCCGGCCCTCGGACGGGACCGGCGCATGGCGTTCAAAGGGATTCGCCGGGATCAGCAAGACCAGGAGGAAGAAGGCAGAAATACCCATCAGGACCGCGCTCACGTAGGGGAGAAAATCCCGGTGCTTCCGTCGATACATGACGACCACCTGCGCGGCCAATGTGGCCTGCATCCAGGCCCAGAGCAAGAGGGATCCCTCGAGTGCCCCCCAGAGGCCGGCGATCTTGTACCAGACAGGATAATTCCGGCTGCTGTTGGACGCCACGTAGCGGATGCTGAAGTCCGACGTAATCAGCGCATACTCCAGGCTGAGCAGGGCGATGGTCACCAGGGCCCAGTGGACCAGGACGGCATTATGGGCACCTTCGAAGAGGGGCGTGTTTCCCCGGCGATGTCCGATGACTGCCGCCCCAGCTCCGAAGAGGGCGGTGACCAACGCCGTCCAGAGCGCGATGTTTCCCAGTTCCGCCGTCACCGTGGACACTCCTCTGGATGACCGATGATCGATGACCGATGACCGAAAAACAGCAGCCGGCAGTTAGCAGTCAAAACCGTGAACCCTGAGGCACGTAGTCAGCTCCGCTCCCGCTTGATCAGGGACCGGTAGAGTTCCTGGGGTGAGGGCCGATCGCCCGACGGAGGCCGGTACTCTTCATTGTGCTTGGCCATGATCAGATCGGCGTCAAAAACGCCGTCAGGCCCCATCTGTCCCTCCACAATTGCCCCCGCCCCTTCCTTAAAAAGATCCGGTGGGATCCCCTTGAACCGGACCGGGATTCTGGCGCCGCCGTCCGTGAGCTGAAACGTGTAGCCTAACGTCTCAGGCGCGTGAGTCAGCGACCCCTCCACCACGAGCCCCCCGAGCCGGATCCGTTTGCCCATCCGCTCCCCCTCCTTCGCCTGAATCTCGCTCGGGGTGTAAAAGTACACAAGGGCCTGCTGAGTCCCTGTCCAGATCAGATAGCCGATGCCCGCGAGGATGACGAGACCGCCGATAAGAATCTGTCGATTCCGACCCCTCATTTTACCACCCCGACCCGCCCGGACGCCTCGCGGTCGAGTCGCGCCCGTCGTTTCCGGATGCGCATGCCGAGACTCCACCCATACCCCACCAGCGTAATGGCGGCGAGGCCGTAGGCAAGCCCAATGTACCCCCAGGGACCCATCTACTCCCCCAGGTCTCTGGCCTCGACGGCCTCATCGAGCGCCGCCAGCCGGAGACGTCGGGCCAGAAAGTACGCGTAGAGCACCACGAAGGCCAGAAGGTTCACGTTCAGGGGGAGCTTCAGCGCCGTGTCGATCGTCCCACGTTGCAGGGACGAGGGCTGGTGAAGCGTTCGGAACCACTCAACGGCCATATGCGTAAAGATCATATCAAAGAATCCCAGGATGCCGACCACCGCCGCATAGCGCCCCGCGCGGTCCTGGTCCTCCACCACAGAACGGAGCATCAGATAGCCGAGGTAGACCATAAAGAGGACCGCGGTCCCGGTGAGGCGCGCATCCCATGTCCACCACACTCCCCAGGTCGGCTTGCCCCAGATGGCGCCGGTAAAGAGCGTGATTGCGGTAAAGACGACGCCGACCTCAGCCGAGGCATGGGCGAGACGATCCCATCCCCGGGTCCCGCGCACGAGGTAGCCGATGCTGGAGACAAGGACGACGGTAAAGGCCAAATAGGCCGTCAGGATGCTCGGGACGTGAAGATACATGATCCGCTGGACCTCCCCCTGGACAGCGTCCGGCGGGGCCTGAACGAGACCCATCCAGAGGCCGGCGACCACAAGCGCCCCCGCCCCCAGACCCAGGGTCACTCCCAGGCGATCCATGGTGCTCAGTCCTCCATGACGAAGGGAAAGGTGAGATACCCGAGCACGAGAAAGACCAGATCGAAGACCAACAACAACCGAAGCCAGTGTGGTTCAGCCCCTAGGCTTTCTCCGGCCAGGACGAGCTCCGTCAGTCGGCTCGCGGGAAGGAGGACAGGGATCACGAGAGGGAGGAGGAGCAAGGGTAACAGGACCTCGCGAGCCTTCAGGTGGGCGGTAATCGCCGCGAAGAGGGTCCCGATGGCGACAAAACCAACCGTCCCCAAAATCAGGACCGGGACGAGACGGCCTCCGGCCGGCCAGAGGTCGAGATGAAAGAAAAGCCCGAACATGACCACAATCGCGAGCTCCGTCGCCACCATCACACAGCATCCGCCGACGACCTTGCCGAGATACACGCCCCCCAGGTCTCCGGGGACGAGCCGGAGTGCCTCAAGGCAGTCGTTTTCCCGCTCGATCTGGAACGCGCGGGCCATCCCCCACAGCCCGGTGAGAATAAAGGCGAACCAGAGCAGCCCCGGCGCCCCCTGCCGGACCTGTGCTTCCGTGGGACCGAGGGCAAACCGGAACAGGAAGACGAGGAGGGCGCTGAAGAAGAGGAGGGTGTTCAGACCCTCGCGGCTGCGCGCCTCGATGCGGAGATCTTTGCGGAGGATCTCTGCCGCCAGGGCCAGAAAGTTCACCGTCCTCCCCCCTCGGTCCGTAAGGCGTACAGCTCCTGAAATACTGGAAGGGTCATGGTCCCGCGCGGCTCGTCCAGGATGAGCCGTCCACGCGCGAGGATGGCCAGTCGGGTCGCCAGTTTGAAACCGTCGAGGAAGTTGTGCGTCGCAATCACGGCCATGCCTCCCCTCTCCTGGTGTTCCTGCAGGGCCGCCTCGAGCACTTTGGTCGCCTCACGGTCGAGATTCGTGTAAGGCTCGTCTAATAGCCACAGGTCTACGCGCCGAAGGAGCAGCCTGGCAAGCGTGATACGCCGTTTCATCCCGCTCGACAGCGTGCGGACCCGCTCATCCGCCACCTCACCCAGGCCCACCCGCTCCAGCGCTGCCGCCACGGCGCCTTCCGCTGGCCGGTCGCCGCGGATGGCTGCAGCAAAGGAAAGATTCTCGCGGGCTGACAGCTCTTCGTAGAGAGCGCTTCCATGCGAAAGGATCTCGACGCGGTGCCGAATCTGGTCACGCGCACGCACGAGGTCGGCCCCGCTGACTACCCCGGATCCCCGGGTCGGCCGCACAAGCGTCGCCAGAATCTTGAGCAGGGTCGTCTTTCCCGACCCGTTCGGCCCGAAGAGGACCAGGGTCTCGCCCGGTGCGAGATCCAGATCGACCCCACGGAGGGCCCACGTCCCCCGAAAAGCCTTCCCCAGGCCCCGGACCGACACGCCGACGACGGATGTCCCGCTGTGCACCACGCTACCGGTCTGCCTCCCCCATGACGAAATCGACACTGCCGATGATGGCGACCGCATCGGCGACCATATGCCCCTCGATCAGCCGGGGCAGCGCCTGGATATTCACAAAGGACGGGGGCCGGAGCTTAACGCGCCAGGGCTTGTTGGTTCCATCGGTCACCACGTAGAACCCGACCTCCCCCTTGGGACCCTCCACCGGGACATAGGCCTCCCCGGGCGGCACGTTGAAGCCGTGAGAATAGAGGAGGAAGTGATGGATCAGGGCCTCCATGCTCTGCCGGACCACTCTCTTCGGCGGTGGGACAATCTTAGGATTGTCGATATTGACCGGCCCGCCCGGCATCTCCTTCAGGGCCCGCTCCACGATCTTGAGTGACTGCCGCATCTCAAAGATCCGCACGAGATACCGCTCGTAGGCATCGCCAGCCTGCCCCAGGGCGATTTCGAAGTCAAATCGTTCGTAGCCGGAGTAGGGGTTCGATTTCCTGAGATCCCAGGGGACGCCACAGGCCCGCAGATTCGGGCCGGAGAGCCCCCAGGCAATGGCTTCTTCCGCCTTGATCACGCCGATGCCTTTGCAACGTTGGATCCAGAGGGGATTGCGGGTTAGGAGATCCTCGTACTCATCGAAGCGATGCGGAAACTCCCTCAGGATCTGCTGAACCGCCTGGTCAAAGCCTTCGGGGAGGTCGGCCATCAGTCCCCCCACCCGGAAGTAACTCGACATCATCCGGGCCCCGCTCACCATCTCGTAGATGTCGAGGATCCGCTCCCGCTCTCGGAAGCAATAGAGAAAGACGCTCTGGGCCCCGATCTCGAGCGCCATCGTCCCTACCGCCACGAGATGGCTATTGATCCGCGTCAGCTCCGTGAGCAGGACGCGGATGACCCGGGTCCGTTCCGGCACCTCGATCTCCAGAAGTTTTTCCACACTGAGCACGAAGGCGAGGTTATTGGACATGGGGGCCAGGTAGTCGAAGCGGTCGGTCACGGTGATGGCCTGCTGATAGCGCTTTGACTCCATGATCTTCTCCATGCCGGTATGGAGATATCCGATATGGGGCGTGACCTTGACGACCACCTCCCCGTCGAGCTCGAGCACTAACCGCAAGACCCCATGGGTCGAGGGGTGTTGCGGCCCCATGTTGATCACCATGGTCTTTGTTTCCGGCATGGTCCGCTCCTCGGCGGTCGGTCTGATTGCGGTGTGGCCAACCATGATACTCTCCGGGGGAGCGAGATTCAAGGCGAAAAGCCCTGCGCGCCTTGACGCCTGACCGCACAACCGGTAGAGTAACTCGTGAAGGAGACACGCATGGGGATGACGTTGGCAGAGAAGATCCTCGCGCAGAAGCTCGGGCACGAGGTGCGCGCCGGCGACGTCGTGATCTGCCCGGTGGACCTCGCCCTCGTCCAGGACGGCACCGGGACCCTGACCTTCGACGTGATCCGCCAGTTGATGGGCAAGGACACCCTGAAGCACCCGGACCGCGCCATGATCGTCCTCGACCACCTCGGCCCCCCGGGCCGACCCGAGTACGCCGCAATGCACAAGAGGCTCCGGGACTTCGTCAAGGCTACCGGCTGCCTGCTGGCGGAGGTCGGGGAAGGGATCAGCCACGTCCTCATCTCCGAGCGGTACGTGAAGCCAGGAGACGTGATCGTCGGAGCCGATTCCCACACCAACACGGCGGCGGGGATGGCCGCCTTCGCCACCGGGATGGGCTCCACCGACACCGCCGTTGCCATGGCGCTGGGCAAGCAATGGTTCCGCGTCCCGGAGACGATGCGCTTCGAACTCCGCGGCCGCCTTCCTGTCGGGGTTTCATCCAAGGACATCATCCTCCACATCATCGGCACCATTGGCGAGGACGGCGCGGTCTACAAGGCGATGGAGTACGACGGAGAGACGATCCGCCACCTCTCGATGGATGCCCGGTTCACCATCACCAGCATGGCCCAGGAGTGCGGGGCCAAACTCGGCCTGTTCCCCTCGGACGAAGAGACGCGGCGATGGATGCAGCGGCACGGCCGGGAGAAGGACTGGAGACCGCTCGCGGCGGACCCCGGCGCCGCGTACGAGCGGCTGATTGAAATCGAGTGCGCGGCGCTCGAACCACTCGTCGCCGTCCCGCACACCCCCGGCAATGTCAAGCAGGCCGCGGAGGTCGAGAAAGAAGGGATCAGGGTGGACCAGGTCTTCCTGGGGACCTGCACCAACGGGCGCCTGGAAGACCTCAGGGCCGCCGCCCAGATCCTGAAGGGACGCCGGGTCGCACAGGGAACCCGCCTGCTGGTCTATCCCGGCTCGCGGTGGGTCTACCACGAGGCCCTCAAGGAAGGGGTCATCCAGGCTCTGGAAGCGGCCGGCGCCGTCATCGGCCATGCCGCCTGCGGGCCCTGCCCGGGGATGCAGTTCGGGCTCCTATCGGACGGCGAGGTGTGCATGGCCACCCAGAACCGGAACTTCAAGGGGCGGATGGGGAATCCCAACTCGTTCCTGTATCTCGCCTCGCCCTGGACCGCAGCCGCAACAGCCGTCGAAGGGAGAATCACGGACCCGCGACGGTTCCTCGCGTAGGAGACACGCCATGGTGATACGCGGGAAGGCCTGGAAGTTCGGTGACTTCATCTCGACCGATCTCATCGCCGCGGGCCGGTACGCCCACCTCCGCGACAACCTGCCGGAATTCGTCAAGCACGTCCTCGAGGATGCCGACAAGGACTTCGCGGCGGCGGCACTCAAAGGAGACCAGACATACATCGTGGTGGGGGGCCGGAACTTCGGACAGGGGTCGAGCCGCGAACACGCCGCGCGCCTGATCAAGCTGGCCGGGGTGCCGGTGGTGCTCGCCAAGAGTTTCGCCCGAATCTTCTACCGGAACTGCTTCAATATCGGGATGCCGGCCCTGACCGTGGACACCGATCAGATTGCCCACGGGGACGAGGTCGAAATTGACTTGAAGCACGGGGTGGTCCGCAACCGCACCCGACAGAAAGAGCTCGCAACCGGACGGATTCCGCCCGTGATGCTCACGATCCTGGAGGAGGGGGGAGTCGTCGATTACATCAAGAAGCACGGCGATCTGATCTTCGACGAGGCTCGGACGCGCTAACCTCTGCTGCCGGCGTGGACGCGAGGAAGCGACCCACCCTGCCCATGAACAGTCGACTCTCTCTCCTGCTTCCCATACCCCAGTCTGTCGAGCCGACCGGCAGCCACTTTACCGTCCCGGACGACCCGGTGATCGATGTCCCCTCCGCGCCGCCCGGGCGGCGCCCCACGGCCGATCGGCTGGCAGCGGTGCTCAAATCCTGCGGCTGCCGTCCCCGCCAGGACGCGACCGGTAGAGAGAGGTCGCGCCAGCCCGCCGCTTCAATCAGGCTCCGCCTCGACCCGACCGTCCTCGCGCGACCGCAGAGCTACACGCTCACCATCGACGACACGGGAGTCACAGTTGTCGGAGCCGATGAGGCCGGGCTCTTCTATGGCATCTGCACGCTGATCCAGCTTATGCGCCTTCACGCGCCACGAACCCCGAAGGAGCCAATGAGGCTGCCAGGATGCCACATCGCAGACTGGCCCGACTTCACCCATCGCGGCGTGCTGCTCGACGTGAGCCGGGACAAGGTCCCCACGATGGAGACGTTATTCGATCTGGTGGACCTCTTGGCCAGCTGGAAGATCAACCAGGTCCAGCTCTACATGGAGCACACCTTTGCCTATCGGGGACACGAGGTCGTCTGGCAGCATGCGAGCCCCTTGACCGGTGACGAGATCGAAGCCTTAGACACCTTCTGTGGGAACCGTTATGTGGAGCTCGTGCCCAATCAGAACAGCCTCGGCCACATGCACCGGTGGCTGATTCACGAACCGTACCGTCGCCTGGCCGAATGTCCCAAGGGCCTTGTCCATCCCTTCAGCTCGAGCCCAGAGCCCTACGGCCTCTGCCCCGTTGACCCCGGCAGCCTTGCGCTTCTCTCTGATCTCTACGATCAACTGTTGCCCCACTTCAGCAGCACCCAGTTCAATGTGGGCCTCGACGAGACCTTCGATCTTGGACGGGGGCGTTCCGCCGCCGCCTGTGCGGAAAGAGGGATCGAGGGGCTCTATCTCGAGTTTCTGGAGCAGATCCACAGGTTGGTCACCCGACGGGGGAGGATCATGCAGTTTTGGGCCGATATGATACGGGATCGGCCCGCGCTCATCGGCAAACTTCCCAAGGACGCCATCACACTCGAGTGGGGCTACGAGGCCGATCATCCCTTCGCCGAGCACGGACGCCTCTTCGCGGATGCCGGGCTCCGGTTCTACGTCTGTCCGGGGACGAGCAGTTGGAACAGCCTCGCCGGGAGGACGGCGAACGCCCTCGCCAATGTCAGCAACGCGGTGATGGCCGGCCGGCTTACCGGAGCTATCGGCGTCCTCACTACCGACTGGGGGGACAACGGGCACCTGCAACCGCTCCCCGTCAGCTACCTCGGATTTGTCGCGGGTGCGGCCTTCAGTTGGAACAGCGCGACCGCCGAGCACGGCCGGCTGGACATCCCGGCCCTGCTCGGTCTGCACGCCTTCGCGGATCAGGCCGGCGTGATGGGGCGGCTGGCGTACAATCTCGGCAACGCGTATCTGCATACGAGGGTCCCCCTCCACAACAGCTCGGCTCCATTTCACTTGTTGATATTCGCCGATCGAGACCGGCCCCACCAGGCCCTCCAGCGGCTCACCATCGAACGCCTGGAAGAGACGCGCGCCTACATTGACGAGGTGATGGCGCCGCTCAGTGACGCTCTCATGGCGCGGCCGGATGCTGAGACCATCCTGGAAGAGTTTCGCTGGGTGGCCGATATGCTCCGGCTGGCCTGTCGCCTCGGGATGGTCCGTCTGCGGATCGGCCTCGGCGCGCCCATGAGCGCCCTCCCCGCACGATCGCGGAACGAACTCGGCGACGAACTCCGAATGCTGATCGGTTGGCACCGGAAGCTTTGGCAACGCCGCAATCGCCCTGGGGGCCTCGACGATTCCGCCGCACGGCTCGAGCGCATCCTGGCCCTCCTCGAACGGTAGGGACGCAATCCCTCGGAATCCCCAAGCGACCTGGCACAAAAACTGCTTGGCTTCCCTCTGCGTACGATCTCGGGACCCCTGGGGGGAGACGATGGGGCCGATCCCGCAATCCAGAGGAGCTCTTGACCCGGAGAGTACCTTCCGGCACCTTCGCATCGTCCACGCGGCCATGGCCGGAGCCGTGCTCACCTACGGACTCTTTGTCCTCCTGATGCTCTCACAAGATTTCATTCCGAAGGAAGGCGTCGTGGGCCCTCTCCCCTTCCTTCGGATTCTATTGTGGCTTGCCGCCGTCGGAAACTTTGGTGTGATCGGCAGGATTCGGGCGCAGTTTCTCACCCCCCAGGCCCTCCGCCAGCGCGCCAGGGCCGTGGCGCAATCGATCGCGACCTGGCACATCATCATGTTCGCCGTGGCGGACGCCATAGCCATTTACGGACTGCTCCTCTTCCTTCTCTCAGGCTTGCTCCACGATTTCGTCGTCCTGTCAGGTCTCACCCTCGCGATCCTCTTTTGGCTCCGCCCCACAGCACAAGGCTACCGCACGCTCTTACGCCAGGCGAGCGGATCGTGAGCTAAAGGCCGGCCCCCAGCCAAGAACTCTCTGTGGTCCAAAGTGATGGACCGAATGGCGGAGCCACGGTATAAATGATGGTCACGAGATCTCCGCTGTATGATGGGGGTCCAGCCGTGTTCCGGAAGAAAGACGGCGCAAGCATCTGCCCGTCCTGTGGGAAACTCAATAGTGTGGATGCGACCGCCTGCTTGTACTGTGGGCGGCGAAACCCGGGGCTGTGGGGCTTTGGCCCGGCTGTAGGGCGCCTCCTCGGCGAAGCAAGCTTTGGGCGCGTCGTCACCGGGATCTGCATTGCCGCCTATGTCGCGTCGCTGCTCCTTGATCCTCTGCCTGCTCTCGGCCCGAGGGGACCGTTCGATTTCCTTGCGCCGAGCGCCAGGGCGCTGGACGCCCTCGGCATGACCGGTGCGTACGCCTGGGGTTTTGGGCGCTGGTGGACCCTCTTCACCGCCATCTATCTGCACGGGAGCCTTCTTCACCTTCTCTTCAACGTGCTGTGGATCCACCAGCTTGCTCCGGCCGTCGAGGAGCTGTACGGCCGCTCCCGGCTCATCGTGATCTTCACAGGGGCGGGGGGGCTAGGCTTTGTGGTGTCCAATTGGGTCGGCGTGGCGTTCACCATCGGCGCCTCGGGCTCGATCTTTGGGCTCCTCGGCGCCATGGTCTGTTACGGGCGCAGCCGGGGTGGGACGTTCGGGGTGGCGATCCTTCGCCAGTATGGGCAATGGGCACTCGTCCTCTTTGTCATGGGCTTCTTGATGGCCGGGGTGAACAACTACGCCCACGCAGGCGGCTTCGTTGGAGGATACCTGACAGCGACGATCCTCGGCCATAAGGACCGTCAGCGGGAACGCGGTGCCGAACACCTCGCGGCGATGGGGGCAATCGGGCTGACGGTGCTTTCCTTTGCCCTGGCTCTTTGGACCGGCTTCGTGCATTAGCGAGGGACGCTAGTGGCGGGACAGATTATCTTGGGTGGTGGTCGATGCCGATGTGGGCGTCGATGAAACGGACTATCCGCTGCTCGTCGAACCCGTCGAACTTGTCCAGGCGCCGCCAGGCCGTCAGCGCAATCTGTCTGTCCATGCCCGGATAGGGGGCAACGACTAGGCGCTCGTAACGCCGAACGATCGGGGCGAGCTTCTCAACAAGGTCGGGGCAGCCCTCGGGACAGTTATACTGGATGATGACTCCGCCATCTTCGAGATTGTGGACCTGTTCTTCTTTAGGAACGGGTTGGCCGTGAATACCCCACCTCGCGAGGTACGAGGTGTGAGGGCCGGAGGTCGGCGGATCGCTGTTGTACGGAATGTGGGGTACCGATGGGCTCGAAACATGTTCGTTCCCGAGATTGGGAAACTCCTGCCAGGTGACCCGGGCCGTGATCCTGCCATAGGCCCAATAGCCACCGTAGCCAAGAGCAAGGACTAGGATGGCGACGAGGGCAAGCCGCACGATCATCCGACGCCGGTCCTCGCGCCGTCGCCCTTCGGCCCGCCGCGCCTTCGCCTCCTGCTTCCTTTGCCGCTTCGATTCCTTTGTCATGGACCCGCTTTCCCTCCAGGGGATCCATCAGACACGGCTCCGACTCAGGTTTCCCCTGCCCTGCTCAGGGCTTATATTCCCCGTCCCCATCTCCGTGTCAAGGTGTTTTGCCGTCGCGGCGGAACTGTTGCACCCTTTCCCCTTGACAGCCATGCTGAGTATAACTTAAAATACGGATATGCGTATAGAACCCCAGAAGGAGAATGTCGACATTGACCAAACGGCTCCCGGCGCAAGAGGTTGAGCAGCTACAGCTCGAGGCCAAATTTTTCCGTGGACTCGGCGACCCTACTCGCCTGAAAATCCTCGAACTGCTCCTCGAGCGAGAGCGCACCGTGACCCAACTCGTCGAGGCCCTCGGCGTACCTCAGGGGCGGGTGTCGAGTCATCTGGCGTGTTTGAGTTGGTGCGGGTACGTAACCGCCTCGCGAAAGGGGCGACACCGGTATTACCGGGCGGCGGACAAGCGGGTTCGGAGGATCCTTGGGCTCGCCCGCGACATGGTCTCGGACAACGCCGAGCATCTCTGGGCCTGCACGCGAATTGAGCGGGACCGTTAAGTTTCCTCCGCCCTGAACCGGAGGATCGAGGTGTCGCTGCCTGATGGCGTAAAGACTGTGGCGGACCGATTGAGGGCCGCTCGCCTCAACCCCCAAGAGGACAAAATCCGGCGGCGTGTTCTATCGATCCTTGCTTTGGGCGTGACTCCAACGGTCAGCATCCTTGCGGAGCGATGTGAAATCGCGCCTGATCACATCCGCGAGATCCTCGGCCGGCTCGCGGCTATCGACTTGCTCCTCGTGGATGCCACGGCAGAGATTGTTCTGGCAGCCTACCCTTTCTCCGCAACCCCCACACCCCACCGGGTTCGCCTGGTCGGGCGAGAGGTCTTTGCCCTCTGCGCTGTGGACGCCCTCGGGATTCCGGCCATGCTGCAGGAGGAGGTCCGCATCTCATCTCACTGCGGCCACTGCGGAGCGCTCGTCGAGATTCAGGCACGGCCCGAGTGCGTGACGCGATATGTCCCGACCGAGACGCTCGTCTGGTTTCCAACCTCGGAAAACCAGTGCTGCCCGGTTGCCGAATCTCGCTGTCCGAGCATCGGCTTCTTCTGTAGCAGTGACCACCTCGAGGCCTGGCGGCAGATAAAAGGGCAACCCCCCGGCGTTGTCTTCTCGCTGCCCGAAGCCTTTGAAGCAGGAAAAGAAATTTTTGGCTCGCTCTTGGCGGGGGCAAGTCCGCGATAAGCGAGGAGGAAGACATGGCGAAGCAGGTGATCGTGTACACCCAGCACGGGTGAGGTGCCTGCGATCAAGAGAAAGAGTTTCTTTCTCAGAATGGCATCCCGTTCATCGCGAAAGATATCCGCGAGGATCCGCAGGCGCTCGAGGAGCTGCTGAAGCTCGGGGTGCGGGCGACCCCGGTGACGGTTATCGACGGCGAGGTCATCGTCGGCTTCGACCGGGGCAAGATCGAGCGACTCTTAGGCATCACGTAGCGGGCGCCGCGGGAGGGGCCGGAGGAGAGGGCGATGCCGAAGGCATCCTGTCACGGCTGAGGGCGGCTCATCGATCTCCCGGTCGGGATCCGTAGCGGAGACAGCTTCAATTGTCCGAATTGAGCCGGTCTTTCGCTCCGGGCGAGCGAAAGGGACGGAAGCTGGTCCGTGATCCCCGTGAAGACGGCGAGCTGCGCCGTCGGCGAGGAGACCGTCATCTTGCCAGACGAGGCACGGCCGGGCGACATCATCGAGTGCCACGGCGTGAAGCAACGCGTCACTTACGAGTTCGGAGCCTATGGCTTAGAAAAAATCCGGAGTC
>LDXR01000009.1 GCA_001443495.1 candidate division NC10 bacterium CSP1-5 | reverse complement strand
TTTCATTCGAGCCCGGTTTTGGTCACTCCGCCCTTGGTCGCCTCGGCGGCCCCCAGTTACGTCGCCTTCAAGCAGGCCAATGTCAGCCGGCAGACGATCTTGCTGGCCGGTGCGAACGACGGTATGCTCCACGCCTTCCTGGAGGCCGACGGCACAGAGCGGTGGGCGTTCATCCCGCCGGACCTCCTCGGGAATCTGAAAGATCTTACCATCCGGGCGGCGCAGCACCCCTTCTACGTCGATGCGAGCGTGATTGCCGCCGACATCAAGATCGGCGCCGCCTGGAAGACGATCGTGGTCTTCGGCGAGCGACGGGGTGGCAATTACTATCATGCGCTCGACGTTACCGACACCTTGAACCCGATCTACCTCTGGGGCTTTACCGACGCAAAGATCGCGGAGACCTGGTCCGAACCGACTATCGGGAAGGTTAAGATGGACGACGGGACCGAGAAGTTCGTCGCCTTTTTCGGCGGCGGCTACTACACCGCCGCAAACAACAGCGCCGGCAAGGCCTTCTTCGTCCTCGACCTGGCCACCGGCCAGAAGCTCTGGGAGTATTACAACAACGGCTCCCTCGACGACCGGAAGTACATGAACTTCAGTCTTGCCGCCAACCCCACGGTGGTCGACACGAATCAAGACGGCTACATCGACCGGGTCTACATCGGCGATGTCGGCGGGCAGCTCTGGAAATTCGACGTGTCCGCCCCGGCGACACTCTCGGGCGGTCTCGTCGCCAACTGGACGGGGAAGCGCCTCTTCGAGGCGGATTTTTCCCAGAAGAATCCTCCCGACGTCGGGGAGTACTATCCGGCCCAGGCCATCTACGCCGCACCGACCGTGGCCTTCGACGACTATGGGGACCTCTGGGTCTATTTCGGGACGGGGGACCGCAACCACCCCAACAATAACAGCCAGAACAACTTCTATGGCATCAAGGATAACACCACGATGGCGAACGATTCGGTCTTGACGGAGAAGGCGCTGGAGGACGTCACGTCGGCCAACAAGACTGCCGTGCAGGGGTGGTTCTTCAGGCTGACGCCCGACGAGAAGGTCCTGTCAGCGGGCGACGTCTTTAACAAGATCGTCTTCTTCTCGTCCTTCACTCCGACCAACGTCGTGCAGTGCGGGAGTGGGGGAGGGGACGCCAAGCTGTACGCCGTCCAGGCGCTGACGGGCTACGCGGCTATCGATTGGTCCACCGGCACCGCGCTGGCCTCGAGCGACAGCAAGAAGGTACGCAGCAAGACGATCGGATCGGGGATCGCCTCGAAGCCGATCGTGGTCATCAACTACACGGGGTCGAAGGTGACGGCCTCGGTCGTCACGGCCACAACCAACGAGCAGCTTCCCAGCAATCCCGCGCCGGCTCCAACGTCTTTGAAGCGGCTCATCTACTGGCGGGAGGTGTTTTAAGATGCGGAAGCTGCTATGCGTCCTCTGCACCCTGAGCGTTCTGGTCCCGGCAGCAGCCGAACTGGAAGCCGCGTCGGACGAGGCGGTCCAGCGGAACAACCTCGGGGCCTCGCTGCTGCAGCAGGCAAAGGTGGGTGAGGCTATCGCCGAGTTCCAGAAGGCGGTCGCGCTGGATCCGAAATATACAGCGGCCTATCTGAACCTGGGCTACGCCTATGATCGCCAAGGTCGGATCGAGGAGGCGACGGCCCAGTATCAGAAAGTGGTCGCGCTCGAACCGGACAACCTCTTGGCCCACAACAACCTGGGGGTCCTCTACGATAAGAAAGGTCTCTACGCCGAGGCCATCAGGGAATTCGAGCGGGTCCTGCAGGTCGATCCTTCAAACGCCACGGCGCGCGATAACTTGGAGAGGGCTAAAAACAGCAAAGGCATTGCCCAGGAGCGCGAAGAGCGATTCGCCCAGGCCCGGAAGGAGGTCGAGGCCCGTCCCGACGATCCCAGAGCCGCCTACAACCTGGGCCGCCTCCATGCCTCATTTAGCGAGAAGGAGCAGGCCCTCAAGTGGCTCGCCAAAGCTTTGAAGCTCGGCTTTGATGATGTCAAGTTCTTGAAGGACGACCCGGCCCTGGCGCCCCTCAAGGACGACCCCCGGTTTACGGGGCTCTTGGAAGGGCGATGATCGCCGCCCAGTCCGATGAAAACCCACCGGGCCGGTTGGTTCCTCCTTCACCCCTGGCAGGGGATCATTGGGACCATGACGATTTGTCATGGTCCCGCTTCCTTTCGGGGTCGCCGGGTGGACGGAGACGTCCAGGAAAGGCGAGGATTTTTGGCTACTTTTCCCCTTGATCCTTGGCATTCATATTGCACCAAGAACCTCCTCTGGAGGTGTCCAATGAAAGCGTGGAACCGACACATCGGAGCGAAAGGCTTCTCCCTCGTCGAACTATTCGTGGCTATTATTATTGCCGGCATACTCATCGCCATGGGTCTGCCATCGTTTTTGGGGCTTATCCAACGCTCAAGCATGAACGCAGGGACCCGGCAGGTCATGTACGAGATCAGGGCAGTTCAAAGCCTGGCGGTAACCCGTGGGGGCGTGTTTGGGTTTCACTGGGGGGGTGACCCCTTGGTTGGGTTTCCTCCATCGCAGTATCGGATCATCAGGGATACGACCGGCGCCTGCGGCTTTCCGGCACCTGGCGCACCACAGGACGGCACGGACGTGGTCCGCACCTGGTTCGACCTCGCCGGGGAGTATCCCGGGATAGTGGTCCAGTCGGTGAGAGACAACGTCGGGACGGTCCTTGGCGGGGTGATGTTCAACTCGAGGGGCGCGTCGGTGAACACGTGCGCGGCCGTCACCTTCCCGGTGACGGTGACGGTCGCGGATGCTTCAGGGGTGACGCGGACCGTCACGATCCAGAGGGCCGGGAGGGTGACGAGTCCATGAGGCGACGTCATCCACAACGCAGAACGGAAGCGGTGGACGGGCACAGCACGCCTGGCCGATTCGCGGCGGATCTTCGGGGCTTCACCCTGATCGAGATCCTGATCGCGTTGAGCACATTCCTCATCGTCCTTTTTGCGGTCTATACGAGCTTTGAGTCGAGCCAGGCCACCTACGCGGCGGGGGAGCAGAGGGCCGACATTCAACAGAGCGCCCGGATAGCGATGGAAATGATGAGCGCGGACCTGCGCCTCGCCGGGTACGGCTTTCCCACAGGGGCGGGCGCGATCACGGTTGCCAACCCGACCGCTATCAGCTTCTGGGCCGATCTCAACAATGCCTCGACCGTCATCGTGGCTGATGTGGGCGCGGGGAACATCACCCTCTCCGTGCAAAGTGCCGCGGGTATCCAGGCGGGGAATATCATTCATCTTATCAACGGGACCGTGTCGGAGCAGCGGACGGTGGCAGCGGTCAATACCGGTGTCAATCCCCACACCATTACGCTGACCGCTGCGACCACCAACGCCTATCCCTGGGGATCCCAGGTGGGCCGGCCGAGACTCGTCAGGTATTGCTGGCACGACAATCCGAATCTTGATGGATTTGCTCCACCCGCGGCGTGTGGCGCACTGGTTGCCAACACGATCTACAAAGACGAAGGCGACGGAGGGGGGCTCCAGCCCGTCGCCAATATCCAGAACTTTCAGGTGGGGGCGGCGAACTTTTTGACCCAGATGCAATACTTCGATGCCAACAATAACGCGACGGCGACCCCGGCCAACATCCGGCGGATTACGATCACCGTGGGCATGCAATCGCCACCGGGCGCGTGGAGGCAGCAGGCCTTCACCATGATCTCGGATATCCGAGCGAGGAATTTGTGATGAGAACGCCGATGGGGATCATCTACACGCGGGGGCAGTGGTCTGAAGGGTAGGAGGGCGACAATGAGACGCGTCAATAATCACCAGGGCCTCACCCTCATCGAGGTCCTGATCGCGGCGGCCATCCTGGCTGTGGGGCTGTTGGCCCTCGTGAGCGCCTTCCCCATCGGCTACGTGGATGTGACCGTGAGCGGCGGCCAGTCACGGGCCACGGCCTACGCCCAGGCGATGATGGAGCAGTTGAAGAACCAGGCTTTCCCGGCCGCTTTTCCCGTCAACGGGGCCGACGTCCCGCAAATCACTGCGGGTGTGAACGATGTCGCGTACAACCGGACGTGGAACATCACGCAGGAGCCGGGGACGAATCCGCCAAACCGCCTGGCCCGGGTCAGGGTGACGGTGCAGTGGGGAGGGGGCCGGCCGCAGACGGTCGTTGTCGAGTCGATGCGGGCAGAGTAGGACCGACCGCGGTGAGTGTGTCTTGGAATTCTTCGGCGGCGTGGCGAGACAGAGAATCCGAACATCCGACGCACCCTTGTGTAAAGGACGCATCTCCTAAGATCGTATGGCGACCCGGGCCCTTGTCGAGCATCGGCTCCCATCGAGGTATGGCGCCATAAGGCGCCCCGCCGTGACCGTAGAGGCATTCGGGCAATTCGCCAGACCATCGTGCCTCGCGTTGGCCGGCAGGGCCAGCACAGGCCGCAGTCCCTACGGGGCGCGGGCTCAGGCCGAGTTGGCCCATTTTTTGCTTGACAAATCTGGAAGCCAGGATTAACTAGCCTAACAATGTTGATGAACGGTTTGAAGGGAGACAGATCATCTGTGGGCGAGGAAAGGGTTTTCCATGGCAAACCTTTTTAAACGCGGCGGCGCTTTGTTGGGCGTGGACATCGGCACCAGCTCGGTAAAGACGGTCCAGCTCAAGCATTCTGGAAGAAAGTACGAGCTGGCCCACATGGGCATCGCCCCTTTGCCACCAGAGGCGATTGTGGATGGGGCGATCATGGACGGGGGGGCCGTGATCGCGGCGCTCCAGCAGATCTTCGACGAGCACAAGATGACGGTCAGGGACGTGGCGGTGGCGGTCTCCGGACACTCGGTCATCATCAAGCCCATCAAGATGCCCTTGATGAAGCCGCAGGAGCTGGCCGAGTCCGTCCAGTGGGAGGCCGAGCAGCACATCCCCTTTGCGATTGAGGATGTAAACCTCGATTACGAAATTCTCCGCAGCCCCCCCGGGGCGGTGGAGATGGACGTCCTCCTCGTGGCGGTGAAAAAGGATATCATCAGCGAGTACCTCACCGTGGCCTCGTCCGCGGGCCTCAACGTGGTCGTTGTGGATGTAGATGCCTTCGCCGTGGCGAACGCGTACGAGGCGGCGTACGACATCGGTTCGGACGAGGTAGTCGCCCTGCTGCATGTCGGAGCAGCCGTGACGACGGTCAGTATCCTTCGCGGGGGGATCCTCCTCTTCACGCGGGACAGCGTCATCGGGGGAAACCGGTACAACGAGTCGATCCAGAAGATGCTGGGTGTGAGCTATGAGCAGGCGGAGACCTTGAAGCTGGGGGGCCGCGTGGAAGGGTACAGCGGGGCGGATAGTCAGCCAGCCATCGATCTCGTCAACGCGGAGTTGGCCGGCGACATCCGGCGCTCGATCGACTTCTTCCGCTCAGCTGCCCCGGCGGGTACCATCCACCGGATGCTGGTGAGCGGCGGCGTCGCGCGTCTGCCGCGCTTTATCCCCTACCTGAGCGAGGCGTTAGACCTGCCCGTGGAAATGACCAACCCGCTCCGCCGTATCAAGGCGGACCCCAAGCGGTTTGATCCGGAGTACCTCGAGCACATCGCACCCCAGTTGTCGGTCGGCGTCGGGCTTGCCTTGCGGGAGGCGGGAGACAAATGATCAGGGTAAACCTTCTTCCGAAGGCTGGGCGGGCGGCCGCTGGCGGGGACTGGCGAACGGTCGGCGCCGGGTTTGGTGGACTGGGTCTCCTGGCCGTCTTGGGGGTCCTGTGGTGGATGGTCTCCAGCCAGGCGAGCGGCCTGGAGGGGCAGATCACCTCGATGCAGGCCGAGATCAAGCGGCTCGAGACCGTGGCGAAGCAGGTCGATGAGTACAAGGCTGAGAAGAAGCTGCTGGAGGAACGGGTCAGGGTGATCCAGACGCTCCTCGCCTCCCAGAGCATCCCTGTGCATCTCATGCAGGCGCTGAACGACGAACTGCCAGATGAAGTCTGGCTCAACTCGATTTCCATGACCGGAAACAAGCTCGTGCTACGCGGGTACTCCTACACCGATATTGGCATCGCCAACTTCATGACTCAGCTGGGCAAGAAGGCCCCCTTGATCCGAGAGGTGGAGCTGGTGGTCTCGGAACAGGCCGAGGTTCAAAAGGTCCCCCTAAAAAAATTCGAGGTGGTCTGTACGGTGGTAAGCTGATCCACCGAGGGGAATGGTATGGATATCAAAGGACTGTTTGCCAACACCCCGAAAAAGCAAGTGTATCTGTTACTGGGGCTGGGCGGTGCGGCCGTCGTGGCCGGTTGGTGGTTCTACGTCTTTCAGCCGGCGCGCGAGCACCGGGACCAGCTGCGCGGGCAGGTGGCTCGGCTGCAGCAGGACCTGTTTCAGAAGCAACGGATTGCAGAAGAGCTTCCCAAGCTCGAGAAGGCCCGGAAGGAACTTCAAGAGGAACTCGATAAGGCGCTGCGCCGCCTCCCGGAAGAGAAGGAGATTCCCACCCTTCTCACGCAGATTAACCGACTCGGACAGGAGGCGGGCCTGGCCTTTACCCTCTTCAAGCCGGGGAAGCCGATCAAAGACGAATTCTATAGCCGGATTCCCATTCGGATCAGGGCCGATGGGACGTACCACGCCCTGGGGCGTTTTTTCGAGCAACTGAGCCGCATGGAGCGTATCGTCAATATCACCGACCTCAAGCTCGACCCGACAGCGACAGACGGCCGGCGGCCGGGCGCGGCGGTGGTGACGACAGAAAGGCCCACGATTACCGGGGAATTTACGGCCACGACCTTTACCTTTGGCGGATTGGACGGTGAACCGGCGGCAGGGGCGAAGGGAGGGTCGAAGGGATGAGGCATGTTAGTGTCGGTCTCCTGCTCCTCAGTCTGGCGCTGGGAAGCTGCTCATCGGAATCTCCCCCTCCTGCGGCGTCGCCGCCCCCTTCCCGGCCACCCCAACAGAAGGTGGCTACGGCCCCAGGGCAGCCAGGTGCCACTCCGGGAGCGGCTCCGGTGAATCTGGGCCCGGCGAATTATACTCCGAAAGACCGACGAGACCCCTTCCACCCCCTCGTGGAGCCCCCTCGGGAGGAGAAGGCCCTGGATATCGGAGGCTATAAGCTGTCGGGGATCGTCTGGCAACGGCAGCAGTATTTTGCCCTGCTGGAGACGCCCGACGGCCTTGGGCATATCTTGAAGGTGAACGACCGGCTCGGCCCCAGCGCCCGGGTGAAAGAGATCACCAAAGACGCCGTCCTCATCGAGATGAAAGATGAAGACCCCGCGAAGAAGGGCCAAGTGCGGACGATTAGACTTGAGCTGCAGCAGCAGCAAAAGAAGGAGGGACAATGATGGCGCCGGTAACAGCCTCCCAGCCCCCGCGGTGGGCGATCGGGTTTTTGGTGGGGGTGCTCACCGTCTCGTGGGTTGTGATGCGGACCGTATCGGTTCCGGCCGCGAGAGCGGGAGAGCTTGAGTTCGTTCCGGAATGGAGCGCGCCTGCGATCCCGCCCGCTCTTTCGATTGGCATCCCGTTCGGCCTTCCGACACCGTCTGCGCAGGCAGGGGGCGCGGGTGAGCAGCCATCGGTCGCTCCCATTCAGGTGACGGGGGTCGAGGTGGCAGAGGCTGGCCCGAAATCGGCCACCATTGTGATCAAGACAGACCGCGCCGTGGAAAGTTACGAATCCTTCGCCCTGCAGGATCCGCCGCGCCTGGTGGTCGACATTCCCAACGCGGTGCATGCGGCGCCGAAGACAGTCCCGGCCCAGGGGCCGATCACTGAGATCCGGACCTCGCAGTATAAGAACCAACCAGTCAAGGTGGTTCGGATTGTCCTGGATCTGGCCTCCGCACTCCCATATCAGGTTCAAGCCACGGCCGTTCCCCTCCGCGTTCTGATCGGTGAGGCGACGGGGACACCGCTGATGGCCCAGGCCCCGAAGCCTGAAGAACTCCCGGCCAAGGAGGCTCCGCCAGAGACCCTGCCCCAGGCCCCGGCCCCCTCTCCCGAGCCTGCGATGCCGGCACCGGCTCCGGCTGCGGAGGGGCGGGTGCAAAGCGTCGATTACCTACCCCGAGATGGCAAGGCCGAGATTCTCGTGCGGACGACCGGGCCGGTCATTTTCAACGTATCGGAGGTAGGCACCCCCCCCGGCCTTATTTTGGAGGTGGTTGGGGCGGTGATCGATCCGCAGGCGACTAAGGTGCTCGATGTGAGGCAGCTGGCAGGCCCGGTTCTACGGATTCGGGCGGCCCAGCATCGCCTCGAGCCGGAGAAGGCGGTCCGGATTGTGGCCGATTTGAAAGGGCAGGTTCGTCACGATGTGGTCCAGACTCCGGAGGGCATTCGGCTGGCGGTGGAGGGCGTGCCCAGCGTTGCCGCTGCTCCGCCCGCTCCCCCTGCTCCGCCCACTCCTCGAGACGAGCCCAAACCCGAGAAGAAACCGACCCCGGCTCCGGCGGCGCCCGCTGCTCCCACGCCCGCCCGCCTTTCCATGGACTTCAAGGATGTGGACATCAATAACCTCTTGCGGATCATTGCGGAGGTGAGCGGGCAGAATATTGTGGCCGGCGAGGATGTCAAGGGGAAGGTCACGGTCCGGCTCGTGGATGTCCCCTGGGACGTGGCCCTCGATAATATCCTCCGCATCAACGGGTTCGGCTACGTCCATGAGGAGAACATCATCCGGGTCGCCAAGGCGGACACGATCCGCCGGGACGAAGATCAGCGTCGCAAAGACCAATTGGAGCGTATCAGGCTCGAGAAGGACGCAGCGCTCGAGCCCCTGATCACCGAGATCCTCCGGGTCAGTTACGCCGATCCCAAGAAGGTTGTGGAGAGTCTGAACAAGGTCAAGAGTAGGGACGGATCCATCTCGGTGGACGACAGAACCGCATCGCTCCTCATCACGGATACCGAGAACAATATTGCGAAGATGCGGACCATTCTCAAGGAGCTGGATCAGGCGACTCCGCAGGTCATGATCGAGGGCCGGATCGTGAGCGTGGTGGCCAGGCATACCCGCGCGCTCGGGATCACGTGGGGCTTCCAGGCGGCGAACACGACGGGAAGCAATGCGTTCAGACTCTCGGATGTCTTCGGCGCAGCCGGGCCCACCCTCGCTGCGCCCCCCGCTCCTACGGGGTTTGTCTCCGCCGCTCCTCCGGCGGGGCTTGGGGCCGCGACCATCCCCGTGGCGGTCAACCTGCCCGTCGCGGGGCCGGCCGGTGCCTTCGGCCTCATCCTGGGGAGCGTGAGTGACCAGTTACGGTTGAACATGCAGATAAGCGCCCTGGAGGACCAGTCGCTCGCCCGCACCCTCTCCACCCCGCGTGTCGTGGCGCTCGATAACCAGGAGGCGGAGATCAAGCAGGGCGAGGAGGTTCCCTTTACTACCGTCGACTCCTCGGGCCGGACGACGATTACGTTCAAAGAGGCGGTCCTCAGCCTCAAAGTGACGCCACACGTCACGGCCGATCAGCGGGTCTCGTTGAAGGTGAAAGCGACCGATGACACCCGGGGAGAGCGGATCGACTTCGCAGGAGGCTTCGCCTTCCCCTTTAACCGGAACGAGGCGACGAGCAGTATCCTGGTCGACAACGGGGCGACCGTGGTGATCGGCGGGGTCAGAAAGAGGACCGAGAGTGTCGCCGAAACCAAGGTTCCCTTCCTGGGGGATATCCCGATTCTGGGATGGCTCTTCAAGCGGCGGACAGAGAATGTCGAGCCCCAGACGCTCGAGCTGTTGATCTTTATCACCCCGCGGATCCTCGAAGAGCCCCGCCAGGCCCGGGGCTATTAGGCAGCCTGTTCCCCGAGTCACGAAACGCACCCTTTCGGGGTGCGTTTCTGCTTTTCCGGCGGCTTGTTTTCCGTTACCATATCATCAAGGAGGTGTGGCCAATGTCGCGCATCAGTCCCATCCGAGCGCTGGTGGGCGTGCTCGTGGGTCTCTACCTGTCGCTTTACCCGGCGGCGGCAGGGGCCGCCAAGCTCATCCTGGCCCTGGGTGATGATTCCTACATCCCCAGCAATGCCATCCAGGGGGCCGAGGTCAAGAAGGAGCTCGGGGAGTATGAGCTGGTGGAGTTCGCGGTCGTGATCCTCTCGAACGTGTCGTATGGTGGGCTGCCGGGGGCCGTCCAGGGAGGCCTCTCGGAGTACCTCGGCCGCGGCGGTTCCCTCCTGATCACCGGAGGACCGAATGCGTACGGCAGCGGGGGTTACCAGGCGGTGGCGGATCTCCTCCCCTTCGAGATCCGGGCCCCCCAGGACTGGCGAGCCGTCCCCTTCAAGGCGGTTACCCCTCTTCAGCCAGGGCATCCTATCATGGAGGGCGTGACCTTCCACACCATGGGGACCTTCAATGACCTCAATCCCCGGGCTGGCGCCGTGGAGATCGCCCGGTACGCTGGAGGGAAGACGGCGGCCGGGGCGCGGTATGAGTCCCCGCTGATCGCTGAACGGCGAGAAGGGAAGGGGACCGTCGTGGGGATTGCCTTCGACCTCGGTCAAGAAGTCCGCAGTGGCTGGGCCGGCGGCGCCCGCTTCGTGCGGAACCTCGTGGCCTATCTGGTGGCGCTTTCCCCCCTGGAACCCAAGCCCCGAGAGCAGGAGTCGGGAGGGGACGAGAGGAGAAAGTAGATAGCATGTTGCGGTATCTCACGGCAGGCGAGTCCCACGGCCCGTCTCTGACGGCGATCCTGGAGGGCATCCCCGCCCGCATGCCGCTCAGCACGAAGGATATCGACACGGAGCTCAGCCGGCGCCAGATGGGGTACGGGCGGGGGGGGCGGATGAAGATCGAGCAAGATCGGGTGGTCATCACCGCAGGAGTCCGACATGGCCTCACCATGGGGGGGCCGATCGCCCTGGCCATCACCAATCGGGATTTCGCGAATTGGCAGGACACGATGGCGCCCGAGGCCGAGGCCAGGGCCCGGGACACCCGACCGCCGGTCACGCGACCGCGTCCCGGGCACGCGGATCTGCCGGGCGCGATCAAGTACGGCCACCGCGATGCGCGAAACGTCCTCGAGCGGGCCAGCGCCCGTGAGACTACGGCGCGCGTGGCGGTGGGGGCGGTCTGTAAGCGCCTTCTCCGGGAATTCGGCATCTCGGTCCTGAGCCACGTGGTGGAGATCGGCGGCGTTCGCGCGCGGATCGGTGATCTCTCGCCTGGGCAGATTGGGGCCCTGGCCGAGGCCTCTCCGGTCCGATGCGCGGATCGAGAGGCGAGCGAGACGATGGTGGCTCGGATCGACGAGGCCCGGAAGCGCAAGACCACCCTGGGGGGGATCTTTGAGGTCATCGTGGAGGGGGTGCCGGTAGGTCTCGGGAGCTATATCCAGTGGGACCTGAAGCTCGATGGACGCTTGGCACGGGCCCTGATGAGTATCCAGGCGATCAAGGGGGTTGAGGTGGGCCTGGGCTTCGAGGTCGCCCGCCGCCTCGGGCTCGAGGCGCACGATGAAATCTTCTATGATGCAGAGCGGCAAGCCCCTCATGGCCTGAGGTTCTTCCGAAAGACGAACTACGCCGGCGGGCTCGAGGGGGGGACAAGTAACGGAGAGGCGATCGTCCTCCGCGCCGCCATGAAGCCCCTGTCCACTCAGTACGCTCCCCTCCAGTCCGTCGACCTCGAAACGAAAGAGCCCTTCGAGGCTACCGTGGAACGGTCCGACGTCTGCGCCGTCCCTGCCGCCGGAGTCATCGGAGAAGCAGTTGTGGCGTTCGAGATTACGGCTACGCTGCGCGAGAAATTCGGCGGGGACAGTCTCGAGGAGATGAAGCGGAACTTCGATGCCTACCTGAACGCTGTGCGCGATTTCTGAGGGGGTTCCGCCGAGGTGGTCGCGGTGCGGAATATCGTGCTCACCGGGATGATGGGGACGGGGAAGACGACGGTGGGCCGCTATCTGGCGGAGCACCTGGAGATCCCGTTTTACGATCTCGATGAGCTGATCGAACGGGAATCGGGGTTGAGTATTCCTGCCATCTTTCGGGAGCAGGGTGAGCCGGTGTTTCGCGCGCTGGAGCGCGCGGTCGTGTCCCGCCTCGGCCAGTTCCAGGGATGCATCATCGCCACGGGCGGTGGGACGATCGTCGACGCGGAGAATCTGCGTCAGCTCAGGACGCATGGGGAGATCATCTGTCTCACCGCAGCGCCGGAGCGAATCCTGGAGCGCACCAAGGGCATGGAACACCGTCCCCTGCTCTGGCACGCGGATCGATTGGAACGGATTCGCGAGGTCATGCAAGTGCGTGCCTCCGTCTATGCCCTCGTGGGTCAGCCGATTGACACGACCGATCTGAGCGTCGAAGAGGTGGCTGCCCGGATCCTGGCGCGGGTTCAGCTCCGCAAGGTCCCCAAAGGATAGCCGATGGAGCGCGTGACGGTAAATCTCGGAGATCGCAGTTATCCGATTTACATCGGGGCGCATGTCCTCCCCGAGGTTGGAAGCCTTGTCCGGCCTTGTGACCTTTCCGGCCGGGGTGCCCTGATCACCAATCCTGTGGTCGGCCAGCTCTACGGCCAGCAGGTGCTCTCCTCCTTTGAACAGAGGGGTATCGCCCTCACCCTTCTCGAGGTTCCGGATGGGGAAGAGTTCAAGAGTCTCACAATTGCTGCAGCGTTGTACGAGAAGCTGCTCCCCTGCGGACTCGACCGTCGATCTCCGATCGTCGCCCTTGGCGGAGGGGTGATCGGGGATCTCGCGGGGTACGTGGCCGCGACATTTATGCGGGGTCTTCCCCTGATCCAGATCCCGACGAGCCTCCTGGCCCAGGTGGATAGCAGCGTCGGCGGAAAGGTCGGGCTGAACCTCCCTCAGGCCAAGAACATGGTAGGGGCTTTCCACCAGCCATGCTTTGTGCTCAGTGACGTCTCTCTTCTCAGCACGCTGCCGCCCCCGGAGTTTCGGGCCGGATTGGCCGAGGTGGTGAAGTACGGAGTGATTGCGGATAAGCCCTTTTTCGAGTGGCTCGAAGGGAATGTGGCGACCATTCTGGAGTTGCGAGAAGAGGCACTCATCCACATGGTGAGGACCTCCTGCCGCATCAAGGCGGCGATCGTAGAGCAGGATGAAAAGGATGAAGGGGTCCGAGGTGTTTTGAACTTTGGCCATACCGTCGGGCATGCCCTCGAGGCGGCGACCGGGTACGGTGCGTTCAGGCACGGGGAGGCCGTGGCGATCGGTATGGTGGCGGCCGCCCGGATCTCGCACCAGGTGGGACTCTGCAACGAAGAGATTCCTGCGAGACTTCAGGCGCTCCTGCAGCGGATTGGGCTGCCAACCGCTCTCAATCTCAAGCCTGAACAATTAAAAGAAACAATCGGATATGATAAAAAGATAAAGAATAACATGAGCTATTTTGTCTTGACAAAAGATCTTGGGAACGTTACAGTCGCGCCTGTCTTTGACCCGCTGGAGGCCCTCGAGGGCCTGTCCGCCACCTGATCCGTTAGAGGCGCATGGTGCCCAGAAAACTGCATGTTGAACAGTTACAGGCCAAGCTGGCGAGTGATCCTCACTCCCCGCTTTTCGCACAACTGGCGGACGCCTACCGAATGGGAGGGAAGTTCGAAGAGGCGATCCGGGTCTGTCGGGAGGGGCTGAGGCACCGTCCCCAATATGCCGGCGCGTACATCGTGCTCGGTCGGGCCCATCACGAGAGTGGGGATTTGCTCGCAGCACGGGAGGCCTTTCAACGAGTCGCCCAGTTCGCGCCGGACAACGTGCTTGCGTACGGGTTCCTTGGGCAGATCGCAGAGGCCCGGAACGAGATCCCGGAGGCGCTTGAGGCCTATCGGATGGCTCTCGCCCTGTACCCCTTTGATAAGCAGATTCGGGGAGCGGTTGCGCGACTCCAGGCGCAGGCCGCGGGCGACGCACAGTGGGCCGCACCGCCCCCCGTGGAAGCCCGGACGGTCCCCAAGGAGCCCGTCGCCAGCGAAACGCTGGCGGAACTTTATACGGCACAAGGACTCTACGAACGCGCCGCCGAGGTCTATGAGCGCCTCATGGCCGAGGCCCCGGGGCGGGCCGATCTTCAGGTGAAGTACCAAGAAGTCGCGACCCATCTCAGGAGAGCACCGAAGACCGAGGCCCCGACTTCTGCAGCAAGCGGTGATGCGCTCAGGCTGCTCGAGGCGTGGCGCGATGCCTTCCGCCGGCTGAGAGAGGGGCGACAAGGCAGGACCGAATTGCTCGAGGCGTGGCAGGCCGCTTTCCAGAGATTGCGGGCGAAACCGACGGGGGCAATCGGTGTCCTCGAGGCCTGGCGTGATGCCTTCCGCCGGATCAAGGCCGCGGCGGGAGGGGAAGCGACCTGAAGTCCCGAGTCCGCCTCAGGTTTCTCGACGCGAATGCTTCCGTGCACGGGAGGAGATCATCGTGCGGGTCCTTGTGCTGAACGGTCCGAATCTGAATCTCCTGGGAGGGAGAGAACCGGAGATCTACGGCACCGTGACCCTCAGTGAACTCGAAGAGGAGATTCGCCGAGCGGCCGAGGCACGGGGGATCGAAGTGCAATTCTTCCAGTCCAACCATGAAGGGGCCCTGATCGACCGCCTTCAGCAGGCACGCGGCTCGGCCGATGTGGTGTTGCTGAACGCCGGCGGCTTCACCCACACCAGCGTGAGCTTGCGGGACGCCGTGGTGGGGGTGGGCATTCCCGTCGTCGAGATCCATCTCTCGAACATCCACGCTCGGGAGACGTTCCGACATCGCTCTCTGATTTCCCCAGTGGCGGTGGGGCAGATCACTGGCTTCGGGCCATTCAGTTACCTCCTCGGCTTGGAGGCAGCCATTCATGTGGTCAAGCAACAGGGCCGCAGGCCCTGACCCCGACCAGTCCTCCTCGAGGAGTGCACTCGATGATCGTGTCTAACGACCTCCGGCCCGGGACCAAGATCGAGCTGGACGGCACACCGTACCTGGTCGTCGAGTATCAGCATCACAAACCAGGAAAGGGCGGGGCCATGGTCCGCACCAAACTCCGGAATCTGAGGACGGGGGCGCTGACCGATCGAACTTTTCGCCCCGATGAGAAACTCTCCCCCGCCCCCATTGAAGAGCGGAGAGCCCAATTCCTCTATCGACAGGGTGACGACTATGTCTGTATGGACGTCGAGTCCTACGAACAGTTTGGCGTCTCGGAGAAACAGTTGGGAGACGCCGGGGCGTTTCTTAAGGAGGAGATGGAGATCACCATCCTCTTCTACCACCAAGAGGTGATCGGGGTGGATCTACCCATCACCGTGGAACTCACGGTGGTCGAGACCGAGCCCGGTGTCCGGGGGGATACCGTCTCGGGCGGCTCCAAGCCTGCCAAGCTAGAGACAGGGGCGGTCATTCACGTTCCGCTCTTCATCGACATGGGGACCCGGGTCCGCGTCGACACCCGGACGGGGACCTACATCGGGCGCGCCTAGTGTCGTTCCAACGTATTGCCCCGAACACCGGCAGGAAGCCGTCTCGTGCCGTTTCGGCTTATTGCATCGCACACGGATAAGGAACCCAGCTCGCCTGCACGTGGCACCGCACACTTCTGACCTGGTGAGAAGAATTGGAACGGCACTAGTGGACCCCTCGACCGCTGCTCCACCAGGCCCCTATTCCCTCTGCGTCATCACCGACGAGCAGATCGCGCGCCTCCGCCACCGTGAGGTCGCGGCCCAGGCTCTCGAAGGCGGGGCAACGATGATCCAGCTCCGGGACAAGGGGGGGGACCTTCGCTCGCTCTACGGGGAGGCGGTGGCCATCCGGCAACTGTGCCGCCGGCACCGCAGGCTCTTCATTGTCAATGACCGTCTCGACGTGGCGCTGGCGGCGGAGGCCGACGGGGTCCACCTCGGGCAGGAAGACCTTCCCGCGCGGTTGGCCCGCCCCCTCCTGCATCCGGGGATGCTTCTTGGCATTTCCACCCATTCGGTGGAGGAGGCGCGGGAGGCCGAGGCGGCAGGCGCCGATTACATCGGATTCGGTCCCGTGTTCCCAACGGGCACGAAGACCGGGACCAGGCCGACTGTAGGACTGGACGGCATCCGTGTCGTCAAGGCGGCGGTTGAACTGCCTGTCTTGGCCATCGGCGGGATCACGCTCGAGCGAGTGTCTGAGGTAGTCCACGCGGGGGCGGACGGGGTCGCGGTGATCTCCGCGATCGTCGGAGCGCGAGATATCCGGCAGGCCACCCGGGCTTTCCTGCACCTGCTGGGGAGGCTACAGACGCCTTGAAATTCGGGCGACAGGTCTGATAGATTCATGCCACCAAAGGACCAATAATCGAGGGGGACAGCAGAAAGGAGATGAGCTATGGCGAGAAGGTGGAAATGGAGGAGGGTCCAATCCGGTACGGCGTTGGCGGCGATCATCCTGGGATCGGTCATCGTGAGAGGGGGGGTTGACGCGGCCAAACCCGTCATCAAGATCGTGACCCAAAGCCCCCTATCTGGAGAACAGTCGGCCCTCGGAGAGCAGATCAAACTGGGGACCCAGCTGGCCGTGGACGAGGGCAAGGCACGGATTGAGAAACTCGGGTATACTCTTCAGTACATTCCCTTCGATGACCAGGCAAAACCAGAAGTCGGCGTGGCCAACGCCAAGAACTTCTTGGCGGATCCGGACGTTCTCCTCGTGATCGGCCACTGGAATTCCGGGGTGGCGCTCCCCTCCTCAGAGGTGTATCGCGACGTTAGCCTCACCATGATCTCTCCTGCCAACACGCATCCGATGATCACTGACCGTAATTACGCCAATGTGAACCGCGTCTGCGGCCGAGACGACGTGCAGGGGCCCGTGGGTGCCCGCTTTGCTGCACAGGACCTGAAGGCGAAGTCAGTCTACGTCCTCCACGACAAGACCCTCTATGGTCAGGGGGTCGCCGAGGCCTTTCGGGACGAGGCCAAGAAGCTCGGCCTCCAGGTCCTGGGATACGAGGGGACCGAGGAGAAGTCCAACTTCGACCCGATCCTCATCCCGGTCAAGGCCAAGAACCCTGACCTTGTCTATTTCGGTGGCATCTATCATCAGGCCGCGGTCATCCTGAAGCAGATGCGCGAGAAGGGGATCAAGGCGGCCTACATGGGGCCCGACGGTCTGGATTCATCGGAGATGGCGAAGATTGCGGGCAAAGCGGTGGTGGGGAGCTACTATACGACGGTGGCCGGGCCGCCTTCGGCCTATCGCGAGGCGGCCGCCTTCGTCAAGACCTTCAAGCAGAGGTTCGGAAAGGAGTCAGAATCGTTCAGCATGTACGCGTACGACGCCACGGCCGTGGGGATCAAGGCCATCGAGGCGGCGATCAAGGACGCCAAGGGAAAAAAGCCGACTCGGGAGCAGGTCGCAGCGGCGGTCCGCAAAGTGGAGCACAAGGGGATCACGGGCGATATCCGTTTTGATAGCAAGGGGGACCCCGTCAAGGCCAAGTACTTCGTCCTGAAGTTCGAGAAGGAGGAGTATCCGGGGAAGATCGTGAAGGTCCTGGAGATCGAGGCACCGCCCCTGAAGAAGCCGTAGGGCATGGATATTCTCATCGCGATTTTTCCCCAGGTCCTCGTGGACGGGATCGCCCTGGGTTTCATGTACGCCTTGATCGCCCTGGGCTACACCATGGTCTACGGGGTCCTCACGTTCATCAATTTTGCCCACAGTGAGATCTTTGTGGCCGGTGCCTTCGTGGGGGTGGAGGTCCTGTTGACCCTGCAGGCCTGGGGGCTCTTGCAGGATCTTCACCCCGTCCTCCTGCTCCTGCTTGTTCTCCTGGCCGGCATGACGATGAGCGGGGTGCTGGCCCTGGCGGTGGAGCGCGTCGCGTATCGTCCGCTCCGGGCGGCACCCCGCCTGGTCCCCCTGATCTCTGCCATCGGTGTGTCATTCTTCCTCCAGGACGTGATCAGGTTTGGAGAGAGTCTCTGGCGGAACGCCTTTTATCTGACATACCCCTCCATTCCCTTTTTCGACCAGCGGATCCAGCTGACGGCCTTCGTGGATGTCCCCCTGAAATCCCTCGTGGTGATCGTCGCGGCCATCCTCATGCTGGTCGGCCTCAACCTCCTGGTCCATCGGACCAAGATCGGCACGGCCATCCGGGCGGTGGCCGAGGATCAGGCCACCGCGTCCCTGATGGGGATCGACGTCGACCGGATGATCGCCCTGACCTTTCTGATCGGCGGAGCCATGGGAGGCGCGGCCGGGGTCCTCTTCGGGATTCAATACAGTCTCATTACCCCGTACACCGGCTTCATCCCGGGGATCAAGGCCTTCACCGCCGCGGTGTTGGGAGGGATCGGGAACATCCCGGGGGCCATGGTCGGGGGCGTAGTCCTGGGGCTCTTGGAGGCCTTTGCGGCCTCCTATCTCTCTCTCCTCACGGGAGGTGCCTTCGGGGCAGAGTATAAGGACATCTTCGCGTTCAGCATCCTCATCCTCATCCTCGTCTTCAGGCCCCAGGGGCTCCTTGGAGAGGTCGTACGGGAGCGTGCCTAATGGATGGCTATAGAACCTGGTTCCTCCGGCCATCCACCCAGGCCGCGGTCGTCACCGTCGCTCTCCTTCTGAGCAGCTTTCTTGTCTATGCCTTTCCCCGTTCCCTCCCCGCCTTTCTCCTCTTTCAGGCGTCCCTCCTGATCCTCTACCATGCGCGGATCGCCCGTGCGTTGAAGATCGGCTTTGCCGCGGGTGCGTTGGGTCTCCTGTTGCCCATCCTGGGGAGCATCAATGGCTACTATCTCGAGGTCGGCATTCAGGTGGGGATCTTCGTTGTGTTGGCCCTCGGTCTCAACATCGTGGTGGGGCTGGCCGGGCTCCTCGATCTGGGCTACGTCGCCTTTTTCGCCGTTGGCGCCTATCTGTGGGCTATTTTCGGCTCCCGGCAGGCCAATCAGTTCGTCCCCGCATCACTCATCCAGTTTCCGCTGGCCCCGGAGTGGTTCTTCGTCTTCCTCCTCCTGGGGGTCATTGTGGCAGGTGTCACCGGGATCCTTCTGGGCCTGCCGGTCCTCCGACTGCGCGGAGACTACCTCGCCATCGTGACATTGGGGTTCGGGGAAGTGGTCCGGGTGTTAGTCAATAACCTGGACAAACCGATCAACTTCACCAACGGCCCGATCGGCATTACCCCGATCCAGCGTCCGCCCCTCTTTTTCCTGCCGGTCCTGGAGGGCTTGGGGATCCGGGCAAGTCCGGCCGTCCTCTACGCCCTCTACTTCTACTTCCTCGTTCTCCTGATTGTCATCGTCGTCACGCTCGTCAGCCAGCGCCTGCATCACTCCCACATCGGGAGGGCGTGGGAGGCGATCCGCGAGGATGAGATGGCGGCGGCGGCGATGGGGGTTCCCCTCGTCCGGATGAAACTCCTCGCCTTCGCCGCCGGCGCCTCCTTTGCCGGGACGATGGGTGTCCTCTTCAGCGCGAAACAACTGTACATCAACCCGGAGAGCTTTACCTTTATGGAGTCCATCGGGGTGCTGGCGATGGTGATCTTGGGTGGGATGGGAAGTATCCCGGGAGTCGTGCTGGGGGCAACGGTGGTGACCGTGCTGAATCTCCAGGTCCTGAAGGAGCTCTCCATCTGGCTCAACACGTTACGGCATACGGAGGCCGCAATCTATATCCCCCTCATCGGCTCTTTCAACATTAGCCAGCTTCCACCCCAGTTTGAGCCGGCCAAGTACGAGCGGATGGTCTTCGGCATCATCCTGGTCCTCATGATGATTTTTCGCCCCCAGGGCATGATCCCGCCCCGACGGCTGCGTCGGACGCGAGGGGGATGACGATGCTCTTCTTTGAGGCGCACCAAGTGACCAAGCGCTTCGGCGGTCTCATTGCCGTCAATGAGGTGGACTGTGCGGTGCCACAGGGGAAGATCGTCTCCATCATTGGTCCCAATGGAGCGGGGAAGACGACACTCTTCAACATGTTTACCGGGATGTATCAGCCCGATGGGGGCACCATCGCTTTCGACGGGCGTCCCCTCATCGGCCTGACCCCTGATCGGATTACACAACTCGGCATCTGCCGGACCTTCCAAAACATCCGTCTCTTTCCGGAGATGACGGTCCTGGAGAACGTCCTCGTCGGCATGCACTGCCGTCTCGGCCTCGGTCTCTGGGACGTCTTGACCCGCGGCTCCCGGTTTCGTCAGGAGGAGCGAGCGGCCTGGGAGAAGGCGGCAGACCTTCTGGCCTTCGTTGGCCTGCAGGAGCAGGAGGATGATCTCGCCAAGAATCTTGCCTACGGCGATCGCCGCCGCGCGGAGATCGCCCGGGCGCTGGCGTCTCGCCCGAAGCTCCTTCTGCTCGATGAGCCAACCGCCGGGATGAGCCCCGCGGAGGCCCAGGCGCTGATGGGGTTACTGCGCCGCGTGATGGAAGAGCACGACGTAACCATCCTCCTGATCGAGCACAACATGCGGGTGGTCATGGGGGTGTCGGATCACGTCATCGTCCTGGATCACGGGGTCAAGATCGCCGAGGGGAGCCCGAGCGAGGTCCAAGAGGACCCGAAGGTCATCGAAGCCTACCTCGGACGCCGGCGGTGGGGTCTCAGCGAAGGGCATGCTTGAGGTCGAAGGGATCCACGTGTACTACGGAGCGATCCCGGCGCTCCACGGAATCTCGCTCCGGGTCGGGAGGGGGGAGATCGTCACCCTCCTGGGGAACAATGGGGCGGGGAAGACCACGACCCTCAAGTCCATCTCCGGACTGCTGCGCCCTCACGAGGGTCAGATCCGCTTCGAGGGGATGCGGATCGATCGCCTTCCACCCCACCGGATTGTTGCCGCGGGGGTCGCCCACGCTCCGGAAGGACGACGGATATTCAACCGTCTCACGGTCCTCGAGAACCTGGAGATGGGCGCCTACGCCCGGACCGACGACTCCTTTGCCGAGAACTTGGAGCGGGTCTTCACCCTCTTCCCCCGGTTGAAGGAGCGGAGGAGGCAGGTCGCGGGAACCCTCTCGGGGGGTGAACAACAGATGCTGGCCATCGGGAGGGCCCTGATGGCCCATCCGCGCCTCTTGCTCCTCGATGAGCCCTCGATGGGTCTTGCCCCCCTCCTGGTGGACCAGATCTTCGACACGATTCGGGACATTAATAGCCAAGGCACCACCGTGCTCCTGGTGGAGCAGAATGCCTACATGGCCCTGTCGATCGCCCACCGGGGCTACGTCTTGGAGACCGGGCGCATTGTCTTGGAGGGGAAAGCCCAGGACCTCATCGTCAACGAGGAGGTCCGAAAGGCCTATCTGGGGATGTAGATCATAGAGAGGATCGAACGACAATGAGCAAGAAGCCCAAGATAACTCCCGTGAATTTCATGCATCCCGATCCGGCTGTTGTCGAAGAGGCCGCGGCGGTCTTGCGGAGGGGAGGGCTTGTCGCCTTTCCCACTGATACCCTGTACGCGCTGGGTGCCGACCTGTTCAGGCCGGAGGCGGTCGCCCGGGTCCTTGAGGTAAAGAAACGCCCTCAGGATAAGCCGATTCCCGTCTTTATCGGCAAAATGGAAGATGTGAACGAAGTCGCGAGGGAACTGCCGGGAGCTGCGTGGCAACTGGCTGAGCGATTCTGGCCAGGTCCCCTCACCCTGGTGCTCCTTGCTGGCCCGGAAATTCCAGAGGCCGTAACGGCTGGAACGGGCACCGTCGGGATTCGGATCCCGAAATCTCGTCTGACGCTGGAAATCCTGGCAGCACTTGATCGCCCCATCACCGGAACCAGTGCCAACAGAAGTGGTGGGGTCGACCCAGTGACGGTCGCAGATGTCGTCAGGGGCCTTGGCAACCGATGCGACCTGGTTTTGGACGGCGGACGGGTACCAGGAGGGACTGCCTCGACGGTCCTCGATTGCACCGAACTCCCCTTCCGCATCATCAGAGAGGGGGCCATCACCGCACAGGCGCTGGGCGCCGTGCTGGGCAAGGAGATCTTGCACTTATCCTGAGATCTCATTTGAAGGGGGGCGGGAATTATGATAAGTTATTGATTTAGGGGCTTGGAGGCCCGAAGGATTTCGACGTTGGGGATCGAGGACCTCGTTGAAAGCATCAAGTCATACACCCCTGATGCGGACGTAGCGATCCTGCGCAGGGCCCACGAATTCGCCGCCACCGTCCACCGGGGACAGGCGCGGCGCTCGGGCGACCCCTACCTCTCCCACCCCATGAGGGTGGCGGCGATCCTCGCAGATCTCAAGATGGATGTGCGAGCCATTGCCGCAGGCCTTCTGCACGATGCCATCGAAGATACCCAGACGACCGTCGAGGAGATTCGAACCCTTTTTGGCGACGAGATCGCCGACCTGGTCGATGGGGTTACCAAACTGTCCAAGCTTCCCTTCTCCACCCGTGAGGATCGCCAGGCGGACAGTTTTCGGAAGATGCTGCTGGCGATGGCGAAGGATATCCGAGTCATCATGATTAAACTGGCTGACCGCCTCCATAATATGCAGACCCTGGACCCGCTGCCGGAGGCCAAGCGCCAGCTCATCGCCAAGGAGACCCTTGAAATCTACGCCCCGCTGGCGCATCGCTTGGGTATGGCCAAGATCAAGCAGGAGCTCGAAGACCTGAGCCTACGACACTTGGATGCTGAGGCCTATCGAGACTTGGCCATCCAGATCGCCAAGAAGCGACAGGAGCGGGAGGCGCAGGTCAACGAGGCGATCGCCATCCTCAAGCAGAAACTGACCGAGGTCGATATTCCCGGTGACATCACCGGTCGCCCCAAGCACTTTTACTCGATCTACCGGAAGATGCGTGACCAGGGCAAGACCTTCGATGAGATTTACGACCTCACTGCGATCCGGGTGATCACGGATACCGTCAAGGATTGTTATGGGGCCCTGGGGATGGTCCACAGCCTCTGGAAACCTATCCCGGGCCGGTTCAAGGACTTCATTGCGGTCCCTAAATCCAACATGTACCAGTCCCTTCATACGACCGTGATCGGCCCCAAGGGGGACCCGACCGAAATCCAGATCCGGACCCAGGAGATGCACCGGACGGCGGAGGAGGGCATCGCCGCCCACTGGGCCTACAAAGAGGGGAGGGCCACCCTCGATGAGTCGGACAGGAATTTCCTCTGGCTGCGCCAGTTGCTCGATTGGGGCCGGGACCTGAAAGATAGCCGAGAGTTTCTGCATACGCTGCGCATCGACCTCTTTCCGGACGAGGTCTACGTCTTTACCCCGAAGGGGGATGTCAAGGCGCTGCCCCGCGGGGCCACCCCCATCGACTTTGCCTTCAGCATTCACACCGACGTCGGCCTCCGTTGTGCAGGGGCCCGGGTCAACGGGCGGATCGTGCCGCTCCGGTACGAACTCAGCAACGGAGACATCGTGGAGATCCTGACCGCGACCACACAGCATCCGAGTCGGGACTGGCTCAAGATCGTCAGGACCTCCAGAGCGCGCAGCCGCATCAAGGCCTGGATCAAGAACGAGGAGCGGGTCCGATCCATCACGTTGGGGAAAGAACTTTTGGACCGCGAATTTCGAAAGATCGCAAAGGCAACGGCGCCGCTGTCGAAGCTCGAGGCCGTGGGCCAGGCCTTGGAGCACTACAAGGTGGGGAGCGAAGAGGAGTTGTACGCGGCCATCGGCTTCGGCAAGATCTCTCCCCGTCAGGTGGTGCTGAAACTGCTCCCGCCCGAGCAGGCGCAGGCGATCGTGGAGGAGGAGAGCAAGGGGAGGAGGGTACCGGTTAAGGCGGCGGAGGAGGGGATCCATATCGACGGGGTGGACGACATCCTGCTCCACTTTGCCAAGTGTTGTGACCCCCTCCCCGGAGACGACATCATCGGCTTCATTACCCGGGGACGGGGGGTCACCATCCACACCGCTGATTGCCCCAACGTCCTGGCCTTCGGATACGATTCCGAGCGACAGATCCGGGTCCACTGGGACGAACGGACGAAGGTCCCACATCAGGTGAAGATCAAGGTGACCATCGGGGAGGACCGCCCAGGGCTCTTGGCGGAGATCAGCAGTGCCATCTCTTCAACCAACGCGAACATTGCGCAGGCGGAGATCAGGGTCACCGAGGAGAGGCGGGGACTCAATACCTTTGTTCTGGAGGTCTTCGATCTGAAACAGCTTCAGGGGGCGATGCAGGCGATCCGGCGGGTCAAGGGTGTCATGGGGGTCGAGCGGATCCGCAGCCACTAAATGGTTCACAGTTCAGAGTTCATGGTTCATGGAAAAAATGCGAGGGGGTTCGGGTCTTACCATGAACTATGAACCCCGAACCTTGAACTGCAGCGCTCTGCGCTGCTTAGCTGGCCTTTTGCACCTTGCCGGAGCGGAGGCATCGGGTACAGACGTGGATATGACGGGGGGTGCGGTTGATCAGCGCGTGGACCCGATGAGTGTTTGGGAGCTGTCGCCGTTTGCTCACGTTATGGGCGTGGCTGATCCGGTGGACTACCTTTGGCCCCTTCCCGCAGATTGCGCACGCACGTTTGATCTTGGCCATCCTGGCCTCCCCCCGATCGTTGACGTTGCCCCTCACCGAACGCGGCAGACATTACTGAAACTCTCATGAAAAGGCAAGGGATTTCTTCAGTCCAGCATGCCCCGAATCTCAGTATGTCGGTACAGTACCTCAAGGGGGTGGGGCCGAAGCGGGCTCAGGCCTTTGCCCGGCTGGGGGTGCGGACCGTGGCAGACACCTTCTACCTTTTGCCTCTCCGACACGAGGATCGAAGGGTTCTTCGGCCGATCCGGGATCTGAGTGCGGGCCTTCAGGAGACGGTGGTGGGAGAGGTCAAAGGGACGGCAGTCACCTCAACCCGCCGTGGCTTTAAGATCCTGTCGGTCATCCTCGAAGACGGAACCGGGACCCTCGTCGCCAAGTGGTTTCATCAACCTTACCTCCAGCAGCGGTTTCACCCCGGTCACCGGGTCATCGTGTCGGGGAAAGTGAGTTGGGGTCCGGGGTTCGAGATGGTGAACCCGGATTACGAGGCATGGGAGGATGGAAGCCAGACTCACACGGGCTG
Organism: candidate division NC10 bacterium CSP1-5; assembly: GCA_001443495.1. GTDB lineage: Bacteria > Methylomirabilota > Methylomirabilia > Methylomirabilales > CSP1-5 > CSP1-5. The sequence continues at coordinate 97,008 of LDXR01000009.1, read as the reverse complement.
TATCGTCCCGGTGTATCCCTTGGCTGATGGACTGTTCCAACGGTGGCTTCGGAGCTTCATGAAAGACCTCATCCTGGCGCGGGCCCCGCAGGTTCAAGACTTCCTTCCTCACGGGATCCTCCATCGTCACGCCCTCATGGCCCTTCCCGAGGCTCTCCGGGCAATCCATTTTCCCGAGCAGATGGAGGACGCGGAGGCGGGGAAGAGGCGCCTCGCCTTCGATGACCTCCTGCTGTTGAGCCTCGGCGTGGCCCGCATGCGTCGGGCGGCAGAAGGGGATGTGGCGGGTGCCATGGCGGGGGCGCCGGACATCGAAACGGCAGTGCGAGCACGTCTGGGGTTTGAGCTTACACCCGCCCAGGAGCGGGTGCTGGAGGAGATCAAGGCTGACATGGCGCGGCCTCGACCCATGATGCGCCTCCTGCAAGGGGATGTGGGGTCTGGGAAGACGGCGGTGGCCCTCCTGGCCATGGTCCATGCCGTGGGAAGCGGCTTCCAGGGGGCGATTATGGCGCCTACAGAGATCCTGGCGGAGCAACACTACCTGAAGGCCCAGGCTGTCCTGGAGCCTGCGGGGATTCAGATCGGCCTCCTGAGCGGAGGGATAAGCGTACGGGAGCGGGAGAGGCTTCGGCAATCTATTGCTGCGGGTGAGGTGCAGGTGGCCATCGGAACCCACGCCCTCCTGCAGGAGGCGGTCAGCTTTCACCGTCTGGGCCTCATCGTTGTGGATGAGCAGCACCGCTTTGGCGTGAAACAACGGGCGGAGTTGGCCGCCAAGGGTTCTCGTCCGCATACCTTGGTCATGACCGCCACCCCGATCCCCAGAACCTTGGCTTTCGCGCTCTACGGTGACCTGAACGTCTCGGTCATCGAGGGGCTGCTACCAGGACGGCAACCCGTGAAGACCGAGCTTGTCCCCGAGGGGATGCGCCTTCAGGCCTACGAGTTCGTGCGGGAGGAGGTCCGAAGGGGAGGAGCTGCGTACGTGATCTGTCCCCTCGTGGAAGAGAGTGAGGAGGCCGATCTGAAGGCGGCGACGAGTTTGGCCGCCGAGCTCCAAAAAGGGATTCTTCGTGACAGCAGCGTCGGTTGTATCCACGGCCGGATGCGGACAGAGGAAAAACGCAGGGTCATGGACGCCTTCCGCAATGGGGAGATTCAGGTTTTGGTGGCCACCACGGTGGTGGAGGTGGGAATGGATGTTCCGCGGGCGACGGTGGTGGTGGTGGAACATGCCGATCGCTTTGGCCTCACGCAACTGCATCAGATTCGGGGAAGGGTCGGGCGGTCCCAGGCCCAGGCGTTCTGCCTCCTGATTCACGGCCGGTACCTCACCGAGGAGGGCGCGGCCAGACTTCAGGCCATGGTGGAGTGGGCGGATGGTTTTCAGCTCGCCGAACGGGATCTGGAGCTCCGGGGTCCAGGAGAGCTCTTCGGGACGCGGCAAGCGGGAGTACCGGATCTTAAAGTTGCCCATCTTCTTCGAGACGTGAGGCTCCTCGAGGTTGCGCAGCGGGAGGCCTTCAGGCTGGTGGAAGAAGATCCCGACCTCATCGGCCACGCGCTGCTCCGGGATGCCGTGGAGCAGCGGTGGGAAGGAGCACTGGCGCTGGCCACCGTCGGCTAGGAGCAGCCGTTGACTATCGGCAGTCTGCTGTCAGCATCTGAAGGACTGGGGTATTTAGCTGGCAGCTGATTGCGGACCGCTGACTGCCGGGATGCGTATGCGGGTGATCGCAGGGGAGGCGAAAGGACGACGACTCAAGGTTCCGAAGAGGAAGGGGGTCCGTCCAACTTCCGACTACCTTCGGGAGGCTCTTTTTGGTATTCTCGGAAGCTCAGTCCGGGGGGTTCGATTTCTTGACCTCTACGCCGGATCGGGGGCAGTCGGGATCGAGGCCCTGAGCCGTGGCGGTGCCGAGGTCGTGTTTCTCGAGCAGGATCCGGCCTGCCTTCGCGTTCTCCGGGAAAACGTCGAGAGGACCGGCTTGGGGCAGAACCGGCTGCTCGGCGGTGACGTGCTGCGCGTCCTACCGCGCCTCGCTCGTCAGCGGGAGAGCTTCGACATCATCTTTCTCGATCCTCCCTATGGAACCGGCCTCGCCCCTCGCACGTTGGAGGTGGTGGCCTCCGGCGGTCTGCTCCGGCCCCATGGGGTTGTGATCGTCGAGCACTTTGCCAAGGAGCCGCTTCCGGAGCGTATCGGAAATCTGCGTCGGATCCGAGAAAGGACACACGGCCAGACCATGTTAAGTTTCTACGCACGGGCACCGGAGGTCGAACAGTGAGGAGTATCCTGGCAGTCTATCCCGGCACCTTTGATCCCTTCACGAACGGGCACCGAGACATCCTGGAGCGCGCGTCGAAGATCTTTCCCCGGATGATCGTGGCGGTCTCTGGTAATCCCGAAAAGGCCCCGCTCTTTACGCTCGAGGAGCGGATGGAAATCATTCGGGATGCGGTGAGGGACATGCAGGGGGTCCGGATCGATGCCTTTCACACCCTTCTCGTAGACTACGTGAAGACGCAGGGGGCGACCGTCGTGATCCGCGGCCTCAGGGCCATCTCCGATTTCGAGTACGAGTTCCAGATGGCTCTCATGAATCGCCGGATCGCTGAAGACATCGAGACGGTCTTCCTGATGCCCCACGAAGCTTATACCTACCTGAGCTCGCGGTTGGTCAAGGAGGTTGCTCTGCTCGGCGGCACCGTGAAGGGCTTGGTGTCTCCAGTTGTGGAGCGGATGCTCAGGGAGAGGTATCGCCAGCGTAAGTCGGGAAAACGGTAAGGAGGCATACATGGCACTGTCACGACGCGTGCGCAGCATCAGCCCCTCGTCGACCCTCGCCCTGACCGCCCTGGCGAAGCAGATGCAGGCAGAGGGCATCGACGTCATCAGCTTTGCGGGGGGGGAGCCCGACTTCGATACCCCGAAACACGCCAGAGAGGCGGGGGTGCAGGCCATCCGGGAGGGGTTCACCCGGTATACGGCGGTCGCGGGGACTGAACAGCTCCGGGACGCGGTGGTCGCCAAACTGAAGCGGGATAATGGACTGGAATATGCCCGGGACGAGGTCATCGCCTCTGCCGGTTCGAAACAGGTCCTCTACAATCTGGCGATGGTCCTCTTCGATAAGCGGGATGAGATCATCATCCCCGTTCCGTACTGGGTGACGTATCCCGAACAGGTCCGGCTGGCAGCTGCGACCCCCGTTTTTGTGTCAACCGCCGAGGAGGAGGGTTTCCGCCTGAAGCGGAGAGATGTCGAGCGGGTCCTGACCCCTCGGACGAAGGCGTTGATCCTCAATTCCCCCTGCAACCCCACGGGCGCGGTGATCGAGACCGAGGAACTCAAGGCCATCGCGGAACTCGCGGTGGAGAGGGAATTTTATCTCGTCTCGGATGAGGCCTACGAAACGCTGACGTTTGATGACATCAAACACGTGAGCATCGCATCCCTGGGAGAGGAGGTCAAGGCACGGACCTTTGTGGTGGGATCGGTCTCCAAGACCTACGCGATGACCGGGTGGCGTGTGGGGTACGCCGCCGGACCCAAGGAGGTCATCAAGGCCATGATCGATCTCCAGAGCCACTCCACCTCGGCCCCGACCTCGATCAGCCAGAAGGCCGCCGTGGCCGCTCTGCTGGGATCGCAGGAGGCGGTCGAGGCTATGCGCGCCGAGTTCGAGAGGCGCCGGCACCATCTCCTGGAGCATCTGGGACGGATTCCGGGGGTGACGTGTGTCCCGCCCCAGGGGGCCTTTTACGCCTTCCCGAATGTGTCCGCCTTTTACGGAAAGAGGACCGGGCCCCGGGGTCGCAAGATCAACAGTTCCACCGATCTCGTGGGCTATCTCATTCGGGAGGCCCGCGTCACGGCCGTCCCGGGCGCCGATTTCGGGAGTGACAAACACCTCCGTCTCTCGTACTGCCTCAGCATGGAGCAGATCCGCGAGGGGCTCGAGCGGATGGGCAGGGCACTGGAGCAGCTCCGATGAGAGATGCGCGGACCGGGGCAGAGGACCGCGACTCGTGCTCGAAGGGGTGCCGGGACGTGTGTGCTCGACGATGGGGCGTTGGATCCTTTTCACGGCCGGTCTGATCCTCTGGGCGAGTCTGCTGTTCGGTGAGGGGATACTCCCTCGCCGGGGAGGGACCTACCACTACACCCTGGGTCCCTCGGACCCACCGTCGCTCGATCCTGTCCATATTACCGATACCGTCTCCCACGCCGTCGCTTCCGAACTGTATGACGGGCTCGTCAGCTTCGATCGAGACCTGAAGGTCCAGCCTGCCATTGCCAGGCGATGGATCGTCTCCGGCGACGGACGGACCTACACCTTCGATCTCCGGCCCAAGGTTCGATTCCATAACGGCCGGTCCGTGACCGCCGAAGACTTCCGCTACAGCTTTGAGCGTCTACTCCATCCCGAAACCCAGTCGGAGCGAACTTGGATCCTCGAGAAGCTGCAGGGGGCTCGGGAATTCATGGCAGGAAAGGCCCGCAGGGTTACGGGGATCGAGATCCTCGGGCCGCACAAGCTCCAGCTCACCCTCGAACGTCCCTTCGCCCCCTTCCTAGCGCTCTTGGCCTATCCGGCTGCCAGCGTCGTCCCCAGGGAGGAGACGGCGCGGTGGGGACGGCAGTTTTCCACGCACCCGATGGGGACTGGGCCGTTTCGCTTCCGCGAGTGGCGGCACGACGATCGGGTAGTCTTGGACGCCAACCCGGACTACTTCCAGGGTGCCCCGTATCTGGATCGGATCGTCTTTCGCGTGATCCCGGATGAGATGACACGTTTTCAGGAGTTCAAGGCAGGAAATCTCGAGCACACCGACATCCCCACGGGCCTCTTTCAGATAGTACGGAATGACCCCGTGCTCAGCAGGATGCTCTTCTCCGGCCCCTCCCTGGGGATCAATGCCATTCAGTTCAATCTGGAGAGACCGCCCTTCCGGGGAAACCCAAAGCTGCGGCAGGCCTTCAACTATATTGTGGATAAGGAGGCCGTCGCCGCCGTTATTCTCGAGAAGCGAGTCGTGCCGGCTCGGTCGATCCTTCCTCCGGGGATGGTGGGGCATAACCGGGACCTGCAGGGGTACCCCTACAACAAGGCGCACGCCCGGCGGCTCCTGGCCGAGGCAGGACATGAGAAGGGCCAGGGCCTCCCGCCCCTGACGCTTCATTACAATACCGGACTGGTCAACCGAAAGATTGCCGAGTTCGTCCAGGGAATGCTTCGGGAGATCGAAGTGACGGTCGAGCTGCGAGAAATGGACTGGCCTGCCTATCTCAATCTGGTGGACAGGGGGGATGTCCAGCTGTTCCGGCTCGGATGGCTGGCAGACTATCCCGATCCGGAGAACTTCCTCACCGTTCTCTTTCACAGCCGCAATACGGGATCCAAGGGGAATCTCTCCCGCTACGCCAATCCCCGTGTGGATGCGCTCCTGGACCGGGCCGACGGTGGCCTGGACCCCGCGGAACGCACGCGACTCTACCGAGAAGCGGAGAAGATCATCGTTGAGGATGCCCCCTGGATCTTCTTGCATTACTACAGCACCGATGTCCTGATCCAGCCCCGGGTCAAGGGCCTCCGGGAGCAGATCTCGGCGATGGACAGCTCGCCGACCCTCGGAAATGTCCAGATGCGCATGGTGTGGCTGGAGAAGGAGGGACGGTGATGGATCGGGGCGAGCGTTTCATCGATCTCAGAAGTGATACCGTGACCACTCCCACCGAGGCGATGCGGGACGCGATGCGAGGCGCGGTGGTGGGAGATGATGTCTATGGCGAGGATCCCACCGTCAGGCGCCTGGAGGCCCTGGCCGCAGAACGCCTAGGCAAGGAGGCGGCTCTCTTCGTGCCCTCCGGGACCATGGGGAATCAGGTTGCCCTGTTGGTTCATGCGGCCAGGGGAGAGGAGGTTGTCCTCGAAGAAAATTGCCACATCTATAGTTTTGAGGTCGGGGGACCGGCCTTTCTCGCCGGGATCCTGACCCGGACTCTGAGGGGAACGCATGGTATCCTCGACCCCCAGGAAATCCGCAAGGCGATCCGGCCGGAAAGCCTCCACACCGCCCGCACCGCTCTCATCTGCGTCGAGAGTCCGACCAATCGGGGAGGGGGAACGATCTATCCGCCGCCGCTCCTGCAGGAGATCTGTGAGCTGGCTCATGACGCCGGCGTAGCCGTCCATCTCGATGGGGCCCGGATCTTTAACGCGTCCGTCGCGATGGGGGTTCCGGCGCCGGCATTCGCCCGATGGACCGATTCGGTGATGTTCTGCCTGTCCAAGAGCCTCGCCGCCCCCGTTGGCTCCCTACTGGTTGGACGCGATGCCTTCATAGACCGCGCCAGGCGACTTCGGAAGCTCCTTGGAGGTGGGATGCGCCAGGCAGGGGTGATTGCCGCCGCCGGGATCGTCGCCCTCGAGACGATGGTAAATCGATTAGGGGAAGATCACGACAACGCCAGGCTCCTGGCCGAAGGTCTCAGTGGCATCGAGGGGATCGAGATCGACCTGAAGCGTGTGCAGACGAACATCGTGATTTTCGCTGTCCGGCACCCCAGGATCACCGCCTCGACGCTCAGCCGAAGACTCCGGGAGGAGCGAGTCCTCGTCCATCAGATTTCCGCCGAGTCGATTCGGTGTCTCACCCACAAGGATGTATCGCGGAGGGATGTGGAGCAGGCCCTGACGATCATGCGGCAGATTATGACGGCTTAGCCCGTATATCCTGAGGCGAGGTGGTCTTGGGTTTCCCGGCCTTGGATCGCCTGAGCAGCGAACAAAATTCCTGAGCAGCGGGGCTTAACGTTCGCCCCCGGTGGTAAACCATGAAGAGCTGGCGGAGGAGATTGAGTTCCGGGAGCTTGACCACCGCCAGACGGCCCTGAAGGATCTCGAGGGTGATGGCGAATTTCGAGACAATTGAAACACCTAAGTTCGCCGCCACCGCCTGTTTGATCGCCTCCGTGCTCCCCAGCTCCATCGCCTTCTTCAGGCTGACACGAACCCGGGCCAGCTCCTCCTCCATGATTTCTCGCGTTCCCGAACCCTGCTCGCGGAGGATGAAGACCTCCTCCCCTAGCTCCGCGACTTTGACCGACTCTTCGTGCGCCAGCCGGTGAGTCGGGGCGACAATGAGGACAAGCTCATCCAAAAGATATTCTTCCCTTTCGAGTTCGGCCGGTTCTACCGGCGGTCCTACAAACCCGAGTTCTACTTCATGATTCAAGACCTGTTGGACGACGCGGGCCTTATTTGTGATCGCGAGGCTGATTTCTATATTGGGAGAGCTGGCTTTAAACTCGCCCAGGGGCTGGGGAAGCATGTACGTCCCAATGGTGCTCGCGGCGCTGATCCGCAGATGGCCTTTCTGGAGCCCGCGCAATTGATGAATGGTCTCTCGCCCCTCCTCGAGGGTTTGCAAGGCCATATGGGCATAGTGACGGAGAATATTCCCCACCTCCGTGAGGAGTATGGATCGGCCCACACGGTCAAACAGCCGCACTCCGAGCAGCTCCTCGAGGGCCTGGATCTGCCTCGAAACGGCAGGCTGCGTAAGATAGAGCTTCTCTGCCGCCCGAGAGAAGCTCCGGTGCTGCGCCACAGCCAAAAAGGCCTTGAGGTGCGCGAGATTCATATTTGCCGCCATCTTGGGGTATCTTGCGCGGTCTGAAGTCGGAAAGTGTGATTACATTTAAGCATAGTATCCATATAAATAATGAATTTGACAAATACATTAACAGGATGTAATTACTATGTCAACCGGTGGATCCAGGCCCAAAGTCGAGCCTGGCGGTCGCCTCTGCCAGCAGATTCCGGCCCGACGATCTCCATATAGGGCCCATCAGCGTGCGGGACCCTGATGCTGAGAGACATTACGGCGGGCGACATCATGACCACCCCAGTCTACACGGTAAAACCCGACGATCCCCTGACTCGCGTCATCGCCCTGCTCTGTACCCATCGCATCAGCGGGGTGCCAGTGGTCGACAAGAGCGGTCATCTGATGGGCCTTGTCTCAGAACGGGATATCCTCGAAGCGATGCACCCCGGGGCCGCGGGCCTCCGAGGCAAGAAACCTCGTCGGTCGTCCTCGCAGGGGTTACGGGATATCAGTAAGATCCGGGCCCGAGACGTCATGGCTCGGCACATCGTGACCGCGACGCCTGAGACCGAACCGCTGCGACTCGCATCGCTCATGGCATTACATAAGATCCGACGCGTCCCAATTATCGTGGGCAAGAAGCTGGTGGGGATTGTGAGTCACGGGGACGTGTACCGGGCCATCTTCGAAACCGAGCAGTGGCCGCCGGTGCGAGCAGGGCGGCAAGCCGGTGGGGGAGGGAAGACCAAGTGAGTGATCGATTCACAAAAAACGTACAGAGCATCCTGCACATGTTCAGTCCCCTAGCTCACGTCAGCCCGTTTGACATTACCATGGCCTACGATGCGGGATTCCAGGCGGTGGTCCCGTACCCGAACGTGACCCCGGAGCAAGTGCCCAGCCTCGTACAGGACATTATCTTCTGCCGCAATCCCAAGGACGTGAGACGAAGCGCCATCTTCGTTGGCGGACGGGATGCTGGTATCGCCATGGACACGATCGAGGCGGCCAAGAAGGCCATGGTTCCACCCTTTAAAGTGTCCATCTTCGCTGATCCCAGCGGCGCATTTACCACCGCCGCCGGACTCGTCGCCTGCGTGGAGCATCAACTGAAAAAGCGTCACCAGATGGAGTTGGCGGGGGCGCGGGTGGTTATCTTTGGCGGCACCGGACCCGTCGGCATTGCCACCGGCGTGATCGCGTCCCTGGCGGGAGCCAAGACCGCCATTGTCGATTACCTCTCCGTGGAGGTGGCCGAGGCGAAGGCCAAGGAATACAACCGGCGTTGCGGCACGTCGATACGCGGGACGTATGCGTGCTCCGACGCGGATAAAGCGCGGCTGGTTTCCAAAGCGGACGTCATTATCTCCACCGCCAAGGCGGGAGTACTGGTCCTTGACGCCTCCGTGCTCGAGGACGCGCAGGAACTGAAGGTCGCTGCCGATGTCAACACCGTTCCGCCCGCCGGCATTGAGGGCATCGATCCAAAGGACAATGGCGCTCCATTGAAATACGCAACAGCCGCGAAAAGGGCGGTGGGGATCGGCGCATTGACCATCGGCAATGTCAAGGTCAAGACACAACAGGCCCTACTCCATTCGATGCTGGACACAGAGAAGCCCGTCTACCTCGATTTCGCACATGCCTTCGGCGCCGCGCGCATATTGGTGTGACCGTCATGGGGGACAAAGCGGTCACAGTCCACCACGGCCATGACCGAAGAGCGAAGAACAATGGAGTCATCAAGTGAAACAGACGGCTCGGGTATAGATCCCGGAGCGTAAGGAGGGTAAGGAAATGACTTCCCAAGAACTTCAAGCCACAGCCAAAGCAATGGTCGCCAAGGGAAAGGGTATCCTGGCGATGGACGAGAGCAACCCTACTTGCGGCAGACGATTCAAGAAACTGGGCATTGAAAATACTGTAGACAATCGTCGCGCCTGGCGTGCATTGCTACTCACCACACCTCGGCTCGCCGATTACATCAGCGGCGCGATCCTGTACGACGAAACAATCCGGCAATCGACCTCAGACGGCATTCCCTTCCCGCCATACATGGGGCAGTGCGGCATCATACCGGGCATCAAGGTGGACACGGGGGCCAAGGATTTGGCTGGCTTTCCCGGAGAAAAGGTCACCGAAGGTTTGGACGGCCTGCGTGAACGCCTGACGGAGTACAAAGGCATGGGCGCACGATTCGCCAAGTGGCGTGCTGTCATTACCATCGGAAACCAGATCCCGAGCAGGGGTTGTATTCACGCGAACGCCCATGCCCTGGCGCGCTACGCCGCGTTATGCCAGGAGGCCGGCATCGTACCGATTGTCGAGCCCGAGGTATTGATCGACGGCGATCACACGATCGACCGCTGCCACGAAGTGACTTCCGAGACGCTCCGGGCGGTGTTCGCCGAACTCAAGGAGCAGCGCGTCCTCATGGAAGGGATGGTCCTCAAGTCAAGCATGGTCATCTCCGGACTCGACTGTCCCAAGCAGGCTCGCGTCAAGGAAGTGGCAGAGAAGACCGTGGAATGCCTGCTCAAGAACCTCCCCGAAAATCTCGCCGGTGTGGCGTTCCTGTCCGGTGGCCAGAGCAGTGAACTGGCTACCGCGCATCTCAACGCCATGAACGCGATGCACAGGGGTTTGCCGTGGCCGTTGACCTTCTCCTATGCCCGAGCCCTTCAGCAGTCGGCCATGGAGACCTGGTTGGGCAAGAGCGAGAATGTGGCCGCGGCACAGAAGCTCCTGTGCCATCGAGCCAAGCTCAACGGGGCTGCGTCAGTGGGTAGCTACAGTGAAGAAATGGAAAAAGAGGCGGCGTAGCGTGGATGAAATCTGCAGGCGCGTCACAAAGGGGAGGAATCGATGAAGACTCCGACCAAGGCCGGGGCCGTCCGTTTCGAGCTACCCCCTGCGGGCCGCTACGACGAGCTGGACCGCCTCTCCGTGACGACCCTTCGCACCCTGGCCATGGACGCGGTCCAGCAGGCCAACTCCGGTCACCCGGGTCTCCCTATGGGTGCGGCCGACATGGCTTATGTCCTATGCACGCGATTCCTCAAGCACAACCCGGTCAACCCGGCCTGGCCGGATCGTGACCGGTTTGTCCTGTCGGCTGGGCACGGCTGTATGCTCCTGTACGGCCTGCTGTACTTGTCGGGCTACGACCTCTCGCTCGAAGAGATCAAACGCTTTCGCCAGTGGGGGAGCCGGACACCTGGCCATTCCGAGTACGGCCTGACGCCGGGCGTAGAGACGACGACCGGCCCCCTGGGCCAGGGCTTTGCGAATGGGGTCGGGATGGCGCTGGCCGAGGCACACCTGGCCGCCCGGTTCAATCGCCCCGGCTACGCGGTGGTCGATCATTACACCTACGCCATCGTGAGTGACGGCGACCACATGGAGGGGATTTCCCACGAGGCCGCGTCATTGGCGGGCCACCTCGGTTTGGGAAAGCTAATTTACCTATATGATGCCAATGGCATTTCCATCGACGGGCCGACCTCGCTTGCCTTCACCGAAGATGTGGCTGCGCGGTTTGTGGCTTACGGATGGCACGTGCAGGCGATCGATGGCCACGATATGGTTGCTGTGGAGGCAGCCCTGCACGCCGCCAGGGCAGAGACGACGCGGCCCTCCCTGATCGTGGCGCGCACGCACATCGGCTACGGAAGCCCGAATCGCCAAGATACGGCCAAAGCTCATGGGGAGCCCCTCGGAGAGGAGGAGGTCCGCCTCACCAAGGAGCGTTATGGCTGGTCCCCCGAGGCGAAGTTTTACATCCCTGAGGAGGTCGTGGCTCGGTTTCGCGAATGCGCGAACAAGGGGGCGGTACAAGAGGACGAGTGGAGAAAGACCCTGGCCCGCTACGCGCAGGAGCATCCCGAGCTGGCCGCCCAGTTCCGAGCGGCCCTGGCCCGCGAGCTCCCCGAAGGGTGGGACACGGATCTTCCACACTTTCCGACGGACAAGCCGCTGGCAACTCGTGCGGCCTCCGGGAAGCTGCTCGACACCCTGGCCCCGCGGATCCCGACACTGATCGGCGGTTCGGGTGATCTCACCGGCTCCAACAATACCCTCCCCAAAGGGGAGGAGGCGGTAAAGCGCGGGGACTTCTCCGGGCGCTACATCCACTTCGGCGTGCGGGAGCACGCCATGGGCGGCATTCTCAATGGCCTGGCGCTGCACGGAGGTCTCTTCCCGTACGGGGGGACCTTTCTGATCTTCAGTGACTACATGCGCCCCTCCATTCGGCTGGCGGCGCTGATGCACCAGCCGGTGATCTTTGTCTTCACCCACGATAGCATAGGTCTCGGGGAAGATGGACCGACACACCAGCCGGTGGAGCACCTGGCCAGCCTGCGGGCCATGCCCAACCTGGTCGCCATTCGCCCCGCCGATGCCACGGAGACCGTCGAGGCCTGGCGCGTCGCGCTCTCTCGCCGGGACGGGCCGACGGCTTTGCTGCTCACCCGCCAGGCGGTGCCGGTGGTGGACCGCTCGGTCCTTGCCCCGGCAAGAGGGGTGGCCAAAGGGGGTTACGTCTTGGCTGATGTGGAGAGGCCTGATGTTATCCTTATCGGGACTGGCTCCGAGGTCCACCTCGCTCTCGCTGCCCAGAAGCTCCTGGCCCAGCAAGGGGTGGCGGCGCGCGTGGTGAGCCTGCCCTCCACCGATCTGTTCGAGCGTCAACCGGCTGAATACCAGGAGGCGGTGCTGCCTCCGGGGGTGGGGGCCCGGGTCGCGGTCGAAGCGGCAGCTACCTTCGGTTGGGAACGCTACGTCGGAGCTTACGGAACGGTCGTGGGGCTGGATCGCTTTGGCGCCTCGGCCCCCTATAAGGCCATCTTTGAGAATCTTGGGCTCACCGCCGAGGCGGTGGCGGCGGCTGCACTTCGGGTCCTGGGGCGTCCAGCTCACGGAAAGGGAAGGATCGAAAGGGAGTGAGATCGAGGATGGTGAAGCGCGGGGAAGAAACGAAGCCGATGGACCGCAACCTAGCCATGGATCTGGTGCGGGTAACCGAGGCCGCGGCCATGGCGGCCGCCCCGTTCGCCGGCCGCCGGAAGAAGGAAGCGGCGGACCAGGCGGCGGTGGACGCGATGCGGTTCGCCCTGAGCACCGTTCCCATGAATGGAGAGGTGGTCATCGGCGAAGGAGAGAAAGACGAGGCGCCGATGTTGTACATCGGCGAACGGATCGGCACCGGGTCTCCGCCTCTCGTGGACATCGCCGTGGACCCCATTGATGGGACCACCATGCTGTCGGTGGGGAGGCCAGGCTCAGTCTCGGTCGTGGCGCTGGCCGATCGAGGGAGCCTCTTTACCAGCCACCTCGCCTACATGGACAAGATCGTAGTCGGTCCCCAGGCGCGGGGCGTGATCGACCTCAACGCCCCCGTGCGTGAAAACCTTCATGCCATCGCGAAGGCCAAAGGGCGTGAGGTCCGGGAGCTCACCGTGATTGCCCTTGACCGTCCGCGCAACGCGGCGATGGTCGAGGATGTCGAAAAGATTGGAGCAAAACTCAGGCTCATCACCGACGGGGATGTCACGGCGGGCCTCCTCGCTACGTTGGTGCAGGACAGAGGGGTTGATGTCCTCATGGGGATCGGGGGGACGCCCGAGGGGGTGATCACTGCCTGTACTGTCAAGTGCCTGGGAGGCGACATGCAGGGACGGCTCTGGGCAAAGGACGAGAAAGACCGCGAGAAGGCTCACGCCGAGGGTCATGACCTGGACAAAGTTCTCGCACTCGATGACCTCTGCTCGGGAGAAAACGTCTTTGTGGCCGTCACCGGGATCACCGATGGAGAGGTTGTGCGGGGCGTCCGATATTTTCCGGGAGGAGCCCAGACCCATTCCTTGGCCATGCGTTCGGTTTCGGGGACTGTGCGCTGGGTCGAGGCACGGCACAATTTCGGCCGGTTGCGCAAGCTCGCTGGGATGCGGTACGAGGGGGTGGTGTAACCGGTGACGCAGGCGCGGGGTGGGGCAGAGAGGTTCCCGGTGAAGATCGCCCCGTCGATCCTTTCGGCGGACTGTGCGAGGCTTATCCCCAATACCATCCGCAAGCTGCACGCGCTGGGCCAGATGCTGCGAGAACAGGGAGCAGGCTGCGAGGTCGAGGTAGACGGAGGGATCAACGCCCAGACGGCCCCCTCCGTGGTCGCGGCGGGCGCCGAGGTCCTTGTGGCCGGCTCCGCAGTGTTCAACAAAAAGGCCTCGGTAGCCGAGAACATCCCAGCACTGCGCCGAAGTTGTCTAGGCCTTGTCCAGAGTGGCGTGAAGGAGGCTGCAGGGGACACCTGAGGCCGGAGCCGATCTTACCGGGAAAGCGTGGCAGGCGATTCGTCCCCGAGTGAAAGGAGATGAACATGGCTGCAGCACCAAAGAAAACGATCAAGGAAGGAAAAGAGCGTTACAAGGCGGGGGTTATCCCCTATGCCACGATGGGGTATTGGGAACCGAATTACGTTCCCAAGGATACCGATATCATTGCCCTCTTCCGTGTGACCCCGCAGGAGGGGGTGGACCCTGAGGAGGCGGCGGCCGCCGTGGCGGGTGAGTCTTCGACGGCCACCTGGACTGTGGTGTGGACCGACCGTCTCACCGCCTGCGAGCTCTATCGCGGCAAGGCCTATCGCGTGGATCCGGTACCGAATCAGCCAAACCAGTACTTTGCCTACATCGCCTATGACCTCGACCTCTTCGAGCCGGGCTCGATCGCCAATCTGACCGCCTCGATCATCGGCAACGTGTTCGGCTTCAAGGCGATCAAGGCGCTCCGTCTTGAGGACATGCGTATCCCCGTGGCCTACGTCAAGACCTTCGGTGGTCCGCCGACCGGCATCGTGGTGGAGCGCGAGCGTCTGGACAAGTTTGGCCGCCCGCTGCTTGGCGCCACCGTCAAGCCCAAGTTGGGTCTCTCCGGCAAGAATTATGGCCGCGTCGTCTATGAGGCACTCAAGGGCGGCCTGGACTTCACCAAGGACGACGAGAACATCAACTCCCAGCCGTTCATGCACTGGCGCGATCGCTATCTGTACGTGATGGAAGGAGTCAACCGTGCCTCTGCGGCCACTGGTGAGGTGAAGGGGTCTTACCTCAATGTAACCGCGGCGACCATGGAAGACATGTATGAACGCGCCGAGTTCGCTAAGGAGCTGGGCAGCGTGATCATCATGATCGACCTGGTAATCGGTTTCACCGCGATCCAGTCTATGTCGAAATGGGCGCGGAAAAATGACATGATCCTGCATCTGCACCGCGCGGGGTACGCTACTTATGCCCGGCAGAAAAACCACGGTATTAGCTTCCGCGTGATCGCCAAGTGGATGCGCATGGCGGGGGTGGACCATATTCACTCCGGGACCGTGGTCGGCAAGCTGGAGGGCGACCCCCGCATGGTGAAGGGCTTCTACGATACGCTGAGAGAACCTCGTCTCTCGGCGAGTCTCGAGAATGGGCTTTTCTTCGAGCAGGACTGGGCGTCCCTGCGCAAGGTGATGCCCGTGGCATCCGGCGGGATCCATGCTGGGCAGATGCACCAGTTGCTGCACTATCTGGGTGAAGATGTGGTGCTACAGTTTGGGGGCGGCACCATTGGCCATCCGGATGGTATCCAGGCAGGTGCCACGGCCAACCGGGTGGCAGTGGAGGCGATGATCCAGGCGCGTAACGAGGGGCGCGATTTCCTGAAGGAAGGCCCGGAGATTCTAGCGGAGGCCGCCAGGTGGTGCGCGCCGCTCCGCGCCGCGCTGGAGACGTGGGGGGATATCACCTTCACCTATGCATCGACTGACACCCCGGACTTTGTCCCGACGCCAATGCTGGTGTAGGTTGTGTAGGAGGAAAAGCCATGAGAATCACCCAAGGGACCTTCTCGTTCCTGCCCGATCTAACTGACGAGCAGATCAGCAAGCAGGTGGAGTATTGTTTGAATCAAGGCTGGGCCGTGAGCGTCGAGTTCACGGATGACCCACACCCCCGCAACACGTACTGGGAGATGTGGGGGGCGCCGATGTTCGACCTGAAAGACCCGGCGGCAGTCATGCAAGAGGTGACCACCTGCCGTAAGGCCTACCCGAACCACTACATCAAGGTGAACGCCCTCGACAGTACCAGAGGGTGGGAGACGATCAGGCTCTCCTTCATCGTCCACCGGCCGAAGCACGAACCCGGCTTCGGTCTTGCGCGGCAGGAGGCAGGGGGCCGGAATATCCGGTACACCGTGCACAGTTATGCCACGGACAGGCCCGAAGGCGACCGCTACTCGACAGACGGCGGTGGCCCAGATGTCGGTCGGTAAGGATCAGTTTGACGGGATTGAGTTTCACCATGGGTGAGGCGCAGACCGACAAAGACGCGCTCGACGTCACTCAGGCCTTCAAGGACTCCCACGTCCAGGAGGTGCTAGATGGTCTGGACCGCGAGCTGGTGGGCCTCCAGTCGGTCAAGACCCGGATCCGCGAGATTGCCGCGTTCCTCCTCGTCGACCGCCTCCGACGGGAGGTGGGCTTGGGGGCAGAACGTCCCGCTCTCCACATGTGCTTCACGGGCCGCTCCGGCACCGGAAAGACCACGGTGGCGATGCGGATGGCCCAGATCCTCCATCGCCTGGGCTACATTCGCAGGGATCACCTGATCACTGCGACACGGGACGATTTGGTCGGCCAGTACGTGGGGCACACCGCCCCGAAGACCAAGGAGGTGCTCAAGAAGGCGATGGGAGGCGTGCTCTTCATTGATGAGGCGTACTACCTCTATCGCCCGGAGAACGAGCGGGACTATGGGCAGGAAGCCATCGAGATCCTGCTCCAGGTGATGGAGAATCAGCGTGAAGATCTTGTGGTGGTCCTGGCCGGGTACAAGGACCGAATGGACACATTCTTCAGCTTCAACCCCGGCATGCGCTCCCGTGTGGCTCACCATCTCGACTTCCCGGACTTTACCATCGAAGAGCTGATGCAAATCGGGGAGATGATGGTGGCCCAGCAGAAGTACCATTTCGACGAGGCGGCGCGGGAGACGTTCCGTGACTATCTCAAACGGCGGATGGCGTTGCCGGAATTCGCCAACGCGAGAAGTGTCCGAAACGCCATCGACCGGATCAAGCTCCGGCAGGCCAACCGCCTCTATACCCATGGAGGAATGCTGACCAGAGAGGAGTTGGCGCACATCGACGCGTCCGACATCCTGAAGAGCAGGGTCTTCGCCGAGGTTCCTGATCTGGACGCCCCCAAGGGGTCGACCGGAGGGGAGGAGGACCTGGCCCGATAGCGCCTCGAAGGCGACCCCTCAGGCTTCGAGGCCGAGAATGTCTCCGCCAGTAATCGAAGGGAAGGAGTGACACATGTCGAAGAGGTATCCAATCATCGCCGTTACCGGTTCGTCCGGTGCTGGCACCACAACAGTGAAGGTCGCGTTTGAACATATCTTCTACAGACTCCAGGTGAACGCTGCATTCATCGAGGGGGACAGCTTCCACCGGTACAACCGGGCCGAGATGCGGGAAGTTGTGGCAAAGGCGCAGGGTGAGGGGCGGACCCTGAGCCATTTCGGTGCGGAGGCAAACCTCTTCGAGGAACTGGAGGAACTTTTCCGGCAGTATAGCCAAACGGGGACGGGGCAGCGTCGTTACTACCCGCACAACTGGGAGGAGGCAGAGCCCTTCGGCCAGGAACCAGGGACCTTCACCCCCTGGGAGGACCTCCCAAAGGACACGGATCTCCTGTTTTATGAAGGGCTGCATGGGGCAGTGGTCACCGAGAAGGTCAATGTGGCGCAGTATGTAGATCTGCTGGTTGGCGTGGTCCCCATCGTCAATCTCGAGTGGATCCAGAAGATCCATCGCGACACCGCACAGCGAGGCTACACCCCGGAGGACGTCACCGAAACCATCCTCCGGCGCATGCCCGACTATGTGCGCTATATCATACCCCAGTTTTCGCTAACGGATATCAATTTCCAGCGCGTGCCTACCGTGGACACGTCGAATCCGTTCATTGCTCGTGACATCCCGACACCCGATGAGAGCTTTGCGGTGATCCGGTTCCGGGACCCTGGCAAGTTTCATATCAATTTCCCCTATATCCTGGCCATACTCCGTGACTCGTTCATGTCGCGGCGGAATAGCATCGTGGTCCCGGGAGGCAAGATGGGCCTCGCCATGGAGATCATCCTCGAACCGATCATCAAGAAGATGATGGAGGAGCGGCAGGCACTCCTCGGGACAGAGAGCCACGGCCGCCGGCCCGGGGGAAGGGCCTGACGGGATTCTCTTCGGGCCGATGGTGGCCACCTGGTGACTTCCGCCGTGAAGATGTCCAGGCTTCAGGTAGCTATCTTCGATGTGGACGGCACGCTGGCCGAGACGGAGCGTGATGGTCATCGGGTGGCCTTCAATCACGCCTTCGAGCGGTTGGGCCTGCCTGACCGATGGGGAGAGGGCCTCTACGGGGAACTCCTCTGGGTGGCCGGCGGAAAGGAGCGCCTCCGCTTCTACTTCGATCGGTACCGGCCGCTGCTCGCGGCCGAGCGGGATCGGCTGGTGCCAGAGCTTCATCGGGTCAAGAATGAAGCCTTCCGTCAACTCGTCGAGGGGTGTGACATCTTCCCGCGGCCCGGTATCCTCCGCCTCTTCGATGAGCTGCATCGAGAGGGTGTGACCACGGCGGTCGCGACGACCGGAAGCCGGGCGTGGGTCGAGCCTTTGCTTGAGAAACTCCTTGGGCGGGATCGCTTCTCGCGGATCACCCTCGTCATCACGGGTGAAGACGTCGCCCGGAAAAAGCCGGACCCCGAGGCGTACCGGGTTACCCTCTCGAAGCTCGCCATCCGCCCTGAGCAGGCCCTTGCCATCGAGGATTCCCAGAACGGCCTAGAGGCCGCCAAGGGGGCCGCGCTCTCCTGTGTGATCATCCCCAGTAGCTATTGCCGGAACCACGACTTTAGCCAGGCTGACTTTGTGGTTGAGGAGCTGGGTGATCCTGGTCTGCGGAGCCGAGTCCTGTATAACCCTCACGGCATCGAGGTGGGGGAGGTGATCGATACCGTGACGCTCCATCGGCTCCACCATCGAAGCACAGCGTCTGCACGCCGCGGCCATGAGGGTGGCGGATGCGATTCCGCGTTGGACGGGGGAGGGTAGGGGATTCGATCGGAAGGTCGTCACAGGGGACCCGGAGCGGAGCGGGGAGACGGCGGACCGGATCCGGACCCACATACCCGCGGAATGGGCGTGAAGCGTTCGCCCCTTTCTCTACTGGTCAGGGCTGTCGTCTCCCTTGCCGTCGGGATTTTCCTCTTCGCCACGGTCCAATTCGTGCTGGCCATTTTTCCTCTCAAGTTCCACTCCAACATCACCCCCTTGCATCTCAAGCTCCCGTACGACGACGTGCGCTTCCGCACCACAGACGGTTTGACGCTTCGAGGCTGGTACATCCCTTCCTCCCGGAGAGCGAAGGGGACCATCCTGGTGACCCACGGCTATCCTGCCGACAAGGGGGATTTGCTGCCTCTCGCCCAGTTCCTCCACCCACGCTACAACCTCTTCCTGTTTGACTTTCGGTCCTTCGGCCAGAGCGAGGGAAGCGTAACC
Source organism: candidate division NC10 bacterium CSP1-5 (assembly GCA_001443495.1). Classification (GTDB taxonomy): domain Bacteria; phylum Methylomirabilota; class Methylomirabilia; order Methylomirabilales; family CSP1-5; genus CSP1-5. The sequence continues at coordinate 77,787 of LDXR01000009.1, read as the reverse complement.
ACGGTCGGATACCGGGAGCAGGAGGATCTGAGGGCTGCCATCCGCTATCTCAGGGGGCGCGGGGAGACGAACATCGGCGGGCTCGGCTTTTCCCTTGGAGCAGCAGTGCTCCTTCTGGTCGAGGACGCCGATCTCAAGGGGATCGTGGCGGATTCCTCCTTCGCCGACATGGAGCGGATGGTGGAGGCGGTCTACGGATACCTCCCCGGCGTTACCAAGACCCCGATCGTGTGGCTCATTCGATCCTACGCCTCCCTGCTGGGGGTCGATATCGGGACCATCGATCCCCGCCGGGCCATTGCCAAGGCTCAAGTGCCGATCCTGATTATTCATGGAGCGGGTGACCGGCAGATTCCCGTCGAGCACGCCCGTCTTCTCTATGAGGCCGCGCCCCCTGATCGAGCCGAACTGTGGATCATCGAGGGGGCCGATCACGGTGGAACCTATGCGCGGGACCCGAAGAAGTATAAGGAGAAGGTGTTGGCCTTTTTCGTCAAGGTCCTGGAGCGATGAGGGGAGACGCGGAAAGGCCGCCGCTTGGGGGACAACGATGAGGAGGTATGTCCTCAGCAGGTGCGGGCAGGCGTTCCCGGTTCTGTTTGGGGTGACGCTCATCACCTTCCTGTTGACTCATGTGGCCCTCGGGGATCCGGTTCGGGTGATGATGGGGCAGCGCGCCGATCCAGAGGTGGTGGCCAGGATCCGGGCAGAATACGGGCTCGATAAGCCGTTGTGGCACCGCTATGCCCTCTATATGGGGAAGCTCCTGGTCGGGGATTTGGGTTACTCCTACCGGCAGGGAAGGCCGGTGAGTGAGACCCTGGCCGAGCGGCTCCCGGCGACGGTGCGGCTGGCGGTGGCGGCGATGGTCGTGGCGGTCGTGCTGGGGATGGCTGCGGGGATCGTGGCGGCAATACGACACAACACTGGCGTGGACCTCCTCATGATGACGCTCTCGCTCCTCGGTATTTCGACGCCCGTCTTCTGGCTTGGGATGATGCTGATCCTGCTTTTTGCCGTCTCGCTTGGATGGTTTCCCATCTCGGGATACGGCGATGGAGCCTTCGGCCACCTCGTACTTCCCGCCCTCACGCTGGGGGCACTCCAGGCGGGCTACATCGCCCGGATGACTCGGAGCGCTCTCCTCGAGGTCCTCCGACAGGAATACGTCCGGACGGCACGGGCCAAGGGTCTCAAAGAGCGGGTGGTTATCCTGAAACATGGCCTTCGGAACGGGGTCTTGCCGATCCTGACCCTTGTCGGGATCAGCCTCGGAGATCTCCTTGTCGGTGCACCCCTGACCGAAACGGTCTTTGCCTGGCCAGGGCTCGGTCGCCTGCTGGTGGCTGCGGTGGGCAATCGCGACCTCCCCGTGGTGTTGGGGGCGACGCTCCTCTTCGCCCTCATCTACCTCGGGGCGAACCTCGTGGTCGACCTGGCGTACGCGCTCGTGGATCCTCGGGTGAGATTAGCGGAGTGACACCGTCCATGTCCGAACGCGCACAGAGGGGCACAGGACGATCGATGCGGGGGCTCTTTTCGGGGCAGGGGCGATGGTCACCCGGGATCGTCCTGGGCTCTGCGATCCTTCTTTTCTTTGGCCTGATGGCGCTGCTGTCCACCCTGCTGGCGCCGTACGACCCCACCCGAATCCCTGAAAGGTTACAGGGATTCAGCCTGCTTCCCCCTCGGGGTGACCATTGGTTCGGGACTGATCTGCTAGGCCGCGACCTGCTGAGCCGGGTTTTGTATGGGGCGCGGATCTCCCTCCTCGTCGGAATCGTCGTCGAGCTGGTGGTGACCCCAATCGGCGTGACAATCGGCTTGTTTGCTGGGTATTTCGGTGGTAGCATGGACGGCGTTTTGATGCGCACTACCGATGCCGTGATGGCCTTTCCGGGGCTCGTGTTGGCCATTGCGTTGACGGCGGTCCTTGAGCAACCCGGGCTGCTGAGTGTCATTATCGTGCTGACGGCCGTCCGATGGACGTCGGTGGCTCGGCTGGTGCGGGGACAAGTCCTCAGTCTGCGAGAGGCGGAACATATCGCAGCGATCGTTGCCTTGGGAGCGGGAAAGGGAAGGATCATCTTTCGGCATCTGCTCCCGAACTGCTTGGCCCCGATCCTGGTGGCCATGACCTTCGGGGTCGCCTCCAATATCCTCGCAGAGGCGGGCCTCGGCTTTCTCGGCCTCGGGATCCAGCCCCCCATGGTGAGTTGGGGGTCCCTCCTCGCCGAAGGAGTCGTCTATCTCACCGCCAAGCCCTGGTTGTGCGTCTTTCCCGGTCTGGCAATCACCTGTACGGTTCTTGGGTTCCATGTGCTGGGCGACGGGCTGCGCGATGTCCTGGATCCGCGTCTGAGGTCCTAGGTGAGGAACGGAAGCCTCTTGACGATCCAAGACCTGCAGACCCACTTCTTCACGGGAGAAGGGGTGGTCCGGGCCGTTGACGGGGTGACTCTGAGTGTTCGGCCCGGCGAGACGCTCGGCCTGGTGGGGGAGTCGGGGTGCGGGAAGACGGTCACCGCCCTGTCGATCCTTCGATTGATCCCGAACCCTCCGGGGAGGATTGTCGGCGGCACGATCTGCTTTGAGGGGCGAGATCTCTTACGCCTGCCCGAGGAGGAGATGCGCAGCATCCGCGGGTGCGCCATCTCCATGATCTTTCAAGAGCCCATGACGTCCCTCAACCCGGTCTTCACGGTGGGGGAGCAGGTGGCGGAGGGGATCCGGCACCATCAGAAGGTCTCCAGGCGGGAAGCATGGGATCGGGCGGTTGAGGTTCTGCGGCGGGTCAAGATTCCCGACCCCGCCAGGAGGGCGTACGAGTATCCCCACCAGCTCTCGGGGGGATTGCGCCAGCGCGTCATGATTGCGATGGCCCTCGCCTTAGGTCCGAGGCTCCTCATCGCCGATGAGCCCACCACCGCCCTGGACGTGACCATCCAGGCACAGATCGTCGACCTGCTCATGGGTCTCCAGGAGGAGATGCAGATGGCGGTGATCCTGATCACCCACGACCTGGGGGTCATTGCGGAGACTGCCGACCGGGTCGTGGTGATGTATGCCGGCAGGGTCGTGGAAGAGGCCTCCGCGGAACAGCTCTTTGAGACCCCCCTGCATCCCTACACCCAGGGCCTATTGGAATCGCTCCCCAAACTGGAGACGGGAAAACGGCACAGGCGCCTGACGGCAATCCCCGGTCTCATCCCCAACCTGTTGGACCTCCCCACCGGATGCAAGTTCGCCCCCCGGTGTCCGAAGGTGATCGGAGACTGTTGGCCCACAGAGCCGGAACTCAGGGAGATTCGACCAGGCCACTGGGCTCGGTGCATCCTGGCGTAGCAGCGAACCATGGAACCCCTTCTTGTGGTGAAAGATCTCAAGAAATACTTCCCCGTCAAGAAGGGGCTCTGGTTCGGGGAGCGGGCCGACGTTCGGGCGGTGGATGGCGTGAGCTTTGCCATCGGTCGGGGAGAGACCCTGGGACTGGTGGGGGAGTCGGGGTGCGGCAAATCGACCACGGCGCGCCTCGTCCTCAGGCTCTTGGAGCCGACCGCCGGGGAGGTCCATTTCGGCAAGACTCCCGTCTTCAAGGCGAACAGGAAGGAGATGCACCAGCTCCGGCGCAAGATGCAGATTGTATTCCAGGATCCCTATTCCTCGCTGGACCCCCGCATGTCGGTGAAGGAGATCGTGGGCGAAGGGTTGGTCATCCACCGGCTGGCGCGGGGAAAGGAGAAGACCGATCGAGTGGCAGAGCTCCTGGAGATGGTGGGACTGGGGCGCGAACATATGGGTCGCTACCCCCACGAGTTCAGCGGCGGGCAGCGGCAGCGGATCGGCATTGCCCGGGCGCTCGCGGTGGGCCCGGAGCTCTTAATCGCAGACGAACCGGTCTCCGCCCTGGATGTCTCGATCCAAGCGCAGGTGATCAACCTCTTTGAGGATCTCCAAAGGCAGCTGGGGCTCACCTACCTGTTCATTGCCCACGACCTCAGGGTGGTGAAGCACATCAGCGATCGCGTCGCGGTCATGTACCTCGGGCAGATCGTGGAGCTGGCGGAAAGCGATGAGCTGTACCGGAATCCTCTCCATCCCTATACGCAGGCCCTCCTGTCCGCGATCCCGGTGACCGACCCCAAGACCAAACGGCAACGGATCATCCTCGAGGGAGACCCGCCCAGTCCCATCCAGGTCCCGGCCGGTTGCCGGTTCCACCCACGTTGTCCCAAGCGCTTTGATCCGTGTGACACGGAGGCCCCGGTCCTTCGCGAGGTCTCCCCCGGGCACTGGGTGAGTTGCCACCTGTACTGACTGAACGCGCCCGCGACGCAGAAGGTGGATGGATGGCCAAGCTCAAGCTGATTACCTTCGGCTGTCAGGCTAACGAAGCGGATTCAGAGAAGATCGCCGGCGTCCTGGCCCAGGAAGGCTTCGAGCTGACAGAGACGGCAGAGGAAGCGGACCTGATCCTCATCAATACGTGTAGCATCCGCGAAAAAGCCGAACAGAAGGTCTATAGTCTCCTCGGGACCTTCCAAAAGCTCAAGATCCAGAACCCTCGAATGAAGATCGGCCTGTGTGGATGCCTGGCCCAGCGGGAGGGGGTTCGCCTCAAGGATCGCTTTCCCTACCTCGACCTGCTGGCCGGGCCCGGGGCAATGATCTATCGCATCCCGGAGATGCTCAGAGGCGCCCCGGCTCCCCCGGTCCTCCCCCGACCCCAGGAGCCGCTCCCCCTCTATATCCGCTCACCGCGACCTCGCCGCGAGAGCCCCTTCAAGGCCTGGGTCAGCATCATGGAGGGGTGCAATTACCTGTGCACCTTCTGCGTCGTGCCCTATACCCGAGGACCAGAGCGGAGCCGCCCTCCCGAAGACATCTTGGCCGAGGTCGAGGAGTTGCTGAAGCAGGGCTACAAGGAGCTCACTTTGCTGGGGCAGACTGTCAATGCGTACGGCAAGAATCTCAAACCCCGCACGCGCTTCTCCGATCTCCTGCGGGCCATCGATGCCCTGGTGGGGAGGAACATGCGAGTGCGCTTCACGAGCTCGCATCCGAGAGACCTGACCCCGGACCTCATCGAGGTGATGGCCCGCCTGAGGAGTGTCTGCGAGCATCTGCATCTTCCCGTGCAGGCCGGGTCCGATCGGGTCCTGGCGCGCATGCGTCGCCTCTATACCCGGCAGCAATACCTCGAAAAGGTCGCGATGCTCAGACAGACGGTGCCCGACATCGCGTTGAGCACCGATCTCATCGTGGGCTTTCCCGGAGAGAGTGAAGAGGATTTTCAGGAAACCCTGAGCCTCCTGCGTCAGGTGCGGTACGATAGCATCTTCGCCTTCAAATACTCCGTCCGGCCGCTCACGCCGGCCACCACGTATCCCGATCAGGTCTCAGGGGAAGCGAAGACAGAACGGATTCATACCGTCCTCCAGCTTCAGGACGAGATCGCGCTGGAGAAGAATCGCGAGCGGGTGGGCAAGATCGAGGAGGTCTTGATCGAGGGGGGGCCGAACCCGAAGATGCACAGCGTTGCGACTGGTCGCACCCGGAGAAACCAACTGGTCCACTTCCCGCAAGAGTCGCTTGTCCCGGGAGATACGGTCTCTGCCGTGATCACTGAGGGTTATAGCCATTACCTTAAAGCAAAGATTCCGTAAGCCTGCGATGGGTCCGGCGTTTTCCTGGGCGCCGTCCGCTCATACGAGGCAAAGACGCCGAAAAAAAAGGTTTGACACATGACCCTTTGATCACTATAATACGCAAGGTTGCGCACGGTTTCTTCAAGGAGTGTCTATGAAAAGATATAATTTTCTGAAAAGGTCATTTGAACCCTTAGACCCAGAGAGGGGATCCACCGGGAGCTTGAGTCCACAGGCCAGGCGGTTGCTCATCATAGGTCTTGTCGGCGTTGTTATCGCCGGGGGCCTCTATGTGTACACCACGTACTTTGGCGACATCCCACTGCCCCTGCCGATTTCCCTTTCCCCTGGTGGCAAGAGTGCACCGCCGCCCCCGCCCCCGACTCCAACGAAACCTCCACAAGTGAGTCAGGTGCCGGTGAAGCCGCCAATCCCCTTGAAACCACCCGAGACCGAGAGGCGAGAGCCAGAGGTGTCACCCAAGGCGGAAACCCCGAGGGAAGCGGTGCCGGGGGTGACGAAACCGCCGGAGACTCCATCCGAACGCCCAGCGCCAACGAGGGTCGACAAGGCGGCTCCCCAGCCGCCACCCGCCCCGACGGTCGCAGAGAAACCCGCCCCGAAGTCGTTGGCCAAGGCGACGGAGCCGAAGGAAAAGGGAGAGGCGCGCTACAGTGTCCAGGTCGCTTCCCTGGTCGTCGAGCAGAACGCCCGGTCCCTTCTGGAGCGGCTCAAGAAGCTCGGGTACAGTGCGGTTGTGCAAAAGACCACAGCCCGCGTCACCCGCCATCGAGTCTACAGCGGGGAATTCAACAGCCGCGAGGAGGCGGAGCAGGCCGCACGGCAACTGAACGTGGACGGGTTTCCGTCGAATGTGGTCCAGGGCGCGAACGGGAAGTTCCGTCTCGAGGTGGGATCATCCGTCCGCCTGGACGACGCCATCGACCTCGCTCGCAATCTGGAGAAGAAAAACCACACGGCTAGGATCGTTTCCCAGCCTGCCTCCACCCCGGTGCACCAGGTTTGGGTCGGCGAATACGCAGATCGCGCGGAGGCGCTCAAGACCCTCGAGGCCCTCAAGAAACAGGGGTTCACACCCGTCATTATCAAACGCTGAATTTTCTTCCCGTGAGCGTCTGGCGGGGGAGGTGCATGGTGTCTCCTCAGGCCGGGGAAGAAGAAGGGAGGTGGCGGCATGACCAAGGCAGACCTGGCAGCGCTGGTAGCAGAAAAGGGGTTGACGAAAAAACAGGCAATGGAGGCGGTCGAAGCGACATTTGAGGCCCTGAAAGAGGCCATGACCAAGGGTGAGAAGATTCAGTTGGTGGGATTTGGGTCCTTTCAGGTGCGGGCGAAGCGGGCCAGAAAAGGGAGAAATCCGCAGACCGGGTCGGAGATTATCATCGCGGCGCGCAAGGTCCTCAAATTCAAACCCGGGAAGGCACTTCAACAGGCAGTTAACTCCCAGGCGTAGTTCTGGAGGATGCCAGGCGTGGCGAATCAGTCGCGGAGGCACGTGTCAACGTCCCGGCGGGAAACGAGGCGGGGTGACTCGCGCCGGAGGGAGCCGATTCCGGACAAGCTGTATTTTCGCATCGGCGAGGTGGCGCGTCTCACCAAAATCCAGCCGTATATCCTGCGGTATTGGGAATCGGAATTCCCCCCGCTCCAGCCAAAAAAGAGTGGCACCGGCCAACGCCTCTACCGGAAGCGGGATATCGAAATCATCTTAAAGATCAAGGAGCTCTTGTATGACAAGCGATACACCATTGCTGGGGCGAGGCGGCAGCTCCAGGACGAGACAGAGCCGACTGATCTCCTTCAGCAAGTCCAGCGGATCCGGGAAGGGCTCGAGGCCATTGGCATACTCCTCGATCGATCGTAGCTCAGCCTCGGGATCGGGGCGTAGCGCAGCCTGGTAGCGCACTGGCATGGGGGGCCAGTGGTCCGGGGTTCAAATCCCCGCGCCCCGACCAGCACTCATTCATATGCTCGTCCGAGCGGTCCCCGAGCCGTCCGCGGCATTCCCGCCTCCGGTCTCTAGCAGGGGCATGTCAAAGCGACCGACGATCTTGGTCACCAATGATGACGGCATCCACTCCCCTGGGCTCAAGGCGTTAGCCGGGGCCTTGGAAGAGGTTGGAGAGCTGTCTATCATCGCTCCCGACCGCGAGCGGAGTGCCGCTGGACACTCACTCACTCTCCACAAGCCCCTCCGGGCCACGGAGATCGCTCCCCGCTGGTACGTGGTGGATGGCACCCCGACCGATTGTGTCACGCTCGGGGTCATGGGGGTGCTCAAGGAAAGGCCACGACTGGTCGTCTCGGGGATCAATCTGGGAGCAAATCTGGGCGATGACATCACCTACTCCGGGACCGTCTCGGCCGCCGTGGAGGGAACCCTCTTGGGCATCCCTGCCATCGCCATTTCAGCGGTCGAGCCTTCGCAGCACGGCCTGGCGACGGCGGCCGCCTTTGCGGTGCGCCTGGCCCTGGCGGTGCTGGAGCGGGGGCTGCCGCGGGACACCCTGCTCAACGTCAATGTCCCGGCCGGGGAGGTGAGGGGAGTGGCGGTCACCCGCCAAGGCAAGCGGAGCTATAATGAGCTCATCGTGGAGAAGATGGATCCTCGGGGAAAAACGTATTACTGGATTGGAGGAGGGGAACCTACCTGGGAGCTTTTGGGCGGGACCGATTACGAGGCGGTGATGGAGGGGAAGATCTCGATCACCCCGCTCCATCTCGATCTGACCAACTACGCGGCAGCGGAGGCTCTCAAGGGGTGGGAGACTCTCTTGGCATGACGAGACCCCTCATGCCGCGGAGCGTGGTACACTTGCACACTGAACGGTGTTGTTCCAATGGGGGAGGGAATGGGTGGGGGGCAGCAGCCGGTGATTATGCCACCGCCCAGGCACGGATGGTCAAAGAGCAGGTGGAGCGGCGAGGGATTGCTGATGTTCGGGTCCTCGAGGCGATGCGCAAGGTTCCACGACACCTGTTCGTTGATCCTGTCCTCGCCGGGCGAGCGTACGAAGACGCCCCCTTGCCGATCGGAGAGGGGCAGACAATCTCGCAGCCATACATGGTCGCGGTGATGACCGCTGCCCTCTCCCTTCAGGGAGGCGAACGGGTCCTAGAGATCGGCACTGGATCAGGATACCAGGCCGCTGTGTTGGCGGAGTTGGCTGGTCAGGTCTATTCGATCGAGCGCATTCCCGCCCTTGCTGATCGCGCACAAGGGACCCTGAGACGCCTCGGATACGATAACGTGACCATACGCGTTGGCGACGGAAGCATGGGGTGGCCTGAGGTGGCCCCCTTTGAGGCGATCGTGGTCACGGCAGGCGCCCCTTGCGTGCCGCCTCCCCTCGTAGAGCAGCTTCAGGTGGGCGGACGATTGGTGATTCCGGTGGGATCTCCCCATGCCCAGACTCTGCGCAGGGTCTTGAGAAAAGAGGATGGGGTGGACCAGGAGGAGCTGGTCGGTTGCGTCTTCGTCAGGTTGGTGGGTGAACACGGCTGGCAGGGGGAGTGAGGAAAGGGTAGTATTCCATGTCGGGGCGTAGCGCAGCCTGGTAGCGCACTTGGTTCGGGACCAAGGGGTCCGGGGTTCAAATCCCCGCGCCCCGACCAATCACCTGTCTCGATTATCTTTCCGTTTCTCCCCTTCACCGCATCGTGTGCTCGCGCCATGATGGGACTCTGGATGAAGAATCGGGTTCGGTCCCATGCGGTGAGCAGTTTCATCGGGCGGGGGGCAAGGACGCGATGGTCCCGGAAAAGGCATCGCTGACCGCTCGGGTCATCGGAAGGGTCCAGGGGGTGGGGTTCCGGTACTTTACCGAACGTGTGGCTGAGGAGATCGGGCTTGCCGGCTATGTCATGAATCGGTCGGACGGGAGCGTCGAGGTGATGGCCGAGGGCGAGCGAAGCACCCTCGAACAGCTCTTGGAGCAGCTGAAGCAGGGGCCGTCCGGCGCCCGCGTGGAGAGGGTGGAGGAGTCCTGGGGGCCCTATACGGGACGGTTCATGAGTTTCAGCGTTCGCTTTGGGCGGTAAAGGGGAGAGGATGGCCGAGGCGATGATCGACATTCTCAAAGGAAAAATTCGGGATATTCCCGATTTTCCGAAACCGGGTGTCGTCTTCAAGGACATCACGCCTCTCCTGGCCGACAGCCAGACCTTTCGAGCGGCCCTTGACTTGTTAGGTGATCGGTACCGGGACCGGGGGATTCAAGTGGTCGTCGGTGTAGAAGCCCGGGGGTTTATCATTGGCTCTGCCTTGGCTTACAAGCTCGGCGCCGGACATGTGCTGATCCGAAAGGCGGGGAAGCTCCCGTTTCGAACCTATCGGGCGGTCTATCAGTCGGAGTACGGGACAGATACGCTGGAGATCCACGAGGATGCCCTTGAGCCAGGCACGCGGGTCCTTATTGCCGACGACGTCCTCGCCACAGGGGGGACTGTTGGGGCGGCTGTCGATCTGGTGAACAAGCTCGGCGGGGAAATTGTGGAGATTGCCTTCCTGGTGGAACTGACCTTTCTCAAAGGGCGAGAGAAGCTCGCCGATTATCCCGTCTTTTCCCTCATTCAGTACTAGGCTTCGCTTTCTTTCTTACAGATCCCGTATGTCTGCCTCACAATCCTCTCCTCTTTCTGCCTCCCGCAGGCGTGTCTGGCCGCTGTAGCGGAAACACCTTGCGGGGCCGATCGCCTCCTTGCCGGGGAGAATCCGCGCGAAGGTGCTCGCTGATCTTTGGCAAGAACTGGGTGATGAAGTCGCGCCACCCCGTGACCGACTTGGGAGCTCCGTCAAGGGATCCCAGCTCCTCGTACATGAGGTAGTCGGCATGCCCGGGTCGAATGTCAAGCGCTCGAAGGGACAAGCGCAGGCTTTCCTTCGCCGCAACCTGCCTGTAGGTCAACCGGCTATACACGGGATCCGATCCCAGGAGATAGTCGGTCGAGACCTCGAGGGCCTGGGCAATCTTGCTGAGTGCCTCACCCCTGGGTTCGGCCTCACCCCGGAGCCATTCGTAGACGGATGCCTGCTTGAGGCCTGACCGGCGTATGAGATCGGTCTTTCGCCACCCCTTGGCCTCGAGGATACCGGTGATTCTGCGACCGATCTCTTTGGCTTTCCTTTCCTGGGCCATCGCTCCGGGAGTCTAGAGCAAAAAAGGGGGACTGTCAAATTTTTCTTGACAGAAGTATTATACCCATATATATAGACATAAATAATTATGCTTTTTCAGAGAACGCGGTCGAGAAGGAAGCACGGAACAGGAAGAGAGAAAAGGGGGGATATCGATGAAGAAGAAACGGATCGCGGCAATCCTGATCGGTTTGGCCCTCGTGGCGCTGGTGGTGCCCGTGTGGGCGGATACCGGCCCGGACGAGAGTACGCTCGAGCAGATCGGCATTGGGACGGGAAGCGTGGTTGGGTCAGTGGTGTACTTCCCGGTGAAGGCCAGCTTCTGTGTCCTCGGGGGCCTGAGCAGCATCTACACGAGTCTTTTCGTCGGCCCCAAGACGACACACGAGGTGCTCAGCTTGACCTGTCGGGGAAACTGGGCCGTGAGCCCTCACCACCTGAAGGGGGAGGAGTCGCTCACCTTCATTGGTGACGTCCCTGGTGACACCCTTCCCTCTGCGCCTAACGTGGAACCCGAGGTGAGTCAGTAAGCCTTCTCCCTTGGCGAGGCACCCATCCTCCATGGCCATGGGGTCCCGAGGTACCCCAACCCTATACGTGTGCCTTCTCTCGCGCGAACAGGCCTTGACGGACCATGGTACTCGCGGTCCCGTGTCCAAGTCCCAAGGAAGCGGGATTTCAAACCACCGCCGAACTCTGTCTTGCCGACGGGCCTGCAATTGCCTAGAATGGGGGAGCAGTACAGACTGTTCGCTCCAGCCGTAACGGGCCTGTAGCTCAGGCGGATAGAGCAGAGGTTTCCTAAACCTCGTGCCGCAGGTTCGAGTCCTGCCAGGCCCACCAGCTATTTGCCAATCCCCTCCAGCCTCCCTGCCTCCGAAATGGTCACCCAGCCGGCCAGGCCCGTTCCAACCCAGGAGCAGGCCAACGAAGCCAGCAAGCCTGGTCTTGCCATCGAACACAGGTCTCGTCAACCCTCGTTATTGCATGTTTATTTATGTCAATAATAACAGCTATTAACACTATACTATATAAAGTTACAGTTCAGCTATACAAATCCCCCTGAAATGACACCCACGAATGGGAAAGAATGTCCTGGCGTCGATGCGAGGCGACTTTGGAGTTGCCCGCAAGTACCCTGAGGTGCTACAAGAGAAAAGTCGATCCGGAGCGTCAGGGCAGGTCATCCGTGCGGCGGATTCGGGGGGGGGCCTGCCAGGCCTCACATCGACGTAAGGATGAGGGTTGTATGCCACCCAAATGGGGTGCGAGGCCATCGAGCGGGGTGACACCCCGGGATGTAGCGCTCTGGCTGTATGAGCGACGCCTGCCGCTTGGACTTGGGGCGTTCGCAGTCTTGGCGGCAGCCCTGGGATGGTGGGGGTATCACACCTGGAGGACGAGACAGGAAGAAGCTGCGCAAGCCCTTATGACGAGGGCGCTTACCGGTTTCGAGGCGTTGCTCAAGGTAACGGAGGGGGGGGAACCTTCAGAGGGAAACAGCGGGGTGCTGGAAGAAGCGCAGGTGCTACTCCCCCAGATCCGGAAGGAGTATCCTTCCTCGAAGGCAGCGGAGCAGGCGTTGCTCCTCATGGGAAACATCTCTTATCAAAGAGCGGACTACGAAAAGGCGCTCCGCGCGTATCAGGGGTATCTCGAGCAGTATCCTGCAGGATCGTGGGTGCTCTTGGCCGGCATCGGGAAAGGCTACACGTTGGAAGCCCAGCAACGCTATGAGGACGCCGCGGCCATCTTTCGTACCCTCGGGGAACGCTACAAGGATTCCAGTCTCAGCATCGAAGCACTCCTCGGGCTTGCCCGGTCGCTGAGCCACCTTGATCGCCGGGCCGAGGCGGTGGAAGTGTATCGGCGTATCGCCGAGGAATACGCAGGGACTTCCTGGGCCCGTCGGGCGGAGGAGTTGATGGCGGTAGGTGAACGGTAGGATATGTTACGTCGGATAAGGAGTATTATGTAAACTCCTCACGCAATTTACATAACACTGCCCTGACCTAACACTTCGAATAACCACAACCCACCCTCCCCTAGAAACCCCATCGCTTCCCTGGGAAAAATAAAGGCCGCGCGCTGGGCGGCCGTGACAGCAATATAGTTTGGGAGCGGACTACATCTTGTACTTGCCGAAATCCTCGGGCTTGAGATTCTCCAACCACTCTTTCCAGCGATCCGTCTCTTCCTTTTCCTCGGCGATGTCCATGCTCTTCGCCTTGCTCACCACCTTCTCCGTGACGAAAATCGGCGCGTTCACTCGCAGCGCTAACGCGATCGCGTCCGAGGGTCGCGCGTCGATACTCACCATATTCCCGTTATAGTTGACCTCGATGACGGCGAAGAAGGTGTTGTCCTTGAGGTCATTGACCACGATCTGCTGTACGGTGGCCCCCAGCCCGTCGAGAATGTTCTTGATCAGGTCATGGGTCATGGGCCGAGGCGTCGCGATCTTCTCGAGCTCGAGGGCAATAGCGTTTGCCTCAAAGATTCCCACCCAGATCGGGAGCGCCCGCTTCTCCTCCACGTCCTTGAGAATGATGATGGGCATATTGGTGATCGGATCAAGGGCGATCCCCCGGACGGACATCCGGATCAGCATTGCTCTTCTCCCCTTCCCTCAGGTATCCGCATAGTAGGGCAGGAGCTTGGCGTACGTCTCCTCCAGGTACTCCGGAATCACCTTGGTTTCGCCCAAGACCGGCATGAAGTTCGTGTCCCCACTCCAGCGGGGAACCACATGCATGTGCAGGTGGTCATCGATCCCCGCCCCCGCCACTTTTCCCAGGTTCATCCCGATGTTGAATCCCTCGGCGTGGAAGGCATCTCGGAGGATGCGCTCGCTCTTCGATGCCCAAGCAACCATCTCCCCCTTTTCCTCGACCGAAAGCTTCTCCAGGGACTCGAGGTGGCGGTAGGGAGCGATCATCAGGTGACCACAGTTGTACGGGTAGATGTTCATGAGGACGTATGTACAGGAGCCCCTGGCCAGAATCAGATTCTTGGTGTCTTCCGTGTCGTGCGCCTTCTCACAGAGGATACATCCGTCGGACCTCGGTCCCACGATGTACTGCATCCTCCAGGGCGCCCATAAGGTAATTCTCATCGTACCATCGGCCTTCCCGGATCGTCAAGCGGTGATCACCCGGTAGATAGGCTGCGCCCGCCCGACACCCTTCAACTTAGCATCCCCCACATACTCGATCAAGATCTTTTTTTGGAGTTTCGGGTCGAAATACGTATATCGGGTGCCCCGCTTCCCTTCCTCCACCTGCCAGGGGACACTGCGTCGAAGCACCTCCACATGCTCTTGGGTCGCTGCAATTCCCCAGTTGTACAGGATCCCTTCCTGATCGATCCAGACGTCTTGATCCACATTTCCCAGCTGGGGTCTCGTCTCGTCTTCCAACTCCCAGGGGCGGCTCCCAGAGCCTGTGACACGGCTGGCGATATTGACATGGCGGCCGATCACCGTGGTATCGACCGACTTTTCGTCGCGGATGAAGCGGCTGATTTGGGCCCGACCCGTATGAAGACTGATTCCCATGCGGTAAGACATCCTGCCCTGCGCCTGGAGCTCCTTGACCACCCCTTGGATCGCAATCGCGGTGCGGAGGGCGTTCATTTCGTCTTCAGGGGTGGCCTGGGCGGTGCCAAAAGTGATCATCACTCCGTCACCAGTGAATTTGTCGATTTGCCCCTGGAACCGTCTGACGATGCCGGCCACGGGGTCGAACACAGGGTACAGGGAACGCGAGAGCTCAACTTCAGAGATTCCACCCTCCGAGGCCGCCGTAAAACCCCGGAGGTCCGCAAAGAGAATCGTCACCTTGCGCGCACTCTGGACGATCTCGGTGGCTTCGGAAAACTGGAAGAGCCGCCCCTCGGCGAAGTATTTCTTGAGGTCGATTTCGACGAACCCTGCAGGAATCAGGGCAATGTTGCTCCGTTGCCAGTGGATAACTTCAGAGCGTCGCACCGCCTGGACAAGGTCGAGGTAATCCCGGAAGAGATGTTGCCATCCGCCGCGGCGGTCCCGAGCCGCCTTGAGGACGGATGAACTGGTGAGCCGCCCGTGGGTCTCGTCGTAGTCCGTGAGGAGATACGTCACGATGGTCGGGTGAAACATCATCTTGACTCGGGCTGCCTCCTGATCATATATGGACGCGTCCAGGGTCGGCAGATGGGCCTTCACCAGATCAAGCAGCGGGTACTCTTGCCTGATGACCCCCTGGCGAATCCGGTCACGCAGGACATTCGCCAGCTCTCTGAACTCCTCCCCGCTGAGACGGAACCGCCGGTTTTGGGGGATCAGCACCCCCTCGAGATTCACGCGGGGCATGTCTAGCTCGGTGAGGGGAAGTTGATCGTCGAAAAGGCTCTCCATCAGGCGATGGTTGAACGGGTTCCCGAGGTTATACTCCAGGGTTTGAGCGGCGCTGCTGGAGAAATGGTGCAAGGTTGATCGATGAAGGAGACGGTAGAAACCGCGTACCAGCGGGTGCATCTGGTACTTGAGATACGCCGGAACCCCTTCACGGTTGAAGTACTCGTGGACAGTGCCCGCGACCTCCTTGGAATGGGCCAGCCAGAAGAGGTTCAGGAGCCCAGAGCGCCGCTCGTTCTCGATGATATTTTTGGTGATCTGGAGCAGGAGTTGGAAATAGGCCCACTCGGTCTGTTGAGACTCCCGGGGCTCTCCGACGCTCTCGGCCAGGGAACGGGAGATCGTTCCCAGGAAGTTCAGGAAGGCGGGTTGAAGACCGGGGTGCAGCTGGACGAGAAAAGCGGGTTGGTCTTCGGTAGCCTCGGGGCCTTCCGGCAGTATAGGCACCGGGGCTCCGAAGAGTTCCTGGACCTCTTCAGCCCTTCCCTCGATAAAGCGAGGCAGTTGAGCATCCTTTTTCCCGGGGCGCCTCACGTTGCCCATGAACTGACGGCCTGCCAGACAGGTCTGAACGGAAGGGCCTTCCTACGTGAAGAGGGATTACCTGTCGATGAGGGCCTTCAGCTCCTTTCCGGGCTTGAAGTAGGGAACCTTCTTGGGGGGGACATTGACTGTCGCACCACTCTGGGGATTCCGACCCTGGCGGCCCCCGCGGCGGCGAACCCGAAAGCTCCCGAAGCCCCGAAGCTCAACCTTGCCGTCCTGGTTCGATGCCAGCGCCTTAGCGATGCCTTCGAAGATGGTATCAATGACAACCTCGGTCTCCTTTTTCGTCAAATTGACCGTCGCAGCGATTTTCTCCACCAGGTCTGCTTTGGTCATCGCTCCCCTCCGCTCTCCACCGGGTTTCACCACTGCCACAGGTAATCAACCGAATACTGTCCTCCCTCACCCCCCAGAAGCTTCTGCGGCCACCCCGTGGCAGTGCTTCCAAACAATAGCCGGAGGAGGGAGAATTCACGCGGCTTCACCTGCACGATCCGTGGCTTGCCCGGGATGCCGCCCATTCGTGCTGCGGTGTCGATGGCGTCCTCGAGGTTCCCGAGCTGATCCACCAGACCCATCTCCAGGGCCTGGCGGCCGGTCAGGATCCGACCGTCGGCGACCTTCTCGACCTGCTGCCGCGAGAGGTGGCGCCCTTCGACCACCGCCTCGATGAACTGATCGTGGATGTCGTCGATCAGACGCTGGAGCAACTGTTGCTCTTCGCGAGACAGGTCTCGCGTCGCCGATGCCATATCCTTATACGGCCCGCTCTTGATCACGACCGATCGAATCCCCACCTTCTGCAGCAGGTCCGAGATGTTGGGGATCTGGATGATGACCCCGATGCTCCCCGTAATGCTTCCGGGATTGGCCACGATCTTGTCCGCCGCCGCAGCGATATAGTAGCCTCCCGATGCCCCGACAGTCGAGAGAGAGGCGACCACCGGCTTGGAGTGGACCTGGCGGATCTTCTTGATCTCCTGATAGATCTCCTGTGAAGCCGCGACACCTCCTCCCGGGCTATTGATGCGGATGACGAAGGCCTGAACCGTCCGATTCTCCAAATGGTGCCGAATCTGCTCGACGATCCCCTCCGGTTCGGAGATGATGCCATCGACTTCCAGCAGAGCGACCTTGGGGCCCCCGAACTGTTCCCAGTTCCCCAGCAAGAACGCTGCCCCGAAGATCAAGAGGAAGAAGGCGAGTCCGATCCCACCCGTAACGATCATGGCGCGGATGAAGGGACGCTTCCACTCCGCACGCATGGGCTACTCCCCTCCCCCCTGTTCCCGAGCGGCCTCCTGGTAAGCCCGGAGACTCAGTCCCAGTTTGCGATCATCCGTGTCCAGCTTGATGATCTTCAATGTCAATTCCTCGCCGACCTTGATCACGTCCTCCGGTCGGTTCACGCGTCCCTCGGACAGCTCGGAGACGTGGAGCAGCCCCTCGATACCGTCGGGAAGCTCAACGAAGGCCCCGAAATCGGTAATCCGAACCACCTTTCCCGTGACATCCATGCCGACCCGGTATCGCTCCGGGACAATGGTCTTCCAGGGATCGGGATGGGTCTGCTTGAGCCCCAGAGAGATGCGACGAGCTGCCTTGTCTACATGGAGCACGATGGCCTCGACGCGGTCCCCTTTTTTCAGGATATCCGAAGGATGCTTGACCCGCTTGGTCCATGATATGTCCGAGACGTGGATGAGCCCGTCGATCCCATCTTCCAGTTCGACGAAGGCGCCGAAGTCAACGAGGTTTCGGACCTTTCCCTCCACGCGGGTTCCTACGGGATACCGTTGTTCCAAGGCGTCCCACGGATTGGGTTCCGCCTGCTTCATCCCGAGCGAGATGCGCCGAGCCGACTGATCGATATCGAGGACGACAACCTCGACCACATCGCCCACGGTCACCACTTTCGACGGGTGCTTGACCCGCTGGGTCCAGGACATCTCCGAGATGTGGACGAGGCCTTCTGTCCCCGGTTCGAGCTCGACGAATGCCCC
This sequence comes from candidate division NC10 bacterium CSP1-5, assembly GCA_001443495.1. Taxonomy (GTDB): domain Bacteria; phylum Methylomirabilota; class Methylomirabilia; order Methylomirabilales; family CSP1-5; genus CSP1-5. The sequence goes on along the minus strand of LDXR01000009.1, from coordinate 60,036 downwards.
GTAATCGGTGATCGAGACCACCTTTCCCTTGACCTTCGTCGCCGGCGGAAACTTCTGGGTGACGCTTTCCCAGGGGTCCGGGAGACGCTGTTTATACCCGAGCGAGACCCGTTCCGTCTGGCGGTCGAACTTGAGGACCACCACCTCGACCTCGCCCCCCACCGCAAAAAGCTCCGAGGGATGTCCGATCCGTCCCCACGACATGTCGGTGATGTGTAAGAGACCGTCGAGCCCGCCGAGATCGATGAAGGCTCCGTATTCGGTGATGTTCTTGACCTTCCCCCTGAGGACCTTCCCTTCTACCAGCGTGGCGAGGGTCTTCTCCTTGAGCCCCTTGCGCTCCTCTTCCAGCAGTTCTCTCCGGGAGAGCACGATGTTGCCCCGTCGCTGGTTCAGCTTGATGATCTTCATCGGGAACGTCTTGCCGATCACGCGGTCGAGGTCCCGGACGGGCCGCAGGTCGACCTGGGAGCCGGGGAGGAATGCCCGGACCCCGATGTCCACGATGAGTCCCCCTTTCGTCTTCCCGACAATGGTCCCCTGTACGACCCCACCTTTTTCATGGACCTTGCTGATCTCATCCCACACCTTGATCTTCTCTGCCTTTTCTCGGCTCAGGACGACGAGCCCCTCGCTGTCCTCCTTGGATTCGAGGTACACGTCCACAACATCCCCGACGTGGACCGTCAGTTGGCCCTGGGGGTTCAGGAACTCCTTGGCGGGGACGCTGCCCTCGGACTTGTAGCCGATGTCAATCATGACCGAATCGGCCCCGATCTCGATGACCTTCCCCCTCACGATCTCTCCTTCGAGGATGTCTTTGAAGGTCTGGTCGTAGATCTCCTGCATGGTGACGGTCGGTTTTCGCCCCTCCGTGTCTTTGGCCGCGGTCCGATCTCCTCGTCCCTCTCGAGCGTCGGGTTGTCTCTCCCTCATATTCATCCCCGGTTGTTCCTCCTGGCGAAGATCTTATGGAGATAAAGTCTTACGATGCCGAAGAATGGGCCCGCACCCTCAATGCGCCAATCTCTTTCATCACCTGTTCACTCAGCTGACGGTAGCTCCACCGGGACTCCTTGCGGTTGGTCTCCGCCGCCAGCCTGAGCGGCCGACCGAAGTAGACCGTTACGGGACGCAACCTGGGGATCCGTTTCCCGCGCGGCAGGACGTGGTCGGTGCCCTGCACGTATACGGGGACCACCGGACAGCCGGAGCGTGCCGCCAGAAATCCAATCCCCCCCTCCGCCTCCAGCAGAGCCATCCCATCCCCACGGGTCCCTTCGGGAAACATGAGGAGCATCTCTCCCTCCGCGAGGAGGCGTAAACACTGCCTGATCGCCCCGCGGTCCCCTTGGCCTCTGCGCACGGGAAAGGCGTGAAGGCCTCGGATGAGCGACCCAAACAAAGGGGACCGGAAGAGTTCTTCCTTGGCGAGGAAGTGGAGCTGTCTCTCCACGAAGGCCACGCCAATGAACAGAGGGTCGACGTAGCTCACGTGATTGGCAGCCAGAATCACGCCTTCCGTAATGGGGACCTCCTCCTTCCCTACCACGCGGAAATGGAAGAGCGGCATGATCCGGGGGAGGAAAATTTGCAGTGCCCGGTACCACACGCGCACAGACCTCCTTACACGGTTTAAAGCCCTTTATTTTAACCATCTTGTACCGATCACGCAAGCGAAATATCGTGTGAGTTCTTGAATTTCCGATGGATCTCGGCCTCCATCCGCCTCACCACCTCTTCCGGGTCGAGCAGCGTGGTATCGATGAGGATGGCGTTGGGTGCCGGCTTGAGCGGTGAGGCCACCCGCTCCGTGTCCCGCCGATCTCGTTTGGCCACCTCCTCCAGGGTCGTCTCGATGGTCCCAAGCTCCTGGGGGGATTCCCGAAAGCGGCGGCGACCTCGCTCGTCCAGGGCGGCGGTGAGGTAGAATTTCATGGCGGCATCGGGGAAGACCACCGTTCCGATGTCGCGGCCATCCATCACTACCCCTCCCCGAGCCCCCAGCTCCCGCTGCCTCTCCACCAGCTTCTCTCGCACACTGGCATGGACAGACAGGACAGAGGCAGCGGCCTGCATCTTGGGTGAGCGGAGCGCATCGGTCATGTCCTTCCCATCGACCAGAACCACAAACCCCTCAGCGCTCGGTCGAAGTTCCAGCGTGGTCTGGGACAGGAGATTCACGAGGGCCACCGGGTCCGATAGATCGATTCCCTGCTTGAGCCCCTTCCAGGCCAGCGCCCGGTACATCGCCCCGCTCTCGATGTGGCAATAGCCGAGTCGCCGAGCCAGAAGCCGCGCCGCCGTGGTCTTCCCGGCGGCCACCGGTCCATCGACGGCAATGATGAGGTCGCGCGGCAGCCGGCTCATCCCCGCCGCTCCAGGACGTTGGGAAATAGATGCTCCAGCGTCTCCACAAAACCGGGAAATGAGGTACGGATACATGCCGTGTCCCGCACTATCGTCTGCCCCTCGGCTTGAAGCCCTGCTACGGTCAGTGCCATGGCCACCCGGTGGTCCCCGTGGCCTTCGCACCGAGCCCCCTGAAGGCGGCGCCCCCCATGGATGATGAGCCCATCCGGGAGCTCTTCCGTACGAACCCCCATGCGACTCAGCTCGGCGGCAATAGTCCGGATCCGATCCGATTCCTTCACCCGGAGCTCCGCGGCGTCCCGGATGACCGTCTTTCCCTCGGCGCACGCGGCGGCCACCGCCAGGACCGGGATCTCATCAATCAGGCGGGGAATCAGGTCCCCCCCGATGCTGACCCCCTGGAGGCGGCTCGCGCGGACCCTGAGATGGGCGCGCGGCTCTCCGGTCTCTGCGTCTACCGGAAAGACCTGCACCTTCGCCCCCATCGCCTGGAGAACGTCCAAGAGACCCGTGCGGGTGGGATTCACTCCAACCCCTTCGATGGTGAGGTCGGAATCGGGAAGGATGAGGCCGGCCACGAGCAAAAAGGCGGCCGACGAGAAATCTCCCGGAACCGAAATAGGGGTGGCCTGAAGGGTCCCTGCGGGGATGAGCGTCACCTCCTGCTCGCTCCGCTCCACCCGCTGCCCGTAGGCCGTGAGCATGCGCTCGGTATGATCCCGCGAGGCTGCCGGCTCGATGACGGTCGTCGGTCCCTCGGCAAAGAGGCCCGCCAGGAGGATTGCGGATTTCACCTGGGCCGACGGCACCGGACAGCGGTACGTCACCCCGTGAAGGCTCCCCCCCCGGACCGCCAAGGGGGGGAGCGTATCGCGAGCCCGACCCCAGATCTCCGCACCCATCTGGGTGAGGGGGTGGATGATCCGATCCATGGGCCGGCGCCTCAGCGACGCGTCCCCAGTCAGGAGGGAGAGGAAAGGCTGCCCCGCCAGCACGCCCGCCAGGAGGCGGATCGTGGTACCGGAGTTGCCACAGTTCAGGGTATCCGCCGCCTCTCGGAGTCCGCGAAGTCCCTTTCCGTAAATCCGGAGAATATCTCCTTCCCATCCCTCGGCTTCCACTCCCAGGGCCCGGAACGCGCCCAGGGTGCGCTGGCAGTCCTCCGACCTGAGACATCCTGAGACCTCGGTGACCCCTTCTGCCAAGGCACCCAGGATGATGGCACGGTGGGAGATCGACTTATCACCCGGGACCGTCATCGATCCTTGAGGCCCGCGGGCCCCTCCCCTAATCGTTAGCTGTTCCATGCCGCGCTCGCCGCCGTTGGATGTGCTCGATCAGAAGTTCTGTGATCCTATCCGGGTCGTTGTCCGTTACGTCGAACCATGTGATCTCGTCTTCGCTCCGGAACCACGTCATCTGCCGCTTGGCGTAATGACGTGTCTCCTGTTTTGTCCGCCGGACTGCCTCCTCCCAGCCCTGTTGACCGAGAAGATAGGCAACCATGTGGCGGTAGTTGTGACTGCGAAGCGGCTTGAGGTGTGGAGGATAGCCCGCCTTCAACAGCCGATCGACCTCCTCCACCAGACCCGAGGCACCCATCCGATCCACGCGGTCGTTGATCCGGTGGTACAGCGCCGTCCGCTCCCTTCGAAGCCCGAGGAGGAGGATGGAAGGTCGCACCAGCCTCTGGCGGTGGGTTTCCCAGAGTTCCGATACGCGCCTGCCGGTGATCTCGATGATCTCCAGGGCTCGAATGAGGCGGAAGGCGTCCTTCGGATGGATTTTCCCCGCGATGGCCGGATCGAGATGCGTGAGGCGGGCGTGCAACAGGGCCGGCCCGCCCCTTTTCATCTCCTGTGCGAGACGCGTCCGGATGCCTGTGACCTCCCCTGGGCCATTGAAGATCTCTCCGCACAGCGCCCGGAGATAGAGGCCCGAGCCGCCCACCACAAGAGGCAACCGGCCTCGGGCATGAATCTCTTTCAGCACCTGGCGGGCCAAGAGAGCGTAGTCGATGGCCGTAAAGGGGTCCCACGGATCCACCACATCGATGAGGTAGTGAGGGATTCCCTTTTGGGCTTCCGGTGTCGGCTTGGCGGTCCCGATGTCCAGATAACGGTAGACCTGCATGGAATCGAGGGCCACAATCTCCCCTCCCATCGCCTTCGCCAGTTCCACAGCGATAGCTGTCTTCCCGACCGCCGTTGGACCGACCAGGCCGATAAAGAGGGGAGACGGCTCCGGGGAGGCCGATGCAGGCGTGGCCGCCTGGAGAACCGGGATAGCATCTACGGAAAGCATCATCCGGTCACCCATTACAGCGATCTTGACTCGTTGATCTCGAATGTCAGGGGGATCGTGTACCCCCAGAGGCCGATCGACTGTTGCCACCTGACTCTGGCCGAGACCTTGCCGGACTCCGCCTGCACGACGACCTCACGCTCCGAGAGTGGCAGTTGCAACTCCCGGGCTTTTGCCAGGATCCGTTGTGCTCCTTCCTCCACGCGCTGGGGGCCGAGGCTGATGTCCTGAACCACCAGGCGGACCGTCTCGGCAAGCGCCAGATAATCGGCGTACGCGGTGAGCGCCTGGACGCCTAGGGTGACCGCGAGAGCCAGGAAAAGTAGGAGGAGCAGGCCACCGATCCTGACTCTCCCTTTCATCGGATGACTGGAGGGGTGCGTGAAGTCAGCCGGGGGCCAACCCGGTTCTTTCCCGTCGATCCTGAGGAACCGAACGACTTCTACCATGGCGAAAAAATGGATGTCAAGCCAACCTCTTGCGCGATCGGTCAAGGACACGGCAAACGAAAATGCCTCCGGACGCCCGGAGGCATGGGGTGACCAAGAGGACACACCAGGTGCGAGGGATTACCGTGGCCCTCCTTTGATCCAGCTCATCATGGCGCGTAGCTCCTTCCCTATGACCTCAATCGGATGCTCGGCATCTCTCTTCCGGAGCGCCAGAAAGCTGGGCCGGCCCGCTTGATTCTCCAGGATCCATTCCCGGGCGAAGGTGCCATCTTGGACTTCCTTCAAGATCTTCTTCATCTCGGCTCGCACCGCGTCGCTGATGATGCGAGGCCCTCGGGTGTAATCCCCATACTCGGCCGTGTCGCTGATCGAGTACCGCATATAGGCCAGGCCGCCCTGGTAAAAGAGATCTACAATGAGCTTCACCTCGTGGAGACACTCAAAGTAGGCGACTTCCGGTTGATACCCCGCCTCGATCAGCGTCTCATACCCGGCTTTGATCAAGGCCGACAGGCCGCCGCACAGAACCGTCTGTTCCCCGAACAGGTCGGTCTCGGTCTCTTCTCGAAAGGTCGTCTCGAGTACCCCAGCCCGGGTGCATCCGATACCCTTCGCATAGGCCAGGGCCGTCTCCTTCGCCTTCCCCGATCGGTCCTGATGGATGGCCACAAGGGCTGGGACCCCGGACCCCTCCGTATAGATCTGGCGCATGACGTGACCCGGGGCCTTTGGGGCCACCATGGAGACATCCACGTCCTTGGGGGGCAGGACCTGGTGGAAATGGATGTTGAAGCCGTGGGCGAACATCAAGGTCTTTCCGGGGGTGAGTCCCTGCTGGATCGACTCCGCATAGACCTGCCGTTGATGCTGGTCGGGGATGAGGATCATCACCATGTGGCCTGCCGAAGCCGCCTCGTCCACCGGCATGACCTTGAGCCCATCCGCCTTCGCCTTCTCCCACGATTTCGAGCCCCGGTAGAGCCCCACCACCACATCGAAGCCGGCATCCTTCAAATTCAGGGCATGGGCGTGCCCCTGGCTCCCATAACCAATGATGGCAATGGTCTTCCCCTTCAAGAGGGAGAGATCCGCATCCTTATCGTAATAGAGCTTGCCCATCTGTGTCTCCTCGCATTTCGCTACGTGGCAACCGCTGGGGACTTCTTTGCACCCTCCTCGCCGTCCCCGCCCGCGACCCGCTCCAGCTTGCTGGACGGAGTCTTACTCACCCTGCCGATGGCGATGAGACCGGTCCGAACCAGCTCCTTGATCCCGAAGGGGCGCAGGAGTTCGAGCAAGGCCTGGATCTTATCCTCGTCTCCAGTCGCCTCCAGGGTGTAGGTTCGGTGGGTGAGGTCGACGACCTTGGCCCTGAAGATGTCGGCAATCCGAAAAATCTCGGCCCGGTTGGGCGGATCGGCGTTCACCCGGACGAGGATCATTTCCCGCTCGATAAACTCTTCTTCCGTCAGATCGACGACCTTGATGACTTCGATCAAGCGATTGAGCTGTTTGAGCACCTGCTCCATCACCCAGTCATCCCCGTGGACCACGAGGGTGACCCGGGACACCGAGGCATCCATCGTCTCCCCGACGGAGACACTATCGATGTTATACCCCTTGGCGGCGATCAAGCCGGCGATCCTCGCCAAGACGCCCACCTGGTTCTCCACCAGGAGGGTCAGGATGTGCCGCCGCGGGGGGATCTGCCCTTTCATGCCCTCCTCAGTGCCATGCCTGAGACGACTTGTCAGGGGTCGGAGCTGGAGCCCTGACGATGTCGGTGATGGCAGCCCCGGCCGGGATCGCCGGGAGGCAGTTTTCCTCCCGCTCCACCACCACATCGACCACGACAGGTCCCGGGGTGTTGATGGCCTTCTCGATCCCCGCCTTCACGTCCTCCGGCCGCTCAATCCGGATCCCCACGGCGCCGTAGGCCTCCGCGAGTTTCACAAAGTCGGGCTGATGCATCGGGCCCGCGGGCAGGGGCTGGTGTGTGGAGACGCGCTGATGCCACTGCCGCACCATCCCCAGACATCTGTTGTTGATGATAAAGGTCTTGACCGGGAGTTTGTAGTCGACGAGGGTCGAGAGTTCCGACAGGGTGACCTGGCTGCCCCCGTCTCCATCGATATTCAGGACCAGACCCTTCGGGAAGGCCGCCTGGGCCCCCAGGGCGGCGGGGAAGCCGTATCCCATCGTCCCCAGGCCTCCCGAGGAGAGCCAGCGGCGCGGCTTGCGACCCCGGTAAAACTGGGCCGCCCATACCTGGTGCTGGCCCACGCCGGTGGCAATGATGGGATCGTACTCCTCGGTCAGGCGAAGGATCATATCGATGGCGTACTGCGGTTTGATCACCCCCTGCCGCTGTTCGTACCGGAGGGGGTGTTGTTTTTTCCACGCCTCGATCTGTCCGTGCCATTCCTCGAAATCCCTCGCCCAGTTCCGCTCCACCTTGCGGAGCTCTTTGTTGAGCTCGCGAAGGACACACCGCACATCACCGACGATAGGGACGTCAACCTTGACGTGCTTCTGAATCGACGTCGGGTCGATGTCCACATGGATGATCTTGCACTGCGTGCCGAAATCGCACGCCTTACCCGTGACCCGGTCATCGAAACGGGATCCGATAGCAACGATCAGGTCGGCGTCAATCAAGCACCGGTTGGCCCAGTAGAGTCCGTGCATCCCGAGCATACCGAGCCAGAGCGGGTGGCTGGTGGGGAGGGCCCCCAGTCCCATGAGCGTCAGGGTGGTAGGGATCTGGGTGATCTCGACGAGTTCGTGCAGCTCCTCGGACGCGTCCGCGTGGATGATGCCTCCCCCTCCGTAGATGACCGGACGCCTGGCCTGGGCAATGAGCTCGGCCGCCCTCTTGATCTGCCCGGGGTGGCCAGCCATCTGCGGGTTGTACCCTCGGATGGCAACCGATTTCGGGTGCCCTGTATACGCGACACAATCTGCCATGACGGCCTCGGGCAGATCGACGAGCACCGGGCCCGGCCGACCAGAGCGTGCGATGAAATACGCCTCCTTGATGATCCGCGGGATCTCCTCGGTCTTGAAGACCACGAAGCTATGCTTGGTACAGCCCCGGGCGGTTCCCACCACATCCGCCTCTTGCGACGCATCCCATCCCATGACGGCCGGAAGCTGCCCCGTCAGGACCACGATGGCCATGGAGTCCACAAGCGCATCGGTCAGCGCGGTCACGCAATTCGTGACCCCGGAACCCGAGCTGACCATGACCGTCCCCGTCCTCCCCGTGGCCTTGTAATACCCCTCGGCGGCATGAGTCGCCACCTGCTCGTGGCGGCAGAGGATATACTTGATAGGGTGGTCGCCGGGGGGGTCAGTCCCGTGGAGGATCACCCCCCCCGGATGCCCAAAGATCGTAGTGACCCCCTCCTCGACGAGAGATTTCAGCAGAATCTCAGCTCCGGTGATCTTCAAGGCTCCTGTCCCCGCGCCAGTCCGTCTTCAGGTGATACGTGAAGGGCGTGCCCCGTCCCGGACCCCTCTGGGCAGAGCACGCCTCCGAGACCCAGGAGGCTCCTCGCCTGTCCGCGTCATGTGCCGCCCGCCCCCGGAGGCTACAGATACGCCTGTGTCGTGAGGTTCAGCAGCCGGGCGTTCAAGCCGACGACCTGCTCGTTGTCCACAGGGACATCCACCAGGATCGACCTACCCGCCGGCGTGTGGCAGGCATCCATGATCTCTTTCAGATTGCTGAGGTCGGGCTTGAGGTAGAAGCCATCCCAGCCGTGGGCCTTGGCCGCCGCCACAAAGTCGATGCTCGGCAGCTTCGAGTGGTAGCGCCGCTTCTCCACGGTCGGGATGATGACCTCCAGCCCCTTATCGACAATACCGTAGGTCCCGTTGTTGATGATGAACAGGCGCAGGTCGAGGTTTGCCGCATCGGCCAGGCACCCGCCAAAGAGGCGCCAGCACCCATCCCCACAGAACATGAAGGTGTGCAGGCTTGGATCGGCCAGCTTGGCACCCACGCCCATTCCAAACGCCCCACCCATGGCCGAGCCGTGGTGTGCGGTCCAGAATTTGATATACGGGTGGGGCCGCTGCGTGACATACTGCCGATCCTTATACGAGATGCAGACATCGTCGAACCCAATGCTGTGCGGTTGCCAGTAGTTGGGCATCTCCTCGTAAAACGCCATGAAGTCCACACAGTCCTTGCGGACGTCACGCCAGACCTCCCGAGAGTTGAGATTCTCCGGCCGCTCGACCTTTGGCCTATCCTTCTCGATGCCCATGGCCTTCAGCCGAGGGAGGATTGCTTCGAGGGCCAGCCCGATGTCGCCACGGACTTGCCTGTAATCTCCCAGACACCGGTGCCGGAAATCACCATTGACCTGCCCGTAGCCATAGGGGTACGCGCCGAAGTGCCACGTACACTTTGCGCGAATGTTCTCCAGATTGATCGAATACTCCCCCGGACAGAACCCGAGGGTGATCACGATATCGTCCTGGTTGATGCTCCGCCAGAGCTCCATTGCTTTGTCATTGCCCCCGAACAGAATGTACCCGTAGCTGAACGGGTTCTTGGGCGAGACCGCGTTGGCCCCATTGATCGACCAGATGGTGGGGGCGTGGAGGAGTTCGGACAGCTCTGTCGAGAGTTGCTCGATGTTGGGACAGAACGCTGCCTCCTCACCGACGTAGATGATCACCCGCCGTCCCTTCGCCATGGACGGGAAACCCCTGAGGAAGGCTTCCACGTCCTGTGAGTTGAGGGTCCGCGCCCGTTCCCGCTTGGGCACGTGCACGGAGATCTCCTTCGACAGGATGTCCGGATGAAACGCAATGGCCACGGGTCGCCAATCGTGCAGGAGCCGTTGGGCCTTGTCCAGGTCCTGTTCCAGGCGATTGATATTGTCGATGACGATGCACCCATCCCCCAACTCGGCCTGCAGTTGTGGGACGATATTCATGCCGTAATGCGAGACGTCCTGCAAGGGGGCGTTTCCAATAGACATCACGGAGTTCAGGGCGATGATGAATACGGAAGGGATGTTGTGCAGTTTGGCATCGGTGATCCCGCTCGAGCCGAGTTTCGTCGCCGCCCCCGTGGTGGTGATCGAGCAGGCAACGCGGCCAGAGGCGAGGTAATAGCCTAGGGGCATAAACCCCGACGCATACTCGCCCATGGTCAGAAACCTGGGGACGCCATCCGTGATCTGGGAGGGATGGGTGAGCGGCTCTAAGTACTTCGTCACGTGGATGACCCCTCCCCCATTCACCCCACTGAAATGCGTGATCCCCCATTGACGCAGAGTGTCGATCAGGGCGAAGTTTCCAACATGGGTCTCAAGGCCAGGACTTCCTGCTGCAATGCTCATCGCTCTCCCCTCGGTGACAGTTTCTTGAAAATTTCGATACCCTGCTCGCTGTTAAACAATGCTGAAGCTCAAGGTGAAAGAATGCCCCGAAACGTAAAGATTAACATACTTTTCCCCTGTTTGCCTGTCAATAAAAATTTGCTTTAGCTTTAGGTTGATCGCCTTTGAAAGAGCCTGCGAAGGACCTGAACCTCCTCGCAGCCGAGGAAGGCAGCCACTCCCAAAAAGACTGCTGTTCCAAGGCCAAGCCCCCCGACCAGATGGCCAAGCTGCGGGAGGAGCCCATGCCCACCCCATGGCCAGAGAACTTGGAGGATCAGGCACGTCGCGGCCATCCCCAGGCCGGCGAGACCGGTTTTTGTGAGGGATCTGGCTAGATCTTGCCCGGGGAGCGGTCCCACATGCCTTCTGAGCAGCACGATCAAGAGGGTGAAGTTCACCACAGAGGCGAGAGAAGTCGCGACGGCAAGCCCCGCCGCCTCCAGGGGGCCCATCAGCACGAGGCTGAAGAGGATGTTGCTCGCGACGGCGACGGCGCCCGCCTTGACAGGGGTCGTCGTGTCCTGGAAGGCGTAAAAGGCGGGAACCAGCACCCGATTGGCGACGAAAAAGCACAGCCCGAGGCTGTATCCCAGCACGACCTGGGCGGTAGCGAGGGTCATGCCGCGGGTAAACGCCCCCCGCTCAAAGAGGAGCTGAATGATGGGTTGCCGAAAGATCACCAGGCCCAGCAGCGCAGGAATCGTCAGGAAGAGGGTGAGGCGGAGGGCGAAGACCAGGGTTTTCTTCAAATCTGCGGAGGAGCGCTGGGCGGCGGCGGCCATCGCCGGAAAGACGGCTGTCGCACCCGCCACCCCGATGAGACCAATGGGGAGATGGACGAGCCGGAACGCGTAGTAGAGATACGAAATCGACCCCTCGACCAAGAAGGAGGCCAGGAGGGTGGTGATGAACACGTTGAGCTGGGTGACGGCGAGCCCGGCGACGCCAGGGACCATCAACCGTCCGATCCGCGCCAGGGCGGGATCCCGCCACGGTCCCGTTGGGGTCAGGGTCACCCCGCGGCGCCCGGCGGGAGGAAACTGGGACAGGAGCTGCAGCACCCCTCCTCCCAGGACCCCGTACGCCAAGGCATAGACGGGCTCTTCAAGGCGCGGGGCCAGGAAGATCAGACACAGGATCATCGCCATGTTGAGCAGGGCGGGAGAGAGGGCTGGAGCGGCAAAGTGGCCGAGGGAGTTCAGAATCCCCATCATGAGCGCGGTCAGCCCGATGAAGAACAGGTAAGGAAACATCACGCGGGTGAGCGCCACGGTGAGGCCGAGCTTCTCCGGCTCTGCCCCGAACCCGGGGGCGATCAGGTGGACCAGGCCCGGCGCGCTCCAGGCGCCGATGATGACCACCACGAACAGAATCAGGGCCATCGTCCAAAAGGCGCGGCCTGCCATCCGAAAGGCCGACGGCCGCCCCTCCTTGGTCAGGGTCTCGGTGAAGACCGGGATGAAGCCGGCGGAGAGTGCCCCCTCCCCGAGGAGTTCTCGGGCCATATTCGGGATGCGAAAGGCCACAAAGAAGGCGTCGGCATGCAATCCCCCCCCGAATCGATGGGCGATGAGCATATCCCGGACATATCCCAGGACCCGGCTGACCAAGGTTCCGCCGCTCACCACAGATGCGGCGGCTGTCAGGTGCTGCGTCGGTACCTTGGGGTCAAAAGGGCTTGACATCGAGATGGAATTCCTCTATACAATCCGTTGCCGCAGTCTCGTGGAGGATGGATCGATGCCCAACACCAGATCCGCAGCGAAGCAGCTGCGCCAAGCCCGGGTGCGAACCCTGCGCAACCGGAAGGCCATAAGCCGACTCCGAACGACCATCAAGAGGGTCCGTCACGCGGTAGAGACGGGAAACCGGGAGGCGGCCGTGGCTGCCTTTCAGGCGGCGGTGGCGATTATCGACAAGACTGCCTCCAAGGGGATCATCCATTCGCGAACGGCGGCCCGCTACAAGTCCCGGCTCGCCCATCAGGTGCAGGGCCGCGGGAGCGCCCAGTAGTCCGACCTTCATGAGCACAGATCGATAACGGCCAGCTCCAGAAAAAGGCGTTGGCCCCCTCCCGACGATTTCAACCTTCGGTCCACGTCGAGCAGGCGGGCGAGCCCTTGCTCCAGCCGGGGCAGGGACGAGATGTCTGCCGCCTCCAGGATCTCTGAAACAAAAGGACGTGGCACGCCGAGCAGCCGGCTGATCTCGGCGGGAGGCGAAGACTGCGCGAGGAGTTCCTTGGCCCGCACGAGGAGCCGCAGTTGACGTGCCAGCATCCCCAGCATCCCCAGGGGCTCCTCTCCCCTCTCCAGGAGGTGCCGGAGACAGGACAAGGCTCCATTGAGGTCCCGGCGGCTCACCGCGGACGTGAGCTCGAAAATCCCCCGCACCCTCCCCTGACCGACCAGGGCCTCTACCGCCTCAGGGTCGATCTCCTGTCGCTCCCCGACGAAGAGGCAGAGTTTGTCCACCTCCTGGCTCAAACGCAAGAGATCCGGACCCTGGAGCGTCAAGAGGAGTCGTTCCGCCTCGGGAGTCAGGGATTTCCCCTGTTGCCGTGCCCGCTGCCGCATCCACTGCTGACACTGCCGCTCGCGTCCTTCCGCGTCCCTCGGCAAGGCGAAGCGGAGAACCTTCCCCACCTCCTCGATGCGCTTGAGTCCGCGGTGCCCGTGCTCCAACTTGTCAGCCACACAGATGAGACATGTGGTCGGGGATGGGGCGTCCAGGTAGGCCACCGTCGCGTCCCAGACCTCACTGCGGAGCCGGTCTGCCTCTTTCAGCAATACGAGCCGCCGCGGTGCACAGGCGGGAATCGTCCGGCAGCGGCTGGCGATATCGGCGGAAGTTGCCTCGCCCCCTGAAAGGATGTCCAGATTGAGGGTCTCCATCCCGGGCGGCAAGAGGGTGCTCAGCAGGCGGGAGACGAACTCTTCGCGGAGGAGAACTTCCTCGCCGAGCAGGAGATATACCGGAGCCACTTGGCCTCGGATCGCGGCTTGGAGGATGGGATCAAACAGCGTCGTCCCTCAGAACGGCTCCCCGACCCGCGTGAGAACCCGGTCGGCGAGGTCGCTCATGGCTCGGCGGATCGCTTCATCTTCCGCCACCTGGGTTCCCGTTACGCCGGTCGGAGCCGAATAGTACGCCTCTCCCCGGACCTGCTCCTTTGCCAGCTCTGCCCGGTCCCTCCGCTGGATCACCTGCAGATCAAGGATGACCACCATCCGGAAGCGTCGGGCAAGATCCGTCGCATCGAAGGCCACCGGATTCCTCTCGAGGCCGGTAATGACGGCCTTGATCGTTGCGTCCGCCTGGGCCTCCTCTGCGACGACCCGCCCTCCGGCGCTCAGGATGCGCTGGGTCAGGGCCTGGGTGAGGGCGGTCTCGAGCCCGGGCCGGAAGGCTCCGCTGTTGCTGACGGCCACATGGATCCGCTGCAGGTCACTCGGAAGGTTCGTCTGGCCTCGGTAGCCGCACGCCGCTCCGACCAGGGCGATGGCGATAACGGCCACCGTTGTCTGAATCGTCCTCACGCGCACCCCTTCGATCTGCGCATCGCCCGCTGGGGTGCTTCGCCTTCTAGCATTCTAGCGTCCTAGCGTTCGTCGGTCACGATGTTGACCAGCTTCTTGGGAACCACCACGACCCGGATCACCTGTCTTCCCTCGAGCCACGTCTGGACCCGGCCGTCCTGCAGCGCCGCCGCCCGGAGCGCTTCCTCTTCGGCATCGGCGGGCAGCAGGAGCCGGCTTCTGAGCTTCCCATTGACCTGGACGACCACCAGGATTTCCTCTCGCTGAATCACCTCGGCGCTATACGCGGGCCACGACGCTTCGGAGATGCTCCGGGAATGGCCGAGGCGCTGCCACAGCTCTTCCGCCAGGTGCGGGGCAAAGGGAGCGAGGAGGACGAGCAGGGTCTCGACCGCAAAGCGCGCCACCGCCCTTTTCTCTTCCCGCTCTTCTGGCGCGCCACCGAGATCACATTGCCCCAGGGTGTTTACAAGCTCCATGAGGGCGGCGATGGCCGTGTTGAAGTGGAAATCCCGGTCGAGATCCTCGGTCACCTTCTTGATGGTGAAGTGGGCCTTCTGGTAGAGCGCCCGGCCCACCGTCAGGGCGGCGAAGGAAACGGGTTTCACCGAACGGCAGAGCTCCTCCGCCCATCCCTCCACCAGCCGATACACCCGGTTGAGGAACCGGAAGGCCCCCTCGACCCCTTTGTCGGACCATTCCAGGTCCTTCTCCGGCGGCGCGGCGAAGAGGGAAAAGAGGCGGGCGGTATCCGCCCCATAGCGATTCATCAGGTCGTCCGGGTCCACGACGTTCTTCTTCGATTTGGACATCTTCTCGGTCCGGCCGATCTCCACCGGCTGGCCACACGTGGTGCACCGCCCCTCGGCATCCACCTCGTCAGGAAGCCGGTAGCCATGGGTGGGGCACCGGTAGGTTTCCTTGCAGACCATGCCCTGCGTGAGGAGATTCACGAACGGCTCATCAATCGAGATCAGCCCCAAGTCCCGCATCACCCGGGTAAAGAATCGTGCATAGAGCAGGTGGAGGACCGCGTGCTCGATTCCCCCGATATACTGATCCACCGGCATCCAGTGCGTCACGTTGGCGGGATCGAGGGGGCGGCTCTCCTCCTTGGGGCTGCAGAAGCGGAGGAAGTACCACGAGGAGTCGACAAAGGTATCCATCGTATCGGTCTCTCGGCGGGCCGGCCCTTGACACGCGGGACAGCTCACGCGTACGAAGCGTTCGACCCGGGCCAGCGGCGACCCCCCCTTCATGGTGATCTCCACATCCCGGGGGAGCAGGACCGGCAGGTCGCGCTCGGGCACCGGGACCGTGCCGCACCGGTCACAGTAGATGATGGGGATGGGGGTCCCCCAGTACCGCTGTCGGGAAACCCCCCAGTCCCTCAACCGGTAGTTC
Source organism: candidate division NC10 bacterium CSP1-5 (assembly GCA_001443495.1). Lineage (GTDB taxonomy): Bacteria > Methylomirabilota > Methylomirabilia > Methylomirabilales > CSP1-5 > CSP1-5. The sequence continues at coordinate 44,562 of LDXR01000009.1, read as the reverse complement.
ACCGCCCCCTTGCCAATCCTCCGCTCTTCCAGATATCGGGTAACCGCCGCCCGCCCTTCCGCACTCGGCAACCCGCTGAAGGGCCCCGAATTCACCATGACCCCTTCGCCTTCATAGGCCTTCTCCAGGTTCGCGGCGACGAGGGTGCCTTCTTCTGGTGGATCAATGACCACCCGGATCGCGAGGTGGTATTTCTTGGCGAATTGGAAATCCCGCTCGTCATGCGCGGGCACCGACATGATGGCGCCGGTCCCGTATTCCAGCAGGACGAAATTGGCGAGCCAGATGGGGATCTTCTCCTGGGTCAAAGGATTGATCGCGAAGGCGCCGGTAAAGACCCCCTCCTTTTCGGTCTCGGCCGCGGTCCGGACCAGGCGGTCTTCCATCCGCATCCGCCCGATGAAACCTTCGACCTCCGGCCTCCCGCGGGCCAGCTCCCGGGCCAGCGGATGCTCCGGCGCCAGCACCATGAAGGTGGCCCCGTAGAGGGTATCCTGCCGGGTCGTAAAAATGGCGATGGGGGGGCCGCCGTCCACCATCGGAAAGTTCACCTCGGCGCCCACGCTCTTCCCGATCCAGTTCCGCTGCATCGTCTTGACCCGCTCGGGCCAGCCTGGCAATCGATCCAGCCCCGTGAGGAGCTCCTCGGCGTAGGCGGTGGTCTTCAAGAACCACTGATCCAGCTCCTTCTGGATGACCACCGAGTCGTCGCGCCAGCACCGCCCCCCTTCCACCTGTTCGTTGGCGAGGACCGTCTGGCAGACGGCACACCAGTTGACGAACGCCGGCCTCTTGTACGCGAGCCCTTTCTCGTACATCTTGAGAAAGAGCCATTGATTCCATCGATAGTATTCGGGATCGCTACACGTGATCTCGCGATCCCAGTCGTAAGAGAAGCCCATCCGCTTCAGTTGCGTCCGCATATACGTAATGTTGTCGACCGTCCAGGTCGCCGGATGCACCCCGTGTTCGATGGCCGCATTCTCTGCCGGCAGGCCGAAGGAATCCCATCCCATCGGGTGGAGCACGTTGTGGCCGCGCATCCGGAAGTACCGCGCCACCACATCTCCGATCGCGTAGTTGCGGACGTGCCCCATGTGGATCTTCCCAGAAGGATAGGGGTACATCACCAGGCAGTAATATTTCGGCTGTGTGGCGTCTTCCGTCACCCGGAAGGCCTTCCGCTCCTCCCAGACCCGCTGCACCCCGGCCTCAACGCCCTTGAAGTCGTACGATCTGGCCATGCCGATCCTTTCTCCCGTGCTGTATCCGCCTATAGATAGCACAGGCCTTGGGTCGGCGCAACTCCCGGCCCTCGACCTTGCCTACTCCCCTGCGCGGTTTCGAGAGCACAGATCGGCACTCCGCCTCGCTGAGGCGGCACGGCGCGCGCGAGCCCTTACACCGGAATGCGCTGTTGGCGGCAGTAGTTGGCGAGCGTCAGAACGGCGGTATTCAGGCGCTGGAGTCGGAGGTTTTTCTTTCGGATCGCCTCGGCGTCGCCTGGCGGAGGCGTCTCTCCCCGGGCGTCTCGGAGGACTTGCTGGAGGCTGGTGTTGATGGTCTTCAGGTCGGCGGGCGTGTACCTCTTCAGGGATGCTGTGGTCAGGGAGTGAAACCCGTCTCCAATTTCCCGTGCTATGGCGAGAGGATTTCCAGTGATAGCCATTTAATACATCACCTCTATCAGGCATAGACCGTGAGGGGGCGCCGTCCGCCCGGCCCTCTGGCGATCCTTGGTGTGCAAGATTCGCTCCAAGTCTTCAGGGCCAAGCGTGCCTCTACCGACGTCGAGCAGCGTCCCCACGATGATACGAATCATGTGTTTCAGGAAGCCGTTTCCCGTGATGATAAAGTGGAGGCGATTCGCCTCCTGTGCGAAGCGCGCCTCGACCACGCGGCGCACGGGATGGGGCGGGCTGTCGTCAGCCGCCCGAAAGGCGGAAAAATCGTGCTCGCCGATAAAGGACGTCGCCCCCTCAGCCATGGAGGCGACGTCTAAAGGATCGGGGATGTGGAGAACACAGTGTCGCTCGAGGGCAGACGGGAATGGGGCGTTCCAGATGGCGTACCGGTAGGTCTTTCGCGTGGCGGATCGGCGCGCATCAAACGCGTCAGCCGCATGGTCGACGCAGCGCACCACGATGTCGGACGGGAGCAGACCATTGAGGGCCCGCCGCCATGTGTCGAGGGCGAGACCCTTGTTCGTCCGGAAGTTGGCCACCTGGCCCAGGGCGTGGACCCCTGCGTCGGTCCGCCCTGCGGCGATGACCCGGACCTCCTCGCCTGAAATGCGCTTTACGGTCTCCTCGAGGGCCCCCTGGATGGTCGGCAGCCCCGGCTGGACCTGCCAGCCGTGATACGCGGTGCCGTCATATTCCAGGGTCAACTTGAGGTTCTGCACGAGCCGAGGACCTACCTCTTCACCCCCAAGACCAACTCGGCGATCTGGATCGCGTTGAGCGCCGCCCCCTTCCGGAGCTGATCCCCCACGACCCAGAAGGCGAGTCCCTTATCGCTTGAAAGATCCTCCCGGATTCGGCCGACGTAACACTCATCCTTCCCGGCGGCGACGATAGGCATGGGGTACTGGCGGTTGGCCGGATCGTCCCACAGCGTGAGGCCGGGGAAGCTGGCGAAGAGCCTCCGGGCCTCCTCCACCGTCACCTTCCGCTCGGTCTCCGCGGTCACCGAGACCGAGTGGGCGTACCAGACGGGGACCCGAACGGTGGTCGCGGCAATGCGCATCGTTTCATCTTCCAGGATCTTGCGGGTCTCATGGACGAGCTTCATCTCCTCCCGGGTGTAGCCGCTGGATTCGAATACATCCACCTGGGGAATGAGATTAAAGGCGATCGGATGCGGAAAGACCTTGGATTCCGCCGGCTCCCCCTTCACCCATGCGCGGACCTGTTGCTTGAGCTCTTCGAGAGCCTGGGCCCCCGCCCCCGAGACCGCTTGATAGCTCGACACGATGACGCGCTTGACCGTCGCCGCCTCGTGGAGCGGCTTCAAAGCCATGACTGTCACGACGGTGGTGCAATTGGGATTGGCGATCAGCCCACTGTGATGCCGGGCCGCCCCGGGGTTGATCTCAGGGACCACGAGGGGGACGGTGGGGTCCATCCGAAAGGCGGAGCTGTTGTCCACCACCAGCGCGCCCGCCCTGACCGCCTCCGGAGCAAACTCTTTACTGCGGCTGGCGCCCGCAGAGAATAGGGCCAGCTCGATTCCCTCGAAGGAGCGCTCCGTCAGTCGCTCGACCTTGACCTCTTCGCCCTTGAAGTGGAGAACCTTCCCTTCCGACCGCTCCGAGGCCAGGAGTCGGACGCTCCGCACCGGGAAGTTCCGCTCGGCGAGGATCGAGAGCATGGTCTGCCCCACCGCCCCCGTTGCCCCCGCAATCGCCACCCGGTACCCGCTTCTGCTCATCTCTCTATTCTATCCCTTCACTCTGCACCGCACCCTGCACGCTGTACTCTGCACCCTGTACGCGGTCGTCAGTACCCGGAGAGGTACGGAAGGCCCTGCGCCACCCGCGCGATCTCCTCACCCGCCTCCAGCAGGACGGCGGTGGCGTTCCAGGTGCCCGTCAGGAGCTGCTTCCGGGCCGCCTCGGGAAGCCTGGCTGGGATGGTCCGGTCGCCCAGGCGCACCCGTTCGGCCTCCACGTCCAGCACGATCTCGCGCTCGGGCTGATGCGCGACGGCCCCCATCAACCACTCGACATCCTTGGGGGCTACCGCCAGACACGGGACGCCGAGGGCCGTAGCGTTGCCGAAAAAGATCTCGGCAAACGATCCCCCCACGATCCCCCGGATGCCCCAGCGCCTGAGCGCCTCCGGTGCGTGCTCCCGGGAGGAGCCGCACCCGAAGTTGAGCCCAACCACAAGGATCGACGCCCCCTGATACCGGTCCTCGTTGAAGGGGTGATCGGCCGCCTGCACGCGATCGTCCGCAAAGACGTGCTGCTCAAGCCCCTCGAAGGTGACGCTCTTGAGGAACCGGGCGGGGATGATCCGGTCGGTGTCGATGTCGTTGCCGGGCAGGGGGATCCCGCGGCCGACGATCTGCCGCCGAACGCTGTCGCCGCTCACCGGAGCAACTCGCGCACGTCAACGACCTCCCCTGCGATTGACGCCGCCGCCACCATGGCCGGGCTCATGAGGAGCGTCCGCCCCATGGGCGAGCCCTGTCGCCCCTTGAAGTTCCGATTGCTGGACGAGGCGCAGATCTCCCGGCCTTTCAGCTTGTCTTCGTTCATGCCGAGACAGAGCGAGCAGCCCGCCTTGCGCCACTCGAATCCGGCCTCCTGAAAGATCACGTGAATCCCCTCGGCCTCGGCCGCAGCCGCGACGGCCTGCGAACCCGGGACCACCAGTGCACGTACCCCCTTCGCCACCTTCCGCCCCCGGGCGACCTGGGCCGCGGACCGCAGGTCTGAGAGGCGCGCATTCGTGCACGAGCCGATGAAGGCCACGTCGATGCGGGTTCCGGCGATCGGCTGACCCGGCTTGAAATCCATAAAGGCCAGTGCCTCTGTCCAGGCGGCCCGGTCCGTCTCCGGCGCCTGCGCCGGATTCGGGATTCGATCCCCCACCCCCACCGACTGCCCGGGATTGATCCCCCACGTCACCACAGGCTGGATCGACCCCCCGTGGAGCGTGACGACGTCGTCGAAGGTGGCCCCCGGTGCTGTCGCCATGCTCCTCCACCAGGCCACCGCCCGATCGAAGGCCTCCCCCTGCGGCGCAAAGGGGCGTCCCCTGAGATAATCGAACGTCGTCGCGTCGGGATTGACGTAGCCCGCCCGGGCACCCCCCTCAATGCTCATGTTGCAGATGGTGAGGCGCTCCTCCATGGCCATGGCCTCAACGGCCGATCCGGCGTATTCGTAGGCGTAGCCCACGCCGCCCTTCACTCCGAGCCGCTGGATAATGGAGAGGATCACGTCCTTGGCGTAGACGCCGCGCGCGAGGCGCCCCTCGACCCGAATCTGGCGCAGCTTCGGTTTGGCCATCGCCAGACACTGCGTCGCCAGCACGTCCCGCACCTGACTCGTGCCGATCCCGAAGGCCAGCGCCCCGAGCGCCCCGTGGGTGGAGGTATGGCTGTCGCCGCACGCGATGGTCATTCCCGGCTGGGTGAGACCCAGCTCCGGCCCGATGACATGGACGATGCCTTGCATGCCGCTGTTCAAATCGAAGAGCCGGATGTCGAACTCCTGACAGTTCCTGACCAGATGGACGGTCATCTCCTCGGCCAACAGGTCGCCGAAGGGGCGCATCTGCGAGGCGGTCGGGACAATGTGATCGATGGTGGCGAACGTGCGTTCCGGAAGACGGACCTTGAGCCCCGCCTCCCTGAGCATCTGGAAGGCCTGCGGGCTCGTCACCTCGTGGATCAGGTGCAGCCCGATGAAGAGCTGCGTTTGCCCCGAGGGGAGCATCTTTACGGTGTGGGCACGCCACACTTTGTCGAGCAGGGTCTCATCCATATGATGGTATTGTCGCAGATTTCACCGCCATGGACAAGGTGTGGGCCACTCGTGAGTGGCGCTCGAATCAGACACCCTGACGCACCTCCTTGGCGGGAGGCGCCTGGCGTCCGACGACCCGGTTGATCGCGTTCAGATACGCCTTGGCGCTGGCCTCGATCACATCCGTCGAGGTCCCGCGGCCGATGACCGTCTGGCCGTCGACCTCGATGGAGACCATCACCTCTCCCAAGGCGTCCTTGCCCGAGGTGACCGCCCGGATGCTATAGTCCTTCAGCCTCGGGTGGATTCCGGTAATCTGATCGATGGCCTTGAAGGTCGCATCGACCGGTCCGTCCCCCCATCCCGATTCCTGAAAGATCTCATCCTGCTTCTTCAGGCGGATCGTGGCCGTGGGGATCATATTTGTCCCGCTGGCGAACTGGAGGTGCTCCAGGACGTAGGTTTCGGGAGTGGCCAGCACCTGCTCTTCCACGATGGCGAGCAGGTCATCGTCGAAGACCTCCTTCTTCTTATCGCAGAGCTCCTTGAAGCGGACGAAGGCCCGGTTGAGATCCTCTTCGTTGAGATCGACCCCCAGGTCCTGGAGTCGCTTCTTCAGCGCGTGGCGGCCCGAATGCTTGCCCAGCACCAGGCGACTCTGCGGCACCCCCACCGATTGCGGCGTCATGATCTCGTACGTCAGGGCGTGCGAGAGCATCCCGTGCTGGTGAATGCCGGCCTCATGGGCAAAGGCGTTGGCCCCGACAATGGCCTTATTCGGCTGGACCGGAACGCCCGTGATGGTGGTGAGCAGCTTCGAGGTCTTGTAGATCTCCTCGGTGTTCACCCCCGTCTCCACATTCAAGAGGTCGCGCCGGGTCCGGATGGTCATCACGATCTCTTCGAGCGAGGCGTTTCCCGCTCGCTCCCCGATGCCGTTGATGGTGCACTCCACCTGTCGCACCCCTTGCCGAATCCCCTCCAGGGAATTTGAAACGGCCAGGCCCAGGTCATTATGGCAGTGGGCACTCACGATCACCGTGTCGATGTTGGGGACGCGCTTCATGAGGGTGCAAATCCGCTCCCCATACTCCCACGGCATGGCGTATCCCACCGTATCCGGAATGTTGATGGTCGTCGCCCCGGCCTTGATGGCCGCATCGACCATCTGACAGAGAAAGTCCGGATCCGTCCGGCAGGCATCTTCACACGAGAACTCCACATCGTCCGTGTAACCGCGGGCCCGCCGCACGGCCCGGACCGCCGCCTCCATCACCTCCTCCCGGCTCATCTTCAGCTTGTACTGCATGTGGATGTCCGAGGTGGCGATGAAGGTATGGATCCGGGGCCGCTCCGCGTGCTGCAGGGCCTCCCAGGCCCGGTCGATGTCCTGGTCCCGGGTGCGGCACAGGCCGGCAACCGTGATCCCCTCCCGAATATTCTGGGAGACGACCTTGACGGCTTCGAAGTCATCCGGTGAGGCGATAGGGAACCCTGCCTCGATGACATCGACGCGCAGTCGGGCCAGCTGGCGGGCCAGCTCCAGCTTCTCCCGCGTATTCATGCTGTACCCGGGAGACTGCTCTCCGTCGCGTAACGTGGTGTCAAAGATCAAAATCCGCGTCGCCATCGCTTTCTCCTCTCGTCATGCCACTACGACATCACCGTGCGGACACGATGACCCTGGGGGTCTGTCCGATCCATCGACGAATGAGAATGAGTGCTGTCCACGCCGGGGGAACCCTCCCTCACGGGGAGCGAGGCTCCCCCGGCGTAAGCTCGAGCTCTTCACCGAGGAGGACGCGCCTGCGCCCGAAGGGGAGGTAGCGGAGGAAACCGGAGAGGGCATAGAGGAAGAAAAGGCCGAAGAGGAGGAGGCTCGGCTCCGCGGCGATGATCAGCATGGCCAGGAGCAGGCTGACGAGAATCGTGAAGGGACGCCGTCGGGCAATGTCAATCTCTTTCAGGGAGCGGTACCGGACCTTGCTCACCATGAGAAAGGCAGTGGCCGCGACCAAAACCACGATGAGGGCCGAGGTGACCTCCGCCGAAAGGACCTGCACCTCGAGGATCTTGAGCGAGGGCTCATCGCCGAGAAAGAGGACGGTCGAGGCGATGATGCCTGCCGCTGCGGGGATGGGGAGCCCCACGAAGTGGCGTTTGTCGAGCTTCCTGGTCTGCACGTTAAACCGGGCCAGGCGGAGCGCCCCGCACGCCGCAAAGAGGAAGGCCGCCAGCCATCCGAGGCGCCCGAAGGGCCGCATGGCGAACACGTAGGCCAGCATCCCGGGGGCGACCCCAAACGAGACCAGGTCGGCCAACGAGTCCAGCTCCACCCCGAAATCGCTGGTGGCCTTTGCGATCCGTGCGACCGCCCCATCCAGGAAATCGACCACGAGCGCGATCATGATGGCTAACGCCGCCTTGGAGTAGTCGTGCTTAGAGACCGCGATAATGGCGTAGAATCCGCAGAAGAGATTCCCGATGGTCAGGATGCTCGGCAGGATGTAGACCCCGCGGCGCCGCCCTTCCCGCTTCATGCGACCACCCCAATGATGCTTTCACCGCCTCGCACGTGCTCCCCGATCCGCACGCGCGGACGCACCCCCTCGGGCAGAAGCAGATCCACCCGGGAGCCGAAACGGATCATGCCGATCCGTTCTCCTGCCCGCACTTCTTGCCCGGGTCGAACCCACGTGACGATCTGCCGAGCCAAGATGCCAGCCACCTGTCGCACGAAGATGTCCCCGATATCTCCCCGGAGGTGAATCAGGGTCCGGGCGTTCACCTGCGAGGCCTCGGCCTTCCACGCCACCTTGAACCTCCCCCGGCTGGCAACCACCTCCGCGATCCGGCCGGCGCACGGAGCGCGGTTGATGTGGACATCGAAGAGGGAGAGAAAAATGCTGATCTCGGTCCCCCGTCGTCCGTCCACGGGTGGCCCGATCCGAACGACCCGTCCATCAGCCGGGGCCAGAATCGCCCCGGTCTCGCCGGGGGGGAGCCGCTCTGGGTCCCGAAAGAAGAAGCACACCGCTCCGGCGAGGAGGACCAGGAAGAGGCCGGCCCCTTGAAGGCCTAATGTCCAGAGGACCAGTGCGCCTCCCAGCAGGGGAAGGATGAAGGGCCACCCCTCGGAGGCTATGGCGAACGTCCTTCCTTGTCCCCCAACACCCAAGCGATTGCAACCTCCGGGACACCCTGTATACCACGCCGTCGCTCGTATTTCAAGCGCCCCTAATGGCTGAGCAGCCGCCGGATGAGACTCGGAACTTGAGCGAGGGCGTGGTCGAGTCTGGAGGGGTCCTTCCCTCCCGCCTCGGCCAGGTCGGCCCGACCGCCCCCCTCCCCTCCGGTCATCCGCGCTAATTCTCGAACAAGCTGGCCGGCATGGACCCGCGGCACGATGTCACCCGTGACCCCGGCCACCCATCCAACCCGATTATCGATGAGGGTGCCCAGAACCACCACGCCCGTGCCAAGCTTGGCGCGGAGCCGGTCTACCAGGTCACGAAGCCCCTTCTGGTCGTAGTGCTCGACCCGTCCGGAGATGACGCGCAGTCCCTCAACCGTCTCGACTCGCTTCAGCAACTCTTCGACTGCCGTCGCCGCAAGACGGCTACGCAGTCGCTGGATCTCATGCTCCAGCTCCTCCCCACGCCGGTTCAGCCTGTCCACCTTCTCCGGCAGGTCGAGCGGTCGGGTCTTGAGCGCCTCGGCCGATTCCTGAAGGGCCGCCTCCTCCTTCAGCAGGTAGTCGTAGGCCCCGGGGCCGGTGTACGCCTCGATGCGGCGTGTGCCGGCCGCCACACTGCCCTCACTGCCGATCTTGAACACCCCGATCTCCCCGATAGCCCGGACATGGGTGCCTCCACACAGTTCGAGCCCGAAGCCGGGCACCGCAACGACCCGGACCCGATCCGCATACTTGTCGGCGAAGAACGCCTTGGCACCCCGGGCGAGGGCCTCTTCGTAGAGAACCCCGTCCTCGATCATCACCGGGAGGTTCCGCCAGAGCTCTTCGTTGACCATCCGTTCGAGGCGGGCGATCTCGGGGGTGGTGAGCGGCCCGAAGTGGCGAAAGTCGAACCGGAGGCGGTCGGGGGCAACGAGGGAACCCTCCTGCCGGACATGATCGCCGAGGACCCGGTGCAGGGCCTCATGAAGCAGGTGCGTGGCCGTGTGGTTCTTGAGAATCAACCCCCGGCGTCCCTCATCGATGGCGGCCAGCACGCGCTCCCCCTTGCGAATCATTCCCCGGAGAAGCCTGACCCGGTGGACCGTGACGGTCGGCAGTGGCCGTTGGACGTCCACAATCTCCGCCACGCCCTGCGTTCCCTCCAGGACACCGAGATCGGCCACCTGCCCTCCTGCCTCGGCGTAGAAGGGGGTGCGGTCCAGGATGATTTCCGCCTCCTCGCCCTGGGTGATGGCCTCGCCCAGCTGTCCCGCCTTCACGATGGCGATCACCTCGGCTTCGACTCTCGACTGGTCATACCCCACGAAGGAGGTCGGGGTGGACAGCGCCAGATCCTGCACGATGGGGGAAATCTCGGCCCCCTTGAACCAGGCGGCCGCATGGAGGCGCGCCCGGTCCCGCTGCTGCTCGAGCTCTTTTTCGAAGTCCTCCCAGGCGCACCGGATCCCGTGTTCGCTGGCAATCTCATCGACGATGTCGCGGGGCAGACCGTAGGTATCGTAGAGCTTGAAGAGAATCTCGCCGCCCAGACGGTGTTCGCCGCGAACCGCCTTGGCCTCCGCGATGGCCTCCTCGAGGCGTGGGATGGCCATCCGCAGGGTGTGGCCGAAGCGCTCTTCCTCCGCAAGCGTCTCGCGCGCCACCCGGTCGCGGCTCTGCTGAAGCTCCGGGTACTGTTCCTTCATGAGGTCGACCACACGTCCCGTCATCCGTGCCAGGAAGGGTCCTTCGAGGCCCAGGAGTTTCCCGTGGCGCAGGGCCCGCCGGACGATGCGGCGCAGCACGTATCCGCGCCCTTCATTGCTCGGGTAGACGCCGTCGCCTTGCAGGAAGGCGACCGCGCGTGTGTGATCGGCGATGACCCGCATGGAGATATCATCCCGTTCCTTGGCGCCGTAGGACCGGCCGCTGAGCTCCTCCACACCACTGATGAGGGGGCGCAGGAGATCCGTATCGAAGTTGCTGGATACTCCCTGGACCACCGCGGTGATCCGCTCGAGGCCTGCCCCGGTGTCGATACTCGGCTTCGGCAGCGGGGTGAGCGTTCCGCTGGCGTCCCGGTTGAACTGCATGAAGACCAGGTTCCACAGCTCGAGGTATCGGTCGCAGTCGCACTCGACACTGCAGTTCGGGCGGCCGCACCCGACTGCGGACCCTTGATCGATCACGATCTCGGAGCACGGCCCGCAGGGGCCGGTATCGCCCATGGCCCAGAAGTTGTCCTTCTCCCCCAACCGGACGATGCGCTCGGGTGGAAGGCCGGCGATGGTCTGCCACAACCGGAACGCCTCGTCGTCATCGGTGTAGATCGTCGCCCACAACCGCTCGGGCGGCAGACCGAGGTCCACCGTGAACCACTCCCAGGCGTAGGCGATGGCGCCCTCTTTGAAGTAGTCGCCAAACGAGAAGTTGCCGAGCATCTCGAAGAAGGTGTGGTGCCTGGCCGTCTTCCCGACGTTCTCCAGATCGTTGTGCTTTCCACCGGCCCGGACGCACTTCTGGCACGAGGTTGCCCTGGTGTAGCCGCGCCGCTCCCGTCCGAGGAAACTATCCTTGAACTGGACCATTCCGGCGTTGGTGAAAAGGAGGGTGGGGTCCGCCCTGGGAACCAGGGAGGAGCTGGGAACGACGGTGTGTCCCCGCGAGGCGAAATAGGTGAGGAAGGCCTCCCGGACCTCCGCTCCGCTCAGTTTCGGCATCCTCCGCCCCCTGATGGTTACAGGAATTACAGTATGTTATGGTAGGGCATGGGAATCGTGTTGTCAAGGAACGGGGATCGCGAATGAGGGAGAGGGAAGGGGTGGGGGTTAGCCGGCCAGGCGCTCCAGTCCGGTGACCTTGGCGTGCTCATCCTCTGGGGCGCGCGTGGCTCGCTCCGAACTCGCTTCGATCCCCCGAACCCTGAGGGCGAAATCGTCGGGGTTGGAGGCCCAGAGCAGGGCCTCTTCGTACGTGATAAGGCTACGCTTGTAGAGGACCATCAGGGATTGATCAAAGGTCTGCATACCGTACTGGCTCTGGCCGGCGGCGATGAAGTCGGGGATCTTTCGGGTCTTGTCCGGATCGACGACGCATTCCCGGATGGTCTGCGTCACCACCATGATCTCGGCAGCCGGAACCCGTCCTCGCCCATCGGCCCGCGGGACCAGCCGCATGGAGATGATGCCTCTGAGCAGTGACGAAAGCTGGAGGCGGACCTGTCGCTGCTGATACGGCGGGTAGACCGAGATGATCCGGTTGATCGTCTCCGTGGCGTCGACCGTATGGAGGGTACTCAGGACCAGATGCCCCGTCTCGGCCGCCAGGATGGCGGTGGAGATGGTTTCGTAGTCCCGCATCTCCCCCACCAGGATGATATCGGGATCCTGCCGCATGGCGCTCCGGAGCGCTTCGGCAAAGGAGTCGGTGTCGGTCCCCACTTCCCGTTGGTTGACCAGCGATTTCTTGTCCCGGATCAGGTATTCGATGGGGTCCTCGATGGTGATGATATGCGAGCTCCGGTGCGTGTTCATATGCTCGACCATGCTTGCCAGGGTGGTCGTCTTCCCGGTCCCGGTCGCCCCGGTGACCAGGATCAATCCCCGCGACTCCATGGCGAGCTTCTCCACGACGGGCGGGAGATTCAGTTCCTCGATGGTCTGGATCTTTATCGGGATGACGCGCATGACCATCCCGATGGTGGAGCGCTGCTGGAAGATGTTGACCCGGAAGCGGCCCAGGCCGGGGACGCTATGCGCCATGTCGATCTCGCGCTTCTGCTTGAAGTGCTCTCGCTGGCTCTCGTTCATCACGGAGAAGATCATCCGGACCGCGTCCTCCTGGCTGATCCGGGGTTTCTCGGTCAGCGGGACCAGGCGGTTGTCGATCCGAATGACCGGCGGACCTCCCACCTTGATGTGGAGGTCCGAGGCCTTCCGCTCAACAGCGATCTTCAGGAGTTCTGCAAGATCCATGGCGCCTCCGGGGTTGGCGTGTGCGAAGCTCCATCCATGCATTTTCTGTGCCGGAGAGGCGTTGCGGAAGGGCCCCTTTCCACCCGGGAGGGTGGAACGGTGGGTGCAGGTAAGATCTGCTTAATTTGCTTAATCTGCGGTCTTCTGGGCGCCGTCTATGCCCAGGAGGGCCCGGAGCTTTTTCTCGATGTCGTTGAGAATGGCCGGGTTTTCGTGCAAGAATCGCTTCGCGTTTTCGCGCCCCTGACCGATCCGGTCTCCCCCGTAGGAGTACCAGGCACCGCTCTTTTCGATCACCTTGTGGACCACCCCCAGATCGAGGAGGCTCGACGTGCGGGAGATGCCCTCGCCGAAGATGATGTCGAATTCGGATTCGCGGAAGGGGGGCGCGATCTTGTTCTTCACCACCTTCACGCGCACCCGATTCCCGATCACCGTCTCTCCGTCTTTGATAGACGCGATCTTCCGGATATCGAGTCGGACGGAGGCGTAGAATTTGAGCGCCCGGCCGCCCGAGGTCGTCTCGGGGTTGCCGAACATGACACCGATCTTTTCTCGAATTTGATTAATAAAGACCACGCACGTCTTGGATTTTGAGATCGCCGCCGTCAACTTGCGGAGGGCCTGAGACATGAGACGGGCCTGGAGTCCCATAGTCGGTTCGCCCATCTCCCCCTCGATCTCCGCGCGCGGGACCAGGGCGGCCACCGAGTCGATCACCACGACATCCACCGCCCCACTACGCACCAGGATCTCGGTGATGTCCAGGGCCTGCTCGCCCGTGTCCGGCTGCGAGATGAGCAGATCGTCGATGCTGACCCCCAGCGCCCCTGCGTATCGCGGGTCCAGGGCGTGTTCCGCGTCGACGAAGGCAGCCGCCCCGCCAAGCCGCTGTGCCTCGGCAATGATGTGGAGGGCCAACGTGGTCTTGCCTGAGGACTCCGGGCCGAAGATCTCGATCACCCGTCCGCGAGGCACCCCGCCGATCCCGAGGGCATGATCCAGTTCCAGCGCGCCTGTGGGAATCGCAGAGATCGGCTCCAGGACGCCGGCTCCCCCCAGACGCATGATCGACCCTTTGCCGTAGAGCTTCTCGATCTGTGTGATAGCCAGATCCCTTGCCCGTTCCCGTTCCCGCTTCTCGTCCATTCGCTGCCTCCCCCTCAAGCCATCCATACGACATCGCCATTCGCTATGTCGTCGATGGACACTATGCGAAATTCACTCTGGTGTCCACAGCGCCGCTTCTCGCCTGCCGCGCCGAAACGGGGTGGAGGTGGCTGACTGCACGCACCCGTGCCAATGGAAAAACGCCGGGAATGTCAGAAGAATGGGAGGGCGACGACTACAATCCCAGCTTCTTCTCCAACTCCGTGAGCTTCTCTTTCAGAGAGTCGAGTTCCGCTTTCACGTTCGCCGGGTTTTCGCGGATGGCGGGCTCGCCGCTGGGCGCCATCTCATCCAGGCCTCCCAACTTTGTCCACTGCTCCATCCCCTTTTTGGCTTCCCGCTGCATGGAGAGCATCCCCTCCAGACTCGAGGAGAGGTACTGCCGGAAGACATCCTGGTACATCTCGCCGTACTTGATCAAGCGGTGGAGGAACGCCACCGGCAACAGGTTCCGCCGCTTCTCCTCTTCCAGGAGGATCTGGACCAACGTGATGTTGGTCAGGTCTTCCTGGCTGTCCGCATCCACGATCTTGACCTGGCGCCCCTGGCGGATCATTTCCGCGATCTCCTCCAGGGTGACATACCGACTCCGGTTGAGATCGTAGAGCTTGCGGTTGCTGTACTTCTTGATGAGGACCTGCTCCTCTGTCACCGCTCTTCCGCCTGGCTGCTCGATGCTTCCAAGATCTCCGACCCGTCCGGGCCCCCGGCGTCTTCGGGAGTGTCCGACTTCTCCCTGGAGGCTGCGCAGTCCCCGCGGAACTCGCTCCACATCCTCCCCGCTCCTCACAAGATGGTTTAGGATAACAAACAGGTTCGGGGCTGTCAAAGAGAAATGGCGCTTTGCGTTAAGAGCAGCGTGCCCCCGCCGGCCCCATGAAGGTCGGCGCGATCATTTCACCATGGTGACCCGGACCTCTCCCTCTTTCCGAACGATCTCGATCCCGACGTCCTGCGCATGGCGGCGCAGCAGCAAGTCGAGCGAGCCTCCATTTATTCGGAGCCCCTTCAGCTCAACCGTCTCGAGGAATGCGGGGAGCACAGGACGGGAGAAGCGGATTTCCTGCTCTGCGGCGTTGAAACAGAGCCCGAGACAGGCTTGGAGGAGGAGGAACACCGATCCGGAGGCCCAGGACTGGGGCGCACAGGCTACCGGATACAGGGTGGGACCTTCTCCGGGGCGGCGGTGAAAGCCGCAGAAAAGCTCCGGCAGTCGATGAAGCTCCGTGAACAGGCTGACATCGAGGAGCCCCGTAAAAATGCGGAGGAGCGGCTCAGTCAACCCGTAACGCGCAAGCCCAAGGGCAATCAGGCTGTTGTCGTGGGGCCAGACGGAGCCGTTGTGATAGGACATGGGATTGTAGCGGACTTCGGAGGCAGCCAGAGTCCTCACCCCCCAGCCGCTAAAGGAGTCGTTCTGGAGCAATGTCTCGGCCACTCGACGGGCTCGCTCTGGGGCGACGATGCCGGAGAATAGACACTGGCCCGCGTTCGAGGATTTGACCCGACAGGGGCGTTTGTCGCCGTCGAGCGCCAGGGCATACGTCCCAAGGTCCTCACACCAGAAGGCCTCCTCGAATTGTCCTTGGAGGGTCCTGGCTTCGCCCTGGAGCCTCTCGGCCAATGCGGTGTTGCCGAGACGATGGGCCAGTGCGGCCGCCGCCGTCTTAGCGGCATAGACGTATGCCTGCACCTCGCAGAGGGCGATGGGACCTTTCGCCACTGTGCCATCGGCGTGGAATACGGCGTCTTCAGAGTCCTTCCAACCCTGGTGGGTCAGGCCATGAGGAGACCGCCGCGAGTATTCCACGAAGCCGTCTCCGTCAATGTCGCCCCAGCGATCAATCCAGTCGAGGGCCTTCTCGATAGCAGGCCAGAGAGCTTGAATAAAGGCCAGCTCTCCGGTGAGGTCGTAGTACGCTCCGGCCAGGACGACAAAGAGGGGGGTGGCGTCGACACTGCCGTAGTAGCGCCCGAAGGGAATCTCGCCAAGCGCGGCCATCTCCCCTCCACGGATCTCGTGGACGATCTTGCCAGGTTCGGCATCGCGCTCAGGAATGGCCTCCTTGGCTTGGGTAGAGGCCAGGAAGGCCAAGACCCCGCGGGCAATCACTGGATTCACCCACAGACATTGCAGGGCAGTGATGAGTCCATCCCGCCCGAAGGGCGTCGAGAACCAGGGGACCCCGGCATAGGGGAAGGGGCCGTCAGGGGTGTTCGTGACCATCATGTGGAGATCCGCTAGCGAACGATTCACCAGGTCGTTAAGCTGCTCGTTGGGGGTATAGATACCACAGATCTTGGAGCTGGCCTGACGCAAGGCCTCGGTCGCCATCATGGCCGCTTGATCGTAGGTCCAGATGGCGGGACCAGGGGGTGCGTTCTCGCAGGACACCGTGAGGAAAACCATGGCCTCACCCCGCGGAGCTATTCGGATTGTCCAGGTAACCTCGGAGTTGGTCAGGGTTTCCGGATCGGGGAAGAATCGCAGGTAGGTCCGACGGAGGACGCCATCCAGCCCCCGATAAGCAAGGATTAAGCCCCCATCTTCCACCTCGGGGGGGAGGAGAGTGCCTCGCCGGGCTCGCTTGACCCCTCGCACCTCGAATATGTCGGCAAAATCGGCTGCTAATCGCAAGGCGAAAGAGATCTCTATAGGACAGCGGGCAAAGTTATGAAACCGGAAGCGCTCGTAGCAACAACCCTGCCACACCAGCTTCGACCGGAAGACGTGCACACTGTTCCGAGGCAGCACCACCTGACCATCGAGGGAAATATCCGGGTTAGTCAGATCCACCGCGAGGAAGGAATTGTCGTCTTTGACCGTTGAGCTCAACAGCAGTGGACGCTGCCCATCAAGCCGCACCTCCAGGCGGCTCAGGAATCGGGTCCCCTCATGATACAGTCCTTGTTCCCCCAGGCCTGTCGGCTCGATGTCCCCGTAGCGGTCGAGAACAGCGAAGGTCTCCCCGTCTTTCAGAACACGTGTCCGATCGTCCGCGAGGCAAGAGGTCGCCAGAATATAGAACTGATTTCTGATGCGAATGATGTCTTCCATGGTTCCTCGAATCCATCTCAGGCGGCAAACCGTACCGCCCGCCTGAGTAGCCGGTGGTAAATGGCCAGGTACCCTTGCGCCATTTGCCTTACCGTGAACCGTTTCTCAAAAATCTGGCGACACTCCTTCCGGCTCAGGCTTGGGATTCGCTCCACGGACCGGACGGCCTCCTCCACGCTATCGCAGATAAAGCCCGTGACGCCCTCCTGTATCACTTCGGAGACAGACCCCTGACGGCACGCAATGATGGGCGTCCCACAGGCCATGGCTTCAATCATCACCAACCCGAAGGGTTCCGGCCAGTCAATGGGAAAGAGGAGCGCATAGGCATTTCCCAAAAACTCATCTTTCTCTCCCTCCCCGATCTCCCCCACGTACTCGACCAGCGGGTGATCGAGCAGCGGGCGGACGACTTCGGTGAAGTACTCTCGATCCACCTTATCAACCTTGGCTGCGATCTTGAGTTCCATCCCTGTGTGCTTGGCAATCTCGATGGCCGCATCCACCCGCTTTTCAGGACTGATGCGGCCAAGAAAGGCCAGATACGTCCCTGGCTTCTCCCGGTAGGTATACAGGTTCTCCGGCAGCCCGTGGTACATGGTGCCCTGCCAATTGAGCCACGGCAAAGGCTGGCGCTGGGCGTCGGAAATGGAGACGACGGGCATCTCTGAAAACTCTCGGTACAGGGGGACGAGGTCTGGGATGTCGAGGCGTCCGTGCAGGGTGGTCACCACCGGTATCCTCTGACGCCTCGCCAGCGGGAAGGGTAGATAGTCGAGGTGGGAATGGATGATATCAAACTGGGACGCATCCCGAAACGCTTTCTCCAGTTGAAGCACGTGATGGGCTAGCTGATCGATACAGGACTTGTCCAAACGGAGAGAGCGACGACAGGGTGCGATCAGGCGAGCCCTGGTCACGGAATCCCCGCTCGCAAACAACGTGACGTCGTGCCCTTGCCGAACCAGCTCCTCCGTGAGATACGAAACCACCCGTTCTGTCCCCCCGTAATATTTGGGGGGTACACTCTCATACAGCGGGGCAATTTGCGCAATTCTCACCGGATCCTCGCCTCCAACATAGTGCGGTAGCTTCAAAAGTTAGCCTTGCACTTCACTGTCCACATTCAAGTATTATATCCCATCCAGCCTGCCTAGATCCAACCGTTTGTGGTTTCAGAGGCGGGTGGGACCGGGACCGACAGAATTGCTTGGCCACACCGGCTCGAAACGAAGCGCCCTTTCTCGCGCCAACCGTTCAGAATTCACATCAAAACGATACGAGATTTTCAGCGGCCGCCTGAAAATACCTGTGGCGATCGCCAGGATGTAAGGAAAAAAAGAAGGGGGGGGCTATGCCCCCCCTGTGTCTTTTCGACCCCCGGGTTACAGTTCGGATCGTCCCTTGATGGCCCCGCACTTGTCACATCGCAGGACAGTCCTTCCCCGCCCGTTCTGCCCAAAGTACTGGACCCAGCTCATCTTGCTCCCATCGGCGGGACAGGGATACACGCGGACAGCCTGACCGTTGACCTCGCGCGAGGCCAACTTCGCCACCTTTCCCTCTGCCTTTTTTCCCTCTACCTTGGCCATGAACCTTTTTCACCTCCTTCCCGTCTCTCAAAGCAACCGCGTCAAGATAGAGACGGGCCAGGAGGATGTCAAGCAATTTTTGTTCCAATCAGGGGTCAGGGTCACCGGGTGCGGGCAGCCTGCATGCAGGCCTTGAGGTGAGCCGGGGTGGTTCCGCAGCAGCCTCCGAGGATCGCCGGTCGTGACGCAAGCATTGACGGCATATAGCGAGCCAGAGCTTCAGGGCCGAACGGATAGATCCATCTCTTTCCCCGCCTCTCTGGGAGCCCTGCATTCGGCTGGGCGATCAGGGGCAGCCCTGTCGCCTCCCGCATCTGCCGCAGGACCTCGACCGCGACCTCGACATCCACGCAATTGCATCCCACCACCTGAGCGGTGGAAAGCTCACGGACCGCCTCCGCCGGTGACGCGCCGTCCAGCGTGCGGACATCACCCCGCTGGGCGAAAAAGACCAGACTGACTGCGGCCGGAACGGGGGGACACGCCTGGGCGGCCTCAAGGGCTATCCGCGCCTCGGCGAGGTGGGTCATGGTTTCGACAAGGATCAGGTCGATACCGGCTTCGCTCAAGTGTGCAATCTGCTCCTGGAACGCCGATCTGATCTCGGCCGGTCGTCCGCACCGCTTTCCTTGGCGAAAGCGCCCTGTCGGGCCCACCGCGCCAGCAACAAAGTGTCGGGGGCTGCAGGCCTTGCGCGCGAGATGGACCGCCGTCCTGTTGATCGTCGCGACCCCGGCATGGAGTCGGTGCTCCGTGAGCCGAAGACGGTTCGCCCCAAAGGTGTTCGTGGTCACCAGATCGCAGCCGATGGCCAGATAGGCCCTGTGGATCCCCTGGATCACCCGTGGCCGGGTGAGATTCCAGAGCTCGGGGGGCTCGTCTGGCCCGAGCCCCTTGTCGACCAGCAGCGTCCCGACGGCTCCGTCGGCATAGAGCAGCCGACGGGCGAGGCGCTCGGCGAACCCTCCCCCTCTTCCAGGCGTGTCACGAGCATCCGCAGGCCGCCCTATGGTTATCCCACCTGCGCGTGAAGGCGCCTTGCGAGTCATCCGGCCTCTCGCCCGATGATCATGCGCGACGGATCGATTGCCTCGCGCAGGACGGCTAACTCCTCCCGCGTCGGCGGCTCGAGCACTTCGACCTTTTCCGCCACCACGGGTGCAAAGCCCATCCCGCGAGTCACCTGATCCGCCGACAGTCCCCGCAGCACGCCGAGGAGCCGCATGTGCTTCGTCTCGTCGTCAAAGCCAAAGAGGGCTTGCGATGTGACGACGCGGTAGGGGCCGGTCCCCCGGGGGAGGCCGGCGGCTTCCCGCGCCCCAGGCCCGGTCAGGTAGCCTGGCGAGGTCATGAAGTCGAGTCGCTCGACGAAGCGACGCGGCTCGTGCTTCAACACGACGATCGTCTCCCAGCAGAGCGAGGCGACTTCGTTTCCTCCCCCGCTGCCGGGGAACCGCCGTTTCGGTCGGTCGTAACTGCCCCCCAGCAGCGTCGAATTCACGTTGCCGTACGGGTCCACCTGCAGCGCCCCGATCATTCCGTAGTCCAGATATCCGGTGGCGGCATAGGCAAAGGCCCAGTTCATGGTGGTCCACTGCAGCGATCGATAGACATTGGACGGCCCCCCCATGGTCCCGCGGACAAAGGGGGTCAGGGGACGCGGACCGATCGCGCCAAACTCGAAGACCTGGGTGAGGTTCGGGGTGTACAGCCTCTCGGCCAGCATGGCCACGACCTGCGGAATGCCCCACCCGACGAAGACCGTCTTCCGGTCTTCGAGCAGGCGGGCGGCGAGGCAGATCATGCACTCGGTCTCGGTGAATCGGGCCATGGTGTCGGGCACGGGCGACCCTGTCGGTTCGCTACGCGTATCCTTCTCTGATGGACCCCCGTCGGATCATGTCCGCCAGCCGTCCCCACCCCACCTTCTGCTCCAGCAGTTCGGCGTGGGACCGCACGCTGTACACGAAGGCCTCGAGATACGCCAGCACCTGTTCCTCGGTCTCGATCGCGTTCAATTGCTGGATCTGCTCGAGGTCCAGCTCGTATTTGCCGGGCACTCCGCCTGGATATGCCCCGAACGGAAGGTGCACGACGGCGCTGACCAGGAAGTGGGGGATCGTCGTCTTTGCCGGCTCCTTCCGAAACTCGAGCGGATCGACGATCTCCTCGGCAGAGACGATGACCTTTTTCGAGGCCATGGCCGCCTCGAGCGCAAAGAGGTTCGTCCCGAAGATGCGGGCATTCCCGGAGACGTCCGCCTGGTGGACATGCACGAGGAAGACATCCGGATGGAGCGCGGGGACCAGGCAGACGGGATCGCCGCTGAAGGGATCCGCCGCCGCCCTGGCTCCGGATCGGACGAAGGTATCCGTTCCCACAAGGTTGCGCATCGGCATGAAGGGAAGCCCTCTGGCCCCGGCGAGCATCCGCGCGGCCAAGGCCCCATTCGTCCATTCAAAGACCCGCACCCTCCCTTCCACGACCGCCCGCCCGATGTAATCGCCGTATCCCAAAAATCCCACGTCGATCCGATCGGCACACCCGGCGCCGACCAGTAATGCGGACTCGTGGAGGGTAAACTCGGCGCAGATCCAGAGGTGCCGCCTGCGTTGTCGGATGATTTCTCTGACCAAGGCTTGGGGACCACGGGTCAGCGAAGAAAAATCGTAGGCGATGTAGTCCCCGTCCGCCACAAAGCGGGAGACGGCCTCGTGTTCCGTCATGAGCTTGTCGGTCGCCTCCCGACTCTTGTGCAAGCGGACCCACTCCCGAAAGTCGTCGGGGTGGACCCAGTGGTACGCACTCTCCCCTGAGGCGACGGTCTTCATGGGGACATCCGTGTGGTGCAGGCACGGGAAATGACGGGGGGGAACGGGGGACGCGTGCGCGCGATCGGCACGAGTCAAAGGCCCGCCTTGGCCAGCAGCTCTTCGACCGCGGAATACGGGTCCGTCTCTCGCGTGGCAATGCGCTCGATCGTCTGCTCGAGGGTTCCGTTGGCGCTCGCCCGCTCCAGCAGGCGCCGGGTCCCCTGCTCCTGCAGCAGCTCGAGAAAGAGGGCACGACTTCGCTCGCGCTGGCGCATCTGCCGCAGGCCCCGTCGGTCCAGATGGGCCCGATGAGCGAGAATCCCTTCCGCCAACTCGGCGATGCCCTGCCCCTGGGTGGCGACCGTCTTCAGGATGGGCGGGACCCAGTCCGAACGCCCCGGGCCGAGTCCCATCATGGTCTGGATCTCCGTCACCGTCTTGTCCGCACCCTCGCGGTCCGCCTTGTTGACCACAAAAATATCGGCGATCTCCAGGATCCCGGCCTTGATCGCCTGAATATCGTCCCCCAGACCGGGGACGGTGACGACGACGCACGTATCGGCCGTCTTGACCACCTCGACCTCGTCCTGCCCCACCCCGACGGTCTCCACGAGGATCACTTCTTTCCCCGCCGCATCCAGCACGTTCACCACATCGCCCGTGGCCTTGGCCAACCCCCCGAGGTGCCCTCGCGTGGCCATGCTCCTGATGAAGACCCCTGCGTCGAGACTGTGCTGCTGCATCCGGATGCGATCGGCCAGAATCGCCCCCCCGGTAAAGGGGCTGGTGGGATCCACGGCAATGATCCCGACGGTCTTCCCACCCCGGCGAAACTCCTTCGTGAGTTGATCCGTCAGGGTACTCTTTCCCGATCCCGGCGGACCGGTGATCCCCACGATGAATGCCTGTCCGGTGATCGAGTACAGCTCCTTCAGCGCGGCGGTAGCCTCGGGGGCATTATTCTCGACGAGGGACATCAGGCGGGCGATCGCCCGGACATCCCGCTGCCGGATCCTTTCAATGATCTCCACGGATCATCCCCGTCACACTTACACGGCTTGCGGACATGATGCCTGACATGTAGCACAGGATCCCGAACGCTGTCGAGGAGAAATTCCCCTCACACGTACTCCCGGCCCACGATCTCTCGCGCGATGATGAGGCGCTGGATCTCCGAGGTGCCCTCGCCGATTTCGCAGAGCTTGGCATCCCGGAGATAGCGCTCGACCGGATACTCGACCGTGTACCCGTACCCCCCGTGGATCTGGATCGCCTGGATCGCCGCCGCCACGGCCGCTTCGGCACTATAGACCTTAGCCATCGACGCCTCTTTGGTGAAGGGCTTTCCCTGATCTGCCAGCACGGCCGCCCGGTAGGTCAAGAGACGCGCGGCGTCGATGGCGGTCGCCATGTCTGCGAGCTTAAATTGGATGGCTTGAAACGCGCTGATCGGCTCGCCGAACTGCACCCGTTGCTTGCTGTATGCGATGCTCTCCTCCAGGGCCGCCCTGGCTAACCCGACGGCCAGGGCGGCGATGCCGATCCGCCCACCGTCGAGGACCTGGAGGGCGTCGAGGAACCCATGGTGCATCTCTCCCAGGAGGTTCTCCGCCGGAAGGCGCACATGGTCCAGGATGAGCTGGGCGGTGTCGCTGGCGCGGACCCCCAGCTTCTTCTCTCGCCGACCCACAGAGAATCCGGGCGCCCCCTTTTCCAAGATAAAGGCAGAGATGCCATGGGAACCGCGGGTCGGGTCGCTCAGGGCCAGAACCACATACACCCCGGCGATGCTTCCGGAGGTGATAAAGTTCTTGGTCCCGCTGAGCACATAGGCGTCGTCCTGACGGACGGCCGTGGTGCGCATCGCGGCCGCGTCGCTTCCCGAACTCGGCTCTGTGAGGGCCCAGGCCGAAAGCATCTCTCCCCTCGCCAATGCGGGGAGATACCGCCGCCTCTGCTCCTCGGTTCCGAAGAGGAGGATGTGGTTCACGGCTAGCGAATTATGCGCTTCGACGGTGAGGGCGACAGAGCCGTCGGCCCGACCGAGCTCTTCGAGGATGGCGACGTAGCTCACGTAGTCCATCCCGGCCCCACCGTATCCCTCCGGGACCAGGATCCCGAGAAGGCCGAGGCTCGCCGCCCCTTGGACAATCTCCCAAGGAAACTCCTCCCGCTGATCGTACCCGGCCGCCTTCGGAATGATCTCCCGGCGCGCAAAGTCCCTGACCACCCCTTGAATTGCCCGTTGCGTCTCGTTCAGCGTGAAGTCCATACCGAAAGCTCCGCGGCCCAGCGAAATCCTCATTCACATAGTATCGCAGCTATTAAATAGAAATACTTACATATTATTCGTTTATGCATACCATTAACTATTTTGACCTGCCCTTGGACGCCTTTCGCTCCGCCACACTCCCCTTCCACCCTCGGCTTAAACGGGGACTCAGGTTCCGATGGGGACGAAATAGACGTCGGTGGGACGGAACGTGGAGAGGCGGCGGAATTTGGCCTTGACGGCCATGCCGATCCAGTCGAGCGAAGAGGCCTGCGGGTCGAGCCCGACCACCCGAGTCAAGAAGAGGGTATCCACACCGGGGAACTCAATGAGGGCGAGAATGAACGGAGTCTCTTTCAGGAACGCTTCACTGCCGTAGTAGCACACGGTAAACGTGTGGATCTGCCCCTCCTGGGGAAGGTCCACCCAGTCGCACGGCCCCCCGCATTCCATACAATGCGCTCGTGGTGTCGCGTAGGTGTAGTTGCAATTGCCGCACCGGGTGCCCAACAGTCGCTTGTTGGCCAGCCCGGCAAAGAAGGGGCTGTCTTGCGCGTAGCTGTGAATGTAATCGATCTCATAGTGGTGCTTGATGATCAGGGGCGCCAGCTCCCTGAGCGCCCCCAGGTCCTTCGGAAGCGGTACCTTGAAGAGGACCGTCCCCTCTTCTTCTTCTGGCACACGGCTCTCGCTCACGGCCTTGAGCCCTCGCCCCTCACGCTGTGGAGCATCACTCGCCCTTTTCCAAGATCGAGATCACCACGTAGGTCCCCGTGCCCGCGTGGCTGTGAATCGCTCCACGCCTCGCATTCTTCACCTGGAGGACATCGCTCCCGAAGTGTGTGTGGATGCTCCCCTGAAGCTGCCACAGGGCAAACACCCCCTGCATGATTCCGGTCGCCCCCACCGGATGGCCGCAGGCGATGAGTCCACCCGAGGGATTGATCGGGATCCGGCCCTGTTCCGGAAAATGGTACCCGTAATCGACCGCCGGCATGAAGGGCGTACCGCTCTCGACGAACTTTCCACCCTCACCGTACCTGCAGAGCCCCATGTCCTCGTAGGTCTGGATCTCCGAGGAGGTGTACGCGTCGTGCAGCTCGATGAAGTCCAGCTCTTCAAGGGGGTTCGTGATTCCGGCCATCTGATAGGCGGCCTTGGCGGCCGTGCGCCCGGCCCGGAAGGAGTGGACCCCGGGGTAGTTCAGCCCCCGGTAGTCTTCCGGCTTTTCATGAGGCAGGAGAATCACCTCCCCGTGAGGTCGGTCCGCCATCCGCATGGCGTCGAGGCCGCCGCCCACCCCGGTAATCTTGGCAGGGAGCGGGGTGTGTCCCGTAGCCTTGTGCAAGGTATTGAGCCCGTCTTCGCTACAGAGAATGAGCGCCGCCGCCCCGTCCGACATGACGCAAATGTCAAGCATCGTCAGCGGCCAGGCCACCATCTCGGCCCGGCGCACGTCCTCGATCGTGATCTGCCTCCGCTTCTGGGCATACGGGTTATGGAGGGCGTTCCGGTGGTTCTTCACCGACACCAGCGCCATCTGCTCCACGGTGGTGCCGAACTCTTTCATATGACGGACCACCATCATGGCGTAGTATCCGGAGTAAAAGCCGCCGACGGGATAATCGAAATTCGTGTCGGAGGCCAGCGCGATGAATTCGTTGCCCTTCCAGGTATTGACGCGCGACATGGTCTCGAAGCCGTACACCACGCAGATATCGAACCGGCCCGACGCCACCGCCTCCCAGCCCGACTGAACGGCCAGGCCTCCCGTCGCGCCCCCTCCTTCGATGCGCTTGCCAGGCTTGGGGCACAGGCCGAGATAATCCTGCACCATGCTGCCGGCCTTGAGTTGTCGGGTGAAGTGATCGGAGAAGTACGAGCAGATCGTCCCGTCGACGATCTCCCGCGCGCGCTGGGGGGTCAGGTGGAGATCCGTGAGGGCATAATCGTAGGCTTCCTTGACCATCCCGCGGAAGTCGAGCTCGGGGCGGGCCCTGGCGAACTTGCTCACACCGCCCGAGACCGCATAGACGGGTCTCATCCCACTTCCCCGTCTCTCACGCCGCAACGTCACGCCCGCTGGCGGATGTGCGTCCGAACGTAATCGATCGCCACCGACGTCGAAGTTCCCGGAGTAAAGATCTCGGCGATCCCTGCCTCCTTGAGGGTGGCAATGTCCTCGTCGGGAATCGTCCCGCCTCCAAAGACGACGACATCGTCCGCGCCGCGCTCACGGAGCAGCTCCACGATCCGGGGGAAGAGATACATGTGGGCTCCCGAGAGGCAGGAGAGGCCGATGGCATCCACGTCCTCCTGGATCGCGGCGCTGACGATCATCTCCGGCGTCTGCCGAAGGCCGGTGTAAATCACTTCGAACCCCGCGTCCCGGAACGCCCGGGCAATCACCTTGGCCCCCCGGTCATGGCCGTCGAGCCCCGGTTTCGCCACCAAGACACGGATCTTCCGTTCTTCACTCATCGCGTCATTCACCTAGCGACCCTTGGCAGAGGGCCCCGGGTCGCCTCCCCCCGGCGTGTGGTCATCCGCCGCCGCCTGAAGCCGACGGCACCTTCTCTCCTTAAAGCCTATTTTCGCCGGATCGTCAATGGACAATCAGAGGATGGCGGGTTCGACGTACTCCCCCCACGCCTCTCGAAAGACCCCCATGATCTCTCCCAGGGTTGCATACGCCCGCACCGCCTCGAGGATCCGAGGCATGAGGAGGTCCTGACCCCAGGGATCTTCCCCCTCCGCCGCCCTTCGGAGGCCGTCCAGAGCCTTCTGGACCCCCCCGTTGTCCCGGCCCCCCTTCAGGCGATGAATCCTCTCCACCTGCTGCTTCGCAATCTGCTCCGGGTCGATGCGAAGCAGGGAGACCGGCTCCTCTGCCTCGGCGACGAACCGGTTCACGCCGACGACGACCTCTTCCCCCGCCTCGACCGTCTGCTGGTACCGGTAGGAGGCATCGACAATCTCCTTCTGGGGGAAGCCTTGCTCGACCGCCCGCACCATGCCCCCCAGGTCATCGATCTTGTGGAGATAGTTCCAGACCTCCTCCTCGACCTCCCGCGTGAGGCTTTCGACGAAGTACGATCCTCCCACGGGGTCGATGGTGTGGGTCACCCCGGTCTCGTGGGCGATGATCTGCTGGGTCCGGAGCGCGATCGTCGCCGCGTCCTGGGTGGGAAGGGCGAGCGTTTCATCCAGGGCGTTGGTGTGGAGCGACTGCACCCCGCCCAGGATTGCCGCCAGGGCCTGAATGCTCACCCGAACGACGTTGTTGTACGGTTGCTGGGCGGTGAGCGCACATCCCGCCGTCTGGGCGTGGGTCCGGAGCAGCCAGGATCGCGGATCTCTTGCCCCGTACCGCTCTCGCATGAGTTTTGCCCACACGCGCCTGGCGGCGCGAAACTTGGCGATCTCTTCAAAGAAATCGTTGTGGACATTAAAGAAGAAGGAGAGGCGAGGGGCGAAGGCATCGACGTTGAGCCCGGCCTTCATGGTAGCCTCGACATAGGCCATGCCGTCGGCCACGGTAAAGGCCAGCTCCTGGATTGCGGTGGACCCCGCCTCTCGGATGTGATAGCCGCTGATGCTGACCGGATGCCACCGGGGCAGATGCCGGGCCCCAAAGAGGATCGTATCCACCACGAGGCGCATCGAAGGCTCGAGGGGAAAGACGTACTCCTTCTGCGCGATGAACTCCTTGAGGATGTCATTCTGGAGGGTGCCGCCGATGCGGTCGTAGGGCACCCCCTGTTTCTCGCAGACCGCGAGGTACATGGCCCAGAGGACCGCGGCCGGGGAGTTGATGGTCATCGAGGTGGTGACGTCCTGCAGCGGAATCCCGTCGAAGAGGATCTCCATATCCGCCAGTGAGTCAACGGCCACCCCGCACTTCCCCACCTCCCCTCGGGACATCGGATGGTCCGAGTCGTACCCCATCAAGGTGGGCAGGTCAAAGGCGACCGACAGACCGGTCTGCCCCTGCGCCAGGAGATACCTGAACCGCTGATTCGTCTCTTCAGGAGTCCCGTGGCCGGCGAACATCCGCATGGTCCAGAGCCTGCCCCGGTACATGCTCGGGTAGACTCCCCGCGTAAAGGGAGAGAGGCCCGGAAAGCCGAGGTCCCGGGTGTAGTCGAAGTCGGCGAGATCGGCGGGCGTATAGAGCCTGCGGATGGGATGCCCCGAGACAGTCCTGAACTCCCGGGCCCGCTCGGGCGACCTCTCGAGCGCGGGGTCCAGGACCTCAGCCTCCCATGCCTTTGCCGCTTCTTTGATCTTCCCTATCTCTTTCCGGTCATCGGTCATCGGTCGTTCCTCGAATGCTAGTATGCTGGGACGCTAGTATGCTAGAAAGCTAGGAGGCGAGAATGCTTGAAGGCTAGAAGGCTCGCACCTGGCCTACTAACTTCCCAGCATGGTAGCGTTCCAGCGTCCTAGCCTACTAGCCTCCTAGCGGCTCCTTCAGGCACGGGTCCTGGGAAGAGTTCCGGATGCACGAGATGGGCCAAAATCTCGGTTCCGTCTACCAGGCGTGGTCCCGATCGGCTGAAGTAGGCGTGACCGTTCACGGCAAAGACCTTGCCCCGCCTCACCGCCGGCAGGCCTTCCCAGCCCGGACGATCGGTCAAAAGGTGGATCTCGTCCAGAGTCCGATCTACGGAAAAACCGCAGGGCATGAGGATCAGGATCTCGGGTGCACAAGAGAGGACCCGCTCCCACGCCACCCGTTCCGACGGCTCTCCTGCCTTTCCGAGTGGTTCGCTGCCGCCAGCCAGGGCCACCATCTCGGGGACCCAGTGGCCCGAGGCCATGATCGGCTCCAGCCACTCCAGACACGCTACGGGTGGCCGGGTCTTGGCGTTGGCCGCCCGCTTCTCGACGCGATCGATCCGTTCGGTGAGCGAGGCGACAGCCTGCGCTGCCTCGCGGAGCCGTCCCGTCGCCTCCCCGACCCGCTCGACATCCTGGAGCACATCCCCGAGACGCTGCGGGTTCAGGGAAAGGATCTCTGGTTTTCGCGAAAGGTGTGTCACCGCCTCGAGCACGTCCTGGTAGGGGGCGGCACAGACATCGCACAGCTCCTGGGTCACGATCAGGTCGGGGTCGGCCGCCTTCAAGGCCTCAAGATCGATCCGATAGATCCCCTCCCCGCGCCCCAGGAAGGCCCGGACACTGCTGTCGATCTCCCGACTGCTGAGCCCGGAGCTCTCGAAGGCGGGGGTGATGATCTTGCGCTTGCCGAGCGCCGCCTTGGGGTAATCACACTCGTGACTCACTCCGGTGAGGTGATCCCCCAGCCCCAGCAGATAGACGATCTCTGTCGCACTGGGCAGGAGCGACACAATCCGCATGCCTACCTCCAACCCCTCATCCCTCAGTCCTGAATTCTTCACTCGTCAGAGCGCGCGGACTACCAGTTCCGCCAGGTCTAACGCCTTGACCGCGAGGCTCTTCCCGCGCACGGTAATGCCGTCGGTCATCATCGTCAGGCAGAACGGGCAGGCCGTGGCCACCACCGCCGCCCCGGTCTGCAGGAGCTCGTCCGTTCGCTCGAGATTCACCCGCTTGCCGATCCGCTCCTCGATCCACATCAGTCCGCCGCCGGCGCCGCAGCAGAACCCCTTCTCGCGACATCGGGGCATCTCCACCTGCTTGAGCCCCCCGAGGTGACCGATCACCGACCGCGGGTCATCGTAGATGCCGTTGTGGCGGCCAAGGTAGCACGGATCGTGAAAGGCCACCGTCCCGCTGAATCGCTTTTGCAGGACCAGGTGCCCCTCCCGCAGCAGGTGGGCGATGAACTGGCTGTGGTGGACCACGTCGAACTCCCCGCCGAACTGGCCATACTCGTTCTTCATCGTATTGAAGCAGTGCGGGCAGGTGGTCACGATCTTCTTCACCCGGTAGCGATTGAGCGTCGCGATATTCTCCTGGGCGAAGAGTTGAAAGAGATACTCGTTCCCGATCCGCCGGGCCGGATCTCCGGTGCACCGCTCTTCATTGCCCAAGATCGCAAACTCCACTTCCGCCGCCTCGAGCACCTGCGCCATCGCCCGGGTGACCTGCTGCCCTCGCTCATCAAAGGCGCCCGCGCAGCCCACCCAGAAGAGGAGCTCGACCTCCTTGAGCTTTGCCGCCTCGGGGATCCGCAACCCTTTGGTCCAGTCGGTCCGTCCCGCGCTCACCCCCTTGTAGGGATGCCCGCGCGTCTCCAGGCTCCGGAGGGTCTCCTGCATCTGATCCGGAAAGGTCGCCTCTTCCATCACCAGGTGCCGGCGCATCTCCAGGATCTTGGGGATCGGCTCGATCAGGACCGGACAGGCCTCATGACACGCCCCGCACGTCGTACAGGCCCACAGCGCATCCTCGGAGATCACCTCGCCCACCATGCGCCGCGTCTCCTCCCCCCGGTGCACCTTGGTGAGGTGGTCCCGGAGATCGAGGATGATGCCTTTGGGGGTGAGGGGCTTGCCCGTGGTCCAGGCGGGGCAGGCAGCCTGGCATCGGCCGCACTCGGTGCAGGCGTATAGATCCAAAAGCGCTTTCCATGAGAAATCCCGAATCGAAGAGGCCCCGAGCTTCTCTGCATCGACCGCCAAGGGGCTTGCGATGCCCGAGGGCTCAAGGTTCCGCAGGAAGATGTTGGCAGGCGCGGTGAGGAGATGTAGCACGCCGGTATAGGGGATCGCTGCAATGAAGCCGAACGACAGGGCGGCATGCACCCACCAGAGGACCTGGTGAAAGGCCCGTGCATACTCGACACCCACGCCCCGGAAGAGGAGCGCGGTCACCCACCCTCCGGGTGACCACGGCCCCCAGGGGTCGGCCGTCGCCATGATCCGGAGCCCCTCGACGAGGAATCCGGTCACCAGGACAGCGAGGAAGAGGAGGAGGAGCCAGCCGAAACCGTCGGCGTGCCGTGGCTCCACCAGGCGGGCCGGAGGACGGAGGAAGCGCCGGAGGACGGCCATCAACGTCCCCAAGAGCGCCGCGACGCCGAAGAGGTCCACGGTGAGTGACATGAAATAAAGGTAGAAGCGACCCTGGAGGACGGGAAGGCCGAAGTAGTCTTGAAAAGCAACGAGGGTGGTGGCGATGAAGAGGACGAGAAATCCCCAGGAAAGGCTGAGATGCATGACCCCTGAATACCGCTCCGTGGCGATTCGCCCTTGCAGGACGGCCTGGGACACGAAGGCCTTCAGGCGCTCCTTCGGCTGACCAAGCCGTACCCCCTTCCTGCCCAGCAGGAGAGCACCAAAGCGTCGATAGCACCCATACAGGAAGACAGCGAGGAAAGGCAGGAGCAGAACGTAGAGCAGCAGGTGCTCCGGGATGTTCCAGTAGATCTCCCGCGAAGGGATTCGCTCCATGCTTCAACTCCCCATGAGCTCCCGGCACTTCGCAATCAAGGGAGGGAGAATGGCCTTGTAATCGCCCACGATCCCCAGGTGCGCCACCTTGAAGATGGGGGCCTCCGGATCGGCGTTGATGGCCACAATGGTCTTGGCGCCGCTGATCCCCGCGACATGTTGGGTTGCACCCGAGATGCCCACGGCGATATACAGATCCGGGCTGACGGTTTTGCCGGTCTGGCCCACCTGCATCGATGAGGGAACCCACCCGGCATCGGTCGCAGCCCGGGACGCCCCCACCGCCCCCTTGAGGACGCGGGCTAACTCTACCAGGAGGGTAAAGCCCTCGGGCCCTCCGAGTCCACGGCCACCGGAAACCACCGCCGGTGCATCCTCGAGTTTGACCCCTGTCGTCTCCTCCTGGACCCGCTCCGCCATTCGGGTGCGGGCCTGGGCCGGATCCAATGAGATCTCGACCGGGACCTCCTTCCCTTTCCCCTGCCCCATGGGTCCAGCGGGATCGAAGGTCCGGGGCTTCAGGGTGACCACGACGGGAAAGCGTTTGGGAACGATGACCGCCGCCGCCTTGCCCCCGTACACGGGGCGTGTGAAGCGCGGCATCTTTTCGGGGCCCTCGATGTCGATCTCGATCACGTCCGTGACGACGCCTGCCTTGAGGCGAAAGGCGAGGCGAGCGGCGAGGTCCCGGCCCAGAGAGTCTCCGGGCAACAGGAGCACCTTGGCGCCGGCGGCCTGGGCGATCCGCTGGAGCGCCAGCAGGTAGAGATCCGCCTGATATTCCTTCAGGAGCGGATCATTGGCCCGGTAGACGGCTTCGACCCCGTAACGGTACAGCGACGCCCCATCCCCTGGCCCCAGGAGTCCGACCGAGACACCTTCCTGAAGCCCCGCAGCGAGTCTTTGTGCGCCGGTCAAGAGCTCCAGGGTCGAGCGGGACGGGATCCCGTTCTCGATCGTGCCGAAGACGAAGATACCGGGCATGGCTAGATGGCCTTCCGTTCGCGGAGTTTCGTGATCAGGGTCGTGACCTGCTGCGCCGGCTCGCCGTCCATGAGCTCACAGCGGGACTCTCGACTCGGAAGCGTGAGCTGTTGGACCTCTGTTCGGATGGCCGCCTTACCAATATCACCGGCCTCGACGCCCAGGTCGGCGGCTGACCACGTCGGGATCGATCGCCGGGACGCGGTCATGATGTCCTTGACCTTCGGATACCTGGGGATATTCGACTCGTGACTGAGGATGGTCAGCAACAGAGGTGGCGCGCCCTCCCAAACCTCGTAGCCCTCCTCCACGACGCGCCGCATGCGCAGCCGGCCGTCCTCTCCGTCCACCTGGGCCACAAAGGAGACGCATGGGATATTGAGCGCCTCGGCCAGGATGGGACCCACGGTCCTGTCGGCCCAGTCCCCGGACTCACAGCCGCACAGGACCAGATCGGGGATGCCGAGTTTCTGTATCCCGCGGGCCAGGGCGGCGGCGAGGCCGAAGGCATCCGATCCGTCGAGGGCGGGGTCGCTGATCAAGGCGGCCTCGTCCGCCCCCATGGCCAGTCCTTTGCGAAGGGCGCTGATCGCCGACGGCTCCCCCGCACTCACCACCGCCACCGTGCCGCCCGCCTTCTCCTTGAGCCTGAGGGCGACCTCCAGGGCGTTCTCATCATACGGGCTGATGACCAGGGGGTGGCCATTCGGCCGCTGACGATTGGAGGACGCATCGATGCGGAACTGACTGGCGGGAAGCTCCGGGTCGATGATCTGTTTGACACACACAACGATGCGCATCACGTCCCCGATTCTTTCAGGGGCTATCCCAGGAGATGTCCGGCGATGACCAGCCGTTGAATCTCTGAAGTCCCTTCGTAAATCTCGGTGACCTTCGCGTCCCGGAAGTGGCGCTCGACCGGGTAGTCGGTGATATACCCGTATCCCCCGTAGATCTGGATGGCCTTGGTGGTCACCCACATGGCGGCCTCCGACGCAGAGAGCTTGGCCATCGAGCTCTCCCTGGTGCATGGGACCCCGCCATCTCTCAGAGAGGCGGCCCGGTAGGTGAGCAGACGGGCCGCATCGATGCGGATCGCCATGTCCGCGAGGAGGAACTGGATAGCCTGAAAGGCAGCGATGGGTCTTCCAAACTGGACGCGGCCCCGGGCGTACTGAAGAGACGCCTCGAGGGCCGCCCGGGCGATTCCGACCGCCTGCGCGGCGATCCCGATCCGGCCTCCGTCGAGGGAGACCATCGCGATCCTGAAGCCCTCGCCGATCTCTCCCAGGAGGTTCTCCCGGGGGACGCGGCACTGCTCGAAGAGAAGCTGGCACGTGCTGCTGCCCCGGATCCCCAGCTTGTTCTCCTCCTTGAGCACCTGAAATCCCGGCGTCCCCTTCTCGACGACCAGGGCAGAGATCCCCTTGTGCTTGAGTTGGCGGTCGACCGTGGCGAACACGATGGCGATATCCGCCTCGCGGCCGTTCGTGATGAAATTCTTGACTCCGTTCAGGACGAAGTGATCGCCTTCGGCCGTCGCCGTAACGCGCAGATTGCCCGAATCGGAGCCGGCGTCGGGCTCGCTCAGGCAAAAGCAGCCCAGCTGCTCACCTCGGGCGAGAGGGATCAGGAAGCGTCGCTTCTGCCGCTCATCGCCGAACTTGTGGATAAGGTCGCAGACCATGGAGTTGTTGATCGACATGATAACCCCCGTGGAGGCGCAGGCGCGACTGATCTCCTCGATGGCGATAACGTAGCAGATCATATCGCCGCCCGCTCCGCCATACTCTTCCGGGATGGCGACCCCCATGAGGCCGAGCTCTCCCATCATCCTGATTGTCTGGGCGGGGAAACGCGCCTCTGCATCGACGGCGGCGGCCCGGGGCGCCACCTCTTTCTCGGCAAAGTCCCGGACCATGTCCCGAAACATCTCCTGCCGTGGGCTCAACCCGAGATCCATGCCTTTCCCCGCCTATCTTCCCTTGAAGCGGGGCTCCCGCTTCTCGAGGAAGGCGCTCACCCCTTCTGCCTTGTCCTCGGTGTCAAAGCACAGCGCGCAGGCCTTGGCCTCGAGCGCCAGTGCCCGCTTGAGATCGAGGTCCGCCCCCTCGGTGATAGCCGTCTTGGCGGATGCGATCGCACCCGCCCCCTTGAGGGCGATCTTTTCGGCCAGCGTCCTCGTCCCGGCCATGAGCTCTGGGGCAGGGAACACCCGATTCACCAGGCCGATCCGGTACGCCTCCTGCGCGTCGATCATCTCGCCGGTATAAATCAATTCCTTCGCCCGTGCACCTCCGACACGACGGGGGAGGCGCTGGGTGCCCCCCGCCCCCGGGATGATCCCCAGATTCACCTCCGGCAGGCCGAACTTCGCCGTCTCGGCCGCATAGATCATGTCGCAGGCCATGGCCAGCTCACAGCCGGCGCCCAGCGCATACCCGTTCACGGCGGCCAGGACCGGTTTCTTCAGTCGTTCGATCCCGTTCATCACGGCCTGGACCTCGTTCAGAAAGCTCAACCCCTCTGCCGCGCCCATGTCCCTGAAGGCAGGGATATCTGCTCCGGCGGCAAAGGCCTTCTCGCCGGCGCCGGTAACAATCAGGACACGGATGGCGGGATTGCCTTCGGCCCGGGTGGCGGCCTGCAGGAGCTCCCGAAGCAGCGCCAGGCTCAGGGCGTTCATGACCTTCGGGCGGTTCAGCGTGATGGTGGCGATCCCGGAAGCCGCTTCGTAGATGAGATGCGCGTACTCCACGTCGCTAGCCCTTCTCGTAGGTGTAAAACCCCCGCCCGCTCTTTCGCCCCAGATACCCCGCGTCCACCATCTGGACCAGCAGGGGGCAGGGACGGTACTTGGGATCGCCGATCCCCTCGTACAGCGTCCGCATGACGGCCAAGCAGACGTCCAGGCCGATCAGATCGCCGAGCGCCAACGGGCCCATCGGATGGTTGGCCCCGAGCTTCATCACGGTGTCGATGGCCTCGGCGGTACCGACCCCCTCCATCAGAAGATAGCACGCTTCGTTGACCATGGATGCGAGGATGCGGCTCGATATGAAGCCGGGACTGTCGCGGACCTCAACCGGTGTCTTCCCGAGTCGCTCTGCCAGCCGGACCGTAGCCGTGACCGTCGCGTCGGCGGTGGCGAGCCCGCGGATCACCTCGACCAGCGGCATCAGCGGGACCGGGTTGAAGAAGTGCATGCCGATAACCTGGGATGGCCGGGAGGTCGCCGAGGCGATTTTTGTAATGGGGAGTGAAGAGGTGTTGGTGGCCAGGATGACTTCGGGGCTCGCGATCCGGTCCAGGTGCTGGAACAGGGTCCGCTTGACGGCCAGGTCCTCGGTAACCGCCTCGATCACAAAGTCGGCGGCGGATAGATCCAACGGGGTGATCGTGAGGACGAGCCCCTTGAGCATCTCTGCCTTTTCGTCCTCGCCGAACTTTCTTCGCCTCACCCCCTTGGCCAGGCCTGCCGCAATACGCTCTCGGGCCCGCTTCAGGATGGCCTCTTCCAGATCGTGCAGGAGGACCTGTAATCCAGACTGCAGGGCCACCTGACTGATGCCGTGGCCCATAGTTCCACCCCCGACCACGCCGATGACCTTAATATCCGTCTTCAGCGCTAGTTCGCTTGTCATTGTTCATCCAATACTTTAATGAGGGAACCTTCGGTTCGACGGGAGGGCTCTTTGACGCTTGAGTGGTTCATGATCCTCCAAGGACCAGATCCGTCACCGCGAAAAGATGCCCTGGTAGATCAGATAATAATAATAATAGAGGATGGGCTGCAGGGAGATTAATCGAGCGCTGATTCGATCGCCCTGATACCAAAGATGCGGGAAGGCAAGCGCGTATGTCAAGAGTTTTTCTCCCACCATTCCTCCGGGGTGGTTCTCCCTCCGCCGCCTTTCGACCCGTCCCTGTCTCTCTCCTTGCGCGTCCGTCTGGGCTGAGGCCGCTTGAGGCCACGACGCTCCTCCCGCTCGTACCACGCCTTCGGGTTGTGTCCCTTTCGATGCACCTCTCTTACCCCCTTTCTTTGTGATTCACGCGTCGCAACCGTTCTGCAAAACCCAGACCAAGCGACCACCTTCTGAGAAAAAAAGGCCAAGTGTCAGGATCTCGGCCTGACACTTGGCCTGTATATCCGTTGGGATGAATCGACCTATTTCCCTCCGGCGATGGCGGGAACGATGGAAACCCGGTCTCCGGGTTTCAGCGGGGTTGCAGTCCCCTGGAGGAATCGGATATCCTCTTCGTTCACGTAGACATTAATGAAGCGGCGGATGTCCTTCCCCTCACAGAGCCGTTCTTTCAATCCTTTGTAACGCCCCTCCAGGTTCTCGATCAGCTCCCGGATAGAGCTCCCTTCTGCGTGAACTTCGGCCTGTCCGTTGGTCAGTGTTCGGAGGGGTGTCGGAATCCGGACGAGGACGCTCATGCGGTTCTCCCTCCCCTATCCACGACGGGTGTTCGAAGCTCTGGACACGACATCGGCCCCGAGATCCGGCCGTTCGGCGATCACCGCGTCAAACGATTTTAAAGTCGGCTTGATGGAAAGGGGTGGCTTGAGCACGCCTCCCACCACCTCCTGTGTCTTGAGCCCGTTTCCGGTGATCGAGAGCACGACGCTCTCGTCGCGGGGGATGACGCCGTCCTCCAGCAGCCGCTTGGCGGCGGCGACGGTGACCCCACCGGCGGTTTCAGTGAAGACCCCCTCGGTTGCGGCGAGGAGGGCCATCCCGGCAATGATCTCGTCATCGCTGGGATCCGCGGCGGATCCCCGACTCTCCTCGACCGCCTTGTACGCATAGTATCCGTCTGCCGGATTGCCGATGGCCAACGATTTGCAAATCGTGTTGGGGCGGACCGGCCGAATGGTCTCGGACCGGTTGCGAATGGCCGTCACGATGGGACTGCTTCCCGCTGCCTGGGCCACATGCATCCGGGTTGCACAGTCCGGGATCAATCCCAACCCGTGAAACTCCTTGAGCCCCTTCCAGATCTTCGTGACGAGCGACCCACCGGCCGCTGGGACCACGATATGTCGGGGCGTGCGCCAGCCGAGCTGCTCGACAATCTCGTAGCCGAAGCTCTTGGACCCCTCCGCATAGTACGGCCGGATGTTGATATTCACAAAGGCCCAGCCATATTTATCGGCCACCTCGCTGCAGAGGCGGTTGACCTCGTCGTAGTTGCCATCCACGGCCACCAGCACCGGGTCATAGATCAGGGTGCCGACGATCTTTCCCTGCTCCAGGTCGGCCGGGATAAAGATGAAACTCTTCAGCCTCGCCTCGGCCGCATGGGCGGCGACGGAGTTGGCCAGGTTGCCTGTCGAGGCGCAGGCGACCACGGTGAAGCCGAATTCCATCGCCTTGGTCACCGCGACCGCCACCACCCGATCCTTGAACGAGAGGGTGGGATGGCAGACCGCATCGTTCTTGATGTACACCTCCTTGGCTCCCAAGGCGTCGGCCAGGTTCCTCGCGCGGATCAGGGGGGTCATGCCGCAGTGGCTCCCCACCGGCCGCTCCTCGTCAACGGGGAGCAGGTCGCGATACCGCCACATGCTCGGCGGGCCGGCCTCGATCCGCTTCCGAGTGACGATCTTCTGCAGGGTCGCGTAATCGTACTCGACTTCGAGCGGCCCAAAGCAGAATTCGCAGACATGCAGCGGCTCGGCCGGATAGGGGCGACCGCACTCGCGGCACTTCAGCCCTTTGATCTTGGCCATCGAACCCTCCTGATCGCGGCTACTCCCGCACTTCCTTCACCGTGATCCCGAGACCGGTGAGATAGTTCAGCCCTTTCTTGAGGTCCTCCTCCTTGCCGGAAAAATCGACGAGCACCTCGCCGGTCGTCTCGGTCACCCGGGCCTTTCGAATATTGGGAACCAGCTTGTAGTCCTTCGCCACCCGGTACAGCACCGGTTCTTTAATGAGCTTCGAGGGGTATGTCAGGGACCACCGTCGCGTCGCCATAGTCGTTCACTCCAAAAAAAAGCCCCTTCTCCGTATGAGAAGGGGTGCATGACCTTTGCGCATCCACCCTCTCATCTCTCACCCCGACGCGCGAGATCGGGATGTAGGAGTTGGCACTTCTTCCCGCCGACCAGGTCGGCGGGACCGTTGCCGCGGCTTCCTAGGGCCTGTCCCTCAGCCGCTCTTGATGAGAAGTGAACTTCTATTCAATTGTCGCTCTATAAGACCAAACGCCTCCGGGGCTGTCAAGCAAAAAACTCAGTGGACGACGTCCTGCTCGATGGGGCCGACGATGACCCCCTGCTCTTCGAGCCAACGAATCCCCTTTTCGAGCTGCTCCGCGTCCCCTTCCAGCTCGGCCATGAGCCAGCCCATCCCTTCGGTGTAGTCGGCCCGGCGGATGTTGAAGACGAGGTCGAACTGCTCGCACGTCTGCCACAAAAGCGGCTCGTCCTTGAGCTTCCCGGGAAAACTTAAATGTACCCTCCTCCTCGCCACCCGTGCCTCCAATATATATAAGGTGGCCTCATTCTACCCCAACCCCTCCCCTCCCCGCAACCCCGGCCCCGTATTACCCGGATTCAGACTTACGCCGTCGACGGGTGCTTCAGTGAGGCCATCGCTACTCGGCGTGCGCCCGAACATCTATGGCAAGTGAGGGCACATCGGTAGCGTAGGGGAATTCGATGCGCAGGGGGCGGAACATACGCATGGAGTATTACAGGGGACTTTCGCCAACATCCAACCTGACTCCTGGCCTTTCACCTACTTCGTAAAGTCCTTAGGCAATCTTCCCATCATCACCACGTAGGGAAGGTTACCTGTGACGCCAATAAATGCGATGACAATGCCGACGAAGTGCCTGGTTTCAAAATCCTGGAGGGGAACTTTCGAAAGGTAGTATAGGACCATCCAACCGATGAACGCGCCCGTGCCATTGAAAAAGAACTGGTAAATCCACCAGGGCGCGTGCTTCCATGCCTTCTTCTCCTCGTAGAGCTTCTCATAGACGAATATTCGAGGAGAGAACACGCCGAAGAAAATGGAGGACACGACTCCGGCCCAAAAGTAAAAGCTGCAAGAAGTGACAAATTCTGTCATTAGATTGCCCTCCATTCTTGATCCCAGCGATGGGCCGAAGGGGTCGGTCTGTTCTTGAGTCATCTTTGGAGGCGCCAAGGCCGCCGGATCCAGACAGGTACTAGTCGGTATTGGCCTAGTTGAGGGGGAACTCAGCAACCTCGCGGAGGGCGGACTTGCGCGGGCCAGCTCGACCCGCTGCGACATCTCCGGTACTCGTTTCAGGGGTCCAACCCCTTACGAATGACCTCCAGCCCCCGGTCGATCTGGTCAATAAGCCCAGGGCATTGATTCACGATTGAGTCTACCAACTCCCTTCGCATTTGTACGAAATCTGCCATCGCCCTAAAGGAGCTATAAGAAATCTCCAACTGGAGTGCGACCTTCCGTTGAAGGAGCCGAAGGTAATTCTGAAGACTATCAACAACCTTGTTTATCCTCAAGTCGACGATTAGCTCATATTTCATCGAGGCCGTTGAATCGAGTATTGAGGTGTCGACGTTTCCGAAGAATATTCGCGCTGGTTCCTCCCTGAATTCCCGAGAGATTCTTTCCACCATATTCCGGTTCTCCGATAACGTTTCCACGAGGAGACGGAGCAATTGCGTTCGACGGTCCCTTTCTTTCCTCTGTGTAATGCGCCGATCAATCCAAAGCGCAAGTGGTACGCCTACTAAAGCAGCTATTAGGGTTGCAGCCGCATTGGACACGAAGTTTTGCCAGAACACGACATCAAAGAAATTCATTCGCTTCAATCTCACGTCGGGTCAGGCCCATGGCCTCAGACGATTCCATCAGGCCCGGTAGCAGTCAAGTTGGTTCTTCACTCATTTTTGCGAGATCGTCACACCTTGAGGATCGCGGTGACCGAACGGCGGGAATTCTCGGGAGAGGGCAGGTCAACCCGCTGCAGCCTCCCCCGGACTCAGGTTCCGAAGAGGGTTACGGGCCCTTACGGGCCGAGCCTAATCCGAAAAGACCCCCTATCTCTTTCCACTGACTAGACATACTCAGCGTCGCAATCGCTGCTGAAAGTGCACCTGGGCCCTCTCTGCCGGTTGATGAGGAGCCGTTCGGACAAGCCCAAGGAATTCCGAGAGCGATGCGGCGTTGACGACGAACACGCTGCGCTCTCCGAGCTCGCGTGCGCCCCCCGATATAAACGCCTTGCGAAAACGAACGCAAGGCGCGCTCTCAATCTCCTGCGGCAACTCCGAGAACTCACCGGTTTCAAGCGAAACACTCGTCGGGTCGTAACGTGCCGTATAGATCGGAGCGTTCGTAACTATAACCGGAAGAAACAGGCAAGTAGGCGATAGTTTAGACCTAGACTGGAAGCGGTCTCGGAAGTCCTCCGCGAACGCTTCAGTAGCGTGGATGAGTAGGCCAGCGTCTTTCTCCAGCAGTCTCTGGTCTTTGCCAGACTCGCTAGTGCTAACGATACAGAACTCCGCATGCGTTGATCTTGGGTAAACCCCCCAATCCTCGCAGAATATCTCTACTCTTCGGGTCGAGTTTTGAATCTGCTCAGCACGTAGGC
The DNA here is from genome assembly GCA_001443495.1 of candidate division NC10 bacterium CSP1-5. GTDB lineage: Bacteria > Methylomirabilota > Methylomirabilia > Methylomirabilales > CSP1-5 > CSP1-5. The sequence goes on along the minus strand of LDXR01000009.1, from coordinate 4,050 downwards.
AGCGGAAGTCCTCGAGTTGACCCGTGTGCGAGTGACCTACCGGCCGAAGAAATGTGAAGATATCTTTTCTAGTCTTCTTGCACTCGATCGTGAGGAAGAGATTCTTATCGGTGGCAATGAGATCAAGGAATTGGGAATCGTTTCCGGGCCCCTGCCAGGGATACTCGGACGCATGGACTGACCATCCCGGGGAACCCCGGATCACGTGGGCCACAGCGGTCTGGAACGGGAATCCACTGCCCCGAAGTGCACCGAGCACCGGTTCCGGAATCTTCGCGTTTTCGTCAGTCATCCCGCTGAGCGTTCTTCCGCACGATGTAATTACAGAAAATATTGATCAGCGTAGGTGGTACAAAACACTCCCGACCCCTTTTCCGAGCCCCTTGCCAAGACGGTGCAACTCCCCTTACCGTTTCCTCCGGTGCGCCGCTGCGCGAGGCCGCTTCAGTGTGTACGTACCGCCTCGCCGCAGCCATTCGATAAGGCAGGTTCTTGTTATTCGGGTGAGTGCGGACACGGTGTCATGGAAGGACGGGTCACCGAAATCGGTCTGCAGGAGGATTGGTACGAGTTCGCCAGCGGCCAGTTCACCGCGGTGCAGGTGTTGGCTCCGGATCCGCTGGGGGGCCAGACGCAAGTGGCGGAGATGTTGCACCTCGGACGCGCCGAGCAGCCCCTCCACCACGTCGTAGATGTTGCAATCGTCGTAACGCTTGCCGGGCGGTTTGAGGGATTCGCATGCCACGACCATGAAGGCTGCGTACGCAGTCCTTTGGTCCGGCCACATGGAGCGGGCGATCTGGTACGCGTTGCCAGCCCTCAGGAACCGGTCCCGCTGTCCGGCCGGGAGCCCTCTCAACCTCTCCCACAAGTCTACGGTATCCTGCGGGACCGCTTGTTCAACGTCTTCCGCACTGATTCCCAACCGCTCTAAGCCAGGCCGCTGCACGGGGCCCAAGGGAATGGGTGGTACCTCCCCCGGCTGCGGCATGCTACTACGGGAGGTGGTTTCCCAGTATCCAAGGGGACGCAGGTCGCACTTTGTCGCCTTCCCCGCCGGGTCGATTTCGTACGTCCAGGCCCACCCGCTCTTTTCTACCGTGACGTCGATGCCGACCACGACGTTCAGGAAGATTGAAAGCTCGCGAAGCAGCAGATGGAACGTAGAGTTCACCCCTTGCCAGCCGATCCCCTCCACCTCGGCATCGACAATGATCACTTGAGGGGCAAGCAGCCATGACGCATGCCTAGCGGTAGGCCCCAAACGGAGGTCTTTCCCTAGCCAAAGCTCCCCGCGCCAAGGCAGCCCTTCGTAGACGAGGTGAGCCCGCCGGTGACGGCGGACCTGAATCCCGGCCTGGCAGCGCCCGTGGACGGCGTCCAGGAAACTATGAGCGGCTTCGAGCATCAGTGCCGGGGAGCCCGCGGGCCGAGACCGGACCTCGATTGGACCTCCTCGTGGTCTCTCCCAGACGATCTCCAAGGCGGGTGATTTTCCGGTGGTGCCTGTGCTGACCACGATTGTTCCGCTGTTCTCCTCTGCCTCCAGTTGGCTGAGGGCGCTGGTCTTCCAACCCCGTTCCGAGCACTCCGCGTTAAGGTGGGCGATCCAGTGGTCTGCCAGGTCTGCAGGCACGACGAAGCGGATCGGCCACTCGGCCGGATCGAAGCGGAGATCGGCGATGGGTGCCATTCCGCCGGCGCCATCTGCGACGTGGACCTCGGACCGAATCTTTCGTTTTGCCATCGTTGCGTCCTAGATTCAGGCTCAGACCTTGAATTTACATTCTGGACTTGCCAGTAAAGAAGCGTCGCGGCCCAGGCTCCCACGTGCCGCTTTTCACAGAATACCTGATCCTGAGGCGGGGAGCAATCCCTCGGGCCTGAGGAAAAGAAGGAGGCGCGATCAGGTGGGTGCTGATCTTGGTCAGATCCGGGAGTGGTCGGGGGTGGCCCAGCGGAGGAGAATCGCGGCGACTTCGTGGCGCGAGTCCTCGGGCGGCGGCAGCTCGATCTGCTGCAGCACCTCGCGACCCGGGTCCCGGACACCGTCACCCACACCTCCGGCCTGTTGACTCCTCGCATCGGACACCTCCTGTCGTTAGGTGGAAGTGTCTACTTTATCGAGGGAGGTTCCTGCATCGGCTGCAAGAGTTTGTTAGGCACGGGATGCACGCGAGGTATCGGTCACGTATCAGGCCGGCCCCGTCCGCCAACCAGCTTCACCAAGCCGCACACCCCAACGCTAATGTTGCGTCGCAGGTCTTGAGCCTTCCTCCCCTCTAATTACTTACCCGGCGTGGATTCGACCGTACACAACGCCCCGCGAACCCGTCGAATCGCGTCATCGCGATCGTTCGCTAGGGGAAGAGCGGCTGGGGGGGGGAACAACAAGCTAGCGTATCCTGCTTTGACGGCAAAGTTGACGTTTTGAGGCAAACTACCAGTTTTTTGCAGGAACGGAAGGATTGCGGCAGTCGCCGTTATCACACCTACAACCTCCCCGCGGTGATTCACGAGGGGTCCACCTGAGTTGCCAGGTTGTACGGGGACGGAAACCTGAAGAAACGTCGATTCGTTACCGGGCCCAGACAAGGCGCTGACAGTACCCTCTGTAAATTTTGGTTCTGTCCCAAGGACACTCGGAGCAGGAAAGCCGAGAGTAAAGACCGGCTCTCCAAGCTTCGGGTTTTGAAGCGGAGAAAGAGTCAAATAGACGGGAGTTCGTCTGTTCACTCGCAAAAGCGCCAAGTCGTTGTTTGCTGAAATCTGCTCGGGAACGGCTGTGAGTTCTTTGACGTTTTCGAACCTCACCGTAATGGTGCTTGCATCTTTAATGAGATGGTATGCCGTAAGAATAAGCCCGTCAGGAGCAACTGAAAAACACGTTCCTGTGGACACCTTAGAGCCACGAAGTGTTTCTTCAGCAGGGCCTATCTTATATGCCATCCCAGAGATTGAGAACACATTGACGAAACAGCCCCCGCTTAGGTGTGGCTCCGAAATAGAGTAAATCTGTACGTAATTGGCGCCTAGGGCTGCTGCGTTGTTCTTGAGCTGAATGTAAGCACGTTCATACGTTCCGCGATATCCGTACAACCCACATCCTGAACCGTCAGTTGCTGTTACAGGTCCAAGTTCCCTGGCATTCCCAATAGGGTCGGCCTTGCCTGTGCGCACGTCGCTTGCGTCGGGAGAAAGTAGGAGAGGAGTTCTTGCACAGCCGACTGTAAGTATCGCTAGCAAAACAAGAAATGAAGGCGGTGCAATTCGACTCTTCATTTCAACAAACTCCGTAGGGACAAGAGAAGCCGGTATACGAGTGATTTTACCCCTGCCTAACTATTAAGTATGCGGGTTAGCATATCCCGGTCCTCAGGCTTTCAACGGATGTGGCGATTCTTGCTGGTTTCCAAGGGCCTGTCAAGGATGGGAACGAACGTCAGATCCGGTGTTGGTCGGGGTGGACCCACTGGAGGAGAATCGCGGCGACCTTGGCAACGGTCCCTATCTGTGGCGAATGTTGATGTTGAAGCCGCGCTCCCAATCACCCGGATTACCCCATTGAGCGAGCTTCCCGTCTCGGAAGTAGAAGTGCAGATACTCGGTAACCATCCCTGACCGGCCACTCGCCCGCTCGTCGAAGGGAGAGTATCGACTTTCCCGAAAGACGTACGCGCTAATAGATCCGCTCTCACCGCCCAAATAAGCCTCCGGCAGTACTTGTCGAAACTCATCAACAGTCATACCGATGTGGATCTTGTTGAATCGCTCCGCTTGTCGCTCCTGCACGGGAGCTGACGCGCAACTGGACAGCATGGCCATGAGGCCGGTGCTTAGCATCGACCATGCAACTACTACGACAATACCAATGCGCATTAAAGCTCCGAAGGACAGCGGTGCTGCCGTCTAGCTATTGCGTATGCTGGTCAGCATACACCGCTCGTCAGATTTCCGAAGGATGCGGCGATTCTCGGCGGTTTCCAGCAACTTGTCAAGAATGGGACGAACCTCAGATCCGGGATTGGGCGCGGGTGGACCATGGGAGGG